>NZ_LGKG01000079.1 GCF_001294335.1 Streptomyces chattanoogensis
AGTTCGACCTGGTGGCTGTCGGCCGTGCGTTGCTTCAGGATCCGTTGTGGGCGGCGAAGGTGCTGGGGGACCGGTTCGAGGAGCTGAAGCCGTATGACGCGGCGGCGCTGAAGACCCTGAGCTAGCGGTTTCCCGCCACCCACTCTTGTACGTCGGGCACCTGACTCGCGCCACGCACGGTCCTGTGGGCGGGAAACAGAGCGCGCGCTGCGCATGTTTCCCGCCCACAAGCAGGAGTGCCGGGTCAGGGCTGAATGAGGACCTTCAGGGTTTCGCGGCCGGCGCGGGGTCAGTCGACGAGGGCGAGCTCCGGCTCGGCCGCGGGCGTGTCGACGCTGCGGCGCCGTCCCAGTACTCCCGACAGCGCGATGACCAGGCCGATGGCTGACAGCGCGGTGACGGTGAGCAGGGCGGGGGTGAAACCGGCGAGCAGCGCGTCGGGCCCGGTCTTGCCTTCGCCACCGGTGGTGAGGGACGCGGTGACGACGGCGAGCCCGATCGCGCCGCCGACCTGCATCGAGGTGTTCAGCAGGCCGCCGGCCAGGCCCTGCTCGTGGTCCGGTATCCCGGCGGTGGCCTGGATGTTGAGGGACGAGAAGGCCAGGGTGAACCCGATGCCGAGCAGGATCATGCTGGGCAGCACGCCGACGGCGTACGGGGCGTCCCGGTCGATGACGAGGAAGAGCACGTAGGCGACGAGGTGGGCGATGACGCCGCCCGCGATGGTGCGCGAGGTGCCGAGCCGTTCGATCAGGGGATCCATGCGCGGCGAGCCGAAGGCGACGATCAGCGCGGCCGGAAGGAAGCCGAGCGCGGTCTGGAGCGCCGACCAGTGCAGCACCTGCTGGAAGTAGAGCATCACTACGAACTGGAAGCCGATGTAGCCGCCGAAGAACACCGTCGCACCGAGGTTGGCCCGCGCCAACGGGCCCGAGCGCAGGATGCTGAGACGGACCAGCGGATGCGCACTGCGGCGTTCGATCACGACGAAGGCGATCAGCAGCAGCGCGGCGAGGGCGAACTGGATCAGGGTGCTCGGCGCGGCCCAGCCGGCCTCCGGTGCCTGGACGACGGTGTAGACGAGCAGCAGCATCGCGGCGACCGAGGTGACCGCGCCCGGCAGGTCGTAGCCGCCGGAGGGGCGGGGCCCGTCCTTGGGCAGCAGACGGCTGGCCGCGATCCAGGCGATCAGTGCGATCGGCATCGGCAGGAAGAACGTCCACCGCCAGCCGACCTGGGTCAGCAGGCCGGAGAGCACCAAACCGGCCGAGTAGCCGCTGGCGCCGAAGACCGCGAAGACGCCCAACGCCTTGTTGCGCGCCGGTCCTTCGGCAAACGTGGTGGTGACGATGGACAGCGCGGCCGGTGCGGTGAACGCCGCTGCCATGCCCTTGAGTATGCGGGTGGCGATCAGCAAGGCTCCGTCGTCGACCAGGCCGCCGACGAGTGAGGCCAGGGCGAACACGGCTACCGCGGTCAAGAAGACGCGGCGGCGCCCCAGGAGGTCGGCGGCGCGTCCCCCCAGGAGCAGCAGCCCGCCGTAGCTGAGGACGTAGCCGCTGACGACCCACTGCAGCGCGCTGGTGGACAGGCCCAGGTCGGCCTGGATGGAGGGGAGGGCCACGCCCACCATCGACACGTCCAGGGCGTCGAGGCCCACGACGAGGGAGGCGGTGAGCAGGATTCCCCATAGTCGTGCGTTCCACGCGGATGTGGAGGTGGACAAGGGTGCGGAGGAAGTCATGCCGACCACCATTACATGCGCACGCATCGAATGCAATTGCATTTAATACTGCTGCATCAAATGCTGACGCATGCTAACCTGGGCGCATGATGAGCAGCTCGGAGCAACAGTTGGTCGAGGAGTGGCATGGACTTCTCGCCCGGCACGCTGCCGTGCACAACGCTCTCGAGCGCGAGTTGCAGGCACGGCACGACATCGGTGTCAACGAATTCGAGACCCTCGAACGCCTCGCCTCCTCCGACCACGGCAAGTGCCGGGGCCAGGACCTCACCGACGTGGTGCACCTGAGCCAGAGCGCCGCCTCCCGGCTGGTGGCCAGGCTGGAACGCGACGGGCTCGTCGAGCGCGCCATGTGCGATCTCGACCGCCGGGGCATCTTCGTCGTGCTCACCGACGAGGGCCGCAAGCGCTACAGCGAGGCGAAGCCGACCCACCGCGCCGTACTCGCGCGGACACTCCGCGACGACCGCTGACTGGTCACCCGTAGCACCTCGGAGGCGGCGGCAAGCCACGGCCCCCGCTGGTGTCAGGCGTGCGGCGTGGCCGGCTGTGCCGTCCAGCTCGCCAGTACGGTGAGCTTCTCGGCGGTCCCGGAGCCTGGAGAGGCCGTGTAGACGACCAGCAGCTGGTCCGGATCCCCAGGAAGCGCCAACGTCTCGTAGCCGAGTTCGAGGTCCCCCACCTCGGCATGCCGCATGCGCTTGACGCCGTACGTCTTCTCCTTGACCTGGTGGTCCGCCCACAGGCGGCGGAACGGCTCGCTGCGGAGCGACAGTTCGCCGACCAACTCGGCGAGGTGCCTGTCGTGCGGATGCCGCCCTGCATCGAGCCGCAGGTACGCCACGGTCTCGGCAGCCACCGCGTCCCAGTCGAGGTAGAAGTCCTGGGCCGCCGGGTCGAGAAAGGCATAACACGCCTGGTTGCGCCGCCCGTCGGGCATGGCGGAGAAGCCCGCTACGGCGTCGCCGAGCGCGTTCCACGCCAGCACGTCCATCCGGCGGCCGAGAACGAAGGCCGGGGCGTGCATGGAGTCCAACAGCAGCTGGATCCCCGGACGCAGCCGCTGACTGCCGCGCGGGCGCGCCGAACGCCGTTGCGGGCGGGCCAGGTCATGCAGGTGCGCCTGCTCGACCTCGTCAAGTCGCAGCACCCGCGCTATGGAGTCGAGCACCGCATCCGACACGCTCGGTCCGCGGCCCTGCTCGAGCCGGATGTAGTAGTCGACGCTCACCCCGGCCAGCTGCGCGACCTCCTCACGGCGCAGGCCAGGCACCCGGCGGCGCCCGTGCTCCTGCAGCCCGACCTCGTGCGGCTGGATACGGGCCCGGCGCGAGCGCAGAAATTCCCCCAGATCACTGCTCATGACCCGTGAGTCTAGGCGACGGGCTACGGGGCCAGCCTGGTACTGCGGGACCCAGGAAAACCGCTGCCCTGGGTACGGGCAGGGGAGTGTCACAGGATTGCCGGTGTCACCAACTGAGACACCGACAAGGAGCACGTCGAAGATGAGCTACCAGAACCTGTCCGGCCGGACCGCCGTCGTCACCGGGGCCGCCAGCGGCATGGGCGAGGCCACGGCGCGCCTGCTCGCCGCCCACGGCGCCCGCGTGGCCCTCCTGGCGCGTCGCGGCGACCGGCTGACCGAACTGACCGAGAAGATCGCCGCGGACGGCGGCCAGGCACTCGCGGTGCAGGTGGACGTCACCGACCGGGAGAGCATCACGCAGGCAACGCAGCACATCCACCGTGCGTACGGCCAGGCCGATCTGGTCGTCAACAGCGCCGGCGTCATGCTGCCCAACCCGATCGCCGAAGGCCGCGACGACGAGTGGGCGCGCATGATCGACACCAACCTCACCGGTGCACTGCGCATCATCCGTGCCTTCGTGCCCGATCTGATCGCCGCCGCAGCCGACGGCCGCCCCGCCGACCTGATCAACATCTCCTCCATCGGCGCCCATGTCACCTTCCCCAACTACGCCGTCTACGGCGCCACCAAGGCCGCGCTCACCCATCTCTCGGCGTCCCTGCGCACCGAACTCGGCCCGTCCAACGTCCGCGTCACCAACATCGAGCCGGGCCTGACCGGGACCGAACTCGGCGGCCACATCGACAACACCGAGCTCAGCCGTCAGCTCGACGGCATGTTCACCGCGATGGACGCCCTGACCGCCGACGACATCGCCGACCTGATCGCCTACACCACCAGCCGCCCGGCCCGTGTCAACCTCCGCCAAGTGGTGATCCTGCCGACCCAGCAGGCATAGGTCCTGATCTGCCTGGCCGTCAGACGGACGTCCCACCCCTTGACTGAACGCACCAACTGGTGATGACAGGCAGGGGTGGGCCAGGGACCGGGTGGCGCTTTCCTGTCGCCGGCACCTGACAGATCGAGGGTGCCGGGATACGATCAGCCGCGATGATGACTCCTTCTGTTGACAGATGGGGGGTCCCGTCCGCGCAAGGTGAGTGCTGATGCTCACTCACCTCGCGAAGGGGGATTCCCGCCTTTCCTTCTGGCTGCGCGTGCGTGAGTTCGCCGTGCCGCCGTCCGTGATCGAGACTGCGACCGCCCGCCGTTCCGTCGGGGACTGGGCCGGGGCGTGCGCCGCCGCAGGCATCGATGTCGATCTCAATCTGCGTGCCGTGGCGCGTACGCAGGGTCAGGACATGGCGGCCCAAGTCCGGGCCGACCTCCGCCACTTGGCGCCTGACCTGCTGCGCTGGCATATGCCGAGGGTCGCTCCCGACGGACTGCTGCGCCCGGGGCTGACCCTCTCTCTGGCTCGGTACGACGCTGTGGGGCGTAACGGCGCGTGCCCGGTGCACCTCGTGGTACGGACTCCGCCGGCCTGGGCGGATGCCGGGCAGCGGATCAGCCTCGCGCTGTGGGACGGATCCCGCCCCGAGGCCGGCGTCTGCCGTCATCCGCATCCCCGTCCCCACCGGCGGTTCCGTCTCGACCTGCACCGCCATCTGTGGGACGCGCGCAGGGCCGATGAGCTGCGGATCCGGTCCGGGGCCGATCGGCTGCCCGCCGACGACCGGCCTGTGCCGGGCCCGAGGCTGCCGGACCTGACGTTGCCCGGCCCAGAACTGCCCGACCCAGAACCGCCCGATCCGGAGCTGCCGGACCCGGAGCTGCTCAAGACGGTGCCGCAGGGGCGCCGCTGTGCCGTTGACCGATGGGCGGCCGAAGCGGGGATCCTGCTCCATGCAGAGAGGCCCGAGGGGCGGCACACCGGGACCGTCACCGTGCGGCTCGGGGGCCGGCATCGGCTGCTCCTGGACCTGGTCGCGGACAAGGACGGCGCGGCGCCGCCCGCCGTGCGGATCGCGTCGGCAGCCACGGACGGCGGCGCCTCCGCGCTGCCCGTCCTGCCCGACGCGGCGACCTGGGTGCTCCCCGACCTGGAACTGATCCGCACCGGTGCGATCCAGGCCGAACGGCTGCACCCGCTGGTCGCCTCGGCACTGGTCCCCGGCTGTTCGCCGGCCGGTCCGCCCCGTACTCCGGACCTCGCAGGCCAACCACACCTCGTGGAGTGCCGAGGAGCTCAGCACCGGATCGCCCTGGTCGACGGGGTACTGGCCCCGCTGGACCACGACCCCGCCGAGATCCGGCGGGAGGAACTGCTGGCCGCACTGACCGGTACCCCGCTTCCCTGCCTCCAGGCAATCGACGAGGCGCACCGCGATCCGCACTGTCTCGACGGCGTCCGCGAACGTCTGGTGCACGGCGACACCGCCGGTGCGCTGGCCGTCGTCGAGGGCCTGCTGGGTCCCGACGCACTGCTACGCGACGGTGCTCTGCGGGACGAACTGGAGGCGGCCGCGCAGCGGCGCATCACGTACGGACTGTTCAGGGCGGGCCTGGTCGGGCCCGGCCCCGGCCGCATCCGCCCGGATCGTCGCCGTACCCGTGACCGCCGCTCACACCCGCGCCACACCACCTCTCGCTGACCCAGGGGACCTCCGTCCCCTCGCACCCACGCAGCCCACCACCAACCCATAGGTGATCAAACATGCCCGCATACGCTCCGTCCACCGCAACCGGCACGCCCTCCGGCCCGGCCCACGCCTCCCAGCTCGACGTCGCCGGCGAGCTGCTGAGCCTGCTGCGCGACGCCACCACCGAACCGCGCCCCGACACACAACTGGCGGCACTGACCCTGGCCGTGGCCGCCGACCTGCCCGTACTCCTGTGGGGCGAGCCGGGGATCGGCAAGACCGCGGCCCTGACACAGCTTGCCCAGGCACTGGATCTGCCGCTGACCACCGTGATCGCCAGCGTGCACGAACCGTCCGACTTCTCGGGCCTGCCCCTCGTCGGAGACGACCCCGCCGAACACGGCGTCCCGATGGCGCCGCCGGACTGGGCAGTGCGACTGGTACGGGCCGGCCGGGGGCTGCTGTTCCTGGACGAACTGTCCACCGCGGCACCCGCCGTTCAAGCCGCCCTGCTCCGCCTCGTTCTCGAGCGGCGGATCGGCTCCCTGCAACTGCCGCCCGGGGTCCGGATCGTGGCTGCCGCCAACCCGCGGTCCTCGGCGGCCGATGGTTGGGAGTTGAGCCCGCCTCTGGCCAACCGGTTCGTGCATCTTCAGTGGACCCATGACCACGAGGTCGTAGTACGCGGCCTCGGCGGGACCTGGCCCCGCGCAACCCTGCCACGGCTCGACCCGGAGAAGTTGCCGGAGGCTGTGACCTTCGCCCGCCGCGCGGTGTGCGGATTCCTCTCCGCCCGCCCCGCGCTCGTACACCGACTGCCCAGCAACGAAGCCCGCCGGGGCGGCCCTTGGCCGTCACCCCGGAGCTGGGAGATGACCCTGTGCCTGATCGCCTTCGCCACCGCGGCCGGATCGTCCCGGGACGTACTGTCCCTGCTGGTCAGGGGCACCGTGGGAGACGGTCCGGGGCTGGAGTTGCTGGCGAGTCTGGACCGGATGGACCTCCCGGACCCCGAGACGCTTCTCGCCGACCCGGCGGGTGCCGCCCTGCCTGAGAGGGGGGATCTGCGCCAGGCCGTCCTCGACGGTGTGGTGGAGGCGGTCCGCACCCGTCCGGAGAAGCCCCGCTGGGATGCGGCGTGGGCGCTGCTGGTCCGGGCGGTGGAAACCGGAGCTCCGGACCTGGTGGTGGTGCCTGCGACCACCCTCGCCACGCTGCGCCGCGAGGACTGGGACGTTCCGGCATCGATCGAGGGGCTTGCCGGAGCGGTGTCCCTGTCGCGGAGAGCGGACCAGGCGGCGGCCCGGACCGCAGTCGCCCCGCAGGCCCGCCGATGACCCAGGACGCTCCGGTGACACCGGACACACCAGGTGCACCATGCACACCCGGCACCCTGGACTTCGACAAGCTCTTTGCCGCCCGACTGCACGCCGCCAGGGTCCGGCCTTACTTGGCGACAGCACTGTTCGCCCTGCATACCGTCGAGTCGCGGCGGGTACCGACGATGGCCGTCGACCGGTACTGGCGGTGCTACGTCTCACCGGCGTTCGTGGACCGGACACCGGTGGAGGAACTGGCCGGTGTCTGGGTGCACGAGGTGTCGCACCTGCTGCGCGACCACCACGGGCGCAGCGACCGGGTCGCGCGCGAGCGCGGGCTGACCGGCCCGGGGGAACGGCTGCGGATGAACATCGCCGCGGACTGCGAGATCAACGACGATGTGTTCGGTGACGGGCGGGTCCGGCCCGAAGGCGCTGTCGATCCGGCGTTCTTGGGGCTGCCCGAGGGGGAGCTCATGGAGGACTACCTGCGCCAGTTCCGGCTCGGGCCGCTTACGCAGAGCGCCGCCTGGCTGGACTGCGGAAGCGGCGCCGACGGACTGGAACGGGAGTGGGAACTGGGACCGGACGGCGCCCACGGCCTCAGCGAGCAGGAACGGGACGCGGTGCGGTTCCGGGTGGCCCAGAGCATCACCGCCCGACCGGGCAACACCCCCAAGGGCTGGCAGCGGTGGGCGGAAGAGGCATTCCACCCCCCGCAGCCGTGGCGGGAGTTGCTGGGCGCGGCGGTCCGCTCGGCAGCCTCCGGCCCCGGCACAGGCCAGGACTACACCTACGGCCGGCCCTCTCGGCGCTCGGCAGGGGTGCCTGGGGCCGTACTGCCGAGCCTCCGCCGCAGGCCGCCCCGGGTCTCCGTCGTCATCGACACCTCCGGCTCGGTAAGCGACGCCGAACTGGGCAGCGCGCTCCTCGAGGTCGCCGCCATCTCCCGTGCCGTGGGCGGCCGCCGCGACCTGATCACCGTCCTGCCGTGCGACGTGGCGGCCCGCATCGTGCACCCGCTGTGCCGGGCCGAGGGAATACCGCTGGTGGGCGGTGGGGGCACGGATCTCCGCACGGGCTTTGCCAAGGCGCTCCGAGCACAGCCCCGACCGGATGTCATCGTGGCCCTGACCGACGGCCAGACACCCTGGCCGCAGACGCGGCCACCGTGCCGGACGGTGGTGGGTCTGTTCCCCCGGCAGCAGGCAGCCCGGTCGTGGGACGAGGACGATCCCGACTACGTGCCGGACTCGCCGCCTGCCTGGGCACGAGTGGTGGTCATCGGGTCGGCGCCCGCTGGTCGGTGAGTTCCTCGGGACGGCGCGGTGGGCCTTTTCGGCACTCGTCCTTCGACAGTGAATCGGCCATGACCGGATGGAGTATTTTCCGGTCGCTGTTCCCCTGGGTTCGGCATTCTTGGCCTGCGGTCAGCCCATGAGGGCAGGGCAGGGCAGGGCAGGGCAGGTGGGGTGCGGTCCTGGCTGACGGCAGCGAATCCACGCCGATGCACTTTGACGCCGGAAGCGGACGCGGCGGGCACACGACCAGCGACTCGATGAACCGGCGGACTTGTTGAAGCAGGTCGTTGAGCAGTTGAGCGACCTGGCAGATCAAGCACCGGTTGCCGCGCTGGGGGCTGTGGCAGTACTGGAGCGCACCACCGTGTGTATCAGCCGTGCCGCCGCCTGCAACGCACAGGCGGACGAGGTGCCGTGGGGCGCGATCGGGAAGTCCCTCGGGCTGACCGAGCAGGACGCCCGCTCCTGTTTGACCAGCTACACCTTCCGGCGCTGACTCGGCCGCAGCCCTCCGCGAGGGGCGCCGAGGATCGTCTCCGGGAGGCCGTGAGTTCGGCTTCTTCGGGAAGCTTTGCTGTCTGTCGATGCTATGGGCCCGCTGGAAGGTTCGGAAGGTTCGGCGGGCAGCTCGCTCATCGTCACGGTTTTCCCTCATGGGCATCTTTTGCCGCGGTCCGCAACAGATGCTAGCCTTTTCGTGAGTTTATTCAATTCTCGTCATCATGGTTTATTTGCCGTAATCGGTAATGCCTCACCCAGACACAGCCGTGCTCCGCGGCTGAACCTGGAGGTGTGATATGTCCGAGAACGATGCGGCTGCCGCTCCTCCCCGCCGAGGGTGCGGCACGATGCCGGTGCACCATCTGCTGATGGCCGAGAACCCGGAATACGCCGCAAACCGTGTCCAGATCGAGAACCAGGCATTCGCCTACGAGACGGGCGCCGAGGCAATGGCGCGTGTCGGCGTGACCCGCATCCCGGTCGTCGTGCACGTGGTGTTCAACACCGCCGCACAGAACATCGGCAAGGACCAGGTCGTCAGCCAGATCAAGGTGTTGACCCAGGATTTCCGGGCGCAGAATCCGGACATTGAAAGGGTCCCGCCGGTCTGGAAACCGCTCGTGGCGGACAGCCGCATCGAGTTCCACCTCGCCACACAGGATCCGCAAGGAAAGCCCACCGACGGCATCACCCGCACACAGACCGGGACCACGAAATTCAACTTGCGGACCAATGCCGTCAAAGACTCGTCGCGCGGCGGTCATGACGCCTGGCCCGCCGACCGCTACCTCAACCTCTGGGTCTGCCCGCGCATCTTCGATCCCGGGGACCCCGACGAGGTGCTCGGCTATGCCCAGTTCCCGGGTGGCCCCGCAGCTACGGACGGGGTGGTCATCGGCCACCAGTTCTTCGGTACCACCGGCACCGCCTCCGCTCCCTTCAACGGCGGGCGCACGGCGACCCACGAGGTGGGCCACTGGCTCAACCTGCTGCACATCTGGGGCGATGACGACGGCGGCTGCAACGGCAGCGACCTCGTCGCGGACACGCCGAACTCCGGCGCGCCCAACTTCCAAACCCCGGCCTTCCCCCGGCTGTCCTGCAGGAATGGGCCCGACGGCGACATGTTCGTCAACTACATGGACTACACCGACGACAAGGCCATGTTCATGTTCACCAAGGGCCAGGTAGCCCGCATGGCGGCCACTCTCGACAGCGCCCGGTCGTCCTTCAACGGGGCTTGATGGGAAGGTAGTTGGTGGCGTGCCCTGCTCGGCTACCAGGACCGCGCGAACAGCGGCGAGGACCTGATCGACCCGCACCGCCGCGGGGCACCGTTCTCCTTCCCGCAGATGGACGCACCGCGCCCGCATGGCGCGGTGGTCGCGGGACAGCGCGGTGACGTGCCCTCCGGAGCTGTGAACGCTCTCAGGGGCGCAGCGTCCCCCACCACAGCGCCCACGGTACGAACAGCACCGCCGTCACCATCACCGTCGCCCGCGCCGCTGTCTGCCGGACGGGCCTCGCCCCGGCTGGCGCGTGCTCGAGTCGCGGACGCCGTGCCGTCACTGCTGCCGCCCCGGTCAGTGCGACCACGGCGACGCTCAGCACCTGCGCCACCAGCCATCCCACCGGCCGTCCCGCCACGACGGGTGCCGCCGCCCCGTCGCCCGCGATGAAGACCGCGAGCGGGCACAGCAGCGTTGCCGTCACTGCCGCAAGGCCCAGCCCGGCCAGCCAGCGCCACAGGGACACACACCGGCGTGTGTGAGGCCGCGCGCGTCTGGTGATCCGTCGCAGCGCCCCGCTCACCGGGTAGGAGGCGAAGCCGAGGAGCAGCAGTACGGGAGTGAGCCAGGCGTACCAGGTGCCGGCGACGGCAGTGCTGGCGGCTGCCTGCGGTGGTGCGGGACCGGTGTGGGGCACAGGAGGGTGCCCGGAGGCGACTGCATGCACCCAGGAGGTCATCGTGTCCATGTAGCCGGGGGCCGGCGCGCCCAGCCGCTTGCCTTGGTAGACGGGCCCCCCGATGCGGTCGAAGCCGTCCGACGTCCGATGGCCGTTGTGCGCGGTGTGGTGGAGGAAGCGGATGACCACGTGCGCGTTGCCCGCCTTGGCCAGAGCACGCTGAAGAACGCGAGCGCTCTCGCGCGGCGGTACCTGGATGTCGTGATCGCCCCACAGCGCGAGTACCGGAGTGCGGTGCAGGCGCTCCCACATCGGCAGCGGATCGTAGTCACCCTCCGGGAACAGGCCGGTGGAGTCCATCAGTTGGGCGGTCGGCCCCGTCATGGCGTGCAGGTAGGACCCGGTGATGCCCCGGTGCCGCAGACGGTTGGCGAGGTGCCAGGCTTGGGTGCGCAGTGGGGAGTGGCCCGGACCGCCGATGGTGATCACGAAGGCGACGTCGGAGGAGCGTGCGGCGGCCAGTGGGGCGACCCAGCCGCCCTCGCTGAATCCCCACAGGCCGACGTGGCGCGGATCCACACCCACCCGGCCGGTCAGCACCCGCACCCCGGCCAGGGCGTCCTCGGCCAGCAGCCCGAAGTCGCGGTCCAAGGTGGAGTAGCCCACCGTCCGCTTGTCGTAGACCAGCGTCGTGATGCCTGCGCGGGCGAAGGACTCGGCCTCCTGCCGGTACTCCTCCCGCGGGCCGGGCCCCGACCCGCCGACGAGCACGATCCCGGGCCGTGCCCGCGTCGTCCGAGTCGTGACGGGGCTCAGCACCGTCCCGTGGAGCGTGAGCCCACCACCGCCGCGAAAGGAGACCTCCTGGCGCATCAGACCATCGCCGTCCGGGCCGCGGCCGGCGGCATGGGCCGCCGGCGCGGGCAGCAGCACACCTGAAGCCGCCCACACCGCAACGACCAGCGCGAAGATGAGGCGATTGCGGGAGAGCGTCACCGTGTGCTCTCCTCGCGGCTTATCTCGGGAAATCCGAGCAGGCGAACGAGAACGGCGCGCGCATCGGGCGCGGCCTCCTCCTGCGACGGGGAGTACCGGTGGATCAGCGCGATGTACTCCTCGAAGAACTCCCTGAGCCGGCCTGGATCGAGCCGTAGCGTGGCACGGGAGAAGATTGCCGCATCAGCCCAGGGCCCGAGGGCGTCGCGCGCATCCTCGAACTGCCGGACACTCTCGACAAGTTCGGCGAAGTTGAGCCGGTGCATCTGCGTCAGCACCTCCCGCATCTCCGGCGTCTGCCGGCTGTACGGCGGGAACCGGCGGTCCCCGGGCACCGCCCGCCACCACCGCTCCCGCCCCTTCGCCAGCTCAGGCACCTCCTCGATGAACCCGTGCTTGGCCATCTGGCGCAGGTGGTAGCTGGTCAGGCCGGTGCTCTCGCCGAGCTCGCGGGCGAGTGCGGCGGAGTTGACCGGCCCCTTCCGCAAGCACTGCTCGATCTTCTGCCGCATGGGGTGCGCCAGGGCCCTGAGGGCCTCTACGTCGGTGATCTCCTGAGGTTCAGGTGCCATGCGAAGCAGCCTAGAGAGTGCAAACGACCCTTGCAAAGCAATTTTGCAACTTCGCGCCCTCCGCCTGGAGCGGGCCGTTGAGGCCTTTGCCGCCTGCTGCTCTGCCGCGGTTCTCTTCCCCCGGCCTGACCTCCCTGACTGCTCCTCATGACCCAATGACCCATCCACGGAACAGCATGTGATGCCGGGATGAACTGCCAAGTGGCAGGGCTGCCCCACACCAGGATGTGGGGCAGTTGTCGTCGGCAGGGGTGCCTCGTGACGCCGCAAGGAGCTCGACCAGCGGTTGGACTCCCGTAGGCCGAATCAGCGGAGGGCCGCACCACGAGCGTCGCGGGCCCTCCCGATCACGGTGGGGCGTCATCAGGCAGTCCGGTCGGCCCCGCCCGCACGGCTATGGAAGTGCTCGATCCCGGACCAGGGCGGCGGTCCGCCGAGCTGCCAGTCAAAATTGCCGTGGGAAGGGTCGAGCGAGCGGCGCGCGGCGTTGACGAAGTCCAACTGTGCCTGCACAAGGCCACTGTGTATCTCCTTGAGCCCTTCCAGCGTCTTGGGTCGCCCGTCGAGAATGAGGGTGAACTGCTCGACGAGTTCGGCGATGCGCGCGGCGGCAGAACCGACGCGGTTGTCTGCGAGGAGGCTGACGGACACCAGGGCCGCGTTGAACTGCTCCCAGCGGGGATTGTGCGTGCGGTCGTCCAAATACGCCTGCCGCAGTTCGATCTCGACTGCTGTGAACTCTTGCAGGAAAGTCTCGTACGCGACTGTCTGCTTGTCGCGCATCCACTGGCGATCCTGGTTGCGCCGGCCGACGACGGCGCCCATGTAGACGCCCAGGATGGTGGTGCCGGCGCCGACGGCGGTGGGTATGAGTGCTTCCCAGAGGGCTGCCATGGTTCTCCCTGCTTCGGTGGTAGGGGTGAGGGCCACGATTTGTCATCAAGTTCGTCAAGTCACGCCCACATCAACAGCGATGTGAGGGTGGCTGGCTGGTTCGTACGACTCGGCGATCTTGTCGTACCGGGTTGCGATACCGCGGAAGCGCTTGAGGCCGATCCCGCTCCTGATCCGTGAGGTCGCCCCGCCCCTCCCCGCCACACGCCAGCGCCGGGGCGACATGAATACTGCCTGGTCACGCGCCCCACCGGGCAGCTTCTGGGGCCGTCCCCGCCGTCCCGAAATCATCGTCTCGGCGGACCACTTGGACATCACCCGTTGCCTGGAGTCTCCGAAACCCTTACGTTGAGCCGCGCCTGACTCCGACTCAACCCGCCGTCCTTGCGACGGGCTTCGGAAGGAAACGGAAACCCCCCATGCGTAAAAACACCTCCATACGAACCACCTCCACTCCCACCCCCAGACGCCTCTCCAGGCGTACCGGCATATCCGCCGGCATAGGCGCCGTGGCACTGTTCGCCACCGTGGCAGCCACGGTAGCCACGGCCCAAGGCGCCATCGGCACCCCGGCCCCGCCCCAGCACAACCAACCCACTACTCACCACGTCGAGTACTTCACCGGAGCGGGCACCCACCCCCGGCAGACCACCGTCCCCGCCCCCAAGCCGCTTTCCCGCTCCGAAAAGGCCGCGATCGCCTCCGACGGCGACGTCACGCCCATCGTTCAGAACGGCCCCGTCGACAAAAAGCTCGATGTCGTCTTCATCGGTGATGGCTACACCGCCTCCCAGCAGGAGGACTTCCACGACGACGTCCGCGCCAAGTGGGCCAAGATCACCGCCGTCGAGCCGTATGCCTCCTACACCGGCCTGTTCAATGTCTGGGCCGTCGACGCCGTCTCCAACGAGTCCGGCGTGTCCGGCGACCCGACGCAGGACGTGGTCCGCGACACCGCCCTCGACTCCGCCTTCTTCTGCGACGGCACCGAGCGACTCCTCTGTGTCGACACCGGCAAGGTCGAGTCGTACGCCTCCAAGGCCCCGGCCGGCGACCTGGTCGTAGTCCTGTCCAACTCCACCAAGTACGGAGGCGCCGGCTACAACGACGTCTCCTCGCAGGTCGGTTACGACGGCATCGCCACCGCCTCTTCCGACAACGACCAGTCCGATCAGATCGCGGTCCACGAGACCGGCCATTCGCTCGGGAAGCTCGCCGACGAATACGACTACGGTCAGGACGGCACCTACACCGGCCCCGAGCCGGCCCAGGCCAACCTCACCACGCTCTCCGCCGACCAGATGACCGCGCAGCAGCAGAAGTGGTACCGCTGGATCGGCCAGCAGTCGCCGGACGGCGGTACGGTCGGCGCGTACGAGGGTGGCGGCTACTACCAGTACGGCCTCAACCGCCCCACCGAGAACTCGATCATGCGCACCCTCGGCCGTGAGTTCAACCTCCCCGGCCGCGAGGCGATGATCGCGGGCTTCTACCGCTACGCGAGCGTGCTGACCAGTCCGGTAGCCACCGACCGACCCCTGACCCGCAAGGACCGCATCCGCATCACAGCGTCCCCCTCCGCGCAGGTCAAGTGGTACGTGGACGGCCATGAGACCAAGTCATCGCGCGGCAGGAAAACGGTCACACCCCGCACCCTCGGCGTCCCCGCCGATGGCCGCACCCACACGGTCACAGTCAAGGCCACCGACCGCACGGACGCGGTCCGCGACCCGGCATTGCGCAAGCTGCTCTTCGGGTCACTGAAGTGGCGGGTGGTTTCCTAGCCGGTCTGGCCGGTTCTTGAATGAGCAGGGAGATCGCCGTTGCCGCGCACCGTCCGGCAACGGCGATCGCCACATCGGCGGGAGTGGGGACCGCAAAGCGTTGTTGACCAACTGGACGGCGCTGGGCACGACCGTGCTCCCACAGAGCCAGGCCTGTCCAGTCGGAGCCATAGCCCGTGGTCCACGACGGCATCGTGGCGGCCGGCAGTCAGGTGCTCGACGCGCTGAACCCATACGGTATTGACGGCGCCTCCGTTCAGGGCGCCGGCCTGGGATCAAGCCACAACGCTTCGGACACGGCGCACAGTTCGCCCTCCGCCGTAGCGAGCGCCACACCCATTATGTGCTTGCGGCCGGACTCCGACAGCAGCCACGCATACGCAATGTACGGCTCACCTGCGGTGACTGGCCGCAGAATTGTGCCCGTGAGCGATGCGGTGACCGCGCCCGGACGCTGCGTGCCGAGAAGGCGGCCCGCCCAGTTTCCCGGGCAGTCCAGGGCGCCCCAGACCAGTCGGTTCGGGAGGAGTCCGTCCGGGTCGGCGAAAGCGGGGGACGGGACCAGGGCAGAGGCCACAAGGTCGCGGCCCGGCACCGGTGCGCAGTGCATACGCAGGCCGCGGTCGGCGGTGCGCAGACCGCAGCCGAAGCAGTCGACCACACCCGACGGCGGCGCCGCCCGAAACGCCTCGGTCGCGGCAACCGCCTCGTCCCAAGAGGGTGCGGCCGGCCTGTCGAGCAGCAGCTCGGCGGGGCGCGCAGTGGCAAGGGGCCGCTCGGTCTCGCCCAGCTCCACGCCTCCTCCTGCCGTTTCGGAGATCGGCACGGGCACCTCCGTCGGCACCGGCCCACGGAAGTCCACCCGTACCGTCTTCGCCTTGGCTCGCTCCGCCAGCACACCGGCGACGTAGCCGCCGAAGGCCACACCGGGATAGCCAACGAACAGCCCTGGCACCACGATCGCGTCAGATCTCATCTTGATCACCGTCTCACCGTATCCCCGGGGCAGCTCTCCGCCGGTCCTGGACAGGGAAAACGGGCACTCCTGTGCTGTTGCTGCGGCGCTCGGATTCCGGGGCAAGTGACGATCTCACCGGCCCAGGACAGAAACACCGACCCGGATCAGGTCGTGTACGAGTTGGTGGGCTTCTACATGGTCCTGAAATGGCCAGGGGTGATGCCGACCGACGGCCCTCCGGAGGCAGACATGGTGCCGTCGCCGCACCTCTCTAGCTGATGGTGCTGTCTGGAGCCCCAGAGCGCCCGCTTCCGGCTCGAACTTCTTGCCGCCCCGTGCACCGGCAACTACGACCCCAGCGGTAGGGGCGCCATATTCTTCGCTGTTCCGGCTGCGGCGCAGATCGGGCGCAACTACATGCGTGAGAAGGCCCTGGAGGGCCAGCACGACGACGCCGTTGGTCACTCGTCGGGCCGAGGCGGCCGGGACGCGCTCGCATCACGCCTGCACCGTCGACCGAGCGGTCAAGCCCCGCGCGGCAGGCACACTGCGGCAGACGCAGGAATGACGGGCTGCAAGGACTGCAACTCCCCTTAAAGGAAGGGGAGTTCCGATATCCGGCTATCGGAGGTGAGGCCCGCGGCGGCAGCCGTTCTGAGCGCGGAGTCCAGGTCGAACGGGCGGGTGCGGTCCGGGTCGGCGCAGCCGAGCACGGGCAGGAGAACCTCGGCGGTCAGCGCGCGGGCCCGGGCGGCGGCGAACAGTGCGTCGGCGAAGGCATACGCCTCGTTCAGGTCACCGACTTCGTAGTACGGCTCGAAGAGGCGGCAGTTGAAGCCGCTGTACGGGGCTCTCACGAGGCCGCTGCCGTCGTCCGCACCGTCCGTGGGCACGCGGTCCTGTGTGCCGTCCGCATCGGCCCAGTGGAAGAAGCCGATGGGAGCCTTGGCCCGTACCGTACTGCGTAGCCCGCGGTCGTCCCTCGCCCAGGCGTCCCGCAGCCAGCCGGGTCCCGCCGACAGTGCCTGTGGGAGGTCGTCGTAGAGATCGCCGGAAAGCTCGTGGTCCTTGCCCATGAGGACGGCCCTGTCGCCCCCGAACGGAATCAGCTGCCACCAGTTGCTACTGCCGTCGTCGTGGCTGAGACCGGTGTCGTCGACCCAGTACCCCTGCTCCGCCCCGGCAGCATGGACCACCGCCATGACGCAGCCCTCCAGCCACAGCTCCGCCAGATCCTCCATCGTTCCGCCGCCGTCGTCCTTAAATCGTTGATTCGTCACACCAGCAGCATGGCGCGCGACCGAGGTATGTCCCCGGCGGTTCGCCGCCGCCATGCCCTCGCAGTGAGGGTACGGGAGGGGCCCACTGGCTGATTCGGCGGCTCAGGACGCCCGCGACGGGGGCTGCGTCAGCCGGTCTTGCCTGGTCTGCCGGACGGGAGTTGGGCTGTCGGACGGGAGTTGGGCTGCCGCCGTACGGCTTCTCGGTTCGACGTCACCGCAACCGGACGTGCTCGCGTCGACTGCGGGGGGGGGAGGGGGGCGGATCGAGGCGGTGCCTGGCAGCTGCAGCACGTGGTCTCGCTCGCCGACCTGACAGCGGGCGGAAGGGAAACGGAACCGGCCGCGCCGCCTGGTCACCACCTGGTCACCCAGGGGCCGGCACCCCATCCCTCCGCGCAGCCGTCTCTCGCGCACGCGACTTAGGCCGATTACCCTACGTGTCCACTTGCCCGCGCTACGTACCTCGCCTGCGTGACTGTGACGGGGCCAATAGCGATGTGGTGGCGCCTATGAGCATCCTTCCCGGGGGGGTAGTGAGAGAGCGAGAACGGCGATGCCCATATCCCGCAAGTCCATACCCTTGACCACCGGTGCACTGGCCGTCGCCACGTTGGTGGTGACCGGCTGCGGCGTCAGTGACGCCGCAGCGGCCCGGCCCGGCGATGCCAAGGACATGAACACGTCCGTCCCGGTGCTGCCCGCGCGATTCACGCAGCAGAAGGTCCAGTGGACGGCCTGTGGCAAGGACGTCACCCCCGACGCCGTACCCGGCGCGGAGTGCGGCTGGGTGAAGGTGCCTGTCGACTACGCCGCCCCGGACGGTCAGACCGTCAAACTGCGGGTGTCGCGGGTGCAGGCAAAGGAACCCGGTCGTCGGCTCGGGTCGCTGCTCTACAACCCCGGCGGCCCCGGTGCGGGCGGTGCGGCCGATGTGGCCGACGGAAACTGGCAGGCCGGTGAACAGGCTCGGGCCCGCTACGACCTGGTCGGCTTCGACCCGCGGGGCACAGCCGGCTCCGGGCAGATCAAGTGCCCAGACGGCGTGGTGCAGGAGCCCGAGAACCCGCCGCGTACCGAAGCGGAGGCCGCGAAGGCATTCGCCGACGCGAGCAGGCGGGCCCAGGCCTGCCGAAAGGCGAGCGGCGCGGTTCTCGCGCACATGGACAGCGTGAGCGTCGCGCGCGACCTGGATGTGCTGCGTACGGTCCTGGGGGACGCCAAGTTGAACTACACCGGTATCTCCTACGGCACCTTCATCGGCCAGCAGTACATGAAGCTGTTTCCCCGCAAGGTGGGCCGGATGGTGCTCGACGGTGTCGTCAACCCCGCCGCCGACATACAGCAGGTCGCCCGGCTCGATGCCAAGACCTCCGATGATGCGATGCGTCGATACGCTCAAGACCTCGTCGCGCGCGGGGATGACCGTCTGGGAGCCACGGCCGAGGAGGTTGTGCGGAGGGTCACTGGCTTTGCCAGGAAGCTGGAGCACGCGCCGCTGCAAGGGACCGACGGCGAGAAATTCACCGACGCCACCTTGTCCACGTATCTGGGGACGGCCGTGACGGCCCGAGAGAGCTGGAAGCCACTGACCAAGGCGCTGGTGGCCGCCGTGCACGGGGACGGGGCCGCCTTCGAGCGCTTTGACGCCGAAACGGCCGGCGAGAGCGGTGGCGAGAAGCCGACGCCGCAGGAGGAGCAGTCCGACGAGAACATGTCGATGAGCCTGCCGGCGGTGCTGTGCCTGGATTCCCCGTCCGCGCCGAAGTCCCCGAAGAAGATGCTCGACACCGCTGACGCCTTCGCCAGGCAGTCGCCGCTCTTCGGGCGTTACTACGCCTGGCAGATGATCGACTGCGCGACGTGGCCGATCGCTCCCACCGGTGTGGCCGAGCCGGTCAAGGCATCCGGGGCCGCGCCGGTGCTGCTGGTGTCGTACACCGACGATGTGCAAACTCCGCTGCAGAACGCGCAGGCGGTGCACCGGCAGTTGGACAACAGCTCGCTGCTCGTACGCAAGGGCCAGGGGCACGGGGCGTACGCCTCGGAGGATCCGTCCACGTGCACCGACCGCGCCGTCGACAGGTATCTGGTCGGGGGAAAGCTGCCGGACCGGGCCGCCAACTGCCCGCGCTGACAGGGGGAGGCCGGCGGATGTACGCGGCGTGGTGACTCGCATGACGAAGCCGCCGTCTGTGAGCGGGCCCTGTCTCACCGCGGCGTCGCGTCTGCCCAGGCCCGTCGGCGGGTGATCACCGGCGCCCACCTCGTCCGCTGCTCCATGCCGGCGCCAGGTTCGCACACGGATGCCTGGCCAAGCGCACGGAGACCGTCACGCCGCCTGATCGCGCCGCCGAGGTGTGTGGCCAGCTATGGCGCAGTCAGCCCAGCACGCCGGTCAGAGCGCGGGTGAGCACGGCGTCGAACCGGTCGCGGGCGTTGCCGCCACCCGGGGAAGCGGCGAGCAAGGCGGTGATACGGGGGTGGCTTCCGGCGGCGGCAACATGACGGAGGTAGGCGGATTGCCGCGGGGCGCTGCTGTCCTCGGCAGCCATCTCGTTCTGGACGAACAGCGCGGTCAGGCCGCTGACGAGGGCGAATGCCTCGAGTTTTCGCTCGGCGTCGGCCGGGTGGTCGGCGAGCACGTCGAGCATGTGCTCCAGTAGATCGACTCCGTGGGGGCCGAGCCTGGGGCGACCCATGACCATGGTGGGCAGCCACGGGTGGCGGCGCATGATCTGCCGGGCCTGGCGGGCGATGGCGAGCAGATCGGCCTGCCAGTCACCGCTGGGGGCAGGCAGGTCGTATTCGCCCGCGGTGCTGTCCGTCATCAGGTCGAGCAGGTCGTCGCGGGTGGCCACATAGCGGTAGAGCGAGGCGGCGCCGGTACCCAGGACCGATGCGACGCGGCGCATGGAGACGGCCTCCAGGCCCTCGCGGTCGGCCAGTTCCACCGCGGCAGCGGTGATCTCGGCGCGACTGCGCTCGGCCGGGCGTCCAACCGAGGCCTGCTCCGGCCGCATCCAGATCACTGATTCCTGCTGTCCTGCCACTGCCACCTCCCGTGTTGCCGCCAGCCTACCTATCGCATACGGTGTTCGCGAACGACGTACGCGATAGGAGAGATGCGATGACGCGCTATGCGCACAATGGCGAGATCCGGATCGCCTTCGAGGACCTGGGGGGAGCGGGCGGCGACCCGCTGCTGCTGGTCATGGGGCTGGGAACCTCACGGTTCTGGTGGCCGGACGGCCTGGTCGCCGAACTGGTCGGCCGCGGCTTCCACGTCGTGGCCTACGACCAGCGCGACGCCGGCCAGTCCACCCACCTGCCCAACCCGCGCGTCGGCCCGCCGATCAAGGCCCTGCTGCGCCGCGAAGCTCCGGCCTACGGCGCCGAGGATCTCACCGACGACGCGGTCGCCGTCCTCGACACCGTCGGCTGGGAAGGCGCCCACCTCTTCGGCCACTCGATGGGTGGGCTCGTCGCACAGCGCACCGCGATCCGCCACCCGAAGCGTGTGCTGAGCCTGGCAACCTCCTCGGCCGTCCCCAGCGACGCGAAGGGCCTGGGCCTCCTGCGTTACCTGCGCCTGGCATGCCTGCCCCGTTTCGCCCGGCTTCACTACCCCGAGACCTTTCAGGGCAACCTGGATCTGGCGGTGGCCGTCGCCCGTATCCTGGCCGCGCCCGGCCAGCGCATCGACGAGCACGATGTCCGCGAGTTCGTAGACAAGGAGGCGGCCCACGAGGTCGCGAGCTTCCGTGAGGAGAAGGCGCAGAGCCGTCAGATCGGCGCGAAGTGGCACGGCGGACCACTCGCCCAGATCACCGCGCCGACCCTGGTACTGCACGGCGAGCGCGACCCGCTCTTGCGCGTGGCGGCAGCGCGCGACATCGCCGCCGCCGTCCCCGACGCACGCCTGCGCACCCTGCCCGGAGTCGGCCACTTCCTCGCCCGCGGCGTCTGGGCCACCTATGCGGACGAACTGCGCGCGCTCGCTGACAGCGCCGACGAGCAACTGAAACCGCAGCTCAACGGGATCACACAGACAGAGGTACGGGATCACGTATAGGTAAGTGGCGACCGCCGCCCGGCGCACTCCTTGGGGCCACCTTCATGAAGCGACGATGTGCGCCTCATCTGACAGGCGGAAGGCCAGACTCATTGCGTCGTCCGTCATGTGCGTCAGTGGGTTCTGCCGCAGGCACAGGGTGCCCAAGCGAGGCGTGAATGTCCTGCTGTCTCCATGGCTCACGGGGAAAAAGAACCCGAGACGGCCGGTGACTGGATGCCGGGCCGGCAGGTGGGAGGTGGCGCGACTACCTTTTCCGAACCTTGTCGGATCGGAGGTTGCCAGCCGGCCTTGGGTGGCCTCATTCCACACACTTGCGAAATCCAGCGACTTGGTGAACCTCTGGAGAATAGGCCGACGCCCCAGCAGGTTCTGATCGATGCGGGCTCCCCGCAGATAATCAAGCCACTGGTCTTGTGTACGGGTTCGCCCCAGCACCACGCTACGACTTCCCCATGACCATGCTTTCTCCACGTCTGTCGCTTTGAGAACCCACTGGCTCCGATCGCGAATACCGAGGGATTCATGCTGAGGGTGGGAGAGGGCATCTTTCAAAGGATATGACTCAATGCAAGCCGAACGCAGAAACGCAAGATTCTCCTTGCCGATGGATTCCGTAAGGGAATCGGTCATCAACGGATCGTGCAGCATCGCGAAGATCATCTTCGAGTCGAGCCAAGGTTCCGCCGTGACAACGCGGCAACTCCCCAACCGGAGCGGTTGGGCAAGCTCGGAGCGGTAAAAGAGCCTGTCAATCAGAGCGCTCTGGGCGACTGGCTCGGCGTCGATGTTGACCGCTGTGATATCGAAATCCAGATTTTCTCGCATACTTTGAGCGAAAAACTGGGTCTCGGACCTGCATTCCGTCACTGTTCCGGTCGCATAGCATGCCCGATCGACACCCATGCTGGCGTACCAGTCTGCAAATCCCTGCAGGAAGTCCAAATGATCGGACCGGCCAGGAAGGCTGGCCAGCAGCCAGCCGCGTCCGGAAGCCACGAAATCCATCTCGCAGATTTTTGGTCCTTCCGCAGTCAAGATGATATCCGGTCGGCACACGTGTCCGAGAGAAGGAAGGGTCCCATAGGGCTCCGCGCTGTACGGAATCAGCCGACCCCACTTCGGGTGCTGCCGGAGGGCATCCCCGAGGACGAACCGGACGAGCGCAGGGAGAGCCTTGGCGAATCGCTGGGTGAAATCACTCAACGGCAGCGCCAGAAGTCCTTCCGCCGTTTTCGATGGAACAGCTTTCGACGGAACGGTCGATGAGGACGAGGTAATCAGCGTGATCCCTCCTTCGGGAGTGGCAGGCAGACACGTTTGAACGACCCCGCCTGGTGCCCACACTGCCGACCGGTCACCCCTCGGTGCGCGTCGAATTCGTCTGGTCCAGTGACCTGGTGACCCAGTGGTCCGGTGCGCCTTGCCACCCTGCGTCGATTCAGACAGCGGGGGAGTCGCTCACGGCATGGGGGCGGTTAGGGAGCACGGCAGCTGCTCGTCGTCGCCGATGAAAAACGCGTACCAGGCGCTGGTGTGCTCGGTGATTGCTGAGCGGCGTGCGGCTGGCCATTGCCCGGACGGACACCTTCGCCACGGAGGCGTACGTCGCCGTTGCCATTCCGGCAACAATAGTTGTGATCCCGTACGCGTAGCCGCAGCCTGATGCTCGACCCACAGCCGTCGAGACAAACAGGAGGCCACACGATGACCACCCACGAACACGTCGGATCCACACCGAACACCGACGGCAAGCGGCCGCTGGGGAACCGCGTCCACCACGTTCGGGCCGGCGAGTTGGATGGCCATGCCGCCATCAGCGGCGGCACCGTCGGCTCGAAGAAGCTCTGGATGGGGCTGGTGGAAAATCCGCCGTTGAGCGCAACGGACAACCACCATCACGGCGATTCGGAGGCGGGGATCTACGTGGTCAGCGGTCACCCCGTGTTCGTCTTCCACGACGGCATACAGGAGGTACGAATCTCCGCCGATCCCGGCGACTTCCTGCTTGTTCCCCCGTTCGTCCCTCATCGCGAGGAGAACCCCGACCCGAACGAGCCCGTGGTCGTCGTGATCGCACGGACCACGCAAGAGCCGATCAAGGTCTCTCTGCCCGAGCTGTACCAACTCAAGGAGGCAGGCACGCGGTAGGAAGAAGAAGACCGACGCGCGCGGACCGATGGAACGGAATGAAGCACCCGTGCCTACTACTGGCGTGCGTGCCGAAAGCGAATCTTGGTTCTGAGCCTGCCGGGCCGCCATGGCGGCGGTGGAGCGAGGTAGGAGCGGAGGAAGCGGCAGCCCAAGGGGTGTTCGCGCCGGTGTATGCCGTCTCCTTCGGCGCTCCGGGAGCAATCGTCGTCGCGCCGGGTGACACCCGCGGCACCGTCCTGATCCCCGATCGGTGTGGCGGATACTGCTGTGGGCTGGACGGGAGCGACGGCCCCAACCTTGCCTGCGCACAGTGCGGCCGGGCGGTGGCGACCCGCATCGATGACTGCTCGCTGTGGCAGTCGGTGTGGTTCGAGCCGCTCGCCGTACGCCGCTTGGCCGCCGAGGATCCCGATGATCGGACGGCTGACTGGGAGGTGCTGGCGCAGCAGCGGCGGACGCCGCGTGCTCGACGGGCTGATCCCTTCCGGGATGCCCGCGAAGACCGTGGCGTTGGCCGGACCGGGACTGCCCGCACCCAACCCGGCCCCCGACATCCTTCTGGTTCCGTGCCATCCGCGGACGGGGAAAGCCTGGCAGCCGCCGGGCACCACAGCCACCGTGCCCCTGTCCGCCGAGGTATGGACGCATCTGGCCTTCCACCGCGAGCCGCTGCCCGTACCCGCGACAGGTGGACTGCCCGACGGTGTTCTCCGCGACGATCCACTGCCGATGCATCCACGAGGGTTGTTCCGGCCCGATCGGGAACTGTTCCTCGACACGCTGGCACGGCTGCCGGCCGTCCGCCAGCCGTGGCTGCGCAGGATCTACGACCTCGTGAGGGACTTCCGGTACCCCCGCCTGTTCTGACAGGTGGTGAGCGAATGCGGTTCGGACAGCCGGCCGTGCTGGTTTTCTGATGGGCGGTCAGCAGGCAGTGTTGCGGACGAGACGAGTTGGGTACTTGTCCGTCGCCTCGTGGCTCGGCGGGAGGTGTGGTCGGGCACCAGGAGGCAACGGTCCAGTCGTTCTCTCCCCCACAGCGCCCAGGCCCGCCGCGCTCAGGCAGCTGTCTGCTGGTGGCGGAACGTGCGTCGGTATGCCTGGGGGCTGACGCCGATGGCGGTGTGGAGGTGCTGGCGCAGCGAGGTACCGGTGCCGAATCCGGCCCGGTGGGCGACGAGGTCGATCGGCCAGTCGGTGGTTTCCAGGAAGTGGCGTGCCAGATCAACGCGTTGCCGGGCGAGCCACTGGCCGGACGTGCTGCCGACTTCTTCGCGGAAGCGGCGGCTGAAGGTGCGCACACTCATGTTGGCATGGGCGGCGAGGTCGGACAGGGTGAGCGGTTCGGCCAGGCGCTGCATGGCCCATGCCCGGGTGGCCGCGGTGCTGCCGGTTGACGGGTCGGGGACGGGGCGTTGGAGGTACTGGGCCTGGCCGCCCTCGCGCCAGGGCGGAACGACACAGGAGCGGGCGACCTCGTTGGCGATGTGGCTGCCGTGATCGCGGCGGATGATGTGCAGACACAGGTCGATACCAGCAGCGACTCCCGCGGAGGTGAGTACCTCACCGTCGTCGACGTACAGGACGTCGGGGTCGATGCGGGTGGCGGTGAACATCCGCTGGAGCCGGTCGGCCTCACGCCAGTGCGTGGTGGCGGGACGTCCGTCGAGGAGGCCGGCCGCGGCCAGGACGTAGGCGCCGGTGCAGATCGCCACGATTCTCGTGCCGGGCCGGACGGCGGCCAGGGCATCACGCAGCGGGCCCGGCAGGCGGCCTTCTTCCCGTATCGGTCCCAGGCGGTGAGAGGGCGGGACGACGACGGTGTCGACGGCGGCCAGCAGGGAGGCGTCGTGGGAGACGGCCAGGTCGTAGTCGGCCTCGGCGTGCACGGGGCCGCCGTCCAGGCTGCACGTGGTCACGGAGTAGAGCTGGCTGCCGTCGCTGCCGCGGGCGGCGTGGAAGATGCGCGCGGGAATGCCGAGTTCGAAGGGGACGACGCCGTCCAGAGCCAGAACGCCAACACGGTGCATGGCCGGATTCTTTCAGGACATGGCCAGCACGCCATCACAGGGGGCTGTGCCGACCAGGCAGCCTTGGACCGTGTCCGGCACCACTGGCACCACCAGCGCTACTGGCACCACTGGCACCACAACCACACCGCACCTTTCCGGAGAAGGAACGCCTCCATGACCCAGTCCCTTGCCGCCCCCGCGACCATGCGCGCCGTATCCCAGGAGCGGGCCGGCGCCCCCGACGTCCTCAAGCTCGTCGAGACGCGGCGACCGGAGCCGGGCCGGGGCGAGATCCTGGTCCGGGTGCGTGCGGCGGGCGTGAACCCCGCTGACTGGAAGACCCGCGAGCGCGGCGTGTTCGCCAACGGAGCAACACCTCCCTTCACCCTCGGCTTCGACGTGGCCGGAGTCGTCGAAGCCGTCGGTGCGGGCGTGACGATCTTCCAGCCCGGCGACGACGTGTTCGGGATGCCCCGCTTCCCGCACCCCGCGGGCGCCTACGCCGAGTACGTCACCGCACCGGCCCGCCACTTCGCCCCGCGCCCACGCGGCCTCGACCACATCCAGGCCGGTGCCCTGCCGCTGGCCTCGCTCACCGCCTGGCAGGCCCTGGTCGACACCGCCGACATCCAGCCCGGGCAGCGCGTCCTGATCCATGCCGCAGCCGGCGGCGTCGGCCACCTGGCCGTGCAGATCGCCAAGGCCCGCGGCGCCTACGTCATCGCCACCGCCAGCGCGGCCAAGCACGACCTCTTGCACACGCTCGGCGCCGACGAGCTCGTCGACTACCGCACCCAGGACCTCGCCGACGCCGTCCACCACGTCGATGTCGTCCTCGACAGCATCGGCGGACCCAACTGGGCGCGCTCCCTGCGCACCCTGCGCCGAGGAGGCACGCTCGTCTCGATTCTGCCGTTCGACGACAGCTTCCCCGCCCAGCAGGCCGAGGCAGCCGGGGTGCGAGCGGTG
This sequence comes from Streptomyces chattanoogensis, assembly GCF_001294335.1. GTDB lineage: Bacteria > Actinomycetota > Actinomycetes > Streptomycetales > Streptomycetaceae > Streptomyces > Streptomyces chattanoogensis. The sequence goes on from NZ_LGKG01000079.1 coordinate 26,419, forward strand.
TTCATGCTCGTCGAACCCGACCAGCAGGGGTTGCGCGAGATCAGCGCACTGATCGAAAACGGCAGAATGCGGGTGCTCGTCGACGCGGTGTTCCCACTCGAACAGGCTGCTCAGGCCCACACATGGGGTGAGAACGGCCGCACCACCGGAAAGATCGTCCTGACCGTCACCTCGGACGCTGAACGCCCCTGACAGTCCCCGTCCGCAGCGCGCCTGGAACGGTGTCTGCTGCGTGGCCGGCCCGGCGGTGTGCCCCAGCCGCCGCCTGAACGCTCTGTTCCAGGGCCCGGACTGCTCGCGCGACGAGCCGCAGCCCACCGGCCCAGGCATCGGGTCCTGGCTGCGATCACAGACAGGACCCGATACGTGGGCGGCTCGGTGAGCCAGGGGGTCAGAAGCTGGGCGCACCCGGTACAGGCCGCGGCGTCGGCACGATCCCCTCGTGCGAGCCGTGGTTCTGGTTGCCGGACGGCTTGCAGGTGACGTCCCGTGCCGGGAGCCGTCCGGTGCTCAGGTAGGCGTTGACAGCGCGGTTGGCGCAGGCGCTCGGGTCCCCGTAGTAGACGCCGTGCCCCTCGCCGCCCTCGACGTACACCATGCGCGAACCCTTCAGGGCGCGGTGCATGCCAAGACCGCTGGCCAGAGGTGTCTGGGAATCCCACTGGTTCTGGACGGTGAGTACACCGGTGTTGTTGTGCACGGGCGTGACCGGCTCGGCCGGCTTGTTCCAGAAGGCGCAGGGGGTGATGTTGGAGCCGAAATCGCCGTACAGCGGGTACCTGGCCTTGTCCCGGATCGCGTCACGCCGGTACTGGCCGGGATGACGCGGCCAGGCCGCGGTGTCACCACAGACGACGGACCAGAAGACGGCGGACGAGTTGTCGGCAGGCAGCTTTCCGTCCGGCGCTGCGGAGCGGCGTGCGCCCGGGCCGTCGTTCGGCATCAACGAATTGCGCGAAGCGGGTTTGCCGTCGGCGGCCTTCTTCAGGCTGACGACGGCCTCGGCGGCGCTCTTCGGGCTGAAGAACTGGCGACGCAGCGCGGAACGGATGTCGTCCCCGTTGAGCTTCCCGCCCTCGTACGGGATCGGATCGCGGTCGGCCCGGGCGATCAGATCCCAGAACGTCTTCTTCACCGCGGCCGGGCTGTCACCGAGCTGGTAGGCGTGGTTGCGCTGAGCGGTCCACTTCGTCCAGCGGGTGAACGCGGGCTCGGTGCCCTCCGCCCACACCTGGATCATGCCGCGCCAGACCCGGGCGGGGTCGACCGCGCTGTCGAGGACGAAGCGGTCGGTCCGCCGGGGGAACATCTGGGTGTAGACGGCGCCCAGGTACGTGCCGTACGAGTAGCCCAGGTAGGAGATCTTCTTCTCGCCGAGTACGGCGCGGATGACGTCCATGTCACGGGCGGTGTTGCGGGTGGTGATGTGCCGAAGTGTGTCGCCGTTCTTGGTGCGGCACTTCTCGGCGACGGTTCGTGCCCAGGCGACGTCACGGCTGAACGTCTCAGGCCGGTACGGATGTTCGATGTTCTGTTCCGCCGCCGTCAGTCCGCAGGTGACCGGAGTGCTCCGGCCCACACCGCGCGGATCGAACCCGATCAGGTCGTACTGCTCGCGGACCTTCTTGGGGATCGTTTCGTTCATCATGACGGGCATGGACAGGCCCTCGCCGCCCGGACCACCGGGGTTGAAGAGGATCGCGCCGTGTCGCTTACCCGGGGCGCTGGCCTTGATACGGGAGATGGCCAGTTTGATGGTCTTGTGGGTGGGTTGGCTGTAGTTGAGCGGCACTTCGATCGTCGCGCACTGGTACGCGGCGGACTGCGACGGGTCGCAACGATGCCATGCGGGGTGCTGGTTGTGGAATCTCTGCAGCGGGTCCGCTGCGGATGCCTGCGCCGGAGTCAGGGCGGGGAGCAGCGTTGCCGTGACTCCCACCGCGAGCATGGGCGCTAAGCGTCGTATTCGCACGATATCCGTTCCTTCCGATCAACTTCCCGGAAAGAACGACCATTTCGTGTCGGGGCATGCCTGCGAATCCTTCCGTAGGGTGATCATGGTGATCTTGATCCGACTTCTGGCGTACGGGGAGAAGGACCCGTGGAGAAGGACCCGTGGAGGAGGGGCGGCGATGGGCGACGCCAAAGGAAGCGATCTCTTCGTGGCCGCCACGCCGAGTCGGCAGCGTCGTGTTGATCCTCCCGGGTGACTTCGCGGGAGGCACCGTTTCCCGCTGGTACGCCGCGGATACCCGACCAGAGCGGCCGCTCCGGCCGCAGAGTGCCTACGCGCTGGAAGGGGAAACGGTCATCACCGCCGACGAGGACGTCACCGAGAACGCTGCCGCCGCCATCCTGTACGGGATCACCGACCCCGAAGAGCGCCTTGCCCTCCACCATGTGTCATTGACGGCACCGGTGCTGAATCTGGCGGTCGCCGAGAACGTTCTCCTTTACGACTCGCTGAAGGAGAAGGTCTTCAAGAACCCGGAGATCGGCCCGGAGGACATCCGCTACAAGAGGTCGTACGGGACGGACGAGCTGCGGCAGCACATCGCGCGACTGCTGAAGAAGACCATGTCGCCGGTTGTCGAGGCCGACGACGTCTACGCCACCGCGGGAGTCTCCGGAGCACTGGAGTGCCTGGCCTTCGCCCTCGAACAAGGCAAGGCACTCAAGCCGGGCGACCGGGTGCTGCTGCCCGCCCCCTCCTGGCAGGGCTTCAAGTGGTGCTTCGAGCAACGGCCCGGCCTCCAGTGCGTGTTCGCCCCGCTGCCGGTGACAGGCGACAACGCGTTCCAGCTGACGCTGAAGGCGCTCCAGGATGCGTACGACAAGGCAAAGCCCCACCCCAAGCTGCTCGTCCTGACCAACCCCAACAACCCGCTGGGGGCCAACTACAGCAAGGAACTGCTGGAGAGCATCTACACCTGGGCGCTGACGAAGACCGAGATGCACATCATCTCCGACGAGATGTACGCACACAGCCAGATCGCCAAGTCCAAGCCCGGCTTCCACAGTGCGTTCACCCTCGACGCCTGCAAGCAGCACCAGGACCGTGTCCACGTCGTCTGGGGCCTGGCCAAGGACTTCGGCCTTTCGGGCTTCCGGACGGGCTTCGTCCTCTCCCGCTCGGCACTGGTCCGCAAGGCGATGCGCGGTGGCAAGGGGCTGAAGGAGATGTCGTGGTTCAGCCCGCTGGACTCGCTCAAGAACGTGGTCGTGGGAAAGCTGTTCCGTACGGGTGAGGACAAGGATGCCTGGTACCCGGAGCAGCTGATGCGCAACGTGTATCCGGAGCGGCTGACCAAGAGTTACGAGGCGGTGAAGAAGGCGCTGAGCAAGGCCGGCATCCCCTTCCTCAGCAACAACGCCGACAACGCGGCCCAGTTCTTCTTCCTCGACCTCCACAAGTATCTGGACAAGGTTCCGGAGGAGGAGGGCGACGACACGTGGTTGCGGGTGTTCCCGGAGATCGACGACCGGGAGGAGAGGCTGCGTGCGTACCTGGAGACGGAGGCGCAGGTGCAGCTGCTACCGGGGCAGACGCTGTTCTGCCCCGCTCCCGGATATTTCCGGCTGTGCTTCACCGCGTACGACCAGGACAAGGTCGTACAGGCGGTGGACCGGATCGGCGCAGCGCTGAACAAGCTCGGTTGACCAGGCAGAGGAACCAAGCACCGGATACGCGGAGCGCCCTGAGGCAGCCGTCCGCATGGGGCGCTACACCCGTCAGCGGCGTCGGCGGGCGTTGAGCCGGGCGGCCTGGCGGGTCAGGTGGTCGCGTTCGGCGAGGTTGGGTGCCTTTTGGGCCGCCTCGGCATACAGCCGGGCCGCCGTCGCCAGGTCGCCGTCGCGTTCGTGGAGGTAGGCGGCCACTGCGGTGTGGCGGGGGACGGGGTATCCCCCGCTCGAAGGGCTTGGGGAAGAGTCGTCCAGCTTCGCGAGTTCCGCCAGGCCGGCGCGCGGTCCGTCGGCCTCGCCGACGGCCACCGCGCGGTTGAGCCGGACGACGGGGCTGTCGGTCAGGCGCACGAGCTCGTCGTACCACTCGACGATCTGCACCCAGTCGGTCTCCCCGGCGGTGGGCGCATCCGCGTGGAGTGCCGCGATGGCGGCCTGAGCCTGGAACTCGCCCAGCCGGTCGAGGGCGAGGGCCGCCTGCAGGATCCCGACGCCCTCGGCGATCGCGGCGGTGTCCCACCGGCCGCGGTCCTGCTCGGCGAGCGGTACCAGGCTGCCGTCGGGCGCGGTCCGGGCGGCGCGCCGGGCGTGGTGGAGCAGCATGAGGGCGAGCAGCCCCGCCACCTCGGGGTGGTCGATGGCGGCCGCGAGCTGCCGGGTGAGCCGGATGGCCTCGGCGGCGAGGTCGACGTCACCCGAGTAGCCCTCGTTGAAGACCAGGTAGAGGACGCGCAGCACGGTGGCGACGTTGCCGGGCTGGTCGAAGCGCACGCCGGACACGGTGCGCTTGGCCCGGCTGATGCGCTGCGCCATGGTCGCCTCGGGCACCAGGTAGGCCTGGGCGATCTGGCGGGTGGTCAGCCCGCCGACGGCGCGCAGCGTGAGCGCGACCGCGGACGACGGCGTCAGCGACGGATGGGCGCACAGGAAATAGAGCTGGAGCGTGTCGTCCACCGCAGGCGTGGGCCCGGGCGCCGGCTCCTCGTCCACCAGGTCCTCACGCCGGCGGCGGGCGGTGTCCGCGCGGGTCGCGTCGAGGAACTTGCGCCAGGCAACGGTGACCAGCCAGCCCTTCGCGTCCCGCGGAGGGTCGGCCGGCCAGACGCGGACCGCCTCGAGAAGCGCGTCCTGCACGGCGTCCTCGGCCGCCGCGAAGTCGACTCCGCGGCGGACGAGGATGGCGAGCACGCTCGGAGTGAGGCTCCGCAGCAGCACCTCGTTCATCGATGAGGTCACTCCGGGACGGTGCAGTGCTCGTGCCCGCCGAGGAACGGGCGCACCTCGAGCCACTCGTGGATCGGCTTCCCACCCGCCCCAGGCGCGGCCGACAGCTCCCCGGCCAGCTCGATGGCGCGCTCGTAGCTGTCGACGTCGATCACCATCCAGCCGGCGATGAGGTCCTTGGTCTCGGCGAACGGGCCGTCGGTGACCGGCGGGCGACCCTCGCCGTCGTAGCGGACCCACGTCCCCTCGGGGGCGAGCGCCTGACCGTCGACGAACTCGCCGGTCTTCTCGAGCCGGGCCGCGAAGTCCTGCATGTACTGCACGTGGGCCGAGATCTCCTGCGGCGTCCACTGGTCCATGGGCACGTCGTTGGCCGGAGCCGGGGCGCCGCGGTAGTGCTTGAGCAGCAAGTACTTGGCCATCGTGATTCTCCTCGGTGCTGGTGCGACCCATTGTGGTCGCGTTCACTGCGGGGACGGAGCCGATCGCGGGTTCTCGACATCGCCGTCGGATTTTTTTGGGCTTTCGCGGATGAGCCTGGGGGAGCCGTCCCGCGGTGTCCGGATCCATGGCGTAGCGCGGGGGCGGGAGGGTCAGCCGCCGACGGCCTTGGGCCAGTTCTCACGCACGGTGCGCAGCGCCTTGTTCAGCTGGGCCTCGGTCGGGAACTGCGGTGTGCCCTCGACCGTGGGCAGCCGTGAGGCCAGGGCCTTGTTGAGGGTGTCGTCCTTCGCCATGGCGTCCATCAGCACCGGGCGGGCGTAGTCCACGAGGCGGAGGTTCTGGCCTTCCGGACTGAAGAGGTACTCCTCCCACAGTCGCGCCGCGGCCGGGTGGGGGGCGTCTTTGTTGATCGCCTGCGCGTAGTACTGCGAGAAGCTGCCGTCGAAGGGAATGGAGACCTTCCAGTCCACGCCCGTCCCGCGGAGCTGGTCGATGTGCTCCAGGTTGAGGTAGTCCCACTCGATGCTGATCGGCGTCCTGCCCTTGGCGATCGCCACCGGGTTGGGATCGGCCCGGTTGTAGTTGCCGGCCTTGTCGAGCCGGGCGAAGAAGTCGATGCCGGGCTGGATGTTGTCGAACGATCCACCGTTGGCGAGCGCCGCCGCGTACACGGAGGCGAAGGCCGATCCCGCGATCGTGGGGTCGCCGTGCATCGCGACCAGGCCCTTGTACTCCGGCTGGAGCAGATCGGCGAAGGACTCGGGGCAGGTCCGGACGCGGGCGGCGTCGCAGCCGATGGAGATGTACCCGCCGTAGTTGTTGTACCAGCGGGCCTTGGCATCCTTCTGCTCCGGTGGGATCTGGTCGAACCGCGCGACCCGGTAGGGGGCCAGCAGGTTCTGCCGCGCCGCGGACTGGGCGAAGGAATCCCCGAGGTCGAGCACGTCGGGGGCGCGCTCCTGGCCGCGGTAGCGCTGCACGGCGTCGATCTCCTGCTGGCTGTGGCCGTACGGATGGTCGACGACGACCTTGATGCCGTACTTCTTCTCGAAGCCGTCGATCAGCCCGCCGTAGCTGGCCCACTGGCGTGGCAGTGCGATCGCGTTGAGCCTGCCCTCCTGTTTCGCCGCCTTGATCAGGGCCGCCGTCCCGCCCGCCTCCACGGCGGAACCGGCCCGGGCGGGCTCGACCGGCCGGGTGGTTCCCCCTTCCTGGCAGCCACCGAGACCGAGCACCGCAAGGCCCAGACAGCACAGGAGAGCGCCGGCGCGGACCTGATGATGTCTAGCCACGACGCCTCCAGCAGGGCCAGGTGGGGAACGGTCCGCCGAGCGGGCGGCGGCCGCGGACCAGGGCACCATGACACGGTGCGGTCGCATGGCTGGTGCAACGGCACGACCGCCGAGGACGGCGCACGCCCGGAAGCGGGACGGATGCCGACGGGGCCTCGCAGGCTCGCCGAGCAGGCGTCCCCGGCACTCCCGCAGGGCCGTCGACGCCGTGACACGCGGCCGGTCCTGGCGTCACCCCGCCGCAACGTGCCGCCGCCCGAAGTTTCTCTCTGTAGCGACGTTTCTCTCTGTAGCAAGGGTCCGGACCAGCGTACTCCGCCCTCTTGCGGGCCTCCGCCAGGACGGTGATCGGGCCAGGTCAGAGCGGCGAGTAGGCCTCACGCGCGCAGGGAGGCGCCACATGAGTAGGGAGGCACCACGCTCGTCCCGGCCGCGGGTGCCACACCGCGGCCTCACCACCCCCCGCGGTGCTCCCAATGGTTGAGGAGGTCCTCCGGAGACTCCTCCTCCGAGGACAGGGCGTCGGGACCGACCGCCTGAGCGGCCCAGATCGTCTTGCCCCTCGGGGAGTACCGGGTACCCCATTGCTCGGCGAACTGCGCGACGAGGAAGAGGCCGCGGCCTTCTTCGTCGGTGTCCTTCGCCTGGCGGATGTGCGGGGAGGTGCTGCTGCCGTCGGAGACCTCGCAGATCAGGGTCCGGGTGTGCAGCAGCCGCACGTGGATGGGCTCGGCGCCGTAGCGAATGGCGTTGGTGATCAGTTCGCTGAGGATGAGCTCGGTGCCGAAGGCGATGTCCTGCAGACCCCAGTCCGCCAACTGGCGGACGCAGTCGTTACGGACCGGGCCCACCGCCGCCGGGTCCCGAGCCACGTCCCACTCCGCGACGTGCGCCGGGTCCAGCCGCCGGGTCCGTGCCACCAGCAGCGCGACATCGTCGGCGGCCCTGGCGGGCAGCAGGGATTGCATGACCGTGGCGCAGGTGTCGTCCGGCGTACGGTCCGTCCCGGCGAGCGCCGCACGCAGCGCTTCCAGTCCCACGTCCAGGTCGCGGCTGCGGTTCTCGACCAGCCCGTCGGTGTAGAGCACCAGCCGGGAGCCCTCCGGCAGCGACAGCTCGACGGTCTCGAAGGGCAGGCCGGTGCCCAGACCCAGCGGCGGGGAGACCGGAGGTTCCAGGAACTCCACCCTCCCGTCGGGGTGGGCCACGGCCGGCGGCAGATGGCCGGCCGTGGCCACGGTGACCCGCCCGGAGACCGAGTCGTAGACGACGTACAGACAGGTGGCGCCGGTGATCGCCGGTCCCGACTCGGTGTCCTCGTCCTGGACGTCGATGCGGGTCACCAGCTCATCCAGATGGCGCAGCAGTTCGTCGGGGGAGAGGTCCAGGGCCGAGAAGTTGTGCACGGCGATGCGCAGCCGGCCCATGGTGGCGGCCGCGTGCAGGCCGTGTCCGACCACGTCACCGATGACCAGCGCCACCCGGGCGCCGGGCAGCGGGATGACGTCGAACCAGTCCCCGCCCACTCCCGCCTGGGCGGGGAGATAACGGTGCGCCACCTCCAGGGCGTCCTGGTCGGGCAGGCCGCGCGGCATCAGGCTGCGCTGGAGCGTCATCGCCATCGTGCGTTCGCGGGTGTAGCGCCGGGCGTTGTCGAGCCCCACCGCGGCCCGCCCCGCCAGTTCCTCGGCGAAGGACAGGTCCTCGTCGTCGAACGGCGGGGAACTCCCCGACCGCCAGAAATCCACCAGCCCCAGCACCACTCCCCGGGCCCGCAGCGGCACGACCGCCAGGGAGTGCACGCCGTGCTCCAGGATGCGCCGGGCGCGTTCCGGGTCCTGGGACCGCCAGCCGGAGGAGCCGGCCAGGTCCGGTTCCACCACGGAACGGCCCTGGTCCAGACTCGTCGCCATCGGGGTGCCCGGGACGAACGGGATCAGCTCGCCGACGGGGTAGAGCGGATGGTCCGCCGCCAGCCCGGCGATGGCCGTCCGGCGCAGCTCGGTGCCCGCCACCGCCGGCTCCTCGCCCTTCAGGACCGGGTCCAGCAGCTGGACGGTGACGATGTCGGCGAACCGGGGGACCGCCACCTGCGCCAGTTCCTCGGAGGTGCGCTCGACGTTCAGCGTGGAGCCGATCCTCACCCCGGCGTCGTAGAGGAGTCTCAACCGCTCCCGTGCCACCTCGGCGCGCCCGGACAGCCATCTCAGTTCGGTGGTGTCGCGCAGGGTCACCACGCTTCCCTGGTGGGCTCCGTGGCGGGCAGTGGACCGCTTGTTGAGGGCCAGCAGTCTGTCCTGGGCCAGGTGCACCTCGTCGGTGGCGGTCCGGTCCGACGCCAGGAGTTCGGCGGTACGGGGATCAAGCCCCAGGTCGCCGACATGGCGTCCCTCCGCGTCCGCCGACAGGTCCAGCAGCCGCCGTGCCTCGTCGTTGGCCAGCAGGAGCCGACCGTCGCGGCCGACGATGAGGACGCCCTCCCGCACCGCGTGCAGGACCGCATCGTGGTGCTCGTACATCCGGGTCATCTCGGCCGGTCCCAGACCGTGGGTCTGCCGGCGCAGCCGACGGCTCACCAGCCCCGCGCCGCCTCCGGCGAGAGCCAGCGCCCCGACGGCGGTGCCCAGGAAGAGGGGCAGCTGCTGGTTGACCGATTTCTGCACCTTCTCCACGGTGACGGGTGCGGAGACGATGGCGATGACCCTGCCCGAGGAGTCCTTGACGGGGGCCGCAGAGATCACGGAGAGGCCCAGGGCGCCCTCGAAGGTCCTGGTGAAGGGCTTGCCCCGGGCGGCGTCGGCGTACGGGCCGATGACGTGCTTGCCGATCTGCCGCGGATCGCTGTGGGTGAGGGTGATCCCGTCGAGCTTGTACACGATGAGGGCGTCGACGCCGGAGGCCTTCCGGGCCGCCTCGGCGAGCGGCTGGAGCTTCGCGGTCGGATTCTTGCTGTTCAGCGCGTCCTGGAGACCCCAGGAGTGCGCGAAGGACTCAGCGGCGGCGAGCGTCCGGTGCCGGGCGTCGGTCATGGTGTCCCGCCGGGCCTGGACGACGATGGCCACCGCTGCCGCCGCGACGAGCAGCACCACGAGCACCAGCTGGAGGAGGAAGACTTCCCGGGCGACACTGCGCGTGGCCAACGAGGACCGCGTGTGCTGCGGACCGCCGGCACCCGCAGGCCGTTCGTCCTGCGGGTCGCCGGTGCCGCTCCCGGCACGGGGCATGCCCGGAGCAGCGGAACGGCCGGGCGCGCCGCTCAGCCAACGCCGGAAACGACCCGAATGTACGGTCATGGTTCATTTTTATCCTGCTGCGCCCAGGCACGGGCAAGGCGTGTCGCCGGGGCGTGTGCGGCGGCCGGGTGGTGGCCGCACACGAGCGCCGTCCGGCGGGTCGGCCGGTGCGCGGGTGGGCTGGGGCTCGGGCACCGGGATGCCGTGACGGCACTGTGGGCGCCGTCCGGCAGGACTCGCGCAGCCACCGCGGCCGTGGCCGCCGCAGGCTGTCGCCTCCCGGCCTCCGGGGGATCGCCCGGTCGAGCCGGTCCATCGGGGGAGCGATGCAGCGTGGTCCGGCGCGGACACTCCGGGCCGCCGGAGCTCCTGGACCGAGCAGGGTGCCTGCTGAGCCCGCTCCAGGTCGAACAGCCTGGCGCCGAGGATGTCGCCGCCCGATGGGTCCATGTGCCGGGACGGGGCATCGCGCGGGGCCTTCAGGTGCACTGCACCAAGTCCGAGGCGGCAGAGGTAACTTGACGAACGATCAGCTCGAACTCGCAGCCTGGACGGGTCCGTACGCTCGCCGCCTTCCCCCTGCCTCGGCGCTCATCGTGAGCGTACATCCTGGCCCTATGGCGTGGATCACAGTACAGAAATGTCACTTGATCTCCGCAGTTTCTTCATCAAGGATCCAGCTCGGCCAATTCCGGCACCGCGATCGCGAGGAGTGTGACCGGGGGAGGCGCTACCGCGTGGTCCCCGGCGGGGGGTTCCGCCGGCAAGATCGCCGTCAAGGACGGCAGCGACGACGGTGACCCGGCCAAGGCGGAGTACTACCGCCACGACAGCGCCGGCACCAAGCGCACCTTGTGGAACAAGAGCGGTCCCGGCACGACTTCTTACTCGGGTGACGGGTCCAAGATCATCAAGTTCAAGGCCTGCCACGAGAACGACTGGGACGACGACGACTGCTCCGGCTGGGTCGCTCCCTGAGGGCTGATGTAGGTCTCTTTGCTGATCGCCCTGGGGGTGCTGACAGGCGTCCCGGCGTTGGCGCTGCTGGCCGTCGCCGCACGTGTCGGCTCGCGCCCCCACGAACGCCGCATCGGACTGCTGGCGACGCTCGGAGCGACCCGGCGAGACCGTGCGGTCGTCACCATGGGCGAGGCGGCTCTGCCTGCCGCAGCCGGGACCGCGCTGGCGGTCCTTCCGATGCTCGCGGCGATGACCACGGACCTCAGGATTCCCCCCACCGGCTATCTGCTGAACAGCAGCGATCTGCGGGCGGTATGGCCCATGTCGGTCGCCGCTCTGATCCTTTCCTTCACGCTCACCGTCGCCACGGTCGTTCTGTTGCACCGAGCAGCACGCCACCACTCCGCCACGCAGGCCCAGTTGTCCGTGTCCGGGGCTCCGCGATGGCGGACGGTCGGATGTGGTCTGGGCGTTGCCGCCGTCGCGTTCAGCCAGTACCTCATGGGTCAGGCCGCCCTCTTGGTGTTCGCCGGCGGTACGGTCGTCATGTGGGCGCTGCTGCCTTCCGCGGCCACCGCGGCCGTCCGGGTACTGGGGGACAAACTCGCGGCACGCGGGTTCCGCGCCGGCCGTGCCGGTCAACTGATCGGCGGACGATGGACGGTCGCGCACCCCGGTGTCGTGGTCCGGCCGGCCGTCGCCCTGTGCATCGGACTCGGGCTCGTCTGCCAACTCCAGATAGGGAACAGCCACCTCGGGGACAAGGCCGCCGCGGCGCGCGCCACTGAGGCACGTGTCCAAGACAGCGTGCTCAGCGTCCAGAGCCGTGATCTCACCCCGTCGCTGATCGAGGAGTTCACGCGCTCCCTCCCGGCAGGCTCCCGCGTCCTTGCCCTGAACACAGATGTCGACCAGCAGGGAGCGCTCCTCCAGGGGACCTGCCGTACGTGGCGATCGTTGAGCCTTCCCTGCCCCACCAGGCCGGTGACGGTCACCGGTGACGACGACCGCATGACCGAGATCGGCCACTGGTACGGGCCCCATCTGCGCATGCAGGTTGCTTCGTCCCCACCGCATCTCGACAGGCTTCGCGGCTCACTTGTGGTGATCACCAGCGGCCCGGGCCGGCGTGCCCAGGTGGAGAGGGCGGCATACGCACTGGTGCCGACGGTGAACGTGGAAACACTGGGCGAAACCTGGCTGGTCGGCGCCGGGAACAAGGCCCGGCTGAACAACTGGGTCGTGCTGTTCGGGGCCACGGGGCTCGCCCTCCTGCTGCTGGCCGGTGGTCTGAGCGCGGCTGCGGAGTTCGTGCGGGCGCGACGCCCCCTGGCGCCGCTGGTCGCCCTGACGGGCAGTCACCAGGTCTACCGATCGGCGGCCTTGTGGCACCTGACCGTCCCCCTGCTGATCTCCACCGTCGTCGCCGCCGTCGTCACCGCCTGGCACGCCGGGTTCCTGACGGCCGTGGTGGGGAACGGAGGATTCTCCTGGGATCTGCTCGCCACCGCGATGTGTGCCGGGGCCCTGCTGGCGGTGGCAGCCGGAATCCTGGGCGGCCGGGTCCCGAGCGGGGCCGCTCAGCGAGGGCCGTCGGCAGATGACTGAGCCGCCGCTCGGGGAGGCGGACGGGAGTGTCTGCATGTCCGATTCCGCTTCCGTTTCCGCTTCCGCGATGTGGCCGCGGCGCGCGGCAGCCCCTTGGTACTGCGGCAGCCCCCGGCGCTCGTCCGAGGCCTCGTGGTGGTTGATGACCCCTCTGGGTAGATAGCGGCTGAGCGCCGATCCGACCAGGCGCCAAGCCGCTGCCCTCAGGAGTCCGTCATGCTTCTGCGCCGCGTCGCCACGACCCTCGCCCTGGGTGTGGTCCTGCTGTCCGCCATACCCGCCGCGGCGCTGGAGGCGTCCGGACGAACGGCCGTCCGGGCCGCGCCGCCGGTCCCCCCGGCCGCGCCGTCGGCCGCCCGGCACGGAAAAGTCGCTGCCTGGCCCCTGCCCTCCGGCACCGTCACTTCGCCCGACGGCCGTACGTACCTCACCGACCGGCACGGCCGCGTCCTGCAGCTGCGCGGCCTCAACCTCGGCAAGACCGACACCGTCACCGAGGAGCGCGTCGCACGGTTGGCGAGCGACGGCTTTGACGTGATGAGGCTCAACATCCAGTGGGAGAAGGTCGAACCGCACCAGGGACGCTACGACACCGGCTATCTGCGCTACCTCGACCGGGTCCTGGGCTGGGCCGACCGCCACCGGGTGCGGGTGCTGGTCGACTGGCATCAGGACGTCTTCGGCCCGGCGTTCGGGCACAACGGCATCCCCATCTGGGCCACCCGCACCGACGGACTGCCCTTCGAACCCCACCCCGACGACTGGTTCGCGGACTACTTCCAGCCCGCCGTACAGGCCGCCTTCACCCACCTGTACGACGACCCCGACCTGCGCGCCGCCCAGACCGCCGTCTACGCCAAGGTTGCGGCCGTGCTGCGCGAACACCGCTCCCTGCTGGGCTACGACCTGTTCAACGAGCCGTTCGGGCCGATTCCCGGTGACCCGGCCAACCCCGATGACCAGATCAAGGCATCTGCCGCCCTGGAGCGCGGCCGGTTGGCGGCCATGTACCGGCGGCTGATCGACGCCGTCCGCTCCGCCGACCCCGACGCGTGGCTCCTCGTCGAACCCACCGTCCTGGTCGGCCAGGGCGTCCCCACCAGCCTGCCCGGCTTCGATGACCCGCGGCCCGGCGCGGACCGGCTCGGCTACGCCCCGCACTACTACGACACCGCCGTCGAATCGGGCGCCGACTGGGACCCCTCGGGCCGCTTCATCGAGAACTACGAATCCGCCATCGGCGGCTACCCCGTCGCCCACCGGCTGCCGGTGCTGGTCGGCGAATGGGGGCCGCCGCAGGCCGTCACCCCCGGAAACGCAGAGCTGATACGGCGTCAAATGTCCTCCATGGACCGCTTCGCCTCGGGCTGGACCCTGTGGTACGGCTGCCGTGCCGACAACGGCGGCGGCTACTGCGCTTACGACCGCGACGGCAGCCCCGCCCCCGGAAAGGAGCCGGCCTTCGCCCCGTACGCGCCGGCGGTGGCGGGCATCCCGGGCGCCGAGCACTACGACCCGGCAACCCGGACCTACACCTTCACCCTGACCGCCAACCGCACCACACCACGCGCCTGGACGCTGCTCTCCCTGCCTGCCACCGCCTTCCCCGACGGAGCGAGGGTGTCCGTCACCGGGGCGGGCTCGCCCGTAGTGGTGGCCCACCGTCCTGGCGAGACCAGGCTGCTGCTCCCGGCAGCGCGGCCGGGAGCGACTGTGCGGGTGACGGCAACGGCCCGCTGACCGGGACGCCGACAGTCGACGGGCAGCCGATGGCTGTCGCACGGCATTGCGCGAGGGGGCGATGGGCCCACGAGGTCACTCCGTGCACGCGACGGCGTCGGACGACATGCACACCGTGTCGCCCAGTTCGATGCGCCCCGGCCGGATCACCTGGGCATATACGCCGGCGCACGGCTCGGGCGGACGTCCGGGCATCGCGACGATGCGGTGGTGTTCGGCGAGGCTGCGCAGGGCGGCTTTGTCCTGGGGCAGCGCGCCGTGCGCGAGGGTCGGGACGGCGCAGCGGGGGGTGGAGGCCACCACGCGGAGGATGAGCCGGTCGCCGATGCTCAGTTCGCTGCCCACCCAGGCATGGTCGGTGAAGCCCACACCGTCCGTCTTGATGACGATGTTGGGACGGTAGCGCTCTGCCTCTACGGTCCCACGGGGGCTGAGCGCGGCCACTTGGCGCAGGGTGGAGGTGCTCATCAGGTGTATCGGGGCGAAGTCGAAGAATGTGCCGGCGGGCGCCAGCGAGCCGAACTGCAGGACGTCCGCCCGGACCTCGGCATCGAGGCCTTCTCGGAGCACCTCCTCCGGTACGGAACGGTCGAGCATGCCTTGTGACGGCAGCGTGTCGGTCAGCGTGACGTCCCGGCCGAGGGCGGCCGACAGAACGTCGTCGATGTCGGTGTCGTTGCTCCGGACCAGCTTGCCGTTCGGCAATGCGATACGTGGATGGCTCTGCTCCAGTGTCGCAGTGCACTTGAGCAGGTTCCTCCACAGCCGCGGATTCTTCGCGCTGGCGACCTTCCCCGAGGCCCGGTCGACGACCGCGAGACGCCGGTCTCCCGCCAGTCCGTGTTCGGTCACCGCTGTAGAGGGCACCGGTTCGCCAAGCATCGACTTGACCGGGTAGCGCCATAAAGATTCCACTGTGCCGAGTTCGTTCGTCACGGCGTCTCCTTCCTCTCCTTCGTCTTCTTTATCTTTTTCGTCTTCTTCATCGCGTTGCGATTGTCGTGGCTCGATGATTCTTCGCGAACCACGCAGATCCCTCTATGTGATCAGGGTCTCCGGCGCCCTGGCTCTGTGACTGCCGACCGTGTTCGGTGGCGGCCGAAGATCCCGGCTCAGCGCACCCACCCGCCGCACCGCGAACCCAGGCGGCCGGCCGAGGGTCACGCGAACGAGACCAGGGCAACGGCCGTCGCCGCCAAGGCTGCGTATATCGCCGCTGCCACCCGCAGGCCGAAGCGCAACAGGCCGTGCTCCACGACGCCCGCGCTCTTCGCGGAGTTCCCGGCCACCGCCAGGATCAGCATGATCATCGGGAGTGAGGTGAAGACGGCGTGGCCCGCCGCGCTGTTCTGCAGGGCCGCGAACCATACGTCGAGCCCGGCGCCGTGCGGGGCGAGGCGCTCCTGGAGCGGCATCATCAACGCGTTGCCGCCGACGTTGGAGCCGGTGATGAAGCCGCTGAGCATGCCGAGCGCAGGGGAGGCGAGCGCGGTGACCAGCGGCGGCGCCGCGGCGACCGCCGCCCCTACCTCCCCGATCATGCCGCTGTCCGCCATCAGCCGGCCGAGGGCGACGAACCCGGTCAGGGCCAGCAGCGGTCGGCCGGCACGGATCAGCGCGGCCCGGGCGTCCGGGCCGTGCGGTCGGCCCCGGTCCAGCAGCAGGGCGGCGGCCAGCAGGGGCAGGCCCGGCGAGGACAGCAGCGCGAAGCTTGCGTTGCCCGCGTGCAGTTCCAAGGGCGGAACGCCGAGGGCTGCAGCCGCACGGGTGACGACGATGCCGCCGAGGACGAGGCCGTACGCCTGCAGGACCGCGCGCGGTGGCAACAGCCGACCGGCGGGACCGCTCCCCGCACCGGAGCGGGTCCGGCGGACGGCGCACAGCACCAGCCCCAACGTCGTGGTGAGCAGCCCGGCCAGGACACCGGTCGGCTGGACCACGCCCGCCCGGTTGAGCACCAGCAGCCCGAGCGAGAGCGCCCCGCCCGCGCCCGCGGCCACGACGGCCGTACGGAGCCGGTGTTGCGGGCGGGCCAGCAGCGCCGCCCAGACGGTCACCAGCGGAAAGACCAGGCTGCTGGTGACCGCGGTGGCGGTGCCCAGTACGGCTGTGTCCGTGCCGGTGAGCGCGGCGCCGATGACGGTGGCGAGGCCGAGGGTTCCCCACGGCATGATGTTCATGCCGAGCATCGCCTGCCGCAGCGCGGTCGCGGGCGGCGTGAGAGCGAGCAGCACCGGCACGGTGACCAGAAGCGAGACTCCGAAGCCGGTGAGCGCCTCCACCGTGGGGGCGATGCCCGCCACCACCAGGGCGACCTTCGCGGGGCCGGGCAGTGGTAGCCCGCGCACCCACTCCTGCAGCGACCGGTGTACCTCCCGGCGAGTGAGCACCTGGCTGAGGTAGACGCCGGGCAGCATGACCGCGGCGGCGTTGAGCACCAGCAGACCGGTTCCCCCGGCCGCTGCGGTCAACGCGCCTCCCGACAGAGTGAAGTCCGGCAGCCACCAGATCAGGACCGCCGCCATAGCGGCGCCCGCGAGCGCTGCCCAGTGCGCCGGCCGGCGCAGCCCCGTGATCATCCCCAGCACCAAGACGAGAGGGGAGACCGCTATTGCCCACACCATCGTTCCAGCCGCCTTTCGTTTCTCGTTCCACGGCTGAGACACAGCCTGGCCGCGCGACCGGCGGTGGTCTTGAACAAAAGTCGCGGAACGACGAGCAGGGCCACGCACAGTCGACGGCCGCCCTCGTGGGACGACGTCGCACGCTGACGTTCAGGGGCGGATGGCCCCCGGAGTGACCCCGAAGTAGCGCTTGCAGATGCGGGTCAGATGCGACTGATCGGCGAAGCCCGTAGCGGCCGCCACTTCGGCCGGCCGCTGCCCGGCCAGCAGCAGGCGGCGAGCGCGGTTGGCGCGCAGCCGCAACAGGTAGGCGTGCGGCGGCAGCCCGTATGCCTGGCGGAAGGCGGCGATGAGCGAGGCCCGCGGCATGCCCGCCGCCGCGCTGAGCTCCGCGACGGTGACGGCCTCGGCCCAACGGTCATGCAGCAGCTGCCGGGCCAGATCCGGACCGCGGTGCGCATCTTGCGGCGTGCCGACGGCGGACACCCGGCCGGTACGGGCGTGCCGACGCAGCAACGCGCCCAGTCCGTCGAGCAGCAGGGACTCCGCGGACAGGGGATCGCCCGCGCGCTCCTGCTCCCGGTGGACGTGGCGCAGCCGGGCGAACAACGTGGCATCCCGCACGGCCGTCTCCGGAAACCAGACATCCGCAGCGCCCAGGCGCTCGCGGGCCAACTCGTCGACGAGCGCCGTGGCGAAATAGAACATCCGGTACCGCCAGCCGGACTCGTCGGCGGCGAAACCGGTGTGCACCTGCCCAGGATTGAGGACCACCAACTGCCCGGCCGGAACCACGACCTTGCCGCCGGCCATGTGCAGCCCCTCCGCGCCCTGCTCGATGACGCCTACGGACAGCTCCTCGTGGCTGTGCCGGTCGAAGGCGAAGCGCTCGAAACGAGCAGCCAGCAGATCCACCTGCGGACTGCCGGCTGCGACCCACAACCGAGCATGCTCGCCTCCCGATCCCATCAGCGCATGCTCGCAGACAAGCATCCACCGGCATATGGCCCTGCTCACAGCCCCGGCAGAGACCACCCGCACCTCTCACGAGCCACTGCCGCTCCCTTTCCATCAGGTGAGTGGTCTTGGCCGTTCAGGCCGTCAAGCGTCGAGTGCACCAGGCATGTTGGCGGACTCGCCACTTCCACGGAACATCGCAACGGACTGTGCGGCCGACGCTTCGCGTCACATCGCGCGGGCCCATGTCGTCGTACTGCCGAGACACTTCCCACCCACCGCCGCAAGGCAGAGAAAAGGGGACCGCGCGATGGCCACAAAGACGACGGCAGAACACCGCAGCCTCACGTTCCTGAGAGTCGTGATCACCCTGCAGACTGCGGCCATTTTCTTCCAGGCGGTCACCGCCGGACTGCTGCTGTCCTCGTCCTACGGCGAGGTACTGCACAGCGCCGGAGCGCGCGTGATGTACGGCGCATCGATGGTGTACGTGCTCGCCGCAATCCTGGCGTGGCGGCCGGGCGGCGGCGCGCCCCGCCCCATCCTGTACGCGTCGGGCTTCCTCGTACTCGCTTCGGTGCAGGTGGCGCTGGGCATCGCTCACGTGCCGTCGCTCCATGTCCCCCTGGGCGTCCTGATGTTCGGCCTGAGCATGCTGGCGCTGGGCCAGGCGCTGTCCGCCCGCATCAAGCCGGCCATCGCCCAGCGCGGCACCGCCCACGGCTCCGGAGAACCGAGCGGTGGGGCGTAGAACAGGCAAGTGCGGTGCTGCTGCACTGGAGTGCAAGGTATTGCCGATGTCTTCCCAGGCCCCGTCGTCGTTGACCGAGTCGGCTCGTACGCGGGCAGGTTGGCCGGGCGGTACCGATCTGCCGAATCTCAGTGTCTCCAGCCACCACGGCGCCGCCGGAGAACGGGTCCTGTGTGCCGCATATCAGAGACGTACCTGTCAAGAGAATCCGTCGTTTTAGTCAAGGCGCGCCACATCGAGCGGTGCGCTGAGCGGGGCGTCGGTGGGCGTCGTACTACGGACCACTTGCGCCCGGGCAACAACAAGCGGTCTCCAGCCGTGAGAAGCATCGTTGCACTGCACGGGCCTTCGGACGAGACCACGGCGATCCCAGACGGGACACCGCCGGAAGGGAACGAACGACCGTGACATCCCAGCGCACCGCTCGCCTCGCCGCCCTCTGTGTTCTGCCTGCCGTCCTGGTCCTCTCGGGTGCCGCCGCCCCGGCTACCGCCGGGGAGAAGGCGTACCAGATCAACCTGAACCAACTGAACGGATCCCAGGGCAAGGGCACGGCAATGCTCAGTCTCCACGGCACCCGGCTGACCGTGAAGATCGAGTCGGAGGGGCTTGTGCCGGGCCAGCCACACGCACAGCATCTCCACGGCTCCACCGACGGCCATGACTTCCAGTGCCCGGACGCAAGCGCCGACACGGACGGCGACGGAATCATCAACAACACCGAAGCCACGGTGCATTACGGCGATATCAACATCTCGCTCACCACCGACGGCGACACCAGCCCGAAGAGCGGGCTCGCCGTAGACCGTATGCCCAAGGCGGACGCCCAGGGGAACCTCTCCTACGAGCGCACCATCCCCGTGTCCCAAGACGTGGTCGATCACATCAAGGACCTCCACATCGTGCAGCACGGCATCGACCCGAACGGCAACAAGAAGTACGACTTCGGCGCGGGCAAGAGCGAGCTCGATCCCAAACTGCCCCAGGAGGCCACCGCGCCCGCGGACTGCGGAATTGTGGAGGGCGCGGCGGTCGGGTCCCTTCCCGTGGGAGGCGTGGAGACGGGCGGTGGGGCGCCCACAAGCGACGAGGGCCCCGGGGCCCTGGTGGGCGCCGGCGGGCTTGCCTGCGTAGCGGTCGCCGGAGCGCTGGTCCTGAAGTGCAGAAGGCGCTCGACCCCCGCTGCGGAGACGACTGAGCAGAGCGCCGCATGAGGGGCCGGGGCAAGCGCGAAGCCGTACTCTGCGCCGTTGCCGCTGCGATGGTGCTGCTCGGCGGATGCGGGGGCCAGACACCGGTCTCGCAGTCGCCTCCTGCCCAGCAGCAGCCCGCGCGGGGCGGTCAGGCCGCCCCGGGAGCGGGAACGGGAGCTGAGAGTGGTCAAGGCGGTGCGCAGGAAACGGGGGGTGCTGCGGAGAAGTCGGCCCCACAGCGGATCTCCGTCCCGTCGCTCAACCTCTCGTCCACCCTTGTGCCCTTGGGGCGGAAGAAGGACGGCACGATGGAAACGCCCGCCGACCCCGCCAAGGCGGGCTGGTACACGCCCGGCCCGGCTCCCGGTGAAAAGGGCCCGGCCGTCATCGCCGGTCATGTCACCTGGAACGGAAAGCCGGGGGTATTCCACCGGCTGTCCTCGTTGAAAGCCGGTGACACGATCGAGGTCGCCCGGACGGACGGGAAGTCCTCGAAGTTCACTGTCAGCCGCATCGCCCAGTACCCGAAGAACAAGTTCCCCACCATCGAGGTCTACAAGAACATCGATCACGCGGGGCTGCGTCTGATCACGTGCGGTGGTCAGTACGACGCATCGCAGCACTACTACCCGGACAACCTGGTGGTCTTTGCCAACCTTGCCGGCGCGGAATAGCACCGCGGCCGCCGTTGAGCGGCCGCCGGTTTCCGCTCCAACGCCCAGAGCGGAGGGACGGCCAAGCCCCGCCCGGAGTGTCCGGACGGGGCAGGGGGGCGACTCAACCGCGGTGCGGCGGTCGCTCTCGGTGGGAAGGGCGCAGGGTAGCTAGACCACGGTTTCACTGCCGTCGGGCCATCTGATGTATGTCTCGCAGATGCTCTGCATCGTCTCGTGGTCCTCCCAGCAGCGCGTGTACTGCTGCCCCTGTTCGACCCTCCACCCGTCGGGCATGACCGCAGTGTCGGGCCCCGCGCCCACCCCAAAGCCCCACAGCCCCCCGTCCCGCACACCACCGAGATTTCATCGGTATTTCAGCGCTCCCCACGACAGTTGGGACAGCAACGTGCAGAACAGCCAGCCACGCTGCGCCACGGCCGGGACTTCTGACCCGAGAGAACGGGATGGAACGGACGAGCGACCGGGGGACGGATGGAAGAGGAAGAGCAGTACCACACAGCCGCAGAGGGCGGCGACCCGTTCGCCATGACCTGCCTGGCGTGGCTGCTGCAGGAGCGGGAGGATTTCTCCGGGGCCGAACAGTGGCTGCGGCGCGCCTCGGACGGCGGGTACGGCGAGGCAATGATGCGGCTGGGGGGTCTGCTCAAGGACCGTGGGGAGTTCGCCGAGGCGGAGCGCTGGCTGCGGAAGGCCGCAGACCTGGGGCACGCGGGCGCAGCGGGCGCTGTGGGATTCATGCTCCAGGAGCGCGACGACCTCGTGGGCGCGCAGGAGTGGTATCGGGCCGCGGCGAATCGTGGCGACGCCTTCGCGATGTGGAAGTTGGGTCTCCTGCAGCAGCACAGGGGCTGCCCGCAGGAAGGGCAGCAGTGGTTGCAGAGAGCAGCCGACTGCGCGGGTGACATCCAGGTGCAGTGCGAAGCGATAAGGGACCTCGCACTTCTTGCGAGGCAACGCGATGATGCCACCGAGGCGGAGCGGTTGTTGCGCAAGGCCGTGGCGCTGGTGGCGGAGACGGATGAAGATCACGGGAAGGAAGCAGCCGCGCTCGAGGCCGACCTGCTGACTCTGCTGGCATCCGTGCTGCAGGAGCGCGGCGAGTCGGTCGAGGCCGAGACGCTGTACCGACGGGCTGCCGGCGCGGGTAACACCGCCGCGATGATCTCCCTGAGCGAGATGATGGAGCATCAGGAGCGCTCGGCCGAGGCAGGGGAGTGGCTACGGCGGGGGTCCGAGGCCGGGGATGTCCGCGCGATGCTCCTGTTGGCGAGCCTGCTGATGGAGTGGGGGGATTTCGCGGAGGCCGAGCCGTGGTGCCGGCGTGCGGCCGAGGCGGGGGTTCCGATGGCGATGGACCTCCTGGGCAGGCTGCTGCAGCGGCGGGAGGACTTCGCCGAGGCGGAGCAGTGGTATCGGGAGGCCGCCGAGTCCAGGGTCCAGAGCTCCATGGTCCGGCTGGCCTACCTTCTCGAACAGCGCGGCGCCCTGGCAGAGGCGCAGCAGTGGTACGCGAAGGCTGCCGCCGCCGGAGAGGACCTGGCCATGGTCAAAGCCGGCGCACTGGCGGAGAAGCAGGGAGACGCCGACGACGCCGAACGGTGGTACCTGCAAGCCGCCCGGGCGGGGAACGTCTTCGGCATGTTCATGGTGGGTCGACTCGCAAGCAATCGCGGCGACTTGGAAGAGGCCGAGATGTGGCTGCGCAGGGCGGCCGCCGCCGGCAGCGCCAATGCCATGGCGGTGCTCGGCCTGGTGCTTGCCGTGCAGGGGCGAGTGGCCGACGGAGAGCAGTGGTGCAGGAAAGCGGTCGACGCCGGGGAGGCCAACGCTCTGGTCGACCTGAAGGCCGTCCTGGAAGCGCAGCGTGGTTTCGGGCACTGAACAGGGAGAGCGATGAAGGCGCACATCCGGCTGACGGGCGAGACGGCCTCGGCTGAACTGATCGGGCTGGCGGAGTGGCTGTCCCGTGAGGACGAGTTGCGTGGGCGGGCAGCCATCGAGTCACCCGAGTCGCGCCCCGACCAGATGGGCTCGCTCGCCGAGGTCCTCGTCGTGGCTCTGGGCGTCCAGGGGGCCGGATCGGTACTGGCGGCCTCGCTGTCGGTGTGGATCAGGCACCGCCGTCCGTCGGCGGACATCGAGGTGACCGGCCCCGACGGACAAAGTGTCAAGATCACCCTGCGGGACGTCCCGAAGCCGGACCTGGAAGCCGTGCTGCGCAAAGCCCTGGAGCGGTGAATGCGCCTGCCCGACCCCTCTCGGTCCAGAGCACTGCTGCTGGGCTTCGGCGCGTTCACGGACCCCGGCCTGCCCGATCTGCCGGCTGTGCGGAACAACATCGACGACCTGGCGAGGGCATTCACCAGTCCGTGGGGCACAGCGCTCCCGGACGAGCATTGTGTACGGCAGCGCGGCGAGGGCCCTGCGGACCTGGCGGACCCCGCCGTCATCGGATCCCGGCTGGTGGCTGCCGCCGACGAGGCCGATGACCTCCTGCTCGTCTACTACGCCGGTCATGGCCTGGTCGGCCCGGACGGCGAGCTGTACTTGTCCCTGCCCGCAACGTCCAGCAATCCCTCGCTCGTGGCCTGGACGGCCCTGCCGTTCGCCCTGCTGCGCCGTACACTGGCGAACGCCAGGGCGCACAACCGGGTACTCATCCTGGACTGCTGCTTCTCCGGCCTGGCCGTCGACGCGATGACCACCACCACGTCGGTGGTCGCGGGCCAGCTGACCGTGTCCGGCACCTGCACCCTGGCATCATCACCGGCGAACCGCCCTTCCAGCGCTCCCGTCGGCGCCCGCCACACCGCCTACACCGGTGAACTGCTTCACCTCCTCCAGCACGGCACCGATGACGCCACGGAGTTCCTCACCCTGCAGACCATTCACGACCATCTCGCCCGAGTGCTGCCCAGCAAGGGCCATCCGCGCCCCGAACTGCGCAACACCCAGACGATCGGCCGTCTCGCGCTCGCCAGGAACCGGGCCCACTCCGACTCCGTCACCGGCGATCCGGCGGCAATGGTCAGGGAAGGCCATCGGATGGAGAGGCTCGGCGACACCGAGCGCGCCATGCGCTGCTACCGGGAGGCGGCCAACGCGGGGCGGGCCGAAGCCATGGGGAAGCTGGCACAGTTGCTGGAACAGGAGGGAAGCGGCGCGCAGGCGGGGCTCTGGCGCAGCAGGGCCGCCGAGGCCGGGGATCCCAGCGCCATGCACGCCGTGGGGGTCAGCGCATGGCACACGGGGAATCTCGCTGCAGCCAGGCGATGGCTCGGGAAGGCCGCCGAAGCCGGGGTAGCGGAGGCGGCGGACGACTTGAACAGGCTGCTGCGGCGGACCGGTCGAGAGCCGTGGGAGGCGGATCCCCAGAGCCAACAGGTCCAGACACCGGGGCGGCCAGAGGACTGGGAACAGCATTCGAGGAGTTCGACGTGGAGTGACTCTGCGTAGGCCCGCCTGGGCCGGCTCGTTCGGCTGATCGAGGGGACTCCTGCTACCTGCGCGCCGAACTCTCCGAACTCGCCGGAAACGCAAAGGAACGCGCGAGCCGGCCCCTCAGCCCGCTCCCGCTGATCACCTGGAACGGGGACGTCGTACCGCTCAGTCCCGACCCGGCTGACTTCTCCTCACCCCGCCACCGGCCGAAGACCGCCACAGTAAGGGGCGCCACTGACGCCACCGACGCGATCACGAAGTCGGAGTGGAGAGCCAAGACGTCGTTCGTTTGGCGTGAGGATTGTTGTGCTGGGCATGGCGAGTCCTGCTGAGCGGATGTCTGGCTCGGCCTGCCCCGAGCCGAGGGCCGTAGCACGCGCACCAGCCGCACATGTCGAAGCGCTGCAGCATCTGTGCACGACCGGGGCCAGTCGGATGGTTGGCCCATGTGCATTCCTCGTTGATCGAATCCCGGATGTGGGGTGTGAGCTCGACATCGGCTCAGAAGAGGAATGGCGCCTGGAAGCCGGGAAGGGCGCGGACTCGATCGTCATGGAGGCGTGAGGCCTCGCCCTCTCTTCGCCGTCCGGTCGGGCCTGCGTGCCTGGTTGGTTACCGGTGTCTTACGGGGCGTCCTCCCCGGTACCCCGACGGGGCGGCGTGCGGATTTGCTGTACGCATGACGGGCCGGCCGATCACGGTCGGCCCGGTTGCCCCGTTCAGATTGTCCCGTTCAGGAGGTCTTGGTGTCCCGAGTTTCCCGCCGTACGACTGTGTCTCTCCTTCTCGTGCTGGTGGCTGTCGCCGGTATCGGGCTCTCTCTCTTCCAACCCTGGAAGGCGTTCACCAACACCTCGGTGAACGAGGAACTGCCCACCGCCTCCGCCCCCGAAGTGAAGGACCGGCCGCAGATGAACGACCACGCCGGGATGAAGGGCGGGGGATCGTCGATGACCAGCACAAGGCCCAAGGACCTCGCCTCAGGCCGCTTCGTCACCCATGAGCACGACACCAGCGGCACCGCCCGTACGGTCAGGCTGCCGGACGGTGGCCAGGTGCTGAGACTGGAGGACCTCAAGACCTCCGAGGGGCCGGATGTACGGGTCTATCTTTCGGCCCGAGGCGCTGACGCGGCGAAGGCGGGGCTCGGTGACGGGGCAGTCGCGCTGGGGAAGCTCAAGGGCAACCTCGGCAACCAGAACTACACCGTCCCGGCCGGCACGGACCTGCGGAAGTTTCGCAGCGCCGTGATCTGGTGCGAGCGGTTCTCGGTCTCATTCGGCGCAGCCGACCTCGTCCCGGTGACGGGCTGACCCGTTGAACATCCGACCCGTCCCGGCCCTCGGCGCTGCCTGCCGAGTCCCTCCTCAGGGCGCTGTCACCGTCGCAGCTACACATCCGTGGCTGCGGTGCTGCTGGGCGCGAAGCCGGTGGCGGCGTCCGGGCCGGTGTGGGTGAGGGTGGGGCGGACGCGGGTTTGCAGGAAGTCGAGGAAGCGGTCCGGGTGCTTGTAGGCGGCGAAGTGGCCTGCGTCCTCGATCAGGGTGAACTCCTTGACCGGTGCCTGGACTGCGTCAAAGAGGGAACGGGCGCGGGCAGCGGTGTTGACCAGGTCGTCGGCGCCCTGAACGACGAAGAACGGGACCTCGAAACGGGTGCCGTCCGCCCAGTCGTCGAACCCTGCGGTGCCTGGCAGCATCTCGGCGGACACCTTGAAGCCCTGGAAGAACGTGATCAGTTCGCGGAGTGAGTGCAGTGGCGAGTACCAGAGCGACTTCATGACCACGGACTTCATGGCACCGAAGGTCTGCGGGTCGGTCGCGGAGGCGAAGCGGCTGAAGTGGCTGTGCTGCTCGGCCGTCCAGGCACGCGCATCTGGTCCCATCTTCCGTACGGCCGCCAACTCCTTCTTCTTGCCCGCCCGCTGGAGCCGGTCCAGCAGGGCTGCGTAGTCGGACGTGTCCCGGCCGCCGTCGAAGACCTTCTGGTCGGTGCCGACGTAGGCGGCGACCAGCTGCGGGTGACTGCGGGCGAGGCGCAGTCCGAGAGCACTGCCGAAGGAGTGCCCCAGCACGATGACCCGCGCTGTGCCGAGCCGGGCCCGGACATGCTCGACCACTTCGACGGCGTCCGCCAGCAACCGTGCGAAGGTCAGCTCACCCTGGCCGTCGGCACCGGAGCGCCGCAGGGTCTTGCCGGCGCCCCGCATGTCCCAGCGCACCAGGGTGAAGTGCCGCTCCCAGTCACGGGTGCGGTTCATGAGGATCGAGTTCACGGAGCCGGGGCCGCCGTGCAGTTCCACGATGACCGGGTTGGTGCGGTCCTCCCCGCGGACGGAGAGCCACTGGTCGATCCCGCCGATACGGGCGAAGTACCGCTCGTCGATGCCGCGGGCGCCAGTGATGCCAAGGAGGCGGGCGTTGCGGGAGCGGATGATTCCGCGGCGAGCGAGAAGCCCGGCTGCCGGGGCGGCGACAACGGCCGTGGTGGCAGCGGTGAGAACGGTGCCGAGCATAAGAACCCCCAGAAACTGTGTATGTGCTACGCAGTGGATAGCTGTGTATGTTGTACACAGTTTCTGGACGGGTGGCAACATCCCCTGGCAGTCCCCCTCGGCCCGGATGGCCGACGTCCGGCAAGGGCACCCGGAGGGGCAGGCGGGGGAGACAGGAAAGGAGGCCGGTGCCGTGCCGGCGAACAGGGAGAGCAAGCGGGACCCGCGTACCAGCCTCGCGCTGCTGTGGGGCGAAGCCGACCGTCCCCGACGAGGCCCCAAGCCGAAGCTGACACCATCCGAGGTCGCCCGCTGCGGCATCGAGATCGCCGACGCGGAGGGCCTCGAGGCCCTCTCGATGCAGCGAGTGGCCGAGACGTTGCGGGTCACCACCATGGCCCTCTACCGCTACGTCCCCGGCAAGCCCGACCTCGTCGACCTCATGGTCGACACGGTGCTCAGTGATCCGCCCGACCTCACCCGTGTCCTCGGCGGCTGGCGTCCCCGGCTCGAAGCCTGGGCCCGCGCCTGCTGGGACGTCTATCGCGCCCATCCCTGGATACTGACCGCGACCGGGATGCGCCGGCAGGCCATGGGCCCCCACCAGGTGGCCTGGCTCGACGCGGCCCTGGCCGCCCTCGAGCCCTCCCGTCTCACCGCCCGACAGCGGCACGACGCCGTGATCCTCGTCCTGGGCCACGTCCGCAGCCTCACTCACCAGGTGCTCGACTACGACGAGGAATCCAGCACGGACTGGGACCGCCTCACCACCGACCAACTCACCCGCCACGGCGAGCGCTTCCCAGCCCTCACCCGCGCCGTCGCCGAAGGCGCATTCGCCCCCACCGACGAGGACCCACTCAACTTCGGCCTCACCTGCGTGCTCGAAGGCATCGCCGCGCTTGTGGAGTCCGGCTGACAGACACACGCCGTAGATCATCAGGCGGTGGATCAAGGGCGGTCGCGTCACCAGGCGCGGAGAGTGCCAAGTGTGAGCAGATGAGAGCGTGTCGGCGGGCGGGAGCCAGGCGGCCGACGACATAAGCCGCCCGCCGTCGGGTACGCGAACCTCAACAGGCCTTACTTCCACCAGATACGGAGGCTGAGACGATGGGTATCGGCGGGTGCATCGGTCTGCTTGCGGTGGGGGCGATCCTCACTTTCGCGGTGGACTGGCACATGGCCGGAGTCAATCTCGACCTCGTGGGCGTCATTCTGATGATCGTTGGCGTCATCGGTCTCGCGTCGTATGTGAGTATCCTCAAGCGGCGGCGTACCCAGCCACCGTCCCCCGGCGCCCCGGTGGTCGACGTCGAAGACAACCGCTACTACAAGTAGCCCTGGGGTACGCCCAGTTGAGCCGGACGAGCCATCGCGCTCTCCCTAGCCCGCAGGAATTCGGCATCGCGCCATCGCGCCATAGCGCCGGGCCCCGGGTCACGCGAATGCCTGCGACGGGGGTGAAAGCACCAGGCCAACCGGGGCTCCGCCCGTTAGCTGCCTGCGGGCTCGGGAACCGGTGATGCGCGCCCGCCGCACCGTGCGCGGGCTGCCCAGAGCCGTTTCAGGAATGCACCACCTCAGGGACACACCGCACCGGGAGGAACCATGGCACACGACGGCGACATGATCGCGGAACTGACATCCGACCACCGGGAGGTCGAGGGCCTCTTCGAACAGATCGCGACGCTCCCCAGTGGCCTCCAAGATCGCAAACGCCTGATCGACCAGCTCACGATCGAGCTGGTGCGCCACTCCGTCGCCGAAGAGGAATACCTCTACCCGACGGTGCGCGAGCGTCTGCCGCGCGGCGGCACCCTGGCCGACAAGGAGATCGAGGACCACGCGAAGGTGGAGACGCTGCTCAAGCGGATCGAAGGGTGCTCCGCGGACGATCCCCAGCTTGAGCAGCTGTTCACCGAGGTGCAGGCATCGGTGCTCAGCCACATGCGCGACGAGGAGAAGAATCTCTTCCCGCAGCTGCACCGGATCTGCTCGCCGGAGGACCTGGCCAAGCTCGGCGACAAGATCCGCCTGGCGAAGAAGACCGCGCCCACCCACCCCCACCCGTCCGCACCCACCGCCCCTCCGGCGAACAAACTCCTCGCGCCGGGACTCGGCCTCGTCGATCGGGCGCGAGACTATGTCACCGGTCGCGGCAGGTCCTGAGACATCCCTCGCCGGGCCGACACGGCGTTGCTCGTACGGGGGGCGCGGGGTGCTCGAGCACGGTTGACTGGGCGGCGGTGTTGGTGATCCAACCGGCCTGGGTCGCCGCCTTCACCGGTTGTCGCGGCGGGCAGTCGGCCGGTGTCGGGCGCATAATTGCCTGAGGAGGGAGCGCTCCCAGGCGGGAGTCGAGGCCACACGGCCTGACATGGGAAGCCACGATTCCGTCGCTTCTCGTGCTGCTCACCCTCGCTACAGAGGGGCCGCCGGTATCGGTGGTAGTCGAGTTCGACGGTTCGACGGTTCACTACGTCCGGCCCTGCCCTCACATCTCTGACTCATGGCCAAATTGGAGCTCTTCTCATGACGGGCAACATGTGGAGCTATCAGGATGCCTCGGGCTACCGACCGGGTTCCGAACTGACCGGATTCAGGGTCGAGGCGATCGACGGCAGCGTGGGCACGGTCGACGAGCATTCCGACGAGGTCGGCGCTTCCTGGCTGGTGGTCGACACCGGCGGGTGGATATTCGGCAAGCATGTCCTGCTCCCGGCCGGCGTGATCTCCTCCATTGATTTCGAGGCCACGACGCTCTACGTCGCTCGTACGAAGGAGGAGATCAAGAACGCCCCGGATTTCGATAGGGAAAAGCACATCAGCGACGACGAATATCACCGTGAGCTCGCGAGTTACTACGGGGCTCCCCACATCTGACTACGAACCTCACGGTCATCAGACTTCAGCTGTGCCGGTCACCGAAGTGTGGTCGTGTGCCATCGATTCCTGATGCGGTTCGTCAAGCCGCCAGCGCGATGGGCTGCGTGACGCTCCATCAGCCGATTCCCGGATGTCGGAGTAGATCACCAGTGTCTGTTCTGGCTGTTCGGCCAGGTGGAAGGCGGTGTAAGCGAAGTCGATCACCCCGCGTCCCGGGTGCCGCAGCCGTTTCCGTCCGCCGTGCCGTGCCTGCACGTCGTACTGCGGCCACCAGGCACGCACTTCCGGGCTGCCCGCGTTCAGCTCGTCGATCAGCCGGGTGTATCGGGGGTCGCCCGGGTGGCGTCCGGCCAGTGTCCTCAGCCGGGCGAGCAGGCCGCGTGCCTCGAGCTCCCAGTCGACCAGAACGTCCCGGGCGGCAGGTTCGAGGAACACCCAGCGGGCGAAGTTCGCCGGCCGGTCCGGCGCCGCGGTGAGGTGCGGGAACAGCTCGTCGGCCGCCCGGTTGTAGCTCAGCACGTCGTAGTTGCCGCCGATGATGTATGCCGGGTTGGGCTGGAGCAGGAGCGGGACGGCTGCCACCTCGGCGGCGAGCGGCTCGGGTGCTTCGGTTTCGGCCGCAGCCGCGTGACCGGCGAGCTGAAAGAGATGACCGCGCTCGTACCGGTCGAGTTGCAGCGCCGAGGCGAGGGCGTCGAGCACCTGGTCCGAGGCACGGATGTCCCGGCCTTGCTCGAGGTACGTGTACCAGGTGGCGCTGATCCCGGCGAGCAGCGCGAGTTCTTCCCGGCGCAGCCCGGGGGTCCGTCGTCGGCCGGTGTGTGGCAGTCCGACCCGGTCAGGGGTGATCCGCTCCCTGCGGCTGCGAAGGAAAGCACCCAGCTCACGGCGCTGGTTCGACTGCTTCTGCATGGTGGATGGCACCCCTGGTTCCAGAATAAATACGTTCTGGATACCAGGCTAAAGACCTCACACACTGGATCCCGAGTGGGAGGTGCAGCTCCCATAGATGACCTCTAGATGGCCTCTAGACGACCTCTGTAGGTCAGCGGCTACCGGTAATTCAGAAGAAAGAGGCGGACATCGTGGCGGGAATCGACGGCAAGGTCGTGGCGATCACGGGAGCCAGCAGCGGCATCGGCGAGGCGACCGCACTGCTGCTTGCCGAGCGAGGCGCGCGGCTCGTCCTGGGGGCGCGCCGGTCCGAGCGCCTTGCGGAGCTGGTGGCGCGGATCGAGACGTCGGGTGGCATGGCCGTGCAGACCCGCACGGACGTGACACGACGGGACGACCTGCACGCCCTGGTCGCCCTCGCCGGCGAGCGATTCGGCCGCCTCGACGCGCTCGTCAGCAATGCCGGGGTCGGCACGATCTCTCCCCTCGACGACCTACGCGTCGACGAGTGGGACCGGATGATCGACGTCAACATCAAGGGAGTGCTGCACGGAATCGGCGCAGCGTTGCCGGTCTTCCGTGCCCAGGGCGCGGGCCACTTCATCACCATCGCCTCCACGGCCGCATTTCGCATCGTGCCGACCATGGCGGTCTACGCCGGTACGAAGTTCGCGGTCCGCGCCATCTGCGAAGGCTTGCGCCAGGAAGCCGGTGATTCCCTGCGGGTGACCACCGTCTCGCCCGGCGTCGTCGGGACCGAATTCGCCGAGGCATCAACGAATCCTCAGGTCCGAGCACGGATCACGGAGATGCGTGACCGGATGGCCATCCCGCCGGAGGCGATCGCCCAAGCCATCGCGTTCGCCATCGAGCAGCCGGCAACCGTCGACGTGAACGAGATCGTCGTACGACCCACCGCCCAGAACTGACCCCGCTCAAGTACGAGGCGCATTTCCGGCCCGCACCTTGAACCCCAAGCTGAGCTCGTCACACCGCCTGTCGCGGAACAGGTCCCAGCGGGCGTTGACACGGCGGCGGGCGAGAGCGCGGACGGCCCGGGTTTGGCGCTCGCCCTCAGCTCGCTTGCGATCGTAAAACCGGCGGGAATCCTCGCACCTTCTGATGCTGAGCAGCGCGGAGGTGCAGAAGACCAGTTGGAGGCGATGGTTGTATCGCTCAGGGCGCCGCCGGTTTCACTGATCTTGCCGGAGTCGCATGGGACCGGTGCGACGCAGCCGAAGCCGGCGAGGCGGTCTGGCGAGGCCATCGCCTTCTTGGCCAGCAGCACCACATCACAGCTACGCCGCATGAGCTGACGAGCCATAAGCAGCCCAAGCCCTCGCGAACCGCAAGTACCGCCGTTTGATCCGACCTGTGGCCAGGGTTCCGTGCAGCTGGGGCTGCTCGTCACCGTCGCGGCGTACGAACTGCTCGTCGTAGACGAGGACGTGGCCCATGCCGTCGCGGGCCTCGTGAGGCCATGCGGAACGCCTGGCGGCAGAGCGGCCGGGGCGGGACGGGATCGGCAAGGTGCGGGCGGCCCGGTGTGGCGCAACACCACTGCCGAATGCCACTAGTTCGTACCTGATCCACATCTTCCGCATGGGCGATGACATACGCAGGCCATAGGTATATGGTTTCGGCCACTGTCACTCAAAGTGCTGCTCTGGCCAACGGTTGATCCGGTGGTTGATTGCTGCAGTGCCGCGGGGTGCAGTGCCCAACCCCCCTCACAGCTCTGCCTGCGTGCACCGGCCCCAGTCGTGCCAGACCGGGGTCGTGCGCGCCGCAGAAAGGCATGCCCATGTCCCGAATACGGGTCACGAAACCCGTCGCCCTGACCGCGCTGGCAGGCGTAGGCGCCTGTCTGGCAATCGTCGTCGTGCCGTCCGCGTTCGCAGGCACGACCACCCCGGCCGGCGGCACCTGCACGATCCGCCCCGCGGAGAAGCACTCCGAGGCGCCGCTCAGTTGTCTCGGCGTCACCGCTTCTCTCGACCATCTGCCTGCTGTCGGTGAGCAGGCCACTCTCACCGTCGACGTCCGGGCGCAGACCGATGTCAAACACGCCGGCCTGTCCATCCAACTGCCGCCCGCGCTCCGGATGACCGGCAAGGCATCCGGGCTCGCCGCGCCCACCACGGACACGTTCGGCCAGCGCACCAGCCGGACTCTCGCCCTCACGCCCGGCACCCGCACCGTCAAGCTCAAGGTCAAGGCCGTCGCCGCCGGACCCGCCCAGATCCAGGCGGACATCAGCGACATCGACCGCCCCGACCCGCGCCGCGCCGGGCACGACTCGGTGGAGCTCACCGTCGGCAGGTCCGAGGGCTCCTCCGACAAGGGCGTCGCGGTCACCAAGGCCGACGCGTCCCCGGCCCACCGCCCCGGGGCCGGCATCCGCCCGGCACGCCCGGTTACGCCCAAGGCCCCTGCTCCTGGCCATGCTTCGACTGCCTCGGCGCCGACCTCCCCGCGCGCCACCGCCGCGGCCACGTCCAGCGCCCAGGTCTGCGTCGGCGGCGCGTTCCGCAACCGGTTCCAGTCTGCCGAGGGCGGCAGTTGGAACGGCAAGGCCAACCGGGACGAGCCGGTCAGCAACGTCAACATCACCTTGTGGGGCAAGCCGACCGCCAACAGCGGTACGCAGAAGCTCGCCACGGGAATGACCGGCAACGGCAACGGCAAGTTCAACCTCTGCTACACCCCGAGCACCTCCGCCATCTCCCAGGCATGGGTGGAGTTCCAGACGCAGGCCGGCCGGATGTGGTCGGTGGTCGACGGCAGCGGCCGCCGCTACGCCACGGCCACGTACTCGCTGAACAACATCTCGGGCAATACCAACCTGGGCAACGTGTACGCCAACGAGGGGCAGAGCCGTGCCTGGCACGCCTTCGACACCCTCAACAAGCTGTGGTGGAACCGCGGTTCGACCACCACCTGCTGGGCAACCAGCCAGCAGGACGGTCACTGCACCCCGATCACCGTCCAGTGGTACCCCGGCTCCACCGACGGCACGTACTGGACCACCAACGACGACAAGATCCACCTGGCGGACAACGACCCCGACTCCGAGCACACCACCGTCCACGAAGCGGGCCACGCCCTCATGGGCAAGCTCTACAAGGGGTGGTGGCCGAACGTGAGCAACTGCTCGCCGCACTACGTCAATCGCACCTCCTCCACCAGCTGCGGCTGGACCGAGGGCTTCGCCAACGCAGTGGCGTTCCACACCTTCAACGACACCACGTACTACTGGGGCAACGGCAGCTCCATGAACCTCGCCAATGACCGCTCCACGAACGGCATCGACTCGGGCGATGCCTGCGAGGCCCGCGTGGCCACCGCGCTGGTCGACCTGTGGTCCCAGGTCGACGGCGGCTGGACGAAGAGCAACACCATGATGTCCCGGACCTGGCAGTCCAGCTTCCGCGAGTACTTCGTCAACGACCGGCCCGATTACGGCCTGGACAGCGGCACGACGGCCCGGAACATCCTCTACAACCACACCATTCAGTACTGATCACTGATACTGACTGCTGACTGCTGACTGCTGAGTGCTGAGTGCTGAGTGCTGACTGCTGTCAGCTGTCAGCTGCATCAATTCATGGACCGGGCGCACCGTCGGCCCGGTCCATGAGTGTTTGGTGGCTCGTCATACAGCCTTGGCTGCCCCAATGGCCGTAGTCGCCGACACCCTCGCCGATGTCAGCGTCCATCAGCCTCTGACCAGGCAGAAAGGATGCCCAGCCGGATCGATGAGAACCCGCCACCTGTCCTCATTCGGCTGGTGATCCGGCTTGCTCGCGCCAAGCTCAAGTAGCCGCTTCTCGGCTTCGTCCAGGTCGTCGACGGCGAAGTCGAGGTGGAACTGCTGAGGAACGGATTGGTCGGGCCAGCGGATCAGGACAGTCGAGTGTGATCGCGCGCAACGTCATCTGCAGGGGCATGACACCTCCGGGCCGATCGTGGGCTTTCGCGAGGATGGTGGCCCATCCGGTGCTCGGCGGGGAAGTCGTAGAGCGCCGGCAGTTCAGCCTCATCGTCGTGGGGTCGGGGTCGGCGTACGGCCCTCAGCGGCCGGCGGGCCCGGCTCAGGCCCCGTCCATCGCCATCTGGGTGCTCTTGGCCTCGGCCTCGCGCTGGTCGTACTCGGTGCGTGCGGCGGCGATCTGGTCCTGGTGGTCCTCGGTCCAGGCAACGAGCGCCTGGATGGTGTGGTGCAGTGTCGCGCCCATCGGGGTGAGTTGGTAGTCCACGCGCGGTGGGACGACCGGGTGCACCGTCCGGCGCACCAGCCCGTCGCGTTCCAACTGGCGCAGTGTCACCGTCAGCATGCGTTGGCTGATCCCGTCGATCTCGCGCCGCAGTTCGGTGAAACGCAGGGTGCGGCGGTCGAGCAGGGCGATGACGAGCAGCGACCACTTGTCAGCCACGCGATCGAGGATCTGACGGACCTCGCAGCCCTCTCGAGTGTCCCACTGGCGGGCCTGGTCGTCCTCGGTTCCCGTGCAGTGACTCGGTGACTTCAAAGTGCCTTCTTCCATGGTCGTTCAGGGTGCACCAGGATCGAGGCGGTTACAAGAGGGAACTGACAGGTGGTTCGGTAACCGCCTGCGACGCCTGCGTTCTCTCTTTTCTCCCCTCCCTTTCCTTCCCTTTCTGGTTCAAGGAGCCATCCTGTGTCCACGTCCTCCACGTCCTCCACGTCCTCCACGTCCTCCATGTCACCACCGCCGCCGGAGCCCGGTGCCGCCCGCCTGAGCGGGCGTGCCTGGGGAGTGCTCTTCGTACTGTGTGGAGCGATCTTCCTGGAGGGCATCGATGTGGCCATGCTCAACGTGGCTCTGCCATCGATCCGTGCCGACCTGGGGATGTCCACCGGCGAGCTGCAGTGGGTGATGAGCGCGTACGTTGTGGGATACGGCGGGTTCATGCTGCTGGGCGGACGAGTGGCGGACCTCTTCGGCCGGCGACGGATGTTTCTGTTCTGGCTCACCGTGTTCCTGCTCTTCTCCGGCCTGGGCGGTTTCGCCGACGATGGACGCACGCTCATCGCCGCCCGCTTCGTGACGGGAGTCGCCGCCGCATTCATGACTCCGGCGGGGCTGTCCATCATCACGACCGGCTTCGCGGAAGGGCCACAGCGCGACAAGGCCCTCCTGGTCTACTCGGGCACCGCGGCCGGAGGCTTCTCCATCGGCCTGGTCGTCGGAGGGCTGCTGACCTCGGCCGACTGGCGCTGGGTGTTCTTCGCCCCCGTAGTCCTGTCGTTCCTCATCCTGGTCGCCGCCCTCGCCCTCATCCCCAAGTCGAAGCGACCCGACCGCGCCGGGCAGCGTATCGATCTGCTCGGGGCGGTCACCGTGACCGGCGCGATCGTGCTTCTCGTCCTCGCCGTCGAAGGCGCCGCCCACACCGGTGTGGGCCAGACACTGGGAACCCTCGCCGCGGGTTTCGCGCTCCTCACCGTCTTCGTACTGACCGAACGCCGGGCGGCCGCCCCGCTCGTGCGGCTGGGAATCCTCCGCAGCGGGCCCCTGGTGCGCGCCAACCTCGCCGCGCTGCTCTTCTCCGGCGGCTTCTTCGGCTTCCAGTTCATCGCCGTGCTGTATCTGCGGGAGCTGCGCGGCTGGTCCACGGTCCAGACCAGTCTCGCGCTCCTGGTGATCGGCATCGACGCCGCACTCTCACCCACCCTCACCCCCAAACTCGTCAACCGCTTCGGCAACGCCAGGGTCATCCTCGGCGGCCTGGGACTGGCTGTGCTGTCCTACGCCCTGTTCCTGCCGGTCGGCGACGACTGGACGTACGCAGCGATGTTCCCCAGCTTCATCACCCTCGGCCTGGCGTTCTCCCTCACCTACGGCCCGCTCACCATCGTCGCCACCGAGGGCATCGACGAGGAGGAGCAGGGCCTCGCGGGGGGCCTCCTCTACACCTCCTTCCAGTTCGGCGCCGCCCTCGGCCTGTCCACCGTCACCGCCGTCAACGTCGCGGCCACCGGCGACGGCGGATCCCCCAGGTCCCTGCTCGACGGCTACCACGCCGCCCTGTTCGTCCCGCTCATCGCAGCGGCCCTCGCCGCGCTCATCAGCGCGTTCGGCCTCCGCGGCCGCCCCCGTGCGACGGATGCCGACGCCTCGCGGGCAGCGCGGTCCACCGCCGAAGGTGCCGAGACGACAGGGGCGGCGCGTTGAGCGCCGCAGAGACGGAGGCGGCGCCATGGCGCTGAAGGTGCGCTCCTTCTCCGACGTGGAGAGCGAGTTCTTCCAGTACATCAGCGACATCGCATACGCGACGATGATCACCGTCGACAAGAAGAGCCGCCCCCGGGCGCGCATACTCCTGCCCATCTGGGAGGTCATCGACGGCCGCCCCGTCGGCTGGCTCGCCGCCTACAGGACACCGGTGAAGTCGGCGCACCTGGCGAACAATCCGCACACCACCTACTCCTACTGGAATCCACGGCAGAACGCCGTGTTCATCGACAGCGTCTCCAGGTGGGTCGAGGACGAGCCCACCAAACGCCACGCGTGGGAGCTCTATCGCGAGGGCAGCCCACCCGGGGTCGGCTACGACCCCGCGGCTACTGGCGCGGCGGACCGGCGGACCCGGAGTACCACCTGTTGCGATCGACCCGTGGCGGGTGCAGGTGCTGCGCGGAAGGGATGTGCGTAGCCGGATCTGGACCGCCGAAGGCGGGGCGTAGGCGGGGTGTAGGGCCCTCAAGTGTGCCCCCGGCCACGGCCGGGGGCACGGTTCCGCGCGTTTCGCTGTTCATGACTGGTGCGCGCGCCGCTGTCCAGGGCCAGGCTGACTTTCCGAGGGCGACGATCGCTCAAGTTCTTGTGAGCTTGGCGCGTTCGGCGGCGGTGGTTGGGACGCGGTAGGACTCGTCGCCCGAGCTCGACAGTCAACCAGGCCCGCCGTCACGCCGTCACGCCGTCACGCCGTCACGCCGTCACCCTGAGGGCCGCACCGACGGGCCCCTCGCGCGAACCGCAAGCCTCCACGCCGCCGTTCGCCAGCATGCCTGCCAGGCACACGGATGCGCCCACCAGCAAGGCCACCGCGGCGGGACGAAGACGAGGGCGACCGGTCACGAGACCAGGCTCGGTGGTGGCGCCTCGGCTACGGTGGCGG
Organism: Streptomyces chattanoogensis; assembly: GCF_001294335.1. Taxonomy (GTDB): domain Bacteria; phylum Actinomycetota; class Actinomycetes; order Streptomycetales; family Streptomycetaceae; genus Streptomyces; species Streptomyces chattanoogensis. The sequence goes on from NZ_LGKG01000079.1 coordinate 63,667, forward strand.
TCAGTCGAGGGAGTCCATGAAGTCGAGCATCCGCCTGTTGATCTGCTCCGCGTGGTCGATCTGTGGTCCGTGGCCGGTGTTCGAGATGATCTCGGCGCGGGCCCCCGGTACCAGACGCGGGACGCGCTCCACTTGGCGTTGCGGATGCACGAGGAGGCTCCGCCTGCCGAGCAAGAGGTAGAGGGGGGTGCGGATGGTGCGCAGCTCGTCCGCGCTGAGGGGGAGCGGGGCCGGGCGCCGTATGCGGTAGGCGCGGACGCCGGACCTGATCATCGTGCGCAGCTCGGGCACGATGATGACCGGTTGTTCCAGCCAGGCTGCCAGGCGTGGGCGTAGCGCCTTGGGCGCGGAGGTCGCGAACAGGCTGGCGAAGATCCAGACGAAGAAGCGCAGGCCGACCTTCTCCAGTCCGCCGGGGTCGAGCAGGGTCGCCGAGGCGAGGCGGCCGGGCTTGCGGTACGCCTGGTTCAGGGTGAGCCAGCCGCCGTAGGAGGAGCCGATGAGGTGGACACGGTCGAGGCCGAGGCCGGCGAGCGTTTCGTCCAGCCATCGGGCGGCGCGTTCGGGCTGGTGGATGGGCTCTCGCTGGACGCTTCGGCCCGGGTCGCCGGGAGTGTCGAGCGCGTAGACGGGCCGGTCGGCGCTGAGCGCGGCGGTGTTCGGGTACCACATGGCGGAACAGCTGCCCGCACCGTGCACCAGCACGATCGGGGTGCGGGACTGGGCCGCGGGGTCTGTGGGGCCGTACCGGTAGACGTGCGTCGTCCCGAAGCTGGTCTCCACGTCGACTTCCGCGCGGAGGGGCGCGCCCATCGCGTAGAGCGCGTCGCAGGCCGTGAAGTACCGGTCGCGCAAGGCGTCGTTGACGTAGCGGCCGACATCGGCGCGGGCTTCGGCCCTGGTCTCGGGCACGGTGAGTCACCTCCGGAAACGCTTTCGGTTTTCGTGGTACGACCGTACCACGATCATGGTACGTCTGTATCATGAAGGTGCCCTGATGGGTCCCGGAGCCAGGATTCGACGAGCGGAGAAAGCAGCCGATGCCGAAGCGTGTGGACCACGAGGAGCGGCGCACCGAGATCGCCGAGGCGCTCGTCCGGGTCGCGGGACGGCGCGGACTGCACGCGGTGGGAATGCGCGATGTGGCGGCGGAGGCAGGGGTGTCGCTGCGGCTCGTGCAGTACTACTTCGAGACCAAAGAGAAGTTGCTGCTCTACGGGCTGCAGCACCTGGCCGCCGGGTTCGGCGAGCGGGTCGCCGCCCGGGTCCGTGCCGCCGGGGAGAACCCGGGGCCGCGTGCGACGATCGAGGCCATGCTCCTGGCCTCGTTGCCGACCGACGAGGGGAGCCGCACCTTCCACCTCGTCCACACCTCGTACGCCGTTCTCGCCGTCACCGACGCCGCGCTGGCCGATCAGCCTTTTCTCAAGAGCCCCGACGCCGCGGAGGATGCCGTGACCGACCTGCTCCAGCAGGCGAAGGATGCGCATCTCGCACGGCCCGGTACGGACGCACGTGTAGAGGCGATCAGCCTGCTCGCCATGTCTGCCGGGCTGGGCACCAGCATCCTCGCCGGCCAGCGCAGCCCGGAGTCCGCCGCCGCCGTCCTGGACGCCCACCTGGACCGGATCTTCCGAGACGGCGGACGCAACGACTGAGAACCTGATGGGTAGTCGCACAGTGTGTCGGTGAGGGGAGTTGGGTACCTTCGTCGTCGGAACCGCCCGCCGGCCGAGCGCGCGAGGCCGTTCGCATAGCCCGGAGGTTCCGCCCGGCGCCTGACACCTTTTGACGCCGACGTGGACGCCGACGCCGACGAAGGCGCGTCAGTGGTGGTGGCCCTGCCGGCCGAGGCTCTCCACGGGGGTCGCGCCGGGGCGGGTCCACTGCGGCACGGGCCGGCTGGTGGGGCCCCAGGTGGCGTTCCCGTCCGCGTCCGAGCGCCAGTACCAGCAGGCCTGGCGGCCCTCGGACGGGTACCCCTCGCGGACATCGCCGATCACGGGCCGGCCCTCGGGGTGGTCCTCCCACGCCTCGCCGCGGCCGTAGGGCGTCATGTCGAGCAGGCCGAGGGACCCGTTGACCGGCTCGTTGCCACGGCCCGTCGTGGAGTAGGTGAGAAACGCGCGGTCGCCGTCGCGCAGGAAGCAGACGATGTGCCCCATTCCTCCGCCGACCGGTGCCTCCACGCCCCGCACCGAGTACCAGGGCTGGGTGTACCCCATGAACTCGACATAGGGAGCCACCTCGTCCCACGGGCCCGAGGTCAGGACGGCGAACGACACGCCCCGGGCATTGAGGTAGACGGCGTCCTTCACGTGCCATGCCGTGGTGGTGCAGCCCTCGCACTGCCCCTGGTGCGGCGCGCCGTCGTACCACATGTGCTTGTAGACCACGAGCTCGTCGCGACCCTGGAACAGGTCGAGGAACGGGACCGGCCCGTCAGCGCCGGTGACCTCGGCCGCGCCGTCGAGCTCGACCATCGGCAGCCGCCGCCGGGCCGCGGCGATCGCGTCGCCCTCATGGGTGTGCGCCTTCTCGCGGACCAGCAGCTCCTCGCGCGCCGCCTGCCAGGTAGCCAGATCGACGACCGGCGGCTTGCCGGGGAGGTTGCTGCTCGCGTTGCCGGGCGTGGTCGTCATGGTGTCCTCCGTGGTGTCTCGTGCCGGGCAGCGTCGCGCGACGTCCTTCCTACGACGTCCTACGACGTCCTACGACGTCCTACGACGTCCTACGACGTCCTACGACATTCACCAGAGCAGACTTGCGATCCGGGCGGAATTCATCGCAGCAAGGGGCGCCCTCGGCCGAGCCTGCACGGACCACTCCACTCGGGGTGACAAGTTCACGGCCGCGCTCTTGGACCCCGTGGCTCTGATCCAGCCTCACGCTCTGGCTCGGCTGCCGGGCGCGGCGCCACCCCCAGAGGGGCCGCACAGGGTGGAGGCCCCCAGCGACGGGCGGCCTCCACGGACTGCCTACGTCGGGTTCAGCTCGTGTAGAAGCGCTTGACCGCCTTCAGGAACTCCTTGCCGCTCAGCTGTCCGTCGTTGTCGCTGTCGAGCATCGCGAAGTAGTCCGACGCCTCGGTCGGCGGCATGCAGAGGAAGTCGGCCGCGCGGAGGAACTCGTCCCGGCTGATGGTGCCGTCGTCATCACCGTCGAGGACGGCGAAGAGGGTCTGGCAGACCTCCCCCTTGCCCGGGCGGTTCGGGGAACGGAATTCGGGCGAGGTGCGGATGGTCACGTACTCGTCAGCGGTCAGGGCCCCGTTGCCGTCGGCGTCGCCCAGAGAGAGGAAAGAGCCCCACTGGGTCTCGTTGGCCTGGATCAGGGCCTGGGCCTTGGGGGCGTCCTCCGGGACGCCGAGGGCGGCGAGGAGCTTACGTGGCGCACGCAGAAAGTCGGTGAGGTCGACGACCCCGTCGCCGTCGGCGTCCATGCGCCGGAACTCCTCGATGAGCGCGTTGTTGCTGGTAGTGGTCATGCCACCACAGCGTGCCAGTCGCAGGTCCCGGCGGAGGACCACCCGCCGCCCGGCTACCCCTCACGAGTGAACGGAAAAGTAGCCGTACGAAGGCTAGGCCGTTTCCGCTGGCCGTTGGTGGGCTGGGTGGGTCTCGTGGCCGAGCGATGCGTAAACGTGGCAGCAGCACCGGGCGGTGACCACCCGGCACGACAAAGGCGGCTACCTACTTCACACCGGAGACGCGGTTGAGCAGAGCACGCCGATGGGAATCCAGTGGGCAGCGCGTACCTCCTGTACCACTACGACCGTTGGATCATTTTTGATCATTGATTCGGGCATGGCGAATTCGCTGTGCAGTCGCTCTGCATCACCGCCGGTGGATGATCCGGGCTAAGCAGGCTGATCCCTCTGGCCGTCAAGCGGTTCCGGGGAGGAGCGGCGCACGGCGAGGGCGGCGATGTCGTCGTCGAGGCGTCCTCTGCTGTGGTGGAGGAGGTCGTGGTGAAGAGCGTCGAGCAGTTCGCCGGGGCACCCCGGGGGCTGCCGGTGCAACCAGGCCGCCACCGGGAAGAACTCGCCGTCGCGGTCGCGAGCCTCGGCGACACCGTCGGTATAGAGCAGCAGCAGGTCGCCAGGGGCGAAGCCGAAGGTGTCGATGTTGTAGTGACCACCGATCAGCTCCGCGAGGTTGAGAAGCGGCGAGGGAACGGTGGGCTCCAGGGCGTGGACTTCCCCGCGGTTCAGGAGCAGCGGCGGGGGATGGCCGCAGTTGAGGATTCCGATACTGCCGCCCCCGTGTGGGATCTCGGCGATAAGGGCGGTGGCGAAGCGCTCCATCAGGCCCTCGGGGGCAAAGGCGGCGTTGTAACGGGTACTGCTGGCCTCCAGGCGACGGGCGACGTTGACCAGGTCGGCCTCGTCGTAGGCCGCCTCCCGGAAGGAGTTGACCATCGCCGCGGCCGAGCCCACCGCCGGCAGGCCCTTGCCCCGCACATCGCCGATGAGCAGCCGGACGCCGTACTTCGTGTCGACCACCTCGTAGAAGTCGCCGCCGATACTGGCCTCCGCCGCGGCCGCGAGATACAGCGCCTCGATCTCGATGCCCCCGAAGCGGCGCGGCATCGGGCTCAGGACCACCTGCTGCGCCGCGTCGGCGACGAGCCGGACCTGGAACAGGGTCTGCTCCCGCCGGAGCCGGACATGACTTCCGTACGCGGCCGCCACGGTGACCGCGACGATCCCCGCCGCCGTCCACCACGTCCCCAGGCCGGGGAACGCGATGCCGAGTCCGATCATGAGAAGGAGGCAGACCGTCCCCAGCAGGACGGTGGGGATCACCGGCCACATGGCGGCGGCGAGGGCCGGTGCTGCGGGCAGGAGCCGGCTGAAGGCCAGTTCTGGGGGAGTGGCGTACGCCAGGCTGGCGATGACAACGGTCAGGATCACCGGAGACAGCAGAGTCAGTGGCCCCCGTCCGCGGCGCTGACGGAGGTGCAGCCGTCCAGGCTTGATCACATTTCGCAGGATATCCACGCACAGCGAACATGGCGCTCAGGTGAGCCGAAGTCGGCCGCCTGCGCCCGGACGGTGCACTCTGCTGGGCGATGGCGCCGAGGCCGAGCAGGCGCTCGCCACGGCACGCCGGGACCGCGGTCGGCGGGCCGCTGATCGCGATGTCAGGAGGGCACGACAGACCGCACCCTCAAGGAATCAGGACCTCGGATCAGGACCTCGGATCAGGACCTCGGATCAGGACCTCGGATCAGGACCTCGGATCAGGACCTCGACGGACGGGCGAAGTCCGCCGGACCCCACGCGTGGTGCGGTTCTTGGGCCGGTCGGTGGCCCGGCCGTCGGGAATGCGCTGACCGCGTCGTACCTGTGATCCGCTGATCCGCCATGGGCGGAGGGCGGAGGCCGGAGGGGGAGCGAGGCGGGCGCGGATTGTTTGGTGCCGTGCTCGTTCCGGCTCGAGCAACCTTCGCGAGCGCCGGGTGGTCTTGCCAGATGCCGGGGTCGGGGCAGTGCTCTTGCCGAGCGCCGGCACAGGGGCAGAAGACGACTTGCCGAGTGCCTGGGTGAGGGTGGGAATGACGAATCTGAATACCGTGGTGACATGGGTCGACGCGCGCGAGAGGCTGCCTCGGAGCGGTACACCGGTGGCAGCAGCGATCACGGGCCGGTATCCGGCTGACGGTGCCACTGAGTCCGATACGGCGGTGGGTGAGGAATTCTGGCTGGTGCGGCCGATGGTGTTCACGACTCTGCACTGGAGCGAGGACGGAGCAGAGCACAGAGACTGCTTCGTCGACTCCGACGGGGTGGTGCGTTTGCCCTACGGCCTTCCCGGCGATGAAACCGTGACTCACTGGGCTGAGCTGCCCACCCTGCCGGGCGGGTTGACGCACGGCGTTCTTGGGGAAGACGTGCCGTCAGCTCTCCAGAATGCCTGGGGCGCTCGTCCCCGCACCTGACCCACAGCCTGCTCGGACGGACGTCACCTGCGCGGCCAACGCTTCCACGCCGCCGCGCGCGCCCTGCTCCGCGACGGGCCGAGCGCGCCGACCGGCCGGGCGGTCACCACGGAGGCGGGCTGCGCCAAGGGCGTCCTGCGCCGGCACTTCGCCGACGGCCTGGCCTGGCCTGCGGAGATGCAAGGTCGAGTAAGACGCCGAAGCGCCGTCGTCCCACCGCCGACGGCGCACCTCCTCCCAGCAGCTTCTGAGCCGGCTCAGCCGGGGGCCAGTACGGAGCGGAACTCCTCTGCAGTGGTGAGCAGCGCATCGCCCGCGAAGCGCAGCGCAGACAGTGAACGCTCGGCGGCCTCCGTGTCGCCGCCGCCACAGGCATCGGTGACGACAACCGGGATGTAGCCCAGGTCGGCCGCATGGCGGACGGTGGGTTCGATTCCGATCTCGAGGGCGACACCGATGACGACGACAGTGGTGATCCCGCAGTCGCGCAGTGCGATGTCGAGCCAGGTGCCCTCGAACGCCGACATGGTGATTTTGTCGATCACGACCTCGCGACTCGTGGGCTGCATTTCGGGGATGAGCTGCGTCTGCGCGGCATCCGGCGGGAACGGTGACACCACATCAGCTGCCCGCTCGGCGTGCTGCCAGGCACGCCACATGCGCAACTGCGAGACGCCCATGAGTTCCGGGGGGAGCGTGACGTGTCGCAGGAAGAACGTACGGATTTCCGCGGCCCGGGCTGCCTGCACCACCTCGACGGCGTGGCCGATGACACGATCACGCTCGCTGATCTGTTCCAGGATGCCGGCCTGCATGTCGTAGACCAGCAGCGCCATGCGTCGGGGATCGCACGCCTCCTTCGGCGAACGCGGAACAAACAGGCCGTATCGCTCATCCACGGGCGCGACGCTACCTCAGCCCTCCTTGACCGGAACGTCTCCAGGCGCGCGGAACGGCACGGGGCATCGCGCGACTGGCGGCCCGTCAGGTGCGGCTCGGTGCCGGCTCCGGCTCGGAGAGCTGCGCTGCCGCGCGACGGGGGAGCAGCAACGGGGTCGCCAGCAGGAGCACGCCGGCCAGGCCGATGGCCGTACGCGGGCCGAGCAAGCCGCCCAGCACGCCCCAGGCGGCCGTCAGGAGCGCGGTCGAAGCCTTGGTCGTCACCGCCCAGGCGGACAGTGTGCGGGAGACCCGGTCGGTCGGGGTGCGCTCGAGGCGGTAGGTGGTGTAGACGGGGTTGAAGACCCCGCAGCAGAAGATCAGCCCGAGCTCGACGCCCATCACCAGCATCAGCCCTCCGGTGCCCGGCCCCAGGAAGGCCAGGCCGACCGGCCAGAGCGCGCGCAGCGCCCCGACCACGACCAGGACCTGGTGCTGCCCGAACCGGGTGACGAGCGGCCGGGCCAGCCACGAACCGAGCAGCCCGCCGATCGAGGGCGCGGCGAAGGCGAGGCCGTACTGCCACAGTGAGAACCCGAATCGGCCGAGCATCAGGACGGCCAGCAGCGGCTGCGTGGCCATCACCAGGCCGTTGAACAAGGCGGTGTTGAAGAACAGCGGACGCAGCGTCGCGTCGGCGAGGATGTAGCGCCAACCGTCGAGCAGGTCCCGGGCCCGCATGCGCGCGGCCTCCCGGCGCTCGGGCCGCGGCTCATGCCCGCCCGTCGCGCGGATGCCCACGGCCGAGAGCAGGTAGCTGACCGCGTCGGCCACCACCGTCGCCACCGGACCGAGGAGCCCGATCGCGGCGCCGCCCAGCGGTGGTCCGATGATCGTGGTCGTCCAGGTCGTGGACTCGAACCGGGCGTTGGCGACGAGCAGGTCCTCGGCCGGCAGCAGCGTCTTCAGGTACGCGCCGGAGGCGGCGCGGAAGGTGATGTCGGCCGCCGCGACGACGACCGAGACCAGCAGGAGCTGAAGGAAGGTGAGCACGCCGAGCGCGAACGCGGCAGGGATCGTCAGCAGCGCCGCGAACCGCACCAGGTCCATCGCGATCAGCACCGGCCGCTTGCGGCGGAACTCCACCCATGGGCCGAGCGGCACCGCCACGGCCGCGCCCACCGCCGCCCCCACGGAGGACAACGCCGCGACCTCCGCCGGTCCGGCGTGCAGCACCTGGATGGCGATCAGCGGGAACGCGCCGAAGGCGAGCCATGTGCCGAGCGCGCTGGTCCCGTACGCTCCCCAGAGCCACCCGAACTGCCGCCCCAGCCGATGTCCGAGCAGCTGTCCCAGCCGGTGTCCGCTCCTCATGTCCGACGCCCCTCCCGACTCGCCCGCACAACCGATTCGCGATCGGAAGCATCAAAGCGGGCGCCATGCCCGGGGATCAAACAACCGCATGGCCACCCAGGCACAACCAATGGTTGTGCCCATAGGGTGCCCGCATGGACCTCGACACCGTCCGGACCTTCGTCGCCGCCGCCGATGCGGGGCAGTTTCAGGAGGCCGCCGCCGAGCTGGCGGTCACCCAGCAGGCCGTCTCCAAGCGCATCGCCGCGCTGGAGCGCAACCTCGGCGTGCGGCTGTTCACCCGCACCGCGCGCGGCGCCGAGCTCACCATCGACGGGCAGGCGTTCCTGCCCCACGCGCGCGAGCTGCTGCGCGTCGCCGAGCGCGCGGTCGCCTCCGTACGCCCCGGCCGCCGCCCGCTACGCGTCGACGTGATCGCCTCGCGCGGCGCGGCGTCGGGCCTGATGCGCGGCTTCCACCGCGCGCACCCCGAGATCGACCTCGACGTGGTGATGCTGCTCGACATCGAGACGGCCGTCACCGCCATCCGGTCCGGTGCGATCGACGCATCCTTCCGCGCCGTCGCCGCGCCCGGCCGGCCCCTTCCCGAGGACATCGAGTCCGTCCGGGTGCTCGACGAGCCGCTCCAGCTCCTCACCGGCCCCGCCCACGCGCTCGCGGGCGCTCGGTCGGTGCCCCTCGCTCAGCTCGCCGGGCACCGGATCTGGATGCCCGGCATCGTCCCCGGTACCGAGTGGGCCGCCTACTACGACGACCTCGTCGCCGAGTTCGGCCTCACCATCGAGGCGACCGGCCCCAACTTCGGCTCCGACGCGCTCCTCGACACCGTCGCCGACACCCCGGCCCTGGCCACCTTCATGGGCGAGCACACCCGCCTCGTCTGGCCCGCCGACCACGGCCTGCGCCGCATCCCGGTGACCGACCCGACGCCCGTCTACCCGCACTCACTCCTCTGGCACCGCGACAACCCCCACCCCGCGCTGGTCACCCTCCGCGCCCACCTCGCCGCCACAACCGTCGGCCACGACGCGGCCGGGACCTGGGCGCCGGGCTGGGTGATTCCGCGCTGAACGCCGCCCCGTCTGCATGCGGTCGACGGTGCCGCAGCTCACCCGGTAATCCCCTTGACGGAATTTTTCTATTCCGGCGCTTGGATCTATCTCATCGCGCCTGGATAAGCTCTCCTCTCGAATTGCCCGTCAGTACAATGAGCTCCCATTGTCGACCCAAGATGCAGACGGCACTTCGCAATTCGGCGGACTTGTGCTGCTCGGTGGACCACCTGGATCCGGAAAGTCCACCGTTGCGGAGAAGCTGGCCGCGACGGCTGAAAAGCCAACCGTCCACATACCCGCCGACACGTTTTACGTATGGATCCGCTCCGGTTTCCTTCCGCCCTATCTTCCGGAGGCGACGCGCCAGAATGAGGTCGTCCGGAACGTCATGATCGACGCTGCCTGCGCATACGCGAATGGCGGCTATGACGTCATCCTCGACGGAATCCTGGGCCCATGGATGCTCGAATCGTTCCGCGCCGCCCGCCAGAAAAACGGACTCGCTCTCTCCTGCGTCGTCCTGCGGCCAAGCCTGGATGTGGTTGCCTGTCGTAGCCGGACGGGTAGACGTCGTCTGCGTCCATCGCTTCCTCGTCGGCGAAGTCCGCCAAGGCGTCGAAGTCCAGCCCTGCGAGGAAGTCCGCGGCTCGGACGACCTCTTCGGCGGTCAGTAGCCCCGGCGGGGCGTAGTCGAATGGCTGCTCTTCCAGGAACGGAGTGCCCATCACCGGGTCGACCGGGCAGCCCGAGGCGGTGAGCAGCCATTGGAGGGCGCTCCATGCCTTGTCCAGCGACAAGACGGCCCGGAACTTCTCGCCTTCGCGCATCTCCGGGCGTGGCCAGGCCTGACCGGCGACGGCTGCCCGTGCGGTCTCTGGTTCCATGCGCATCAATTCCATGTAGATCCCCATGGGCGCACAGCATGCCGGAAGAGCGGGCGGACGAAGACCGGCAGCGGAGGTCATTTCCAGCGACCGTTGAGGACAAGGGCGGCGCGGGCGATGTCGCCGATGCGGCTCGGGCTGAGCGTGACGTGCTTGAGCGCGCGCCAGCGTTCCTTGAGCTCGGCGGCGGCGCGCTCGCCGAGGGCTCGAAGGTCTCTGATCAGGGTGTTCGTGGTGTGCGTGTCGGCATGTAGGGCTTGTTCGGACCAGCCCTTGGGGCGGCGGACCGGCACGTAGATGCCGATGCCCGCACCTATGTAGCCCTTGTCCGCCAGCGTGGGCAGACCCTGGGCGGCGGCTTTGTAGAGCGCCGGCAGGGCGTGGATGCGGGCGGCGGTGATGTCCGGCGTCGATCCCGGCTCGACGTCGGAGACCCACAGCGGAGCGCCGTCCGGCCCGGACAGGAACTGCACGTTGCCGCAGAAGGCCTTGTGTTTCTGGCTGAACCACAAGTCATTGCCATTCTCGCGGACTCCGGCGACGCGATCGGATTCGATCAGCGTGCCGTCCAGGATCACGTGCAATCATGCCCTCGCGATGACACCGGGTCAGGACTTCGTGCAGATCCGGGCCCTGGTCGGCGAGAACATCGATGCCCTCGTGCAGGTAGCGGTAGCCGGTGGCCTGCGCGACGCCGGCATCGCGGGCCAGGCAATGCACGCACCCGCGCTCGCGGAACCAGCGCAGCACCAGCACCGCCTGTCGGAATGGCCCCAGGGCCCGCGAGCCGCGCGGGGTGCCGATCCGGCGCCGATGCGCGACAAGAAGGCGGGCGAGGAACTCGACGATGTGGGGCGGGACGTCGAGAGTGGCAGCATAGGTGACCAACGTGAAGCCTCTGGTTCAGCGGACGATCTTGTGGTGAGAACCGTCCTACCAGGGGCTTCACGCCTGTGGGCTCGCGGGCACCCCTCGTCCCTTTCCTGCTTATCCGCCCGTCTCACACTGCTTCGTGAAGATCATTTCGCTGAGAAAACCTCAGTGCCCGACGGGTCGTACGGATGGCCTGGCGATTCCTGGTGATTCCTGGCGTGAACCGCGCGGCTGCGAGGAATTTCGGGGCGGGATACCGGTGAGCGGAGCCCGGGTCAGCGGGCGATCTCGTCCAGCAGTGATGCCAGTCCGGTCGGTCGGGAGAACATCGGCCAGTGCCCGGTCGGCAGGTGGTGCAGGTCCATTCCGGCCATCGGCTTGAAGACGGGGTTGCCGCTGTCGGCCAGTGTGCGCACCTGTTCGGGAGTGAATGTCGCGGCGATCACCGAGCAGGGCGTGTACGGCGGCACCATGGGACGGTCCAGGGGGCGGGTGGCGGTCGCGAACGGCTGAGGTGTGGCCAACTCGGCTATGCGCGCGAGGTGTTCGCTGGTGAGTCCTGCCAGGTTGTCCGGGTCCGCTGCCGGGTCGAACGGCGGTACCGGCAGTTGCCAGCCATCTCCCTCCTCCGCGACCTGCTTGCGCCACTCCTCCTGTGTCTGGGGCTTGTTGAAGTCGATCACGGCCATGCCGTCGGGCAACGGTCCGGCGTCCACATACACGATCCGTGCGATCCGCTCCGGGATGCGGTCCCCGGCGCCGGCAACCGGCAGGTTTGCTCCACTGTGCCCGACCAGCACCACATCCCGCAGACCGTTGTCTTCGACGAGGCGGACGATGTCCTCTATATGCGTGCAGACATCCACGTCGGGGGTGGCCTCGGCTGCCCGGTCCGCCAGGCCGGTCAGCGTGAGCGGGTAGACGTCATGTCCCGCCGCCTTCAACTCCGGTGTCACTTCCTCCCATGCCCACGCTCCGAGCCAGAACCCGGGAACCAGAACGATGTCTGCCATGGCGCACCCCATTTCGTACGTGTCCTGCTGCGTTGGGCGCCAGGCTAGGCCGGGAGGCGGACACCTACCGTCCTAGATCGGGAGTGGCAGCCGGTGTTTCCCCAGTGATCAGGGCCCTCTGGGAGATCACGCTGATGACGGACGGACGGACGGCGAGGCTCTGGCGGTCACTGTCTCGCACCTCGACGGCGTAGGTGGTGCCGGTGCTGCCACCGGCTTGAGGCGAACGAAGACCGGAAGCGGTCGCCGGGCACCTACCTGGGCGCGTTCGGGTGTACGCCGACGCGCGGACATTGCGGTCGGCTGCCGGGTGCGGATGATGGACCGCATGGCGGTTCAGGTCATCGCCGAAGGTGCCGAGCTCGGCTATGACACGCCGGTCGCCGGGTGTCGGTCGCCTGACTGTGACAGTCACCGAGTGCCCCGCCGTACCCAGGGTGAGCAGGAGGACTTCGATATGCCCGGAGCCATCACCGAGACGGACGTATTGATCGTCGGTGGCGGGCCGGTCGGGCTCGCCGCCCGAGCGCTCCTGCAACGCTGGGGCGTGCGGGTATTGCTGGTCGAGAAACACCGCGAGTTGTCACCCTTTCCACGGTCCCGGCTGGTCAATGTGCGTTCGATGGAGATCTTTCGTCAGCTCGGGCTGGCTGCCAGGATCACCGCCGCCGCGTTCGCACCGGAGTACGGCCGGATCCGCTTCCGCGACACCCTCTACGATCGCGACTTCGCCACCGCGGCGATGGTCGGCGTGAACGCGCCGGTGCCCGAGAGCCCCGTGGTCGGCGTGCTCACCTCGCAGGACCGGTTGGAACCCGCCCTGCTCGCCGCAGCGGACGCACAGGTGCGGTTCGGGGCCGAGCTGATCGATCTGGCCGAAGAAACGGACAGCGTCGTGGCCCTGCTCGTCGACCGTCACAGCGGTGACGAGACGTGTGTCCGTGCCCGTTACGTACTCGCCGCCGACGGCGCGAACTCCACCGTCCGGCAACTGCTGGGAATCGCCACCACGGGCCCTGGTTCATTGGGGGGCGTCACCACCGTCGTGTTCGACGCCGATCTCAACCGCTGGTGCGCCCAACAGCCCGCCGGGGTCTACTTCACCGCGCACGGCTCATTCCTCCCGCTCTACCCGGAAGGAGGCTGGGCCTGGTTCGCCCCCACGCCCGAAGAGCCTGCGCGCGCCGACTGGTCCGGCCTCGTCTCGCACGCCCTCGGCCCCGGCGCCGAGGCACGGGTCGAGGTGCTGCGCGTTCAGCACTGGGCGATGAACGCGTTCGTCGCCGAACGCTTCCGCCATGGCCGGATCCTGCTGGTTGGCGATGCCGTGCACGCGATCCCCATCATCGGTGGCCTGGGCATGAACGCCGGCGTCGCCGACGTGCACAACCTGTGCTGGAAGCTGGCGGGCGTTCTCCACGGGTGGGCCGGACCAGGCCTGTTGGAGACCTACGAGACAGAACGGCAACCGGTCGCCCACCAGACGCTCCGCCAAGCAGTGGCCAACACCCAACTTCTGCTCCAGGTGCAAAACCGGCGCCGCGACCAGCTCCAAACCGGCGAAGCGGCGCCGGCCCGGATCGAACTGCCTTGGTCGGAGGAGTACTTCGCCCAACTCGGTCTCGTGCTCGGCGTCTCCTACCACTCCGACGCCGTCCTCAGCGACAACGCCACCCCACCCGAGCCGTCCGGCAGCAGCACGGACTACGTCCCCACCACAGAGCCAGGCCATCGCATGCCACACCTCTGGCTCACACCCAACAGCTCCACGCTCGACACCTTCGGCGAATGGTTCACCCTCCTGGCCCCAGACCCCGCCCACTGGGAGCAACAACCCACCGCCACCCCCACCTGGCCGCTGCACATCGAGCCCCTTCCGCACGAGTACCTCGACCTCTGCGGCCTCCACCTGCACGGAGCACTGCTCGTCCGGCCCGACGGCCACATCGCCGCCCGCTGGCGCGACCGCCCACCGAGCGACGCCACCCTCCGCCACGCCCTCACCACCCTCACCCACTCCACGCGCCCCTGATGGCCCAGCATCCAATGACGCCCACCGTTGCCCATTCCACGGCACCGAGCCACTGTCGCGTCGCTGTCTCTTCGTGGGCGTCGCGATGAGGTGCGCTTCTGACGCAGGTAGGCGGCAACGCGCTGGTAACTGCCCGGCTCAGCGCGTGACGTTGAGGATTTCGCCCAGTGCGCTGCTCAGGCGGTGAAGGGCGGGTGCGATCCAGGGCAGGGTCTGTGGTTCCTCCGTGGTCAGCGCCGTGTGACGCTGCTGCGGGGTGGCGCCGTAGAGGAGGCTGGTGGCGACCCTGAGGGTCAGGGCGGCGTCCGGTTCGCCGAACGCGCTGCCGGGCAAGGTGGCGATGCCGTGCCGGTCGAGCAGGGTGGTGGCCAGGTCGGTGCCGGTGGTGATGCCCTGGGTGCGCAGGGCTTCACGGGCGGGGGCGAAGTCGGGGTAGAGGTAGAAGCCTGCCTGAGGTGGGCGGCAGTGTGCTCCTGCTGCCGCCAGCCGGGTGTGTACGTCGGCGGCGATGCAGGCGTGCAGACGACGGGCGGCTGCGATGTGTGCGGTGACGTCCGGCGGGTCGCTCAGGGCGTGGGTGGCCACGGCTTGCATGGGTGCGGCCAGGCTGGACCAGATTTCGCTGGCGATCCCGGTCACCTCCTGCTGCAGGCGCCGCCCCCAGCGGCCCGCTGGGGTGCGCACGAGGCCGATGCGCCAACCGCCCAGGGCCAGGGACTTGCTCAGCCCGGTCGTGACGACTGTGCGGTCGGGCAGGTGCTGCACCGGGCTGGGGGCGGTGCCGTGGTGGCTCAGCTCGGCGTAGATCTCGTCGCTGATGAGGGCAAGACCGTGGCGCTCGGCGATGGCGCAGACCGCCTTGACGTGCTCGGTGGGTGCGATGGTGCCGGTCGGGTTGTCCGGGATGGTGAGGATCAGCACGCCAGGTCGGGCCCCGTCCGCTTTGGCTTGCCGCAGCGCCTGATCCAGCAGATCGGGGTCGGGGATGCCGCCGGCCTCGGACGGGACGGGTACGGAGATGACGCGACGGCCGAACAGCGCGGCCTGGGCTGCGTAGGAGACCCACGCGGGGCAGGGCAGTACCACGTCACCGCCGATCGCGGCCAACAGGGCGAAGAGCAAGGGCTTGCTGCCCGGGGCGAACAGGATGTGCTCCGGTTCGGTGGGCAGCCCGCGCCGGACGAACCAGCCCGCTGCGGCGGTCCGGGCGTGTGGTGAGCCGGCGACCGAGCCGTATCCGTTGCGCAGGTGGGCGTCGGCGAGTGCCTCGGCCAGACCAGGGGCGACCGGTAGTCCGGCCTCCCCGAATCCCAGGTGCAGCACATCGTGCCCGGCTTCGCGGCGGGCCCGAACGGCGTCATCGATGGCAAGGGCGGCGGAATGTACGGAACATGCGGAATGTGTTGTGGTCATGGGAACGTCCTTGCTCGGCGCTCAGCTGGAGCGACGGGTGAGCGGCTGGGGGAGCGTGCGGAGTTCGGCCGCGCTCCTGCCGGCGTGGGTGCACTCAGCCCCCCAGCGCGGTGTGAGCGGTGACGACTCGGGAAAGGGCCGCGGTGATGCAGAAAACCATCGGTTCTGTCTTCTCGCTTCTCGCTTCTCGCTTCTCGCGTCGTGGGGCCGCGGCAGGTTCCGGAGCCGTGTCCAGCGTGCCCGAGGAGTAGCATCAGCCAACAGCGCAAAAACGCGACCAGGGGCTTAAGGAAAACTGATGCTGGACCTACGGCGGTTGGAGATCCTCCGTCGTTTTGCCGCCTTGGGCACCATCACTGCCACGGCCGACGAACTGGGATATTCGCCATCGGCGATCTCCCAGCAACTGGCCACACTGGAGCGGGAAGCCGGCATCGCATTGATCGAGCGCACCGCCCAGCGCGCGAGTCTGACCGACGCGGGACGCGAACTGGCTGAGCACGCCGCACACATCCTCGCCGCCGCCGAAACGGCCCACAGTCGTATGCGTGCCCGCGCCGGCACCATCAGCGGACGAGTGACCATCAGCTGCATCCCGGCCTTGGCCCCCGCTCTCGCTCCCCACCTGGCCACGCTCCAACGCCTGCACCCCGAGTTGAGCGTCGTTGCTCACGAGACCGGCTCGACCGCCGCCGCAGCAGCCGTCCTGGACCGACGCTACGACCTGGCCGTCATCGACGACTGGTCCGAGCACCGACCGGTCGAGGACGCCGGCCTGTCCGTCCACCGTCTGCGCCGCGAGGACATCGTCCTGGCGCTTCCCACGGACCATCCGCTCGCCGAGCAGTCCGGTCCCGTCACCGCCGCACGGCTGCGAGAGACCGTCCACCACCAGACCTGGCTGTGCGCCCCCGTCGGGCAACTCTCCCGAGCCGCGGGCGACCAGCGCCTGGCCGCCGTCAACGCCAGCCCCGTACGGCGCTGGGAATTCGCAGGACTCCACGTTCTCGCCCTGCTCGTCGCCACCGGTGCCGGTGTGGCGCTCCTGCCCGCCGGCATCGCCCATGGCCAAGCGGGCGTCACCGGAGTGCGACTGGCCCCCCGCATGCAGCGCACTATCCTGGCGCTCACGCGGCCCACCACCCACGAGGACCCGGCCATCGCAGCCTGCCTCCACGTGATCCGAGAGGCCCTGAGCAGTCAACAGTCAACAGCCAACTACTCGGCCGTAAAGCCGGCCCCGGGCAGCGCCGCGAGTTGACGGTCATGGTCTGGCATCGCGACTGGGACGTCCGGCGGCATTCCCCGGGGCCGGGCGGCGCGGCGGGCCGAGCTGGCGGGCGGCAGGGTGCGTGGGATGCCCGCCGACCCTCCTCACGTGGAGTTGAGCCTGGTGGGAGCCGCTCGCGCTCCCAAGGAAGCCCGGGATGTCGGCTTCACCCCTTCACTCCTTCACCCCTTCACCCCTCTCTGACGATCTCACCGTCCTTGATCATGAGCAGTTTGGTGATGCCGGCATCCTCGTAGAAGCGCTCGAATCCAACGTAGTGGGCGTAGCCGTAGTCGTAGTCGGCATGGGTTGCGAGCCAGCCGAGCAGCTGGTCGACGTAATCGAAGTCGTCGGGATGCAGTGCCTGACGCGTCGTCAGTGCCCAGCCGGGACGCGGATCTTCTCGCCGAGCCAGCCCCGAGACCGCCGCCCCACCGATCCTCCAGGCCGGGCCCTGCTGGGCCCACACCGGATACGGAGTGTTCTCCAGCCTGAACTCGCCCTTGTCGTCCAGCGCCGGCCCGGCGTCGTCGAGCACGACCTCGGGAAACTCCGTGATGATGCAGAGCCGTTCAGGCTGCGGTCCGAGGCCGAGATGCCAGCGGAGCTCGGCAACCTCGTCCTCCGACAGATCGTCTCTGAGGTCGAGGGTGAGAAGGAAGTCGTATGCGTCGGCCATTCCAGGAGGGTAACTTCAGCGGCTGACAACCGGCCCAGGCGCGGGCCGGCTGACCGATCGGTCACCACTGCCAGGCATACAACAACCAAGCTCAGCCAGCCTTTGCAAAAGAGCCAGACGTTCGGCTCGGCGGCGAGGAGGTTCCGGACCCTTTGCTGGTGCGGCTGCTGATGACGGGGCGATGCGAGTCTCCAGGGCGTACATCAGTGGAGCCCACGGGGGAAGGGACGGTCGCCCTCATCGACGCCATCCACCGGGCGCTCACCTCCGCCCACCCACCGGCCCGCTCGGCCTGGCTGCCGCACACCGCCTCGCCGGTACCGCCTGACGAGGCGGTGACACAGCTCTCCGTGACGAGTCCGGCAACCGGCTCGGCGGTGGGCAGGACGTGGCTGGCGCCGCGGCGGGCGGAGGACCGGTTACCGTTCACCGTTCCGGCGCCCGGCCGGAACCGGCCGGAACCGGCCGGTGCTGCAGGCGGCGCTGCAGGCGGTGCTGATCCAGGCCGGTGTGCCGCTCGTCCCCGGGGACCGCGGGGCGGCCCGGCGCATCGCCGAACCAGGCACCCTGGTCGTCGACCCGGTCGTGGCCTGGCTGAGCGGGCGCCGCTGAGGTGAGAGGCGCCGTGATCGGTGTGAGACTGGGTGCGGAAGGGGTGATCCCCGTGCCGGACCCATCGCAGGCACCCGCCGATCCCGGCGCCGCCGTCGACGAGAGACGGCTGGAAGAGCTGATCACCGAGGCGCAGATCGTCCTCCCGGTGGATCTGTCCGCACTGGCGAACCGGTGCGCCTCGGCCCTCGGCCTGAACACAGCGCTGATCTACCTCGTCGACCTGCAGCAATGGCTGCTCGTCCCGCTCGACGAGTCCCTGGAACCGGTGCCGGTGGACGCCTCAGAGGCCGGCTGGGCATACCGCACGGTCTCCCCGCGGGTGATGGACAACGGCGACGGTATGGTCGTCTGGCTGCCGCTGGTCGACGGTGTGGAGCGGCTGGGGGTGCTGGCCGTGCAGACCGCCACACTGGACGGGTCGCGGATGCGCCGCAGCCGGATGCTGGCCGATCTGCTCGCGATGGTCGTCACCTCCAAGCGCACCTACAGCGACTGGATCGTCGCTCGCACCCGCACCGCGACCATGCAACTGCCCGCCGAGATGCTGCGGGCCTTCCTGCCGCCCCGCACCATCGGCAGCAAGCAGTGCGTCTCGACCGCGGTACTGGAGCCGGCGTACGACGTCGGCGGCGACGCCTTCGACCACGCGGTGGTCAAGCATGTTCTGCACACCATGATCCTCGACGCCATGGGCCACGATCTGTCCTCCGGTCTGACCACCTCGGTGGCCATGGCCGGCGCGCGGAACGCCCGCCGCAGCGGCGCCGACCTGCCCGACCTCGTCGGCAACGTCGACCGTGCGCTCGCCCAGTGGCTGCCCGACCACTTCTCCACCGGTGTGGTGTGTCGGCTCGACGCCAGCACCGGGGAGTTGCGCTGGATCAATTGCGGGCACCCGCCACCGCTGCTGATCCGTGCCGAGCGGGTGCTCGACGGGGCGCTGGACAGCCCCCCGCAGCCGCCGATCGGCCTGCACCTCGAACTCGCCTCGGCCACCCGGCAGGTCCACGAAACCAAACTCGAACCGGGCGACCGCGTCCTGCTCTACACCGACGGTGTGGTCGAGGCGCGCGACGGGAACGGCGTCGAGTTCGGCCTCGCCCGGTTCACGGACTTCATCATCCGCGCCTCCGCCGAAGGCCAGCGCCCGGCCGAGGTGCTGCGGCTGCTCATCCACGCCATCCTCGACTACCAGCACAACGACCTGCGGGACGACGCCACCATCCTGCTCTTCGAATGGCACCCGCAGCCCCCGTGAGGGCTCCCCCACCCCCTCACACCCCGCAAACCGCCTCGAGGTGCGGACAGCTCGAACTCGCGGTCCCGGACACGGAGGCAGGTCTCCTCGAGGCGACCGTGACGGTCGTCCGGCGCGTGCGCGCGACCGATGCCGCAGCCGCTGGCCACCGAGCCTCACACGGCCGTCCGGGGAGCACTCGCAGTCGGGCCCGAAGAGCCTGGGCCAAGCCTCGCACGCCTCCCGGCTTCTCCGTGCGTCCCAGAACGTCCCCGCGATCGCCCGAGTTCTTCTGCCGAAACTGCCGTCGCTCAGCGGTCAGAGGCTGGCGAGCAGGCCGTCGAGTGGGGCGGGTACGCGGTTGGGGTCGAGGGCCTCGACGAGGACGCGACCGTAGTGGATCTTGCGCCCTTTCTTCGTGCCGAGGAAGCGCCGCAACTGCTGCGGTGACGAGCGGCCCCGCTGTGCAGGCTGGCGCAGGAAGGTCTGCAGAGGGCGCAGGTCGCCCTCCGCCCGGACGAGCTCCTCCACCCGCGTCACGCCCAGCGCGCGGATGAGCTCGTCTTCCAGATCCGCCGCGCAGACGAAGAACGTTGGCTGTGCTGCACCGGCCCGCTCCAACGCGCGGGCGTAGTAGCGACGCTCCGCCTCGTCACACAGCCCTGTGAGCCGGAGGCCCAGGCCGGGGGGCCCGAGGAGACGGGCGAAGCGCCCGACGCTCATCGCACCGCCCATCGGCAGGATGCAGACTCCTTCGGCCGCCAGATTCCGACCGCGGCGCGCGGCCAGTGCGCTGACCGCTGCGGCGTCGCTCAACCCTTCGAGAAGGACTGCTGCCCGGACGGGCAGTTGCGCAGCCAGCTCACGCGCGGGCCCCCCGGGGCCACCGGCCGCCCACGCGATGACCGCCTCCCGGAACGCCCCCATGTCAGCCATGCCACGAGTCTCCGCCCTTTCCGGCCACCACGGTAGCGAATTTCCGCCAGCGTCGGTCAGTGGCGAGCAGCCGGGCCCAGCGGTCCGAACGAGGAGGAAGCCGCGGCCAGGGGCAGGCAGAGGTGGCCACGAAGATGATTGCCGCCGGTACCTCTTTCCCTCTGCCCCGCCGCAGGCGATGAATTCCTCGTTGAGTTGAGGAGTGAGGTGTACAGCAGGCACTGTCGGGGTGGGCAGTTGGGGCGGGTGGCGTCGGAGAGTTGGGCAAGCCGGATTTTTTCTTGCCCAGGTGGGTGGTGAGGCGGAACGAGGGGGGACCCAGGCACCTTCCATGCGGTCGGTGCCGGCCATCCTGCCGACGGGGTTCTCGCCGATGTCCTGAGAAGCCATCCGCGTTCCGGTCAGTGGAGTGGCTGGTCGAACGGGGGGTCGATTCGGGCAATCGCGACGGCGGTGCATGATGGCAGGACCTGCTGGTAGCTCGGTGATGCGAGTCAGGTCGAGCTTCCGGAGGCCTGTTGTCGCAGTCTTGCGTGAGCGTGTCCGCACTGGTGAGCAGACTGCATCTGACCGCATAGGCCTCGCGCGCGTGCTGGGGTCAACTGCGCTGAGGAATAGGGCCGTTGCATACTAGATCCGCACGCGTCGGCACGGGATCGGACGCTGAATGGTCCGCACTGCCGTACCCATGGCGTTGACGATTGTCCTTGTGATAATTGGCCTGTTGCATTTCATCTGGGCGTTCTCCACCTGGCCGATGACGTTCCGCTGGCCCTCTGGTGGGACGGCGAGGCGGTGTGGCTGTTCACCCGCGACACCAACCCGACCGGGCGCAACCTGTGTGTCTCGGGTCGGCTCCGGCGCTGCTTCGGCCACAGTCGGGACGTGGTCCTGGTCCACGGCACCGCGTGCACGCTGACTGGCGAGGAGCTTCCGGCCGAGGTGGCGGCATCTGGCTGGCCAGGACGAGCCGACTTCCATGTCGTCGGCCGTGAGTAAGGCTTGCCTACAGCAGACGCGGGGGAGTGAGGGGACGTTGCTTGTGCCGCGCCTTCAGTCGGGCGTCTCTCAACTCTCGTACATCCGCCGATAGTTGCTCCTACCAAAGGAACGAGGTGGTGAGGAAGCTGCCCTGCCTCTCTGAGGGTGGATGAGTCTCACTGACCTGGGCGTCGGGGGCAGCCCCCCATCTCACCTTCAGTGACTGCTGTCGAGGGCGGGGGCACCAGACTCGGGTAACTGTCGTTCCGTTCCATGTGGCTTGTCTCATGGCATCCGTGATGGTTGGGCGACGAGGTGACGGCATGTCGGGTTCGAGTCGCGGCTGGAGCACGATCACACGATCTTGATGGACTTCGATCCGCAGTCGTGCGGTTCGCCTCGCAGTCGTTCTGGCTCTTCTGGCTGTTTGGCTGTTTTGGCGCGATGAGACATCAGGCGGCGGGCGGTCGCACGGCGGTTCAAGCCGGGACCGCCGGCCGTTCGTCATATCCCCGCGCCCTACGGCAAACACCTCTCACCGGTGAGTGAGCAGGGGCTCAGCCTCCGAGCCTACGCGGCGTCGGCGAGGATCCGTCCCACCACGGGGGAGCGGGGCTCGAAGACATCGAGGAGGCCGATCGTGCGCAGGACGGGGGCGAGTTCCCGCAACTCCGTGACGAGGGCCGCGTACTCGGGGGCGTCCTCGGTGAGGCTGTCGAGTCGTACGGCGTTGGCGATGAATGCGGCCACCGAACCCTTGCGGACGACACGCCCGTTGATCGCCGTCGAGTCGACGCCGGCGGGCAGAAGGTCTTCGGGGCGTACGGCCGGCTGATGCGTAGGGGACATAGCGCAGTCCTTTACATGTAAACGTGCTGAATACACGTGCTTTCTGCACGCATAGGTCACGCTAGCAGGACTCCGTGCTTTTTGCACGTACCATCGAAGGGTGAGTGAACCAACCCGTGACAGCACTTCCGCCGCCCGCGTGGCCGCAGCCATCGGCGCCCTGACCCTGCGAGCCACCCGTGCCGGGCTCTACGACCGGCTGACCTCGGGGGTGGAGGGCGTGGATGCCACGACCTACCCGGTACTGTCCGGGCTCGACCGCATCGGGCCCGCCACGGCCACCAGACTCGCCGAGGCGATCGGCATGGACCGCACCGTCACCACCCGCTATGCGACCCGGCTACAGGAAGCCGGGCTCATCGCCCGCCGCCCCGACCCGTCCGATGCCCGCGCCACTCGGCTAGCCCTCACCGCGGACGGAGAGCGAGCCGTCCTGGCCCTGCGCGACGCGATGCAGTCATTCCTGGCCGAGGAAATGGCCACCTGGCCACCCGGCGAGGCCGCCACCTTCGCTCTGCACCTCGAACGTCTGACGGAAGCCCTCGCGTATCCCGACACGAGCCGTACGTCCTGAGGTGGCCAGGGCTCCGCGGGACGACGATCAAGCGGGAGTGCCTGGCACATGGCCGGGCCAGGGGAGCGGCGTCGGCGTGCGGGGGTGGCCATGGATCCGTCGTGGCACTCCAGGCAGATGCGGAGGGTGCGTGCAGCGGAAGACAGAGGAAACACCGCCGGGAGCAGGAGAGGCAGTGTTGGCGCGCCTCCGTGGCCTTGATAGTCCTGTTGGTCCTGTTAGTCCGCCCCGGGGTGCGGTCGCCCTGTCGGCCGGCCAGGACAAGGTGTCGGACGTCGTGTTCGCTGACGAGATGGCGGCTGACCAGTCGACCGAGGGTGCCAAGTTCTCCGGTGCCGAGAACGCTCGAACGGCAGATAGACGACGCCCGGGTGGTTGGCACAGACGCGTGCGCTGTCACGGATGCCGGTCTTGCCCATCTCGATGAAGCGGCCGCCCGGTCGCCGCACAGAAGGCGCCTTCGAAATCGAGGCGTTGTCCGGGAGAAGACCGACAGCCGGGCCGCCCGCCTCCGCAAAGGCTCATGCGGCGGACAGCCACTCGTCTTCGACGAAGAGCGCTACACGAAGCGCAACACCGTCGAGCCAACCACCAACAAACTCAAACAGTCCCGGTCCGTCGCTACCCGATACGACAAGCCGCTGCTACATCTTCCTCGGCACCGCAACGGCATCAACCCTGGTTGTCTGGCGCCGGACGTGATCGCTGTGACAAGTCCTGGCGAGGACTTGCTCCGGTGCCACAGTGGCGAGTTCCCGCAGCTGCTGATGGTTGAGAACAGATGGTTCTGAATGCCAGAAGTGCACGATCTTGGACTTCTGGCGGATACCCGGCCACCCTTGAAGCCAGCCCCGGCTCCCGGCCCATTGCCTATCGGGGCCCACCCCAGGGCCAACTCATCCGCCCCAAGCCAACGCACCGGAGCCGACGAACATGCGCATCAGACTCGTCCATGGATTCGCCCTGCTCTCCACCGGCCTCCTCGCCGGCGCGTTCGGCTACGGCGCCGCTAATCTCGTCCCCACCTTCAACGCCGTACCGCTTGAGATGCGGCTGTCATTCCACGCCGAACTGATGAAGATGAACGGCATCACCATGCAGGCAGCGATGGGCGCGTCGATCCTTAGTTCCCTGACCCTCGCCGTCCTGGCAGCGGGCCGCAACCGACTGCTCGCGGGTGCGGCAGGTCTGCTGGCCCTCGCATCCTTCCTGATAACCCGGTTCGGCAACGTGCCGATCAACGGACGGATCAAGCAGTGGGCGCTCACCTCGGCCCCGGCCGATCACGCGGAGATCCTGCGGCGCTGGGAACTGTTCAACAACATGCGCACGTTCGCCGCCTTCGTTGCCTTTGTACTACTGATTGTCCTCGCTGGCGACGGACTGCGATCGGTCGCCCGCTCCGTACATGGCCGGGCGGACGGGTCCTAGGTGTATTGATCACGAGCGTTGTTAACAGCCGCTGGGTCTTGATCAATGGCGAAGACCTCCGGTGTGGTGGAGCTGTCTATGACTGCACCGCACGGAGGTCTTCGTGTCCCACCGTAATGCCCGACTGACCGTCTTCGGCAGGCGGCTGCTGGTTGATCGTGTCCGTTCCGGCCGTCCGATCGCGCATGTCGCGGCAGAGATGGGCATATCCCGCACCACAGCGCACAAATGGCTGCGACGGTTCGTGGCCGAGGGCGAACCTGGATTGCGGGACAGGTCCAGCCGGCCCCACACGACGCCGCACCGGACCCCGGCCGACACCGAGACCCGGGTGTGCCGACTGCGGCAGGACCGCAAGCTCGGCCCAGCCCGTATCGGCCCGATCCTGGGCCTGCCCTCTTCGACCGTCCACCGCATTCTGACCCGCCACGGTCTGCACCGGCTCACGTTCATGGACCGGCCCACGGGGCAGGTCATCCGCCGTTACGAACGCGACCGACCCGGCGAGCTGGTCCACGTCGACGTGAAGAAGCTCGGCCGTATCCCGGACGGCGGCGGCCACAAGGTGCTGGGCCGCCGGGCCGGCCGGGCCACTCGCGACGGGAGGGGCTTCGACTACGTCCACTCCGCCGTCGATGACCACACCCGCCTCGCCTACAGCGAGATCCACAGCGACGAAAAGGTCGCGACCTGTGCGGGCTTCCTCGCCCGCGCGGCCGCGTTCTTCCACGCACACGGCATCGAACGGATCGAACGGGTACTGACCGACAACGCCTGGGCCTACCGCAAGGGCCTGGCCTGGAAGCAAGCCCTCATCCAGATCGGCGCCACCGGCAAGCTGACCCGCGCCTACCGCCCCCAGACGAACGGCAAGGTCGAACGCTTCAACCGCACCCTGCTCGAAGAACGGGCCTACTTGCGGCCCTACACCAGCAATGACGAACGCACCGCAGCCTTGGACGGCTTCCTCCACACCTACAACTACCATCGCTGCCACACCGCACTCGCAGGCCAGCCACCCATCACCCACGTGAACAACGCTCCAGGTCAATACACCTAGGGCCTGTCCGACGGGTCGCTGTGCCGTCGGCTCTATGTCCCGGAACGAGGGCTACCCACGCTGCGAGCCGAGGTCCGACCGAATCACGGGCGCACCAACATCACCTTTGGGCTTCCAGGAATAACCAGGTACTGTGCAATGCATGGAACCTGACATCGCAGGGAAGCCTGCCGCAAGCAAGGCGGAGAGCCAGCTCCGCAAGGGGGTGCTGGAGTACTGCGTGCTTGCGATCCTGCGGGACGGCCCGCGCTATGGCGTGGAGCTGCTCGAAACCCTCGGCGCGGTGAACGGCATGGTCACGAGCCAGGGGACCATCTACCCCTTGCTGTCGCGGCTGCGCCGTGACGGACTGGTGGAGACCCACTGGCAGGAGTCCCCCAGCGGGCCCCCGCGGCGCTACTACGAGCTGACGCCGTCGGGACATGCGGCGCTGAAGGAGTTCACCGCCATCTGGCCGCACTTCCGTGACGCGGTCGACCACTTCATCACCGACTGACAGGAGAGCCACCATGACGATCATCGAGCACCCGCTGGTGGAGAAGTACCTGGCCGCCGTGGCGCGGGAGGCGGCCGGACTCAGCCCGGAACGCCGCAACGAGCTGCTGGCCGACCTGGAGGAGCACATCGCCGTAGCCCTCGCGGAGGCTTCCGCCTCCGGCGACGACGAGATCCGCGCCGTGCTCGCACGCCTCGGCGACCCGCGCACCATCGCGGCGACCGCACTCGGCGATGAGCCCCCCGCGCCGCAGAGTCCGGGGCTGGCTGTGGTGCGCGCTGTGGTGCGCGCCCTCGCCGTACTGATGCTGCTGGGGATGGCCAGCCTCCTGGCGTTCTCCGCCATGCCCGCTCTGGGCGGCATCCCCCTGGTCGGCGCGCTCTGGTGCCTCTGGGCCGGGCCGCAGTGGTGCAAGCGGGACAAGGTGATCGGAACGGCGACCGCCCTCGTGCCGCTGCTGTTCGTGGTGACGCAGTCGGTGATCGCCGCAAACGGGCTGCACCTCGGCCTCGGAGATGCATTCATCCCGGTCAGCCTGGCCGCGCTGGCGCTCCCGACCGCCGCCGGCGCCTATCTGCTGTGGTCCGCGGTGCGCCCGCTGCTGGGCTCCACGGTGCGCGAGGCGTGACAGGGCTTACCTGCTGCCGATTGGTACGGCCGCGGTCCTCATGGCGGGGGCCTGACCAGGACACCATCGGCGTCCCCGAACAGCCGGACCGCCATCGACCGAGGCCGCCCGACCGGGCGCTGCCAGAACGCCCCACCACCAAGAGGAATGAACGATGCAGGCACAACTCGCACACCAGCTGGCCCTGGCCCCTACCGGCACGATCGTGATCGCCTGCGCCGGAGCTGCTGTGGTCGCCGCCGCTCTCGCGTTGTACTTCGGCGCCCTGCTCGGCATCGTCAGGTCCGACCTCACCACAGGGATGAAGCTGGTCTGGTTCGCCTTCACCCTCATGGCCCCGTTCCTCGGGAGCCTGCTCTGGTTCCTCATCGGTCGCCGCGACGCCCAGCGCCGGCCGGGCCTCGCCTGATTCCAAAAGCGCGCCATCGCCGTCTTCGCGATCAGGTAGTCACTGGGCCGATGCGGTGGCATGGCCCGGTTCGGGGGTCTGATCACGCCGCCCGCCACACCGTTCGTGTGCGAGACGGGCGCACCACTACGGCGGTTCATAGAAAGGGTGGAGGCATGGCCAAACCTGTTCGCGCGGCTCTCGGAGGCGTGTGGATCAAGTGCACCTTCTGTCAGGGTGACCTGTTCAGGGACCGTTAGGTGAAGCTCAACAGCTCCGGCATGGAGTTCATGAACTGGGGTTGGGCGAACGAGTCGGCAACCGGCCTGATCTGCTGGAACTGCGGCTATGTGCATCTGTTCGTAAACCGGGATCTCGAACTGTACAAACAGAAGAAGGGCTGAGTTCCCTCTGGCCAAGAGGCCCTGCAGATACAGCCCGCCCTTGGCCCCCTGATCACGCCGCACCCACGGCGCCCTCATACAGCCAGCGAACTACCGAACACCAACCGCGACAAGACCGGATAACAAAGCGCTGCCAGCACTCCGATTGCCCCCTCTCTGACATTGTCATACGGTCGAAGTGACTGATATTTTGCGCCTTACAGAGCCGCCTGGCTCTCCATGGAAGCGTAGCTAACAGGTGCCTAATCTGATATCGGCATACGTGTCAATTACGGGAAGCTCGCAGCCGGAATTTCAGCCTTCACCCCCAAAAGCGCAGGTATCCCTTTCCGGTAATATCTCCTCCCGGGCCGAGAATTCCGGCCAACACCCGGTTGCTCGATCAGACACCGTAATGCGCCGCGTGGATATGGCTCCTCATCGGCGAGTTGGAAGTTAGAAGGGGGTAGGGAATGAGAATGAACCTGACCGAGCTGCGCGCCCTCGCCACACAGGCAGGGTTCGCGGGCGGCGACATCAAAATTGCGGCCGCCGTCGCCATGGCAGAATCCGCAGGCGACCCCGCCGCTGTCGGGGACGAGGGTCTGGCCGACAACAAGTGGGGACCATCCTTCGGCCTCTTCCAGATACGCTCCCTCCGGCACCCAAAGCAGTTCACCCCACCGGACACGCTCAGGGTCGCCGAAAAGCTCAAGGATCCGCTCTACAACACCAAGACTGCAAAGGCCATTAAGGACGCACACGGCTGGAACCAATGGTCCACGTTCAAGAACGGGGCTTACCGGCAGCACATGGATGGCGGCCCCGCCAACTTCGAGCCGTTCCCTGGTGCGTCGTTCTTCCACACCGGACAGAAATCACCGATCATCGCCGCAATGCACCAGCGGCTCGTCGCCGAAGACTGCAACCGGTACGAGTCGAGTGCCAACGCCGACATATGGGGACCGGGGGATGTGAGGTCCTACGCCGCTTGGCAGGAGAAGCTCCGCTTCGAAGGCGATGATGCCAACGGCGTCCCCGGCAAGAGCAGTTGGGACAGACTGCACGTCCCCAACGTCTGACTGACCTCGGCCTGGAGAGGTGGACACACGCGGCACAGTGACTCAGTCGCAGGGCGCAGAAAGTCGGCCACCACGAGAGCGCTGTCACCCTCGCACTTGGAACCATCTCATCTTGGGCCAACGACAGACGTTGCGGTCGGAGCCATCGTCGGACATGCTCACATCTTCGGCGAGCAGGTCAAAAAACCCTGCCAAGTCGCCCGCGTTGACGGCATCAACGAATTGCGCTACGACTGGGTTGAGTTGATTGGATGCCATGTGTCCTCCAGTGGCTCTGATTCGGTGCAAGATGTTGTCTTCCCTGGACGACAGCTCGAGAGGACCCTCGGGCCCGTAAATACGCCCAATGGCCGTCGAGAAGCTCCCAAGCAACTTCCTCCCGGCGTCACAGCCGTCTCCCACGCGTGACTGCGGTCGCCCAGTTCCGGCACCTCAGGTGCGTGGCCGTCTCCGTAATGGAGGGCTCGGCCCCTCGGGGACGCTGCTCAATCGGTTGCGCCCGGCTCGCACAAGAACGCCACCTACATCGCTTCCGCGAGGTCGGCCGCATCATCCGCACCGTACAGCTGCTGCGCTACCTCACCGAGGCGCAGCTGTGCCGGCGGGCGACGGCCGCGACGAACAAGGTGGAGTCGTTCAACCGGTTCTCCCAGTGGGCCGGCTTCGGCAACCGCGGACCGATGCAGGCTCGACTGCCCTGGCGGGGTTGCTCCGAACCAAGCGCTCCCCAGGGATTTCTCAGGGTCTTTCAGGTCTGGCCCAGGGACTTTCGACTGAAGGAGCGGGAAAGGCCCTGACAGCTCCGAATGATGGAAACCCCCAGGTCAGAGTAGGTTCCACGCCCCAACGCCTGGTGCCCAGGCCGGAGCCGTGGGTGGTGCCGTGTCGGACGATGACTGGCTTGATGCCCTTCGCCCAGACCTCGCGGCGGTAGCAGTCGTGGTCGTAGCCGCGGTCGGCGTAGACCTCCTTCGGTCTCTGGCGGGTCGTCCGCGTGTGCCACGGATACGTGGAATTGCTGACAGCAGCGGCATCAGCTGGGTGACGTCGTTGCGGTTGCCGCCGGTCGCAGTCACGCCAATGGGATGCCGGTGGCATCGCAGATCACGTGGTGGTTGGAGCTCGGACGTCCTCGGTCGACCGGGCTCCGCCCGGTCTTAGGCCGCCCTTGAGCGCCTGGACGTGGGAGCTGTCGATCACCGCCCGCGACAAAGATAGACGATCGGCCGCCCGCAACTCGGCCAGCAACACCTCGTGCAGCCGCTGCCGGACGCCGGCGTTGTTCCAGTCCCGCAACCTGCGCCAGCAGGACATCCCCGAGCCGAACCCGAGCTCGCCAGGCAGCCATTCACACTGGATACCGGTGTAGAGGACGAACAGGATGCCGCACAGCAGCGTGCGGTCCGCCAGCACCTTCCTGCGGCCGGGGCGTCGCTGCCCACGCGGTGGCGTTGGCAACAGCGGCTCGATTCTCGACCACAACTCAGCATCAGACAGTCAAGGTTGAGGGTTTCGCCTGCTCACTCCCAAGCAACCGCCGCACACACTGGAGGACACGGCTACTCGAGTTGCGTGAGGAACTCTTAGATGAAGTACAGGCCCTCCATCGAGCAGACGGACAGATCGCTGTGTTGTACCCGAAAGGCGGTGGTCTGCATCTCCTCCCATCCCCAGGGGTCGGAGTGCCCCAGTGCCAGGCCGGCCAGGGAGGCCCATTCGATCTCGTGGAGGGGCTGGTCCATGTCGATGTCGGCGGCGGTGAGCATCCAACTTCTCAGGCCGAGGGAGGCGATGACAGCGTGGGGGGCGCCCAGGACGACGAACGGCTCGGCGTCGGGCCAGCCGGAGGCATGGAACATGGCACCGTCGGGGAGCATCACGACGGTTTCGGTGTGTTCCATTCCGCCGTAGTAGGTGACGTGGCCCACGATCCGCGCTGTGGGGAAGCGCTCCCGCATCCGTTCGGCTTCGGCCAACAGCGGGTTTCCGTTGCCGTCGTCGGCGAAGACAGGGGTGGAGATGGCCCGCATGCCGCCCCACACGGCGGCATGAACGATGTCCAGATCGGCACGCACCGACGAGGGCAGCGGCGTCTGCACGGAGCGTGGCCCGAGATCCTCCAGGACCTCCTCGATGCCGTCGAACGACTCGACGAACAGGTGGGCCTGATCGGAGTCGTTGGCCGGGAGGCTGCGGGCGTCGACGGTGAACGGCGGCTGAGCCACGGTGAGATGACACAGGCCCATC
Source organism: Streptomyces chattanoogensis (assembly GCF_001294335.1). Lineage (GTDB taxonomy): Bacteria > Actinomycetota > Actinomycetes > Streptomycetales > Streptomycetaceae > Streptomyces > Streptomyces chattanoogensis. The sequence continues at coordinate 93,989 of NZ_LGKG01000079.1, forward strand.
GAGCCGCGAACTATCCGGTCCGGGGCAGAAGTCCAGTACCTGGTATCGGTCATGCGGGCCACCGTAGCGGCCGACGGTGACAACCCTCCCCCCGGAACTGCACGCATCAGTCGCGGGAAGCCGGCGGCGGCAGTCGGGGCGGCCCCTGCATCAGCGCCTCGGGCGGCACCGGCAGCCGGCGGCGGCAGACGCGTCGGGTGAGGACGCGGGGCTCGGGCGGCGCGATCCGGGAACGGTACGGTCCCTGCTGTGTGCGCAAGTGGGCGATCCGTTTCCACGCTGGTGTGCCCGCCGGGGCAGGTGACCTGATTGCGGTCGGCCGAATACATCAATCGCCCACCCCCAGCGGCGCGAATTACGCTTGCGACAGCACGACGAACACCACGCCCTCCGAGCGGCCAGGGCCGAGCAGCGGACCGATGAGTGGAAGGACCGATACAAGGTCTGCGCCGGAGTCGAGGGCGCCCCCCGACGTTGCTGACCTTGTCGATGAACAGCGGTTCGGTTGACAGTTTGGACGTCCGCGACCGATGCAGCGCCAGCGCGAATGTCCGTCAGATCCGCGAGACCACGGACTGCGACGTCCCCGTGGCCGCCGTAGCCAGCCCGGGCGGTCGTACGACGACGCACCCAGCCCGCCAGTACAGCCCGTTGGGCATCGGTGTGCGACAACGACGGAATCTTCGGACCTGGATGACTCATACCGAACCATGACGAATCTCCGACTCATGACACCAGCTGGCAGACTGCAAAATGCGGGATAGGAACAGCCGGCGTATGGGCCCGGTTTTCCGCCAGACGGGCGTGACAGCATGCGGCCATGCCTTTCCCGCACCCCGACGGCGCTTACGCGATCACCACGATGTACTCCGTACCCGATGACGCCTGGTACCTGGAATTGGACCTCGTGGCCGAGCAACGAAATCTTGTGACCGCGATCGTCCCCGACGAGGACCCGGCACGGGAGCCGACGGTGTGTTTCAACCCTCATGGGCAACACCTGGATGTCCCGTACGAGGTGATGCGCTGGTTCATGGACCAGGTCGAGGAAGAGATCCGCACGTCCCGCGCCTGGATGCGGCTGCGGCCCGAGCTTGTCGGGGTCATCTACCAATTGCGCCAGGAGTACCTGGGTGTCATCGACGATGACGACTTTCGTCATGTCCTGGCGGAGGTGCGCGCCGCAGTCCCTGAGGCAGACCTCCCCACCGTTCTTGAGGCCGCCTTCGGGCGGAAGCCTGACGGCACCACCATGGATCAGTGACAAACGCTGCGGGTGTCAGGTGGCCGAGGGGGCAGAACCTAAAGCAGAGGTATACGAGGTCACAGCGGCTGTTCACACGAAGCTCTGAGGAAAGTGGTAGCGGGGGAGGGGACGCCAGACAGGTGGGAGGGCCCCGGCAATGGTCAGCCTCAGAGTTGGGTTGTCGGGCTGTTGAGCGCTGGTCGTGGGCTTGCCGCTTGGCGCGGTTGCGGATCCCGTTTGCTCCTCCGAGATATACCGTGTGGCCATGTCGGCGTTCATACAACAGCTCCCCGCCCTGATCGGCGTGGTCATTGGCGCGCTTGGGTCGTACCTGGCGAGCACGCGCGGCGATCAAGCCCGCTTCCGTCGTGAGCAGGCGGCCCGTTGGGAGGAGCGAAGGCTGGCGGCCTATGCCGACTACGCCAGGGCGCTGAAGAAAAGCGTCACCCTGACGTACCGGATCGCGGCCCACCTTGGCAACGACCCTCACCCGCACCCCTTGTCACCCGAGGAAGCGGCCCCTCACCTGGCCGATGCCACTGATGCCCGGGATCCAGCCGGGGAGACGCTGTTGATGCTTGGTACCGCGGACGTGGTGGAGAAAGCCCGCGAATGGGTCGTCGTGGTGATGGAGATGGAAGGGTTTCTGCGAGCACAGACTCGTAACCCGGAAGCATGGTCAGTCATGCTCGAGCGCCAACGCGCCGCACGTGAGGGGTACTACGCGGCCGTCCGACGCGACCTTGCGCTCCCACCCGGCCATTCCGGGGAATGGCGGCTTGCGCCGTCCCGGACTCCCTGACCATGCGCTGCCATGGCGGCCCGGCGCTGTCGCGCTCGGGGTGACAAGCCTGAGCGATCTGATGGCCCACCGCCTCACTGGCGAAGCCACCATCTCCTGGCCCGGCCCGGCCTGGCCCGACCCGGCATCCCGGAACCCCAAACACCGATTCCGGGATGAAACGCGGAGGAAAACGTCCCCTACGTGTTGTTACAGCAGCTCCAAGACCTCCCTCAGCTCTTGAGCGGTGGGAATCCACTCTCCTGCCGCGGCGTTGGCCCTCACCTGTCCCGGCTGCTTGGCCCCTGCTATCACTGAACTGCAGCCTGGGAGCGCGGCGAGGCAACCGATCGCGATCTCCAGGAGGCTGCGGCCGTTCTTCATACCCCAGGCAATCAACGCCTCTACGGTGTCGAGCCGTTCCTCCGTCACCTGGTACGCGCTCTCCGCAATGCGGGTTCCTTCCGGGATGGCCTTGCCGCGCCGCACCTTGCCCGTCAGCAAGCCGTTGGACAGCGGGAAATACGGCAGTACTCCGAGTCCGAAACGACGTGCAGCCGGGACAACTTCGTTCTCGATGTCACGGTTGAGCAGCGACCAACGGTTCTGCGCGGAGATAAATGGCTCGAGCCCTCTGGAGCGGGAAGTGCACGCGGCTTCGGCGATCTGCCAGCCCGCGAAATTGGAATTTCCGATGTAGCGGACCTTTCCTTCTCGGACCAGCTCGGTCAGAGCGGTGAGCGTCTCCTCTATGGGAGTGTGCGGGTCGGGTGTATGGATTTGATAGAGGTCGATGTAGTCCGTACGGAGACGTCGGAGGGATGCCTCGACGGCGCGGCGAATGTAGGTGCGTCCACCCTTGGCGCCGGCTGCGGGGCCATATCCCATCCCCAATTTCTGATGTCCGAACTTCGTTGCTAGGACAACCTCCTCTCGCTGTCCCTGAAGGCATTCACCGAGTACGGATTCGGAATCTCCGTAGACATCGGCTGTATCGAACAGTGTGATTCCGGAATCCAGCGCAGCGCTTATCACCGTACGTGCCTGGTCCAGCCCGACGGACCTCCCCAAATCGTTGCATCCCAAGCCGACTGCGGAGACTTGTAATCCCGAAGTGCCCATTGAGAGATAGCGCATGGTTCCTCAGTGTACGGATACTTGACACCCGTTCAAGAGGGCTGTTCTCCATCCCAGCTGCTCGCCGGTGGACAGCCACCTGCTGGGCACCACTCTTCCTCCGGGACCCACGCATTGTAAGAGCGACTGGACGGAACGCAAGAGTGTCCTCTTCGAATCAGGACTCACTGGCGCCGTCGAGGTCACGGCCGAAACGATCAGGAAGTGTCTGCTATGCCATACACAAGGGGCAGCGGTGACGCGAGAGGCAAGGGGATCGGCAAATGTGATGCCGGAAGCTGGCTGAATCAGCAAGTCGCGAAGTCGCGACTCCTTGACGGGGCTTCATAGTTGAAGACAATCGAACCGGTGGGCTGCTGAATTCCTCTCGCTTCGTGCAGATGCCTTCGGAGGCGGTAAAAGCATATGCGAGCCCACTGCGGTAGGGCATGTGCCGGCCGGTCGGCACGCCTCGTGCTCCTGCCGAGTACCGGACCGGGCACCCGAGTCTGCTGGGATGCCGAGCGCGTGGGCTGGTTTCTTCACCTGTGACGGACTCCAGCCAACCCGGATCAATTCCCTTTCCCCGATCGGGCGGCAACTACCAGGTGGCACCGTTGGCGGACATGGAGCAGGACCGAGGAGGCCGCAGCATGGCCAGGGAGTTTTCCAGGATCGACGTACGCCGCGTCGCGGGAAGAATCGGGGCGGACATTCGAGGCGTGGATCTGATGGCTATGGGTAAGTGTGATTCCGATACGATGACGGAGATCCGTGCCGCCCTGCTCCACCACAAAGTGATCTTTTTTCGTGAGCAGAACCTGAACCACGCCGCCCATGTGGATTTCGCGCGTCGTTTCGGCGAGGTGACCCGCCTTCCGGGCCCGCAACACGGCACACACCCGGAGGGATTCCCGGAGATCCTGATCGTCGATCCGGATGCGAAAGGAACCCGGAACGGCCTCAGGTTTGAGGAGCGACTGTATCGTAAGTCGCTGCGACATGACTCCGGTTGGCATGTGGACATTGCCTCCGTCGTGAATCCGCCGGCGATTTCGGTGCTCAGATGTGAAGTGGCCACGGAGCGCGGTGGCGATACCCAGTGGACCAATCTCGTCGCCGCTTATGAAGGAATGACCCGCCCCCTGCAGCAGCTGGCTGACAACCTGCGAGCCGAGCATGGTCTGCACGCCGGGGTGCGGCTGCTGTTCTCCGATGACGAAGACCTGGAGATCATCCGGAAGAGAGTCAAGGATACGACGGTGTCCCTTCACCCGGTGGTGCGCGTGCACCCGGAGACGAAGCAGAAGGCACTCTTCCTGCCTCCGGCATCCGTATCTCATATTGCCGGAGTGCTCCCCTGGGAAAGTGACGGCATTCTCGGACTGCTCTTCGCCCACATCAGCCGCCCCGAATACACCGTGCGGCATCGTTGGAAGCCCGGTGATGTCGCTGTTTGGGACAACCGCGCGGTAGCCCACCTCCAGCCCGCTGATCTCCACAACACCGACTACCGGCGCAGGATGTACCGGGTGCTGGTCCTGGGGGACCGCCCGGTCGGGCCGGACGGTTTCGTGTCGGAAACCGTGCGAGGCGAACCGCTTGAGCCCTTCACCGGAACCGGAGAGAGCGATACCACCGGACCAATGCCGGAATAGGGGCGAAACACGGAGAGGATGTTGCGCCGGCGCCGCATGGAGGAGGCGCCGGCGCCCGCCCTGGCCGAGCCGCCCGCCCCGGAGCTGTTCCACAGCGAGACGGGGCTCCCCTGGGGCGGCAGGGCGGCAGGGCGGCAGGGCGGCAGGGCGGCAGGGCGGTGTGCGCTGTCGCCTGGCGTACGGCCACCGCGCGGTTGACCGCGACATTCACCACATCGCCAATGGATCGCTCACCAGATCACCCACCAGATCACCCACCAGGTCGTTCACTGCATCGTCAACTGGTGCGTTCGTGCTCACTGCCGTTCCCCTCACCCGATGTCGGTGCTCGGCGTCCCGATCTCGGTGTTCAGCGCACCGTCTGGCTGTTCTGCGTCCCCCAGCGCCGCATGTTTGGCCATCGCGGCGAGGCCGTCCTCCAGCCGGGTACGGGGCCAGAAGCCGAATCCGCGGGCGGCGACGGTGATGTCGGCGCCGGTGTGGCGGGCGTCGCCGGGCAGGGCGGGCCGCCGGTCGAGGGCGACCGGTCCGGCGACCCGCTCGACGACGGTGATCGCCCGCCGCATGGACACCGGCCGGCCGCCGCCGAGGTTGGCGATCCCGGTGAAGCGGGAGCAGGCGGCGTCCCGCATGGCCGTCACGGCATCCCGTACGTAGGTGAAGTCGCGGGTCTGCCCGCCGTCACCGTAGAGCGGGAAGGGGGGACCGCCGGACGCGGCGGCTATCAGGCGGGCGAATGCCATGTCCGGGCGCTGGCGCGGGCCGTAGACGGTGAACAGTCGCAGGGACACCGTGGGCACGCCGTAGGCCGTGCGGTACAGCTCGCACAGATGCTCGGCGGCGAGTTTGGTCACGCCGTACGGTGACACCGGACGCGGGCAGGCGGTCTCCGGTGTCGGGAAGCGGCGGGCATCACCGTAGACCGACGAACTGGAGGCGTGGACGAACTTGCGGAGCGGATGGTCGCGCACGGTTTCCAGCAGGCGTTGTGTGGCCAGCACGTTGCGGTGGGTGTAGAGCGCGAACTCCCGCCCCCAGGACGGCCGTACGCCGGGTTGCCCGGCCAGGTGGTAGACGACGTCCGCGTCGTCGAGCAGGGCGTCGACCTGCGGGTCCAGCACATCGATGGGGTGGAAGGCGAAGGCCGGGGAACGGCAGGCCTCGGCCAGATTGCGGCGCTTGAGCATGGGGTCGTAGTAGTCGGTGAGCACGTCGATCCCGATGACGGTGTCGCCGGCGTCGAGCAGATGGCCGCACAGGTGCGAGCCGATGAAACCGGCCGCGCCGGTCACGACCGCCCGCATCAGCTGCTCCCGCGCACGGTTGCACCGTCCAGGTGGGGCAGGACGCGGTCCACGCGGGCCCGCCAGGTGTACTCCCTGCGCAGGTGCCGTTCGGCCATCTGGCCCAAGGACGCACGCTCCCCGGGGTCGTCCGCCAGGCGCTTGACCGCCGCCGTCCAGGCCGTGACGTCGTCGGGCGGGCAGAGCACGCAGTTGACGCCGTCCGTCAGGACTTCCTTGAGCACCGGCAGGTCGGAGGCGATGATCGCCTTGCCGTGCGACATGTACTCGAACAGTTTCATCGGCGAGACCCAGCGGCCGATGTCCCCGACGCCGCCGGCGCAGGCGACGCGCCGTTGGTAAGGGGCGAGGACGAGGTCGAACGCCCGGTAATACGGGTGCAGTTGGGCGGGCGGACGGTGGCCGTGGAAGTGCACATTGGGCGGGCGGGACCGGCTCCGCCAGTGGGCCAGGTCCTCGTCCGTGCCGCCGACGAGGTGGAAGTCGGCATCGGGCAGGGAGGCGGCCAGCGCGAGAATGACGTCGATGCCCCGGCCCGGGTAGAGATGTCCCACATACCCCACCTTCAGGGCGTCCGGCCGGCCCGGCAGCGCCGCCGTCGGCCCGGTGGCCGGCGGGAGATCCGCACAGTCGGAGGCGGTCACCATCTCGGGTCCGCCTGGCCGTCGCAGCCGGGGGACGGTGCGGCGGTAGTCCTGGGCGAGTGCCTGGGTGACGGTGACCACGCGGCGCAGGCCCCGCAGCCGGAACAGCAGTCGCTCCATGAGGCGCTGGTCCCTGCCGGGCCTGAGGAGGTGCGTTTCGTAGACGAGCGGCGCCAGGCCCGCCGAGGCGAGCAGCGCGTACAGATCCCTGCCGTAGAGGAGGTCGACGGGACCGGAGCGGCGCACGGCCCGGCGGACCCGCCAGGCACGGATCCAGAGTCCGAGCACCGGGATGCGGGGAGCGGCGAAGGTGCGCACGGGGAAGCGGTTGCGGGTGCCGTAGTACGCATGGATGTCCTCGGCAGGCGTGGATCCCGTCGCCGCGTAGAGGGTGATGTCGTGCCCCGCGTCCGCGAAGGCGTCGCACATGCGCATCACATGAACTCCGTTGGCGAAGACTGAGGGAATTTCGCACGCGTGCAGATAGGCGATCCGCATGAGGGCCTCACCTCGGCAGTTCGTACTCGGGAAGTTCCTCGGTTACCTGCTCGATTGCCTGCTCGGTTACCTGCTCGGTCTCCTCGTGCTCCATGTCGGACCTCTCCTCTCACGGCGGCGGTCAGCCCCCATTGGTACCCACGCAGCCATTCCCACAGCGTCCGCCCGGCTGTACCCGGTGGCATCCGGACAGCGTGGATCGGTGCATTGCCGCTGTTGTGCGGCGGCACCGCCCGTGCAGACATCGGGAAGGGGGCCGTTGCGCCCCGGGCACGTCGGCGACCGAGTGAGGGATGCTGCCCCTGTGACGCCCGCGATTGCGGGAACGCGCACCGCCCGGCCATGCGGCCACGACCGAAACCGTCTCAATCGTGCCGCCGGGCCGCGCGGTGCGCGTGCGTGCGCCCTCCGTGCCTCCGGAATGCGTCGGTCACGCCCAGCTGATCACCACGCGCACGGAGGCCGGCCCACCGCTGGCCGGAAGTGGGCGCTCATGTGGGGTGCCTGACTTTGGGGACTAGGCAAGGGGTGGGCAAGCCCGGACAGTGAGTTGTCATGAGCGTAATCCGACGATCCGGGGCGGGACGGTTGGGAGAGCAGCTGGGGTTGCCTGAGAAGCCGCCGGATCCGTCAGCCGCGATGGCCTTGCGTCTACTGGAACAAGGGTTGACGGTTCGTCGGGTGCCACAGGCACCGGCATCCGGCATCGGCGCACTGCACCGCACCGTCGCTCGGCGCTCCGGACCGTTGCTGTGTTCCGGTCTCCTCGATTCCTGGCCGGCCCGCACCGCGTGGAGTCCGGCCGCCCTGGTGGAGCGCCACGGCGAGCGGCGGGTGACTGCCTTGCTGGACCTTCCGGATACCGGGGTCCTCTTCCCGCAGGACCAGCGACGTTACGAACGGGAGTTGAGCTTCGGCGAGTTCGTCGAGCAGATGGAGTCTGCTGGGTCCTCCGCACCGTGTTACCTGGCCTATCAGCGGGCGCACGAGATTTTCGACCCGGCTGACTGCGACTTCGCCTCGCTGGTCCCGCCCGACGGGCACCCCACTGATACCCGGGTGTGGATCGGCTCCGCCGGCACACGTTCGATGCTGCATTCGGATCTCAAGGACAACTTTTTCTGCCAGCTCTGGGGGGAGAAGAGTGTGACCTTGCTGGCCTGGCGGGACAGCAGGGCCGCGTACCCCTTTCCGGACAACCTGGTGAACAGCCAGGTGGACCTGGCTGTTCCGGATATGCGCCGCTTTCCCAGACTGAAGCACGCGGTGTTGCACCACGTGCGGATGGGCCCCGGCGACCTGCTCTACATCCCGCGCGGTTGGTGGCACGACATCCGGGCGCACACCACGTCCGTCTCGGTCAATCACTGGTTCGGCCGGCCGCTGGGCGTCGCGCAGTACCTCGCCTTGCTCGGGGCCCTCGGGCCGGAGTACTGGAAGGCCACTGCCCGCGATTTCATCGAGCACGGACTGCTGCGTCGGACGGAGTCGACTCAATTCTTCTTCAGCCCGCCGTCCACCGGAAAGCGGCTCTACGACGCACTGCGCTTCGGCGACTTCTCCCGCGGGAACGATCCCAGCTCGTCCTAGCCAGGCACGGAGCCCATACACCGGGGAAACCTCACCGACTCAGGAGACCAGGCTTGGCAGAGCAGGCTGGGCAGACATCGCGACGGGTGCTGGTCACCGGCGGCGCCTCGGGAATCGGTGCCGCCATCGCCCACCGTTTCGCACGGGACGGGGCATGGGTGGCCGTTCTTGACCGCGACCGGGACGCCCTCGCGCGGTTCGCGAACGACGCCCCCGCATCGGTGCTTCTGCTGCACGCGGACGTCGCAGAGGAAGAGCCCCTGCAGGAGGCGTTCGCCGAGGCCGATGCGGCCTGGGGCGGACTGGACGTGGTGTGCAACAACGCCGGGATCAGCATCCGGCGGCCGTTCCTGGAGACCTCGCTCGCGGAGTGGGAGCAGACACTGCGGGTGAACCTCACCGGGGCCTTCCTGGTGGCCCGCGAGGCGGGGCGCCGAATGGCGTCGGACGGCGGGGTCATCATCAACACCGCTTCGGTCAGCGGCATGGTGGGCATGCCCGACTACGCCGCGTACAACGTGAGCAAGGCGGGGCTGATCGAACTCACCAGGACCCTGGCCCTGGAGCTGGCACCGAGGATCCGGGTCAACGCGATCTGTCCGGGCTATGTCCTTACGCCCATGCAACGGGCCGAGTACACCGAACAGCAGCTTGCCGAGCAGGCCGGGACGTTGCCGTTGAAGCGGCTCGGCTCCCCGGAGGAGATCGCTGCGCTGGTGGCCTATCTGGCGTCCACGGACGCCGCGTTCGTCACCGGGCAGACGTTCGTGATCGACGGGGGCGAGACGGCTGGCGGACTGGCCAGCGCCGCCCGGCGGCATGACGAAACATGACGGGCACAGGGAAGCGACAGCAGCACCGCGCCGAAGTGGGGGAGCATGACGAACGACGCGCAGCCGGAGGAGCACGGACAGGCACTGCTGCCGGCGGTCAACTCGTACACCGAATGGGATCCGTTGCGGGAGGTGGTGGTGGGGAGCCTGCTGGGAGGCGTCTTCCCCGACTGGCAGGACTCGATGGTGCACGTGGTGCCTGACGCCGCCCGCCCTGTCTTCCAGGAGCTGGGCGGATCTCCGTTGCCCGCCGGCCACCTCAAGGCCGCCGAAGAGGAGTTGGAGGGCCTGGTCGAGGTGCTGGAGGCACACGGGATCCAGGTCGTCCGGCCGGATGCCGCCGAGCACCAGGCACCGTTCCGGACACCGCACTGGAGCTCCGCGGCCGGACTCTACGCCGGGATGCCCAGGGATCTGCTGATGGTCGTCGGCGACGCCATTGTCGAGGCCCCGATGTCCTGGCGCTGTCGCCACCACGAGGTGGACGCCTTCCGTTCGCTGATCAAGTCGTACTTCCGGCGCGGCGCCCGCTGGCTCCCGGCTCCGCGCCCCCAGCTGACCGACGAGCTGTACCGCACAGGGGGAGATGCGGGTGACTGGGCGGTGACCGAGTTCGAGCCGGTCTTCGACGCCGCCGACTTCCTGCGCTTCGGCCGCGACCTCATCGTCCAACGCAGCCACGTCACCAACGAGTTCGGCATCGACTGGCTGCGGCGGGCACTCGGCCCGGACTTCGGCGTGACGGTCGTCGACACCGACGATCCGCACGCGATGCACATCGACGCCACCATCGCCCCGCTGGCGCCGGGCAAACTCCTGGTCCACCCGGAGCGCTACGTCCCTCACGAGATCTTCGACGGCTGGGAGATCCTGCCCGCCCCGGAGCCGACGCTGCCGCACGACTGGCCGATGTACTTCTGCAGCCCGTGGGTGAGCATGAACGTGCTCTCCCTGGACCCGGAGACCGTGGTGGTCGAGAGCCAGGAACAGCCGCTCATCGACGCGTTGACGGGCTGGGGATTCCGTTGCGTGCCGGTGGATTTCCGGCACGTCTACTCCTTCGGCGGGTCCTTCCACTGCGTCACGCTGGACACCGTGCGGGAGGGCGGGCCCGCGCGGTACTTGTCCCGGCCCGGGGCCCGTGACCCCAGGCCGTCACACGCGGAACAGGAGCCGTGAGTAGTCCGGGCGCAGCAGGACGTTGTTGTCGTACAGGCAGTACTGCACGGCCAGCAGGGGCAGCGCCGGGTCGCCGGGGCCCGCCGCCGCGCGCGCCATGTCGAGGACGTCCTCGACGGTGGTGAAGCGGGCGGCGAGCGTGGCGCAGACGTCGTAGGCGGTCCAGGCAGTGCGGTCGTCCCAGTAGCCGGGCAGGCCGATCGCCGCGAAGACGTCGCGGATGCGGTCGGGCTCGGTGCCGATGAGCAGCTCGACGAGGGCGCGGGCGACCGGGCCGGCGCCCTCTTCTGGCGGGGGGCTTGCCCGTAGCTGCTTGAGCAGCGTCGTACCGTCGTCCGCTGTGAGGGCGGCGCGGATGGTGCGTGACACCGCGTCCTCGCCGGCGTGGGCCGGCGTGTGCCGGAGGCTCTCGCACCACTGGGACAGGCGTTCCTCGTCGGTGTGGCGGGTGAGGAACGCCGGCCAGTCAAGACGGGCCCGGTAGGCGCGGGACAGGAAGGTCTTCTCCACGTAGGCGAAGAACTCGTCCACCGCCCGGGCGCTGCCGAGGGCCTCGACCAATGCGGTCGGGTAGCTGAAGGTCGGGTGTACCAGGTCGACCTCGTCCAGGAGCCCTTCGGGGCCGACGGAGTACGCCGAGGCCGAGGTGTCGCCGATGAGGCCGTCGCCCAGGTCGAAGACCCGGGTGGCACGGGTGATGAGCGAGTCGTCGAAGCGCTCGCCCAGGCGCAGCTCGTTGACGATGCGCAAGGTGGTGGAGACGGTCTCGGGGGTGGCATAGGTGTTTCCCAGGAACATGTCCAGGCGCCGGGGCGGCACCGGCAGGCCGTTCGCGCGGCGGAACGCCTGGTCCTCTTCCAGCCAGTCGACCTGGGCCTGTACCGCGTGCCGGGCCCGGTAGGGAACGCGTGTCCGCTTGAGGTTCTCGTCGTGGTAGGAGGCGAACTGGTTCCAGCTGGGCTCGAAGTGCGACTCCAGCAGTGTCCGGATGTCACTCCGCTCCAGCGTGGGGTTGGGCAGCAGGTAGCTGGTCCAGCTCACCGGCTTCTTGCGGCCGTGGTTGAGTTTCCGCATCCGCGCGGCCATTTCGAACAGCAGCTTGTTGCTGCCGACGTTGATTTCCGAACAGACCAGCCACACACGGGAGACTCCCCGGTCGGCCAGGAAGGCGATGTCGGCCATCACCACATCGAGGTTGCGGACGCGATGGCGCCGGCCTTTGACCATCGGCTCGGTGCAGAAGTAACAGCGGTAGGGGCAGCCGCGCTGCACCTCCACCGGGACGTGGACGTCCGCGTGCGGTCCGGTGACGCGCTGCGGACCGTAGAAGTCAAGCAGGTCGCGGAGGACGGCGTCGGTGTACTCGGTGTGGTCCGGGGGTGGCAGGAAGACCCGAGCGTTGAGCGTGTAGCCGTTGCCGGAACGGTGGGCGAGGTTGGCGATCTGCGCCACCTTGCGGTGTGCCAGCACATCGTCCAGGCGCTCCAGCACCTCGTCCGCCTCGCCGGTCACTCCGAAGTCGGGCTGGAGCCGGTCGAGCAGATCCGGGGTGCGGGTGGTGAAGCCGAAGCCACCCACCATTATCGGACACTCCGTCAACTCCCTTAGTAGGGAGATGAGTTGCTGGGTGTCGTGGAACGGCCAGTAGCTGTTTCTGCGCACCGGTGGGGCGCCCGGAAGGTCGTGGTCGGCGTAGTTCCAGATGAAGATGGAGTCCAGCTGGCGCAGGTGGATGCCGATGAGCCGGGGGTTGGTGCGGTTCAGGGCTTCGCGCAGCGTCGTACGCCACGATGCCTTGGGAGTGTGCAGCAGGTCGAGGCGGGCGGTGGTGAGGCCATGGCGGGCGGCCACCGCAGAGACCTGTACGAAGGCGTAGGGATAGATGGGCAGCGCCGGGTAGTTGGAGGCGCTGAGGAGAAGGATGTCCGCGCCCTGTTGCGCCGGGGCGGTCGTGTCGTCGACCGGCATGCGAGGAATGGTGACAGATCGGCGGTCACCACACCAGAAGACCGCTACGTCGGGTGTCCGAATCGCCGCGTTCGGTTGCGTGCACCCTTGAACCGGACATGGGCGAACCGAAGAATGGGACACCGCGCTGCCGCCGTCTGCCTGAACTCCGTGGACGGCTTTCCGAGTCCGCGTCTTACCGCCTTCCGCCATCGCCGCAGGTCTCCGTTGCCGAAGGATGCCGCGATGGCCCTTACCCATGGGGAGGAGTGGGCCTGTGAACGCCCCCGTGCTGTCCGCAGACTCCCATGTCGTCGAACCAGTGCGACTGTGGACCGAGGGGCTGGAGCGTCGATACCTCGACCGCGCCCCCAGGGTCTCCTGGGACACCGAGCGACGTGGTTGGTACTTCACCTGCGACGACCTGCGACCGGCCCTGGTCAACACCCTCTATGCCACCGACACCACGCCCGAGGACTTCGTGAACGCGGAGGCCGTCGTCGAGGCGGCCCGCGCCGGTGGCAGCGATCCGGCCGCACGGCTGAAGGACATGGCGCTGGACGGCGTGGCCGGGGAGGTGCTGTACCCCAGCCTGGGCCTGCACCTCTTCTGGCTCGCCGACCCAGACTTCCAACGCGCCTGCTTCCGGGCCTACAACGACTGGCTCGCCGACTACGTCCGTTACGCGCCGGAACGGTTGGCCGGCCTCGGACTGATCTCCCTCTGGGACACGGAGGAAGCCGTCCGGGAGCTGCGCCGCTGCCGCGATCTCGGCCTCAAGGGCGCAGCCATCTGGGCCTCCGCCCCCGCCGAGCGGGACTTGGCCGGTCCCGCCAACGACCCCTTCTGGCAGGCGGCGCAGGAGCTGGGCATGCCCGTCTCCATGCACTGCCTCACCGGCTACCGCGACAGTCCCCGGCTCTTCGACTACCGCACCCCGATGGGCCGCATCCAGCGCAACATGGCCTACACCGAGGAACTCCAGCACACGCTGACCGACCTGATCTTCTCCGGCGTCCTTGAGCGCTTCCCCGGCCTCGACATCGTCCTGGCCGAGAACGACATCGGCTGGATCGCCTACCACCTGCTGCACGCCGACCGGGTCCACGACAAGCTCGGCCCGGCGCTGGGCACCGACCTCACCATGCCGCCGAGCGACTACTTCCGCCGCCAGATCCATGCCACCTTCACCGAGGACGAGGTGGGCGTACTGACCATGCGTCTGCTCGGATCGGGCAACTTCCTCTGGGGCAGCGACTATCCGCACTACGAGGGCAGTTGGCCGAACTCCAGGGAAGTGCTGGGGCGCTGCCTGGCGGACGCCGACCAAGCAGCCCGGGAGCAGGTGACCTCGGGCAACTGCGCGCGCCTGTACGGATTCGATCTCGCGACACTGACCACCGAGTGAAGGAGACCCGCATGGCGGAGCCGACCACGCACCCGTGGTACCGCTTCATCGACGACGACATCGAGCGCAGAACCCGGGCGGGCGTCGGCTTCACCAACCTCATCTCCCCACGCCCCTACGCGCTGGATCCCGAAACCTTCCAGGGCTTTGTCGACCGCAACGCGCTGATCCGCGAATTCCAGCGGATCACCCGCGATGTTTTCCTGGCCAGTCTGCACGGCGAGGCCGACCCCGCCATCGCCGATACCGTACTGGCCGGACAGCCGCCGGAACGCGGTCGCGAGTACCACCTGAAACTGACGGAGCGCCACCTTGCCCTGCCGCTCTACTTCCGCACCGACGAGCCCGCCCCCGGGGCGATCGCGGAGGTGCAGTGTCCGGCCTCCGGCTGGGAGATCGCGGATCAGGCGCACGCCCTCTACCGGGCCTTCCCCGACGACTTCGACCCCGTGGAACGGACCTTCGACCCACTCATCGACAACCTCGCAGCCTCCCTGCGCGCCCGGTTCGGCGACGGCCTCGTCATCCACCACCTGACCGGCAACGCCTCCCGGCCGCACGGCGTCCACTACACCGTCCAGCGACTGCGCGAGGCCGGCATCCGGCACTTCGCCTGGGACGCCGTTCACTGGAAGGACTGCGGGTTCGTCCGCGCCCACGAGTTCTACGACCTCAGGTACAACGGCTTCTTCGACCAGTGGATGGAGGCGTGCGAGAACGGTGAGCTCTTCTTCGACCATCCGCCCACGCCGCTCTACGACGCCAAGGTGACCATGGCCTGGCCGTTCTGGGCGAAGGCACGGGAGTACTACCCCGACGAGATCCGCGGGATCTTCCCGCACACCGAGATCATCACGCCCGAAGGCTTTCACCTGCCCGACGGCACATGGATGACCCTGGACGAGTACTGCCGGCTGGGCCAAGGCAGGCGCCGCTACTACGTGAAGTTCGGCAGCCACCATCCAACGCTGAACTGGGGCAGTCGCGCCGTCTACCACACCGGCAGCTTCTCCGGCCCGGCGCTGCGCGCACTCTTCGACCGCATCTGCGACGACACCGCGGCGGGCCACCTCTGGGTCGCCCAGGACGCGCGCCTGCTGGCGGAGCCCGCCACCGCCGTGTCCCGGAGCGGGGAGGACGTGAAGTTCGACGGCTACACCAAGCTGAGCGCCTTCTACACCCCCGAGGGCCTGGCCGGCGTGATGGCCATGCAGGAACGCGCGCGCAAGGTACACGGCTCACTGAACACCGTGGTGAGCGCCGCCTACTGAGCGGAACACCCCACGTAGGAGGTCGGTGGTGAGGAACAGCGGCTCGGATCGGTTCCGGCTCACCGGACAGATCCACCCCGTCGACTACTTCCGTTTCGTCGAACGGGACGAGATGGACTGGCAGGTGTGGACGGACGTCCTCCGCGGAAGGGTCGCCGGCGCGGTCTTCCGCGGGATACTGCCACCGGACGTCTGCGAGCGCATCCGGCGGAACTTCTGGAGCAGCCCGATGCTCCGGACCAAGGAGCACAGCACTCGGGACGCGGACTACTCGTGCGGCCATCACCTCTTCTCCGCCCCCAGCCTTGACTGGTACCTCGACGAGGCGGACCGCGCGCGTCCGGTCCTGGAGGCGCTCTGCGGCGGCCCGGGCCGGACTCCGCTCTCGCTGCTGGACGAGTACCGCCGCTACCTCGCGAACCAGGGCATCCGGCTCCGCGTCGCGGAACACCAGGGCCGGCGAGCCGCCCCGTTCCGGCTGCGCTCCCGCGGGGACGACGACACACTGGTGCTCTCTCCGCACGACGATGCCGAGGCCATCCGCCACGCACACCACATCGAGGGGTGCGAGGTCCAGCGGGTGAGCCGCCTGTGCAATGCGCTGATGTGCGTGGAGAACGACTCCGGTGGCGAGCTGCTCTACTGGAACATCTCACCCGACCGCGAGAGCCGCGACGCGCTCGGCATGTCCACCGACAGCTACGGGTACCCGATCGCATCGCTCTCCGGAATCGAGCAGCTCACCGTCCCCGTCCATGCCGGGGACGTCTACCTCTTCGACACCGCGAACGTGCACGCCGTGGCGCCCTGCGGCGGCGGCCGGATCTTCCGCACCACCGTCAATCTGCTGACGGGCGAGCTCGACGAAGAGACGACCGTGTACTGGTCCTGACCGATCGGGGGGAAGGAACGGCATGACAACAGCCACCGAGAACGTCGTGGGGATCGAGATACGACGCCTCGCGGGACACATCGGCGCCGAGATCGCGGGGGTGGACCTCTCCGCACCGATACCCGACGCCGTCATGGCCGGGATCCGTGCGGCACTGCTCAGACACAAGGTGATCTTTTTCCGCGGCCAGCGACTGGGCCACGCCGAGCACGTCGCGTTCGGGCGGCGCTTCGGGACGCTGACCCGGCGCCCGGGCCGCAAGCACGGCGTGCATCCCGAGGGGTACCCGGAGGTCCTGACCGTCGACCCGGATGCCGAGGACACCCGCTACGGCCGCCGCTTCGAGGAGCGGCTGCGGCCCAAGGCACTGCGCCACGATTCGGGCTGGCACGTGGACCTGGCCGCAGCCGTCAACCCGCCGGCCCTCTCCGTACTCCGCTCGGAGGTGGTCACCGAATACGGCGGCGACACCCAGTGGACCAACCTGGTCGCGGCGTACCAGGGACTCTCCGGCCCACTGCAGGCACTGATCGGCGGACTGCGCGCGGAACACACCCTCTACGCCGCCTGCGAGCTGCTGCTTTCCGACGAGGAGGACGTGGAGGTCATCCGGCGGCTCACCGAGGACACCCTGCTCTCCGTGCACCCTGTGGTGCGCGTCCACCCCGAGACCGGCGAGAAGGCACTGTTCACACCGCCCGCCTCGGTGGCCCGCCTTCTCGGGCTGCTTCCCTGGGAGAGCCGCCACCTGCTGGAGCTCCTCTACGAGCACATCGGGCGCCCGGAGTACACCGTCCGCTGGCGCTGGGCGGTCGGCGACGTCGCTGTCTGGGACAACCGCGCAGTCGCTCACCTTCAGCCGGCCGACCTGGACCACACCGACTACCGCCGCACTCTCTACCGGGTAACCGTCCTGGGCGATCGCCCGGTCGGCCCGGACGGCTTCACCTCCGAGGCCATCCGCGGCGAGCCGCTCACGGCCTGCACCGACTCCTGACCCACAACTCCCAATACTCCTGATACTCCTGGATGAGAAGGGGCGAGACGCCATGCCCGGCAAACGCGGCGTGTACTTCGTGGCCAACGACCGCGTGGTGGAACTGGTCACCGCGTTCCTCAACAGCTTCCGCCGCACCAACCCCGACATCCCGCTTCGGCTGATTCCCTTCGACGGTGAATACGGTCGGATCGCCGCCCTGGGGGAGCGGTACGGATTCACGGTATGGGAGGACGAACAACTGCTGGCGCGTTGTGACGAGCTCAGCCTGTCCTTCCACGAGCGCCGGAAAGGACACTTCAGAAAACTCGCGGCATGGGAGGGCGAGTTCGACGAATTCGTCTACATCGACAGCGACACGGCCGTCCTGCGGAACGTCGACTTCGTCTTCGACTACCTCGCGGACTACGGATTTGTGACCGCTACGTCCAACCTTCCAGGACGTGCCTGGAAGGAGACCATCAAGCAGGCGGCAAAACTGACACGGGAGCAGTACGAGTACGCTGCCAACACCGGCTTTGTGACCTCCCGAAAAGGGGCGCTCACACTGGCCGGAATCACCGCTGCCCTCCCGGGGGCCCGCGAGCTCGCGCCGCATATGAAACTCGGGTATGAACAACCGTTCCTGAACTACCTCATCGTCACGTCGGGCCTGCCGTACACCAGCCTGCACCACTTGCGCACCACTACCGGCGACCAGACCATCCCGGCCGAGGTCTTCGCCTGGACGCCGGGCGTCCAGGCGAAGGACGGCGAGATTGTGCACCCCGCCTCACCCCCGGCACTTACGGTCCACTGGACCGAGCCGGTCAAACCGACCCAGGCCGACCCGTCGGAGGTCCCGCTGTACGACCTGTGGTGCCACTACCGGGATTTGCGCGCCCTCACATAGAGAGACTGCTCATCGTCGTGCCGTGGCGGGAACTCGGGGTGGGCGGCGAGCAGGTCGCCCTCCTCGATCCGTTCGACGGTGGAGAAGCCGGCCCGGCCGAGGGCCCATGTCAGAAGTTCGAGGTCGAAGAGGTTGCGGTGCCTGCCGCGCGCCTGGAAGAGGTCGTTGATGAACTGTTGGACGGGGGCGCCGTCGAGGGAGTACTCCGGCCAGCGGCGGCAGCGGTCGTCCTTCAGGGCCTGCCCCCGGTCGGCGGTGTAGGCGGCACAGGCCTTGGCCAGATCGGGGCAGGAGAGCCAGAGCACGGCGTCGTCCGTGCAGACCCGGTGCAGCTCCCGGAACAACGGGATCAGCTGCCCGCGCAGTTCCAGGTGTTCGATGACGTGTTGCATCACGACGACCGTGACGGAACCGTCGGGGAACGGAAGTTTACCGGCCGCCAGGTCGATGTCACATTCCGAATCGGACACATCGCAGTTGAGCCATCCGGAAACACGCCGCTTACCGCAGCCCAAATGGATTTGGCGAGATCTGGAGGCGTCCCCCGGCCCCCGGCCCAGACGGTACTTTCCGAGGCGCGCGAGGAGGCGGGCACAGTCATGTTCGATGAAGGAGATGGTGCGGGGATCGAAATCCAGCTGGCGCAACACCGAAGCAATCATGTGCTTTACCGTGCCTGAAGAATTACGTCCGGTCAACCATGACTTCATGGCGCGAAATTCGGGCGCTCTTTCGCGAACGGGGCTCCTCCCGCTAGAACTCTGGCCCGTACCGCAGAATCCCCGTGTTGATCGGTGTCACCGCATTCCCCATGGAGGCGTGCATGCGACAGGTGGTCCTACCCGGTCCCGGCCGGTGCGAGGTCGTCGAGCAGATCGAGCCGCCGGAGAGCCCCGGACACGTCGTGGTCGATGTCCACGTGAGCGTGCTGTCACCCGGCACCGAGCGTGCCATCCTGCTGGACCGTCCGACCGCCGGTTCCCGATTCCCGGAACACCCCGGTTACATGGCCGTCGGTGCGCTGCGCAGCGGCCCGGGACTTCCCGCAGGTACCCGGGTGGCGGTGCGCCGGGCCCGCCACGCCGACGTCGCCGTCGTACCCGCACGCTACGTGCGGGCGGTGCCCGACCGCGTCCCACCGGCCGACGCCGCAGTCTGGCAACTCGCGCTCACCGCCCTGCACGGCCTCGAAACCGGAGGTCAGCGTGCAGACGAGCCGGTGACGGTGGTCGGCCAGGGGCTGCTCGGCGTCATCACCCGCCGCCTGGCAGCGGCCCGCGGCGCGTCGCGGGTGAGGGCGGTCGCCGCATCCACCGCCAAGGCGTGGACCTCCCGCGCGGAACCCGCCACCGTGTTCGAGGAAGCCGGACGGCTCGACGGCGGCACCCCGCTCGTCGTCGACGCCACCGACAGCGGCCCCGGCCTGGCCGTCGCCATCGCCGCGGCCGCGGACGGCGGCCGGGTGGTACTGCTCGGATCACCGCGCGCCGACGAGGCCGACGTCCCGCTGCAACAGCTCCACGACCGTCTGATCGACCTGCGCGGCGCCCACGTCTCCCAGCTGACCGAGGCCGACGAGGAACGACTCAGCGACCAGTTCTTCGCCCTGCTGGAGCAGCGCCGCTTCACCATCAGGGACGTCCTGTCCGACTACCCGGCGCACAAGGCACCGGAGGTCTACCGGCGCCTCGCCGGCGATCGTGCTTTCGTCAGCGCCGCGCTGCACTGGAACACCCCGCGCCCCGCCCCGGCCCGGCCCGCCCTCGCCGCACGCCCGATGCGGTTCGGCCTGATCGGCTGCGGCGACATCGGCATCGAGGACGCCAAGGCGCTCGCCGCCGCGGACGAGGCCGAGCTGACCGCCTGCCATGACCCCGTCGCGGAGCTGGCCCAGGAGACCGCCGCCCGGTTCGGCGGCCGGCGGGAGCCATCGGTCGCGGCCCTGCTGACGAGCACCGACGTCGACGCGGTCGTCATCGCCACCCCGCACGACACCCACGAGCCGCTGTTCAGGGAGGCACTGGCCGCGGGCAAACACGTCCTCCTGGAGAAGCCGGTCGCCCAAGACCTGGCCTCGGCGCGGCGGATGCTCGAACTCGCGGAGGCCAGCCGGTTGCGCACCGGCGTCCTCTTCCCGACCCGCACCGACCCGAGGTTCTGCCAGGCCCGCGAGGCCCTCGCCACCGGGGAGATCGGTGCACCGCTCGGCGTCGCCACCACGTACTTCACGGACAAGCCCGCGGCCTACTTCCTCGGCGGCATCAGCGGCCGCATCTCCACCACCTGGCGTCTGTCGAAGGACCGCGCAGGCGGCGGCTTCCTCATCATGAACCTCATCCACCAAATCGACGCGGTCCGGGCACTCATGGGACAGGAACCCGACCGCGTCTACGCGGAAACCGCCCCCTCGACGACGGCCGCGGCCCCCGGAATCGAGGACGTGGTCAGCGTCGTCCTGCGCTTCGGCACCGTCGTCGCCACCCTCATCGGCAGCGCCAGCGTGGTCGGTGGGCAGGGCATGCACACGCGCGTCTGGGGCGAGAAGGGCGAGGTCCGGTTGACGCCGGACTACTCGCTCACCCACCGTGGAGCCCCCGGCCCGGCGGACAGCTCCGCAGTCGACGCGGCGCCGACCGCGATCGACCTGCGCACCTGGGCGTTCACCCGTTTCGCGCGTGCGGTCCACGAGAGGACGCCCGTAGATGTGAGCCTGGCCGACGGACTGCGCACCCAGGCGGTGGTCGAGGCCGCGTACACCTCCGCCCGGCTCGGCCGCGCCGTCTCCCCGACGCGTCTCCTCGAAGGCGGTGCACCGTGAGTACCTGGCAACGCATCCGGGGCACTTCCGACGGTCGCCCGACGCCCGGGGACCTGGTGTGGTTCGCCGACGACCCCGCAGCCGACGAGACCTGGGGGCACGGGTACCCCATCCCAGGCGCCGAGGAACGAGCCGCGCACGCCTGGGCCGCCACCGCCCGCACGGCAGCGGAAGCCGCCGGTCAGCAAGACGTCCAGGTGGTGGGTGCAGGCGCCCTCGCCCGCCTGGTCCGACTCGCTCTGCCTGACGACACGGACACCGGCTCCCTCCCGCAGCCGGGCGCCGTCATCGAGACAACCGGCACCACCGCGGGCATCAAAAGCGCGCTGGCCACTGTCCGCCCTGGTGGACTCGTCCTCCTCGCCGCCCGCCCACTGCAGACATCGACCCCCCTGCCCACCTACCACGGCATCCACCTGCCAGGCATTCGCGTGCTGCCTGTTCCCTGGTGCGACGGCGTTGACGACGCACCGCAAAACCTGGTGGCGTGCTTCCTTCGCTCCGTCACCCGGCTGAGCGGCCGCCGAGGCAGCGGGTGACGTCCTGGGCGGGCATCGCCATGGTGGGGGCCGGGGTTGTCGGGTTCGGTGCTCGGGCGGCGGGGGTGGCTCCTTTCCGGGGAGCCCCGCCGCCCGAGACCGGTCCGGCCATCGCAGCACTGTCGGTGGGCGCCGTATGGGATGAGATCGACGCGGTGGACCGGGGCGCCATACCGGGCCATCCCGACTGGCCTGAACCGGCCTGTGCCGCCTGTAGTTCAGGTGCCCGCCTCCGCCGCCTGTACCGTGCGAGGCCCCGGCCTGCTACTCCAGCAGCGTTTGGTGTCTGTGGTGGTCCGCGTGCAGCCGTCCGGCCCGATGACGTCGCAGCCAGTAGTGCCCGGCCACCACCGCGAGCAGTGGCCCCCAGGCCACCAGCGGCAGATAGCAGACGGTCATGATCCAGTACCCGATGCCGTGCGGTGAGTCCGGTTGGCCCATGGTGTCCGGGTCGTTCCAGCCGAATGCGCCCATCCCGCAGAGAACGGTGAGTGCGGTCGCCCCCATCCCGGCCGGAATGACGGCCACCGCCGTCGGTATGCGCCGGTCGCCGATGAGGGGGATCCAGCGGGGGAAGACCTCGCCCCAGCGCTGGACCAGACCGAGCGCCAGCAGCCCGAGGCCATCGGCGAACAGGGTCAGGGCGATCATGTAGAGCGAGAACCAGCTGCCGAAGGTGACCGTGGCCATCGCTCCGTCACCGGTGAAGCCGACCGGGATGCCCAGCGCCGCCGCGATCCGCCACAGGCCGCTGGGCAGCGGGGTGAGCGCGGTGAGGCGCGCGAGCCGGACCACCCAGCGGGGCGGAACCGCTGTCGCCGTGCTCGCCGGGCTCGTCGTTCGCGCCACGGTCGCCGTGTTCGCGTGGGTCGCCGTGGTTGTCGTGGAGGTCATCGCTCGCGCTCCGCACCGGGGGTGGGCGGGAGGACGTGCCGCACCGTGAAGTCGCCGCTCTTGACGGTCTCGTACGGCGCTGCGCTCAGGCACTGAGGCACGTTCATCTTCGGGATGTCGTCGACCGCCCAGCTGTAGCCGAGCCGGTCGTGCGTGCCGTTGTCGTACACGGTGAAGCCGACCCGCTTGCCGATGACCCGGCCGTCGTGGTGGTCGGAGCGCGTGATGATCCCGGTGGCGGTGGCGACCGGGCCGCCGGTCAGAAGGCAGTCGATCCGGCCTTCGAAGGTGGCGCCTCGCGTGCCGTCGGGGGAGTGGTGGCTGAAGCGGAAGGTGCCGCGCGAGGTGCCGCCAGGCAGGTTGGCGGGGGCGAAGCCGTGGGCATCGAAGGAGAAGGTCACACGATCGCCGTTCTTTCCCCGGTCCATCGTGGCGGAGCCGGTGAGGCTGGACTCCTTGACCTTCTCCTTCGCCTTCTCGGGCTTTGTGGACTCCATGGTGGGGGTGCCGGCGGTGGCGGTCCCCGCGAGCAGTCCGAGCGTCACCGCCGTGGCGAGCACGCCACTCACCGTCGTCCTTGTCGTCCTTACGTATCGCATGCTGAACGTCCCTTTTTCTGGCGCCTGTTGGGTGTGTGGCCTCGTTGACGTGATCAGCCTCCCCGGCGTGTGGGGCCGCGGCCATCGGCCGACCGGCAGATCCCTGGGCGTACGGAAGGTCCTGCCTCTGCCGATCGGCAGAGGCAGCACCCGCAACCTGGTCCATAAGCTGGACCTCGGCGGACCGGCCGGACCTGGTCGGACTTGGGGAGGGGGCGGGCAATGAGACGTGGCCCTGTGGCTGTGGCTGTGGCTGTGGCGGTGCGTGCGTGGGCGGGGCGGGCGGCCGGGCTCGCCGCGGCCGTACTGATCGCCGTCACCTTCGGATGGGCCCCGGGCGCCACGCAGGACGAGTCCGGTCCGCTCTTCGCCGCGGCGACGGCGCTCGTGGTGCTGCAGGCGGCCGCGTTCCGGTGGGCGCCGCGCCGGGAGGCGGCCGTGGGCATCGGCCTTGCGGCGGTGGCGCTCACACTGTGGCCCCAGCCGCTGGTGCCGGCCGCGTCGCTCTACGAGCGGGTCGGCATGGGCGCCTTCTGGTTCCTGCCCACCCTGGGGGCGGCCGTCGTGGGTGGATACCCCCGGCTGATGGAGCGCCGCAGGAACCAGGCCGTCCGCGCAGCACGCCACAGCCAGCAGCTCGAACTCGCCCACGACCTCCACGACTTCGTCGCCCACGACATCAGCGGCATCGTGGCGCAGGCCCAGGCCGCCCGCTTCGTGGCCGGACAGAATCCGGAGGCGGTGGTTGGGGCGCTGGAGCGGATCGAGCGGGCTGGTCTCGCGGCGCTGGCCTCGATCGACCGTACGGTCCACCTGCTGCGGGAGCCGGGCCACGAGACCAACTGCGCGTCCCTCCCGGGTGCGGACCAACTCGCCGAACTCGTCCGGCGGTTCGACGAGAGCGGCCGCACTCGGGCCCGTATCGACATCGCCCCCGGAGTGGAGACCGCCCTGTCCCGCGAGATCGCCGCCACGGTCCACCGCGTCGTGACGGAGGCACTGACGAACGTCCGCCGCCACGCCCCCGACGCAGCCGGCGTCGAGGTGGCCCTCACGCTCGCGGACAAGGCCGTCCGGCTGACCGTCACCAATGACACCGGCCGCGGCCATGCCCGTACGCGCGAGCACGGTGGGACCGGCGGGATCGGAGGGACGGGTCTTCTCGCCCTTACCGAACGCGTCCGCGCCATGAACGGAACCCTCCACACCACCCGACGCGACGGCACCTGGCGCCTCACCGCCACCCTCCCCGCCACTGGAGACACGGCATGACGACGACCCGCATCCTGATCGCCGACGACCAGGAGGACATCCGCAACGGCTTCCGGCTGATTCTCGACTCACAGCCGGACATGACCGTGGTCGGCGAGGCCGCCGACGGCGCCACCGCCGTCGGCCTCGCCCGTACGCTACGCCCCGACGTGGTGCTCGCCGACATCCGGATGCCGCGCCTCGACGGCCTGGAGGTCACCCGCCAACTCGCCGCCAGCACCCGGGTCGTGGTCGTCACCACCTTCGACCTCGACGACTACGTACACACTGCACTGCGCCACGGCGCCTGCGGCTTCCTGCTGAAGCGCTCGGGCCCCACGCTGTTGATCGAGGCGGTACGGGCGGCGATGGCCGGCGACACCCTGATCAGCCCCCAGATCACCGTCCGCCTCCTGCGACACCTCACCCCACCGGTCGCAGCCGCCCCTGCCCCCGATCCGCTGACGACCCGGGAACGGGAGATCGCCCGCCTGGTCGCACAGGGCCTGACGAATGCGGAGATCGCGGCACGGTTGGTCGTCACGGCCGGCACGGTGAAGACCCATCTCGCCAATATCCAAGGGAAATTGGATGCCCGGAACCGGGTCGGGATCGCCGCCTGGGCATGGGAGTCGGGCCTGGCGACACCTGGCGCGGCACAGACCCCATGACACGTCTGACGCCGCGCACCGAGAGCCCGACCGCCCGGTGGGCTCAGAAAAGCCACTCCGAACAGGACTGATACAACCGAAATGCTGCTGGAGTACTACTGACGCAGGTCACCAGGCGCTCGTTTACCCGACGCGGTCAGGTCGGTGCGGGCGCGGAGGCGGCGCAGCATGCGCGGGTCTTCGAAACCGACGGAGCGGGCGGCGGGAGGAACCCACCGCCGCCTTCGACAAGGCCGACGACGAACACCGCTTCGTGGGCGGATGGGACGTGATGGGCCTGATAGCAGGGGCCGGACCGCAGTACTTCGCCTGGCAGTCCTGGAAGCTGGGCTGGATCGATGACAGCCAGGTCATGTGCCGGGCCTCGGCAGGCGGCGACACCGTGCGCCTGACTGCTGTGGAGTATGTGCCGGCCGATCTGCGCACGGCGCTCCAGGTGGCCTGTTTGCACGCTCAGTGACCCCTCGACCCCCGCGGACCCGAAGCCTGAGCCCAATGCGGACGCCAGCAGGTAGTGGTCAGGCCACCCCGGGTGCCGTCCCGCGCTGAGCGGTCGGGTCCAGGCACAATATGGCCGCATGACGCACCACGCAGTGGACTGGTCGCAGCTCAGGCATGCGTACGGACCAGCAGACGACATACCCGGCCTCTTCGCGCGCCTTGCCGGTGGCCAGGAGGACGAGAAGGTCTGGCACGAACTCTGGTCGGCGCTGTGCCACCAAGGCACCGTGTACGAGGCGAGCTATGCCGCTGTGCCAGTCCTCGCGGACATCGCGACCGGTCGTGCGCCTGGCGAGCGGAAGCAGGCGGTATGCATGGCGGGCCTGACCGTCGCCGAGGCCGACACGGCCCAGCGTGCCTGTTACGCCTCTCAGATCACCGAGTTGACGCTGGCAGCCCGCGACTGCCTGCCCGAGGTCCCGGCCGATGAACCGGAGACCTTCGTGTATCTCGCGCAGAGTCTGCTGGCGTTCGAGAACGTGCCGCTCTGGTCTCAGCGGCTTGAACTGCTTATCGAGGAATTCGAGGCCGAATGCCCCGAGTGCGAGGCGCTCACCTGCATACTTCTGGGTGAGTACGCGGACGAGTGCGATACCGAACTGCACCCCGCGAGCCCGGACGAGCTGACCGGCGTTGGCGCCCGCCTCCACACCATGGCGCGTGCCGCCGGCCAGGACCAGGTCGCTGACTGGGTGCGCCGCCTCTATGGACAGGTGACGTGCTCGGAGTGCGAGACAAGGTTCGTCATCTCCGAGAGTGTCGCCGACTAGACTTGCATGGAGATCATCTGGCGGATCATGTGAAGGTGCCTGCCAGGACTTGTCCGGGCACTCACGTAGGAAGCCAGATGGCCAG
Source organism: Streptomyces chattanoogensis (assembly GCF_001294335.1). Lineage (GTDB taxonomy): Bacteria > Actinomycetota > Actinomycetes > Streptomycetales > Streptomycetaceae > Streptomyces > Streptomyces chattanoogensis. The sequence continues at coordinate 120,373 of NZ_LGKG01000079.1, forward strand.
GGCTGTTGCGGTAGCCGTCATCGCGCCCTCGCCGGGCAAGGAGATCTTCGCTCACCGGGAGAGCGGTGACACCCTGCACGCCTACGTGGCATTGTCCAGGCCGCAGGACTGGTTTGCCGCCATAGATTTCACCGGTGCCGCCGCCGCGGCCGCGCGGATTGCGCAGGAGTTCGACGGCTGGGCGCCGGAGCTCACCGCGCTGATCACCGACGCGGACATCGAGCCTGTTCTGCGCCCTCACTACGCCTTGCCGGCCGCGCACCGGTGGGACCGGGTGGCGGGGGTGACCCTGCTCGGTGACGCCGCCCACCTCGCGGCCCCGAACGGCGAGGGCGCCAACCTGGCCATGCTCGACGGCGCCGAACTGGGCAAGGCCCTCGCCGCGAATCCCGACGCCATCGAGGCCGCGCTGACTGTTGTCTGCGGCGGTCCAGTCAGCTTCGCGTCTCCATCAAGTTCGCCCGAGCTCGCGGAGGCACTCCCAGAGGCGCAGAGCGTGCCATCAACAGGGTGAAGGCACGGCGGGCATCGCCGCCAGCTAGGACAAAACGCTCGAATGCTACCTCGCCGGCCTCCGTCTCCGCGCAGCAACCATCTGAATCGACGGCCTTCTGCAAGTCTTTGATCACAGTGGAAGCCACCCTGGAAATACCGCACAGTAACCGATACCAAATCGGGCGCTAAGCCGCCGTGTTGATTACCGAGCGTGGGTAGTCGATTCGGCGGCGTAATGCCTTTTCTTGTCCTACTCCCCGGTAGGGCAAGGGTGTTGATGGAGCGTCATTGCCCAAAGGGCTTCAAGTGTTGTAAGAATTCCCTACCTCAGGGAATGGGCGTGCGCTCCCCCGACTTCGTATCGCATTCAACTTCGAAGGCTGTGAAGGCGCTCGTGGCATGCCCTGGGTATCCCCCACACGAAAGATTTGAGATATGCGCTTTCGCCGAGTCTTGACACTGAGGAGAGCCTTAGCGGCAGCCGCGGCAGCCGTGGTCGCTGCCGGACTCCTCCTCACTGTCGGGAGCTTCGCCCAGGCGGGCTCCACCACCGGAACCATCACCGATGGCCGGGGCAACTACAGGACCATCAACAAACGCCAGGCGCCCAACCTTTCCGCTCAGGTCGTGGGAAAAGCCCACGCCGGCAGCACGGTCTCCATGACCTGCCAGGTGCAGGGTGACACCGTCGAAGGCGACTCCCGCTGGATCTGGTCCGGCTCGGGATCCTTCTACATAGCCCACGCGTTCATCAAGGAAAACACCGACCGCCTGCCGGACTGCTCCTCGTCCGCCGGCGGACGGGTCACCCTCAACATCTCCATGCAGAAGCAGATTCAGGACCAGTGGTGCTGGGATGCCTCCGGCCTGACCATTGCCAAGTACTGGGGATACCGCCAGTACAGCCAGGACGACTTCTGCCGACTCGCCGCCCAGAACGGCGACCTCAGCTGCGACAACCAGCCCGCCACGCTCGACGACATGGCCAACGCCTGGGCCGGCATGGGCTTCTCCGGCACCGGAAACGGCCTGTCCCGCAACGCGTCCTTCTCGGAGACCGGAAACGAGATCAGCGGCGGTCGGCCATTCGCCGCACGTATCGGATGGACTTCCGGCGGCGGCCACATGAATGTCATCTACGGGTACGACCGATCGTCAGGCACCATCGCGGTCGGCGACCCCTGGCCCTCCACCCAGACCTACACCTGGTGGAATTACGACGACTACGTCAACAACTCGTCGTTCCAGTGGACCCATTCCCGTATCGGCATTCACAAGTAGGACGGGCAGCAATGCGTAGCAAGAAGAATTCCATAAACCGGGGTGCTGCTCGTTTCGCAGGTGTGACCCTCGGTGCGACGCTCTGCGCGTCAGCATTCCTCTGCACCCAGGCACAGGCTGCCGACCGCCCGGCGGGCGTACCCGACTACCAAGGCGCACGCCAGGTGCTGCAGTCATCACAGGTCCACGACACCGTCAACCGATTCCTCAATGCCGCAAATTCCCAAGGGAATGCAGGGGCGGACGGCGGGCAGGAGGCCGAAGCGCCCCTGGCCGCCGGAGCACACGACGCCCCGCAATCCTTCAGCCTGAAGGACCCGGTCGCGATGTACGAGATCACCCCCGATTTCGTCACCGGAAAGGCAAAACCCACGTCGGCCGGCGCGCTACGGTTGTCGTACCTGGCCTCCGAAGTCAACGGCGCGAACGGCCATCGCGCCACCGCCCTGCTGGCCGGCCATACGTCCCCCGCCAAGGGCCAGAAATGGCATCTGACCGGAATCCAGGACGGCAACGCCGACATCGGCTACGCCAAGCAGGCCACATCGGACTCGACGGTATTCAGCGAGCCGCAGATCCACGCCTGGTACCGGCTCAGGCATGGCACGGTCCAACCCCTCAACCGCGAAGCGGTCTCCGGTTTCGGTGGTAAGCGGGCGATGTCGCTCACCGCGTACCAGAAGCTGGTGCACGGCCGGTACGCCGACAAGCTGCCGGGGTCGGCATACGACCGTAAGGGCCTGGCCGGCGGGTACAAGCTCGCCGCCCCGGCGCACCACGCGCCGTCCTCGACACCCATGTTGCTCGGCGGCTCGGGAGCGCTCGCGCTCGCCCTCGCGGGCGGTACGTTCGGGGTCCGCGCCCACCGCAAGCGGATGCGCTCCCAGACAAGTTGATGCGCAGGCGGACGAGTTTGAGCGTCCGTCCATGCCCCGCCGCCCGTGCGGCGGGGCATGGCGCTTTCATGGCCCATGCCGCGCCGGGCGTGCAGCGTGCTCGTAAGAGTGCTCGGTCCGTCGACGGGACCATGCACAACCCTCGCGGCCGTGAGCCGGTACTTCGCCGCACCACGGCACAGAACGAAGGAGAACGTATGCTCCGAAGCACCATACGATCGGCCGCCGTCCTGATATCTCTGCTGGTCATGACCCTGACCGGAGTCGCCCAGGCGACGGTCTCGGTGGCGCCGGCAACCCCGCGACCACCCACCCTGCGCACCGACTCCTACCGGTCGAGCCCGGGCCCCGTCGTGGGAGATTCGGTCTATGACTACGCGCCGAGCGTCATGGTGGACGGCGTGTACAAGATGTGGTGGTGCGGCCAGACGCCTGGAGGGAAGGTTCCGGGCGATGACATCCTCTACGCAGAGTCGTCCGGTCTGAACGGTCCGTTCCACGCTCAGGGGAGCTCGGCACCTCACCAGATCGTGTTCGACGGAACCGGCACCGGCAGCTTTGACAACAAGCACACCTGCGATCCTTCGGTCGTGCGCGTCGGCGGCATCTACTACATGTACTACGGCGCCGAACGGCAGGACGGCGAGCCCACCACCATCGGCGTCGCCTCCAGCCCCGACGGGATCCACTGGACCCGGCTCAACCACGACAGGCCCATCATCACCCCCGCGCATCAGCAACAGACGGGGAACAACTACGGCGCCGGCCAGCCGAGCGTGATCTACCGCAAGGGCGAGTTCTACCTGATCTTCACCGACACCACCGGTGCCGGGGCGGCGCATAACGGGGGCGCCGGACAGTTCGCCTGGCGCTCGCCCGACCCGGCCTTCCAGTCACAGGTCGACGTTTTCACCGCTTCTGGCTGGAAACCCAGGACCGCCGCCAACTCGCGCAGCTTCTCGGTCGTCAACGCGGTCTCGGCGGACTGGCAGTTCTCGGACGCCTTGGGCGCGTTCATCATCGCCCATGACAACACTCCGGGGCAGACCGCCTTGACCTTCCTCGATTCCGACAACCTCGCGCGGCACCGGTACTCCGAGGTGGCCATCCCCGGTCAGTGGACGGAGGGGCCGGCCATCGCCTCCCGCCCGGACAAGCACTCCGTGGTCTCGGCGAACAACGACTGCGGGCGGATCCCCATCGATGTGATCCGCTCCACCACGACCTTTCCGCCGCGGCAGCCGGCCCGTATCGGCCTCGACCTGCTCAGCCACACCGGCTGCGCGTCGATGCCACGTGGCCAGATCGCCGCGATGTACGAGGGCTACGGGTTGCAGTCCAGCGGCCTTCCCGCCGCTGTCGTGGTGAGCGGCCGGCGGATGCAGATCCAGGACGCCTCCGTCTACACCGACCTGACGCGCAACCGGATCAGGGTGCCGTCGTCGATCTACTTCGCCGTACCGTACGGCGCGTCGTTGCATGACCGTGCGAGGGTCCTCGGAGCATCTGGCCTGCCGGGGGCATTCGAGCTCGATCACCACTCCCTATGGCCGGTCAGCTGCCCGCGGCTGGTCTCGGACAACCATTCGTCCATCACCATGGTGGACCGCAGGACATGGTTGTCCCACCCGCGCGGGCCCGACCTCGACTGCCTCGGCTAGCCAGCCCCCCCTCGACGGGCGGCCACCGAGGATCTTCCGTTACCGCACCACCCCCGCGCGGGTCAGGGTGCTCCAGGACCCCCTGGCCCGTGGGAGAGTTCGCGAACTCCCCCACGGGGGTCTGGCTGTGGGCTTTCAGTAGCCGATGGTGAAGCGACGCTGGACGAAGCGGGGCAGCTCCGCCTCGTCGATCAACGCCACAGCCGCATCCTCCACCGAGATCCGGCTACGACCCTCAGCATCCAGAACAGGCTGGTCCCCTCCGACCCTGAAACGCCCGGTGCGCTCGCCGGGTGCGATCTCCTCAGCAGGGCTGAAGTACGTCCACAGCCGGTTCGACGCCCGCAGGACGTCGAGCGCGTCGCGGTGGCCGCGTACCGCTGCGGCGTATTCGCGGGGCAGCCCGAGCTCGTCGAGGGCGGTGTGCAGCAGCTCGTCGGAGTCGGCGCGCACCACTCCCGGTGCGATCTCCAGGCTGCCGGCGCCGCCGATCACGATGAGCCGGGTCCGCGGGTGGCTCTCCAATGCCTTCAACAGTGCCCGCGCCGCCGTCGCATAGACGGTCGGGTCGGCGATCGAGCGCCGCACGGTGTCCGCGAAGTCCTTGGCGGCGTTGCCCGGCTGGAACCCGCTGATCAGGACGTCGAGGCCGGGCAGGACGCCGGCGACGCTCTTCGGGTCCAGGGCGTCGACGCTCACCCACGTGATGTTGTCCCGACGCTCATCACGCTGCGCCTGAGTGGCGTTACGGCTGAACGCCCTGACGTGGTGACCGCGGTCGAGGGCCTCGCTGACGACCCGGCTGCCGATGGTGCCGGTGGCTCCGATGACTCCGATGTGCATGGTTCTCCCCTTGTGCATGCAGCTGCGGAACGCCACTGATGTGACGCCCGTGCAGAAACTATACGCCGTGAAGTTTTGATACGGGCGCTCACTAAATGGACGCTGTAGAGTGTCTGTTGTGACAGTCACAGGCAGTAGGGGACGGCGCGAGCGGCTACGAGCCGAGACCACGACCGAAATCAAGAAAGTGGCACTGGCCTTGATGGCCTCGGGCGGGCCGGACGCCATCACGCTGCGGGCCATCGCCCGCGAGATGGGCATGACCGCCAACGCCATCTACGGTTACTTCGCAACCCGGGACGACCTCGTCACCACGCTCATCAACGACGTGTACACCGCCTTGGCCGACGCCGTGGACGCTGCCTGGGAAGCCGCCCCCGCCGCGGATCCCGCCGTACGGATCGAGGCATGGGCCAACGCCTTCCGGACCTGGGCCCTGGTGAACCCCCAGGGCTTCCGGCTCATCTACGGCGACCCTGTCCCCGGCTACCAGGCGCCCGAAGGCGGCCCCGCCCCGGATGCCGCACGCCGGGTCTGCACCGGGCTCACCGCACTCGCGGCAGCCGCATGGCCCCACGCCCAACACCTCTACCAGGACAGCGCCTTCGACTGGTCCGACTTCGACCCCGGGCTCCTCGACAAGGTGCGCCCCGCCTTCCCCGACCTGCCGCCCGCAGCCGTCGCCCTCGCCCTGCGCATCTGGGGGCACCTGCACGGCCTGGTGTCACTGGAGGTCTACGGCCACCTGCACACCCAGACCGCCAGCCCGGACAAGCTCTTCCATGAGGAACTCGCCCAGCTCGTACAGACGTTGGGCATCCCGCGCCGACGCTGAACGTCCGAAGCGCCGACAGGTCCATGCCTGGGGGTTGCGTCCCAGGTGTCAACCCCTTGTGTGTGGACGGGTGCCGGGTTGCCCCGTGGCCGTCAGAGCCGCCGCGAGTCCGTTCAACCGCAGGCGGGTGGCGCCGCGCAGGTGGGGGAAGTCGTGGTCGGGCTCCGCGGAAGGGGCGAGGAAGGCTGCTTGCTCGGTCCAGCTCAGGTGGGTGCCGCCGGCCTCCGGGTGCAGTTCGACGGTCACCAGCGAGGACCAGCGCGGCACGTCGTCCACGCGGGACGTGTACGCGTAGACGATCCTCGACCCCGTCCTGATGTCGAGGTAACGGGATGCGTACGCGAGCCGTTCCGGCGGTGCGCCTGGAACCGTGAAGACGCTGGACGCCGTCTCGCCGCCGTGCACGGTGAAGTCGTGGTGGTACGACACCTGGCGGCCCGGCAGCTTGAACCACCGGCGCCGGACCGGAGTGTCGGCAAAAGCCTCGAACACCGCGCTCGGCGGCGCGGCCAGATGGAATCCGACCGTGAAGGAGTCGTGCCGCACGCCTGGGACCGCGCTGCTGTCCGGCGCGTCAGTGACTGCGTCCGCGGCAGTGGTTCCGACAGCGTTGGTGGCCATCTTTTCCTCACAAGGCATCGTGACGGATCGGGTGAGCGCCCATTGGTTACCATCCGTATGTAATGGGGTACGGCCGCTGCGATCAAGGCCTGGCGCTCACGCACTTTCCCGTCAGCTGCGTACTTTCACGTCAGCTACGCACCCGAAGGGAACCGACATATGGATTCCGCACTGCGCTCCCAGCTGGCGGCCGCCGGGGTCACCGCGGAGTGCGCGGCGACCATCGGACTCGTACGTGACGTGCTCGCCCGTGTCGGAGACAAATGGACCGTCCTGGTCATCACCACGCTCGGCGACGGACCGCTGCGCTTCACGGCCCTGCACGAGCGGATCGCCGGGGTTTCGCAGCGGATGCTGAGCCAGACGCTCCGCTCGCTGACCCGCGACGGACTGATCACGCGGACGGCCTACGCCGAAGTGCCGCCGCGCGTCGAGTACGAGCTCACTCCACTCGGGCGATCGCTCAGCGACACCGTCACGCATGTGGTGCGTTGGGTACAGGCACACCAGATCGAGATCGTCCATAACCGTGAGGTGTTCGACGGAGCCGGTTCCGCGGCGCCGTGAAGCAACGGGCAGCACTGCCGCGTTCGCCGCTCGCTGGGCTCGCGGCGGCATGCGCCGGCGAAACGGTGCCAGAGCAGGCCGCTGCCGTGTTTCGGTGATGCCGGCGAACCCGTCGGAGAGATCCGGGCGCGGGGTCGGGCTGCGCCTGCACGCCGCCTGGCGACGCCTGGAACTGCGGGCCTCCGAGCGGGAGTTGGTACGCCCGAGCGCCTGCCCCGGACCGCGGGGCCCTCGAACGGACCGGCCCGCATGCGGCGGAAGACCCGCCAGATCTCGGCCAGGATCACGATGTTGATGGCGGCGATGATGTATGTACGGGAAGACGCCGGACACGATGGTGCCGATCAGCCTGGTGGCGGTGTGCAGCTGGGAGTCGTAGGTGCATCAGCACAAACACCGTTGCGGTATCAGCAATCCTGCGGTCGGCGGATCTCGCCCGTGCCCAGTGTGATCACGGCCCGGGGTTGCATGGGCCCCTCGCCGCGTCGGGAGAGCAAGACCACCTCCTCGACCACCGCCGACAGCGCACCGAGCCGGACAGCGCACTCGGCGGCCAGGCGCTTCGGGTCCTGGGTGCGGCCGAGGGACAGATGCGGGGTGAAGCGGCCGGCGCGCCCGTGGCAGAGCGGGAACCGCAGGCCCAGCTCCTGGTGGAGATGGGCCCAGGGCGCAGGGTCCGCCGCAGCCGGATCGAGCCACAACGTCGCGTAGTGCCGGTGCCGGAAGTACCGCACTCCGGCCAGGCGCGCCGTGAACGCCGTGCTCTGCGCCGCCCAGGCGGAGAGCACCGGCACGGCCCGTGCGAACGCCTCCTCCGGTACGAAGCCGAACAGCAGATTCACATGCGGCGGCCACCGCCGTACCTGCGGATCGTGCTCCCAGCGGATGTCCTGGATCACCGGCCAGAGCTTCCGCGGCGGCAGCCACGCCACCGCCGTCCGGGCCGTCGGCGCCACCTCGAGCGCATCTACCGGCTCGGCCCCGCCGAAAACCGGATTCCCGTTCACATGGCCATGGTCCCCAATCGGGCTCGGAAAATCGTCCAGAGCCACACGTACGGTTCCCGGTGAGCACGAGTGCAGCGTCTGCCGGAACGGCATCGCGGACTTTCTGCCAGCGTTGGCCACCGACACCGTGGCGGCCAGGGACGGCAGCCGGTCAGCAGCGCCCTCGAAGGTCGCCGTGCGCGGCCGGACGGCCGGCACTGCACAGCGATTCCATCACTGTGGTGCTCGGGGGTGCACGGTCGGCCGGTGCCGGGGGACGATGGTGGTCGGGAGCCTGCGATGAGTGCCTCTGAACCGGCTGGTGCCGGGCGGGTGCGGTTTGCTTCGTCTCCGCCTGGTGGGCTGCTGGACCTGCTGAATGTCGCGGCCGTTGTGCTCGATGCGGACGGGCGGGGCGGGGGTCTTCCCCATACGGCACAAGGACGGCAGCACCAGGCTGGTGGAGTTCCGCAACATGCGGCTGCTGGATGACCGGAACGATCTCTATGCGCTGGGGCTGGCCTCGGATCAGGCCACGGTGCGGCAGGTGGAGCGGGACCTCGCCCTGTGTACCGGGCTGGTCTCCCAGTCCCCGATCGGATTGGTGGTCATGGACACCGATCTGCGGTACGTCACGTGCAATCCCGCGCTGGAGCGCATTGATGGTCTGACCGCCGAGGAGCTGGTTGGCCGGCGCGTCCGTGACGTTCTGCCGCATTTGGACCATGAGGCCATCGAGGTCTCGATGCGCCAGGTGCTCGCCACCGGCGTCCCGATCCTGGACCAGGAGATCGTCGGGCGCACCTTCGCCGATCCGGATCATGAGCATGTGTGGTCGGTCTCGACGTTCCGGCTGGAGGACCCTGGGGGGAAGGTGCTGGGAGTGGCGAAATCGATCGTGGACGTCACCGACCGGCACCGTGCGGCTGCCGAGGCGCACCATGCGCGGCAACGTCTGGCTCTCATCGCGGACGCCTCCGTGCTCATCGGCACCACCCTCGATCTGGACCGGACCGCGCATGAGCTCGCCGACATCGTCGTGCCCGACCTGGCCGATGTCGCCGCCGTGGACATCCTCGACAGCGCCCTGGAGGGCCGCGGCCCTCCACTGCCGGCACCGGGACCCGCACTTTTGCGGGCGCTGGCGGTGAAGGCGGCCTACCCCACCGAAGCCGTCCGCGCCGCCGACCCTGTCGGCCACCTAGCGCACTACGGCGCCGACCGTCTGGTGACCCAGTGCGTGACCTGTGGCCAGCCCGTCCTCGTCTCGCACGTGGAAAGCAGCGACCTGCCGAGTATCGCCCGCGACCCCGCGGCCGCCGCCCTCCTGGCTCGGGCCGGCCTGCACTCCTACCTGGCCGTTCCCCTGATCGCCCGCGGCGTCGTGCTCGGCGCCCTGGATCTCAAGCGCATCCGCAACCCGGTGCCGTTCGACGAAGACGACCTGGTCCTGGCCAGCGAGCTGGCCGCCCGAGCCGCGGTGTCGATCGACAACGCCCGCTGGTACCAGCGCGAACGGAGCACCGCGCTCACCCTCCAGCGCAGCCTCCTGCCCCAGCACCCGCCGCACCGGCACGGCCTGGAGATCGCCTACCGCTACCAGCCCGCGGGCGCCGCCAGCGAGGTCGGCGGCGACTGGTTCGACGTCATCCCCCTGCCCGGCGCCAAGACGGCCCTGGTAGTCGGTGACGTGATGGGCAGCGGCGTCACCGCCGCCGCCACCATGGGCCAGCTCAGCAGCGCCATCCGCTCCCTGGCCAATCTCGACCTGGAGCCCGCCCAGGTGCTGCACAACCTCGACTGCAGCACCAGGGGCCTGGAGCAGTGCATCGCCACGTGCGTCTACGCCATCTGCGACCCCGGCCACCAGCAGTGGCGCATCTCCACCGCAGGCCACCTGCCACCCGTCCTGATACGACCCGGTCATGCCCCTCAGCTCCTCGAACTGCCCACCGGCGTACCCCTGGGGGTCGGCGACATCCCCTTCGACACCACCACGCTCGACCTTCACCCTGGCGACGAGCTTCTCCTCTACACCGACGGCCTGGTCGAGACCCGCGACCAGGCCATCGACACCCGCCTCCACACACTCCTGGACCTCCTCGTCGAACCCCATGGGTCCCTCGAGGAAGCCTGCGACCGGCTCCTGCACGCCCTGCGGCAACCTGACGGCCACGACGATGTGGCCTTGCTCCTCGCACGCGTGCCGGACCATCCGTCACCGCCTCGACGCAGCGGTGGCCCGAGCGCCTAGAGGGCACATCTGATCAACGTTCAGGTCGGGATGCCCGTAGCGCCCGGTGCGGTTCGCCGGGGTGGTATGGATTCTGAAGTTACGTAGAGAACGGCTCCGTAGAGAGCGGCTCATGGTGTGAGCCGTAGCCCAGTGGATCAAGATCAGAGGCCCCCTTAGGGGCGCAGGGTTGCCTGAACGTGGCCAGGAGGGAGTCGTCCTCGGTCCGGGCGCGATAGCGGCCCGCCCGCCGCACCCTTTCCCAGACATCCGCTGATGCCCAGACATCCGCTGAATTTTCCTCCTGTCCCGAATTGGGTGGTTGTGTGTATCGTCCTCAGAGGCAGTTCCCGCACGCGATGGGACTGGGAGACATGATGAAGAAGATCATCGCGATAGCATTCGCCACCGCACTGTTCGGGGCCGGAGGTGTCGGCATCGCCTCGGCGGCCACCGCAGTGCCGGAGGCTCCGCCGGGCCAGGGCGCCGTCACCACAACGTTCCACTGTCCCGCCCCGCGCGGCACCTTCGCGATCACAGCGGACCGGTGGGTGATGGGCCAGTACGAGTGGTATTACGGCGAGCAAGGCTGCACGTACAGCTCGTAGCCGTCGGCGCCCCGGGGCGTACGCGGGCAGGTGATCGAAGAGGCTGAGGGTGACCTGGCCTCCGCGGGTTCAGCTCTGATGGATGAGCACAGGGCCACCGAGTGTCCGCATGTCGTAGGGGTAGAGCCAGGCGCCCCAGGTGCCGGCCTCGAGCGCGTCGATCGCTATCAGCGCGTCGGATGCGTTCTTGCAGTGGGGGTGCCGCACGGCAAAGGCCGTGATGCGGGCGCGCAGGGTGGGCAGCCAGGCGGCGATGAGCTGCGGGTCACCGTCGTACCACCAGGTGAACTTCAGCTCCTCCCATAGGAGTTCGGTGCCCCAGCCGAAGGCGAGGCGGACCACCCCGGCGTCCGCTTCGGGGCCGGTGAGCCTGGCGATGTGGTCCAGCCACGGCTCCAGGGCACCCGTCGCATGAGCGATGCCCTCGATCAGATCGGTGATCTCCCAGTACGGCCGGCCGTCGGTCACGGCGACATGCAGCAGCGCCCGGAAGGCCCGCTCGACCGCGGCGCGCTCGGCCACGGGCCAGTCCGCGAGCCGGGCACCGCGGCGGCCGAGGCGCCCCATCACATCCGACGGGTCGGTGCCGTCCCCGTCCGGTCCCCAGCGGCGCAGCGCACGAGGGATGAAGCGGCGCCACAGGACGGAGTACTGGTCCTCGTCCCAGTGGCTGGCGACCTCACGCATGAAGTGCCCAAGAAGATCGTCCGGCACATCGGCAGGGTCACCGCCGAGAACTCGCAGCTCCGACTCCGCAGTGCAGTACGTGCACCCGTCGACCGGACCGTCGAGCCCAGGTGGCGAGGCAAAGACCTCGTCCACCTCGGCCAGCGCGTCGCGCCACAGCGTGTACGCGGCGAGCGCAGGGGGTTCGGACATGCTGGGACCTACCAGGGGACTCCGCGCGGCCGACACCGGCGAAGAGCGCGACGCTACCAGCAGGCCGATCGATGGGTACCACCAGGGGCTGTCCGGAGTGATCCGCCCGACGGGCAGGCCCTGGTCCACCTCGCGATCTCCGTACCGCCGCCGGCTCCCGGCCTGCGGACGCGCAGAAGCAGCCGGAACCACCCACTGGAGCCACCACTGGAACCACCCGATGGAACCACTCCCGCAACCCGTCGGAACCAGACACCGCACGCGGTCGACCGAGAGCAACGATCCGCAGGGCCGGACGAGCGGTGTGCGCCATGGCCTGATGTGGGCCCGCCGCGCCACGGGTGGACGGTGACGGTGAGGCGCATGGGTGACAGATCGCCAGGAGGGCGGATAGCGGCAGCCGATCGCCGGAAGAGAAGGGGTATGAACCCGCGTGGTGAGAGGGAGGTACGCATGTTCGCATCCGACGGCTTCATCGTGATCGGCCGCCTGCCCGGGCCCAACCGGAGCAACGAGGAGACCGGAGCCTGCGAGGCCGCGCGATGAGCCGGGATGCCGAGAACCCTTTCACCCCGCAGCCGTCCCGCTTCTACGACGGTGGCGTCGACGCCGGCGAAGGGCAGGAGGAAGTCTCGCCCAAGCCCGGCTCCAAGGCCCGGATCGAGCTGGTCCGGTACGCCGATGACGGCAGCGAGCAATTCGCGATGCAGCGCCGCATCGCCTACGACGACCGGCACCTCGGCGAGCTCCTGGTGCCCCGGAACACCCGCACTTTCCGCAGCGATCTGACCTCGGTGCCCGCGCTCTTCACCTGGCTCGTGCCGAAGACCGGGGAACACCTGCCGGCCACATTGCTGCACGACGGACTGATCCACCCACCGGGGGATCCGACGTACATCTCGACCGAGGACCGCGTCGTGCTGCGGGTAGAGGCCGACCGCGTATTGCGCGACGCGATGGCGGACGCCGGCACCGCGCTGATCCGGCGGTGGCTGGTCTGGTCGGCGGTGTCGACGGTGACGATGCTCGACGGCAAGGGAACGGGCTGGTCGAAGCGGCGCGCGTGGTACTACCGCCTGACTGCGGGCCTGACCGTCTTGCTGATCTTCGCGCTCGGCATCTGCGCGTCCCTCGACCTCTTCGACGCGACCACCGGCATCCCGACGCTGCCCTGGATGGGCGACCGGCCGTGGTTCGTCGAGCTCGTCGGCGGGCTGTCGGGCGCGGTCGTGATCCCGCTGGTGCTGGCGCTGCTGTTCTGGGGGCCCTTCCGGATCGCCGGCGCGGTCGTGGGGGTGAGCCTGGCAGTGCTGCTGTACGTCACGTTCGCGCTGCTCGCCCTCACCGCCCTCTACCAGGTGCTGGAGCTCATGGCGAAGAGGCAGAAGGCGGCGCTCGGGCTGGCGGGCGTGCTGGTGGGCATGGGGATGGTGGTGCTGCTCGTATCCGTCGCGGTGCGCTGACAGCGATGATGCGAGGCTCCACTCACAGACGCCGTCGCGGCCCTCGCTGCTGTCAGAAGCCACGCGGACACGACTGCGCGAACGGAGACCGCCGAAGGGAAGCTGAGTCGCGGAAGGGGCCATCGAGCAGCGGCACGGGGTCGCCCGTCCCGCGACTCCCACCAGAGTGAGGGTCCCGACCTCTCTCGGGTCGGGACCGTCACACGTGTCTCGGGCGCAGGCTCACGCCGGCACCGCTGCTCCTACCAGGCGACCGGCAGGCGCTCAGGGATGCGCTTCATAAAGCGGGTGCGCCACACGAGTTGGTCGACCGGGACGGCCAGATGCAGGCCGGGCATGCGGGTGGTGAGGGCCTCGATCGCCGTCTCGATGTGCTTCTTGCCGAGCGGTACGGCAGGGCAGTAGTGCCCGCCGTAGCCGAACGAGAGGTGAGCGGCCGCGTTGGGCCGGTCGATGTCGATGGTGTGCGGGTCGGGGAACACGCTCTCGTCGGTGTTGGCGGCCTCGACCAGGACGAGGACGAGTTCGCCCTTCTTGATCTCCGTGTCGCCGAGCTGTAGGTCGTCCATGGCCAGGCGGGGCAGCCCGTCGGCGATGGACAGGTTCACGCGCAGCAGCTCATCCACGGCGGCCGGTATCCTGCCGGGCTCCGCGCACAGCTGCTCCCACACACCGGGGTTCTGAAGGAGCGTGAACACGGCCATGGTCAAGGCGCCCATGGTGGAGATGACTCCGGCGCCGAACATGGTCACGCCGACGGTGGCGAGCATCTCGTCAGTGAGGTGCGCATAGTCGGGGTCATCACGGAGGGCCGCGAGTTCGGCCATGAGCCCGTCAGTGGCGGGGTCGTTGAGCCGCCTGGTCATATGGGCGATGTCACGGTCCCAGTTCAGGCGCGCCCCGGTGATAGGGCATGCCGAGTTCATGAACGCGATGTCGAGACTGGACGCCAACAGCGAGGCGTCATCGCGGGGTATGCCGAGGATGTGGCAGTGAAGGTGCTCGGCGTAGGGGTTGGCGAACTGTCCGCGCAGGTCGACCGGCGGGCCGTAGCCGAGGATGCCGTCGACCAGGTGGGTGGCGTGGTCGGTCATCCACTCCGTCAGACCACCGGCCCTGGGATTGATCGCCTTGAGCACGGCCTTCCGCAGACCGGCGCCGGTGATGTTGCCCATGTTGTTGACCACCTCGGGCGGGATGGTCAGCGCGTACTGCCGGGGAGCGCCAGGGGCGGACGTGTCCTTGAGACTGAAGCGGGGGTCTTCGAGCACCTGTCTGCACAGGTCGTAGGAGGAGACGAGCCATGCCTCATCCCCGGCGATGGTGCGTACCCGTGTGACCGGGGTGGCGCGCAGCTGCTCGATCTCCGGGGGGAGGCGGTCGCCGCGCGGGGAGAACGGGAAGTCGATCAGGGGCGGGGCGGTCGTCACTGGTCGTGTCCTTCGGTGAGAGTGCCGGCGGGAGAGATCACGGCGTGGCCCTGGTTGCGTGTGGCGCGCAGGCCATGCCCGCGTGAGTACAGGAGATCGGCCATCGGCAATGCCTGGTGGTAGCAGTTGAGCGAGGAGGGGACGCCCATGATTGCGGGGGTGTCGATGAACAGCGGCGCTTCGGCGCAGATGTAGTCGAGGCAGACCTGACGCTGACGGTCCGTGGGCTGTTGCTCATCGAGCACCTTGCTGGTGAGGAACTGGACCACGAGCTGATCACAGACGTCGCGGAACGCCGGGTCGGCGGTCAGCCGATCGTCGAGGCTCTCGCGTATGACCCGATAGGCGGGGATGTCCAGCAGCGCGGACATGGGGCGGCCGCGGAGCCTCGTACCGTCCGGGTCGAGCGCGGCAACGGCGGCGGTCACCTTGGCCCGTACACCGCGCAGGTTCTTCACGGCCTTGCGCTGGGCCTCGACGGCCGGATAGCCGAGTGCCTCATACATGTCGGCGACATGCAGATCCGTATAGATGAGATCGACCTGACGGAAATTCTCCAATCCCCAGGCGGCGAGGCTGAGCACTCGCTGGTGGGTGAAGTAGGAGTTCCCCGGAGAGATGCCGATGACGGCGTGATCACCTTCGTCGGTGATGACTTGGCAGTGCGGGGTGTACGGACGGACGTGAAAAATCTCGGTCGCTGTCGTCACGAGACGATGTCCCTACGTGCCGCTAGTCCCTGGGAACCCCGTGTTCCCGGTGTGGCGGCGACACCGAAAACCTACCTGATTGTCGGTTCTGGATGATGTCGAACCAGGAAGTAACTCCCAGGTCAGGCCGCCTAGTTGAGTTCATATCGCGTTCACAAGTGCGGCCTGGTGATCGGGAACGAGCGCGTCGCGAAGCTGCTCAGGCCGAACCCCCGGGTCGGGGAAGGCGCGCCATTCCCCGCCTGTCCGCGCCGGGCGCTCCGTCCCCCGACCGTCGACCTCAGCCGGTACGTGTTCGGCCCTCGCCGTCGTAGGACAGTGATCGCAGCCCGGCGCTGTCAGCCCACCCGCTCCTCCACCAGCTGCTCCTCGATCAGATCCACGGCCCGACGGGTGCCGCCCTCGGTGCGCACCTCGGCCCACAGCCATGCCGAGCGCGCGGCCACCTGTGGATCGCCGATGAGTTCCATCAGGGCCGTACGCAGCGCCGCCGCCGTGACGTCCGCGGGGTCGATGCGACGGGCGACACCCAGATCGACGAGCCGATCGGCGTAGAGGCACTGCTCGGCCCCGTGCGGTACCGCGATCATCGGCACGCCGGCGTACAGGCCCTCGCCACTGCTGCCCATGCCGGTGTGCGTCACCCAAGTGTCCACCTGCTCGAGGATCGTCAACGGCAGGACCCACGGCAGCACTTCGAAGTTGGGAGGAATCCGTTCCCCCAACAGGCCTGGATCGCTGCCACTGTCGATCTGCAGCACCACATGCCAGCCCGGAAGATCCGCGAAGGCCGCCACGCACTGCCGGTAGATCTCCCGCTGCCTGAGGTACGCCGAGCCGCCCAGCGACACCAGCAGCACCTTCGTCGCACCGGCCGGCCGCATCCAGCCGCTCTGCTTCTCGCCGGCGCTGCAGCAGGGACCGACGAACGTCACCGCCTTGGTGTCGACCCGGTCCGCATGTGGCTGCATGGCGCGCGGGATCAAAGCCAGCACCCGCCGCGGCCGACCTGTGAACTCTTCCACGTTCGTGGTCACCGCACCGCACCGGGCCAGCCAGGCGGCGAACCGCGCCCGGTGGGCGGGACCTCCGGGCAGCCCGGCAAACGCCGCATCCATCTCCTCCTGGGCACCCTCCCAGGCCACATGCGTCGGTGACAGCTGGACGAGGCCGCGGCCCTGCGTCTCGGCCAGCGCGCGGCCCGCGTACGCGCCGATGTCGTAGAGATAGAGGTCGGCGGGGGTGTCGTCGTACGCGGCGTGCAGCTGTGGCAGTACGGCCATCGCCTCGTCGAGGAAGAGGGAGGCGGTGGCGATGGGATCCTGCGGCCAGTCGCCGGCGGCGACCGGCAAGGTGGAGACCAAGCGGACCAGCTCGGCACCGGTGGGGGTGATCAGCTCGGCGACGTGGTCGGCGTTGGCGTACGTCACGCGATGGCCGCGGGCCACCAGCTCACGGATGATCTCCAGGCTGGGCAGCACATGGCCGACCATAGGCGTGCCGATCATAGCGATATGGGATGGCCGGAGCATATCGGTACTTCCTTGTACAGAGGGGTCTATGGAAGGCAAACGCTGAGGGGCGCGACTGAACAACGCGGCAGTGCGCAACAAGGCAACGCGGCGCGCGGTGCCCGGGGCACCGGGAAGGCATGCACTCGGCAGTGACCGTCTCCGTGAGCGCGGCGTGGACTGCCGCTGCCTCTGCCTATGGCACGACGCGCGGGCTTGGAGATACGCCCTGACCGGCAGGGAGCTCGCCTGCGGGCCGGCCAAGCGGCCCTACGATCTCCGCCACGCCGGAATCTCGTGCTGGCTGTACTCCGGTGCGGACCCGGCTGCGGTGAGTGGTCGTCTCGGGCAGATGATGCTGCAGGCGGGTTCGAGAGTCCTTATCGGCCCCTCCGGTCCCTCCGGCCTCGGCACCGTGGCCGCCCGTTTCTTTCAGCCTGTGACACGTACCTGACGCGCCGTCCTCTCCGGTGGCAGGTCGTAGGGGCAAGCTGGTCCTGCGCCGGTGGGGCCGATGCTTGTTGAAGTGACGGGTGTATTCATGCCGAAAGGGCGCCCCGCACGGGTGCGTTCGCACGAGCGCGGGGCCCCCTTCGATCCGGTTGGCGCGTCAGTTCCCCTCGGCTTCAAAGCGGCGCAGCACATCGGCAGCAACGCTCACGGCAATGGTCGCGGGCTCCTTGCCGGTGATGTCGGCCAGCCCGATCGGGGTCTTGATCCGGTCGATGGTGGCCTCGTCGTGACCGCCCTCGGTGGCGAGGCGTTTGCGGAACCGCACCCACTTGGCCGCCGACCCGATCAGCCCGATGAAGCCGAGATGGGCGGTGCGCAAGGCGGCGTCGCACAGAGCGGCGTCCTCGGCGTGATCATGGGTCATGATCAGGATGTGGGTGCCGCGCGGCAACTCCGCCAGCACCTCCTCGGGCAGCAGCGGCGTGTGATGCACGTGCACCTGCGCCACCGCGTCTGCCAGCACGTCGAGCCGCTCCTTGGTGAGGATGTCGGAGCGGGTGTCGATCAGATGGAGGTCGAGGTCCTGACGTGCCAGAATGCGTGCCAGTTCCAGTCCGACGTGCCCGACGCCGAAGATCGCCACCGACCGTGCCACCGGCAGCGGTTCGAGCAGCACCGAGACCGTGCCGCCGCAGCACTGCACGCCATGCTGGTTGGTCACCTTGTCGTTCAGGGCGAAGTCGATCAGCTCCGGCTCCGGCTGGGCCGCGGCGATCATCTCCCTGGCCCGGTCGATCGCGACGGCCTCGACATTGCCGCCACCGATCGAGCCCCACGTCTCGGTCTGCCCCACAACGAGTTTCGCACCGGCGTTGCGCGGGGCGTGGCCGCGCACGGTCGCGACGGTCACCAGCACGCCGGACTCCCGGCGTGCTCGCAACCGTGCGACCGCGGCGACCCACGTCATGTCAGGCACCGCTCAACGCTTGTGCGTCGGTTCGGATCCTGCCGTTGGCGGCGTGCCCGTTTCCGGCGTGGTCGTCGGTGGCAGACCCGTTGCGGGCGTCACCGTTCCGCGAGACATCGCCCTGGCGAGCCGCCTGGATCGCCCAGTACACCGCCTCCGGCGTTGCGGGCGAGGCCAACTCGACGCTGACCCCGCCCGGCCCGAACGCGGAGGCGGCCTGCCGCAGGGCTTCTCGCACCGAGAACGCCAGCATCAGCGGAGGTTCACCCACCGCCTTGGATCCGTATACCGCGCCCTCTTCGGTGGCGTTCTCCAGAAGCGTGACGTTGAACTCCTCGGGCATCTCCGAAAAGCTCGGCAGCTTGTAGGTGCTCGCGGCCTGGGTCAGCAGCCGGCCGCGGTTCGGCCCGTCACTGGCGTCCCAGCGCATGTCCTCGAGCGTCAGCCAGCCCGCGCCCTGCACGAAGCCACCCTCGACCTGACCGATGTCGATCATGGGGGACAGGCTGTCGCCGACATCGTGCACGATGTCCACCCGCCGGATGCGGTACGCGCCGGTGAAGCCGTCCACCTCCACCTCAGCCGCGGCGGCGCCATGGGCGAAGTACTTGAACGGCGAGCCGTGGAACGTCTTCGCATCCCAGTGCAGACCCTCGGTCCGGTAGAAACCGGCTGCCGACAGCTGAACCCGCTGGAAGTACGCGGTGCGCACCAGATCGTCCCAGGCCAGCTCCTTGTCGCTGCCCAGCGTACGCGCGACGCCCTCGACGATGCGCACATCCGAGGCATGCGAACCCAGTTGGGTGGCGGCCACCTGCAGCAGCCGCTCGCGCAACTGCTCGCAGGCGTTCTTCACCGCCGCACCGTTGAGATCCGCGCCGGCACTGGCGGCGGTGGCGCTCGTGTTGGGGACCTTGTCGGTCCGCGTCGGGGCCAGCCGCACCTTGTGCAGGGGGATGCCCAGCGTGGTCGCGGCCACCTGCAGCATCTTGGTGTGCAGGCCCTGGCCCATCTCGGTGCCGCCGTGGTTGATCAGGACCGAGCCGTCCTTGTAGATCAGCACCAGCGCGCCGCCCTGGTTGAAGGCGGTGAGGTTGAACGAGATGCCGAACTTGAGGCCGGTGACCGCAAGTGCCCGCTTGGTGTTCGGGTGCGCGGCATTGAAGGCGTCGATCTCGCGCTTGCGATCGGCGACGCCGGCATTGTCCTGGACCTGCTGCCAGACGGCGGAGATCCGTTCGGGCCGAACGACCGGCTGTCCGTACGGCGTCGACTGGCCCTGCCGGTAGAAGTTGCGCTCCCGCAACTCCATCGGATCCAGGCCGAGCAGCGGCGCGCACCGGCCCATGATGTCCTCGATCACCAGCATGCCCTGCGGTCCGCCGAAGCCGCGGAAGGCGGTGTTGGAGACCTTGTTGGTCCTGGCGATGCGACCGGCGATGCGCGCGTGGGGAATCCAGTAGGTGTTGTCGATATGGCACAGGGCACGGGCCACCACCGGCTCGGAGAGGTCCAGGCTCCAGCCGCCGTCCGCGGTCAAGGTGGCGTCGAGGGCCTGGATGCGGCCGTCGGCGTCGAAACCGATCTTCCACTTGGCGTGGAACCCGTGCCGCTTACCGGACATGGTCAGATCCTGAGTCCGGTTGAGCCGCAGCCGGACCGGTCGGCCGGTCAGCTTGGCGCCGAGCGCGGCGATGGCCGCGAACCCGTGCGGCTGCATCTCCTTGCCGCCGAAGCCGCCACCCATCCGCAGACACTGCACGGTCACCTCGTGGCTGTGCAGACCGAGCACATGCGCGACGATTTCCTGCGTCTCCGAAGGATGTTGTGTGCTGCTCTGGACGAACACCTGCTCGGCCTCGTCGACATGGGCCAGCGCCGCGTGCGTCTCGAGGTAGAAGTGTTCCTGATCCGAGAACTGGAACTCGCCGGTGAACACGTGCACGGAGTCGGCGAAACCGGCGTCGACGTCGCCGGACAGCATGACGGGCCGAGCCCCGTGGAAACTGTCGGCCGCGATCGCCTCCTGCAGCGTGACCAGAGAGGGAAGTTCGTCGAGTTCCACCTCGACAGCCGCCGCACCGAGCCGGGCCGCCTCCAGCGTCTCGGCAAGCACCCAGGCGACCGCGTGGCCGTAGAACATGACCTCGTCGGGGAACAGCGGTTCGTCATGCTTCATCCCGGCATCGTTGACGCCGGGGACGTCGGCACCGGTCAGCACGCGGACCACACCGGGCACGGCGAGCGCGGGCTCGGTGCGCAGCGCGGTGATTCTGCCGTGGGCCTTCATGACCTGGACCGGGTGGGCGTGCAGCACGTTCTTGGTGCGATACACCAGGTCGTCGGTGTACAGCGCGGTACCGGTGACGTGCAGGTGAGCGCTCTCGTGCGGCATCGAGACGCCGACAACAGGCTTTTCGGGACGCTCGGACAACTGGCTCATGACGACACCGCCTCGGTGGTCTGCGCGTACAGCTTCAGCAGGCTCTGGCCGAGCATCGCGGAGCGGTACTCGGCGCTGGCGCGATGATCGTTCATCGGCGTGCCCTCGGCCTGCAGCACCTGGGCCGCGGCCTTGACGGTCTCCGTCGCCCACGGCTTGCCCTCCAGGGCCGCCTCGGCGGCGAGGGCGCGGATCGGGGTGGCGGCCACGCCGCCCAGACCGATGCGCGCCTTGCGGACGATCCCGTCCTCGATGTCCAGTGCGAAGGCGACCGCGACGCTGGAGATGTCGTCGAAGCGCCGCTTGGCGATCTTGTGGAAGGCCGTGGCCGGCGCCAGCGGCAGCGGGATGCGCACCGCGCGGATCAGCTCGCCGGGACGGCGCACGCTCTGCCGGTAGCCGGTGAAGTAGTCCGCCAACGGGACCTCGCGCTCACCGTCGGCGTCGGCGAGCACCACCGACGCCTCCAGCGCGAGCAGCGCGGGCGGGCTGTCACCGATGGGGGAGCCGGTACCCAGGTTGCCGCCGAGGGTCGCACCGTTGCGAATGAGTCTGGACGCGAACTGCGGAAACAGTTCTGCCAGCAGCGGGACGTCGCCGTCGAGGCGGCGTTCGATCTCGGTGAGCGTCAGCGCCGCCCCGATCTCGATGTAGTCCGATTCGACGCGCAGCTCCCGCAATTCGGACAGCTGGTCGATGGCGACCACGCAATCCGCCCGGCGGGAGCGGATGTTCACCTCGACGCCCCAGTCGGTGGAGCCGGCGACCACCACCGCGTCGGGCCGCTCGCGCAGCACCTGCAGCGTTTCGGCCAGGCTGCTCTTCCGCAGGAACGCACTGTCGTCCCGGGCGTATTCCGTGGCAACCGGAGCGGGCGGGGACTGCTCGCGACGCCGCGCCAGCGGGTCCTCGTCGGTGGGCGTACCGACGGCGAACGCGGCATCCCGAATCGGGCGATAGCCGGTGCAGCGGCACAGGTTTCCGCTCAGGGAGTGCAGATCGAAACCGTTCGGACCGTGCTCGGAGTCGGTGCTGTCGGCCGAGTCCGAGTCGGGGTGTGCGTCCCCGTGTGCGTGTGCGTGTGCGCAGCGGTCGGGGCGGTAGTACTCGGCGGCCATGCTGCAGATGAATCCCGGCGTGCAGTAGCCGCACTGGGAGCCGCCGCGGACCGCCATCTCCTCCTGCACCGGGTGCAGGGTGGGCGCCATGCCGGGTTCGCCGGCGGTGGCGAGACCCTCGGAGGTGATGATCTCCTGACCGTCGAGCGCCGCGGCCGGGACCAGGCAGGCGTTGACCGCCACCCAGTCGGTGGGCTTGTTCACCCCGGGACGGGCCACCAGGACCGAACAGGCGCCGCATTCACCCTCGGCGCAGCCCTCCTTGGTGCCGGTGAGGCCACGCTCGCGCAGGAAATCCAGCGCAGTGGTGTGAGGCGCAGCCGGTGAAATCGGTGTCTCTTTCCCATTGACCGTGATCCGCGCTTCTACCATGACAAGCCTTCATTTCGGTATGCGATCGGTCGATTCATCATGTTTGCCAATTTCAGGCAGCTTTCTGTGTTCAGACGCGCCACGTGAGGGGAGCGGGCGCACAACGGCACGCGACAGCGAGGTGCCGGAAGGTGGTGACGAGAAACCCGGAATGTGCCACGGACGGGCACATCAGAACGGCGTGCTCAGCAGCCGTGCGCGATCCGACCCGGAACCCAGACCGTGCACTGGGCGAGGCGACCGAGATCAGAGCTGGTGTACATCCGCTGGTCGCCTCCTTTCGGTGGTCATGGGTCGACGTCTACCGCAAAGTAGTAGCTGAGGCCACCGAGATCAAGAGGTTGACCGCCGAGGATCGTCGAGCGCTACCTGGGCAAGTACAAGATCGACAAGAGTGATCGCACGTATCCGCGGAGGGTATGGATCGAGGACACGCTGCCGAACGAGCTAACCGGGAGACCCTCGAGCGGAGATGGTCCCGGCGGCGAGCCGGACAGTCGATGAGGCGCCCGGGTCGACAGGAATCCGCATCCCGCGAGCGCCGCCGGCCGGTGGCTCGGCCCCGCGACGTCCCTTCCGGCGTCTTCCCAGGTGGTGACCCTCATGACGGGAAGACGTCGCAATCCCTGTCGTGCGGGCGGTGTGGACCCTGGGGGTGTCGCCGTCCACCGTTATGGTTGAAGTTGGAACAATATTGTGCGGGCTGGGAGGCGGCCACGGTGAGTAATACCGAAACGAAACCCATGGAACTGCGATGCGGCGCCCCGACGGACAGCGTGCTGCCGGCCGAGGCGGCACGGGTGGACGTACTGACCGCACGCGAGGTGCCCCTCGGCGGCCCCCGGGCGATGACCGTGCGGCGGACACTGCCGCAGCGCGCCCGGACTTTGATCGGCGCGTGGTGCTTCGCCGATCACTACGGCCCCGACGACGTCTCGCTGACGGGTGGCATGGAGGTAGCCCCGCACCCGCACACCGGGCTGCAAACGGTGAGCTGGCTGTTCAGCGGGGAGATCGAGCACCGTGACAGCCTGGGCAGCCACGCCTACGTACGGCCAGGTGAGCTGAACCTCATGACGGGCGGCTTCGGCATTTGCCACTCCGAGGTGTCCACGCCGCGGACCTCCATCCTGCACGGTGTCCAGCTGTGGGTGGCGCTGCCGGAGGAGCACCGCAACGCCGAACGGGACTTCCAGCACTACGCCCCCGAGTCCGTGCGGATCGACGGGGCCGAGATCAGGGTCTTCCTGGGTTCCCTCGCAGGTGAGGTCTCCCCGGTGCGGACCTTCACCCCCCTGATCGGCGCCGAGATCCTCCTCCAGCCGCGCGCGGCCGTCACGCTCGCCGTGGACCGCGGCTTCGAGCACGGCCTCTTGGTCGACCACGGCGACGTACGTCTGAACGATGCCCTGGTGGGTCCCGCGGAGATGGGCTACGCCCATCCAGGCAGCGAGGCGCTGACGCTGACAAACGATTCGGACGACATCGCACGGACGGTCCTGCTCGGCGGAACCCCCTTCGAGGAAGAAATCGTCATGTGGTGGAACTTCGTGGGGCGGTCGCACCAGGATATCGTCGAGGCCCGTTCGGCCTGGATGGAAGATGCGGATGGTGCGCGCTTCGGCGAAGTGAAGGGCTACGACGGCGATCGGCTCCCCGCCCCCAAGCTGCCGAACGGATCTTTGAAACCACGCGGACGTGTGCGCTGAACTGCTGCTATGAGTCGTCAGTGGATCAGCGACGCGTGCGTCCGCCACCAGCCGGGCTGGGCGGCCCTGAGTGGCCGCCCGTGCTTCAAAATGGTGACTTCGGGAGCACCCTGCAGGTCGCGTGTTCCGTCATGTGTGACAACCTCTGGTCGGACTCATGCTGACTCCATGCTGACTTTCCTGAAGGTCAGTCAGTTCAGCCCGGAGTGTATGCCGACCTCGCGGGCGGTGGAGCGGTCGTAGTGGTGGTGGCACGCCCGCAGCCCACGGGGAAACTCACAGTGGTCGGCCACGAGGACGTTCACTCGCCGCAGTCACCGGCGCCCCAACCAGCCGAGCCGCTTCAGCGAGACGCGAGGCCGACTCGGACGCGGCGACCTGTCCGTCGCGGGCGTGCGCTATGACGTCGAAGTCCTCCCAGACGGCGAGCGCTGCGGTTGTCACGGTGTTCGACTCCTGGCGCTCGGTGGCTCCGATACCGGGCACTCTCCACTGAACTCAGGGCATTTGTTCTACTGGTTGCTGTGCCGGCCGCGCTGCACGACGCGGTCCGCGACGGGGCAGGCTTTGACTTCAGTATTCCCACCACAGGTCCATGTCCCTGTGGACTCGCTCGCGCAGACATCTTGAGTGTGAGTAGACCCATTGCCGCACACCACTTGAGCGCTCCGACTCAACCGGGCTGAGCCGGAGCTCTGTCGCTCCCCGGTCTTGTTCAAGATCGACTATCAGGAGGCAGAAGCAACAGGTGGGGTTCCGGTCCAACGATGCACTCCCTTGCAGCCGAGCCAACAGTGCTCGGCGCACCGTTCCACGCACCCTACGTCGAGACCAAGTGCCCCGATTACGGGACAGCCCTTAGGGCAGTGTCCGGCGATGCAGGTCGCCGGTGGTGACGTCGGCCACCCCGACACCACATACGTCACTGCCGGATTGAGCGATGAGCCACGCTGCGACGCGCCGGTTGCCGAGGCGGAAGTCGATGCAGCCGATGGCCGAGCGCATGGGGATCGATCACCAGCAGTTGCAGCAGTTCATGACCGGCCTCGGTACTGGTGGGCTCTCGTATTCAACTGTCGCCCGTTCTCGGCATGGACCAGCCTGGCGGTGGCCGAGTGTGATCTACGATGGGGGCGCCTGCTGACCGTGGATGGCGTCACGTGTGGCGGCCGGTGCCTTGCTCTCCATGGGCAAGTCCTTGCCGCTGTCGGGCTTCACCCCAACCTGTGGCAGGTTGATGACATCATCGGATGGGCGGGGCGCCTGCGGGGCCTGGATCGGGTCCTGGTTGCCGCTCAAGCGCGGGTGGGTCAGCTGACTGGCAGTCGTCCAGGGGAGGCCGAACGGCCTGCGTGACGGTCTTTCCGACAGGCGGCCGTTGGGGACGGCCACGGCCACGACCACGGCCACGAGAGTCGGCCCTCTGATACCTTCCAGGACCAAGGGGTCGGCGTGGATGAGATTTCGAAAGCGCGTGACGAACTGGACCGGCTGGGCCGGTCCCTGCGCAAGCAACTGGTCGCGCTGATCACCGATTTGACCATTCGTGTGCACCTCCGCCGGCTGTCCCTCGACGAGCCGAAGGTTGCCGACGGGCGCGAGCCGCTGCGCTACCACTATTCGACGGGGTACCAAGGCAATCGTCCGGCGACCGCCACCGCTGCCGAGACGGCCTCCCGTGCGGCCTCCCTCCTCCGCGCAGCCGGTTGGGATGTCACGGCGTCGCAGGAGGATGACGACGGGAGACTCTGGCTAGTGGTCGTCGCTCACCGCGATGGCAACGGCATCCGCATCCTCACGAGCGACGACACACCCGCCGTGGTGTTCCGCGGACAGACGCCGGCGCTGGCACTGTGCCCGCCGGGCGGCGCTTGGCTGGCGGGCTCGCATGTTCAGGTGTCGCCTGTTCGCTGATGGCTGCCTGGCTGCCTGGCTGCCTGGCTGCGTGGACGATGGGTGATTGATGGAGACGGCCCACCTTCGGCTCGGCGGGTGTAGGAGGATCCCGGCATGGACAACTGCGACAGTCATCAGTCCGTGCAGTCGCCGCGGTTACGGCCCGGGGATCGGGTGCGGATCGTCTCTCCAGCCAGTCCACCCAGCCACGAGGGAGTCGCCCGTGGCGTCGAGCTGCTGACGTCATGGGGGCGTCGGGTCGAGTTGGGCGAGCGCGTGTTCGATCAATGCGGGTATATGGCTGGCCGAGATGAGGGTCGCGTCTTCGACCTGAACTTCGCGTTCGGTGACCCGGGAGTCCGCGCGGTGCTTGCCACCCGGGGCGGCAAGGCGCCTACCGCATCGTCGACGACCTGGACCTCGAGGCCCTGCGGCGCGACCCTAAAGCCTTGGTCGGCTTCAGCGACATCACTCACTTCCACCTTGCCTGGTGGGCGCGATGCGGCCTGGCTCGCTGCATGGCTCGTTCGTCAACTGGAGTGACGAATGGTCCGGGCCGGCTTCGGCCGAAGCCCTTCGCCGCGCGCTGATGACCACCGACCCTGTCATCATCCACCGGGACACCAGCCAAGCCAGCGCGGCGGTCACCGTCGAGGGCACCGCGACCGGTGTCTTGGTCGGCGGCAACCTGGACGCGATCCGCACCGAGGCGGGAGCCGGTCTGCCGAGCCTTGAGGGGGCGATCCTCTTTCTCGAACAGGAGGCACAGGGCTGGGAGAGGTCGACCGCGCACTGACCCAGCTGACCCGTACTGGGGCCCTGGAGAGGCTGCGCGGTGTCGCACTTGGCCAGTTCCTCGGCTTCGACCAGGATGCCGGTGACCCAACCCTGGGGGGATGGGGCATCGCCGATGTACTGCGCGACCGGCTGACGCGCCTGGGCGGTCCTGTTCTCGGCGGACTCCCTGCCGGACACGGCCTCCACCCTCCGACCATCCCGCTCGGCACTCAGGCCACGAGCGACACCGCCGAAGGAACCTTGACGGTTCAGCCGGCCGTCGCCTGATCGTCGACCGCCTTACCCAGCGTGCAACGCCCACGCAGCGGTGATGGATCGGCGTTGCGGTCGAAGAGGGCCCTGGTGTGGTCGGGGTCGAGGTACCAGTCGCGGCGGCGCCAGCCCATGGCCGTGGGGTCCAGGCCGGGCAGCAGGGCCGCCGCGGGCTCGGGGGAGTCGAGGCGGGTGTCGAGGTCCTCGGGCAGGAGGTAGCCGGCGGCTTCGTCGAGTTCGACGGCCTGAGCGCCGGTGGCGGCGAGGGCCCTGTGGGTGTCGGTGAGGTTCCAGCCGGTCCACCACTTGAGGTCGTCCGCCGTCACGGGGCCGAACGCCTTGAGGTAGTGGCGGGCCAAGGTGGTCTTCGCCTCGACAGCGGGTATCTGCGGCAGGGGCTGGGCCGGGGCCCAGCGGAACTGCGCGGAGGTCCAGGACCCTGCCGGGCGGGCCCGGCGGATACGGCCCTCGGCGGCGAGCACGCCCAGGATCGTTGAACTGACGCGCTGCCGGGACTCGTACGGCTTGCCGGGGGAGATCACGATCTGCTTGCGCAAGTCGGGTATGGCGATGGCGAGTTGGGCGGCGGTCGACTCGCCGCACGAGGTGAGTGCCGCCAGCGTGGCCCGCTCCGCGGCCGTGTAGCGGTGCTCGTCCCAGCCGAGCGCCTTGTGCAGGTGCGTCAGGGCGTCGGCGCGGTGACGGTGCGTGTCGCGGACGGTCGCGGACCGGATGGCCGGGGCGAGTCGAGCGGGGATGACGAACATGGTGCGGCGCATGCACCGGATGCGCTCCAGGGCCGGGCTGCCGGGCGGGGTGGCGCCCCGGGCGCCGGCCGGTATGCCGTAGAGCGCTCGGTCGATGGCGGCAGCGGAGGGGTGGTGCATGCGGGCCGCGGCGGAGTTCCTCACGGCCATCGCGGGGGGGGGGATATGGGCAGCGAGACCGTCTTCCGCGAACCGCTGTGGACCACCCAGTCCAGCCCGCTGCAGTTGCGACCGCGCGCCCTGCTGGACATGGCTATCAACGGCTTCGCCCGCTACCTCGCCGAACACCTCCTGCCGTGTCCCACCCTCGTGCACAAGCACGGCACCGTCGTCGTGCGCACTCTGCGCCTGGACGGCCTGGCATCCGACCTTTGCTTTGCTCACGCCTCCTGGCTGGACGTGGGGATGGGGATACGGACGACCGTCAGCGACGCGGGTGAATGGCCGGGCATCACACTGAACTACCGGACCGATGACCGTCCGGCCGCCCGGGCTCGTTTGGTCCTGCGCGGGTTGAGTGTCGCCGAGCCTGACAGTCTGTCTGCCCAGCCCGGCCGGCTTCCCGAGTCTCTGCTCGCTCGCTTCCCCGCCGACGGACGATGGTCCACCGACGAGTTCCGCGATCACACACATACCATGCGACCTTTCGATTCGGACCCGGAACTGCTTGCCCCGCAGGAAGGGGAGACCTCGCTGACCCGCAGCCGCTGCGAAGTGGCCGACCAGTGGTCGTTCATCGAGATGACCGAGCCGGCCACCACCGCCCGCGAACGCACCTTCGGCCAACCCGGCCTGCCCGCCGACGCCGTCCGTCAGGCCGTAGCAGCACCGGTCCGCAGTCTCATGGCTTCCTTCCAGCGCCCCCTGTTCGTCTTCGACCGCTGCCGTACTCTCACCCACGCTCACCGCACTCCGGACGGGGACCAAACCGTCTTCGCACACGCCATCCATGCAGGGCCCGGCCTCCCGGAACCGGAGCTACACCCACATATGATCCGGGTCACCTCTCTGCCTCTTGTCCGTGTCTGCCGCTTGATCGTGCTGAAGATGGTGGAGAGAAGTTGCCGTTGAAGGGGGAGGGCGAGAAGACGTGGATGTGTACGAAGCCGTGAACAGCCGCCGGGCCGTTCGGACGTTCAGCGATGAACCGGTATCCCAAGAGGTACTCGAACGAGTGCTGACCGCAGCGGGCCGGGCTCCGTCGAGCGGGAACCTCCAGCCATGGCATGTGTATGTCGTGACCGGCGAGCCCTTGGCCGAACTGAAGAGGCGCGCGACGGCCAGGGTGTTGGCGGGAGACCCGGGTGATGAGCGGGAGTTTCCGATGTATCCGGCCGAGCTGACCTCGCCGTATCGGGAACGATTCTCCGCCGCGGCCGCCCAGCGCTACAAAGCGCTGGGAATCAAGCGCGACGACGCCGCCCGGCCCACGAAGATGGCCGCCTTGAACTCGGACGCGTTCGGGGCCCCGGTCGTACTGTTCTGCTACCTCGACCGTTCGATGGGGCCAGGACAGTGGGGGGACGCGGGGATGTACCTGCAGACGGTCATGCTGCTGCTGAGGGCGGAAGGGTTGCACAGCTGTCCCCAGGTGATGTGGACGATCTATCGCGAAACCGTCAGCCAGATAGTGGGAGCCGATGAGGGGCTCGTGTTGTTCTGCGGTGTCTCGGTGGGATTCGAGGAGGAAGGTGGGCCACGGCTGCGCAGCGGGCGGGCGGACATGGCAGAAACCGTGCGCTTCATCGGAGGGTGACCGCTGGTGCGTTGACCACGATCGTTCGCCGGGGTGGATGCCCGAGGTCGTCTTCCGTCCTTGACCTTGACGCCAGGGGCAAGGCTTAGCGTCTCGCGCATGGAAGAGACACACATCCTTCACGGCCGGACAGTGCTGATCACCGGAGGGGGCAGCGGGATCGGTCGTGCGGCTGCCCAACAGTTCGCTGCAGAGGGCGCCGAGGTTCTCATCGTCGGCCGGACTGGCGAACGCCTGGCGCAGACGGCCGGAGAACATCCGCGTATCCGGACGTTCGTGGCTGACGTGGCCGAGCCCCATGCCCCCGCCGAGATCGTCGCCGCTGCGGTGGAAGCGTTCGGCCGCATCGATGTCCTGGTCAACAACGCCGCGATCACTCGTCCTGCTCCGCTCGGTGCGATCGAGCGGAAGGTCGCCGAGGAACAGCTCGCCACGAACCTTCTCGCCCCGGTGTTCCTCACCCAGCACGCGCTGCCGCACCTGGGGGCCGGTGGCACCATCGTCAACATCACATCCAACCCGCCCCACTACGGCTGGCCGGACAACTCGATCTACGGATCCACGAAGGTGGCTCTGGACTTCCTGACCCACACCTGGGCAGTCGAGCTCGCGCAGCGCGGCATTCGCGTTCTGTCGGTGGCCCCGGGGATAACGGCGACACCGGTGCTGAGTCGAGCCGGGTTCTCGGACGAGCAGATCGCCGCGGCGGGCAAGGAGCTTCGGGCCCGAATCCCCCTCGGGCGTATCGCTCAGCCCGAGGAGATCGCCTGGTGGATCGTGAACGTGACGCGCCCCGGAGCCGGTTACCTCACCGGTACGATCATCCGTGTCGACGGGGGACTGAGCGCGGCTGGGTGAAGATGCAACGATGCTGATCGGAGAGCTGGCGAACGAGGCCGGCACCACCATTCGGGCACTGCGGTATTACGAACAGCAGGGCCTGCTCCATCCTCGGCGAGCGCCGAACGGGTATCGGGAGTATGACGCGACGGCAGTGGGCCAGGTGGGCAACATCAAGCTGTTGCTCTCGATCGGCCTCACCGCCCATGACGTCCGTGCCTTGCTTCCCTGCCTCGATCAAGACATCACCGATGGTCCCGTCTGTCCCGCGAGCGCACAGGTCATCGCTCGAAGGCTCACCGACGTGGAGGAGAAGATCGCCGCGCTGGACGTCTTCCGTACACGTCTCATCGAAGTACTGGCCCAGGCCCGGTGACTGGCGCATTGACCACAGGCGTCCGACGGGATCGGTCACGTCGCTCGGCTTCGTGACCGGCCCGGCGTTGCCGGCGTTCACTGTGGACCTTGGCGCGTTCGCGGCGTTGGGCTGCCGGCACATCGGGGTGTCGGGGGTTGGCGTTGCGCCACCGCAGGTATGCCTGATGTGCTGACCGCTCACCGATCGTGGCCGACGCGTCCGTCTGTGCTCACGGACACCCTGATCGTCCGCAGCTCGGTATCAATGGCGTCAGGGAGGTTCATGCCCGCAGCGACGCCGGACCGCAGGTAGTCCAGTACGGGCCGTTTCGAAGTCGCCGGCCGACGGCGGGTGAGCCAAGTGCAGGTCGGCATCCCAGGGCGGGTCCACCCACACGGGCGCGATACCGGAGAGGACCGGTCCGGAGACGACGGACTGACGCTTGCGCCTACCCTGACCTGCACGAAACCGTGAAACCTGTGATGTGTGGTGGAACTTCGTCGGCCGCAGTCACGACGACATGGTGCGGGCGCGGGAGGACTGGCAGAACGCCTCCGATCGCTTCGGCGCCGTCGAAGGGTGTCCGGGAGACCGCCTTCCCGCCCCCGCTCTGCCGAACGCCATCATCAGGCCGCGCAGGAATCCACCGCGCCACTGACCGACGCGTCACCCCCTCTCCCCTCAGACACTGCCTGGACGCGTTCTGCAGGTATCGGGCCGGCGGGCACCGGCGGACGGGAGGGCCTTGGCCGCCAGAACGGTGAGCAGGAGCAAGCACGGCGCTGGTGGTGAGGCTGATAGAGCCCGCAGGGTCGCTCAGGGCCTGCGGCCGTGGAAGGCGCGGCGCAGGACGCTCACCCAGGCCTCGGGGTTCTCCCAGGGGATGAAGTGGCCACCGTGCTCGTGGGCGTTGACGTGGTGGAACCAATCCGTTTGCGGGCCGGTCTTGAACGCCGGACGCGCTCGTGGGCTCCAGGGGGAAGGCCTGTGGGGTGGTCATGGCGTGGTTCCTTCTGGCCGGGTAGGGGGAAGCGGTGCCGTCGGCCTGGTGGGTGGTGGGGCGGCGAGGGCCATTTCCAGGAGTGCGGGCAGCGGTGCGGCGAGTGCCTGCCGGTGGCGCGGGTCGAGCTGCTCGGGCAGGGCGGCCAGGGCGGCCAGACAACCGATGCGCTCCTTTCGCCGCGACTCGACCACCTTGGCACCAGCGCGGACACTCAACGGTTCTGACGATAGAACGTTTCCCCGTCTGCCCCGGGGCGGCGTTGCGTGTTGGTGAAGTCCAGGCACAAGAGGCCGGAGAGCGTCCGCTGCTACCTCAAGTCCTCCCCGGGGCCGATCGCCGAGCTCACCAGTCTGCCGGCCCACGGCGACGGCAGGTGCCGAGCGTGGGAGCGGTTCTTTGCTGTCCTGTGCTGTTCCTGCCTGCTTCGATGTGCGTTCCGGGCGGGAGATCAACTGTCCAGTGAGAGTGCGTTCTTGGCGTGTGTGACGGATTCCTCCGAGGCGGGTCCGCCGGGATTCTCTGTGGCCAGGGCCTGGTTGAGGGTGACGAAGGGGCGCATCCGCTGCTCGTAGCGGGCATACGCGGTGCGGTGGTCGCCGTTGTCCTGGGCAAGGCAGTCGGCCAGCACATGGGCGCCTACGAGGGCCAGGCTGGTGCCCTGCCCCGAGAGAGGGGAAGGGCAGTAGCCGGCGTCTCCGAGCAGGGTCACCCGGCCCCGCGACCACTGGTCCATGCGGATCTGGGCCATGGCGTCGCAGTAGAAGTCGGGTGCCTTCCGGGCAGCCTCGGCCAGGCGGGTCCCTTCCCACCGCATCGACGCGAGCTTGTCCACGACGAGCTGCTGCAGAGTGTCGGCGTCGCGGAGTTCATGGGCGAGGGGGGCGGACTCGAAGCCGAAGGCGATCCTGAGTTCGGTGTTGTCGCGTACGGGCATGATGCCGAACCCCGTGTCGCCGTCCCGCAGCCACATCTGCCAGTCGTCCAGGGCGAGGAAGTTGTCCGCGCTGAATACCGAGAGGTAGCTGCCCAGGTGGTGGGAGAAACGGCCCTCCGGACCGAAGGCCAGGCGCCGCACGGTGGAGTGGAGGCCGTCGGCCCCGACCACGAGGTCGAAGACGCGGGACGGCCCGTGCGCGAAGTCGACACGCACGCCGGTCTCGTCCTCGTCGAGCGCGGTGATGCTGTTGCCGAAGAGGTACTCGACGCCTGCGCGCGTGTGCTCGTACACCATCCGTACCAGGTCCTCGCGCAGCACCTCGATGTCTTCGCTGTCGAGCCGTCCACTGCTGAAAGTCGCCTCGGTGGAGCGGTCGACCTCGTGGCCGTCGGGGGCGAGGATCGACATACCGCGCATCCGGGTCCGTACGCGGCTTGCCTGCTCCAGCAGGCCCATCCGCTCCACGACTTCGAGCGCGACGCCCCGGACGTCCACGGCCTGGCCGCCGGGGCGTTGGCCTGGAGCGCGTTCGACGACGGTGGGCGCGAAGCCGTGGTGGCGCAGCCAGTAGGCGAGGACGGGCCCGGCAATTCCGCCGCCGGAGATGAGTACGGTGCGCATGAGAAGCTCCTCCAGTGCTCAGTACGGTGTACGCGCCCTGAACGTACGTCGTACGCTCAGCCGCCTCAACTGGCCAAATGTGCGACGTGTACTAGGGCAGAGGCGCTCCATTCGGCGTTGCCGCTGCTACCCTCTGCACTAGTACAGGACAGGAAGGCGGCACGTCGTGACGAAGACCACAGGAACAGCCGGTGATCCGCCCTATCTGCGCATCGTCGCCGTGATCCGGCGGCGTATCGCGGACGGTGAACTCGCCCCCGGGGACCGGGTTCCCTCGACCCGCCAGATCGCCGCGGAATGGGGCGTCGCGCTCGCCACCGCCACCAAGGCTCTGACCACCCTGCGTCTGGAGGGACTTGTCGAGGCCCGGCCCCGGGTCGGTACGGTCGTCGCCGGAGCCGTCCCCGCCGCGCCGCCCCGCAGGCGCCCGTCGCCCGCCCCGGACCCCGAGCAGGAGCTGAGCCTCGACCGGATCGTCCGTACCGCCATCGAGATCGCCGACGCGGAAGGGCTCTCGGCGCTCTCCATGCGCGGCGTTGCGGCCCGCCTCGGCGTCGCGGCGATGTCGACCTACCGGTACGTCCCGAGCAAGGAAGACCTCGTCCTGCACATGGCCGACGCCGCGTTCGGCGAGGAGTCCTACCCCGCGGACGCACCTGAGAATTGGCGTACCCGCATCGAGCTGGGCGCCCGGACCCTGTGGAGCCTGTACCGGAAGCACCCGTGGCTGGCCCAGCTCGGCTCCCTGACGCGCCCGTTGCTCGTACCCAATCTGATCGTCCACGGCGAGTGGGTGCTGGGCGCCCTCGACGGCCACGGCCTCGACCCCACGACGCTGTTCGACATCCACGTCCTGCTCTACAGCCATGTGCAGGGCCTGGCGATGCACCTGGAGATGGAAGCGCACGCCGAAGCCGCCACGGGCCAGTCGGAGGACCAGTGGATGGACAGCCGCGCCCCCGCCCTCCAAGAACTGGTGGAATCCGGCCGCTTCCCCGCCTTCACCAAGGTGGTCGGAGCCTTCGAGGAGGGCTACGACCTGCGTCTCGACGCGCTCTTCGAATTCGGCCTCAAGGCACTCCTCGACGGCCTGACGTCCCTCGTCGAAGGTCAGGAAGCTGTCGCGTAGACGCATGAACGATCCGCCCGTAGTGGGTGATTGCGTTGCCGAGCGGGGTGGTGGTGCTGCTGGTGGCTGCGCTGTCGGTGCCACGGTCTACGGTGCGACCATGTCGTCTGCCCTGCCCGATGGTCTGCCTCCCGGCCGGTTCCTGTCTCGTGGTCCCGTACGCGTGTGGGTCTCTGACGCATTTCCTCAAGACGTCGGACGGCTATGGCCCCGCCTGCTGAGCGAGCACAGAGCACACGGCCTGGTTCCGCTCCTGTGCCGGCCCGATGCCATGGGAAGCCCGCTCAGCCTGGACCGCGTCGACGCCGTCCGCCTGGAGGAGGTGCTGGCCACGGACTTCGCCGAGTACCGCCGCAGGAGGCTGCCGTTCTGGACGGACCCGACGCCGGCCCCGGTACCTGAGGAAATCGAGCCGTGGCCACACGACCCCGGGCCGCCCTTCGAACAGTGGCCGGGCCTGGCACCGGAGATGCCCCGCACCTCTGACGGCCCCACACCCCAGGAGGCTGCCTCAAGCCTGCTGGCCGGGCTCATCGAGACGGGACGGTTCGGCCTGGACGAGTGTCGCCTCGTTCTCGTCCCCGCCCATCGCGGCAGCGATGCTCTGGCGTTGATCGGCTGGTCCGCGGAGGCACCGCTGTCTCTGCTGTGTGCCCTCCTGCGGAGCTGGGAGGACCGCTTCGGCGCCCAGGTCGTGGCGGCGTTCGGCAGCGAGCTGCACGTATCGGTCGCGAGACCTCCCGTTGGAGCAGAGTCCGTGAACCTGCTCGCTTTGGAGCACGTGCTGTCGACCGCGGACAACATCGTCGATGACCCGCCCATGCCGTTCCCCGAGTACGCGAGGGACCTCGTGGGGCGGACTTCCTGGTCGTTCTGGTGGGACTAGGCATGACGGCCGGCTCGTCTCGTTCGTTGGGCCGCCTCGT
Organism: Streptomyces chattanoogensis; assembly: GCF_001294335.1. Taxonomy (GTDB): domain Bacteria; phylum Actinomycetota; class Actinomycetes; order Streptomycetales; family Streptomycetaceae; genus Streptomyces; species Streptomyces chattanoogensis. The sequence goes on from NZ_LGKG01000079.1 coordinate 155,737, forward strand.
TCGTTGGGTCTGGTGTGCCGCTGATGGATGCGCAGTGGGCGCGGATCGAGCAGTTCCCCCCGGACCGGACAGTTCCAGACGAGATCGCGGTGGGTCCGCCTGCCGGAGAAGTACGGCAACCGGCGGGGCGTCTACAAGGGCTGCACAGGGGAGCCACCGACGGCGCCTGGGAGCGGACGCGCCCACACCCACCCCGAAACCGCCCGCAGCGCCCTCCACGGAATCCCGTGAACACATCGCACGACCGCGACTCTCCCCAGGGCCCCGGCAGACGGGGCCTCAGCGGCGATCGCCGGCGTAAAGGTGTCGGTGAGCCAGGGCCGCAGCGCGGAGGCTCCTGCGGCTAAGGTGCGCACGTGTCCCGAGAGCCAGCAGCGCCGGATGATCGCGAGTTCCTCCCCTCGGCCAGGGCGGTGCGCGGGCTGCGGGTGAGCGGTGTCCTTCTCGTGCTGGGGGTGATCGGCCCCTCCGTAGTGGTGGTCGGCCTCGAAGAGGATTCTCTCTGGCGACTGGTGAGCGCCCTGCTGCTTCTCGCGGCCCAGGTGGCCGCCCTGTGGTGGGTCGTGCGCCGTCCCACCACGGTGCTCGGCCTCACCCTGGCGCTCGGCGTCGGCACCTGGGCGCTCCTGCCGAAGGTGAGCCTCACAGGAGCGCTGCTCGCCGCGCAGTTCGCGCTGTGCGTGCTCTCGGCGCTGCGCCCCGCCCGGGTCACCCGATGGTGGCTGCTCGGGGCGCTCGCCCTGGCGCCGCTCGCGCTCGTAGGAGGAGGCGCCTTCGGCCTTCTCGCGTACGTCCTCGCGGTCACCCTCGCCTGGACCAGCGGGCAGTGGCGGCGTGCCCAGCGCGCCCGGCTGATCGCGGAGACCAGCAGGGCGGTCGCCGAGGAACGCGCCCGCATCGGCCGCGAAGTGCACGACGTGGTCGCCCACACCGTGTCCGTGATGGTCATCCAGGCGGGCGCGGCCGAGGACGTCTTCGACGTCAACCCCGAACAGGCCCGGCAGGCGTTGCGTGCCATCGACGACGCGGGCCGCTCCGCCCTCGGCGAGCTCCGGCTGCTGCTCAACTCCGTCCAGCCGGAACCCGGCGACGACGGACGACGGGCACGGTGCGGCCTCGACCAGCTGGAAGAACTCGCCGGGCCGGTGCGCGCCGCCGGAATCACCGTAGAACTCGCCGTCCACGGTCGCACCGCTGACCCGGCGGCCGCCATCGACCTGGCGGGCTACCGCATCGTCCAGGAGGCGCTCACCAACACCCTGCGGCACTCCGTCGACGCCACCGAAGTGCGGGTCTCCGTGTCGTACGACGCCCAGTGCGTACGCATCGTGGTGACCGACAACGGCCGGGCGGGCGCCAGACCGCGGCGCTGGCCAGGCAGCGGCCGCGGCCTCCTGGGCATGCGCGAGCGTGCGGCACTCCTCGGGGGGACCCTGGAGGCGGGCCCGGGCGCCACCGGCGGTTTCGAGGTGGAGGCGGTGCTCCCGATAGGCTTCGGCGCGTGACGATCCGCGTGGTGGTGGCCGACGACCAGACGCTGGTGCGGGGCGGTTTCCGCATGATCATCGATGCCAGGGACGACCTCGAGGTCGTGGGCGAGGCGGACGACGGGCAGCAGGCGGTGCGCCTCGTGGGGGAACTGAAGCCCGACGTGGTGCTGATGGACGTCCGCATGCCCGTCCTGGACGGGATCGAGGCGACCCGGCAGATCGTCGCCTCCGGAAGCGCCAGCCGGGTCCTGGTCCTGACCACCTTCGATCTCGACGAACACGTCCTGGCCGCCTTGCGTGCCGGAGCCAGCGGTTTTCTCCTCAAGGACATCCGGCCGGCAGAGCTCGCCGAGGCCATCCGCGTCACGGCCCGCGGTGACGCCCTCCTTGCGCCGAGCGTGACGCGCCGGATGCTGGACCGTTTCGTTCGTACGGCACAGCCGGTCGCCGCGCCCGCACCGGCCGCCCTGGCCGAGCTCTCGGAGCGCGAGCTCGAAGTCCTCACCCTCATCGGACAGGCCCTCTCGAACGCGGAGATCGCCCGGCAGCTGGTGCTGTCGGAGGCCACGGTGAAGAGCCATGTCTCGGCGGTCCTGCGGAAGCTGCAGCTGCGCGACCGGGTGCAGGCGGCGGTCGCCGCCTACGACCACGGGCTCGTCAGGCCGCGGCATGTCTGAGTTCTCAGGCGGCACTCATACTCAGGGCTGAGCGGCGCCCCCACTCATCCTCCGGGCCCAGGAAGAAGTCCATACGGTCGGTGGATCAACCGCGGACGTGCACGCCGTAGCGTCGTTTCCATGACCGGACTCCTGCACCATCGAACCTACCTGACCTGCTACGACACGGCCGCGCAGGCTCTGTACGACCGCACGCGCAGTGCCTTCCTCATCCGGGCCGCGCTGCTGACCGAACTGGCACTGGGCGGTCATCTCGCCGACGCCGACGGGGACGCCGTGGTGACCGCGCCAGGGCCCACCGGTGACCCCGTCCTCGACCGGACACTGGACGACGTCGCCACCCACCGGCGCTCCTGGAAGGCGTGGGTGCGCCACGACCGCAAGGAGACCCTCGAAGCCGTCGAGGACCATCTCGCGATGCTCGGCGTCCTCACGGTCGAGGAGAAGGCGTCCCTCGGACCCGGCGGCAAGAGGCGCGTCACTGTCACGGACCCGGCCGCCGTCACCGCACTTCAGGACCGCCTCTCCGGCGTCCTCCACGCGTCCGGCCCGGTCGCTCAGGTCGACGCCGCCGATGCCGCACTCGTCGTGCTGGCGGCGGCGGGCAGCGCCCGGTCCGTGGTCTCCCGCAAGGACCGACGCGACCACAAGGACCGCATCGAGGCACTGACCGCCCGCCTGGGCGAGGCCGGGCCCGGCCTGGAGAAGACGGTCCGCACCATTCGTATGACCATGATCGCGGCGCAGGGCGGGATGGGCGGCAGCTGAGATGCGGAAACTCGCGACCATGCTGACGGCCTGTGGCCTGGTGGCTGTGATGCTCGCTTCCCTCCCCGTACGGGCTTCGGCGCATGCGCCCGCCCCCATGGCGCGGACCGAGCAAGGGGCGCTTCTGGGGAGCGCACACCACGGCTATCGCACCTTCAGCGGCATCCCCTACGCGGCGCCTCCCGTCCATGCCCTGCGCTGGGCCGCACCCCACCCGGCCCGGCACTGGCGCGGGGTGCGCGACGCGACGAAGCCCGCGAGCCCCTGCCCGCAGGCACCCGGTGAAGTACGCGGCGGCAGCACGGACGAGGACTGCCTGTACCTCAACGTCACCACCCCGGCCACGTCCCCGTCTGCACACCCCAAGCCAGTAGTGGTCTGGCTGCACGGCGGCGGCTTCACCACCGGCACCGGAAACTCCTACGACGCGCACCGCATGGCCACCCGGGGCGACGTCGTCGTGGTCACCGTCAACTACCGGCTCGGCGCACTGGGGTTCCTCGCCCGCCCCGGCCTCGCGGGATCGGGCACCTTCGGGCTCGCCGACCAGCAGGCGGCCCTGCGCTGGGTGCGGTCCAACATCGGGGCGTTCGGCGGGGACGCGGGGAACGTCACGCTCGCGGGTCAGTCCGCCGGGGCGTTCAGCGTCTGCGCCCAGCTGGCCTCGCCGTCGGCGGTGGGCCTCTTTCACCGGGCGATCATCGAGAGCGGGCCCTGCACAGGGTCCCCGGAGCGTCCCTTCGCACCGTCGGCGGCCCCGCGCTCCACCGTGGAGGCCACCAGCGCCAGGCTCGCCACGAAGGTTGGCTGCGCCAAGGCCCGGCACGTCCTGCGCTGCCTGCGCCGGGTCGAGGTCTCCCGGCTGCTCGCCGCGCAGCCCGTGGACCAACAGCCCGCCTACGGAACGCCATTGCTGCCCCAGGACCCCGCGGCCGCCGTCGACGAGGGCCGGATACGACACGTACCGGTTCTCATCGGGAACAATCACGACGAGGGCACCGTCTGGTCCGCCGGCATCATCCGTGCCGGGACCGCCGTCACCCCCGCCACCTGGCCCAGGGTCGCCCGGAACTTCATACCCGACTCCCACCGCGCCACCGATGTCGTGCGCACCTATCCGGTGACCGCCACACCGAACGGCGGCCCGGTCTTCGGCGCGGTCATCGGCGATGCGAACTTCGCGTGCCCAACCCTGCGCACCGGAGCGCTCCTCGCGAGCCAAACGCCCACCTGGCGCTACGAGTTCGCCGACCGCGACGCGCCCCGGCCCACTCCGACCCCACCGCCGTTCCCGCTCGGCGCGACCCACACCGCCGAGCTCCCGTACTTGTTCGACCTCGGAGGCAGACCGCGAGACATGACCTCCGCGCAGCAGCGACTCGCCCACACGATGATCGACTACTGGACGCGATTCGCCCGCACCGGCAACCCCAACGGGCCGAGAACGGCGTCCCGTTGGACGAGAGCGGCGGTGCTGTCCCTGGTCCCGGACCGCATTGAGCCGACCAACCCGGCTGCCCGGCACCACTGCGGCCTCTGGGCGACCATGCCGTGACCGTGACCGCGACCGCGACCCGGATCCGTGTTCTTGTACCGGTCGCGGTCGAAGCCGGGCGGCCGCCCGCCGAGCCCCGACGAAGCCAGGTGACCAGCCGGGTCGCGCTTCTCCAGAATGGTGTGCGGGAGCTGCCGACGGCGCAGGTAGGCACGGATCTTGCGGGACGAGTACGCGCGGTCGGCGATCACACGGGCCGGACGGGTGCGCGGGCGCCGCCGCCGCTCCTTGCCACCCGGACCCGATCCATGAGCTTGGTGCATTGCGGGGCACCCCCGCGCCGGCCGCCGGTGACCACGACGGCCAGGACGTGCCGGAAGGCGCCCGCAGTCAGGTGGAGTTCGGCGGTCAGGCCGCCGCGCGAGCGGCCAAGCGCAGGGTCGTCCGGCTCGGCCGCCAGGCAATCCGTGCCCGGCCGGCCCGGATCGTGAGCCCCTTGTGCCTTACCCGGCCGCGTGCTGGTCGGGCCGGCACACCGTGGAGTCGACGGAGACCTCCGGGCCCCGTCAGCGTCGTTCTCCACGACATGGCTCGTCCGGCGGCGCAATCCGGGATCCCGGAACACCTCGGCCAATGCGGCGGCGTTCTCACCCGACGCCAACTGGGTCCGGCTCCTGCCGCCTTGCGGCCGCCCCGTCATCGCTGTGTCCGGATACGCAGGGCCCGGACGGACCAGTCGAGCACCGGCGCCAGACTCTCCGGGGCCGGCCAGCCATTGATCACTGCGAGCAGCTGGAAGTACCGCTCCCGGCAGGGGTCGTTCACGCTCTCCAGTCGAGTCGCCAGTCGGCGGCGGAGCTCGATGCCGTCGGGGCGGCCAAGGAGGTGCGCGTAGTGCGCCGTGAACGCCGCGACGATCGGATCGGCCTCGGGCGAGGCCGGGTCGATGCCGGCGGTGAGGGCCGGGCCGACCTGGTCACGGACGGCCGCGGCAATGTCGCGGCGCGGTCCCATCATGTCGCTCGGGGCCATCTCAGCTGCCTGGTCCTCGGCCATCCGCCGCACGGCGGCACGGAAATCCGAGTCCAGGGACAGTTCCGCCAACTCCACCCACGCCTGCACTTGCTCCGCCTCCGGGTTGTCGGGCAGCTCGGGGGTCATCGAGCGCATGACCCCCGTGAAGGCGGGGGCGGCGCCGAGACCGCCGAAGACGGCGTCGAGGAAATCGCCGATCAGACGTCGGCGTTCGTCCTCGGAGAGCTGGGCCAGTTGGTGCATGAGTTTCGTCTCCTCAGGGGTGGACCCGCGCACGGCCACCGCCGTCAGTACCGCGCGCCGCAGGCGCAGGACGCGGATCTGTACTGCCAGTGCTTCGGCGTGCGCCGCGGCGACCTCGGGAAGCGAGAGCTCCCGGTCCACGACCTTGCGGATCGTGGGAAGGTCCAGTCCCAGCTCGCGCAGGGTCCGCACGAGGTCCAGGCGTGCGACGGCATCGATGTCGTAAAGGCGGTAGCCGGCCGGGCTGCGGTTCGTCGGCGTCACGATCCCGCGATCGGAGTAGAACCGAATGGTCTTGACCGTGAGACCGGTCCGCCGAGCGAGTTCGCCGATCGAGTAGAGCGTGTCGCCGTCCATGTCCCCACCTTCGCGTCTCCCCTTACTGGAGACTCAAGCCCCTTCGCCTGCCAGGTGCCAACCACCTCTCACCCACAAGTCTTGACAGTTCGACCGCGAACTCGAGTTCCTGCTGCGCGGCGTACTCACCCGCCAGCGCGCGGTGCGTGCGGTGATCGCCGCCACCCTCACCTGGCCCGACGCCCGACCGCAAGGCCGGGTATCCGCTTCGGGCTCATCGACCGTGCGCTCGCACCCCTCCAGGACACCTTGGGGTGCACAAGCCCGCGATCGGCGTCATCGAGGGTGACGGATCCCGTCGGCATGCACGTCCATCACCCTGACCAGCGCCCTCATCCGGCTCACCTCATGATCGACAAGGCGATACCTAGCGCCGACCTTGATCGCGAGGTCCGCGCGCGCCCTCCAGGACCAGGTCGACCAGGCGGGGGACCAGGGGCTCTTCCAGTGGCTCGCCGGTGAGCAGTACCCGCGCCAGCAGGGGGCCTGTGATGGCCTCGACCACCAGGTGGGGGTCGGCATCGGCGGCCAGTTCCCCTCTGTCGATGCCGCGGCGGACGAGGGCTTCGGCGCGCTCGAGGCGGGTGCTCCAGTAGGAGCGCCGCCCGTCTTCCAGATCGTCGTCACCGCGCACGGTGCCGAGGTGGAGCAGCGCGGTGCCGGCCGGTGTCGCGAGGTATCGCGCCAGAGCGGTGAACAGTGCGGTGAGGTCCTCGTGCACGTCACCGGTGTCGGGTGTCGGGAGGGCGTGGTCGGAGTGGGTGGCCAGCGCGTCGAAGATGAGGTTCTCGCGGGTCTTCCAGCGCCGGTAGACGGAGGTCTCGTGGACGCCGGCCGCGCGCGCGACGGCGCCGACGGTGGTCGCGGCCAGGCCCTGCGAGGTCAGCAGGTCGACGGTGGCGGCCAGGACGGCCTGGCGCATGCGTTCTCCACGGCGCCTGAGCGGCGGCGCCTCCTTCTCACCCGTCATGACACAACACCCTATCGCAAGTCTTCTTGCGATAGGGGATGGGCGGACGTACGGTGTAACGCAAGACGACTTGCGATAACTCGTAGGTCACCGACCGGAACGAGAGACCCCACCATGGAGCTCATGCGCGCCGCGCGGCTGCACCTCCCCTCGCGCACCCTGACGATCGAGGAGGTGCCCAGACCCGTCCCCGGACCCCGGCAGGTCCTGGTCAAGGTCGAAGCCGCGGGGGTGTGCCTGTCAGACGTCCACCTGATCGACGGCACCCTCACGCCCACATACCTGCAGCAGGAAGCCGTCACTCTCGGGCACGAGGTCGCCGGCACCATCGCCGAGCTTGGCCGGGACGTGACCGGCTGGGCGGCTGGGCAGCGGGTCGTGCTGCAGGCGGGGGACATCCGCGACGGCCTCGTTCTGACGCGCGGGGTCGACTACGACGGCGGCTGGGCCGAGTACGCGCTGGCCGGTGTGGACACACTGTTCAACCTGCCCGACGCGATCCCCTTCGAACAGGCGGCGATCATCCCCGACGCCGTCTCCACCCCCTGGGGAGCCATCACCACGACCGCCGGGGTCCGCCCGGCGCAAGCCGTGGGCGTGTGGGGCATAGGCGGGCTCGGGGCCCACGCCGTACAGCTGCTGCGCGTCGTCGGCGCCTGCCCGATCATCGCCGTCGACCCCCTCCCGGCCGCCCGTCGACGCGCCGTGGAATTCGGCGCCGACATGGCCCTGGACCCGGCCGACCCCCAGCTGCGCGAGCAGGTCCTGGCGGCCACCGGAAACCGGGCGCTGGAGGTCGCCTTCGACTTCGCCGGTGCCGCCGCCGTCCGCGAGCAGGCCCTGACCGTCCTCGCGCCCAAGGGACGCCTGGTCCTGGTCGGGCTGACCGACACACCGCTGACCGTCAACGACGGCGCCCTCTTCAGCTATCTCCAGCATCAGATCCTCGGCCACTACGGCTCCGCCGTGGACGCCGTCCCGCAGCTGGTCGCCCTGATGGAAGGCGGCCGGCTGGACTTCTCACGCTCCGTCTCCGACGTGCTGCCACTCGCCGACGCCGCCAAGGCCGTCCACCGCCTGCACACCAAAGAAGGCGAGCCGATCCGGCTGATCCTGCGCCCCTGACCCCCTCTTCCACTTCCACCCGATCCGGCACCACCGCCACACCGGCTGAGCCGGTCTGTCATGTCGCGGCACAGTGCCTCCTCGTCACCAAGCCGATAGCGGTGGGGGAGACAGCGCAGTCGCAGCGACCGTTCGCGGTCGTTGTGCAAGAACTCAGCAATCCTGCAGAAAGGCGCCACCCATGCCTCTCGACCCCGCTATCGCTGCCGTCCTCGACCAGGCCAACGCCGTCACCTCGACGCCCATCCGGACAACCGACCCCCAGGTGCTGCGTGAGGCGCAGCGGCAGCTGTCGGCTACGACGGGCCTGACCCATCCGACAGACGTCGGCTCCGTGCAGGACACCGCGGTGCCCGGTCCCGCCGGGGACGTCCCCGTGCGGATCTACCGGCCCGCTGCCGGGGGGCCCGCCCCGACGGTGGTCTTCTTCCACGGCGGCGGCTGGATCACCGGAGACCTGGACACCCACGACCTCGTCACCCGCCGCCTGTGCCGCGACGCAGGCGCCGTCGTCGTCGCCGTCCACTACCGCCGGGCTCCCGAGCACCCCTTCCCCGCCCCCTACGAGGACTGCCTGGCCGCCACCCGCCACGTCGCCGACCACATCGAGCAGTACGGCGCCCAGCGCGACCGACTCGCCGTCGCCGGCGACAGCGCGGGCGCCAACCTCGCCGCCGTCATCGCCCAGACCTTCCGCGACGAGAACCGCCCCCTCGCCGCCCAACTACTCGCCTATCCCGCAACCGACTTCGACGGCAACTACCCGTCCCGCACCGAGAACGCCACCGGCTACCTGCTCACCACCGAGAACATCGCCGACCTCCAGCACCTCTATGCCGGAGACGACCCCGCGCTCCGCAGGACCGCCCAGGTCTCCCCGCTGCGCGCCCAGAGCCTGGCAGGACTGGCACCCGCGATCATCGCCACCGCCCAGTACGACCCGCTGCGCGACGAGGGCCTCGCCTACGCCCAGGCTCTCCGGAACGCCGAAGTGGAGGTCTTCGTCCGCAACTACGACGGGCTGATCCACGGCTTCCTGAACATGTTCCCCCTCTCGCCCGCGGCCGACGCCGCCGTCACCGAGCTGTACGCGCAGCTCACCGCCCGGCTCGACACCACGGTCTGAGCCGCAAGCACGAAACGGTCCGGGCCGCTTCCCGCTTTGTGCTGACTTGCTGGCCTCGAACTGCCGTCTGACCTGCAACGATGCCGTGCCGCGCCGCTTCGGGTTCCACTGGCAGAACCTCAGCCTGCCCGCCGAGCCTCGGGAGGCGGGCCGTCAGGGCGGGTTCGGCTGCGCGATCCAGCTGAGCGAGCGCTCGACTGCCCGCTTCCAGTTCTCGTACTCCGACTGGCGCCGCCGGGGGTCCATGTCCGGCAGCCACTGGGCGGCCCGGTGCCAGTTGCGGCGCAGGACCTCCAGGTCGGGCCAGTAGCCGGCGGCGAGTCCCGCTGCGTAGGCGGCGCCCAGCGAGACCGTCTCGACGGCCATGGGGCGCACCACGGGCACGTCGAGCACGTCGGCCAGGAACTGCATGAGCAGGTTGTCGGACGTCATGCCGCCGTCCACCTTGAGCACCTTCAGGGCGAGCGAGGAGTCGGCGTTCATGGCGTCGACCACCTCCCGGGTCTGCCAGCCGGTGGCCTCCAGCACGGCGCGGGCCAGGTGCCCCTTGGTGATGTACGAGGTGAGGCCGACGATGACGCCGCGGGCGTCGCTGCGCCAGTGCGGCGCGTACAGGCCGGAGAACGCCGGGACGATGTAACAGCCACCGTTGTCCTCGACGGTGCGCGCAAGGGTCTCGATCTCGGGGGCGGTACTGATCAGCCCCAGCCGGTCACGGAACCACTGGACCAGTGCGCCGGTGACGGCGATCGGGCCTTCGAGTGCGTAGACCGCGGGCTGGTCCTCGATCTTGTAGGCGACGGTGGTGAGCAGTCCGTGCCGGGACCGTACGAGGTCGGTGCCGGTGTTGAGCAGCAGGAAGCTGCCGGTTCCGTAGGTGCACTTCGCCTCGCCGCGGGCGAAGCAGGTCTGTCCGAACAGCGCCGCCTGCTGGTCACCGAGTGCCGCGGTGATACGGACACCGGGGAGGACGGAACGGGCGGCTCCGTAGGTCTCGGCCGAGGAGTGGATCTCCGGGAGCATCGGGCGGGGGACCCCGAAGAACTCCAGCAGCTCCTCGTCCCAGTCGAGGGTGCTGATGTTCATGAGCATGGTGCGGCTGGCGTTGGTGACGTCGGTGATGTGCAGGCCGCCGGCTCGCCCGCCGGTGAGGTTCCAGATCAGCCAGCTCTCCATCGTGCCGAACAGCACCTCGCCGTCCTCGGCGCGCTGCCGCAGCCCGTCGACGTGGTCGAACAGCCAACGGATCCGGGGCGCGGAGAAGTACGTGGAAGGGGGCAGGCAACAGCGCTGGAGGAAGAACTCGTCCCCGGGCTGGCGTCTGAGCTCCTCGACCAGCGGAGCCGTGCGGGTGTCCTGCCAGACGATCGCCCTGCCCAGCGGGGTGCCCGTACGCCGGTCCCACAGCACGGTTGTCTCACGCTGGTTGGCGATCCCGACGGCGGCGACCTCGTCGGGGCCGACATCGGCGTCGGAGAGCGCCTGCGGCACCACGCGCTGCAGGGTCTGCCAGATCTCGACGGCGTCGTGCTCAACCCACCCGGGCTGAGGGAAGTGCTGCTGGTGCTCCCGCTGGGCGACCGACACCAGCCGCCCCTGGTGGTCGAACAGGATGCATCGGGTGGAGGTGGTGCCCTGGTCGATGGACATCACATACCGCTCAACCATGATCAGCCTTCCGTTGCGGTGCACGAGGGCGCGGGCTCACCAGCGGGCGGCCCCCAGATCTCTGGAGATCGCACGGGCGGCGTGGCGAACCTGGGTGACCAGGTCCGGCTGCGGGACCCCTTTGGAGTCGCAGATCCGCTCGACCGTGCCGGAGACGCCGATGGCGCCCACCACGAGGCCGCCGTGGCCCCGGATCGGCGCGGCGATGCCGGCCTCGTCCGTGATCATCTCTTGCACTTCGGCAGCCCACCCGAGCTCCCGGACCTCAGTGAGCGCCCGGGTGAGCCGCTCCGGGGTGACCAGGGTGTGCCGGGTGTACGCCTCCAGTCCGGCCTCCACGGCCGGCTCCAGCGGCACACCGCCGAAGGCCAGCAGCACCTTGCCGAGCGAGGAGGCGTGCAGGGGCAGCAGCGTGCCCACGTCGAGGGTCTGGAGGGTGTCGTCGGGGCGGAAGACGTGGTGGACGATGAGCACCTTGCCCTCCAGGGGAGCGCCCAGGCGGACCGCCTCCCCGCTACGGGCAGCCAGGGCGTCGGCCCAGTTGATGGAGCGGGACCGCAGCTCGTTCACGTCGAGGTAGCTGGTGCCCAAGTGCAGCAGCGCGGCCCCGAGCTGGTACTTTCCGGTCGTGGGGTCCTGCTCGACGAAGTCGATGTTCTGCAAGGTGCGCAGAATGCCGTGCGTGGTGCCCTTCGCCAGTCCGAGCGACGCGGCCACCTCACCCAGCCCGAGCCGACGGGGCCCGCTGGCGAGCAGACGCAGGATTGCTGCCGCCCGTTCGATCGACTGGACCGGGCCGGCCATGAGGCAATCGTAGTCCCGCGGTCGGCATCTGCCAGAAGGGACGGCCCTCCGCAGGCTAGCGTTCGGTAATGCCGACCGCCGTTCATTGACCGCCTCCACCGTCCCTCATAGCGTCCCTCTCAAGCCCGGCATCCAGCCGGTAGTGGGCCTCGGAGGAGGCAGCATGACGGCACAGCTTGAAGCGGCGGTGCGGGAGGCGGTCGGACACGTCTTTCCGCTGCCGCACATCCCCGAGGCCGTCTCGGTCGTACGCCGGCGGGTGCGTACGGTCCTGGCCGACTGGAACCTGGCCCCGGGCCTCGCCGAGGACGCGCTCCTCGTGATCTCGGAGATGATCACCAACGCGGTCGTCCACGCCCTGCCGCCGGCGGTGCTGCGGCTGTCACTGGTCGTCGACGGGAGCAACGCCCTGCGCGTCGAGGTCACCGACGCGGGGCCTGCGACGGCGGACGGACGGCCGGTCGTCGAGCCCCACGCGGGCGAGCACGGCCGCGGGCTCGGCATCGTCACCGCCCTGGCGGCCGAGTACGGAACGCAGGTCCACGCGGGCGGTATCACACGGTGGGCGGAACTCCTCGCAGCGTGAGCCGGCAGGCGCGGGGCCGCGCACGCACGACGAGGCGCCTGCGGGGAGTCGTTCCCCGTCCACGGCGGGCGACGCTGCCCCACGAGAAGGCGGCGGTGATCGCCTGGTTCGAGTCCCAGCCGGGCATCACGGCACAGGTGACGATGAGTTCGGTGGTGACGGTCATCTCGTCCAGCTGCCACTCGGTGAGCTGATGCACCGCCGGCAGCGTGCCGTCGTCGGCGGGGTCTGGCTCAGACGCCGGGACCGGGCCGTGAACGCCGGCCGATATCGATGTTGGTGCCGCAGCGGGACCTGCCCGACTGGGTCGCCGGTCAGCTCGCGACGATCAGGTAGTAGTCGAGGATCCGCTGTTCGTAGGCCCGCAAGAAGCTCCGGGGCCAGGTCCCTACGGCCCACTGTCGGCTCAGCCAGAGGTCCCACCCGGGCCAGACGTGCCGCCCGATCGGCTCGGCGCGTACCTTCGTCAGCCCGGCCGTGGTGAACGCCTCCGTGATCGCTGTCACCGGTCGTGCGATGTCCAGGCCGTTCGCGTAGGTATCCAGCAGCCCCGCCAGCTGCCCGGGCCGTCCCGGCGCATCGTCCACCGTGAAGAAGCTCGCCACAGCCACCCGGCCACCGGGGCGCAACACCCGTGCCGTCTCGGCGGCGAAAGCGGCAAGATCCGGGAAATGCTGTGCGGCCTCCACACTGACGACCGCGTCGAACTCCCCGTCCGGGAAGGGCATCCGTTCCGCGGCCCCCTGTGCGAACCGCAGCCGTCCCTGCTCCCGCATCAGTAAGTCGGCGTGCGCACTGCGCGCCCGCTGCAGCTGCTGTGGGTGGATGTCCATGCCGGTGACGGCGGCCGGTGCATACTCGCGCAGGGCCAGTGCACAGCCCATCCCCAGCCCACAGCCCACTTCCAGGACCTTCACCTCCTCCAAGGGGCCGGCGAGGTCCAGGACACGCCGGTAGAGATCCTCCTGACTGCGGATCCGATCCGCCTCGCCGAGCGGGGCGTCGAGGTCGACAGCACGCCAGTAGCCGAAGTTGATGAACCCCCCGGCGAAGATCGCCTTCGCGCTCAGATCAGCGGGACCGTACGTCTCCTCCACCATGGGGCGCATGGGGGGACAGGACTGCCGAGCACTGTCTGGCATACAGTGGCACCTCCTGGAACCGCAAGACGTCATGTGAGCGCCATGCTGGCACTCTCACGGCGAGTCCCGTGGAAGAACTGGCCGACCGCAGTGGTGCCGTAGGAGCCGGAGCCGGAGCCGGAGCCAAGGAAGAACCGCAGCGTGCACTTCCATGCCCCCGGGGCGCTCTGGTCATTCGGTGACGTCCCCGACACGTACCTGCGGCTGCACGGCGACCGGACGGGCCGAGGCGGACGAGGTCTGCTCGTCGGGTGCCCCGAGACCATCGCGGCCGCGTGACCGGACAACCGGACGCGGGCCGATCTCTGAGTTGATATCCCGTCCGGGGGACTCTTTTTCGGTGCCGTCCGCACCCTGACCTCCCATGGCATCCCAGGCAGCGCCGTCATGGCCCCGGTCAGCCCTACCAGGTGATCCGGAGCTCGGCGAAGCCGCCCGACAGCTGGCCCTCCTTCAGGCGCAGCTGCTCCACCGGGAGTTCCAGGCGCAGCTCCGGCAGGCGGGTGAACAGCTTGGTGAACATCGTCCTGAGCTCCAGGCGGGCGAGGGGGGCGCCGATGCAGTGCCAGATGCCGTGGCCGAAGCTCAGATGCGGATTGGGGTTCCTTGTGGCGTCGAATTCCTCCGGCCCTGTGAACGCCCGCTCGTCGAAGTTGGGCAGGCCGAGGTCGAACAGGACCAGGTCCCCGGTCCGTATCGTCACCCCGCCAAATTCCATGTCCTCGCTGGCGTAGCGCGGCGGCAGGACCGACCCGCCGGCCCGGGCGGTCCGCAGCACTTCCTCGACGGCGCGCGTCATCACGTCGGGGTCGGCCAGCGCTGCCGCGCGCTGACCCGGATGGGCGGCCAGCAGCACCACGCCGTTGTCCATGATGCTCGCGACGCTGTCCAGACCGGCGAACAGCAGCCCCATGGCCAGATGTGCCACGCGGTCCTCGGGCAGCTCGCCGTCGTTCAGCCGGGAGATGATGTCGGGGCCGGGCTCGGTCCGCTTGAGCTCGACCAGCCCCTCCACGTACGCGAACAGGTCGCCCTGCGCCCGTACAGCGCTCTCGCGGTCGTCCAGTTTGGCGATACCGGCCAGCAGCGTGGTCAGCTCCGCACGGCGCTGCGGCGGCACTCCGATGACATCGCAGAGGACCGTGAGGGCGAACGGCACGGAGAGCCCGCCGTGCAGGTCGCCGGGAGACCCCTGGGCGATGAACGCGTCCAGCAGGGTGTCCGCGGCCTCCTCCACCTTCGGCTTCATTTCCAGCACGCGCCGGGCCGAGAACAACGGCGTGAGCAGGCGGCGGGTCTCGGCGTGCTGCCGACGCCCGGCCTCGGCGTCGGCGTCGCTGATCAGCAGGTCCAGGAAGGGGCTGCGTACGTACTGCGCGGCGGAGGCCGGGTCGGGGTGCGTGCGGCCGATGCGCTCGTCGTGCAGCAGCTGCTTGAGCTCGGCGTGGCGGGTCACCAGCCACGCCTCGTCCCCGGCGGGTGTGCGCACCCGGTGGATCGGCCCCCGGTCCTGCAAGGCGCGCAGAAGCGGGCTCAGCTCCAGCATCTTGGGCGGTTCGAGGGTGAGGCAGGGCAGATCGTGGGAGGCGGCGGTCATGGGAAGGCCCCTTACGTGTGCTTGGTGAGGTGAGGTGAGGTGAGGTGACGTGACGTGACGGGTGAGGGGTGACGCTAGCTACCTGGGAACCAGGAAATCCCTACAACTGGCTTGGGCGCAGACAGTCCGAAGGGGGTCGGAGGGTCGTGACGGGCTGTTCGAGCAGCAGGGCCGTGAGGCGATGTGGGGAGGGGAGCGTCAACTAGGGAAACCCGCAGTCCACCTTGGGGAAGATGGCGGGGAAACGGTCGGGCATGTGTGTCGGCGCTCCGTGCCCCAGGTCCGGCATTCCACCGAACGATTGGCGTCCTGATGTCGAACGAGGAGAAGCTGCGCGAGTACCTCAAGCGCGCGATCGCGGACCTTCACGAGACTCGTCAGCAATTGGACGAGACGGAGGCGAAGCAGCGAGAGCCCCTCGCGATCGTCTCGATGGCGTGCCGCTTCCCCGGCGGCGTCCGCTCGCCGGAAGAGCTGTGGGAGCTGCTGCGCGACGGCGTCGACGCCATCTCCTCCTTCCCCCGCAACCGCGGCTGGGACCTGGACGCGCTCTACCACTCCGACCCGGCCCACCAGGGCACCAGCTACGCGCGCGAGGGCGGATTCCTGCATGACGCGGGCGAGTTCGACCCGGGCTTCTTCGGGATCTCCCCGCGCGAGGCGCTGGCCATGGACCCCCAGCAGCGGCTGCTTCTGGAGACCGCGTGGGAAGCCGTCGAACGGGCCGGTATCGACCCGGAATCCCTCGCGGGCAGCCGCACGGGTGTCTTTGTCGGCACCGGGCACGGAGGGTATGACGCCGAGGGCGGGCGGCGCGCGGACGAGGTGGGCGGGCACCTGCTGACCGGCAATCACATCAGCATCGCCTCCGGCCGGATCTCCTACGTCCTGGGTCTGGAAGGCCCCGCGCTGACCGTGGACACGGCCTGCTCCTCGTCGCTGGTCGCCCTGCACCTGGCGATGCACGCGCTGCGGCGCGACGAATGCGCCATGGCCCTGGTGGGCGGCGCGACCGTGATGTCCACACCGCAGATGTTCGTGGAGTTCTCCCGCCAGCGCGGCCTTGCCCCCGACGGCCGCTGCAAACCGTTCGCGGCCGCCGCCGACGGCACCGGCTGGAGTGAGGGCGTCGGACTGCTGCTCGTCGAGCGGCTCAGTGACGCCTTGCGCAACGGCCATCCCGTCCTCGCCGTGCTGAAGGGCTCGGCCGTCAACCAGGACGGCGCGTCCAACGGCCTGACCGCCCCCAACGGCCCCTCGCAGCAACGCGTCATCCGCCAGGCGCTGACCGGCGCGGGCCTCGCCGCCTCGGACATCGACGCCGTGGAGGCGCACGGCACCGGCACCACCCTCGGCGACCCCGTCGAGGCGCACGCCCTGCTGGCCACCTACGGGCAGCAGCGCCCCGCCGACCGCCCCGTGCTGATCGGCTCCATGAAGTCCAACATCGGGCACACCCAGGCCGCCGCCGGTATCGCCGGCGTGATGAAAATGGTCCTCGCGATGCGGCACGGGCAGCTGCCCAGGACCCTGCACCTGGACGAGCCCACCGGGCACGTCGACTGGAGCGAGGGCAACGCCAGGCTCCTCGCGGAGCCCGAGCCCTGGCCGAGCGCCGGCCGGCCCCGCCGCGCCGCCGTCTCCTCCTTCGGTATCAGCGGCACCAACGCCCACGTCATCCTGGAACAGGCGCCCGCCCACGAGACCGAAGCCCACGAGGCCGAGCAGGCCCCCGAGCCGGCCGCCCGGCCAGGCGCGCTGCCCTGGATCCTGTCCGCCCGCACCGAAGGGGCCCTGCGTGCCCAGGCCGAACGCCTCGGCCGCCACATACGGGACCGCGCCGACCTCGAACCGGCCGCGGTCGCCCACGCGCTCGCGGGCACCCGGACCTTCATGGAACACCGCGCGGTACTCGTCGCGGGCGACCGGGAGAAGTTCCTGCGCGGCCTGGACGCCCTCGCCGCGGGCCGCACCGCAACCGGCCTGGTCAGCGGCGTCGCCGTCAAGGCCACCACCGCGTTCCTCTTCGCCGGGCAGGGCTCCCAGCGGCTTGGCATGGGGCGTGAACTGTACGCCGCGCACCCCGAGTTCGCCTCGGCCTTCGACGCGGTGTGCGCCGCACTCGACCCGCACCTGGACCGGCCGCTGCGCGACATCGTCTTCGCCGAGGAAGGCAGCGCCGAGGCCGCCCTGCTCGACCAGACCGCCTACACCCAGGCCGCGCTCTTCGCCCTGGAAACCGCCCTGTTCCGGCTCGTCGAATCCTGGGGCGTGGCGCCCCGGTTCGTCGCCGGACACTCCATCGGCGAGCTCACCGCCGCCCACGTCAGCGGCGTGCTGACCCTCCACGACGCCGCACAGCTGGTCGCCGCGCGCGGCACCCTCATGCAGGCGCTGCCCGCAGGCGGCGCCATGGTGGCGATCCAGGCCACCGAGGAGGAGATCCGCGCCCACCTCACCGGCCATGAGGACCACGTCGCCCTCGCTGCCGTCAACGGGCCCGATTCCACGGTCATTTCGGGCGACGAACGGACCGTCACCGAGATCGCGGCCCACTGGGAGGCACAGGGCCGCCGCACCAAGCAGCTGCGGGTCAGCCACGCCTTCCACTCCCCGCACATGGACGGCATGCTGGAGGACTTCCGGCGCGTCGCCCGCGGTCTGACGTTCCACGCCCCCCGCATCCCCGTGGTGTCCACGGTGACCGGCGCGCTCGCCACCGAAGACGAACTGCGCTCGCCCGACTACTGGGTGCGGCAGGCCCGCGAAGCCGTCCGCTTCTGCGCCGCCGTGCGCACCCTCGAAGCCGAGGGCGTCACCGCCTTCGTGGAGATCGGCCCCGGCGGCGTCCTCACCCCCATGGTCCAGGACTGTCTGACCCACCTTGACGGGCCCGTTCCCCCTGCTCTCGTATCCCTGCTGCGCACTGGCCGCCCGGAAGCACTCGCCCTCACCGAGGGCATCGCCGCCGCCTTCGCGCACGGCGTCCGCGTCGACTGGCCGGCCTGCCTGGGCGCACCCAACGCCTCCCGCGCCTCCCGTGTGGAACTGCCCACCTACGCCTTCCAACGCCAGTGGTACTGGCTGGACCCGGCCGACTACGACGCGGGGGAGGCGGCCGCCGCCGAAGCGGGCGAGGCCGGATTCTGGGCGGCCGTCGAACGCGAGGACCTCCAGGAGCTGTCGGCCGTCCTGGCCATCGACGGCAGCGGAGCGGACTCCCTCGGCAACCTCCTTCCCGTCCTCTCCTCCTGGCGCAGGGAGCGCAGAACCCAGGCCGCCGCGGACCGCCTCAGCTACCGCACCCACTGGGCCCCGCGCACCGCCTCGGGCGGCCCCGCCGCCACCGGGCACTGGCTCGTCGTCCTGCCCGACGGCACCACGGAGGACCCCTGGACCGCCCGCCTCCTGGACACCCTGCGCGACCAGGGCCTGCACACCGACGTACGCGAACTGCCCGCCGACCACGAGCCCGGCGCCTGGCCCGACACCCCGGTCGACGGCGTGCTCTCCCTCCTGTCCCTCGACGAGCGGCCCCACCCGCATCTGCCCTCCGTACCCCGCGGCCTGGCCGCCACCACCACGCTGCTGCGCGCCCTGGAGAGCGCGGGCATCCAGGCACCCCTGTGGTGCGTGACCCGTGGCGCCGTCGCCGTCGACCGGCACGAGGCACTCAAGAGCCCCGTGCAGGCCCAGACATGGGGCCTGGGCCGCGTGGCAGCCTTGGAGTCCCCGCAGAGCTGGGGCGGGCTCATCGACCTGCCCGACACCCTGGACGGGCGGGCCGTCTCCGCGCTGCTGAGTGCCCTCGTATCGGACGAGGACCAGGTGGCGATCCGTCCGGCCGGGGTCTTCGCCCGCCGCCTGGAACGCATCACACCCGGCGGCGACACCGGCGACCGGTGGAGCACTCACGGCACCGTCCTGGTCACCGGCGGCACCGGCGCCCTCGGCGCACACCTCGCCCACTGGCTGGCCGACGCCGGAGCCGAACACCTCGTGCTCACCGGCCGCCGCGGCCCGCAGGCCCCCGGCGCACCGGAACTCGCGGCCGCCCTCACCGACCGGGGCGTCAAGGTCACCCTCGCCGCCTGCGACGCCGCCGACCGCGATGCTCTGGCGGCCGTCCTCGCGGACATCCCGCCGCACCTGCCGCTGACCGGCGTCGTCCACGCCGCGGGCGTACTGGACGACGGCGTACTGGACGCGCTCACCCCCGAGCGCTTCGAGACCGTACTGCACCCCAAGGCAAGGGCCGCACAGAACCTGCACGAACTCACCCAGGACCTCGACCTGGACCACTTCGTGCTGTTCTCCTCGATCGTCGGCGTCCTGGGCAACGCCGGACAGGCCAACTACGCCGCCGCCAACGCCTACTTGGACGCCCTCGCCGAATACCGTCTCGGCCAAGGGCTGCCGGCCACCTCCGTCTCCTGGGGCCCCTGGGCGGGCCGCGGGATGGCCACCGACAGCGACGCCGCCGACCGGATGGGCCGCGACGGACTGCTGCCCATGGCCGCGGCCCCCGCGCTCGCCGCCCTGCGCCAGGCGCTCGCCCAGGGCATGACGCATGTGACCGTGGCCGACATCGACTGGAGCGCGTACGCCCCCGCCCTGACCGCCGTCCGCCCCAGCTCCCTCCTCGGCGACCTGCCCGACGCACGCCGCGCGCTCGGCCCCGCGGACGGCCCGCGCCGGGAACCCTCCCCCCTGCGCGACCGGATCGGCGCACTGCCGCCCGCCGAACAGGAACAGGCATTCCTGACCATGGTCAGGGAAGAGGCCGCGAGGGTACTGGGACACCCCTCACCGGACACCGTCGACGCCCAACGCGCCTTCCGTGAGCAGGGATTCGACTCGCTGATGGCCGTCGAACTGCGCAACCGGCTCTCCGCCGCGACCGGACTGCGGCTGCCCGCCACCCTGCTGTTCGACCACCCCACCCCCCTGGCGGTCGCCGCCTACCTGCGCTCCGAAGTCCTGGGCGCCGCAGGACCCGCCACGGTCGTACGGGCGTCGGCCGCCGCCCTCGACGAACCTGTCGCGATCATCGGCATGGCCTGCCGCTTCCCCGGCGGCGTGAACTCACCCGAGGCCCTGTGGCGGCTGCTCGCCGAGGGCGGCGACGCCATCACCCCCATGCCCGCCGACCGGGGCTGGGACCTGGACCGGCTCTACCACCCCGACCCCGACCACCGGGGCACCAGCTACGCCCGCGGCGGCGGCTTCCTGGACGGCGCCGCCGACTTCGACGCGGACTTCTTCGGCATCTCGCCGCGCGAGGCCCTCGCCATGGACCCGCAGCAGCGGCTGCTCCTGGAGACCACCTGGGAGGTGCTCGAACAGGCGGGGATCGACCCGGAGTCGCTACGGGGCAGCAGCACCGGTGTCTTCGCGGGCACCAACACCCAGGACTACGGCACGGCCCTGGACGCGGCACAGGACGAAGCCGGCGGACACCGGCTCACCGGCAATGCGATGAGCGTCGTCTCCGGCCGGGTCTCCTACACCTTCGGCTTCGAGGGACCGGCCCTCACGGTGGACACGGCGTGCTCCTCCTCGCTGGTGGCCCTGCACATGGCGGCGCAAGCGCTGCGCCAGGGTGAGTGCTCCCTGGCGGTCGCGGGCGGCGTGACGGTGATGTCCACCCCGTCCTCCTTCGTGGAGTTCGCCCGGCAGCGCGGGCTGGCCCCCGACGGCCGCTGCAAGCCGTTCGCGGCGGCCGCCGACGGCACCGGCTGGAGCGAAGGCGTCGGCCTGCTGCTGGTGGAACGGCTCAGCGACGCCCGCCGCAACGGCCACCAGGTGCTCGCCGTCGTCCGCGGCTCGGCCGTCAACCAGGACGGCGCGTCCAACGGCCTGAGCGCGCCCAGCGGCCCGTCCCAGCAGCGGGTGATCCGGCAGGCCCTGGCGAACGCCCAGGTGGCCGCCTCCGAAGTCGACGCCGTGGAGGCCCACGGCACGGGCACCACGCTCGGCGACCCGATCGAGGCCCAGGCGCTGCTGGCCACCTACGGCCAGGAGCGGCCGCCGGAGCAACCGCTGCTGCTCGGCGCGGTGAAGTCCAACCTCGGGCACACCCAGGCCGCCGCCGGTGTGGCGGGCGTGATGAAGATGG
Source organism: Streptomyces chattanoogensis (assembly GCF_001294335.1). Classification (GTDB taxonomy): domain Bacteria; phylum Actinomycetota; class Actinomycetes; order Streptomycetales; family Streptomycetaceae; genus Streptomyces; species Streptomyces chattanoogensis. Next base: position 176,938 of record NZ_LGKG01000079.1, read on the forward strand.
TGCTGGCGATGCGGTACGGCATGCTGCCGCGCACCCTGCACGTCGACGAGCCCACCGGGCATGTCGACTGGGCCGCGGGCGCGGTCGAGCTGCTCACCGCGCACACGGACTGGCCCGAGACCGGCCACCCCAGGCGCGCCGCGGTCTCCGCGTTCGGCATCAGCGGCACCAACGCGCATGTGGTGCTGGAACTGCCCGCAGCCGAACCGCCCGCAGCCGAACAGCCCACAACCGAACCGCCCTCGGCCTCGGAGCCCGAAGCGCCCGCCACCGCTCCCGACGGGACGGCGCCGCTGCTGCTCTCCGCCAAGAGCGAGAGCGCCCTGCGCGCCCAGGCAGCCCGGCTGCACTCCCACCTGGAGCGCGACCCCGCACTCCGGCTCACGGACGCCGCGTACACGCTGATGACGCGCCGCACGGCCTTCGCCCACCGCGCGGCCGTCCGCGCCGACGACCACGAAACCGCGCTGCGCGCCCTGACCGCCCTGGCCGCGGGCGAGGCCGACCCCGCCGTGGACACCGGCACCGCCCACACCGGCCGGGACGCCGTCCTCTTCTCCGGCCAGGGATCGCAACGCCTCGGCATGGGCCGGGAGCTGTACGGCCGCTACCCGGCGTTCGCGGAGGCCTTCGACGCGCTCTGCACCGCCCTGGACGAGCACCTGGACGCGCACATGGGCCGCCCCCTGCGGGACGTGGTCTGGGGCGAGGACGCGGAGCTGCTGAACCAGACCGCCTACGCCCAGGCCGGGCTGTTCGCCATTGAGGTGGCCCTGTTCCGGCTCGTGGAGTCCTGGGGAGTACGGCCGCAGTACGTGGCCGGGCACTCCGTCGGCGAGATCGCCGCCGCGCACGTCGCCGGGGTGTTCTCGCTGGCCGACGCCTGCGCGCTGGTAGCGGCACGCGGACGGCTCATGCAGGCCCTGCCGGCCGGCGGCACGATGGCCGCGATCCAGGCGACGGAGGACGAGGTCCTGCCGCACCTGGCGGACAGCGTCTCGATCGCGGCCGTCAACGGCCCGTCGTCGGTCGTGATCTCGGGTGCCGAGGGCGCGGTCCTGGCCATCGCGGCGCACTTCGAGGGGGAGGGCCGCAAGACCAGTAGGCTGCGGGTCTCGCACGCCTTCCACTCGCCGCTCATGGACCCGATGCTGGCCGACTTCCGCGCCGTCGCCGAGGGCCTGTCCTACGGCGAGCCGAAGCTGGCCGTCGTATCGAACATCACCGGCGAACTCGCCACCCGGGACCAGCTGCGCACCCCCGAGTACTGGGTGACCCATGTCCGCTCGGCGGTGCGTTTCGCGGACGGGATACGGGCTCTGGGCGCGGAAGGAGTGACGCGGTTCCTCGAACTCGGCCCGGACGGCGTCCTGTCGGCCATGGCCCGGGAGCCGGCACCCGACGACGCCGTGTGCACTCCCGTCCTGCGCAAGGACCGCCCGGAGGAGGCGACCCTCCTCGCCGCCCTGACACAACTGCACGTCCACGGCGCCGGGATCGACTGGACCGCGTTCCTCGCCGGCCGTGACGCGCACGCCATCCACCTGCCCACGTACGCCTTCCAGCACCAGCGGTTCTGGCCGACCCCCGACCACACCCGCACCGGTGACCTGGGCGCCGTCGGCCTCGCAGCGACCGGGCACCCGCTGCTGAGCGCCGCCGTGGAACTTCCGGACGGCGAAGGCCTGCTGTTCACCACCCGCCTCTCGCTCCAGACCCACCCCTGGCTGGCCGGGCACGTCGTCATGGGCTCCGTCCTGCTGCCGGGCACGGCCTTCGCCGAACTCGCCGTCCGCGCCGCCGACGAAGTGGGCTGCGACCGCGTCGACGAACTGACCCTGGCCGCCCCGCTCGTCCTGCCCGAGCACGGCGGCGTACAGCTCCAGCTGCGGGTGGGCCCCGCCGACGAGTCCGGCCGCCGCACCCTGACCGCCCGCTCCAGGGCGGAGGGCGACGGCGACCGCCCGTGGGTCCAGCACGCCACCGGCGTCCTTGCGGAAGGCGAGTCGACGGCCGAACCCGGCTACGACTTCCGCGCCGAGTCCTGGCCGCCCGCCGACGTCACGACCGTCGAACTGGCCGACCTCTACCCGGACTTCGCCGCGCGCGGATTCGACTACGGTCCGCACTTCCAGGGGCTGCGGGCCGCCTGGCGTCGAGGCGACGAGGTGTTCGCCGAGGTCGCCCTGCCCGCCGACGCAGAAGGCGACACCTCCGCGTACGGACTCCATCCGGCGCTGCTCGACGCCGCCCTGCACGTCGTGGCGTTCAACGGAGTGGACCACGGCGTCGTGCCGTTCTCCTGGGAGAACGTCGCGCTCCACGCCACCGGCGCCCGGGCCGTACGGGTCCGGGTCGTCCGGCACAGCGGCGACACGGTCTCCGTGGACGTCGCCGACACCACCGGCGAACCCGTCGCCTCCATCGGCACGCTCGTGCTGCGGGCGGTCTCCGCCGACCAGTTGGACGGCGGGGCGCACCCGGTCGGCCGCGACGCGCTGTTCCGCGTGCAGTGGAACCCCGTACGCCTGCCCCCGGCCGGGGCCGCGGAGACCGTGGCAACGCTCGGCTCCGTTGCCGGCGCACCGTTCGACGGCTACCCGGACCTGGCGTCCGTGGCCCGGTCCGGTCGCGTGCCGGGTGCGGTGCTGGTACCGGTGGAAGCCGGTTCCGCCGATGCGGTTGCGGACGATGCGGTTGCGGACGGTGTGGCTTCGGGTGATGTGGTTGCGGGCGATGTGGTGGCGGCTACGCACGCCACGGCCGCCTGGGCGCTGGACCTGGCCCAGTCGTGGCTGGCCGATGAGCGGTTCGCGGCTTCGCGTCTGGTGTTCGTGACCCGTGGCGCGGTGTCCGGTGCGGATCTCGCGGGTGCGGCGGTGTGGGGTCTGGTGCGATCGGCGCTGTCGGAGCACCCGGGCCGCTTCGGTCTGGTGGACCTGGACGGCGAAGCCGAAGTAGGAGTTGTGCCAAGGGCGTTGGCGTCGGATGAGCCGCAGTTGTTGGTGCGTGGGGGTGAGGTGCTGGCGGCCCGGCTGGCCCGGGTGCAGTCTCCGCACGCGATGAGGTGGGATCCGTCCGGCACGGTCCTGATCACCGGTGGCACGGGTGGTCTGGGCCGCGTGATGGCCCGGCATCTGGTGACCGAGCACGGGGTGCGCAATCTGTTGCTGGTCAGCCGCCGGGGTCCCGCGGCCGAGGGTGCTCAGGAGCTGGTGGCCGAACTCAGCGGCAGCGGTGCCGAATCGGTCATCGAGGCATGCGACGTGACCGACGCGGCGGCCGTGGCCGACCTGGTGGCCCGGCATCGGATCAGCGCGGTGGTGCATACCGCCGGTGTCCTGG
>NZ_LGKG01000080.1 GCF_001294335.1 Streptomyces chattanoogensis
CCGCCCACAAGGGGCAGCGGTGGTGGCGGGTGATGTGTCTGACGGGTGTGGACTACTTCTCCACCCTCGGCTATCAGCCGGGCATCGCCGCCCTCGCCGCGGGCCTGCTGTCGCCGGTCGCCACCATCGTCCTGGTCATCGTGACGCTGGCCGGCGCGCTGCCGGTCTACCGCCGGGTGGCGAAGGAGAGCCCGCACGGCCAGGGCTCGATCGCGATGCTGGAGCGGCTGCTGTCGTTCTGGAAGGGCAAGCTGTTCGTCCTGACGCTGCTGGGCTTCGCCGCCACCGACTTCCTCATCACTGGTCGCCCTGCTCGGCGCGGTCTTCCTCAAGGGCTTCCTCGAGGCGATCGGGGTTGCGGTCGCCCTGGTGGGCCTCTATCTCGCCCTCAACGTGGTCGTGGTCGTCGTCGGACTGTGGCACGTCGCCAGCGCCCCGCACGTCGTCACCGACTGGTCCCACGCCCTCACCACCGAGCACGGCAACGTCCTGGCCATGGTCGGAGTCGCCCTGCTCGTCTTCCCGAAGCTGG
>NZ_LGKG01000081.1 GCF_001294335.1 Streptomyces chattanoogensis
CAGGGACAAGGCCAGCGACGGGTGGATCGGCAACAAGGCTCACGCTGCCAGCACCTCCGGTCACAACCCGGACGAGTCCGGGCGGGCCGAACGGCAGGACGCCGACCGGATCGACGAGGTTCGCGCGCTCGACGTCGACAAGGACCTGCGGGTGTCCGGCCTGACGATGCAGTGGTGCGTGCAGAAGACGCTCGACACCCCGGCGGACCGGCGGCGTCTGATCTACATCATCTGGAACGGCACCATCTGGTCGGCCTCGAACGGCTGGAAGCCCCGGACGTACACCGGGTCGAACAAGCACACCCTCCACGCCCACTACAGCGGGCATCCGGACTACGACAACGACACCGCCCCCTGGGGCATCGAGGAGCTGATCGAGATGGATAAGGC
>NZ_LGKG01000082.1 GCF_001294335.1 Streptomyces chattanoogensis
GCGCAGGGATCCGGAGTCCGGCGGGCTGGTCGAACAGGACAAGTACCTCGGCGTCAACGTCACCACGTTCTTCGACGCCCTGATCAGGGCCAGTGCGGTGGGCCTGGACGATGACGACTGGCGCGTTCTGCTCGGCGACAGTGAGGCGGAGCGCGCCCGCCTGACAGCCGAGGGTAGGGAAGACGAGATAGAAGAAGGGAAGCTCACCGACCGCCAGTACGACCGGCTTGCCGACGCCGCGTGGGGTCTGAACCGCGAGGACCTCGATATCCCTTTCTCGCCAGACGCCTCGCGGATTCTCCGGGTCTCCGCGCCCGCGTAGAGGCGGCGGAGCGGCTGGGCATCTCGCCGCGCCGGTTCGACGGTTGGGAGCCGACCACCATCTACGAG
>NZ_LGKG01000083.1 GCF_001294335.1 Streptomyces chattanoogensis
GAGTACAGCCGGGCCATCGTGGCGAGCGTCGGTAGCTGGCTTCCGGGCGGGTACTCGCCGGAGTCGATCCGGTTGGTGAGGTCTTGGGCGATGTCGTCGTACGACATGGGTATGGGCATGGTGAAGTGATCTCCCTGGCTGGCTCGCCGATTTGATCACAAGGCCCTGGTCACCTCAACCACACAGTTGACTGTGTGCACACTGTGACCTAGCGTCGGGCGTGGGAGTGCCCCCTGGCTGGCAAAACTAGGTGGCGCCCGCAGGGCCCGGGTCATCTCAAGGGGCGACCCGGGCCCACCCAATCCCCTCGTTCAGAGCGGCGCTTCGTGGCATCGAGCCCGGGGCGCCGCGCTGTGTCCGGGCACTACCACACGATCGGCATGAT
>NZ_LGKG01000084.1 GCF_001294335.1 Streptomyces chattanoogensis
AGAGACAGGGTCCGGGCGCCCTTGGTCAGTTCCTCGTTGAGGTCGCGGATGCCTTGCCGATAGCGGATCGTGGCTTCGTCGATCGACATCTGCGCGCCGAACAGCTCGTCGAACGCAGTCTTCAACTCGGCGAGCCGCTCCTCCAGCGTCAACGCCTCGGTACCGAGATTCTGCAGGTCACCGGCGGCATCCTCGGCGGCGTTCCCGACGTCCATCTCACCGGCGACCAGCGACGTCAGGCGACCCCAGTCACCGGAGGTCGCGGAGGAGAACATGGCGCTCCACTGCCACAGCTCGGCGAGCCCGTTGACCACGGCGCCGACAACCCGGATGCCACCCTCGATGATCGCGAACAGATACCGGAGCGCGTC
>NZ_LGKG01000085.1 GCF_001294335.1 Streptomyces chattanoogensis
TCGCTAGAGGCTTTTCTCGGCAGCATAGGATCACTGAATTCACCACAACGGCTACGCATCACCTCTCAGGCTACATGTTGTGCGGATTTGCCTACACAACGCCCTACAGGCTTACACCAGGTATTCCATCACCTGGCCCAGCTACCTTCCTGCGTCACCCCATCGCTTGACTACTACAGCCAGGGTCTCGTGCAGCAATTCTCCCTCTCACCCGAAGGCTCGATAAGAAAACATTTGGACGATTAGCACAACTGATTCGCCATTGGGCGCGGATACACGGGTACGGGAATATCAACCCGTTGTCCATCGACTACGCCTGTCGGCCTCGCCTTAGGTCCCGACTCACCCTGGGCGGATTAACC
>NZ_LGKG01000086.1 GCF_001294335.1 Streptomyces chattanoogensis
GCTCTTGGCATGTGGTCTCCGCTGCGGGCCGAACTACCGTAGGTCCATACCCGAGTAACCCTCGCCCTAAGATCTTGGCTCAGATTTGCCGCTAGGCGAGTAACCGCAGGTCACGGCTTGGTCATCTCGGGTTTGTGCTGGTGGGGCGGCCGGACCTCGCCCAGATCCGGCCACCCTGACCACCCGCGCACCGCCTCCGGGTCCCGCAACCGTGGAGACGACGACAGCCCGGGAGCGTTGGCTCAACCGGGCTGTGCAGACACCTCGCCTACTGGGTTGGTGTGATCAAAGCGTATCAGACGGTGGCGTCAACTCTGGGTCGGCCGCGTCCCGAGCGTCGCTTGGCCCGCTCGA
>NZ_LGKG01000087.1 GCF_001294335.1 Streptomyces chattanoogensis
CGTTGGCGCTGGCGATCCTCGACAAGGTCCGTGCCGCCCGTATGCAGAAGGCGGTGGCGTGATGGGCGCCCTGCTGATGTTCCTCGGTCTCGTCTTCATCGGGGTCTCGTTCCCCGCCGACGGGCTGACCGGCGTCACGTTGGCGCTCGCCGGCCTCGGCCTGCTCTGGTCCGGCTTCTTCACCCGCCGGGACGGTGCCAAGTGAGGGCCCGCACCTCGCTGGGCCGGGCGATCGACCGCCTGGTTCTCCGCACCGTCGGTGTCGCCACCGTGCTCGCGCTGCTCGTCGCCAACTCCCAGTTCGCCCTGATCGGAGGTGCGGCATGAGCGCCGCCCTGGTTC
>NZ_LGKG01000088.1 GCF_001294335.1 Streptomyces chattanoogensis
GAGCAGGCACGAGTCCAGCAGAGCCAGCAGGTTCTCCCGGTCGAGGCCGGGACAGGTGAAGGTGAGGTGCTGGCAGCGGTCGCCGTGTTCGGGGTGCCAATCGAGGGAGGCGGCGACGCGGCGTTCGGCAGGCACCATTTCCCAGGCGGCGTCCGGCAGCGCGGCAAGCCACGGGCCCGCCGATTCCACACACAGCGCGCCGCCGGCGGCGTCCCACGACAGCAGCGTGTCGGGCCAGTCGGCCAGCCAGAACCGGCCCCGGATGCGAGCGGCGGCGCAGACCAGATCCTCCAGGGCCGCGTGGAGCCGCCCCGGGTGGAAGGGCCGCTCACGCCG
>NZ_LGKG01000089.1 GCF_001294335.1 Streptomyces chattanoogensis
GAGCAGGCACGAGTCCAGCAGAGCCAGCAGGTTCTCCCGGTCGAGGCCGGGACAGGTGAAGGTGAGGTGCTGGCAGCGGTCGCCGTGTTCGGGGTGCCAGTCGAGGGCGGCGGCGACGCGGCGTTCGGCAGGCACCATTTCCCAGGCGGCGTCCGGCAGCGCGGCGAGCCACGGGCCCGCCGATTCCACACACAGCGCGCCGCCGGCGGCGTCCCACGACAGCAGCGTGTCGGGCCGGTCGGCCAGCCAGAACCGGCCCCGGATGCGAGCGGCGGCGCAGACCAGATCCTCCAGGGCCGCGTGGAGCCGCCCCGGGTGGAAGGGCCGCTCACGCCG
>NZ_LGKG01000090.1 GCF_001294335.1 Streptomyces chattanoogensis
CGCCAAGGCCGCCGCCCGCATCTCCCTGGGCGCCACCATCGCCGAGCTGCGCGCCGAGGGCCTGCTGCCCAAGCAGGGCGACGGCGGCACCCTGCCGCTGGACGCGCCGATCTCCGTCAAGGAGGCCGTCATGCCGTGGTCCCGTTTCCGCGACATCCACGGACGGGGCGTCGACACGGTCCTGGGCCCGGAGATGCGCTCCACCGGCGAGGTCATGGGCATCGACTCGGTCTTCGGCACGGCCTATGCCAAGTCGCAGGCCGGCGCGTACGGGCCGCTGCCGACCAAGGGCCGGGCCTTCATCTCCGTCGCCAACCGCGACAAGCGCTCGATGATCTTCCCGGCTCGTGAGCTGGTCGCGCACGGCTTCGAGCTGCTCGCCACCTCCGGCACGGCCGAGGTCCTCAAGCGCAACGGCATCCACGCCACCGTCGTGCGCAAGCAGTCCGAGGGCGAGGGCCCCAACGGCGAGAAGACCATCGTCCAGCTCATCCACGAGGGCGAGGTTGACCTCATCGTCAACACGCCCTACGGAACCGGCGGCCGCCTCGACGGCTACGACATCCGTACGGCGGCGGTGGCCCGCTCCGTGCCGTGCCTGACCACCGTCCAGGCACTCGCCGCCGCCGTCCAGGGCATCGACGCGCTCAACCACGGTGACGTGGGCGTGCGTTCGCTCCAGGAACACGCCGAGCACCTGACCGCGGCCCGCGACTAGCAGCCCAGAGGGGGACACCGACGACACGGTGTCCCCCTTCTGGTGAGGACAACCTTCATGTACACACTCTTCTTCCGCCTCGTCTTCCGGCGCATGGACCCGGAGCAGGCCCACCACCTGGCCTTCCGCTGGATCCAGCGCGCCGTGCGCGTCCCCGTGCTGCGCACCTTCATCGCCGCCGTGCTCGCGCCCCGCTACAAGGAGCTGCGCACCGAGGCGCTCGGCCGCCGGATGCACGGTCCCTTCGGGCTGGCCGCCGGCTTCGACAAGAACGCCGTCGCGATCGACGGGATGACCATGCTCGGCTTCGACCACGTCGAGATCGGCACCGTCACCGCCCAGGCCCAGCCCGGCAACCCCAAGAAGCGCCTCTTCCGGCTCGTCCCGGACCGTGCGCTGATCAACCGCATGGGCTTCAACAACGACGGCTCCGCCTCCGTGGCGGCGCGCCTGGCGGCCCGCAACCCGGTCTTCCGCACCACCGTCGGCGTCAACATCGGCAAGACCAAGGTCGTCCCGGAGGAGGAGGCGGTCGGCGATTACGTCACCTCCACGGAGCGGCTGGCGCGGCACGCCGACTACCTGGTCGTCAACGTCTCCTCGCCGAACACCCCGGGCCTGCGCAACCTCCAGGCCGTCGACCACCTCCGCCCGCTCCTGACCGCCGTACGCGAGGCAGCCGACCGCACGGTCACCGACCGCCGCGTCCCGCTGCTGGTCAAGATCGCCCCGGACCTGGCCGACGCGGACATCGACGCGGTCGCCGACCTCGCCGTCGAGCTGGGCCTGGACGGCATCATCGCCACCAACACCACCATCGCCCGCGAGAGCCTGGGCCTGACCTCCGACCCGAAGCTGACCGCCGAGACCGGCGGCCTCTCCGGTGCGCCCGTCAAGGAGCGCTCCCTGGAGGTCCTGCGCCGCCTCTACGCCCGCGTCGGCGACCGCCTCACCCTCATCGGCGTCGGCGGCATCACCACCGCCGAGGACGCCTGGCAGCGCATTCTCGCCGGCGCCACCCTCGTCCAGGGCTACAGCGCCTTCATCTACGAGGGCCCCTTCTGGTGCCGCGCGATCCACAAGGGCCTGGCCGCCCGTCTGCGCAACAGCCCCTACGCCACCCTCGCCGACGCGGTCGGCGCCGAGCACAAGACGGAGAACAAAGAGGTGACCGCATGAAGGTTCCGGAGCCCTTCGGTGCACGCCTGCGCCGCGCCATGGACGAGCGCGGCCCGCTCTGCGTCGGCATCGACCCGCACGCCTCGCTGCTGGCCGACTGGGGCCTGAACGACGATGTCGCGGGCCTGGCCCGCTTCACCCGCACCGTCGTGGAGGCGCTCGGCGAGCAGGTCGCCGTCTTCAAGCCGCAGTCCGCGTTCTTCGAGCGCTTCGGCTCGCGCGGGATCGCCGTCCTGGAGACCGCCGTCACCGAGGCCCGCGAGCGCGGCGCCCTGGTCCTGATGGACGCCAAGCGCGGCGACATCGGCTCGACGATGGGCGCCTACGCCGACACCTACCTCGACCCGCGCAGCCCGCTGTTCTCCGACGCCGTCACCGTCAGCCCGTACCTGGGCTTCGGCTCGCTGCGCCCGGCACTGGACGCCGCCGTGCTGAACGGCTGCGGCGTCTTCGTCCTCGCCCTCACCTCCAACCCGGAGGGCGCCGAGGTCCAGCGCGCGGTACGGGAGGACGGCCGCACCCTGGCCGCGACCATGCTCGGCCACCTCGCCGACGAGAACGCCGGCGCCGAGCCGCTGGGCTCCTTCGGCGCGGTCGTCGGCGCCACGCTCGGCGATCTCTCCTCGTTCGATCTGGCGGTCAACGGCCCGCTGCTCGCCCCCGGCATCGGCGCCCAGGGCGCCACCCCCGCCGACCTGCCGACCGTCTTCGGGGACGCCGTACGCAATGTCGTCCCGAGCGTCAGCCGCGGCGTGCTCCGGCACGGTCCGGACGCCTCGGCTCTGCGCGCCGCGGCGGTCCGGTTCGCCGAAGAGGTGCGGACCGCGGTCGCCTGAGCGCTCCGAAGCGCTCTCCGGCAGGTGTTTTGGTCCCGAATTGTCCTGGTCAGCAGAGTCTGACCAGGACTTTTCGTCTGTTCTCGCTGACTCTGGCGCCCTTGCCCGCTAGTCTCCGACGAGAGCACCGCACGTAAGCGCGTTGTTCGTTGCTCCGCAGGTGCGGGGCGACTAGGTTCCACACCGGTCCGATATCCGACAGTTCTACATCCGAGGTGACGTAGGCGTGGCTCTTCCGCCCCTTACCCCTGAACAGCGCGCAGCCGCGCTCGAGAAGGCCGCCGCGGCTCGCCGGGAGCGCGCCGAGGTCAAGAATCGGCTCAAGCACTCCGGTGCATCCCTCCATGAGGTGATCAAGCAGGGCCAGGAGAACGATGTCATCGGCAAGATGAAGGTCTCCGCCCTCCTCGAGTCGCTGCCCGGCGTGGGCAAGGTCCGCGCCAAGCAGATCATGGAGCGGCTCGGGATCTCCGAGAGCCGCCGCGTACGGGGTCTTGGCTCCAACCAGATCGCGTCGCTCGAGCGCGAGTTCGGCAGCAGCGCTGCCGGCTGAGAATCCCGGGTTTCCCGGCACTGCCGGGAAGCTGGAATAATCGCTGCATGAGTTCTGCAGTCTCCCGGGGGGCGACCCCCGTACCCCCGGTCAGACAACCGCGACTGACCGTGCTCTCCGGCCCCTCGGGGGTCGGTAAGAGCACGGTCGTCGCGCATCTGCGCAAAGTGCATCCCGAGGTCTGGCTCTCCGTTTCGGCCACCACCCGCAAGCCGCGCCCCGGGGAGCAGCACGGCGTCCAGTACTTCTTCGTCGAGGACGAGGAATTCGACAAGCTCATCGCCAATGGCGAGCTGCTGGAATGGGCCGAATTCGCGGGCAACCGCTACGGCACGCCGCGCAAGGCGGTCCTGGACCGTCTGGAGGCCGGGGAGCCGGTCCTGCTGGAGATCGATCTGCAGGGCGCCCGCCAGGTCCGCGAGTCCATGAAGGAAGCCCACCTCGTCTTCCTGGCCCCGCCGAGCTGGGACGAGCTGGTCCGCCGGCTCACCGGCCGGGGCACCGAGGCACCCGAGGTCATCGAGCGCCGGCTGGCGGCCGCCAGGGTGGAACTGGCCGCGGAGACGGAATTCGATGTGACCCTCGTCAACACCTCCGTCGAGGCCGTCAGCCGTGAGCTGCTAGCCTTGATGCTGCATCGATCCAGGGACTGAACGCCGGCCGCCGACCCGCGGCGGCGAGCGGCTCCCCGGACCGTCACATTTTTGCGTTCTATGCTTCACCCGGCTTTACGTCGGCTCCATCCCCTTCGGAAGGCAGAGAGTGTCCTCTTCCATCACCGCACCCGAGGGCATCATCAATCCGCCAATTGATGAGCTTCTCGAGGCCACCGACTCGAAGTACAGCCTTGTCATCTACGCCGCGAAGCGCGCGCGCCAGATCAACGCGTACTACTCGCAGCTCGGCGAGGGCCTGCTCGAGTACGTCGGTCCGCTCGTCGACACGCACGTCCACGAGAAGCCCCTGTCGATCTCGCTCCGCGAGATCAACGCGGGCCTGCTGACCTCCGAGGCCATCGAGACCCCGGCTCAGTAAGCGGAACAGCATCCTCACCACGGGCCCGGCGGGACGACCGCCGGGCCCGTGGTGTGTCATAGGGGCATGAACAAGCAGCAGCAGGGGCAGGACCGGCCCAGGGTCGTCCTGGGTGTCAGTGGCGGGATCGCCGCGTACAAGGCGTGCGAGCTGCTGCGGCGGCTCACCGAGTCCGGGCACGACGTACGCGTGGTGCCGACCGCCGCATCGCTGCACTTCATCGGCGAGGCCACCTGGGCGGCGCTGTCCGGCAACCCGGCCGGCACCGAGGTCTGGGAATCCGTCCACGAGGTTCCGCATGTGCGCATCGGCCAGACCGCCGACCTCGTCGTGGTCGCCCCTGCCACCGCGGACCTGCTGGCCAAGGCCGCCCATGGCCTGGCCGACGACCTCCTGACGAACACGCTGCTCACCGCCCGCTGTCCGGTGATCTTCGCCCCCGCGATGCACACCGAGATGTGGGAGCACGCCGCCACCCAGGAGAACGTCGCCACCCTGCGCCGCCGCGGCGCGATCGTCATCGAGCCCGCGGTCGGCCGGCTGACCGGCGCCGACACCGGCAAGGGCCGCTTCCCGGACCCCGTGGAGATCTTCGACCTCTGCCGGCGCGTGCTCGCCCGCGGCGACCGGGCCGTCACCCAGGACCTCGCGGGCCGCCACGTCGTCGTGACCGCGGGCGGCACCCGCGAGCCCCTGGACCCCGTCCGCTACCTGGGCAACCGCTCGTCCGGCAGGCAGGGCTACGCCCTCGCCCGTGCCGCGGCCGCGCGCGGCGCGCGGGTCACCCTGGTGGCGGGCAACACCGAGCTGCCCGACCCGGCCGGTGTGGACGTGCTTCCTGTCGGGACGGCCCGGCAGCTCCGCGAGGCCGTCCTCAAGGTTGCCGCGGACGCCGACGCGGTCGTCATGGCGGCCGCGGTGGCCGATTTCCGGCCGGCCGTCTACACCACCGGCAAGATCAAGAAGATCGACGGTGTGGAGCCCGAACCCATCACCCTCGTCCGCAATCCGGACATCCTCGCCGAACTCTCCGCGGACCGGCTCCGCCCCGGCCAGGTGGTCGTGGGTTTCGCCGCCGAGACCGACGACGTCCTCGCCAACGGTCGCGCCAAGCTCGCCCGCAAGGGGTGTGACCTGCTGGTCGTCAATGAGGTCGGCGAGGACAAGGCCTTCGGCTCGGCCGAGAACGAAGCGGTGGTCCTCGCCGCGGACGGGACCGAGACCCCGGTGCCGTACGGCCCCAAGGAGGCCCTGGCCGAAACCGTGTGGGACCTCGTCGTCCCCCGTCTCGCGGGTCCCCGCGGCTGAACCTGCCCTGCAGACCCGAACGGCCCAATGGCCCCGAACCCGCCGGAATCCACCTCGGCGTGTCCCCTTGACTCGGCCCCTGCCTGGGGTGATCGTCCTACGGTGGGTCGTGGTGTCCCAGGTCACGGGGGGTCCATAAATCGAGACTGCGTGCCCGAACGTCACATACGACCGATAAACTGACCGTGGATCGGGCCGAGCGCAGCTCTCGGCCCTTCCGCCAATGATCAGCCAGCAGCCGCTGCAACCCCAGGGAGCGATGTGTCCCGCCGCCTGTTCACCTCGGAGTCCGTCACCGAGGGCCACCCCGACAAGATCGCTGACCAGATCAGCGACACGATTCTCGACGCGCTCCTCAAGGAGGACCCGACCTCCCGGGTCGCCGTCGAGACGCTGATCACCACCGGCCTGGTCCATGTGGCCGGCGAGGTGACGACCAAGGCGTACGCCGACATCCCCAACCTCGTCCGCAACAAGATCCTGGACATCGGCTACGACTCGTCCAAGAAGGGCTTCGACGGCGCTTCCTGTGGCGTCTCGGTGTCCATCGGTGCGCAGTCCCCGGACATCGCCCAGGGCGTCGACACCGCGCACGAGTACCGCGTCGAGGGCGACGACGACGAGCTGGACCGACAGGGCGCCGGCGACCAGGGCCTGATGTTCGGCTACGCCTGCGACGAGACCCCGGAGCTGATGCCGCTCCCGATCTACCTCGCGCACCGGCTCTCCCGCCGCCTGTCCGAGGTCCGCAAGAACGGCACCATCCCCTACCTGCGTCCCGACGGCAAGACCCAGGTCACCATCGAGTACGACGGCCCCAAGGCCGTCCGCCTCGACACCGTCGTCGTCTCCTCGCAGCACGCCTCGGACATCGACCTCGACTCCCTCCTCGCGCCCGACATCCGCGAGTTCGTGGTCGAGCACGTCCTGGGCCAGCTCGTCGAGGACGGCATCAAGCTGGACACCGACGGCTACCGCCTGCTGGTCAACCCGACCGGCCGCTTCGAGATCGGCGGCCCGATGGGCGACGCCGGCCTGACCGGCCGCAAGATCATCATCGACACCTACGGCGGCATGGCCCGCCACGGCGGCGGTGCCTTCTCCGGCAAGGACCCGTCCAAGGTCGACCGCTCGGCCGCCTACGCGATGCGCTGGGTCGCCAAGAACGTCGTCGCCGCCGGCCTCGCGCAGCGCTGCGAGGTCCAGGTCGCGTACGCCATCGGCAAGGCCGAGCCCGTCGGCCTCTTCGTCGAGACCTTCGGCACCGCCACCGTCGACGTCGAGAAGATCGAGCAGGCCATCGGCGAGGTCTTCGACCTCCGCCCGGCCGCGATCATCCGCGACCTCGACCTGCTCCGCCCGATCTACTCCCAGACCGCCGCCTACGGCCACTTCGGCCGTGAGCTGGAGGACTTCACCTGGGAGCGCACGGACCGGGTGGACGCGCTGAAGAAGGCTGCGGGGCTGTAAGACACCGCGCACCTGCCAGGGCTGTGGCCCCGGACCGTCCGACGGTCCGGGGCCACAGCCGTCTTTCGGCGGGGCCGACGCGCATGTATCTGCGCACACGCACCTGCGCACACGAACCCGCGCACCCGCACCTCCGCACACTCACCCGCGCACACTCACCCGCCCACCCCCCGAAGGGGGGTGGGCGGCGGGGAAAAACAAAAGGGGCGGGTGGGCGGCGGGGCAGGGGTGCGTGGCTGGTCTCCACGGCCCGTTCACGGGAGGTCTCCCGTGCCCGGTCGCAGGCGTTCTCCGGGCTCGTCCACAGGCATCGGCCGCTGTCGGTGCCGTCTGCTAAGACTGATGCTGTGAGCAGTGAGAACGGGCGGGATCCGGGGGAGCGGGGCGAGCAGCTGGCGCTGATCCGGGAGACCGTGCGCAAGGCGAAGGCGCCACGGGCCAAGCCGCGGACGTGGCGGGGGGCGGCGCTGGCGGGGGAGCTGCCGGTGGCACGGGTGCTGGTGGACAAGGGGCCGGTGCATCTCGACAAGCTGTGGGATTACGCCGTGCCCGCGGCGATGGACCGTGAGGCGCAGCCCGGGGTGCGGGTGCGGGTGCGGTTCGGGGCGGGGACCGGGAAGGTGCGGGAGGGGCGGCGCGAGGGCGGGGGACTGCTCGACGGGTACATCGTCGAGCGCATCGCGGAGTCGGACTACCGGGGGCCGCTGGCGGCCCTCACCCAGGTCGTCTCGCCGGAGCCGGTGCTCTCTCCTGCGCTGCTGGCGCTGTGCCGGGCGGTGGCCGACCGGTATGCCGGCTCGCTCGCCGACGTGCTGCAGCTGGCCGTTCCGCCCCGTAATGCCAAGGCCGAGGCGGAGCGCTTCCCCGCGCCGCCGCCACCGCCGGCCGTGCCTCCCCTGGCGAGCTGGGCGCGCTATCCGGACGGCCCGGCGTTCCTGGAGGCGCTGGGGGGCGGGGGTGCGCCGCGCGCGGTGTGGACCGCCCTGCCGGGGCCGCACTGGCCGTGGGAGCTGGCCGCGGCGGTGGCGGCGACCCTGGCGTCCGGGCGCGGTGCCCTGGTCGTGATGCCGGACGGGCGGTCGGCGGCCCGGGTCGATGCGGCGCTGACCGAGCTGGTGGGGCCGGGGGTGCATGCCCTGCTGGTGGCGGATTCGGGCCCCGAGGAGCGCTACCGCCGCTGGCTGGCGATACGCCGGGGTGCGGTGCGCGCCGTCGTGGGCACCCGCGCCGCCATGTACGCACCGGTGGCGGATCTGGGGCTCGTCGCCATCTGGGACGACGGGAATTCCAGTCACAGCGACACCCATGCCCCCCATCCGCACGCCCGGGACGTCCTGCTGCTCCGCGCCGTCCAGGAGAAGGCGGCCTGCCTGATCGGCGATCTGGGGCGCACGGTGGAGGCCACCCAGCTGGTGGAGAACGGCTGGGCGCGGGCGCTGGAGGCCGGCCGCGAACAGGTGCGCGCGGCCGCGCCGTTGATCCGTACGGTCGATGACCTGGAGGCGGCCCGCGATGAGGCCGCGCGTGCCGCGCGGCTGCCGTCGCTCGCCTGGCAGACGGCGCGCGCGGGGCTGGCCCGGGGCCCGGTGCTGGTGCAGGTGCCGCGCCGGGGGTACGTACCGAGACTGGCCTGTGAGCGGTGCCGGGAGCCCGCCCGGTGCCGGCACTGCGCCGGACCGCTGGAGGCGCACGGCGACGACCGGCCGATGGAGTGCGGCTGGTGTGGCCGGGAGGCGCCGGACTGGCACTGCGTGGCGTGCGGGAATGCGCGGCTGCGGGCGCAGATCGTGGGCGCGCGGCGTACGGCCGAGGAGCTCGGGCGGGCCTTCCCCACGGTTCCTGTGCGCACCTCCGGCCGTGACCACATCCTCGACACGGTGCCCGACCGGCCCGCTCTCGTGGTGTCCACGCCGGGCGCGGAGCCCGTCGCCGAGGGCGGCTATGCCGCCGCGCTGCTCCTGGACGGCTGGGCATTGCTGGGGCGGCCGGATCTGCGGGCGGGGGAGGAGGCGCTACGGCGCTGGCTGGGGGCCGCAGCGCTGGTGCGGGGGCAGGCGGACGGGGGCACGGTGGCGGTGATCGCGGAGCCGACGCTGCGGCCGGTGCAGGCGCTGGTGCGCTGGGATCCGGTCGGGCATGCCGTACGGGAGCTGTCCGAGCGGGCCGAGCTCGGGTTTCCGCCGGTGTCGCGGATGGCCTCGGTGGCCGGGCGGCCGGAGGATGTGGCGGAGCTGCTCGGTGCCGCCGGACTCCCCTCCGGGGCAGAGGTGCTGGGGCCCGTGCCGCTGCCGGTGACGGATCCGGGGCGGCCCCGCAGGCCGGGCGATCCCCCGCCGGGGGAGACATGGGAGCGGGCGCTGGTACGGGTCCGGCCGGGGCAGGGTGCGGCGCTCGCGGCGGCGCTGAAGGCGGCGCGGGCGGCGCGGCTGGTCAAGCGTGAGGGGGAGGCGGTGCGGGTGCGGATCGATCCGCTCGATCTGGGGTGAGCGCAGCCGGCTTCGGCCTGGGGTGTCCCGGCCGGGACGCCGCCCCGGGGCCCCGGCCGGCGGGCGGTCCCGGGGCGCCGGCGGGCGGCGGCATGCACACCGGCGAACGCGGCGTCAGCCGTTGCGGGGGCCGGGAAAGGCGCCCGGCCGGGCCTCGTCCCGGCTCGCCGCGGTCGGCTGTGCGGGCAGGGCACGGGCGGGGACGGACGGCGTCCCGGGCACTCCCGCGGCCACGCCGACCGTCCGGGCCGACGGGGTCTCCGAGGACCGCTCGCCCCCGTCGGCCGGGGGCTGGGCGGCGGCCCGGCGGGCACCGTAACGGCGGTGCACTGCCTGCTTGGTGACGCCGAGCGCCGAGCCCACCGCGTCCCAGGAGAAGCCGAGGGAACGGTCGAAGTCGACCGCCGCCGTGACAAGCGTTTCGACGCTGTCCCGCAGCTCCTGGGCCAGGCGGACCGTCGGGGCGGGCGCGCGCCCGTAGACGACGAAGCCCGCGGAGGGACCCGTACGGCGCGGCCGGTAGACATTGCCGAGCTGGGCGGTCAGGGTGCGCAGCGCGTCCACCTGTCGGCGGACCCGCTCGATGTCCCGTACCAGGAGATGCAGGCTGGCGCGTGCCTGGGCGTCGTGGGTTGCGTGGTCGGCCATGAGCGAGCCTCTCGAACCGGCGTGTAAAGAGGAAGGGTGCAAGCGACCGGGCCGCCGATGCGGTCCGTTATCGGTCAATGCTGTTTGACCAACGCGACAGGAGCGGCTCTGGTCACGGTATGGGGGCGTACGAGCTTCCGTGCGGGGCGCGGACGGATGCGCGCGCCCTGGTGCCGTCGCCGGGAACTGGGCCTCGCGGTCCGCCCCGACGACGCAGGGTCAGGAACCGTAGACTGGTGCGCCGTTCCGCTGCGTGTGATGCACGTGATGCATGTGAGAGGTAGTGCGCCACCCATGAGGCTTGTCTTCGCCGGCACCCCCGAGGTCGCCGTGCCCGCCCTCGACGCCCTGATCGCCTCGGACCGGCACGAGGTCGTCGCCGTCGTGACCCGGCCCGACGCGCCGTCCGGCCGTGGCCGCAGGCTGGTCGCGAGCCCCGTCGCGGAGCGCGCGGAGGAGGCGGGCATCGAGCTCCTCAAGCCCGTCAAGCCACGCGACGAGGACTTCCTGGCACGGCTGCGCGAGATCGCACCGGACTGCTGCCCGGTGGTCGCCTACGGCGCCCTGCTGCCGAAGGTCGCCCTCGACATCCCCGCCCGGGGGTGGGTCAATCTGCACTTCTCGCTGCTGCCCGCGTGGCGTGGCGCGGCGCCCGTCCAGCACGCCGTCCTCGCGGGGGACGAGGTGACCGGCGCCTCGACCTTCCAGATCGAGCAGGGACTGGACTCCGGCCCGGTCTACGGCGTGCTGACCGAGCAGGTCCGGCCGACCGACACCAGCGGCGATCTGCTCACCCGGCTGGCGTTCGCGGGCGCCGGGCTGCTCACCGCGACCATGGACGGCATCGAGGACGGCACCCTGCACCCCGTCCGGCAGCCGGCCGAGGGAATCACCCTCGCGCCGAAGATCGAAGTTGAGGACGCCAGGGTGGATTGGACGGCCCCGGCGCTGCGCGCCGACCGGCTCATCCGGGCCTGCGCGCCCGCCCCCGGCGCCTGGACGGTCTTCCGCGGCGAGCGCCTCAAGCTGATGTCCGCCGCCCTGGTGGCGGACCGCACGGACCTCGCCCCCGGCGAACTCGCCGTCACCAAGAAGGCGGTGTACGCCGGCACCGGCAGTCACGCCCTCGAACTGGTCTGGGTCCAGCCGCAGGGCAAGAAGCCGATGAAGGCCGCCGACTGGGCCCGCGGCGTGCGCATCGAGGCCGGGGAGCGGCTGGGGGACGCTCCGTAGGCCGGGCGTAGGCTGGGATCAGCCCCTCGGGCCGTTCCCCGGGCCATCCCCTCCCCTCGTATCCGGAGCACCTTTCTGTGAGCCAGCAGCCGCCCCGCCGTCACGGCACCCGTAAGCCCTATCGCCGCCCGCAGAAGGACCCGGTCCGGATCCTTGCGTTCGAGGCGCTGCGGGCCGTCGACGAGCGGGACGCCTACGCGAACCTCGTGCTGCCGCCGCTGCTGCGCAAGGCGCGCGAGGGCGGCGATTTCGACAGCCGGGACGCGGCGCTGGCGACGGAGCTGGTGTACGGCTCGCTGCGCCGGCAGGGCACCTACGACGCGATCATCGCGCAGTGCGTGGACCGGCCGCTGCGGGAGGTCGACCCGCCGGTGCTGGACGTGCTGACGCTCGGCGCGCACCAGCTGCTCGGCACCCGGATTCCCACCCATGCCGCCGTCAGCGCCAGCGTCGAGCTGGCGCGGGTGGTGCTCGGCGACGGGCGCGCGAAGTTCGTCAACGCGGTCCTGCGCAAGGTCGCCGCCCACGATCTGGACGGCTGGCTGGAGCGGGTCGCGCCCGACTACGACGAGGACCCCGAGGACCACCTCGGTGTGGTGCACGCCCATCCGCGCTGGATCGTCTCCGCCCTGTGGGACGCGCTCGGCGGCGGCCGGGCGGGCATCGAGGACCTCCTGGAGGCGGACAACGAACGCCCCGAGGTGACACTGGTGGCCCGGCCGGGCCGGTCCACCGCCGAGGAGCTGGTCGCCGCCGTCGGCGAGGACAGCGCGCTGCCGGGCCGCTGGTCCCCGTACGCGGTGCGGCTCGCGGAGGGCGGTGAGCCGGGCGCGCTGGACGCCGTGCGCGAGGGCCGCGCCGGTGTGCAGGACGAGGGCAGCCAGCTGGTCGCGCTCGCGCTGGCCAATGCGCCGCTGGACGGCCCCGACCGGGCCTGGCTGGACGGCTGCGCGGGCCCCGGCGGCAAGGCGGCGCTGCTGGCTGCGCTGGCCGCGCAGCGCGGAGCCGCCCTGCTGGCCTCCGAGAAGCAGCCGCACCGCGCCCGCCTGGTGGCCCGCGCCCTCGACGGCAACCCCGGCCCGTACCAGGTCATCGCCGCCGACGGCACCCGCCCCGCTTGGCGCCCCGGCTCCTTCGACCGCGTCCTGGTGGACGTCCCGTGCACGGGCCTGGGCGCCCTCCGCCGCCGCCCCGAGGCCCGCTGGCGCCGCCGCCCCGAGGACCTGGACGGCTTCGCCCCCCTCCAGCGCGACCTGCTCCGCCAGGCCCTGGCGGCCGTCCGCATCGGCGGCGTCGCCGGCTACGCGACCTGCTCGCCGCACCTCGCCGAGACCCGCGCCGTGGTCGACGACGTCATCAAGGGCCGTGGCGGCCCAGCGGTCGACGTGGAGTTCATCGACGCCCGGCCGCTGATGCCGGGGGTCCCGGCGCTCGGTGACGGGCCGGATGTGCAGCTGTGGCCGCATCTGCACGGCACGGACGCGATGTACCTGGCGCTGTTGCGGCGTACGGGCTGAGCGGGGCGGTCCGGCGCTCGACCCGACTACGTTCTGCTCGTGGAGAACGCACAGATCACGATCAGGCTCACCGCGGATGAGGCGCTGGTCTTCTCGGACTGGCTCGAGCGGGTCCAGATGACCGATCTCGGCCGGGTGGTCGACGACCCGGCCGTGTGGGCCCCGATCCACCGGCTCGCCGGGACGCTGGACACGGCGCTGCCCGAAATCTTCGCCTCCGACTACGGCGAGCGCCTGGACGCGGCGCGGCGGCGCCTCCGGGAGTCCATGGGCGACTTCGGCCTGCTCCCGTCGTTGGATGCGGGCCCCTGTCGAGACGTCCCCGATCACGAGATATCTTGATGTCGAGCAATGTTGGAGACGTGGAGAGACCTGGAGCGGAGCACCCGGTGACTGACTCGACCATCATCTATACGCACACTGACGAGGCTCCGGCCCTGGCGACGCATTCGTTCCTGCCTGTGATCCAGGCGTACGCATCGACCGCCGGCGTCACTGTGGAGACCCGCGACATCTCCCTGGCGGGGCGGATCATCGCGAGCTTCCCCGAGCGTCTCGAGGAGGGCCAGCGCATCGACGACGCGCTCGCCGAGCTCGGTGAGCTGGCCAAGACGCCCGGCGCGAACATCATCAAGCTGCCGAACATCTCGGCGTCGATCCCGCAGCTGAAGGCCGCGATCGCCGAGCTGCAGCAGCAGGGCTACGCGCTGCCGGACTACCCGGACGACCCGAAGACCGACGAGGAAAAGGACGTCCGCGCCCGCTACGACAAGGTCAAGGGCAGCGCCGTCAACCCGGTGCTGCGCGAGGGCAACTCCGACCGCCGGGCGGCGGCCGCGGTGAAGAACTACGCCAAGGCGCACCCGCACCGCATGGGTGCCTGGACGTCCGACTCGAAGACGAACGTGGCGACCATGGGCGCCGACGACTTCCGCTCCACCGAGAAGTCCGCGGTCATCGGTGAGGCCGGCACGCTCCGTATCGAGCTGCACGGGGACGACGGCAGCACCACCGTGCTGCGCGAGTCGGTGCCGGTGCTGGCGGGCGAGGTCGTGGACGCGTCCGTCATGCGCGTCGCGGCGCTGCGCGAGTTCCTCACGGCGCAGGTCGCCCGCGCCAAGGCCGACGGCGTGCTGTTCTCCGTGCACCTGAAGGCCACGATGATGAAGGTCTCCGACCCGATCATCTTCGGTCACGTCGTACGGGCCTTCTTCCCGGACACCTTCGCCACGTACGGTGAGACCTTCGCCAAGGCCGGTCTGACCCCCAACGACGGGCTCGGCGGCATCCTCAAGGGCGTGGAGTCGCTGCCCGAGGGCGCGGCGATCAAGGCGTCCTTCGAGGCCGAGCTGGCCAAGGGCCCGGCGCTGGCGATGGTCGACTCCGACCGCGGCATCACCAACCTGCACGTGCCCAGCGATGTCATCGTCGACGCGTCGATGCCGGCCATGATCCGTACGTCCGGCCACATGTGGGGCCCGGACGGCGAGGAGGCCGACACCCTCGCGGTCATCCCCGACAGCAGCTACGCCGGCATCTACCAGGTCGTCATCGACGACTGCCGGGCGCACGGCGCGTACGACCCATCGACCATGGGCTCGGTCCCGAACGTCGGTCTGATGGCGCAGAAGGCCGAGGAGTACGGCAGCCACGACAAGACCTTCGAGATCCCCGTCACGGGCACCGTGCGGGTCGTCGACGAGGCCGGCAACGCCGTGCTGGAGCAGGTCGTCAGCGCCGGCGACGTGTTCCGGATGTGCCAGACCAAGGACCTGCCGATCCAGGACTGGGTCAAGCTCGCCGTCACCCGTGCCCGGGCGACCGGCGACCCGGCCGTGTTCTGGCTGGACGAGGGCCGGGCGCACGACGCCAGCCTGATCGCCAAGGTCAAGCAGTACCTGCCGGAGCACGACACCGAGGGCCTGCAGATCGAGATCATGGCGCCCGTCGACGCGATCAAGTTCTCGCTGGAGCGCATCCGCCGCGGCGAGAACACGATCTCGGTCACCGGCAACGTCCTGCGTGACTACCTGACGGACCTGTTCCCGATCCTGGAGCTGGGCACCAGCGCCAAGATGCTGTCCGTCGTGCCGCTGATGAACGGTGGCGGGCTGTTCGAGACCGGCGCCGGCGGCTCCGCCCCCAAGCACGTCCAGCAGCTGGTCAAGGAGAACTACCTGCGCTGGGACAGCCTGGGCGAGTTCCTCGCGCTGGGCGTCAGCTTCGAGCACCTCGCGCAGACCACGGGCAACGCGCGCGCCCAGGTGCTCGCCGACACCCTCGACCGCGCGACGGCCACGTTCCTGGAGAACGACAAGTCGCCCAGCCGTCGCGTCGGTGGCATCGACAACCGTGGCAGCCACTTCTACCTCGCGCTGTACTGGGCGCAGGAGCTGGCCAAGCAGACCGACGACGCGCAGCTCGCGGAGGCGTTCGGGCCGCTGGCCAAGACGCTGACCGAGCAGGAGCAGACCATCGTCGACGAGCTGATCGCGGTGCAGGGCTCGCCGGCCGACATCGGCGGCTACTACCAGCCCGACGTCACCAAGGCCTCGGCGGTCATGCGTCCGTCGGCGACCCTCAACCAGGCGCTGGCGACCCTCGCCTGAGGCAGCAGCCCGCAGCACGTCCCGCCCCGGCCGGTCCCCCGGCCGGGGCGGTTCCGTGTGCAGGTCATACTGGTGGCATGGCCTTGATCAACCCCAGCATCCTGTCCGCCGACTTCGCCCGCCTCGCCGAGGAGGCGAAGGCCGTCGAGGGCGCCGACTGGCTCCACGTCGACGTCATGGACAACCACTTCGTTCCGAACCTCACGCTCGGCGTGCCGGTCGTCGAGTCGCTGCGCAAGGCGACGGACACCCCTCTCGACCTGCACCTGATGATCGAGGACCCGGACCGCTGGGCGCCGCAGTACGTCGAGGCCGGGGCCGGGTCCGTCACCTTCCACGCGGAGGCCGCGGCGGCGCCCGTACGGCTGGCGCGGGAGATCCGGGCCAAGGGCGCGCGGGCGTCGATGGCGCTCAAGCCCGCCACCCCGATCGAGCCGTACGAGGACCTGCTCCCCGAGCTCGACATGCTGCTGATCATGACCGTGGAGCCGGGCTTCGGCGGCCAGGCGTTCCTGGACATCATGCTGCCCAAGATCCGCCGCACCCGGGAGCTGATCTCGAAGCACGGGCTGCAGCTGTGGCTCCAGGTGGACGGCGGGGTCTCCGAGTCGACCATCGAGCGGTGTGCGGAGGCGGGCGCCGATGTGTTCGTGGCCGGTTCCGCGGTCTACGGCGCGGACGACCCGGCCAAGGCGGTGCGGGATCTTCGAGAGAAGGCCGCGGCGGCGACGGCGGCGAGCTGGGGCTGCGCGCACTGAGACGCAGGGGGCGCATGGGGCGGACCGCCTCCTGTGAGGCGGACCGTGCCGCGGGTTGTCCGAGTCGCAACCGAGCGTTCACGGCCGTCGGAGCGGTCATGGTCCCCGTACACCTCATGTTTCTGAAAGGATGAGCAAAGACTCGATCAGATGCGCAAAAGGGGAGAAATTCGTGGTAGCCAGCCGCCCACAGTCCGGAATGGGCCCCGCCGAGCTGGTGCAGGCGGCGGCGATGGCCCGCCGCTTCTATCTTGAGGGCAAGTCCAAGATCCAGATCGCGGACGAGTTCGGCGTCAGCCGGTTCAAGGTCGCCCGTGTGCTGGAGACGGCACTGGAGCGCGATCTCGTACGGATCGAGATCCGGGTGCCCTCCGAACTCGACGCCGAACGCTCCGACGCGCTGCGGGCCCGCTACGGCCTGCGGCACGCCGTCGTCGTCGAGTCGCCCGCGGACGCCTCCGAAGACGCCGCGGACCCCGAGAACCTCGGTGAGGTGGCCGCCGACCTGCTCGGCGAGCTGGTCGCCGAGGGCGATGTCCTGGGCCTGGCGTGGGGCCGCTCGACCATCCACATGGCGGCCGCGCTGCACCGCCTCCCGCCGTGCACCGTCGTCCAGCTGACCGGCGTCTACGACGCGGGCACCGCCGACCGCGGCTCGGTCGAGGCGGTCCGCCGCGCGGCCGACGTCTCCGGCGGCGAGGCGCACCCGATCTATGCGCCGATGCTCCTGCCCGACTCGGCGACCGCCGCCGCGCTGCGCGGCCAGACCGGCATCGCCCGGGCCTTCGAGTACTTCGACAAGGTCACCGTCGCCTGTGTCTCCATCGGCTCCTGGGAGCCGGGCGTCTCGACGGTCTACGACATGCTGAGCGAGGAGGAGCGCGAGCACTACGCCTCGCTGGGCGCGGCCGCCGAAATGTCCGCGCACCTCTTCGACGCGGAGGGCCGCCGGATCGGCCGGGACCTCGGCGAACGCTGCATCACGGTGGAGGCCGACCGGCTGCGCCGGATCCCCGAGGTCGTCGCGATCGCGGGCGGCCGCCGCAAGGCCGCGGCGATCGGCGCGGTACTGCGCTCCGGCCTGGTCACCAGCCTGGTGACGGACACCGCTGCCGCCGACCATCTGCTCCTGGAGACCGGCCCGGGGCCGCGCCCCGCCCTCGACCGGGCGGACCCGGACGGGTCCTGACGGACGGGGCCTGACGGCGCCGGTGCCGTGCCCGCCCCGGCGGTCACCGGCGGGCAGCGCGGCCGCGGCTGTGACAGCATCGGCGCCAGGAAGCGGCCGGAGGCGGCCGGGAGCCCGGGACGGCTCCCGGACGATGCAGCAGGGCGGTGTGGCGATGAGGCTCCCGGATGGTGGCGGTTCCGTACCCCGGCCGCTGGCGGCGGTGCTCGACGGCAGTACGCCGCCGGGGGTGCTGTCCTGGCCCGCGGAGCGGCCGGTGGACGATGCGCTGGCCGCGGCCCGGGACTCCGGGTGGAGCGGCGCGGTCCTCGATCTGGAAGGGGCCGCGGACAAGGCGGAGTTCATGGAGCGGTGCGCCCGTGCGCTGCGGCTGCCGCACTGGTTCGGCCGCAACTGGGACGCGCTCGCCGACTGCCTCACCGATCTGTCCTGGTGCCCCGCCGAAGGCGGCCGGCTGCTGGTCCTCACCGGCTGGCAGGGGTACGCGGCGGCCGTGCCGGAGGAGTGGCGGGTCTTCGAGGGGGTGCTCGCCGACGCGGTCGGATACTGGCGCGAAACCGACACCGGGCTGACCGTGATCATGGCGCGCGGCCCGGCGCGACGGGGTCGGCAGGGGGCTTTGTAGCTACCTCCAGGGGCGGGTGTCGCATCGCACGAAAGGAACACCGGTTCGCTTGTTCGCGTGGTGATGAGGGATGATGTCCTAGGAGCCGCAGCCTGATCCGGGATACGGTTCGGCGCTGACTCCCCACCGGCCCAGACGTAAAATCGCAGGTGAGAGAGCCAGTATGCGTTTCCTGAACGATGCGAAGCCGCCGTACGACCTGACGTACGACGATGTGTTCATGGTGCCCAGCCGTTCCGCGGTGGGCTCCCGCCAGGGTGTGGACCTGTCCTCGCCCGACGGGACCGGCACCACCATTCCTCTGGTCGTCGCCAACATGACGGCCATCGCCGGCCGCCGGATGGCCGAGACGGTCGCCCGCCGCGGTGGCCTCGTGGTCATTCCGCAGGACATCCCGATCGATGTCGTCGCCGAGGTCGTGACCTGGGTCAAGCGCCGGCACCTCGTCCTGGACACCCCGATCGTGCTGTCCCCGGTCTCCACCGTCGCGGACGCCCTGTCGCTGCTCCCCAAGCGGGCGCACGGCGCGGGCATCGTCGTCGAGAGCGGCCGTCCGGTCGGCGTCGTCACCGAGCACGACCTGGCCGGGGTGGACCGCTTCACCCAGGTCTCCGAGGTGATGTCCAAGGACCTGCTGGTCCTTGACGCGGACATCGACCCCCGGGAGGCCTTCAACCGCCTTGACGCCGCCAACCGCAAGCTCGCCCCCGCGGTCGACGCGGACGGCATGCTGGTCGGCATCCTGACCCGTAAGGGCGCGCTCCGCGCCACCCTCTACACCCCCGCCACCGACGCCGACGGCAAGCTGCGCATCGCCGCCGCCGTCGGCATCAACGGCGATGTGGCGGGCAAGGCCAAGGCGCTGCTGGACGCCGGTGTGGACACCCTCGTGGTGGACACCGCGCACGGTCACCAGGAGGGCATGATCAGCGCCGTCAAGGCCGTCCGCGCGCTGGACCCGCAGGTCCCGATCGTGGCGGGCAACATCGTCGCCGCCGAGGGCGTCCGCGATCTGGTCGAGGCCGGCGCGGACATCATCAAGGTCGGCGTCGGACCGGGCGCCATGTGCACCACCCGGATGATGACCGGCGTGGGCCGGCCGCAGTTCTCCGCGGTGCTGGAGTGCGCCGCCGAGGCCAAGAAGTACGGCAAGCACGTCTGGGCCGACGGCGGCGTCCGTCACCCGCGCGATGTCGCGATGGCGCTGGCCGCGGGCGCGTCCAACGTCATGATCGGCTCCTGGTTCGCGGGCACCCTCGAGTCGCCGGGCGACCTCCAGCACACCGCCGAGGGGCGGCCGTACAAGGAGAGCTTCGGCATGGCCTCGGCCCGTGCGGTCCAGCGCCGTACGAGCGAGGAGTCGTCCTACGACCGGGCCCGCAAGGGGCTGTTCGAGGAGGGCATCTCCACCTCGCGGATGTTCATCGACCCGGCCCGCCCCGGCGTCGAGGACCTGATCGACTCGATCATCGCGGGCGTCCGCAGCTCCTGCACCTACGCGGGCGCGGGCTCCCTGGAGGAGTTCGCCGAGAAGGCCGTGGTCGGCGTGCAGAGCGCCGCCGGTTACGCGGAGGGCAAGCCGCTGCACGACAGCTGGAGCTGACCCGCCCACGGGACCGCGGTCCCGTAACGGCTGTTGACCGGCCCCGCACCGAATCATCCGGTGCGGGGCCGGTGTTGTATCGCGCCGGGGCGTCTCCGCCGGTGTCCGTCCGCGTCGCACCGGGGCGCCGACACCCCGTCATATGACGTTCCCCACAGTGTCCACCGGTGTGTCGGCGCCATGTCCCCCGCGGGAAGGGCCCGTTGTGCGGCGGGCCCGGCGGCGCGTCCACCATGCAAGATCGAACGGTGGCGCGCAACGAACCACCGCCCGCCGCTCCGGTGCGCAACGATCGGCCGCGACTGCGCAAGGAACCCGCATTACGGCAGGTCAGGAGCGCCCCGTAAGGTCTGCGCTGTACGTGGAGTGGCGGCGACCGCTTGCTCGGCGGTCTCCCGCTGCGGGTTGCTTTGTGCTGCCCTGATGCGGAGCGCTGCCGGTCGTCGCCACCCGACCGGCAGCGATGAAGGAGCCACCCCAGTGTTGGAGCACGGCGCCGCCCCGCCCGCAGGGGCCACCGAACCCCGACCGCCCGCCCCCGGAGGTCTCGGTACCCGCCTGATGCGGCGCAAGCCCGTCGAACGGCTGGTCGCCGAGGGCGGCCAGGGCGAGGGCGGCTCGCTCCGCCGCTCGATGGGTATGTGGCAGCTGACCATGATCAGCATCGGTGCCACCCTCGGCACCGGAATCTTCGTCGTCCTCGGCGAGGCCGTCCCGGACGCCGGGCCCGCGGTCATCATCTCGTTCGTCATCGCCGGCATCACGGCCCTTTTCTCCGCGCTCTCCTACGCGGAACTGGCCGGCAGCATCCCCGTCTCCGGGTCGTCGTACTCGTACGCCTACGCCACCCTCGGCGAACTGGTCGCCTGGGTCTGCGGCTGGTGCCTGATCCTGGAGTACGGGGTCTCGGTCGCGGCCGTCGCCGTGGGCTGGGGGCAGTACCTGAACGAGCTGCTGGCGGGCACCGTCGGGTTCACCCTTCCCGACGCGCTCTCCCAGCCGCCCGGTGACGGCGGCTACTTCAACCTGCCGGCGCTCGTGGTGGTCCTGCTCGCCATGGTCTTCCTGCTGGGCGGGGCCAAGGAGAGCGCCCGCGCCAACACCATCATGGTGGCCGTCAAGATCGTCGCGCTGCTGCTGTTCTGCGGCGTCGCCATCCAGGGCGTGCGCTCCGGCAACTACGCCGACTTCATGCCGCTGGGCATGACCGGTGTCAGCGCCGCCGGCGCCACCCTCTTCTTCTCCTACATCGGCTTCGACGCCGCCTCCACGGCCGGTGAGGAGGCCAAGAACCCGCAGCGCGACCTGCCGCGCGCGATCATGCTCTCGCTGATCATCGTCACCGCGCTGTACTGCCTGGTCGCCGCGATCGCGGTCGGCGCGATGCCGTGGAAGAAGTTCGAGGGCTCGGAGGCCGCCCTGGCCGGGATCATGAAGGACGTCTCCGGACAGGACTTCTGGGCCGTGCTGCTCGCCTTCGGCGCGGTCATCGCCATCGCCAGCGTCGTGCTGACCGTCCTCTACGGCCAGACCCGCATCCTGTTCGCGATGTCCCGGGACGGCCTGGTGCCCAAGGTGTTCTCCAAGGTGCACGCCAAGACCGGCGCGCCCCGGGCCAACACCGTGATCGTCTCGCTGTTCTGCGGGGTGCTCGCCGCGGCCATCCCGCTCGGCCAGCTGGCCGATGCCACCAGCATCGGCACGCTCTTCGCGTTCGCGCTGGTCAACGTGGCGGTGGTGGTGCTGCGCTACACCCGCCCGAACATGGCGCGCACCTTCCGTACGCCGTTCTCTCCGCTCTTCCCCGTCATCGGCTTCCTGCTGTGCATCTACATGATGGGCAGCCTCGACGCCATTACCTGGATCGTCTTCGGGGTCTGGATGGCCGTCGGCCTTGTGGTCTACTTCGGATACGGCATGCGCCGCTCCCGATTGGCCACGGCAGAGAAATGATCCACCCGCAGTGCGACTGAACGAACTCGACGAACGCATCGTCCACGCCCTCGCCGAGGACGCCCGCCGCAGCTATGCCGACATCGGCCAGGAGGTCGGGCTCTCCGCCCCGGCCGTCAAACGCCGCGTCGACCGGCTGCGGGCCGAGGGCGCGATCACGGGATTCACCGTACGGGTCGATCCCGCCGCGCTCGGCTGGGAGACCGAGGGGTTCATCGAGCTCTACTGCAGCCGCAACACCTCGCCAGAGGCGATCCACCGCGGCCTGTCGCGCTATCCGGAAGTGGCGTCCGCCTCCACCGTCACCGGTGAGGCGGACGCCATCGTCCAGGTCTTCGCCGCCGATATGCGGCACTTCGAGCGGGTCCTGGAACGCATCGCGGGCGAACCGTTCGTGGAACGGACGAAGTCCGTGCTGGTGCTCTCTCCGCTGCTGCGGCGGTTCGGGTCGGGCGCGCCGGGCTAGGGCCGCGGCGCACCGGACCGGACGCCGCGTGCCCACCCTGCGGGCACACGACGGGAAGGTAACGGCGGAAGGTACGACCCCCGGGGCACGCCCCGGGGGTCGTACCGTTTCCGCCTGCGCCCGTGCGGGCCTGTGGCGTCCAACTGGCTCCCGCCATCGGGCAGTTGACTCTCGTGCGCGCGGAGTCGCCCGGTGCGCCGACCGGAGCCCGGCTCCGTTGCGTGTGACGCCTCCGATGAATGATCGCGATACGGCCGATGCACGGCGTCGGGACGGCCGCAACATTCGCTGCCTAGCGTGCCGGGCACGGGTGCTTCCCAGCGCCCGTACCAGGTCCGAAGAGCTCGGACGCACCGCGCATCCATGAAGGAGCAGCCATGTCCCAGCACGCCATGTCACCCGCCCGCCGCAAGCGCACCGGGGTGCGCGCCGCCCTCACCGTCGCGGTGGCCGGCGCGGCCCTCGCCGTACCGGCGACCTCGGCGTTCGCCATGCCCACGGACTACGTCAAGGAGGTCAAGGTCGACAACGGCGACACCCTCGAGCTGAACGGCAACAACGACACCGTCACCGTCAAGGACCCCGAGCACGGCGTCACGGGTGAGCTGAACGTGAACAAGACCGGTCCGGTGCAGAGCCGGATGGACCCGAACGGGACCTACACCCTGAAGCTCCCGAAGCCCGCGGCGCAGGCCGATGCCACCCCCACGGTCGTCTACAAGCACGACGGCAAGACCGTGAAGACCTTCGCCCTGCCGCACGGCCCCGGCTGACAGCTCACGGCCGACGGCTGACCGTCCCGGCCGACGGCGGCCCCCGCCCCACTCTCCGCGGCGGGGGCCGCCTCGCCGCGTGTGCGGACGCCGGGTTGCCGCAATGCGGGGCAGCGAACATGATCGGTCCTGCTGTGTCCCGTCGTCGTCCCCCACCGCCTCTGCCGTCTGGAATCGCCGTGCCGCTGCTCCGTTCCCTGCCCGTCCCCGGCCCCGCACGGGCGACGGCCCTGGCGGTCGCGACGGTGAGCACCGCGGCGCTCCTGGGCGGCTGTACGGGGACCGGGGCCCCCAAGAGCGCCGGTCACACCCCTGTCGCCTCTGCTCCGGCGCAGCTGTGGCCCAAGCGCCCGCCCGCACCGCCGCCCACACCGGACACGGAGAGCTACACCGGGCCGACGCCCGTCCCGGGGTTGCCCGAGGTGTCGTCTGGGGACATCCGCAAGGTGTCCGCGCTCTCCGTCGTCAACGCCCAGGACGCCGCGGACGCCCGCGCCTCCGCGCCGGCCTTCGAGGACGCCACCCTGAAGAAGATCGCCCGGTGTACCGACGCGCCGAAGTCCTGCCCCGTACGCGCCCCCGAGTACCACGATCTGACGGGCGACGGGAAGGACGAGCTGATCATCGGCATCGAGAGCGGGAATCACATCCTCACCGTGTGGGCCTACATGCTCAAGAACGGGGTGGTGAACCGGATCCTGGACACCGCCGGGACCGCGACGGCGGTGGAGGTGGCGGAGGGTGACCTGATCATGCGGGAGCCCGCGGACAAGCCCGGGTACGAGACCCGCACGGTGCACGCCTGGGACGCGAAGAACCAGATCATGGTGATCCGGGAGACGGAGTACGACCGGCGGACGCCCTCCTCCGGCTCCTCCGCCTCCCCGGGGCCGGAGCGGACGCGGTGAGCCCCCGGCGGTCGCGGCCACCGTTGCTCCTGCGCGCCTGGGCCGCGACCCTCTACGCCAAGTCCGCCGTCTTCATCACCGTCATGTGCTGCCTGCTCGCGGCGCTGCTCGGCATCCTCGTGCATGTGCTGGTCGACCGGCAGACCGAGGACCGGGCCCGCAGCGCGGCCCTGGACGAACTGAACCGGGTGGTGACCGCGTACGTCGCCGGGGAACCCCTCGGCCGCAACGCCGAGGTGAACCCGCCGGACCTCCCCGCTGCGCTCCGCGAGATGGCCGTGCAACACCATGAGCGCGGCACCGAACTCGCCGACCACGACGGACGTCCGACGATGTGGGCCGGCACCCCCGCCGACGGCGGCAAGGTCCTGGCGGTGCGCTGGGACTACAGCGCCCGCGCCGCCGCCCTGCGCGGCCTGGACCAGGCCATCATCGGCTCCTCGGCCGCCGCGATCGGCGTCACCCTCGTCATCGGGCTGATCGCGGTCTCCCGCGTCACCCGCCGCCTGCACCGCACCGCCCAGGTGGCCCGCCGCATCAGCGCCGGCGATCTCGACGCCCGGGTGCACGACCCCCGCGCCGAGCGCCCCGGCCAGGCCCAGGACGAGGCCGCCGCCGTGGCGGCCGCACTCGACGCGATGGCCGCCACCCTGCAGGGCAAACTCCACAGCGAACAGCGCTTCACCGCCGACGTCTCCCACGAGCTGCGCACCCCGCTCGCCGGACTCCACGCCGCCGCGGAGCTGCTGCCGCCCGGCCGCCCGACGGAGATGGTGCGCGAGCGCATCCGGACCATGCGCCGGCTGACGGAGGACCTGCTGGAGATCTCCCGGCTCGACGCACAGGTCGAACAGGCAGACCTGGACGTCCACCGGCTCGGGCCGCTGGCGGAGCGGGCGGTGCGTGCCACAGGGACGGCGACCGAGGTCAACGTCGTACGGGACGCGCGCGTGGAGACGGACCGGCGCCGGCTCGAGCGGGTGCTCGGCAACCTCATCGCCAACGCCCACAAGCACGGCGCCCCGCCGGTGGTCGTCTCCCTCGACGGTCCGGTGATCACCGTGCGGGACCACGGCGACGGGTACCCGGCATACCTCCTGGACCAGGGCCCCCAGCGGTTCAGGAGCCAGTCGGAGCCGAGCGGCGGCAAGAAGACCGGACACGGCCTGGGCCTGACGATCGCCGTCGGCCAGGCGCAGGTCCTCGGCGCCACCCTGCACTTCTCCAATTCCCCCGACGGCGGAGCCGTCGCCACGCTCCGCCTCCCGGCCGAACAGCGGTGAGCCGGCGCGGTCAGCCGGGCGGCTCTCCGGGCCCCTCCGCCAGGGTGGCCAGCGTCTCGTCGGCCAGGCCCCGCAGGAAGGCCGGGCAGGTCCAGGCCTCCAGCGAGGGGCCGTAGCCGTCGGCATGCTCTTCCTGGAGCGCGGCCCGTCCGCCGGGGCTGCGCAGATAGATGCCCTCCCGGGCCATCTGGTCGGCGGAGCCGTCGAGCCGCGGGTGCTCTTCTGCCCGGTGGGTACAGGGCACGTCCGGCACCGTTTTCCGCACGGTCTCCAGCCCCGCGGTCATCTCGTCCAGCACGGACCGGTCCTGGATGCGTCCCGAGACGGCGTACCAGCTGCACGCGTGGAGGGTGACGAGGTAGCCGGCCCGTACACCCTTGGTGAGGTGGTCGGGGACGAGCGCCGCCCCGAGGAGGTCGCCGACGGGGTCGCCCACCGGATAGTCGTTGAGTGTGGCGTCCAGGTACCGGATGCTGTCCTGCAGACCGCTGCGCAGTATTTCCGCGATGCCGGTCCCCTCGTCCGGGTCCGTGATCGGCACGCTGCCCGGGCTGATGATGTCCGCGGTGATGCGCGCGTACCCGGCGACGTTGACCGGGCAGAGGTAGAGCTCCTTCGCGGCCTCCTTCGTCCACTCCTCGTCCTCCGCCAGGCCGTTGCCCAGGAGTTCCGGATCGGGGAGCCCGTACCAGATCTCGTCGTCGTACATCTCCTCCAGGTCCCGTTCGTACGGGTGCTTCCCGTGCGCGCACTCCCGGCCGCTCAGCACGCGGTGGGCCGCGACCAGGGCGTCGACGGCGCACCGTTCGGCCTCGGGCCCGGCGCCCGCCGGGCCGGTGAGGTACTCGGCCAGCTCCGCCAGCCCGTACACCCACAGGTAGGCGTGCTCCCCGCCCGGGTCGGCGGCGAGCCGGGCGGCGCAGTCGCGGACGGCCAGGTCGCCCTCGGCGCCCGCCGCGTCCGAGGCGAAGCCGGGCCAAGTCTTCCTGACCTCGTCGATCAGTGCACGCGTGGTGTGATCCATGATCACTACGACGCCGCCGGCGGCCGGGACGTTCCCGCCCCGGGCCCGGTTCGTTCCCTGGTCCGCAGCCCGTACGCCACCGCCGCCCCCACGGCCAGCACCACCCCCGCCGCGATGCGGTAGCCGAGCGCCGTGGCGTCGGTGAAGGCGGTGGCCATGGCGGTGCCGTGGCCGGTGGCCGAGGTGACGTGCACGGACAGGGCGGTGCCGACGACGGCGATGCCGAGGGCCGCGCCCAGCTCGCGTGCCGCGCCCTGGAGTCCGGAGCCCATGCCCGCCTGGCGGGGCGGCACGGACGTCACGACGGCATGCGAGAGCGTGGGCATCGCCAGGCCCGCACCGGCCGACATCAGCAGCAGGCAGGGCAGGTACCGCACGTACGGGGTGCGGGCGGTCGCGGTGGAGAGCAGGAGCAGGCCGACGGCCATCAGGGCCAGCCCGGCGCCGCAGGTGCGGGCCTCGCCGATCCGGTGGGCCCAGCGCAGGCCGTGACGGGTCACGGCCATCATCCCGAAGGCCAGCGGCACGATCGCACAGCCGGTCTGGAGGGGTGAGTAGCCCTTGACGTACTGCAGGAACTGGGCGTTGACGTAGAAGAGGGCGAACATGCCGAAGAAGGTGACGGCCAGGCCCGCGGCACCGGCGCGCAGCCGCGGCAGCCGGAACAGGCGGGGGTCCAGCACCGGGTGCGCGGCACGCAGCCCGTGCCGTACGAAGAGGGTGAACACGGCCGCGGACAGGACAAAGGCGCCGATCACCGTGGCCGAGGACCAGCCCAGCCCCGGCCCTTCGATGATGCCGAAGAGCAGCGCGCCCGCCCCGAGGACCAGCAGCGCCGAACCCGTCGGATCCAGCGCCGTGGTTCCTCGCGGCACCCGGGGCGCGACCCTCGCCACCCATCCCAGGAGGCCGAGCCCCAGGGGGACGTACGCCCAGAACAGGCCCTGCCAGGGCAGGTACTGCAGGATCAGCGCGCCGCCGGCGTTGCCCGCCATGCCGCCGATGCCGAGGGCCGCGCTCCAGGCGGCGACCGCCCCGGCCTTCCGGTCGGCGGGGGTGGCGTGCAGCAGTACGGACATCGTGGCCGGTACGGTCAGCGCTGCGCCCGTACCCGAGATCGCCCGGCCCGCCAGCAGCACGGGGAGGCTGGGGGCGAGTGCGCTCAGCAGCGCCCCCAGGGCGAAGACGCCCAGACCGGTCAGCAGGACGCCCTTGCGGCCGAAGCGGTCGCCGAGCGCACCGGCCGGGATCAGCAGCCCGGCGAAGACCAGCACATACGTGTCCACGATCCACAGCAGCTGGGCGGGGGAGGGGTGCAGACCGCTCGCGGCGATCTTCGGTATCGCGAGGTTCATCGCGGCCACCAGCGACTGCGCGACCAGCACGCATGCGCAGACCGCGGCGGTCACCGAGCGACGCCGCCGGTCGGTGGCGCCAACTGGTGTGGGAGGAGGGACGGTTGAGGTCATGCCGGGGACGCTAGAGTCCTGGTCAATTGATCTCAAATGCAAGGTGTGCACTCCATGATTGCGCGAAACGCAAACATCGACCTGAACCTGCTGACCGCACTGGACGCACTGCTCGAAGAGGAGAGCGTGACCGCGGCCGCCGACCGGCTCGGCCTCTCCGGGCCCGCCATGAGCCGCGCGCTCGGCCGGATCCGCCGGACGCTCGGCGACCCCGTCCTGGTCCGGGCCGGCCGCCATATGGTGCCGACCCCGCGCGCCCTGGAGATCCGGGCCCAGGTACGGCATCTGGTCGAGGCCGCCCACGGGGTCCTCGCCCCTTCCGCCCCCGCCGACCCGGCGGACCTGTCACGGGTGTTCACGATCACCGCCAACGACCTCTGCGTCACCGCCGTGGGCCCCCGCCTGGTCGCCCGCGCCGCCAGGGAGGCGCCGGGGGTCGTGCTGCGCTTCCTCGGCGAGAGCCATATCGACGTGCCGGTGCTGCGCGACGGCGTCGCGGACCTGGAACTCGGGGTGATCGACAGCCTCGAGCCGGAGATCCGCACGGAGGAGCTGTACACCGAACAAGGCGTCGCGGTGGTGCGGGAGGGCCACCCGCTCACCACCGGGAAGCTCACCGTGTGCCGTTACGCCGACGCCCCGCACATCAACTTCACCCGCCGCGGCCGGCTCACCGGCCCCATCGACGCGGCGCTCGCCGCCCGCGGACTGCGCCGCAAGGTGATCGCCACCGTCCCGACCTTCGCCGCCTCGCTGATGATGATCCGCGACAGCGACGCGGTCGGCCTGGCCAACGAACGGACCGCGGCCTCGACGGTGCGCGCGCTGGGGCTGCGGACGCTGCCGGTCCCGCTCGACCTGCCGACGATGAACATGGCGATGGCCTGGCATCCGCGGCAGGAGGCCGACGCGGGGCACATCTGGCTGCGCGGACTCGTACGACGGGCCGTCGCGGAGGTGATCGGTGCCGCACCCGCCCCGGAACGGCCCTGACACCGCTGCCGCCCAGAGCCCGGCACCCCCCGCCCGACCTGCGGGAAGGCCGGGCGCAACGAATCGACGGAGAGTCCCTTGAACGCGCAATGAATCCTCCGTCGGCACGCAACGGTGGCGCCTTGTCCCAGGTCGGGGCCGCCCCGTACCGTCAATGCGTCCCGCCCGCACCGTCTCGCCGAGGGGTCCCATGACGTCGCTGCACACCGCCCTGCTCCAGAGTTCGGGCCGGCCCGGCGATGTCGCCCACAATCTGACGGTCCTGGAGGACGCGGCCCGCGCGGCCGCCGCCACCGGCGCCGCACTGCTCGCCTGCCCCGAGCTGTTCCTCACCGGCTACGCCATCGGCGACGGCATCCACCGCCTCGCCGAGCCCGCCGACGGCGACAGCGCCCGGGCCATCGGCCGGATCGCCGCCGAGCACGGCATCGCCGTCCTCTACGGCTACCCGGAGCGCGCCGGGGCCGACACGGTCCACAACTCCGCCCAGCTGATCGGCCCCGACGGCGGCCGGCTGGCGAACTACCGCAAGACGCATCTCTTCGGCTGCTTCGAGCGCGAGTGGTTCACCCCCGGCGACCAGGCGGTCGTCCAGGCCGAGCTGTACGGCGCCCGGATCGGCGTGATGATCTGCTACGACGTCGAATTCCCGGAGAACGTCCGGGCGCACGCGCTGGCCGGTACGGATCTGCTGCTGGTGCCCACCGCGCAGATGCACCCCTTCCAGTTCGTCCCCGAATCCGTCATCCCGGTGCGCGCCTTCGAGAACCAGATGTATGTCGCGTACGTCAACCGGGTCGGCCAGGAGGGCGAGTTCGAGTTCGTGGGCCTGAGCTGTCTGGCCGGCCCGGACGGAGTCGTCCGCACCCGCGCCGGCCGCACCGAGCAGCTGGTGCAGGCCGATGCCGACCTCGCCTTCCTGAAGGAATCACGGGAGAACAACCCCTATCTGCACGACCGGCGGCCGGAGCTCTACGGCCCGCTGACCTGAGCCCCGCCCGCACCCCACATCCCCGACGCACCGCGGGCCGCCCCGCCCCGGCACGCGCCGCCCCGCCCCGCCCCGCTCTGCCCTGCCTGCAAGGAGTCCGCCCCCGATGACGTCCACGGTGCCCACCGCCGCCCACCACGCGGATGCCCAGCCGCCGATCACGATGTTCGGCCCGGACTTCCCGTACGCCTACGACGACTTCCTCGCGCACCCGGCGGGCCTCGGCCAGGTCCCCGCCACCGAGCACGGCAAGGAGGTCGCGGTCATCGGCGGCGGCCTCTCCGGGATCATCACCGCGTACGAGCTGATGAAGATGGGCCTCAAGCCCGTCGTCTACGAGGCGGACGAGATAGGCGGCCGGCTGCGCACCGTCGGCTTCGAGGGCTGCGACCCGTCCCTGACCGCCGAGATGGGCGCGATGCGCTTCCCGCCCTCCTCGACCGCGCTGCAGCACTACATCGACCTGGTGGGCCTGGAGACCAGGCCGTTCCCCAACCCCCTTGCGGAATCCACCCCTTCGACGGTCGTCGACCTCAAGGGCGAGTCCCACTACGCGGAGACCCTGGACGACCTGCCGCAGGTGTACCGCGATGTGGCCGACGCCTGGAACGCCTGCCTGGAGGAGGGCGCGGACTTCTCCGGCATGAACCGCGCGCTGCGCGAGCGGGACGTCCCGAAGATCCGCGAGATCTGGTCCCGCCTGGTCGAGAAGCTCGACAACCAGACCTTCTACGGCTTCCTCTGCGACTCCCAGGCCTTCCGCTCCTTCCGCCACCGCGAGATCTTCGGCCAGGTCGGCTTCGGCACCGGCGGCTGGGACACCGACTTCCCCAACTCCATCCTGGAGATCCTGCGGGTCGTCTACACCGAGGCCGACGACCACCACCGGGGCATCGTCGGCGGCAGCCAGCAGCTGCCGCTGCGCCTGTGGGACCGCGCCCCCGAGAAGATCGTGCACTGGGCGCCCGGCACCTCGCTCGCGACGCTGCACGACGGTGCGCCGCGCCCGGCCGTGACCCGGCTGAACCGCACGGCGGGCAACCGTGTCACGGTGACCGACGCCTCCGGCGACATCCGCACGTACGAGGCCGCCGTCTTCACCGCGCAGTCCTGGATGCTGCTGAGCAAGATCGCCTGCGACGACTCGCTGTTCCCCATCGACCACTGGACGGCGATGGAGCGCACCCACTACATGGAGTCCTCCAAGCTCTTCGTCCCCGTCGACCGGCCGTTCTGGCTGGACAAGGACGAGGAGACGGGGCGGGACGTCATGTCGATGACGCTGACGGACCGGATGACCCGCGGGACGTACCTCCTGGACGACGGGCCGGACAAGCCCGCCGTCATCTGCCTCTCGTACACCTGGTGCGACGACAGCCTGAAGTGGCTGCCGCTGGACGCCAACGAGCGGATGGAGGTGATGCTGAAGTCGCTGTCGGAGATCTATCCGAAGGTCGACATCCGCAAGCACATCATCGGCAACCCGGTCACCGTCTCCTGGGAGAACGAGCCCTACTTCATGGGCGCGTTCAAGGCCAACCTGCCCGGCCACTACCGCTACCAGCGCCGCCTGTTCACCCACTTCATGCAGGACCGCCTCCCCGAGGACAAGCGCGGCATCTTCCTGGCGGGCGACGACATCTCCTGGACGGCGGGCTGGGCCGAGGGCGCCGTACAGACCGCGCTCAACGCGGTGTGGGGCGTGATGCACCACTTCGGCGGCACCACCGACACCACCAACCCGGGCCCCGGCGATGTCTACGACGAGATCGCGCCGGTCGAGCTGCCGGAGGACTGACCGCGCAACGGCGTCGGGGCGGTGTGCCGCGCGGTGGCAGCGGCACACCGCCCGACAGGCCCTAGTTCAGCGGTGTGAGCAGGCACCGGCCCACCAGCCCCACGCTCGCGTCCAGCCGCTCGGTGAACTCCTCGGCCACCTCGGGCAGCCGGCGCGCGCCCCACAGCATCCGGGCCGCGGCCCAGGCGGCGTCCCGGGCCATCTCCAGGCTCCAGGAGCCGGCGAGATGGGTCAGCGGATCGGCGATGTCCAGCAGATCCGGGCCGGGCATCAGGCTCTCCCGGATCCGCTCCTCGAGGCCGGTCAGGACGGCGCCGATACGGTCGAAGTCCCCCTCCAGCGCTGGGGGTTCGCAGTCCAGCGCCCGGCAGGTGTCCAGCACCGCCAGCGCCAGGTCGTGGCCGATGTGCGCATTGATCCCGGCGAGCGCGAACTGCAGCGGGTGCACGCCGGGATGGCGGCGCAGCTGGAAGAGCGGGCGCCAGCAGGCGGGCGGGCGCCGGCCCGCGGCCGCGGCGTCCACCGCGGCGAAGTAGCGCCGGGCGAAGCGGACGTCCAGCTCGCCCGCGGCCGCCGGGTCCGCGAAGGCGCCGTCCCCGAGACGCCCCGCCACCGCTTCGGTGACGGTCAGATAGACCCGGTTGAAGACGGCCACCCCGTCCTCGGCGGGCAGCGCCGCCTCCAGCGCCCGCATCCTCGCCAGCACCTCGTCCACGCCCACGGGCGGCCCGGATCCCGGCGGCCCGGATCCCGGCTGCCGGGCGCCCGGCAGCCGGGTTTCCCGCTCCGGATCTTCCCGTTCCGGAGTTCCCCATCGCTGAGTCGTCGTCATCCGCTCAGCGTGGCAGCAGCCGCACGAATTGCGGCCTTTGCCGGGAGCCGTTGACCTGAACGGGGTAACGGCCGGTGCGCCCTCCCGGCCGTGTCGGCGTCGTGCCGGCCGGCCGGAAAGCGACGCCCGGGGCCGCGCCGTCAGCGGGCCCCCGGCCCCGCCTCCTCGCCCGTCCCCTCGTCGTACGACGACGTGCCCTCGTCCAGCAGCGGCGGCTGCGCCTTGAGGTGCGCGGGGGCCAGGGCGCGCAGTACGTGATAGCCGGCGAGCACCACGATCGTGCCGAGCGCGATACCGCCCAGCTCGAAGTTGTCGCTGATGTGCAGGCTGACGCCGCCGACGCCGATGATGATGCCCGCGGCGACCGGTACGAGGTGGAGCGGATTGCGCAGATCCACCTTGTTGTGCACCCAGATCTGGGCGCCGAGCAGGCCGATCATGCCGTAGAGGATGACGGTGATGCCGCCGAGCACCCCGCCCGGGATCGCGGCCACGACGGCGCCGAACTTCGGGCACAGGCCGAAGAGGAGGGCGAAGCCGGCCGCCGCCCAGTAGGCCGCGGTGGAGTAGACGCGGGTCGCGGCCATCACCCCGATGTTCTCGGAGTAGGTGGTGTTGGGCGGGCCGCCGACCGCGGTGGAGAGCACCGAGGCGGCGCCGTCCGCGGAGATCGCGGTGCCGATCTCGTCGTCCAGCGGGTCACCGGTCATCTCGCCGACCGCCTTCACATGGCCGGTGTTCTCCGCGACGAGGGCGATGACGACGGGCAGCGCCACCAGGATCGCCGACCACTGGAACGTCGGCCCGTGGAAGGACGGCAGGCCGATCCAGTCGGCCTTGCCGACGCCGGAGAAGTCGAGCCGCCAGTGGTCGGTGACCTTGCCCGCGCCGTTCACCGAGTGGATCTGCCCGAAGATCCGGTCGAAGGCCCAGGAGACTGCATAGCCGAAGACCAGGCCCAGGAAGATCGCGATCCGCGACCAGAAGCCGCGCAGACAGACCACGGCGAGCCCGGTGACCAGCATGGTCAGCAGCGCCACCCACTGATCCTGCGGCCAGTACGTACTCGCTGTCACCGGCGCCAGGTTGAAACCGATCAGCATCACCACCGCACCGGTGACCACCGGCGGCATCGCGGCATGGATGATCCGCGCCCCGAACCGCCGGACCGCCACACCCACCAGGAAGAGCACGACGCCGACGACCAGGACCGCCCCGGTGACCGTCGCGCTGGTGCCGCCCTGCGCCCGGATGACCGCGGCCACCCCGACGAACGACAGCGAACAGCCCAGGTACGAGGGCACCCGGCCACGCGTGGCCAGCAGGAAGATGACCGTCGCGACACCGGACATCATGATCGCGAGGTTGGGGTCGAGGCCCATCAGGATCGGCGAGACGAAACTCGCACCGAACATCGCCACCACATGCTGCGCGCCCAGGCCCGCGGTCCGCGGCCACGACAGCCGCTCATCCGGCCGGACGACGGCTCCCGGCGCCGGATTGCGCCCGTCGCCATGGACGGTCCAGCGCACGCCGAGACCCATGACTGCTCCCTTGCTTCCAACGGTGAGGACAGAGCAGTTTCGCACCCCCGGCGGGCAAAGCATTCTAAGCGGCCGCTTACGATGGCCCGGATGACGCCGCGAGAAAGGTCGCGGCACCCGTCGTGAGCACGCCGAGAAAACGCAGGAGCGCCGTCCGTGAGCGTCGAACCCCTCCAGACCGCCGGCCCCGGCCCGTACACCGTTCCGTACGGCCGACTGGTCCCCGTCACCGTCTACTTCGACGACCTCGACGCGCTCGGCATGCTCCACAACGCCCGCTATCCGCTGCTGGCCGAGCGCGCGTGGGGCGAGTACTGGCACGCCCAGGGCTTCGCCTTCGACGGCGACTGGGCCACCGCGGGCGACATGTGCAACGTCATCAAGGAAATGCGCCTGACCTACGAGCGCCCGATCACCCGCGCCGGCCGCTACGCCGCCCACCTGTGGGTCGAACGCCTCGGCCGCACGGGCCTGACCTACGGCTTCCGGATCTGCTCGGCCGACGGGACCGAGACCTACGCCGAGGGGCACCGGGTGCTCGTCCGCGTGGACTTCGCGACGATGCGGCCGACCCCGTGGTCGGACCGGGCGCGCGCGATAGCCGACGGGCTGCGGCGGCCGGAGGCGGGGGCGGCCTGAGCGGGGCGCCTCACATACCGGAGCGGCGCAGGGCCTCGCGTACGGCCATCGCGCCGGCCTGCGTGAAGCCCCGCTCGTGGGAGTCGACCAGGTGCCATCGGGCGTCGGTGACGGTGCACCAGGCCGCCGCCCGGACGTCGTCCGGCAGCTCGTCGAGGGCGTTGCGCACCCCCTGCTCCAGCGCCTGCACGAACTCGCCCGGCAGCCACTCCTCCGGATTCCGCCGCCGTTCGCGCACCGGCCAGTCGAAGACGACCGGCGCGAACTCGTCGTCCGGGAGCGGTTCGAAGTCCACAGTGACGATGGCGAACGGACCGCCGCAGCCGGTCTGGCACACATGGAAGATGCGGACGTCCCGCACCGCCTCGGGCGGGAATCGGCGGGGCCCGGTCACAGCGGTCGGGGCGGTTACGGCGGTCATGGCTAGGAGGCTTCCAGATCCCCCGCCGGCGCATCCACCGCTTTACGCGCCTCCCGCCCCGGCACCCGCAGCACCCGTGCCCCCGCCACCAGCCCCAGCGCCAACGTCGTGACCAGTGCGAACGACAGCGTCAGCGAGGTGGCCTGGGCGATGCCGCCGATCGCGGAGGGGGCGATCAGGCCGGAGGTGTAGGTGATGGTGGCGACGCCCGCGATGGCCTGGCTGGGGGCCGGGCCGCTGCGGGCGGCGGCCGCGAAGGCGAGCGGGACCACGACGGCGATACCCAGGCCCATCAGGGCGAAGCCGGTCATCGCCGCGGCCGGCTGCCGGGCCGTCACGATCAGCAGACCGCCGGCCGTCGCCAGGACCCCGCCGCCGCGCACCGTGCGCACGGGTCCGAGGCGGGCCACCACCGTGTCGCCGGCCAGCCGGGCGGCGGCCATGGTGCACGCGAAGGCGGTGGTCGACGCGGCCGCCAGGCCCGCGTCGGTGCCCAGCCGGTCCCGGAGGTAGACCGCCGACCAGTCCAGGCCCGCGCCCTCCGCGAACACCGCGCAGAACCCTATGGCGCCGATGACCAGTGCCGACCTGGGCGGCAGCGCGAAGCGGGGCGGCGGATGTTCCTCGGGGGCGCTGCGCAGATCCAGTACGCCGTGGCAGGCGGCGGCGCCGAGCAGCGTCAGCACCAGG
Organism: Streptomyces chattanoogensis; assembly: GCF_001294335.1. GTDB lineage: Bacteria > Actinomycetota > Actinomycetes > Streptomycetales > Streptomycetaceae > Streptomyces > Streptomyces chattanoogensis. The sequence goes on from NZ_LGKG01000090.1 coordinate 35,552, forward strand.
GCGGTGCCGCCCAGATGGAGCCGGGCGTCGGTCCCGGCGTGCGCCGCGACGGTACCCGCGGCCGAGCCCAGCAGGGCACCCGCGCTCCACATGCCGTGCAGCCCCGACATGATCGGCCGGCCGAGCCGGTCCTCGGTCTCCACGCCCAGCGCGTTCATCGCGACGTCCGCCATGCCGGAGGCCGCGCCGTAGACCAGCAGCGCCCCACACAGCGCGTACAGGTTGGGGGCCAGGGCCGGCAGCACCAGCGCGAGGGTCCACAGGGCGAGCAGGACGCGCAGCGCGGTACGGGCGCCGAGGCGATGGCTGATCCGTCCGGCCAGCGGCATCGCCAGGGACGCGCCGACGGCGGGGAAGGCCAGGGCCAGCCCGAGCCGGCCCGGGCCGATGCCGGTGTGGTCCTGGATCCAGGGGACGCGGGTGGCGAAGGCGCCGGTGACCGAACCGTGGACGAGGAAGACGGCGGCGATGGCCCAACGGGCGCGGCGCAGCTGGTTCACGGGGCGCGGGGGACGGGCGCCGGTGGCGCCAGGGCCGGACATGACGGCACGCTAACTTCCCAAGTTGCCTGATTCCAGGGCGCGTTGGCGTCCTGTTGCGCACAGGTCACGCCGTCCGGCCGTCATCGGCCCGGCGCCCCGCCCGCCCGCTCCGCCAGGAACTCGGCGTAGGTCCGCTCCCCGTCCGCATGCTCCGGCACGAGATTCCCGCCCCGCCGCAGCGCCGCGAGCGCCCGGCCCGGCAGCCACAGCGGCATCAGCAGCCGGCGCCGCCCGCCCGCCTCCAGGGTCGCCCGTGCGAGGTCCCGGGCCGTCAGCACCTGGGGCCCGCCCAGATCGGTGACCCGTCCGGCCGGTGCACCGGCCGCCAGCTCGGCCAGCCGGTCGGCCACCTCCCGCACCTCGACCGGCTGTACCCGTACGCCCGCCGGCACCGGCAGCACCGGCGACCGCGCGCCCGCCTTGACCAGCTGCAGCACCAGATCGTGGAACTGCGTCGTCCGCAGCACGGTCCAGCCGAGCCCGGAGTCCTCGATCAGCCGCTCCACCGCGAGCTTGGCGCGGTAGTAGGGGAGCGGCACCCGGTCCACCCCGACGATGGAGATGTAGACGAGGTGGGGCACGCCGGCCTCCTTCGCCGCCTCGATCAGCCGGCCCGCCGCCTCCGTGTCGCCGCCCGACGGCGCCGTGGCGCAGTGCACGATCACCTCTGCCCCCGCGACCGCCTCGTCCAGCCCGACGCCGTCCCGCAGATCCACCGCGTACACCCGCAGCCGCCGCCGCTCCCGGCCGGTGTGCGGCCGCCGGCTGAGCGACCGCACGTCGTGGCCGTCGCCGAGCAGCCGGTCGACCAGGACCCGTCCGAGCGTGCCCGTGCCGCCGGTCACCAGAATTGTCGCCATCGGGGAATCCGTCCTTGGGTGAAGAGGTGCCAGTGGTGTCCCCACTGTGACGAGACGGGCGCACCGTCCGTGACACCCGACGCGCCGCATCCCGGGAACCGCCCTGTGAGCCACCCCACAGGCCCTCGCCCGCATGGCCGACGATCAGCCGTGGCAGACTGAAGCTGTACTGACATAAGAGCAGCAGCGCACTCCGGGGTCGGTGTAATTCCGAACCGGCGGTTACAGTCCGCGACCCGTCCGCAGCCAGCGGCCGGTTGAGCAGGTGAAATTCCTGCACCGACGGTGAAAGTCCGGATGGGAGGCAGTGCGCGGCGGGCGAGCTCGGTACACCGCCGTCGGCGGCGCGTCCGGACGACCGAAGTCGTCTTCCCGGGCGGGCTCCGCCTTCCGGTCCGGTGTTCCCGTTGCTCCGTTTCCCGCTTCTGTCGTCCAGACAGCCCCGGAGTCCGTGCCCGAAGAGGCAGGAGGACCCGGTGGCCACCGCAGCCCCCGATGAGACCGCGGCGATGCGCCGAGCCATTGAGCTCGCCGCGCGCGGCCTCGGGCACACCAGCCCGAACCCGGTCGTCGGCTGTGTCGTCCTGGATTCCGCAGGTCACACGGTTGGTGAGGGCTGGCATCAGCGGGCCGGCGGGCCGCACGCCGAGATCCACGCGCTGCGCGCGGCGGGAGAGCGGGCCCGGGGCGGCACCGCACTGGTCACCCTCGAACCCTGCAACCACACCGGCCGCACCGGCCCCTGTGCCCAGGCGCTGATCGACGCCGGTATCACCCGGGTGGTCTACGCCGTCCCCGACCCCACCCCGACCGCCACCGGCGGCGCCGTCACCCTGGGCGAGGCCGGGGTCGACGTCGAGGGCGGACTGCTCGCCGACGAGGCCGCCGCGGGCAACGAGGCCTGGCTGACCTCCGTGCTGCGCCACCGCCCCTTCGTGCTGTGGAAATACGCCGCCACCCTCGACGGCCGGATCGCCGCCGCCGACGGCACCAGCCGCTGGATCTCCTCGCCGCAGTCCCGCGCCGACGTCCACCGGCTGCGCGCCGCCGCCGACGCCGTGATCGTCGGCTCCGGCACCGCCCGCGCCGACGACCCGCAGCTCGGCGTCCGGATCGCCGGACTGTCCGACGACGAGATCAGCCAGCCGCTCCGGGTCGTCGTCGACTCCGGCGCCCGTGCCGTCAAGGCCGGCGCCCGCGTCCTGGACGGCACCGCGCCCACCCTCATCGCGGTCGCCGACGACGCCGACGCCGCCCATCTCGAAGGCCTCGCCCCGATCGTCCGACTGCCGCGCGCCGCCGACGGGCGCGGCCTGTCCATCCCCGCCCTGCTCAAGGCCCTGTACGAGCGCGATGTCCGCTCCGTACTCCTCGAAGGCGGCCCCACGCTCGCCGGGGCCTTCCTCGCCGCCCGGTCCGTCGACAAGGTCGTCGGCTATCTGGCGCCCGTACTGCTCGGCGCCGGACCGGCCGCCGTCGGCGACGCCGGAATCACCACCATCGCCCAGGCGTTGCGGCTCGATGTGACCGACACCGAACGGCTCGGGCCCGATCTGCGCATCACCGCCACCCCCGCCCACCCGTCGCCCGCCACCACCCTGGCAACGAGGCGCTCCGCGCCCGCCTCCGCATCCCTTCCTGAGGAGAACTGACGTGTTCACCGGAATCGTCGAAGAACTGGGCGAGGTCGTCGCCGTCGAGAACCTCGGCGACAGCTCCCGCTTCCGTCTGCGCGGCCCGCTCGTCACCTCGGACGCCAAGCACGGCGACTCCATCGCCGTCAACGGCGTCTGTCTGACCGTCGTGGAGACGCAGGACGGGGAATTCACCGCGGATGTGATGGCCGAGACCCTGGACCGCTCCAGCCTGGGCGCGCTGACCGCAGGCTCGCGGGTCAACCTGGAGCGCCCGATGGCCCTCGGCGGACGGCTCGGCGGCCACCTCGTACAGGGCCATGTCGACGGCACCGGCACCATCGCCGAGCGCACCCCGGGCGAGCACTGGGAGCTCGTCAGGATCGTGCTGCCCGGCGCGCTCGCCCGCTACGTGGTCGAGAAGGGCTCCATCACCGTCGACGGCGTCAGCCTGACCGTCGTCGAGGCCGGAGACGACTACTTCACCATCAGCCTCATCCCCACCACGCTCGACCTGACCACCCTGGGCATCAAGCAGGTCGGCGACCCCGTCAACCTCGAGGTCGATGTCCTGGCCAAGTACGTCGAGCGGCTGCTCGGCCGGGGCTCCGGCGACCTCAAGGACCTCGAAGACCTCGCGGAAATCAAGGAGATGGACCGTTGAGCGCCCTCGGCTGGCTGAACGGCGAGGCCTTCACGGCCTTCGGACAGCACGTCATCTGGTCGGACATGGTCGGCAACACCGTCGGCCTGGCGGCCCTCGCCCTCGGCTGGCGGCGGTCCATCTGGACCTGGCCCGCCCAGTTCCTCTCCGGCGTCATCCTCGTCGCCGCCTACGCCTCCGCCCACCTCAGCGGCGGCGTCGGCAAGCAGCTGCTGGTCATCGGCGTGGCGCTGTGGGGCTGGCGGCAGTGGCAGCGCGGCAGGCAGCAGGCGCAGGACGGCTCGATAGCCGTACGGTTCGCGAGCTGGCGCGAGCGCGGTGTGCTGATCGGCGGCACGGTCCTGGGCACCGCCGCCGTCGGCACCCTGTTCACCCTGCTCCCGCAGCTGTCCTGGAACCCCTGGCCGGACGCCTACATCTTCATCGGCACGCTCGCCGCGATGGTCGCCCAGGCACGCGGCCTGGTCGAGTTCTGGTTCGCCTGGCTGCTGGTCGACGTCGTCGGCGTCCCGCTCGCCTTCAGCAGCGGCCTCGCCTTCTCCGGCCTTGTCTACGTCGTCTATCTCGCCCTCGTCGTGTGGGGCATGCGCGACTGGTGGGTGCGCTCTCGGGCCGCCACTCGCCCCGTCCTGGAAGGAGCAGCGGTATGACCGCACTGCAGAGCTGGTACGACGCAGAGAACGTTGACGAGGCAGCTGCGCTGGCGCTGGACCCCGTGGAGCGGGCCATCGCCGACATCGCCGCGGGCCGCCCCGTCGTCGTCGTGGACGACGAGAACCGCGAGAACGAGGGCGACCTCGTCATCGCGGCCGAGAAGGCCACCCCCGAGATCGTCGCCTTCATGATGAGCGAATGCCGCGGACTGATCTGCGCCCCCATGGAGGGCCCGGAACTGGACCGGCTGGAACTCCCGCAGATGGTCGAGCACAACACCGAGTCGATGCGGACGGCCTTCACCGTCTCCGTCGACGCCACCGCCGCGCACGGCGTCTCCACCGGCATCTCCGCCGCCGACCGCGCCACCACCCTGCGCCTGCTCGCCTCCGGCGACTCGGCGCCCGGTGACTTCGTACGCCCCGGCCACATCTTCCCGCTGCGCGCCAAGCCCGGCGGCGTCCTGGTCCGCAACGGCCACACCGAGGCCGGCGTGGACCTCGCCCGGCTCGCCGGACTCCGCCCCGCCGCCGCCATCGTGGAGATCGCCGGCGAGGACGGCACCATGCTGCGGCTGCCCGAGCTGGTCCCGTTCGCCCGAAAGCACGGCCTGTCGATCATCTCCATCGAGGACCTGATCGCCTACCGCCGCAGCTCCGCCCCCACCGTCCGCCGCGAGGCCGAGACCCGGCTGCCCACCGCGCACGGCGAGTTCACCGCGTACGGCTACCGCTCCACCGTCGACGGCGTCGAGCACATCGCGCTGGTCGCCGGGGAGATCGGCGACGGCGAGGATGTCCTGGTCAGGGTGCACTCCGAGTGCCTGACCGGCGACATCTTCCACTCGCTGCGCTGCGACTGCGGCCCCCAGCTCGAGGCCTCGCTGCAGCGGATCACCGAGGCCGGGCGCGGTGTGGTCGTCTACCTCCGCGGCCACGAGGGACGCGGCATCGGACTGCTGTCCAAGCTGCGCGCCTACGAACTCCAGGAGCGCGGCCGCGACACCCTGGACGCCAACCTCGAACTGGGGCTGCCCGCGGACTCCCGCGACTACGGCGCGGGCGCGCAGATGCTCCAGGACCTGGGCGTGCGCTCGCTGCGGCTGATGACCAACAACCCCGAGAAGTCCGCCGCCCTGGTGCAGCACGGCCTGAGGATCACCGGCCGCGAGCCGATGGCCGTCCAGGCGGGCGAGCACAATCTGCGGTATCTGCGCACCAAGCGGGACCGTATGGGCCACGACCTGCCCTGGCTGGACGCCGAGCACGCGACCACCTGCGGCAACCAGTAGCCGTCGCCAGTAGCCATAGCCAGAAGTCAGCACATACCACCACCATCACCCGTACGAGGAGAACCGTGAGCGGCAAGGGCGCACCCGAACTGACCGTGAAGAACTGTGGCGACCTGCGGGTGGCCGTGATCGCCGCGCAGTGGCACCAGCAGGTGATGGACGGCCTGGTGGACGGCGCCCTGCGCGCCCTGGCCGAGCTGGGCATCGACGAGCCGACGCTGCTGCGGGTGCCCGGCGCCTTCGAGCTGCCGGTCGTCGCCAAGGTCCTGGCCGGCCGCGGCTATGACGCGGTGGTCGCCCTCGGCGTCGTCATCCGCGGCGGCACCCCGCACTTCGACTACGTCTGCCAGGGCGTCACCCAGGGCCTGACCCAGGTCGCCGTGGAGACCGGTGTCCCGGTCGGGTTCGGCGTGCTGACCTGCGACACCGAGCAGCAGGCCCTGGACCGGGCCGGCCTCGAGGGATCGGCGGAGGACAAGGGGCACGAAGCGGTCACCGCCGCGGTCGCCACCGCTGCCACGCTGCGTACCGTCTCCGAACCCTGGCGGTAGGAGGAGCCGGGCGACCGCGTAGGGTAGGCGTCACCATGTCCAAGAAGACTTTCGAGGAGCTCTTCGCCGAGCTCCAGCAGAAGGCCGCCACCGGCGACCCCGCCACCTCCCGCACCGCCGAGCTGGTGCAGGCCGGTGTCCATACCATCGGCAAGAAGGTCGTCGAGGAGGCCGCCGAGGTCTGGATGGCCGCGGAGTACGAATCCGACGAGGCCGCTGCCGAGGAGATCTCCCAGCTCCTCTACCACCTTCAGGTGATGATGGTCGCCAAGGGAATCTCCCTCGACGACGTCTACGCCCACCTGTAACCCCGTTACACCCCCGCCCACACCCGTACGAACTCCCTCTCCTGCAAAGGAAGTCGCTCTCATGCTGCGCATCGCTGTCCCCAACAAGGGTTCACTGTCCGAGCCTGCGTCGGCGATGCTGCATGAGGCCGGCTACCGCCAGCGCAAGGACCGCCGGGAACTGGTCCTGGTCGACGCCGAGAACGAGGTCGAGTTCTTCTTCCTCCGGCCGCGCGACATCGCGGTCTACGTCGGCTCCGGCAAGCTCGACATCGGCATCACCGGCCGCGACCTGCTGCTGGACTCCGGCTCCCAGGCCGAGGAGATCATGCAGCTCGGCTTCGCCGGCTCGACCTTCCGCTACGCCACCCGGCCGGGCACCGCCAAGGACGTCACCGAGTTCGGCGGCATGACGATCGCCACCTCGTTCGCCGGCCTGGTCACCCAGCACCTCGCGGACAACGGCGTGGACGCCTCCGTCGTGCACCTCGACGGCGCCGTCGAGACCGCCATCCAGCTCGGCGTCGCCGAGATCATCGCAGACGTGGTGGAGACCGGCACCACCCTGCGCAACGCCGGCCTGGAGATCATCGGCGAGCCGATCCTCAAGTCCGAAGCGGTGGTCATCCGCCGCACCGGCGCGCCCGAGGACGACCCGAAGGTCCGCCAGTTCCTGCGCCGGATGCAGGGCGTCCTGGTGGCCCGCCGCTACGTGATGATGGATTACGACATCCGCGTCGAGCACGTCGAGAAGGCCGTCGCCCTCACCCCCGGCCTGGAGTCGCCCACCGTCTCCCCGCTGCACCACGAGGGCTGGGTCGCGGTCCGCTCGATGGTCCCCTCGAAGGAAGCCCAGCGCATCATGGACGAGCTCTACGAGCTCGGCGCCCGCGCGATCCTGACCACCGGCATCCACGCCTGCCGGCTCTGACCGCCCGCCGCAGCCCCGCACACCCCACGGAAGACCGACGACGTGTCCGCGCCCCTGCCCAGCCTCCCGGTGACGTTCCGGCCGGCCCGTACCCGGGCCGTCCTCTACGCCGCCGGCACCGCCCAGCTCGCCGCCCTGACGGCGATCGCACTGGCGCTGCCGGAGCTGACCGGCGGCGAGCGGCTCAGCTTCATCGGTACGAGCCTGCTGATCCTGGCCGTCCTCCTGCTGCTCGCCCGCCCCAAGGTGGTCGTGCGGCAGGAGGGCATCACCGTCGTCAACCTCACCACCAAGCGCGAGCTGGCCTGGGCCCAGGTGCTGCGGGTCAACCTCCGTCAGGGCGACCCCTGGGTCCACCTCGACCTCGCCGACGGCACCAGCCTGCCCGCGATGGGCATCCAGCCCGGTATCGCCCGCGACCAGGCCATCCGCGACGCCCGCGCGCTGCGTGAGCTCGCCGAGAACCACGGCACCGGCAACCCCACGGCCGGGTGAGCCTGCCCTAATCCGGGCCCTGCTGTTTACTCTGTTCTCCGGGACGCATCGTGCCTCCCGGAGCCCGCGCGCGGCCGCGCGCGTGGCCCACCTGCAAACCGAGGAGTGAATCCCTCCGGCAATGGACGGATTGCCCTGTAGTACCTGCGCCGCCCCTCCCCGACCTCCGTACACCACGGAGGTACCCACCCCGGAGGCGGCGGCATGACCGGCCCCCTGCTCCTGCTCGCGGCGGCACTCGTCCTGATCCTGGCCAACGGTTTCTTCGTGGCCGCGGAATTCGGCCTGGTCACCGTCGAGAAGGCGGACGCCGAGCGCGCCGCCGCCGACGGCGACCGGCGCGCCGCCACCGTCGTCTCGGCACTGCGCGAGCTCTCCTTCCAGCTGTCCGGCACCCAACTGGGCATCACCATCACCTCCCTGGTGGTCGGCATGCTCGCCGAGCCCGCGCTGGCCGAACTGCTGGCCGGCCCGCTGCGCGCCGTCGGCCTGCCCGGGGGCGCGGCACCCGGCGTCGCCGTCGTCCTCGGCATGCTGCTGGCCTCCGCCCTCCAGATGGTCGTCGGCGAGCTGGTCCCCAAGAACTGGGCGGTCTCCAAGCCGCTGCAGGTCGCCCGCTTCGTCGCCGGCCCGCAGAACGCGTTCTCCCGCTTCTTCCGCCCGGTGATCACCCTCCTCAACACCGTCGCCAACCACCTCGTCCGCTCCCTGGGCGTGGAGCCGACCGACGAGCTGGCCTCCGCCCGTACCCCCGGCGAGCTGGTCTCGCTGGCCCGGCACTCCGCGCAGGCCGGCGCGATCGAGCAGGACACCGCGGACCTCTTCGTACGGACCATCACCCTCGGCGATCTGACCGCGGAGAACGTCATGACCCCGCGGGTACGCGTCAGCGCCCTGCAGGCCACCGCCACCGCCGAGGACGTGGTCAACCTCACCCGCGCCACCGGTCTGTCCCGCTTCCCCGTTTACCGCACCCGGCTCGACGAGGTCGTGGGCATGGTCCACCTCAAGGACGCGCTGGCCATCCCGGCGCACGAACGGCTGCGCACGCCCGCCGGCCGGATCGCCGTACCGCCGCTCCTGGTCCCCGAGACACTGCCGGTCCAGCCGCTGCTCGAACGCCTGCGCAGCGAACAGCCCATAGCCGTGGTCGTCGACGAGTACGGCGGCACGGCCGGCGTGGTCACCCTGGAGGACATCATCGAGGAGCTGGTCGGCGAGGTCCGCGACGAGCACGACGGGGTGGACCTGCCCGAGCTGGGCCAGGCCCCGCCCGAGGACGGCCGGCCGTCCTGGGACGCCGACGGCGGCTGCCGCGTGGACACCCTGCGGCGGATCGGCCTGGAAGCCCCCGACGGCCCGTACGAGACGGTGGCCGGACTGGTGGCGCACATACTCGGCAGGATCCCGGCCCCCGGCGACACCGCCGAACTCGACGGCTGGCGGCTGCGGGTCCGGCTGGTCTCCCACCATCGCGCCGAGCGGATAAGGATCGTACGGACGGCCCCCGCCGCCACGGCCGCCGTCCCCGCGGCCGCCGCCCCGCTCGCCGCGGAGGTGGCGCGATGACCCTGGCCCAGCTTCTGTTCGCGATACTCCTCGTGCTCGCCAACGGCTTCTTCGTCGGCGCCGAGTTCGCCCTGGTCTCCGTACGCCGCAGCCAGATCGAGCCGCTGGCGACGGAAGGCTCCAAACGGGCCCGGCAGGTCCTGCACGGCCTGGAGAACCTCCCGCAGATGATGGCCGCCGCGCAGTTCGGCATCACCGTCTGCTCCCTGACGCTCGGCGCGGTCGCCGAACCGACCGTCGCCGCCCTCCTGGAACCGGCCTTCGAGGCGATCCACCTCCCCGAGGCCCTCATCCACCCCCTCGGCTACGTCATAGCCCTCGCCCTGGTGGTCTTCCTCCACCTCGTCATCGGCGAGATGGTCCCCAAGAACATGGCGATGGCGGCGCCCGAGAAGACCGCCCTGTGGTTCAGCCCCACCCTGGTCGCCTTCGCGCGGCTGTGCCGCCCCGTGACGGCGCTGCTGGGCGCCCTGGCGCACGGTGTCCTGCGGCTCTTCCGCGTCGAGCCGAAGGACGAGGTCGAGGCGGTCTTCACCAGCGAGCAGCTGACCCATCTGGTCGAGGACTCCGGCCAGGCGGGCCTGCTGGAGCCGGCCGAACAGGAGCGCCTCTCCGACGCCCTGGAGCTCGGCAGCCGCCCCGTCACCGACGTCCTCCTCGACCGGGCGGGCCTGGTCACCGTCGACCCCACCGTGACCCCGCGCCAGGTGGAGGAGCTGACCGTCAAGACCGGCTACTCCCGCTTCCCGGTCTGTGCGCCCGGCGGCGTGTACATGGGCTATCTCCATGTCAAGGACGTCCTCGACCTGGAGGAACGCGACCGTGCGGTCCCCCAGCGCATCTGGCACCCGATGACGACCCTCCGCGCGGAACTCCCCCTGGACGACGCCCTGACGGCGATGCGCCGGGCCGCCTCCCACCTGGCGGCGGTCGCCGACGGAACCGGCCGGGTACTCGGCCTGGTGGCCCTCGAGGACGTCCTGGAAATGCTGGTCGGCGAGGTCCGCGACCCCTCCCACCGCCGCGCCCCCGAGGCCCGCGCCCAGCGCGTCGCCGAACCACGCGCCCTGCCGGACACGGACCGGTCCCTGCCGGAGGAGGACCGGGCCCTGGCGGGGTGAGGAAAGAGGGAATACCGCCCCGCCCCCGCTGCGTTGTGGCCTGCAAGGGGCGCTCCCATCCCCTAGGGGATCTGTTCGAACGTCCCCTAGGGGTACAGGTGCCCCGCACAGCACAGCACCGCCCGCCCGGACGTCAAGGCGCCGGCTCAAGGCGCCCGCTAGAAGTCCAGCCCCTTGGGCGGCGGCCCCGGTGTACCCGGCCCGCGCCCCGACAGTACCTCCCCGTACGCCTGCATCAGATCGGGCAGCCGCAGGGTGGCGAGGTCGTCGCGGGTCGGGGTGCCGCGCCAGGTGGACAGCCGCAGATCGCGGTAGGCGCAGCTCTTCTCGTACAGGGTGCGCAGAAAGCGGCCGTTGCCCAGTTCGTCGATCCAGCCCTGATCGACGACATGGCCGCTGATGCTGCACAGTTCGTCGCGGGCCTCCTCGTCCCAGCGGTCGCCGTTCTCCGCGGCCAGTACCTCGCCGATGGCGGTCAGTTCCAGCGGCCGGTAGCTGGGGAAGTCGACGCGGCTGGTGAAGCGGGAGGACAGGCCCGGGTTGGCGGCCAGGAGGCGGTCCATGCCCTCGGGGTAGCCGGCCAGGATGACGACGAGCCGGTCGCGGTTGTCCTCGGCGCGCTTGAGCAGTACCTGGAGGGCCTCGTCCCCGTAGGCATCGCCCTTGCTGTAGCCGGTGTTGGACAGGCTGTACGCCTCGTCGACGAAGAGCACCCCGCCCAGCGCCGAATCGATCAGCTCATTCGCCTTGACGGCGGTCTGGCCCAGGAACTCGCCGACCAGGTCCGCGCGTTGAGCCTCTACGAGGTGATCGCCGCCGAGGAGGCCCAGTGCGTAGAAGACCCGCCCCAGTATCCGGGCCACGGTCGTCTTGCCCGTGCCGGACGGGCCGGAGAAGACGAAGTGCCGCTTGGGCGGCTGTACGGGCAGGCCCTGGCTCGCGCGCAGCCGTGCCATGCGCAGCTGCGCCGACAGCGCCCGCACCTGCCGTTTGACCGGCTCCATGCCGACCATCCGCTCCAGCTCGGCCAGTGCCTTCTCCAGCAGGACGGGGTCGGCGGGCGCGGCGGGCAGCCGTTCGGCGCCGCGCGGGACCGGCGTCGCGGCCTTGATGCGGACGGTGGTGTCGTTCCCGGGCGGCGGACCGACCGGATCGGGGTCCTGGGTCCCGTCCGGCTCGCCGGTCGCCAGCAGCTCGCGGCCGTCCACGGGATCGAGCGGCGCGAGGGGGTCCAGATCACCGGCCGCCTCCTGGCCGGCGCCCGAGGCGGAGACCGTCGCCAGGCCGTTGCCCTCGTCCAGGCCGTCCGCCTCGGTGATGGCGGCCAGCCGGGCCGCGGTGTCCATGAACGCCGGGTCGACGCGGTGCACCGCACGGTAGAGGGGCAGGGCGGCGGCGCTGCGGCCGGTGCCCTCATGGGCGCGGGCGAGCCAGTAGCGCAGCTCCTTGCGCTGGGGCTGCTCGCTGCGACAGCGCATCAGGGCGGTGGCCAGCAGCGGTTCGGCCTGCCCGTACATCTCCAGCCGGACGCGCGCCATCCCGCCGAACAGCCCGGCCTCGATGCCCAGTACGGGGTCGCCGAGCAGCGGCTCGGCGTGTCGTACGAGCTGGTCCCAGTCCTTGACGAGATAGGCACGGCAGGCGTGCAGAAAGCGGACCTGGGGGTCGGTGTCGACCGGTGGGCAGCCGGCCAGCGCCTGGTCCAGCTCGGCGACATGGCGGCCGTCGAGCCAGTGGGACGCGTGGGCGAGCAGCAGATCGCGGCCGGTCTCCAGTACGGGCTGCACCCACCAGCCCAGCCAGTACCAGGAGTTGAGGGTGCGTCCGTGGCGGGAGCGCTGTTCGCCGAAGCGGTCGCGGTGCTGGTGCATGCGCAGCAGTGCGGTCGCGGTGTCGGCGCGCAGGGCGTGCAGACCGAGCCAGGCGTCGGCCATGGTGGGATCGAGCCCGACGGCGGTCCGGAACTCCTCCTCGGCCTGCGGATAGGCGCCCACGGTGTAGGCGTCGACCGCGCGCAGCCAGGCGAGTTCGGCCGGGGCGGGCGAGCCCTGCGTGCCGAAATCCATCCCGTCCCCCCACAAAACGTCCCCCCGGAGGTGTGCGCCACCGGGTGTGTGCCGGGCCCGTGGCCGCCCCAACCGGCGTACGGCGGGCGGGAGTTCACCATCGCCGCGCACACAGCGGTCCGGGCCCTGCGGAGACACAGACTCGCATCGTACCCGCGAGATCGGTGCAGGCCGAAGAGGGCGGCACGGGAGAGAGCGGCCGGGGTCGGCAGGGGTCGGCGGCGTGAAGATTACGGTGACCGAGGGTGAGGGGCGGGCGGCCGACGGCGGCCCGGAGACGGAGTTTCATGCAGAACGAAGCCCCCGATCACGGGGGAACAACCGGGGGCTTCGCATCTGCGGGCGGTCCGTTGAACCGCACATTGAGAACGTAAGTCCTGTACGCCCCCTAGGTCAAGCCGAGTTGGGCACTCGGCGGGACCCTGTCGTCGCCGCCGCGGCTCCCGGCGGCGTACCGCTACGGAGGGTTAATTCCGAGGGTGATCATGGTGCCCCGGACGGTCCCACGCGTACCTCGTATCCCGCCGGCCTCTGATGCACCAGGAAGTCGGCGTAAGGGCGCGAGGGGTCCGCCGTGAAGTGCCGGCGCTCCGCACGAATCCAGCCATCCCAGAAGACCGAAAGGCCCGGCCCGTCCCGGAGTTGACCCCTTTCCCATGAGTGCTCGCGCGCCAGTTCCATCCACAAGAGACACGCCAGATACGGGCGCAGCGTGCGACGGCCCGTGCCGACACCCTCGATCAGCACCACGGGCGCGGGGGCCAGGTCCCGCCACTCGCCGAATTCCCGGCGCACCCAGTCATAGATCCCGTAACGCGCGAGCTCGCCCCGCGCCAGCGGCTCCACCACCTGCTCCCGGAACCGCTCGTCCCAGGTGAACAGCTCGTCGTGGGTGGCCAGGTCATCGGTGTGCACCACCGGCGCACCCCCCAGCGCCTCCGCCAGTCGTGCGGCGAAGGTGCTCTTGCCCGATCCCGCGTGTCCGTCCACCGCGATCAGCCGGACCGGCCCGCAAGAGGGCGGCAGGGCCCGCAGCCGTTCGGCGAGCGCGGTCAGCTGGTGTTCCGTCGCCATTACCTCAGCGTACGCCAGTGGTCCACACCAATATTCGTCGCGCGACGCGCGCCGAACCGCTGGCCGAAGGCCGCCGGGAACGGAGATAGTTGGAGCCATCGCTGACATGCACGCGCTCGTACTCGTCCGTCGTCCCGGCCCGACCCCTCGTATCTGCTCGCCCGCATCCGACTGGGGGACCTCCAGATGACCAGCTCCGCGCCCCGCCGTACCGTCCTGGCCGCCGCGCTCGCCGCCGCGGCGGGCGCCGCCGCCCCCAAGGCGCAGGCCGTCGACGCGCCCCGTGAGACCGCCGCGCGCCCCCTTGCCCCGAGCTCCGCGCCCCGCAGATCGAAGAGCCTCGTGGACTATCACGCCTGGACCACCGCCGCCGACTGGCACGCGGGCAAGCACCGCGGCACCGGCGCCACGCACGGCGCCCGCCCCGGCATCCGCATCACACGGCCCCTCGGCACCGTCGAGTACACCGACCCGCACACCCAGAAGACCGCCGCCTGGGAATACGCCACCTGGACGGCCCCCGTGCACACCCTCGGCGCTCCCGCCACCGAGGTCGTCGCCTCCTGGAACGCTCACACCCCGGCCGGCACCTGGATCACCGTCGAACTCCGCGGCACCTACAGCGACGGCGGCCGCACCCCCTGGTACGTCATGGGACGTTGGACGTCGGGCGACGGCGAGGACAGCATCCGCCGGACCTCCGTCGATGACCAGAAGGACGGCAGGAGCAGCATCTCCACGGACACCTTCGCCATCGACGACCCGGCGAGCGGCCTCCGCCTGGTCTCGTACGCCCTGCGCGTGACGCTCCACCGCACGCCCGGCAGCGGGCGCACCCCGACCGTATGGCGGCTGGGCGCCATGGGCTCCGACCTCCCCGACCGCTTCGAGGTCCCGGCCTCCGCCCCGGGCCTGGTCGGCCGGGAGCTGCGCGTGCCCCGCTACTCGCAGGAGATCCACAAGGGCCAGTACCCCCAGTACGACAACGGGGGAGAGGCCTGGTGCAGCCCCACCTCCTCCCAGATGATCATCGAGTCCTGGGGCCGCAGGCCCACTCCCGAGGACCTCGCCTGGGTCAACCCCGACTACGCCGACCCCCAGGTCTGCCACGCCGCCCGCCACACCTTCGACTACCAGTACGACGGCTGCGGCAACTGGCCCTTCAACGCCGCCTACGCCGCTACATACAAGGACCTCGAGGCCGTCGTCACCCGCCTCTCCTCCCTCACGGACGCCGAGCGCCTCATCCACGCGGGCATCCCGGTCATAACGTCCCAGTCCTTCCTGAAGACCGAACTCGACGGCGCGGGCTACGGCACCGCCGGACATCTGATGACCGTCATCGGCTTCACGGAGAACGGCGACGTCATCGCCCACGACCCGGCGGCACCGGACGATCGGGCCGTGCGCCGGGTGTACCGGCGCCGGCAGTTCGAGAACATCTGGCTGCGCACCAAGCGGTACGACGACAAGGGCAAGGTCAAGAGCGGCAGCGGAGGCGTCTGCTACCTCTACTGGCCGACCAGGCCGACGCCACGCCAGCGCCGTGTGCTGCGGGAGCTGGGAATCCGCTGAGCATGGGCGCCCCGAAGGCCGCCTCGCTCACGTGACGGCGGCGCTCGGTGCCATCGAGGGGGAGGTGGCCGTACCGGTCCACCGTGATCTTGATCGAGCTGTGGCCCATCCGCCGTGACACCTCGTGGATGGGCACACCGTTGCTCAGGGTCACGGTGGCCATTTGTGCGCAGGTCGTGCGGGTTGTGGTTCGGAAGCCCGAGGTGTTTAAGAGGGTGTCTCACGTGGCAAGTTTCGCGAGCTTCTGGTAGCAGATCAGGGCGGTGGCCAGGCCGAGGAAGGCGAGGAAGTGCGAGCCCTTTCGTTCGTATCGGACAGTGAGGCGACGGCAGCCGAAGAGCCAAGCGATCGACCGGGTTCGGCCCGGTCAGCGATCCCCCCTTTTGGCGCGAACGGAGGCCGCGTCGACGATCGCCGAGGTCCAGTCCACCTCGCCCCGGGCCCCGAGTTCGTCCAGCACCGCCCGGTGCATCCGACGCCACAGGCCTGCCTCGGTCCATACCGTGAAGCTGCGATGCGCGGTGCGGGCGACGTGCCGAACGTCGGCGGCAGATGCCGCCAGGCACAGCCGCTGGTCAGCGCGTACACCACTGCCGTGAACACGGTCCGCTCGTCACACGGAGCGGTCCCACCACCTTGCGGACGAGCAGCGAACGACAGCAACAACGGGGCGGCCCGCTCCCATAGTTCATCAGGAACCAGACGCTTCGATAGATCAGCGCCCACGACCGGCATCGTGCCGCACGAACATCAAGGCACGTGAGACAACCTCTAAGCCTTGATTGGTGTGGCCGACCTGGCGGCCTGCTCGATCTTCGCGCAGTAGGCTGCACGGGCTTGCTCGTCGATCTGCTTTTCGTGTTCGGCGCGCAACCCGGTCCGGCCGTCGAGGCCCTCGCGCAGGATATCGGCGTGCCCGGCATGCCGGATGGACTCGCCGAGGACATGGACCATGATGGCGAACAGGTTCGTGTCGGCATAAGGCTCCGGCCACCACGGCACGTGGCCGGGGGCGTCGAGGGGAAGCTCGTTGATCGTCGCGTCCGAGTGTTCCCACGTGCGCCGGTAGAACCCGATGATCTGATCGCGGGTCTCGTCCTCGGTCGCCCACAGATCGCTGCCGTTGGAGTCCTGCCACCGGGGCAGCGGTTCCGGGGAAGGGCGGTCGAAGACCTCGCCGAAGTACCTGGCCTCGACGGTGGCCACGTGTTTGAGCAGGCCGAGGAGGTTGGTCCCGGTCGCCGTCAAAGGTCGGCGGGCGTCGTATTCGGACAAGTCGTCGAGTTTCCAGAGCAGCGCCTTGCGGTCCCGCCGCAGTCTCCCGTGCAGGTTGTCTTTCGCGAATTCATCGATCATGCGGCATGAGCCTGCCATCGGCTGCTCGTGGTCTCAAGATCCCGTACGTGGTCCGCATCGACTGGCAGAGCCGAGGCCGGGCCGTGGCCGCCGCCCTGACTTGCTACAAGAAGCTCGCGAAACTTGCCACGTGAGACAACCTCTCAGCGCGCGGTCCCAGGACTTACGAAAAAGGTCGGGATGGATCATTCCCCGGCTTGATTCCGTATAGCGAGTGGTTCAACGAGCGGTTCAAGGGGCGAGGGTGCAGGTATGTCGCGCCACTCGCCCTCTTTCCGATGCTTCAGGAGTGCAGGGAGGGCGACGTACTTACCCGACGAATTCTTGATGTGCACACCTTGCCGTCGGCAACGCAAGGTGCCGTCGAGGATGTCCTCCGGGAAGACACTCAGCGACTCGCCGATGCGCAATCCGCAGCAGGCCATGAGCCATACTGCCGGCTCCAAGCGAGGTCCAATTTCCTTGGCCACGGCTGAAATCTCTCCATAGCTGGGGAGCGCCCTCTCGTCTACTTGCATGAGCTCCTCCACGTGCGCCGCGGTGACCTGGGAGATCGTCTTCTTGCCCAGCTGCGGGGGTACGTGCAGGCGCATGATGCGCTCGTACGACTCCTCCGTGCCAGCCGCCATGCTCTTCAGGCCGAGCCAATCGGCCGCATAACGCCGCACCGACACCTTGCCTGCATCCGGATCGACGTAGAGGCTCTCCTTTTTGTCGTTCTCCATCTTGGTCGCGAAATCCATCGCGTCCTTCTTGCGGTCGAACGACTTCTCGCGCTGCCGAGCACTACGCCCACCGGGCTCCCGGTACCGCACGAGCCACCGCTTGCCGGGCATGCCTGCACCCTTTTCCAGGACCGTCGCTAAATCCGTACCCATCGATCCGAGCGTTCCGATGGGTCTTCCCTTCGGGGGTGTGTTGTTGTAGCTCGAAATTCCCGGTCGCGCCAAATGTGGGCTGGAGTTGAGGATTCGCTACGTGGCAACTCGAGCGAGGACCTTGAGGTTGCGTCATGGGATGGGACGCCGAATCTTGCCGTCGAAGCGCTCTGCGGCGTCCATGCGGCTGCAGGGTGTCGGCGGTGGTGGTGTGGCAGCCGAATATTTCCCGGAGAGGAGCGTGACGATCAGGAGGAGTCACAGGAAGACGTACGGAGAGAAGCTCGCGGTCGGTGCGAGCGGTGCTCCGCTTCCCGTGTCCGGTCCGGTCATACGACGGCGTGGCTGGGGTTCCTGGCGAAGGGCTCTGACCTGCGTCGGAGTCCCCTTCCGACCTTTCACGCGCTTGCCGCTTTGGGCAGCCGAAATTCCTCGGAAGTCCCTCTGGCAGAGCTGAAAGTCCCTGAAAAGTCCCAGAGGAGGGGCGGCCCTGGGCGCGGGGTGGATAGGTCTGTCGGCGCGATCTCCGCCTGCGCGGAGCGACCGGCACGAATCGGTCCGCGAGCTCGACCGCTGAGGAACATCTCGCCGCGAGAGCGGAGCGGACCGCCTGCCGAGGGACGAGGTCGGCAGGTACAGCGGAGCTTCCACTGGCCATGCGCTGGAGGCAGCAGCCACCGGCCACCGGCCACGAGTTCGGTACCGACCTGGAACAAGGCACACCCCACACCAAGGAAGAGGCAGATGCGATGAGCAAGATCATCACTGCCTTCGCCAAGGGCGACGAAGGCAAAACGGTCCACGACGGCGTGGGCGGAAGTCTCGGAGCGTCGTCAGTAGGGCGTGCTGCTGCGCTCGCGCGTGGTGAAGGGGCTGCCCATGAAGGTCCTTGGGTGAATGGTGAATCAGGGCAGGTCGGGGGCGTTGTCAGTGGGGTACGGCATGATGCGGGTACGAAGGTTTCACGGGGTGATCGCAGGCACCCCGTGAGGTCGCCCGCGCACAATCCAGCCACGCCTGTGAACGGCACGTCGGCGCCGCTTCGGTGTACGCGTTCGCCCCGCCGGAATCGATCACCGAGCCGCGTCGCCGGCGCCGCGCCACACGTGGGTGGCAGGCGCACGCCACACCTGGGTGACAAGCGGCGGTCGGGGTGCGATTCACCCCGTGCGACGCCCCTAGGATGAACGGCGTACGGTCAACACGACTTGACGGTGCCGGACGGACAGGACAACGGGGAGACAATGACCAGCCCGACCCAGGCCCCAGAACAGACCAAGGCTCATGAGCCCCACCCCTACATCGGGGGGCGCAATGCTGCGCTGCGCGCGCTCACCGCGTGGCGGAGGGAGCGGCCGGGCGCGCCTCGGGTCGTCATCCTGACCGGAAGTCCGGGCACCGGGTGTTCGCGGCTGCTCATGGGGTTCCTGATGCTCTGCGACCCGGAGTATCGCAAGGGGCTCGAACTGGACGCGCTCGATCCGGCGACCGTGCCTCCGGACTTGCCCGCACCCGCGGTGCCCAGCGTCGCCGGGCTGACGGCGGCGCAGACCCTGTGGCTGCTCGCCGATCACTACGAGTTGTCCGCGACCCGCACCGCCGACATCTTCCCCGAACTCGGTCAACTCCCGTTGTCCGGACGGCCGGTGACGATCGTGGTGCCGGATGTGGATCGAGCCGGTCCGGTGCGGGGGGCGGGTGAGCCCGCGCACGTGGTGCGGAACGTGCTGAAGCCCCTCGCCGCCGTCGAGTCCATACGCCTTCTCGCCGACGTGCCCCGGGAGCTCGCCGTCGAGCTCGCCGAGGGCCTGCCGCCCGGCGTGGCCCAGATCATCGACCTCGACGCATCCGAGTGGGCCGACCCCGAAGGGCTTGTGCTACAGGCCGAGGCGCTGCTCGATCCCCAATTCGGCGCCCCGGAGCTGCCGTTCACGACCGAGCCCGACGCTCGACGCGCGCTCGCCCAGGCGATCGCCCGGCACGCGGGAGACGGCGCGGGCAGCCGCCTGACCGTACATCTCGCCGTGCAGTCGATCCTGATGCACCCGGAGGGGTTCGACCCGGCGGATGCGAGCCAACTGCCCGGCAGCGTAGGCGAAGTGCTCGATCTGCACGCCCAGCGACTTGACACCCACCCCCGCACCCTGCGGCAGATCCTCGCGCCCCTCGCCCTTGCGGAGGGCGACGGCCTGCCCGTGCACCTGCTGACCCCGCTCGCCTCCGCCGTCGCCGAGCGGGACATGAGCGAGGACATGGCCCGGGGCATGCTGCTCGTCGCCCCCTTCATCCGCCCCGTCGAGAGGGACGGCGAAGGCATCCCCGAGGACGAGCGGACACTCCTCGGGTTGCAGCACCCGGGCATCGGCGAGGCCGTTCGGGAAGGCATTCGGGATATTCCGGGCGCTCAGGCGCGTATCGCCATGGAGCTGCTGGAGGCCGTACCCGATCAGGACTGGGCGAAGGCAGGGGAGTACGTTCGCGATCACATCGCGGGACACACCCTGGAGGCCGGTTTGCTGCCCCGGCTCCTCACCGACCCCGGCCTGTTCGCCCACGCCGACCCGGTGCGGTTGCGCGCCGCGGTGGAGGCCGTACCTCCGGAGCAGCTGGACGCACCGGCGCGCACCTATCTGCGTACGGCCCCGCTGCTCACCCGCACCCAGGCACCCGCGATCCTTCGAGCGGCGCTCCTGGAGACCGCGTTCGTCGAAGACGGACTGCCGGAGTACGCGGCGGTGTTGCGGCGCCTGGTGCCCGAGCTTCCCTGGCACACCCTGTGGAGCGTACCGGTCGCCGGGGCCGACGCCGTGACCGTCGGCACACTGTCCCCGTCCGTGGCCGCGTCGGACAGCGCCGCGGAGGCTCCTGCGAAGCAGGAGCCTCCGGAGCCGGCCCCGCTCGCGGTCGCCGTGAGCATGGTGCCTCAAGGAACCCCGGGTTCAAGCCCGTTGAAGGCCGACGATCCCGAGGCCCCCGGCGTGCTGGTGCAGGACCTCGCCACCGGCTCCGTCATCGATGCCGACCCGCCCCGGATCCAGCGCCCCTCGGATGACGAGCGCGCCACGGGGCCGCTCGGGTTCAGCCGCGGCGCCGACTATGTACGCGTCTGGCGGCGCGGCGAGCAGAAGGGCGACGAGAAGATCGTCACGGCCCTGATCTCCGCCACGCCCTTCACGGGAACCGACCTCTCCCCCGACGGGATCCTCCTTGTTGCCACGGAAAGCGGTGTGAAGGCGCTGCAGATCCGCCCGGCGCAGGCCTATGACACGACCGCTCGGCGCTCCGTCCCCGACCCCCGGGCAGCCGAGCCCGAGCCCGAGCCCGTACAAGCCCCCGGGCCCGATGCCCACCCGACCGCCTGACACCCACCCACCGCAGACCGTTAGCCTCAAAGCCTCACAGGCCCGAAGCCTCTCGAAGGCGCGCGCATCAGAGTGTCTGCACCCGGCCCACTCGGACGAGGACCGCGGAGCGCACCCGGCACCGACCCCGGCCGCACCGGCCCCGTCCGCCCGACGACTCGAAGGGAGTTCCCGTGATCAGCCAGGAGCAGGCGCTCGCGACCGCCGAGGGGTGGCTCAACCCCGAGGGACAGGAGCACCGTGAGGTGCGGATGCAGGAGTTCGATCTGGGCTGGGTGGTGTGGGCCGCGGCCCCGCCGATCGAGCGTGACCCGGTCACGGGCAAGCGCCGGCCGCCGGCCACGATCGGCCACTCCTGCGGTGTGGTCGACCGCCGCACCGGCGAGCTCAGCACCTGGCCGTCCGTGCCGGTCGAGGAGGTCGTGGGGATGTATCGGCAAAAGCACGGCGGCGGTCAGGAGGCCGCGCCGCCCGCGCAGCCGGCGGTCACGGGCCCCGGCAACACCACGGTCATCACCTACGTCGACCCGCGCACCGGCGAGGAGACGAGCCTCGCCAAGAACTCCGCCCCCGGTGAGCCGCACTCCGAGTACCAGGCCGTGGTGGAGCTGGACAGCCTCGGCGTCCCCGCGGAGAACGTGGTCGCGGTCCACACCGACCTCAGCTCCAGCCTGCTCCCCGGCGGGTACCCGGGCGTGCTGCTCGGCCGTCACTACCCCAACGCCCGGTTCTCCTGCACGCATGAGTACGGCCTGCGGGGCGAGGAGCGCGCCGAGGCGATCGCCGGGCTGATCCAGCACGTCGAGACGATGCACCAGATCGCGGGACAGCAGCCGCCGCCCCGGCCTCACCGCGCGCCGGTGCCGACCGACGTCGAGCCGGCCGAGCCGCTCAGCGACGTTGCCCTGGGCCGCGAGCTGGCAGAGGCCTTCGACGCCGACGACGTACGTCGCTACGACGCCGACGACATGGCGGGCACCCCGCTCCCCGAGGCCGCCAAGGCCACGCTGACAGGGGCCGGGCTTCCCGACATCCCGTTCTTCTTCACGGCCGACAACCCGGAGGCGGAGCTTCCGGCGGGCCTGTTCGGCAATGCCGCCGGGCATCTGCGCGAGGTCGGCTCCCAGGCGAGCGCCGACTCCCTCGCGTTCCTGGAGGGCCACGTCAGGATCGGCACCGACGGGGTCGCTCTGATCACCGTCCAGTGCGCGGGGTCCGTACTGGAGGGTGAGCCGGTCGGCCAGCTCTGGGCCGTCACACCGGAAAGCGGCGCGGGCCGCCGCGTCAACGCCTCGGTGTCCGCCTTCGCCCGCTCCCTCGCGCTCCTGCACACCACGCGCGAGAAGATGACCGCGCTCGACCCGATCATGGCGGGCAGCGCCCTCGCCGACTTCCAGGAGGAGCTCGTCGCCATCGACGCATCGGCCCTGGACGACCCGAGGAACTGGTGGTCGGTGATCGTCGAGCAGATGTGGCACGGGTTGTTCTGATCGACCCCGATCGCCTTGGAGGCGCGGCGCGTTGCCGACAACGCGCCGCGTCTCTTCGCGTACGTACGAATTCTGTACGGGCGCTTGAGGCAGCCCACGCCGCGCACCAAGCCGAAAGCGACCGAGGCCGACCGTCCAGCGATCGAAGGGCTGATGGCCACGCTGCGTCCCGAGGACCTGACCGGCACCAGGCTCACGCCGGGCTTGCGCACACGGATCGACGAGACCTTGCCCGACCCGTCCGAGTTGCAGGTCGCCCAGGCCTGAAAAAGGCGCTCCAGACGGGGGTCAACTTCCAGGAGGGGCTCAGGCGTCTTGTCGCACGCCCCTCCGGCTGATCGGTGTCACTCGTTGTGGAGTACGTACGACCAGGCGGGCTGCTCACTGCCCGTCTCGTCGACCTCGGCCAGCGCCCCCAGGACCCAAGAGGTGATCTGCCCTCGCTCGGAATGGGCCGGGGGCAGAATACTGCGCGTACGCAGCCCGGTGACCCACAGCGCGACCATGGTGAGGAAATCTTCGAGGCTGTGCGCGGCGGGAAGGCCGGCGAGGTGGTCCTGGCCCGGCTTCGTGGGAACCCGCAGGACGTGTCCGGTGGGCCCGTCGATGACGAGCTTGCCGCCCATCCATGTGCCGATCTGGAAGAAGGGCCCGGTTTCGGGGACAGGCTCGATTCCCTCGGGCCAGGAGGGCAGTTCGTCGAGAATTCCCATCTCCCAGTTGCCGTACGGGAACAGCCCCATGGCCCCTTCGTTCATGTGTGGCAGCCCGAATTCCAGGAGAAGTTCGCGGGTCGCCGCGTGGGTGAGCCGATCCGGGAAATCCTCGACCTCGATGGGATAGATCGCGTCCTCGCCGAACAGGGTGATGACGTCCTCGGGACTCGGGTCCGGCACGTCGCTCGGACTGCTCGCGCCCGCGTCCGTGTAATCCCAGCTCAGGGGCTGCTGCCGGGCACCGAAGTCGGAGACGTCCACACCGTCCGCAGGTCGGATGGCGATCAGCCCCAGGTCGCCCCCGAAAACGACGACGTCACCCACGGCCAATGGGGCGCAAGGCAGTACAAAAGCCTGCTTGCTTCGCCGGGGGGACGACGAACCGAACAGTTCTCGGGCGAGAGCGGGCGAAGCGGAGCCGTCCGTGGGGGACGCGGGCCAGGTGAGATCCGCACGATGCTCCTGCGGAATCTCGTCGTTCTCCCAGGGGCCTGCGACACGGTTTCCCGTCTCCGCGTCCCAGATCGAGACATACGGCTGCTGTGCGCCGTCCACCGTCCGCTGCTGCAAACCGGCAATGGCGGGTCGCCCCTGCCAGCGCACCTCCGCCAGTGCGGCGAATCTCCCGGCCCGCAGATAGTGCGCGTGATAGCCACCCGGCGGCCGCCAATGGGCCCACTTGACCTGCCAGGGCAGTGTCACACAAGAGGAGGCGACCGCTGACGCGAACTCGAGATCGTCGCGCGAAAGCGCCATCAAGTGCAGCCACGAGGCCCACTCCGTCTGGTGCCGCGGTGTGACTCCCCAGCCCCACAGATGAATCGCGTCGGCGGCGGCCGTGTTTCCGGGGATGAGGAACGTCATGCTTCGTGCCGCGTCCATGAGCGCCGTTTGCGGCAGATTGGCGATGGCACGTCCGTCCCGCAGAACTTCGTCGTACGTTCCCGCCTGTACGGCGTGCATGGCGAGCCCAGTGGCCGCGTACAGGCCGACGGCACCGCGCTTGGCCCACCCCTCGGGGTGGTGAAAACCCGGAGCCGAGCGCATCAGCCAAGCAACCAATTGCCCATTGACACGGGAGAGGTCGGCAGATTCGATTTCCCGACGCAAGGTCTCGGCCAGGCCCTCGTCGACAAAGGAAACCCCGAGAGGTCCGAGCCGGAGAATTCCGGACCCTTCCCTCGCGAATTCAGCGAGTTCGTCCTCGGATGCCGCTTCACCGGTCAGCGCGGTGACAAGTTGGGCCCAGACAGGGATGGGTACGAAGCGGGGCTCGGCCAGTGCCAACGCCCGCACGGCAACGGACTCCGTTACCGCCGGCAGAGGCTCGACGGCCGCCGCGGACAGCCGAAACACCGCCCTGGGATCCACGCGGGCCGGCAGCAACTCGGGAACGACCTGGACCACCACGGCCAACTTGCCACGTGCCAGCCACGGAAGGGTCCGGGTCACCAACCGTTCGGGCTCGTACGACCGCCGTGTCGGCCCGGCACGGTGCGCGTTGACGACCAGCAGCAGCCGCTCCTCGGGCCACGAGCCGAGCGCGAAACGCCAGTCGTCCCGCTTGTCCGCGGACAGATCGACTCCGAGCGCCGTGAGGGCCTGCTGCATGACCTGCTCGGCGGTGAGACCGGTGGCGTCGACGACGACACTGCCGGGCACGTGCTCGTGGATGTCCCGCATGACGGCCGAGGTGTCATGGCCGTCCGCAGGGACAAGAAAGGCCACTTGGCCGCCGTTCCCACCCTCACGCCACCATGCGCCGACGCGACCGGCGACCTCTTCCTCGGGGATTCCGGGGGTGTCGGCGGTTGGCTCGGGCATGGTCCTCCTCAGTTGCGCGATGACTCCCCGACTCTACGCGTGGTGGGCGGTGGCGGAATCAGGCCGGGGCAGCCACGACGCGGCGCAGCACCACGACCCAGTCGTCCTCGCTCGGCCAACCCGTCAAGTCGGCGAGCTGCCATGTCTCATCGCCCACGAGGAAGTTCTCACCAATGCGGAGGGTGTGATCCTGCTCCTCGGTGGCGACGATCCCGAGCCGAACCCTGACCGAGGCGTCGGACTCCCTGTAGATGTCCATCACTGCGAAGCGAGCGTTCTCGGTACTGCGCTGAATCCCGTGCCAGAGACGAATCGTGTCGACGCTCACTTCTCATCCTCCAAAGACGCGTACTGGTTGCTGCAGTATTTCATGAATTCCTTGATGGTCAGCGGCTGGGGATGCTTCGAGTTGTGCGGATTGCGCAACTGAATCAGGCCCTTGTCGTCGACCGAGACGATCTCGTAGGCATGTGAACTCAGGAGGTCCTTCTCCATCTTGTTCTCCACGCCCGTGCCCTTCGGGCGAGTGCCGATAACGACCGGTCTGCCGCTTTCCGTGAGCTCTCGCAGGTGGGCCAGGATTTGCTTTTCCGGACTGCGGCCGTGCATATCGTACTGCGTCGGGAATTCGTGGTTCTCCGATGTACGTCCCGTGAGCTGGGCGAGCAGCTCGGCACGGTCCCCCGATGTGGAGCCCTGGGTGATACGGGAGTAGCCCGTCAGCAGATTGCCGTCGAAGTCCTTGTTGCCGGGGAACTGCAACTCGTGCTCGCGCTTTTTGTCGTCCCAGAACTGGTCCAGGCCCGCGATGGCCTTTTCCATGATCGCCGGCCAGGCCACGCCCGTGTCGTTGGCGTTGGCGTAGGCGGTGGTGTTGGGAAATTCGCTGTACACGGGCACGTCCGGGGTGACGCGCACGGTCAGGACGCGGCCGGTCGGAGCCTGGTTGCCGTAGTTGTTGCGCCGCACCTCGTGGAAACGGACCTCGTAATTGCCGTCCTCCGTCTCCCGGATCATGTCCTGGAGGAGATCCGGGTACCTGCTTGCGATGGCGCCCAAGGTGGCGATGATGCCGCAGTCGCCGATGGCACCCTGCTGCGTCTGCTCGCGCGACGGAGGCCCGTCGAACAGCGGCACGCGCGTCCCGTCGGGACGGTCCAGCGGAGTGCCGTAACGGTCGGGCTGGAACTCCGCCGGCTTCTTGTGGTTGCCGAAGCGCGGCTGGTCCACCTCAGTGGTGATCTCGGTGGGCTCAGCCGGGCCTGACTGGGTAAAGGACTGCCAGACCCGCTTGAACCGGCCTCGCTTTTCAGGCTGGTTGTCCGAGGCGGGGGAGCCCTCGTGCGGCTCGTCCGCGGATCGGTTCGGGGCGTCGGCCTGCTCGCCCGCCCCCGTGGCGGCGGTGGTGGGGCGCGGGGTCTCTGCCGCGCGCGCGAGTTCGGTCTCCTGCCGCGAAACGTCGCGGTGTGAGCGCTGCGAGTCCGCCGGCGTGGATATTCCGCTGCCCGCAGTCCCGTTGCCCGCAGTTCTGTTGCCCGCAGTCCCGTTGTCCACCGGGGAGTTGATGCTTGCGAGGTCTGCCGAAGGTGTGCGCTCGCTATCGGACGGGTTGGTGGTCGGCGTGCCGGCCGGGTCCGTCGGGGGCCTGCGGTCTGTGTCTGTGGGGTCGGTGGGGGGGCGGTGGTCTGTGCCTGCGGGGTCGGCAGGGGGCCTGCGGTCCGTGCCCGCCGGGTCCGATGGGGGTGTGCGGTGGGGGTCCGTGGGATGGGACGGGCCCGACTGAGGTGCCTGGGTGGGCGGTGTGTTGTGGTCGGGCGTTGGGGCCGGCGGTGTGTTCTGGCCCGGATTCGCCAGCGTCTGCGCCAATTCGTTGACGAAGTTCAGGTGTTGCCGAATCTCCGCGTCCTGGATCTGCTGGCTCGGCGTGCGGTACTTGCCGAGCGCAGTCCTGATCTGAGACTCGGGCCTGCCTTCCGCGCGCAGCCTGTCCCTCTCGGCTGCCTTGAGCTTCTTGAGGTCCGGGTCCGCTCGATAGGTCGTGCTGTAGTAGACGGGAACACCGTCCATCGCCGTGGAATCGTTGATTGTCTTGGAGCAGTTGGCGTGGCCGGTGGGATGACCGGATTTGGTGTTGGGCAGGCCACAAGGCTCACGTTCGGTGTAGAGGCCCTTGACCTCGACTTTGGCCTGCCCCCGAGCTTCGCGATTCTCGTTGAGCTGGTCGATCCAATCGAGGATGTGGGACTCGGAGTGCATCGGGTCGGCGCCGTCCACGGCAGGGGGAACCGACGAATCGACGATGTAGTGACTTTCCTTGGTGTCCGGGTCGAAGACTTCCACGACCGCGTAGTTCTTGCCGGAGAAGTCGGGCGAATTGCCATCCGTCTCCTCGAGCAGCCGCTTGAGGTCCTCCACATCCCGAAGGTTCGTCCCGTCCGGGTGCGATGCGAGTTCACGTCGCCAGGGAGCCGCTGATTCGTGGAACTTTCCGTTGTTGTACGCGTCGTTGTTCGCTGCCGGGTCGGGGTTCACGCCAACGGCGTTGTTGGCATGGAAGGACTGGCTGATGCGGGCCAGAGTGGCGATCGCGGCGTACCGCTGGCCGTCGTTCATGTCCGACCACGCGGGATCAAGATGCTGCCGGAGATCACTGTCGGTGAAGTTTGTCGACGGCATCGGAACATTCCGGTGCGCCGTCATCGCGGCCTTGTGGGCGGCATGAGCCTGGGGGAGAGCCTGCTGGGCATTGGCGAGCCGCTGCTCCGCCGCCGCCCGCTTGGCCTGAGCCGCCTGCTTCGCGTCCTCGGTCTTGGCTTTCCGCTCCGCGGTCGCCGCCCTGGTCCGCTCTGCCTTGGCGTCGGCGACTTCCTTCAGCGCCCTGTCATAGTCCTGCCTGGCTTCACGTACCTGCTGCGCCGACTCCGCGTGCGCCCGACGGCGATCGATGGATTCCCGCAGTACGTCGGCCAAGGGCACCCGGGGCGGGTTGCCTTGCGGCTGGGCCCACTGCCGCATCTGCGCCTGGACCGGGTCCAGACCGATCCGATGGACGTCGTGCGCGTCTCGGAGGTCGCCCTGTGCCGTGTCCGGAGGAAGGTTCGCATGCGAATCGGTCCGTCCTTCCGGGTCGGGAAGGCTCTGGTTGCGCCGCTCACGAGTGGCTTCCGCGCTGGGGTCGTTGGACCCAGGGGTCGCACCGGCCGGGCGCTGGGGCGATGTGTGGTCCGTACCGGCAGGTGTGGTCTGGCTCTGGTTCTGCGTGGTGGGCTGGTTGGTGGGCTGGTTGGTGGTCTCGATGGGGCGACGGCTGGCATCCAACGGGATCGCGAAGACCCCGTTGTTGCCGCTGTGGAGCGGGGTGGTGCTGCTCTGGCCCGTCTGCGGGTCGGCGTAGACGATCTGACCGTTGTGGTTGACCACGTTCCAGGCGTGGGCACGGCCGTCGGCGTTCTGGGTGATGATCACGGCCTGTGAGCCGTGGCCCTCGTTGAGGAGAGTGGTCTCCAGGTTCTTGTACGCGTCGCGGCCGTCGCCGAAGTCGTCGAACTCGGCGCCCAGGGCGTTCTCGATACGGTCGCGGCCGTTGGGCTCGGGAGTGTCGGCGGGGGTGCCGTCCTCATTCGGGCTGCGGCGGGCGGCGACCGTGGGGTTGCCCGCGTACGACTCGACGAACGCCAGTGCTCCGTCGGGGCAGTTGACGTTACGCCCGGACTCGTCGGGATTCTGGCCGCGCAGATCGTCGACCCAGGTGCCCTCGCGCGGGTCAGGGGCCTGCTGGAACGAGCCGTCCTCGTTGCGCGGGAATCTCTCCTGCTGCGCGCGGTTGTCGGCGTCGGTGGGGTCGTCGTAGCCATCCGGCGGACCGGAGGGGCGCGTGGCGGTGGACGGGAAGACCGGTTCCCCCGACTCCGGTTGCTGGTCGGTGTCTTGAGGGTCCTGGGTGTCGTCGGTGTCCTGGGAATCCTCAGGAGCCTGGGATTCCTGGCTGTCCTGCGTGTCCTGCGCGTTGTCGGGCTGGGGGCTGTCCTGGTCCGTCGCGTCCGAGTCCTGGGCCGTTTCCGAGTCCCGGTCCGTGGTGGATTCCGTGTCCGGGGCGGTCTCGGATACCTGGTCCGGGTTGGAGTCCTGGGTGGTGTTCGCGTCCGGAGAGATGTCCCCGTTCTGCGGTGATGTCGTCTCCGGGGTCGGCGTCGTTCCGGGGGTCGGCGTCGTCTCCGTCGTTGTGGAGGATTCCGGGGTCGTCGACGGCGGTGCCGTGTCGGTGCTGCCGTCGTTCGCGTTCTGTTCGGCGGTCGAGTCGTCGTTGTCGGAGGGCGACTCGTCAGTGGACGGCTCAGCGGACGGATTAGTGGACGGTTCAGTGGACGGCGAGGTGTGGGAAGGTCCGTCCGACTCCGTTTCGGGAGTTGACTGATCCGTCGACGAGTCGGGGCCCGGACTGTTGTTGGTGTCCGGAGTGTTCTGGGCGGACGGTTGAGGCGTCGACGGGGTCAGGAAGTACGGAGTGATCGGATTCCGATTGGCGTCCAGCGGGGTGTAGAAGACCTCTTGGGCGCCCAGGTGAATCGGATTCTCGCTGACGACGCCTGTTTGCGCGTCGACGAACAGGACCTGGCCGTTGTGGTTGACCGCGGCGAAGGCATGGCCGCCACCGCCGGGCCAGTTGACGCCGATCACGGCTGCCGAGCCATGCCCGGCCTGCGACAGCTCGTAGGCGATACGCGCGTACGGGTTGGGATGGTCCTTGCCCGCATACGTGCTGGGTGCGCCGGCCCAACGCGCCTGGTTGGCGACCGAGTCGCGCTCCGCGGAAAAGGTGTTCAGGCTGCCGTCCGCATTGAGGTCCAAGGTGCGCGGGGCGGACACCGTCGGGCGGCCGAACCATGTCTCGAGGAACGAGCGGGTGCAGTCGGCGCAGTTGTTGGACCGGCCGGGCACCCCCACGCCGCCGTCGTTCTGCAGAGCGGCCCAGTTTCCTTGCCGCGGGTCCGCGTACACCTGCGGGGTGCCGTCGGGATTCCTCGGGTGGGCGTTCTCGAGGTCCTGCTGATGAGCGGGGTCGGGTGTGGTCAGGCCTTCGTGCGGGATGCTGAGGTCGTTACGGATGTCCGAAAGGTTGTCTGCCTGGGGCGGAGGCGGAGGCGCCGTGGGCTGCTCGGGCGCGCTGTCGACAGCGGGGGCCTGGTGGTGATCGGGCGTCTGGTGGGTGGTGTCCGGCTGCTGATGGTCCGGCTGTTGGTTGTTCGGTGCCGGCATCCCCTGGTCGTTCGGCGTGGAAGTGGGGGACTGGGCCGGTGACTGCCGGTTCGTCGGCTGCTCGCCGCGGGGCGGCGAGGTCGGGCGCCCAGGTGTCTCGGTGCGCGGAGTCTCGGCACGCGGCGTGTCAGTGCGTGGTGGTGTGGTGGGGCGACTCGGTGTTTCGGTACGCGGTGAGTCAGCGCGCGGCTGCGTGGTCGGACGGCTCGGTGGCTCGCTGCGCGGTGTCTCGGTGCGCGGGGGTGATGCCGGACGGTTCTGCTGGGTGTCCCGCGGCGGCGTCGTGGGCCTGGTGCTCGGCTGTTCCGTACGTCGCGTCGTGTCCGTACGCCGCGTCGGGGCGCTGGGCGTGGTGGCCCGCGGTGTCGTCGTGCGGTTGCCTGCCGCCGGCGCCTGCGTCGGGATGGGGCCGGCCGCCGGTGGTGGCATGGCACCCGGTGGCGGCATCGAGGGCGTCGCGGACGACGGGGCCGCCTGCTGCGGGGTGCCCGCCTCACCGGGCTGCGTACCGGGGGCAGGGGGCGCCGCCATCGCGGCGTCGCCCATGAGGCCCATGTGTTCGTGGTCCGAGTCTTGCGGGGTCCGTGTTGACGGTGTCGGCGCGTGGCCCTGACCAGGGCTGGGGTGTGCGGTGGGCGTGTTGCCGGGCATGGCGCCGCTCGGCATGGAGCCGCGGCCGCCGGCCTGGTTCTGGTTGTCGTGGTTGTTGCCGTCGTGGGAGTCGTCCGGCATGGGGCCCTGGGCCGGTGCGGGCATGGTGGTGACCGGGTCGCGGTCGACCTGGTGCATGCCTGGTTCGGGGCGGGAGTTGTCGGGAGCCGGGGCCGGCGCGGCCTCGGGGCGGTCTGTCTCCGGCGGCGACGACGGCATGGGCGCGGGCTCGGCGTTGCGCGGGTCCGGGATCGACGCGCCCTGCTCCGGGGTGTGGACGTCGACGCCTTCCGGGCGGCTCGGGCGAGCGCTGTCCGGAGTGGTGTCCGGCGCCGGGGAGCCATCGGCATCCGGCGTGGTGCCCGGGCCCTCGATGGGCGAGGAGTTGGAGGGCATGGAGGGCTCGTTGCCCGGTGCCGTGCTCGGCGGGGCGTCCGGTGTGCTGTCCGGACGGGCGGAGTCGGGGGTGGTGTCGGGGGCCGGTCCGCCCTCCACGTCCGGCCTCGTCGTGGTGGACGGCGTGGACGGCGTGGACGAGTCCGGAGACGCGTCGGGGGTGGACGAGTCGTCGTCCAGAGGACGACCGATGCTGTCCCTGTAGGCCTGGGTGCCCACGTCGAAAGGGCTGGGCGAGTCGGAGCCACGGCTTGGTGAGGGCGAGGACGACGAGGGGTTCGACGAGTCCGGGCTGCCGGTGCTGTCCGTGCTGCTGTTGGACGGCGTACTCGAGGAAGAGGAGGGCGAACTCGAAGCCGACGGGCTCTCGGACGATGAGGGCGGGCTCGACGACGATGACGGGTTCGACGAAGAGCTGTCCGAAGCGCTCGACGGAGACGAGGACGACGGACCGCCGGTATCCGGTGCCCTGCGCCCGGAGTCGCCGCTGCTCGAACTCGGCGAATTACTGGAACTCGGGGAGTGGCTCGACGAACTGCTGTCGTTCGATGACGAGTGGGACGAGCTCGGCGAGCTCGACGAATGCGAGGTGCTGGGGGAGTTGTTGGACGAACTGCTGTCGTTGGACGACGAGGTGCTGTTCGACGACGAGGAACCGTTCGATGACGAGGAACTGTTCGATGACGAGGAACCGTTCGACGGCGAATCGTTGGACGAAGAGTCGTGGGAACTGCTGTCGTTCGACGACGAATCGTTGGAGTTCGACGAGCTGTCGTTGCCGGAGTCCGACGAGCCGTCGCCGCCGTGGTTTCCGCTGTTGGTCAGTCCGTGGCGGGCGCCGTGCCCCGCGCGGGAGCCGGCGCCGTCGCGCAGGGACTCGCCGAAGGTGGAACCGGAATTCTTCAGGGCGTCCTTGCCCTCTTCGTAACCCTTCTTGGCGGTGCGGCCCAGGTCGTAGCCCGACTGCTTGCCGAAGTTCTGCTCGACGGTCTGGGCGACCAGGTCGGAGACCATGGCTTCCAGAGCGGAGACAAAGGGTTCCTTGGCGGTCTCCAACACCGCCTGCAAGATCTGTTGGGCTATCTCCTTGAGGAGTTTGCGCAGGATCATTCGCGTGGCGGCGGCCGCGCCCATCGCGCCGAGTTCGGACAGACCCAAAGTAAAGGGAGCGGCGGCCTGGGCCGCGGCGATCTCGATCGCCAGGATGACCAACTGGGCGATCACCGCCACTTTTAGCCCGATGATGAGCATCGCCGCGGCGTCCATGCATATGGCGATCAGCTCGGCGCCCTGCCGGGCGTCGTCGAAGTAGCCCGAGCCGCCGGAGAACTTCTCCCAGGTCTTGTTGAAGCCTTCGATGGAGTCGCCGGCGTTCTCGGCGAGGACGTTGCCGGCGGCGCTCATGCCACGGGCTTGGAGGGCCTCCACATCAGCGGCGAACTGACGCCAGGTGTTGGCGCACTCCATCATCTTGTCTTCGTTGCCTGTGGGCCACTCGAAGCCACACATCTCGAGAACCCACTCAAGTGCGTTCGGCAGCATCAAAGCCATGACGAAGACCCCCGTTGTCGCCCATGTAGTTCTTGTTGTCCCGGCCCTGTGGGCCGACCCACTCCATCCGCCTCACCGCCGGCGGAAGCGCCCTGCTTCTCTGCTGCTGCCCGGAGGCGCCATTCGGAGCCTCGTGAGTGCTCAACCGCCTTGCGTCGGCGCAGAGCCATGCCCATGCCCATGCCAGAGCCTACTTAACAGCCCTTACGAACCCTCAGCTCTGTTGTGCCACAGTGCTGTAGCAGACACCGGGTCCCAAGCCGTCCAGCCCTCAGGCGGAAGCCCTAGCCATGGGGCCGGCGCAGGCTGCGGTACAGCTCGATCGCGGAGTCCGGCGGAAAGTTGGGGACATAGGTGACGGCTCCGTCGCTTTTGGAGATCACCATGTGACTGCCACCCAACGGCGCCTGAGTGCCGGGCGGCGGTGGGGGCATGACGGCGTGGACGAGGAAGCCGATGTCGAACTCCACCACGTACAACGGCGCCGGGTTTCCTTCCGGATCCCGTACTTCGAATCGGGCGCGAGCGGCAGCCAATGCCTCTTCGGCAGTGGCGGGGATGGGCTGTACCGGTTCCGGCGCGGCGGGATGCGACACGGACTCTCTCCTATCAGTGAAGGGGCGACTGCGGGGCAGGCACGGTCATGCGGTGAACTCAGACTTGGCGCGGGGCACGTCCCCGTGGTGCGGGCCGTGTCACTTGCTCACGGACTTCAGAATCCGCACCTCGCCGCCGAACTGGTTCTCCGGCTTCTGCTCCTTGACCAGAGCGTCGTTGAAGTCCTCGTTCTCCACGTGGTTCTTCGCCATCCGCTCCAACGCCTTGCCGATTTCGTTGAGCTTGGTGGCAAGGTGGTCCATCGAGTCCGTCATGCCGTCGCGCAGGCCTTCGTAGACCACGCCGAACTTCTCGCCGAGCTCGTCGTCACCCCACGGTGGGGTGCCTTCCTTGTCGCTGAAGGTGGTCAGGCCCTTCCAGGCGTCCTGGGCGACACTCGAGAACGTCGTCTCCTTCGGTGCTCCGCCTCCACCGCCTCCGCCGTCACCCTGCGCGGCCAGGCCGTTCTTCAGCTTGGCGGTGGCCTGGTAGAAATCCCTGCCGATCTCGGAGAAGTTCTTCCCCTCGGCCTTCAGCGTCTCCGGATTGCTCTGGAACCCGTCACCCATGACTGCGCCCCCGTTCCCCTACCGGCGTCATCGAGCGCCGGTTCACGTCCGTTTCATATCTGTGCCAGCGTACCCAGAGGCAGTGACAAGCCCTCAACCCCTGGGTGTCACCGTCAGGCCCGGTGGACCGAAGAAGGGGCGGGCCATTTCGAGGGCCTCCCCATCGTTCGCCGGTGGGCGGTGCGCCGGCGAGACGGCCCGAGCCTCCGTGGGCACGGGCCCTTGGTCCGCATCCGGCCCCGGGCTCAACCCCGGTGTCCACCCCGCCCCCGCTTCTTCGGCCCCGTGACCAGGTTGGTCGAAGGACCGTCGTGCTCGGCGCGCTCCTTCTGCTCTTCCTCGTCCCGTTTGCGCTCCCACTGCTCGCGCTTCTCGCGCTCGGCCTCGCGGTCCTCCATGGTCTGCGACTCGGCGGCGCGGCGGATCTCGGTCATGCGGTCGCCCAGCGCGTCCATGTAGCGCTCGCTCTTGATGGCGTCGGTCATTCCCATGCGTCCCGACAGGATGCCCTGGGCCATCTCCTGGAGCGGTCCGCTCGCATTGGGGTTGTCGGCCAGAGTGCGCAGCGCCTTGTGGAGGCTGTGAGCCTGCTCCGGGCCCTGCGCGACGTCCATCAGCTCGGAGTCGTCGATCTCCCGCTCGCCCGGCCCCGGTCTGCTTCCCCGCCTGTTGGTCATGAGAACCCCCTTCGAGCCCAGAGGGCCCTTCGCGCACGCCGAACGCGGCTTTCGCACTCGCTACAGCCTGCTACAACTTTTGACGAGTTTATCCAGCCGACCGTTTGGACCGTCAGTCCGGGCGCATCCACGCCCTGCTCGCCGCGCTCCCGCACCTCTCCCGTCCCGATCCTGTCCCCCTCCGTGCTCGATACCTGCCCGATGGAGGGCATGTGACGAGGGCCCCGGCCGGGCGCCGGGGCCCTCGTCACCTTGTGAGCCCGCGGCTTTCGGTGGTGAGACCGGATTGCGCGCCCGTGCCTGGTGGTCTGTTGCGGTCGGTTGCGGTCTGTTCTATTGACTGACGAGGATGCGTTCGGGGCCCATGGATTCTGCGGTGCTGTCGGGGCGCAGGGTGAGTTTGCCTCCCTTCCACAGGGTGACGATGTCGTCTTGGCGGTCGGGGCCGCCGAAGGCACCGACGGTGGCCAGGGTGGCATTGCGCCATGGTGAGCCGTGGGGCCGGAGTCGGTGTTCCTTCCGCCGCTTGCCTATGCCGTTGCGGGCAATGTCTTCGTAGGCGGTGACTTCGCCGTCGATCCAGCGGACGAAGAGATCTTGGTCGCCCGTCGTGGAGTTGAAGTCCCCTGCGGCGAGGTCCCGGGCGTAGGGCCAGGTGCGGTGGGGCGGTGGCATGAGCTGTCGCTCGCCGTGCATGCCCTTGGCGTCGACATTGGGGTAGAGCGTCACCTCACCGTCGGACCAGACCACGACAAGATCATCGCTGTGTGTGGTGCCACCGCCGAAACGGCCGGCGGTCATCGCGACGGCATGGGTCCAGGTGCCGTTGGGGCGCCGCAGCTCGACCACGCTCTTCAGCTTGTGGGTTTCGTTGACGTTCTTGTAGAGCGTCACTCGGCCGTTGGCCCAGCAGACGAGGAGGTCGTAGCTGCCGTTGCCGGTGAAGTCGCCGGCGGTGATCAGCTTTGCCTGCTTCCAGGTCTTGTCCTTGACGAGCCGGATGTCCTTGCCGAAGCCGTACGTGCCGTTGCCGGGGTAGAGGGAGACCTCGCCGTCGGACCAGCGCACGATCAGGTCGCTGGTGTTGTTGCGTACGGAGGCGGTGTGGAAGCGGCCGGTGCTCATGCCTCTGGCGTGCGACCAGGTGCCGGAGCTGCCCAGGGAAGTGCCGGAGCCGGTGTCCGCGGGCGCGTCACTTACGGCCTGGTGGTAGAGGCGGAAGACGTCGTCGTCGAACTGGGAGGTGTAGGAGGTGTGGTCGTAGGCACCGCCGGTCTTGTAGCCGCCGATGACGCCGACCAGGTTGCCGCGGGTGCCGTCGAAGTTCTCCAGGAACGGTCCGCCGCTGACGCCGGCCCGGAAGCCGTCGCAGGTGATTTCCATGAACCGGCCCTGGAAGGCGGTGGTGTTGTTGGTGCACCGCAACGGGGTCTTCTGGCCGCCTGGGTATCCGGCGACCGTGACGCTCCGGCGTGCGAGGCTGGCGGAGTTCACCTTGGTGAGGTTGTTGCCGCGGCCGGTGGCGTCCTCCAGGAGCTGTCCGTGGGCGTTGGGGCCGACGCGCAGGAACGCGAAGTCGACGTCATCGTCGGGCGTCGCCCGCAGATAGCGGCCGTCGATCCAGATCTTGCCTGGTGTGACCGGGAAGATCCCGTACGGGGTCTCGCCCACCTGGCCGGTCGCCGAGCGGCCGGCACGGTAGCCGGGAACGAACGCGATGTTGCGGCGGGATGCCCCTTTGAGGCAGTGCGCTGCCGTGATGACCAGGCTCTTGGTCGGTGAGGCCACCGAGGCCGCGGTGCAGAACCGGTTCGGGGTCGCCTCGCCCTTTTCGTTGCGGATCAGGAAGACGCCGACCGTGGCCATGCCCTCGTCGATGACGTGGCTGGGTTCCTGGAGCGAACGCTTCTGCCGACCACCGGGCGCCTTGGGGGCGCTCTGCCGGCCCTCCTTCACGCCACCCTGGACGGTGTCCGTGCCGTCAACGGGGACTGCGCTGCGGATGCGCTCCGGGGTCCAGTAGCGCGCGGCCTCCCGGGCCTGTCGGATCTCTTCCGGTGTGGCGGTCTTCGAGGAGTTCGGTGGGTTGCCGGGGGCAGGGGCGGCCGATGCGGGGGCGGTGAAGGCGAGTGTGGCGCACAGGCTCAGGGTGGCGGCGCGCGCCCAAGCTATTCGTCTCATGTCTCTCGTTCGTAGCAGTCGGTGGCATGCGTGCCGGGGTCTCAGGAGCCGGGCCCGTCGGGCGCCGGCTCACCGACGGTGAGGGGGATGTCCAGAGTTGCCCCCTCGGGGGTGGTGAGGCGGAGGGTGTAGGTCCCGGGGTGCTCGTCGGTGAAGAGCTGGGGGAGGGCGAACCGGCCGTCGGCGTCGGCGGTGGGGAGGACGAGGGTGCGGACGGGGTCGCCGTGCCTGTCCTTGAAGTAGGGGCCGACCGTGCTCTCTTCGGCCGCTCCCTCCTCGTCGTCGGCGCCGGCGAGCAGGGTCGCGGTGAGACGGATGCCTGGGACGGGCTTGTCGCGTGCCGTCGCCCGGGTCTGCGGAAGTTCGGGGAACCGGCTGTTGATGTCCGCCTGCGGCAGCTTGGGGTCGAGGAGTTCCAGACGGTCGGCGGTGGCCGCGGGTGCCTGCCTGACGGTCGCGGTGAAGGAGGCGGTGGTCGGCTTCCGCTCTCCGGGGAGCGCGGTGGTGACGGTGACACGTCCGGGCCGGTTGCCGGCCCGGAGGGCGGGCGCGGTGGCGACGCCATGGTCGTCCGCGGTGACCGTCGCGGTCGTGGCGTGGCCGGCGAAGTGCGCCCTGCCGGTGCCGATGATGCGGTACGTCACCTTGGCGCCGGACACCGGGTGTCCGTGGGCGTCGAAGGCACGCACCTGCGGACGCCGTCCGAACGCCTCGCCCGCCGTCCGGTCTCCCAGGCCTTCGGCTCCGACGCGTTCGACGCGGGTGACCGTGCAGTGGTCACTGCCCGGGTGGCGGTTGAGCGCGGGATCGGGCTTCTCGGCGGGCTGGTGCTCCGGACGGGTCGTCGGCCGCCAGTCGGGAACAGGCGTGGCGGGACGCGAAGTTGCCGAAGTGCCGGATAGCCGGTCCTGCTCGGGCCGGGGCTGAGCGGGGGCGATGCGGCGCGGCGACGTGATGGCCGGTGACGGGGTGTCTGCGGGGTCGGGGCGGTGCGGGGTGGCGGGTGCGTCGTCCGGTGTCGCGGTGACCTTGCCGCCTTGGTACGTGCGCATCCAGTCCCGCACGGCATTCACGTACTCACGGGAGTTGTTGTAGTTGAGGATGGCCTTGTCGAGGTCGGCCGGACGGTTCAGGTCGCGGCCGCCTGCGCAGAGGTAGTGGCCGGTGGCGAGGGCGGCGTCGTAGAGGTTGTGGGGGTCGTTGACGCCGTCGCCATTGCCGTCGGCTCCCCAGGTGGCCCAGGTGGAGGGGAGGAACTGCATCGGGCCGATGGCCCGGTCGAACTCGGCGTCCCCGTCCCACCGGCCCCCGTCCGTGTCACGGATCAGGGCGAACCGCTCACCGTCCAGGCGCGGGCCGCGGATCGGCTTCGCGACCGACCCGTCGGAACGCAGGCCGTAGCCGGAGGCGTGCACGGACTCGACACGGCCGATGCCCGCCACCAGCTGCCAGCGCACATGACACGACGGCCGGGCAGTGCTCAGCGCCCGCTCCGCCGTCTTGTAGGCGTCCAGGGCTGTGGCGGGTATGCCCATGGTCCCCTCGGACTTCGCTCCCGTCCCTGCTTCCGTTCCCGTTCCCGTCCCTGTTTCCGTTCCCGTTTCCTGCTTGGCCTGGCCCTGATGCTGTCCTGGTGAGCCGGGCAGGCTGAGGTCGGGTATGCCGCGGGGCTGGGCCTGCGCCGCGTTGGCGTCGGGGTTGGTATCGGTGGCATCGGCGGTCCACGGTCCGACAACCCGCAGCGGGCTGATCGCGGAACCGGCGGTCAGGCCGACGGCCAGCGCGCATACGCACAGGCCCTGACGTACACGGCGGGAGACGAGCCGGGAGAGGGCGGACGAGAGGGGAGGCGACATCTTCACGGGTGAGCAGATCCTTGAGCGCAAGGAGATACGGGAGAAGGCAAGGGGACACGTGGTGATCGGAGAGGGAGGCAGACCGACGCAACGGAGGCCGGAGTCGTTGGCGCCGTCCCAGGGAAGGTCCGGCCGTCCGCGCTGGTCGGCCGGACCTGACAACTGCCGGTTCAGCCGGCCAGCTTGACTTCCCCGTGCGTCCCGGCGGCATCCACACCCGGGTAGAGACCGAGCGAGCTGTCCTTCCACCGGACCAGGACGTCGTTGGGCCGCTCATTGGCGACGAACGCCCCGGCGGTCACCACCGTGGCGTTGATCCACGGCGACTTTCGCGGCCGGACAGTGATCTCCCCGTGGAGTCCCGCGGCGTCGACACCGGGGTAGATGGTGGTCTCGCCATCGACCCAGCGCACCAGCAGATCCGCGGTCTTCTTCCCGGTGAACTCGCCGGCGGCGATCTGTGTGGCGTAGGGCCAGGTGGTCGTGTTCTTCCGGACCAGCGTCTTCTTCGCCTTGTCCGCCAGGCCGTTGGCGTTCAGGTCGGGGTGCAGCGTGACCCGGCCGTCGTCCCAGACGACCACGAGGTCATCGCGCTGCGCATTGGCCGTGTACCGGCCGGCGGTCATCTGTCTGGCGTGCGTCCACGGGCCGTTCTTGACCGGTGCAACGAGCTTCTTCTCGTGGTGGAAGCCCTTGGCGTCCACGTGGGTGTACTGCGTCATCTCACTGTCGACCCAGCGCACCACCAGCCCGTCCGTACCATCGCCGAAGCCGGCGCCCGTCATCTCCTTGACGTACTGCCAGTTGGTTTTCGGGGCCTGCTTCAGCGGCTTTCCCAGCTGGTACTCGGCGACGAACGGATGGGACGGATCCTTGTCGTCCCCGCCCTGGTAGAGCGTGACCTCGGAGTCGGTCCAGCGGACGATCATGTCCATGTGCCGCTTGCCGCCGGCCGAGCCGCCGGTGAAGTACCCCGAGGCGATATGGGTCGCCTTGCTCCAGGGTGCCTTGGGGAAGACGGCACGGTAACTGACCTTCTGCACCCAGGTGCCGAGGCCGTCCACACGGCTGTCGACCGCTACCTTACGCGTCTCGGACGGGTCGGTGCCCAAGCAGCCTCCCTGCCAGGACGTGCTGTTGACACCGACCAGCTCCACCCGCCCGGCGGTCTCCCGCAGCGCCGGGCCGCCGGTGTCGCCCTTGCACACAGCGCCGTCAGCAGGAGCCTTGGGGCTGATGGAGAGCGATCCGTCCTGCACCGCGTCCACCGTGAACGAGGAGCTGCCCAGCCGGTCGGGCACCCACTCGGTCTTGGTACGCCCGAGGCCCGCGACCTTCAGCTCCTCGCCCTGCTGGGGCGCGCCGGTCCCGATGGCCACGGGGGTGACGCCGGTGACCGGCTTGGCGAGCTTCGCCATCACCAGGTCACGGCCCTGGTAGGGGACGAGCTCGACGACGTCCGTCACGCTGCCGGCCGGCTTCGTGAGGTCGGAACTGCCGACAGTGGCAGTCGTCTTCCACTTCGGCGCGCCCTCGGAGACCTTGTAGCTCTTGCCGGGGTCTTCCGCGAAGCAACTGGCAGCGGTGAGCACCCACTGCTTGTCCACCAGGGCGCCCGAGCAGCTGCGCGTGCCCTTGCCGATGTCGAGCTTCGCGGCGAAGCCGTACGTATCTGCCTTGGCGGAGTCGCCGATCACGGCGTTCGCCGGGGTGGCTGTCAGTGCACCGGCGGCTATGGCGGTGGTAAGGAGTCCCGTCATCCACGCTGCGCGCGGACGTTTGCTGAGCACGTTGTCTTTCCTTAGAGGTTGTCTCACGTGGTGCTACCGGCTCTCGCCGGTGCCCGAGTGCGCCGTCGCCTCGCTCGGCCTTCGTCGCCTTCATCACCAGGGCGTCAAGAAGGACGTGGGAAGCAGCGGAGCGTCCAGGCGGTGTTGGGGGCCGATGCGTCGATGAGGATGAAGGTGAGCGGCTACCGAAGCGGTGCCCCCGGGGCCCTGCCGGTGTGTCAGCCGGTGATGCGCAGTTCGACCAGAGTTGCTCGGGGCGCGCCGATGACACCCTCGCCGATGGGCTTGAAGCCCTCTTCCGTGGACACGTTGACGGTCTGGGTCTTGCCGGCGGAGGTGAGTTGGGCGCGGATGGGGTGGTCGACAGTCTCAAGGTAGAAGGCCTTGGGGATCTCAAGGGCGAGGTAGCCGGACTTGCCGGTGGCCGTGAAGCACCACTTCTTCGGCAGGTCCTCCTCGCCCTCCTCGCGGCGGATGCTGACCTTGATCTGGACGGCGGGGTCGGTGCATTCGGTGAGCATGATGTGCCCGTCGCCCCTGATGAGCTTGATTTTCTTTTCTGCGAGGAGCTTGTCGGCGCCCGGGTAGCCGAAGTCCTCAACCGCGCTGGGCGGGCCGGGCGCGGTGGCAGCGGGGGCCTTGGCGGTGGAGGCCATGGCAGGGGCGCTGATGCCGGCTATGGCGGTGAGGATTCCGGCACCGGCGAACAGTGTGCGGGCGCGAGGGGTCACTGGTTGGTCCTTCCGGGGTGATGCTCGTTCAGCCGAGCTGACAGTTATGTGCAACTCGCCTCGTGAAAAGCAGAGTTAAATATGTCGTAAAGCGCAATCGCAAAGATTGGTTTGTCGGTGGATCTATGTCAAACCGTCAGGCGGTGATGCGCGTCACGGTCCCCCCGGCCTCGGTGTCCCTTGTGGCATCGAGTAATGTGCGATTTGTGCAGGCCAAATCGTACCTAAGTGGATGGCCTGACGTCGTGGCACCCCCATTGCCGTGGGCCGGTGCTGCGTTCATGCCGGGGGGCGGTGGCTCGCGAACGGGATGTTCGTTGCGCTTTGCATAGTGAACTGGACGGTAAAGAGAGCGCGTCCGGTCTTCCCGTAGCGGCAGCTGGCTCTTGGCAACCGAGATTGCCAACCAATGAGACGAGTTACCTTGAGGCGAAGATTGCGCCAGAACCACTGTGCTCGGAAGGCGTATCGTGCCTTCCGAGCACTGCTTTTGACTCTGCTACCGGTGGCGCTCGTCGCCGGCCTGCTGGGGGCAACCCCAGCCATGGCGGACGACGACGGCGGCGAGGGAGTCACTGGCCCGACCGTCCCAGCCACTCCCCGGGGCAAGGTGGTGGACCTTTGGAGATCCGGCGGGCCCGGGCTCAAGGCCGCGGCCGAGGGGGCTCTGACGGGTAGTGATGCCGAGGTTGAGCGCTTCCTGGCCAAGGTCGCCGACTTCCAGGCGCACGAGGACAACAGGGTGTCTGCCCTCCAGATAGCGGGCCTCGGGGGCCGCGGCGTGCAGAAAGCCGCCAGGAAGGCTCTGGACGGCAGTGCAGCGGATCTGCAGGCCTTCCTGAAGGACGGCTGGAAGCTCCCGCTTCAGGAGGATCAGCGGGTCCGTGTCGCTCAGGTCATCGATGCCGGCGGCCCCGGCGTGCGTCAGGCGGGCAACAAGGCGCTCAACGGGTCGGCCGACGATGTCAGCAAGTTCCTCAATGCGGGCCAGTACACCGCGCGCGAAGAGGATGAACGCGTACAGGTCGTCCAACTCATCGGTGTCGGAGGTCCCGCGGTCCGAGCCGCCGGGCGTATCGCTCTGGATGGCGATGCGAACGACATCCGGGAGTTCCTCAACATCGGGCAGCACGTGGCGCGAGCCCGGGACAAGGAGACCGCCACGGTCAGCCAGCTCGCCCGGCAGGCCACCGAAGCGGGTCGCCAGGCAGCCGCGGAGACGGTTGCAGCGCAGGAGGCGTCCACTCGTGCGGTCAACGCGTCGAAGCTGGCCAAGGAAGCCGCTCGGCGAGCCAGGAAGCTGACGGCCGAGGCCAAGGGCGACGCCATGAACGCCGCCGCAGCGGCCAAGACCGCGGCGACCGCGGCGGGACAGGCGGCGGCCGCTGCCCAGCAGGCCATCGACGCCGCCCGCGCGGCCAACAACTCGGCTCGCATCGCCTCCAACGCGGCTGCCCAGGCCGCCGCCGCGGCGGCCGGTGCCGCTCAGGCAGCCTCCCGCGCGAGCAACGCCGCGGCAGCCGCGTCCTCCGATGCGGGTAAGGCCTCCGACGCACGCAAGGCCGCCGAGGGCGCCCGCGTCGCGGCGAAGGCCGCGAACGACTCGTCTGCTGCCTCCGACCAGGCGTCCATCGCAGCCGACCGCGCCGCCGACGCGGCGACGGCCGCGACGAGCGCGGGTGCCAATGCCGATGCGGCCGCCGCCGCGGCTGAGGAGGCCGGAGGCCTCGCCGACCAGGCCGGCGTCAGCTCCGCCGAAGCGAGGGCTGCGGCTGCCTCCGCACGCCGCCACGCCAAGGAGGCCACCCGGGCGGCCAACGCGGCAAGCGCGCTGGCCCGAAAGGCCGCTGCTGCTGCGCGCGAATCCCGGGATTTCGCCAAGTCCGCGGCCTCCCACGCCAACCGGGCCGCCAAGGCCGCGGATGAGGCCGCCGCACATGCAGGAGAGGCTGCTACAGCGGCGGACGAGTCCAAGAAGCACGCCAAGGCAGCACAGGATGCCGCTGACGTGGCCACGGCTGCCGTTGCGAAGGCCAAGTCCACGTACAAGCTGGCGCGTCAGGTTGAGGCCGAAGAACTCGCCGCCCGCACCAACGAGGCGATCGAGAAGGCCAAGGACCTCACTGCCCGCGACGATCAGTACAAGGCGTCCCAGGCTGCGGCTCTCAAGAAGGCCAAGGAACTTGATGCCGAGGCCCAGAAGCTGGCAGGCGAGGCCACGAAGCCGGGTGCCGGTGGCAAGGCCGTCGCCGAGAAGGCCCGCAAGGTGGCACTCGCGGCGATGAAGGTCCGCGGCCCCTGGAGCCAGGCCGCCGCGGCGGTAGCGCTGGCCGGCACGGACCAGCAGGTCAGCGACTACGTGGTGAAAGGCTGGAAGGACTCCGCCCAACAGGACGAGCGCGCTCGTGTAGAGAACATCGCGCTGAACTCCGAGCTGGCTACGGTCCGCAGTGCGGCGGAAGAAGCGCTCAAGGGCGACTCCGCAAGGATCTCGTCTTTCCTGAGCACAGGCCAGTATGAGGTGGCCGAGGACGACTTCCGCGTCGCCATCGCCCGGCTCATCTCTTCCGGAGGCCCCGGCGTCAAGAAGGCCGGCAACGCCGTCCTGACGTCTGACTCAGTCGAGAAGTACCGCCAGTTCCTCACCACCGGGCAGTACATCGCTCGCCATGACGACGAGCGGGTACGCGCCGCTCAACTTGTTTCCAGTGGAGGCCCCGAGGCCAAGGCCGCGGCGCGGATCGCGCTGGAGAGCCCGCCGCAGGTCCTGCACGAGTTCATCAAGTCTGGCCAGTACAAGGCACAGCGCAAGGACTTGCTCGACACGTCCCATCAGCTGCAGATCAATCAGCTGATCTCCAGCGCGGAAAGTGCCGCGGCCACGGCCCAGAAGAACGCCAAGCTGGCCAAGAAGGCCTCCTTGGAGGCCAAGAAGGTATCCAAGGAGGCCCAGGAGGCCGCGCGGCAGGCGAAGGAAGAGGCCGACCGGGCGCAGAAGTACGCCGCCGACGCCGACAAGTCGGCCAAGGAGGCGGAGGCTTCCGCGGCCAAGGCCGCCGAATCAGCCAAGACCGCCCGCGCCGCTGAAGCGGACGCCAAGCGGGCCGCACGCGCTGCCGAGCACTCCGCCGCGCGCGCCGCCGCTTCCGCCAAGGCAGCACGCGGCTCCGCCGACCAGGCATGGGCCTCTGCGAACGAGGCCCGCGTATCCGCGACCGCTGCAGGCAAGGACGCCGAGGCGGCGGACAAGGCAGCCAAGGGGGCATTCGCCGCCTGGGTGGACCAGGTCCGCAAGGAAGAGGAGGCATCACGGCAGGAGCAGGAGCGCAAGGACCTGGCCGAACTTCAGAAGTTCGAAGAGGCCATGGCCGATGCTGCGGCCGATGATGACACCAGTTTCCTGGACATGCTCTCCGGTGCCGGCCACTTGGTCCTCGACGGCGTCGGCCTGATACCGGGAGCCGGTGAGATCGCGGATCTGGCCAATGCAGGCTGGTACGGCCTTGAAGGCGACACCCTGAACTCCTCTCTCTCCCTGGCCGCCGCCGTTCCGGGCCTCGGCTGGGGAGCTACCGGATCCAAATGGGGTGTCAAGGCAGGCAGCGCGCTGGAAGCGTTCATCAAGGCAGAGAGGGCTGCCGGCAAGACGCCGCACATCTGGGCCAGCAGCAGGAGGGCCGGGCATGCTCGGAATGCAGCGCAGCACTGGAGTCGACATAAGTC
Organism: Streptomyces chattanoogensis; assembly: GCF_001294335.1. Lineage (GTDB taxonomy): Bacteria > Actinomycetota > Actinomycetes > Streptomycetales > Streptomycetaceae > Streptomyces > Streptomyces chattanoogensis. The sequence continues at coordinate 80,470 of NZ_LGKG01000090.1, forward strand.
AGAGTTCCCGGAACTCAAGTCGGCAAGGGAATATGTCGAACGCGCACATAAACTTCGCTCGGTCGTTGATGCTCCAAAGCCACCGAAGGGCTATCGGGTATGGGAGCGGCTGGACAAGAGCGGGAACGTGAACGGGCATGTCGTGTACGACACGAAATCCAATACGCTTGCTTCGTACGATGGGAATGGACTACCCAAGACCATGAATAAGCCCGCACCGAAGAGTGATAGCAATCCGCGAGGATATGACTCTCATAGATTTCCGACCCTTGAGGATTACCTCAAGGCACAGGGGCAGCGGGAGCGTTAGAAGATATGGAGTCGGACGGGAGAAGTGGGATGGAACTGGGTCACGCCGAAGCTCCACCAGGGCCAGAGGAGGAATCCGTATGTCGCGTTTGCGGATATGACGACGGAGATCTCTTTTGGGAAGGTGGATGGCCTACCGCGATTATCTGTCCGTGCTGCGGCAACGAATCGGATGTCTCGGATGACAGCGTGCGAGGGATCCGAGAATATCGAGGATACTGGGTTGGGTGCGGAGCGGGGTGGACCTATCCCAGTAAGCGTCCGGTGGACTGGGACCTGCTGGAACAGGTTGCTAAAATCCCACCCGAATGGCGTTGAGTAACACCGCGGAGACTCCCGCCGAGCTGTGCATCCTTGGGTGAACGGCTCGACGGGCCCGGTGGGCCGTCAATTACGGACTTTTCATTCTGTCCATCGGTTGGAAGGAATCTCCGGCATGGGCGAACAAGAGTGAAGAGAGGAGTCGCGGTGCAGCGCGCCAACGGGCAGTGCGGCGCCGCTTTGGCTACTACCGGCGGTCGGCCATGCGTCCCCATCGGAGCCTCGGTGATCGAAGTCGCGCAGAAGCGGGTTCGGGGGTCCTGCACGGGCGCGTAACGGAACAACAAGGGGCCGCATCCGATTTCTGCGCGCCCGCCCGCTACCGCTCGGCCCCCTCGGGCAGCGTTGCCTCCTCGGGGCTGGCCATGTCCAGCAGCAGCATCGCGTCGTGGTCCGGGGTGCCTGGTGGCGCCTGGTACGTGACGAGGCGCTGGCCGTCCGTGCGGAAGATCGCCATCACCTCGTAGGTGAGGCACATCGAGCCGACCTCCGGGTGCTGGAAGTGCTTCTGGCCGCCGCCGCGCGCCCGTACGTCGTACCGCTCCCACAGCCGGGCGAACTCCGGGCTCTTCACCACGAGTTCACCGACGAGCTGGGCCAGCTCCGGCATGTCCGGGTCGGCGCCCGCCATCGCCCGCAGATGGGCCGCGCTGTGCGCCGCCATCTCCTCCCAGTCGCGGAACAGCCTGCGGCCCATGGGGTGCAGGAACATATAGCGGGTGACGTTGCGGCGCTCCGGCGGCCAGTCCGTGATGCCGGGGAAGAGGCGCAGGCCGGGCCGGTTGGCGGCCAGCAGGTCGTTGGTGCGGCTGACGATGTACGCCGGTGCGGGGCGCAGCGTCTCCAGCAGGCTGCGGACCGACTCCCGCACCGCGCGCGCCGGGCCCGGGCACGGCGCCGGCGCCTGGCCAGCGGCGAGCGCCACCAGATCGTGCAGCCGTTGCAGCGCATCGGCGGAGAGCCGGAGCACCTCGCCGAGCGCGGCGACGACGGCGGGTGAGGGCCGGGTCTCGCGGCCGCGCTCCAGCCGTGTGTAGTAGTCGACGCTGACCCCGGCCAGCGTCGCCAGCTCCTCGCGGCGCAGCCCCGGAGTGCGGCGGATGCCTGTGCCGGCGGGCAGACCCACGTCCTGCGGGCGGATCCGGCCGCGGCGCGCGCGGAGGAAGCGGCCCAGTTCCGTACCTTCGCTCATCCGGCCATTGTCGCAAAGGGATATGCGCGCAGGGGGGCCGTAACAGGGCCAGGCACCGTGCTCCCCCGTACGGCTCGGTCTGGCGGGAGCCGCCCGCGCCGACCACGCTGTTTTCGTATCCGACGCCGAATTCGACATGCCACATCCGATGATCCGACGCCGGTTCCGTTTCCCTGGCCGACCCGTATCCGGCAGGGACGGCACAGTGCGAACAGTTGCGAACAGTGAGGAGCAGCGCACCATGAGCGCGACGCAATCCGCGGCAGGCGCGGGAGTTGAGGCGAGGTCAGGTACCCGGGGTGAGCCGGGGCGGCCGGGCTCCGCCGCCGCGGCTCTGGCCGCCGCCGTTCTCGGCTTCTTCGTGATCACACTCGACGTCTCCGGCGTCAACATCGCGCTGCCTGCCGTGCGGGACGAACTCGGCGGCTCAATGTCCGGGATCCAGTGGGTCGCTGACGGCTACACGCTGATGTTCGCGGCGCTGATGCTCTCCGCCGGTGCACTCTCGGACGCGGTGGGTGCGCGGCGCGCGTACGGCTGGGGGCTCGGCGTCTTCACCCTCGCCTCGCTGGCCTGCGGGGCGGCGCCGACGCTCGGGACGCTGATGGCGGCGCGCGTGGTGCAGGGGAGCGCGGCGGCAGCGATGGTGCCCGCCTCGCTGGCGCTGATCCGCCAGGCGTTTCCCGATCCGGCCGCGCGGGCGCGCGGCATCGCCCTGTGGACGGTCGGCGGGGCGGTGGCCATCGCCGCGGGGCCCGTCCTGGGCGGGCTGCTCACCACGCAGTGGAGCTGGCGCGCCGTGTTCTGCCTCAACGCGCCTGCCGGGCTTGCCGGTTTCCTGGCCCTGCTGCGGGCGGCGCGCTCCCCGCGCCACCCTGCCGCGTTCGATCTGCCGGGACAGCTGACGGCGGTGTTCGCGCTGGCCGCACTGACCTTCGCCGTGATCGAGGGCGGGCACGACGGACTCACCGGCACCGTGCTGGCCGCGGCCGGGGTCGCGGTGTTCTCCGGGGCCGGTTTCGTGGCCGTCGAGGCACGGCGGCGCACGCCGATGCTGCCGCTGGAGCTGTTCCGGAGGCGTGGCGTCAGCGTGCCGGTCATCGCGGGCTTCGCCCTCAACGCTGCTTTCTACGGCGGGGTGTTCGTCCTGAGCCTCTTCTTCCAGGAGCAGCGGGGGCAGTCGGCGCTCTCGGCAGGGCTGATGTTCGTGCCGATGGCGGCGATCACCGCCGTCTTCAATTACCTCTCGCCCCGGGCGGTCGCCCGCTACGGCTCGCGGACGGTGGTCGTCGTAGGACTGCTGACCGGTGCGCTGGGCTGCGGCGGGCTGCTCACCGTCGACACGGGCACGCCCGCGTGGCCGACCGCCCTGCTGATGATCCCGCTGGGCGTCGGCGGCTCCCTGGCCATGCCGGCACTGACCTCCCTGATGCTCGACAGCGTCGCCGCCGAGCGCGCCGGCACGGCAGCGGCGCTGCTCAACACCAGCCGTCAGACGGGCGGAGCGCTCAGCATCGCCGTCTTCGGTGCGCTCCTCGCGGGGGGCTTCGCACCGGGGATGCAGGAGAGCCTGCTGCTCGCCGCCTGCCTGCTGGCGGCCACGGCGCTGGGCGCGGCGGCACTGCTGCCACGGCGGTGAGGGGCGCGGCGGTGGTCGCAGCAGGAGCCCGGCGGGACGCCAAAACCCGGTGGGGCTGTGACAACCGTCACCCCGGCCTCCGGTATTAATGGTGCCGCATAGTAGATTGCGCGCCATCGGCATATGAGATTTGTCCGTACTGACACGGATATACCCCGCACCGGAATGCGGATGCCCGGGCCGTCCGGTCCTCCCACCCACCTCTTAAGCGAAGAGGGACTTCTGACGGGAAAACAGAATTCCCGGGATCTTCGGAGTCGCCGCAGCACGCCTGCACGCCCATTTCAAGAGCCTCGGAAACTACTAAGTGGGGTAGTGAGTGACCTCATTGCCCCGCATGCGCAGAGGTCCTAAGAATGGCGGCCCGAAAGGCGTCTTCGCAGCTCAGGCGCAGGGTCTGTGCAGAGCCTGCCGCACCGGGGGCGCTCCGCGCCCACCCGAGCGAGGTCACGAATGACGAAGCACCGCAGGAAGACGCACCACCGGAAGATAATCATCGCTGCCGTCGCCGTCGGCGCCGTGGGTGTGCCTTCCGTCGCCATGGCCTGCATGGACGGCTCGCAGGAGTACTGGGGCCGGCATCACCGCCATGGGGGTGCGTCCTACGATCACTGGCGGACGGGGGCCCACCACCGGGGCCCGGCGTCGACCACCCACGCGCCGCAGACACCCACCGCATCCCCGAGCGCTTCGAAATCGGCCGCCCCGGCGTCCGGCGCTTCGGCCCGCGTGGTGGAACTCGTCAACAACGAGCGCAGCAAGGCCGGATGCGCACCGCTGGTCGTGAATGCGAAGCTGACAAAGGCCGCTCAGGCCCACAGCAAGGACATGGCGGATCACCGGAACATGTCCCACACGGGCTCCGACGGGTCGTCGCCGGGCGACCGGATCACACGCGCCGGCTATGACTGGAGCTCCTACGGCGAAAATGTCGCCTACGGTTATGCCACTCCCGAAAGCGTGATGAAGGGCTGGATGTCCAGCCCGGGGCACAAGCGCAACATCCTCGACTGCTCCTTCAAGGAGATCGGCGTCGGCCTGGCGCAGCCCGGCAATTACTGGACCCAGGACTTCGGCGCAGCCCGATAGCGGGCACGAGGCGTCGGCCACCGCGTCCCTCGCCACGGTCCCGGTTCCGATGCTTCGGTTGTGACGCTTCGGTTGTGATGCTTCGGTTCTGATGCCGGCCGCCGGTGAGCGCACCGGTGACCTCAAGATCACGGAAGGCCCCACCGCCGCATGGTGGGGCCTTCTGCCGGATGCAGCGGTCGGCGTCACTCCGTAAGCTCGTATACGGGAGTGCCCGCTCGACGGGCAGCCTGAGGCGCCGATGTGTGACGTCCCCACCAGCTGCTCAGTGATGCATCGTCCCTGATGCCCCTGACGTGGAGTCCTTCATGACCACACCGCGGGACCTGCTGATCGCCGCCATGGACATGGCACCCAGTCGCCCTCTTGGGCAGGGCGACCTCGCGCTTGCGCTCGCCGGAGCCGAGCTGATCGATCTCCTGAACGCGCAGGCCGTCGGTCTGGACGGCGACCGCATCGTGCCGGGCTATCGGCCCGCAATAGCCGATCACCTCTTGGACGAGGCCGCGTCGTCGCTCGTCCGCCAGGTGCCGTACGAGTCGGTCGACGACTGGCTGTGGCGCAGAGGCCGCGGCCTGTCCACGGCCTATGTGGCCGCCCTCGAGGCGGAAGGACAGCTCACTCGGCAGAGCCGCCGCGGCTGGATGCCTTTCCGGGCCGGTGACCTGGTGCTGGCCGAAACTCCCGCCCGCCGCGAGGCGGCGAACCGCTGGATGTCGGATGAGCCCGTCCTTGCCGCGCTTGCGGTGGCCGTCGGGATCCGCGACGAGCAGACCGGAGAGGACGGGGCGGACGTGGCCGACGATGCGGTGGTCACCGTGCTCGCCGCCCTCAATGACGCGTTGAGCCGCCTGGAGTTCGAACGGCAACGGCGAGCCATCGACGAGGAGGCCTTCAGCAACATCTGGCGGGGCAACAGCGATTGACGGCCGCACATCGTGTGCGGGTGCCTGTGCGGGTGCCTGTGCGGGTGCCTGGGGTGGCGAGGCGAGTCCTCCTCAGCCGTCGAGCAGCCGCCATGCGGTGAGGGCGAGCCTGGCGCGTAGCAGGCCGGTGGGTGGGGTGAGTTCGGCGGGCTCGCAGTCGCAGCGGCCCTGCGGGCACGCGACCAGCACGGACCCGCGATCCGCTGCCAACTCCTCCACCAGCCCGAACTCGACGACCGGCAACAGACCTGGTCGGCACGCCACTTCACCGACACCCCCTGGTTCAACCGCGACAAGGTCACCGCGTCGTGGCGGCACTACCTCGGCTCCCAGCCGCCACCCCATACGCCGCCCCCGCACGGGCCACCGACCTGACCGGCCTGCCACCCGCCTATATCGCCACCGCAGAACTCTGCCCCAATCGCGACGAAGACCTCACCTACGCACAGCGCCTGCTCGGGGCCGGCGTCTCCGTCGAACTGCACCAATGGCCCGGCACCTTCCACGGCTCACACGCCATTCTGTCCGCCGACGTCTCCCAGCGACAGATCACTGAACTCGCCGCGGCCCTGCGTCGCGCCCTGGCCGAGTGAGGTGGTCGGCCAGGCCGACCACCTCCTTGCCACGCCCCCCTGATGAAAGACCATTCCTCCTGCTCCTGCTCCTGCTCCTCTTCGGGTCCTTTGTCCACCTGCGTCAAGATGGCCAGGTGCGCGCTGAGCAGCCGGTGTTCGACCCCGGGCGGGACGGCTGGCAGTTGATGGCTTTCCATGTGGAGACCGACGCCGTCCTCCACGCCGACCTCCACGCCGACCATGGGGAAGTGCACCCCGACGCGGACGAATTCGTCTCCTGCCTCACCGGCGGGATACGCCTCTACCTCCGCCCGGAGCGGCCGGGATGAACGTCACCCTGCCGCGTGGCAGCCGCCTGGAGAAGCGGACCGAAGCCCAGGTCGGGGCCGACCGCCTGGCGTGTTTCCGGCCTTGGCGGCGGTCTGATGCAACCCGTGATCGATGCCCGGTGTTCTTTGAGATGAGTGCGAGAGGAGCCGGGAGAGCCCGGAGGGCCCGCAGAGCTGGGCGGCTTCCGGGGCCGAAAGGCAGGTCTCGCCGACGGAAGGGTAAGGAACGTTCTCTCATGATCAACGGCTCTCCCGAAGGACCACAGCCGCAGCCCTCGCCCGCGGTGCTGCAAGCGGCACTCTTCGACCTCGACGGGACGCTCATCGCCACCGAACACCGCAGCCGTGCCGCCTGGACCCGGCTCTTCGAGGCCCATGGCCTGGTCGTCGACGATGCGCTGCTCGCCACCTTCGTCGGGCGGCGCGGTCAGGAGGCCCTGGCCGATCATGTCCACCGCTTCCCCGGAAGCACGGTCGAGGAGCTCTTCGCCGAGGCCGTCGGATATCTCAACGGCCCTGGCATACCACCCCCTTACGCCGTGCAGGGAGCCGAGGCACTGCTGAAGAGGCTGCACACCGAGGGGATACCGATGGCGGTGGTCACTTCAGGGCTGCGGGAGCACGCGCAAGCACTGCTCGAGCTGGTGGGCGGCCCGCAGCTCTTCGCCGCGATGATCACCGCCGAGGACGTGAGCCGGGGCAAGCCGGACCCGGAAGGCTATCTGGCGGGGTGTGCGGCGCTGGGGGTCGAGCCCGGACGTGCGGTGGCGTTCGAGGACGCACCCGCCGGCGTGGCGGCCGCACAGGCAGCCGGGATGGCCTGTGTGGGCCTGACGACGACGCACACCCGCTCCGACCTGCGGGCCGCGGATCTCGTGGTGCCCGACCTCACCACGGTCGGCTGGCCACCGGTTCCGCTCAACGCCATCGCCTGACGCACTCTCACAAGGACTGGCCTCACCATGCAGCACCAGCAGCCTGGTACGAAAAGCAGGGAAGCGCCCCGGCATGCCCTCGCCCCGCGGCCCGGCGCCCGGCAGGGTGGGGTCCCGGGGCGGCGGTGGCGGCTGCTCGTGGTGCTGCTGGCAGCGCAGTTCATGGCCAATGTGGACACCGCAATCGTCAATATCGCCGCGCCGTCGATCCAGAGTGATCTCGGCGCCTCCGGCGGCGAGGCGGGCCTGGTGATTTCCGGCTATGTGATGGCGTACGCCGTCCTCCTGGTGACCGGAGCCCGGCTGGGCTCCCTGCACGGCCACCGCCGGGTCTTCACCATCGGGATGACCGTCTTCACGGCGGCCTCACTCGCCTGCGCCCTGGCGCCGGGCTCCGTGGTGCTGATCGTCGCCAGGGTCGTCCAGGGCGCCGGCGCGGCCCTGATGGTGCCCCAAGTGCTGAGCGGCATCCAGCTGCACTTCACCGGTCAGCAGCGGATCAAGGCCCTGGGCTACTACGCCATCGCCCTGTCCGGGGGCGCCGTGGCAGGGCAGGCGCTGGGCGGAGTGCTCATAGCCGCGGACCTCTTCGGCACCGGCTGGCGCCCGATCTTCCTGATCAATGTCCCGGTCGGGCTGCTGCTCATAGCGGCGGCGCTGCGCGTGATGCCCAGGGACGAAGAGGCCCGTGAGACACAGGAACTGGACCTGCGGGGGATGGCGCTCCTGTCGGCGGCGGTCCTGCTGCTCATCGTGCCGTTACTGCTCGGCACGGATCAGGGGTGGCCGGCCTGGACATGGGTGTGCCTGGGGCTGAGCCTTCCGGTGCTGGTGGGCTTCCGGCTGAGCCAGCGGGCACTGTCCGCACGAGGAGGGCGACCACTGATAGCCGAGGAGGTGATCCGCCAGCCGGCCGTCCGCTGGTGGCTGTGTGCTCACGCCATGACCACCATGACGTACTTCGCCCTGCTGTTCGTCCTGGCGGTCTACCTCCAGGACGGCCTGGGCCGGGGCCCGGCCTACGCAGGCCTGGCCATGGTCTCCTGGGTGGCCGCCTTTGGGCTCGGCGGCCCGCTGCTGGCCCGGACCCCGGAACGCAGCAGGGCGGTCATGCCGGCGCTGGGCTGTCTGGTCCTGGCCGCGGGGTATGTCGCCATATGCGCCTGTCTGGTGGCCGGGCAGCGTTCCGGACCGGTGATGTTCGGGTTGCTGGGCCTGGGCGGTCTGGGGCTGGGGATCAGCTCCAACTCCCTCATCGGCGCGATGACGTTCGCCCTGCCGGAGCGCTATGCCGCCGACCTCTCCGGCGTGATCAGCACCAATGGGCAGCTCGCCGCAGCGCTGGGGGTCGCCACCTTGGGCGGCATCTATCTCTCACTGGCGGCGAGTGGTTCGGCGTCTCTCTCGGTCCACGCCCTGGAGGTCGTGCTCGGCATCTCGGCCGTGCTGTCACTGCTCAGCGCGGCGGCAGCCCAGCTGGCCAACCGCCGCCGGGCAGCCGATGCCGCATCCGGGGCGCCCTGAAGCGTCCGGCCACCAGCGAGCCATCCATCCATTCGGCTGGCCAGCGGTTCGGGTGGTTCAGCGGTTCAGCGGTTCAGCGGTCCGTGAGGCCCGGATCAAGTCCCGACCCCCGCCTCCGTGTTGGGAGGGGGTGTTCTCGCCCCGGCCCGAACGCGAGGCTAGACTTGCTAGGTACAAGCAATATGTTTATCGGACCGACAGGGCTACGGCAGTTGTCGGGGGGATCACGGCGATGGATCACAACGATGGATAAGGGCACGGACTGCCCGAGCAACCGGACGGGGTCGCAGGTCACGGCCGCTTCGGGGCTGACCGAAGCGGCCGCCGGGCTGGGCACGGAGATCGTTCGCTTCTCGCGGCTGATCGCGGCGTGGAAGCAGCGGGCCAAGCACGACACCGGCGCGGCCGACCGGGTGCTGCTGGCCCGGCTGGTGGTCGGCGGGGACCGCAGGGCGACCGATCTGGCCGCGGATGCCTTCTTGGACCTTTCGACGGTCAGCCGGCAGGTGCGCTCGCTGGTGGAACGGGGCCTGGTGGCCCGGCGCCCGGATCCGGAGGACCGCCGCGGGACGCTGCTGACCGCCACCGACGCGGGGCGGGCCGCCTTCGAGCAGTACCGGCGGCAGCGCGACGCCGAACTGGCCGCGCTTCTCGAGCCGTGGCCGCCGCAGGACCGGGCCGATCTGATCCGGCTGCTGGGCCGGCTCAACGAGGACTTGGCAGAACAACACGCACGGCAGGTCCCGGGCGGAGACCAGGGCGCCGCCGTGAAGCAAGGAGTCACAGACGTATGAGCACCTCCACTTCGCCACCCGTGGCGGAACCCGCGTCGATATCCGACCCGGGGGGACTGAGCCACCGGCAGATCCTCACCATCCTCAGCGGCCTGATGCTGGGTATGTTCCTCGCCGCGCTCGACCAGACCATCGTCAGCACGTCGATCCGTACCATCGCCGACGATCTGCACGGCCTCAGCCAGCAGGCGTGGGCCACCACGGCCTATCTGATCACCTCGACGATCGCCACACCGCTGTACGGCAAGCTGTCCGACCTGCACGGCCGCAAGCCGTACTACCTGGCCGCGATCAGCATCTTCGTCGTGGGCTCGGTGCTGTGCACGTTCTCCACCTCGATGTCCGGACTGGCCGCGTTCCGGGCGGTGCAGGGCCTGGGCGCAGGCGGTCTGATGTCGCTGGCGCTGGCGATCATCGGTGACATCGTCCCGCCGCGCGAACGCGCCCGCTACCAGGGCTACATGCTCGGTACGTTCGCCGTCTCCAGCGTGGCCGGGCCGCTGATCGGCGGCGCCCTGGCCGGACAGGACCAGCTGCTGGGCATCACCGGCTGGCGCTGGGTCTTCCTGGTCAACGTACCGGTCGGCATCATCGCGCTGTTCGTCGTCGCCAAGGTCCTCAACATCCCGCACACCCGGCGCGACCACCGCATCGACTGGTGGGGTGCGCTCACCATCGCCGTCGGCGTCGTACCGCTGCTGCTCGTCGCGGAGCAGGGGCGCGAGTGGGGCTGGGACTCGACCAAGTCCCTCGTCTGCTACGCCGTCGGCGTCGTCGGCATCATCGCCTGGATCTTCGCCGAGCGGCGGATCGGCGATGACGCGCTGATCCCGATGCGGCTGTTCCGTAATGGCACCTTCAGCATGACCAGCCTGCTGTCCGTGCTGATCGGCATGGGCATGTTCGGCGGGATGCTGATGATCCCGCAGTACCTCCAGATCGTGAAGGGCGCCAGCCCCACCAAGTCGGGCCTGGAAATGCTGCCGTTGATGGCGGGCATGCTGATCGCGTCCATCGCCTCCGGCCAGATCACCGCCAAGACCGGCCGCTACAAGATCTTCCCGATCCTCGGTACGGCGCTGATGATCGCGGCGATGCTGCTGTTCCACTTCCGTGTGCAGTGGGACACGCCGCTGTGGGAAACCATGGTCTACATGCTCGTCTTCGGGCTCGGCCTGGGCGGCTGTATGCAGACCCTGGTGCTGGCGGTGCAGAACGCGGTGCCGCCGAAGGACATGGGTGTGGCGACCGCCTCCTCCACCTTCTTCCGGCAGATGGGCGCCACCGCCGGTACCGCGATCTTCCTGTCGGTGCTGTTCAGCACGGTCGGCGACAAGATCTCCTCGGCGTTCCGGGACGCGATGAGGTCCGAGCGCTTCCAGGCGGCCCTGCACGACCCGTCGGTGCTGCACGACCCGGCCAACAAGCCGGTCGTGGACATCGTCAAGGGCGGTTCCGGCGGCGGGGATTCCTCGGGGGTGCTCAGCGACTCGTCGTTCATCCAGCACCTCGACCCGCGGCTGGCCGAGCCGTTCAAGCGCGGCTTCGCCGACTCGATGCACACCGTCTTCCTGATGGGCGCGATCGTCGTCGCGCTGGCCTTCCTGCTGGTGCTGTTCGTCAAGGAGGTGCCGCTGCGGCAGATCTCCGGACTGCAGGCGCGAGCGCAGGCGGATGCGGAGGCGGAGGCGGATGCGGCGGCGAGCGGTGAGGTGCGCGGGGCGGCGGGTGCCGGCGGTGCGGAGGCACCGGCTGCACAGGGTGCCGACACCGCCGGGGCAGCTCCCGCCGACGCGGTCCCTGCGGCAAGCACGCCCGCCGGCCCCGTCATCGTGGGTTCCGTACGGGACGCCAACGGCAGCCCGGTGGCGCAGGCGGTGATCACCCTCATCGACGTCGGCGGGCAGCAGCTCGGCCGCGCCTCGACCACCGCGGACGGCGGCTACGAGCTGCCCGTCCCCGGCCCCGGCACCTATGTGCTGATCGGTGCCGCGGGATCCCGGCAGCCGCAGGCCGCGACCGTTGTCGTGGCGGGCGAGCCGGTGCGGTTCGATCTGACGCTCAGCGGTTCGGCCGGGCTGTCCGGCGAGGTCCGTGCGGAAAAGGGCGACGAGCCGGTGCCCGGTGCGCTGGTCGTGGCCACCGACGTACGGGGCGAGGTCGTGGCCTCGGGCCTGGCCGGCCAGGACGGCGGCTTCGCCTTCGGCGAACTGGTCCCCGGCAGCTACACGCTGGCCGTCAGCGCCGACGGCCACCGCCCGTCCGCGCTCCAGGCCGAGGTTGTCTCCGGCACCCGCAACTGGTACGAGGTCCGGCTGGCGCACGGCGCGCGCGTACGCGGGGTGATCCGTACGGCGGACGGCAGCCCGGCGAACGACGCCCGGGTGACGCTGCTCGACCCGGCCGGCAATGTCGTGGGCACCGCCACCACCGGCAGCGACGGCGCGTACGTCTTCACCGACCTCGACGGCGGCGAGTTCACCGTCATCGCCAGCGGCTACCCGCCGGCCGCCCGCCCGCTGCGTCTGGAGGGCACCGGACGCAGCGAGTTCGATATCGAGCTGGGCCACGATCCGGTGGTCTGACTGCTGACTGCTGACTGCTGACTGCTGACTGCTGATGGCTGACGGCAGATGGCAGATGGCGGACGGCGGACGGGAGCGGGTTGTGCGAGCGCCCGGTCGGGGCTTCCCCGACCGGGCGCTTGTGTGGACGGCCAGGCCCCGTCCGGCGCGTACGGCCGCTTCGTCAGCGGCGGTCTACCCGCCCCTCGTTACCTGACCCGCCGCCGGTCACCCGTGCACAGCGCCCAGATGATGGTGATGTTGATGGCCAGCAACACGATGGCCCAGAACGGCGCGTGCGGGATCCACAGGAAGTTCGAGAGCGCGGCGAGGGCCGCCAGGATGACGCCGACCACCCGCGCCCATGTCGCACCGCCGAACAGCGCACAGCCCGCGAGGAGGATGACGATGCCCAGAATGAGATGGATCCATCCCCAGCCGGTGAGACTGAACGCGAAGAAGTAGTCCCGTGTCGCGACGAAGACGTGGTTGTGGGCGATGGCGGCAATGCCCTGGAGGATGGTCATGATGCCGCCGAAGATCATCAGGACCGCGGCCAGTACCGTCCAACCGCTGATGCGTGTCCGAGAGGCCATCGCGCGCTCCTCACAGGAGAAACTGGGGCCTGGCATAACTGCAGGGAAGTAGGGACGCAGACAGGGGAGGCCCGACACCTGACAGGGACACCCCGGCCGTCGACACCCGAGCCCGTCGGCGGACACGCTGCTCTTCCACGGTTTCACAGGGGCCGGGCGCCCGCATCTCCGCCGACTGCGGGGCGATCTCATGCGGGAGCACGGAGGTGCGCCCCGCCCCGGTCAGCAGCGGCGCACCCCGCAACGAGAGCAGCAGCCTCCCGGCCCGGCCACCGGCCCTTCACATCACCGAGAATCCGCCGTCCACAAACACCGTCTGCCCTGTCACATACGCCGCCCCCGGCCCGGCCAGAAAAACCGCCGCACCTGCGAAGTCGTCCAGCTCGCCGTTGCGCCCCGCCATCGTCCGGCGGGCCATTGCCTCGGTGCGCTCGGGGTCGGCGAACACGGCTTCGTTGAGCGGGGTGCGGACGAACCCGGGGGCGATGGCGTTCACGCTCACCCCGTGCCGCGACCAGGCCTCGGCCTGTGACCGGGTCAGCGCGGCGAGCCCGGCCTTGGACACCCCGTACGCACCGCTGTTGCCGAACGCCCGGATCGCCTGCTGCGACGCGATATGGATGATCCGGCCCCATCCGCGCTCCGCCATCCCGGGCCCGAACCGCTGCCCCAGCAGAAACGGTGCGTCCAGATTGACGGCCATGGTGCGGTCCCAGTCGGGGACCGTCAGCTCATTCATCGGCGGACGGGGATTGACCCCCGCAGCGTTGACGAGAATGTCCGGCTCCCCGTGCCGCCGCACCACCTCCTCCGCCCCACGGCGCAGCGCATCCCGATCCCCCAGGTCGACGCTCACCCACTCCGCCGAACACCCCGCCGCCCGCAACTCCCCGGCCGCCACGCGCAGCGCATCCGCCCGCCTGGCCAGCAGCATCACGTCGGCCCCGGCCCGCCCCAGCGCCTCGGCGACGGCCCGGCCGATACCGGAACTGCCTCCGGTGACGAGGGCCCGGCGGCCGGAAAGAGAGAAGAGCGCGTCGAGGTAGTCGGTCATGGTGTGCGAGTCCTCCTGGCGGGCGGTGTATGGCGCGGGCGGTGTACGGTGCGGTCCGGTGCAGGGCGCGCGTCCGGTGTACGGGGCGTCTCCGCGTCGGCGCGTGGGGCGTGGGCCACATGGGACGTTGGCCACATGGGACGTGGGTCCTGGGGCATGCCCGAACTGCGGTGTCCACCACGGTAATCCGAGCACGCTCCCAGCTCCTCGCGTGCCACCGGCCGCGGGCGCCCCCGCCCCCGGGGCTAGTGTGACAACGAACGCGAGAGACAAAGAATGCGAGACGCAACGCACGCAAGACCTAGAGGGAACGGGAAACACCCATGGAACTGGCCCAAGTCCGCCTGCTCGTAGCCGACTTCCGCACCTCGTACCGCTTCTACCGCGATGTCCTGGGCCTGAAGCCGCAGTTCGAGGCCGAGGACGGCCCGTATGCCAAGTTCCTCTGCGACAGCGGATCGGCGGGCATCGCCCTGCAGGAGCGGGCCGATATGGCCGAGGTGATCGGCGAGCTGGGGGCGGAGCCGGGCGGGTACCGGTCGCTGGTCGTGTTGCGGGTCGAGGACGTCGACGCGTACTGCGCCGAGATCACCGGGCGCGGCGCCGTCCTGGTCCACGGACCGGGCCCGATGACGGACCGGATGAGGGTCGCGCACCTGAAGGACCCCGAGGGCAACCTCCTCGAGCTTCAGGAGTGGCTGGTCCTGCGTTCCTCGTCCGCGGACTGACCCGCCGTCCCCACCAGCCCCAGCACCGGCCGCAACCCGTCCGGCCGCCGCTCGGCCGGCAGATGGTCCACCGGCAGATATGCGCAGCCCAGCGCCGTTGCGGCACCGTCGGCGGTGCGGTCGTCGCCCACCATCAGGACGTCGGACGGCGCCAGCCCCAGTGCATCGCAGGCGAGCGCGAAGATCTTCGGGTCCGGCTTCTGGACGCCGTGCTCGTAGGACAGGACGAAGCGGTCGATGTGGCGGTCGAGGCCGTGGGCCCGCAGCACCGGCCGCAGGTCCCAGCCGATGTTGCTCAGGACACCGATACGGATCCCGCGCCCGTGCAGCTGCGCCAGCACCTCGGCGGCGTCGGGGTAGGGGGTCCAGGCGTCCGCCGCCATGGAGCGTTCGTAGAGCGCGTCGTACAACTCGGGGATGGGGAGCGGTACTTGGCGGGCCAGGCCGGTGTAGAGAGCGCGGTGGTGGGCGGCGTCGCGGTCGCGGATCTCCCACATGTCCGCCAGCTCGCCGGGGAGCTCGGCGGGGGAGGAGCCGCCGGGCAGCGCGCCCGCCCGCTCCAGTGCGGCCGCGAGACGGCGGATCTCGGCGTCGTCCAGGTCGGTGCCGGATGCGTCCAGGGCGGCGCGCAGCCAGGACTCGGCGGACTCGATCCGCATCAGCGTTCCGGAGAAGTCGAAGAGCACACCCTTGATCGTCGTCATGACTGCCATCCTGACCGGTGTACGGCACCGGGCCAACACCGCGAGCCGGGCGGCGTACCCGCTCCGTGCCCGTGCCCCGGATACACCGCGGCCCCACCGGCCACCAGCGCCCCGCCCAGCAGCCGGCCCGCGACGACATCCGACGGCCAGTGCACGCCCGGCCGATCAGCGCCGTCAGCGCATGCTGCAGCGCCGTACCGGCGAGCGCGGTGGCCGCCACCCGGATGCAGTCGGTTGATGGGGGCCATGGGGTGATCCTCGCCGACGCGCGGAGTGAGGGCGAGGCGGCCGATGCACCTGATGCACCAATCGCCCAACGTGCCGAGTGACGGCGCTAGGTCAGCGCGCTCAGTCCGGGAATGAAGGTCACCAGCAGCGGTACGGCGGGGACCAGGGCGGCGAACGCCGTCATCCGCAGCCGGCGTCCGGGGGTGAAGCGGGGGGCGGGCGTCAGCAGCCGGTCCACCCGCTGCGGGACCTGTGCGAGCTGCGGCGGGCAGGGGCCGAACACCCCGCGGTCCTCGTTGAGTTCGACCAGCGCGAGGGCGATCGTCAGCCGGCCGAAACGGCGCGAGGCCGAGTCGTCGGCGGCCAGCTCGACCAGCCGGTGCACCTGGTCGCGGAAGGCGGCGAAGACCGGGACCTGCGGGAAGCCGGCGGCCAGTGCGCTCGCGCAGTACAGGAGGAGGTCGTGCCGGGCGCGTGCGTGTCCCTGCTCATGGGCGATCAGCGCGTCCAGCTGACGGCCCTTCAGCCTGCGCAACGCCGAGGTGGTGATGACCAGTTGGGGCGAGGACTGCTGCAACCGCCAGGCCTGCGGGCGGTCGCCCTCCAGGACCACCAGTCGCTGTCCGGACGGCTCTTCCCCGGGCAACAGCGGTGCGCGGCGCAGCAGATCGGCGCGGCGCCGCCGACGGCGGGCGCGGGCGGCTCGTACCTCGCGGGTCAGGGCCACGGCCGTCCAGGCGCCACCGCCCGCCAGGGAGACGGCCAGTGCCCCGGCCCACGGCCCGTACGCATTGAGGGCATACGCCTCGACGACCACCCGCGGTGCGAGCCCGAAGACCGGGCTGCGGACGCTCTCCCAGGCGGCGGCCGCACTCAGCGACATCGCGAGCCCGCAGCACAGCAGTACCCCGGCCACCACGCACTGCCACACCCACAGGGCGAGCACCGGCTCGCGGTCGGGCCAGTCGGAACGGGCCATCAGGCGCGGCGCCATCGCCGCGGCCAGCGCGCCGAGAACCATCAGCGCGAGGGGGACCATCATGGCGCCAGCCTATGAGTGGCGGCTACCAGTGGGTACGGTCGCGCGGTGTATGTGAGGTACGACACCCCTGGGAGAGGTGTGGGACGCGTACGTCCGCAAACCCGCCGCGGAACGTCCTTCGCAGGTCAGACGGTCGGCAGGACGGGACGTCGGCAGGACGGCACGTCGGCGTCAGGCGGTCGGCCGGTCAGACGGTCAGCAGCATGGCGAGCATGGCGATACCCATCGCCACCCGGCAGGCCGCCACCACCGCCGGCCGCCCATCGGC
Source organism: Streptomyces chattanoogensis (assembly GCF_001294335.1). Taxonomy (GTDB): domain Bacteria; phylum Actinomycetota; class Actinomycetes; order Streptomycetales; family Streptomycetaceae; genus Streptomyces; species Streptomyces chattanoogensis. The sequence continues at coordinate 97,287 of NZ_LGKG01000090.1, forward strand.
CCGCGGGCGATCGACCGCCGAGCCGTCGGCCACCACGGCCGGGGGCGCCAGACGTACTCCGGCGGCGAGGACGAAAACGGTGTAATACGCGAGCAACAGGCCGGTCAGCAACGGCACCCCGCCCGGCGTCGTATGGCTCATCGGACCGGTGTGACCCAGGTGGTGCGGCTGCACCACGCCGCCGGCCCGTTCACCGCCCACCGGGGGCAGCACCATCGCCAGCGCCATATACACCATGGCCAGCGCGCCGACGGCATGATGGATATGACGGCACACCAGCGCCCACAGCCCCATCGCCCCGAAGGCGGCGACGAACAGCCAGGGCGACCACGACGGCGGCGCCACGGCCGACGCGGGCAGCGCCATCACCGCCATCCCCGACGCCATCATCCCCTCGCCGCGCACCTCCACCCGCTGCGCGACCGGGCCCGTACGCGCCCTCGACAGGCAGTACACACCCGCCGCACCGCACAGCAGCACCAGCAGCCAGCCGACCAACGGCGATCCGTGCACGGCACCTCCCCCACACGCTCGACGCCAGGCTGCCCAGATCCGGCAGGGCGCATGGGAGCGCACCGGCGCAACGGGGGAGCACGGACGGCGGTAACGGCGGCGCAGTGCGCCGCCGACGGGAGCGGTCAGGGGCGATAGCGCAGCGGATGGTCCGCGGGCACCTCGGTCACCACGATCCGATGGCCGTCCGGATCCTGGAGCCACCTCGCGGCGACGCATCTGGCACCCCTTGGGCGTCACCTCGTGGGAGGCGTACTGCGCGGCGGAGTTCCGCATCAGCCGCGCCCGGCTCCCTCAGCAGTTCGCGCTGTAGCGGATGCACCCGGGCGGCGGAGCATGGCTGCTGTCCTGCTGGTGCTGCGCGAGCACCAACACCCCGCCGGCCAGGAGGGCCACCAGCAGATGTGTGATCACCGTCCAGCGGGCACGGAAGACTCCCGCGAGAACCGCCATGATGAGTACGGCAATCAGCACCACCCACACCCGCCCGATGTGGGCAACACCGGCCGCGTCGATCTGGTCTTGGTCGCCCTGCGCTGCCCATACCTCGAGGCCGAAACCCAGCATCCAGTCCAGCACAAGCCACGCGGTCTCCAGCAGGAACAGCGGGATCGCAAAGGCGAGGTCCACGCCCCAGCGTGTTCGGTGCGACCAGGGGCGCCAGCGATCCGGCGCCGGAGGGGTGTTCGTCATGGCCGCAGAGTGCCGAGCCTGGCAGCGGTGCGCATGAGTACGCGTACTCAGTGCGAGGTCATTTCGGCCGAAACGAAGTAATAAATCAGGCGAAACCGGCACTCGCGGGCACAGGGTGACGGCCCCGGTGGGGATGATCAGGCGGGCAGTGGGGTGGCCGGCGAGCGCAGTGAGTTCGGCGGCGTCATCGCCGAGCCGTCCCGTGAGGGGTCGTCCGGACCCCCGTCGCCCGGGTGTGGTGAACGAACGCGCACGCCGGCGCGTCGGTTCAGCCGTCGAGCCGGGCCGTCAGGCCGTCGAGGACCCGGTCGAGCCCGTACGAGAAGTGGTCGTCGCGGATCTGCTGCGGGTGCACTTCCCGCTGGGCGGAGTCTCCCTCCCGCAGCCGCGGGTGTTGCTGCGAGGCCTCGTCGAAGGTCGGCCGCAGCCCCGCCACCCACTCCTGCTCGGTCTTGCCGCTGCGGGCGATCAACGAGAGGTACGCGGCCTCGGAGGTCGCGATCCCGATGACGTATGCCGTGAGCGTCCCCACGGCCTGGTCCTTCTCGTTCGCGGGGAAGCCGGCCGCCTCGAACTGGGCGAGCATCCCCGATGACATCCGCAGGGCGTTCGGACCGATGTGGACGAGGCCGACCTGGCCGAGCTCGGGGGCGATCCAGGGGTGGCGCAGGGTCATCGCCCGCAGATCGGCGGCGATGCGGGTGACGGCCGCGCGCCACTGGGTCCGGTCGGCGGTGGCCGGCAGCTCGAGCTCGCCGTAGACGTCGTCCACGACCAGCTGGATCAGCTCATCCCTGTTGGCCACATGCCGGTAGAGGGATGTGGCCGCGGCGTTCAGGTGACTGCCGAGCTTGCGCATGCTGAGCGCCTCGATGCCCTCCAGATCCAGCAGTTCGATCGCCGCGGCCACGATCTGCTCGCGGGTCAGCTGCTCCCGCTGCGGGCGGCGCGGCCGGGTCCACACCGATGCGGTCGGCTTCTCGTCGGCTGGCATACGGGCCCTCATCCCCATCCCTGTGCGTCATCCCTGTGCGTCCCAGGGCTTCCCCATCGTAGCGCACGCTGTACGCATCTTGCGTACAGCGTTCTTCTCTGCGTACAGTGTGCGCATCGAGAGAACGCTGTACGCATCGGAGGGGGCAGGCATGTCGAAGAACGTGAGCTGGGATGAGCGAGGCAACTGGGATGCCACGGGCGCGTGGGGATCCCGGGATTCTGCGGGCCGGAAGCTGGACCTGGCCTACTGGCAGGCCCGCCTCGACGCACTGCGCGCCAAGCACCACGTCCCGGGCGCCTCTCTCGCGCTCCTCGTCGACGGGACCGTCCACGAACTGGCCAGCGGCGTGCTGCACCGGGGAACGGGTGTGGAGGTGACGACCGACTCGGTCTTTCAGATGGGCTCGATAGCCAAGGTCTACACCGCCACCCTGATCATGCAGCTCGCCGAATCAGGTGAACTGGACCTGGACGCACCGGTCGTGGACGTACTGCCGGAGTTCTCGGTCGCCGACCCCGAGGCGACCAGGGCGATCACCACACGCCGGTTGCTCAGCCACACCGGCGGTCTCACCTGCGACTTCACCCACGACAGCGGACGCGGCGACGACTGCCTCGCCAAGTACGTCGAGGCCGCGAAGGGAGTGGCGCTCGACTGCCCGCCCGGCACCGTGATCTCCTACAGCAGCGTCGGCTACAACGTGCTCGGCCGGATCATCGAGGTGGTGACCGGCAAGGTCTGGGACCAGGCACTGAAGGACCTGCTCCTGACCCCGCTCGGCCTTACGCACACCATGACGCTGCCCGAGGAGGCGCTGCGGTTCCGCACGGCGATGGGGCACCTGGGCGAGCCGGGCCAGATGCCGGACCCGGCACCGCAATGGGACATGATGCCGCGCTCGGCGGGCCCCTACGGCAGGGTCATCGCCACCGCCGGAGACCTCGCCCGGCTCGCACGGATGCACCTGGCCGGCGGCGTGGCCGAGGACGGCACGCGTGTGCTCTCGAAGGAGACGGTCGCGCTGATGCAGCGCCGGGTGGTGGACTGTCCCGACAAGTGGACGGTCAGCTCGGACGGCTGGGGCCTGGGCTGGACCCTCTACGACTGGAACGGCGTCCCGGGCTACGGCCACGACGGCGCCTCCATCGGGCAGTACGGCTACCTGCGCGTGGTGCCGTCGGCGGGCGTCGCGGTCGCGCTGCTCACCAACGGCGGTGGCGCACGGGAGGTGTACGCGGCGCTCTACCGCGAACTCCTCGCCGAACTCGCCGGGGTGACCATGCCGGAGCCCTTCGCCCCGCCCGCCCAGCCGCCCGCGGTCGACTTCGCACCGCTGGTCGGCACCTACCGGCGCGAGGGCGTGGTCATCACCGTGACCGAGCGGGACGGCGCGGGCCACGCGCGGTACGAATTCGTCGACGGTATGAAGGACTTCTCCGAACCCCTCCAGATCGATCTGCTGCCGGTGACGGAGACGGTCTTCGCCGGTACGGGAGTGGGCGCGGCGTTCAGCGAGGACTACACGCCCGTGGTCTTCTCCACGCTGCCCGACGGCACGGGCTGCGTCTACATCGGCATGCGCTGCGGCCCCAAGACCGCGTAGAGCCCGGCTGCGCCGGCCGGAGCGGGGGTGGCCTCCTCGGCTCCGGTCCACCGGCATCCGATGCGTCCTTCACGGGTGCGGGCTTGTCAGAGATGCCCAAGTGGCCTGGGCCCCGAGGCCCCGTGGGGCTGCGTTAGGTGTCAGGGCCGGTATCGGAGTGGATGGTCCGCGGGGATTTCCACGATGACAACCTTGTGCCCGTCCGGATCCGCCAGCCACATCTCGATCAGGCCCCACGGCTCCCGCACCGGCGGCCGCAGCACCTCCACGCCGCGCGCCACCAGCTCCTCGTGCGCCGCCGCCGCGTCCGCCACCTGGAGCCACAGCTGGAGCGTGCCCGTGGCCGGCTCCGCCGAGCGGCCGGAGACCTCCAGGAAGCCGCCGCCGAGGAAGTACACGGTGCCGCGGTCGGGCCCCGTACCGAACTCCCGGTAGATCTCCAGCCCCAGCGCCTCGCCGTAGAACGCCCTGGACCGCGCGGGATCGGACGGCCGCACCAGCACCCTGCTGCTCAGTACCTGCACCATGGGACGGACCTTAAGGGGAAGGACGAAGGACGAACGGCCCTGACACGGCGGCCGCGCCTCTTGTTAGCCTCGCACCATGCCGTCCACCAGCCAGATGCCCTCCACGGGCCAGTCGTCCGCCGGCCAGTCGTCCGCCAGTCACCCGTCCGCCGGGCAGTCGCCAGGCGGCCGGCTCCTCTTCCGTACCGCCGTCGACGCCGACATCCCCGGCCTCGTCGGGCTGATCGAATCGGCCTACCGCGGGGACGCGAGCCGGGCCGGCTGGACGACCGAGGCGGATCTGCTGGAGGGCCAGCGCACCGATCCCGACGGTGTCGCGGCCGTGGTGCGCAATGAGGACGGCCGGCTGCTGATAGCCGAGCAGGACGGCGAGCTGGTCGCCTGCTGCCAGCTCGAACACCGCGGTGACCACGCCTACTTCGGTATGTTCGCGGTCCGCCCGGCACTGCAGGGCGCCGGTCTCGGCAAGGTGATCATCAGCGAGGCGGAGCGCACCGCCCAGGCCACCTGGGGCGCCCGCGAGATGCGGATGACGGTGATCCGCCAGCGCGAGGAGCTGATCGCCTGGTACGAGCGCCGCGGCTACCGGCGCACCGGCGAGATGACCCCGTTCCCGTACGGCGACGAGCGGTTCGGCATCCCGCAGCGCGACGACCTGGAATTCGAGCTGCTGGTCAAGGCGCTCGGCTGAGCCGGGCCGGGCGGCAGCACGGACTACAGCCGCCCCGCCTCGACGATCCGGTCCAGGAAGCGGCGGGTGCGTTCCCGCTGAGGGCTGCCGAAGATCTGGTCGGAGGTGCCGCGCTCCAGTACCACCCCGCCGTCCAGGAAGCACACCTGGTCGGCCACCTCGCGGGCGAAGCCCATCTCGTGGGTGGCGATGACCATCGTCATCCCGTCCTCCTTGAGATCGCGGACGACGCCGAGCACCTCGCCGACCAGCTCCGGGTCGAGCGCCGCCGTGATCTCGTCCAGCAGGAGCAGCCGGGGCCGGCTCGCCAGCGCGCGGACGATCGCCACCCGCTGCTGCTGCCCGCCGCTGAGCCGGTCCGGGTACTCTCCGGCCCGCCCGCCGAGCCCCAGGCGCTCCAGCAGCTCATGGGCGCGCGCCTCGGCTTCCGCGCGGGGTACGCCGTGCACCCGGCGCGGCGCCAGCGTGATGTTGTCCAGCACGGTCATGTGCGGGAAGAGGTTGTACGCCTGGAAGACCACGCCGATCCGGCGGCGTACGGCATCCTCGTCCACCCGGGGATCGGTGATCTCCTCGCCGTCCAGGAAGATCGCGCCGTCGTCGATCTCCTCCAGCAGATTCGCACAGCGCAGAAGGGTGGACTTACCGGATCCCGAGGCGCCGATCAGCGCGGTCACGGTGTGCGGGGCGACCTCGAGATCCACGTCCCGCAGGACGACCGTGCCGCGGCCGTACGTCTTGCGTACGGACTCCAGCCGCAGCACCGGCCCCTCGCTGCCCGGCTGCGCTTCCTCGGTGGTGCTCATACCGTTCCTCCCTGGGCGCGCCGGCGGTCCATCCGGGCCGTGACCCAGTCCGTGAAGCGCGTCATCGGGATGGTCAGCGCGACGAACACCAGCCCGGCGACGACATACGGCGTGTAGTTGAAGTCCTTGCCCGCGATGATCTGTGCCGCGTAGACCGCGTCCACCGCGCCCGCGATGGAGACCAGACCGGTGTCCTTCTGCAGCGATACGAGGTCGTTGAGCAGCGGCGGCACCACGCGGCGGATGGCCTGCGGCAGCACGACGTAGCGCAGTGCCTGGCCGCTGGAGAGGCCCAGGGACCGGGCCGCGGCCCGCTGCGAGGGGTGGACGGACTCGATCCCGGCCCGGAAGACCTCGGCCACATACGCCGAATACGTCAGCACCAGCGCCGATCCGCCGAGGACCACCGGATCGGTGGTCACGCCCTGGAGCCGCAGCGCCGGGACCCCGAAGACCACCATCAGCAGGCAGATGATCAGCGGCAGTCCGCGGAAGAAGTCGGTGTAGGCCGTGGCCAGGGCGCGCAAGGGGAAGAACACGGGACCGCGCAGTGTCCGGGCGATCGCCAGCAACAGCCCGATCACCAGCACCGCCGCCCCGCACACCACCAGCAGCCGCAGATTCAGCAGCAGCCCCTCCAGCACCTTCGGCAGCGCCTTGCGTGCGTACTCGGCGCTGAAGAAGGTCTCCCGGGTGCGCGGCCAGCCGGGGGAGTTGGTGATGACGAGGAAGAGGACCACGCCGGTGACGAGGGTGCTCAGCGCGGCAACGGAGGCCGCCCGCCGGGCCCGCGTCCGCTTGAACCGCTCCCGGTCGATCCGCCGCTGCGACGGCACATAGGCGTCGGTGCCGGCGGGGTCAGTGTCCGCGGCGTCAGTGTCAGCGGTGTCGGTGTACGTCACTTGAGCACCGGCGCGGAGACGGCATCGGTCAGCCACTTCTTCTCCAGCGCGGCCAGGGTGCCGTCCTTGCGCAGCGCGTCCACCGCGGCCGTCACACATCCGGTGAGCCGGCTCTCCTTGTCCAGGACCAGCCCGAACTGCTCCTTCGCGCTGCCGCCGGTCCGGAACTGCCCGACGACCGTGGCGTCCTTGACCTCGGCCGAGGTGATGTAGAACGCGGTCGGCAGATCCACCACGACCGCGTCGACCTGCCCGTTCTTCAGCGCGGACTTGGCCAGGTCGTTCTTCTGGAAGACGGCGGGGGACTGGCTGGGATGGATGGTGTCGTTGATGACGTCGAGGCTGGTGGTACCGACCTGCGCGCCGAGCTTGGCGTCCTTGAGGTCGGCGACACTCTTCGCCTTCGCCGCCTTGGAGCCCTTGAGCGCGACGACCGCCTGCCGCACGTCGTAGTAACCGGAGGAGAAGGCCACCGCCTGCTTGCGCGAGGCGCTGATGGAGATCTGGTTGATGTCGAAGTCGAACTTCTTCTCACCAGGCGCGAAGGCGTTGTTGAAGGGCACCGTCTGCCACCGCACCTTGTCCTTGCCGTAGCCCAGCTGCTTGGCGACGGCATAGGCGACGGCCGACTCGAAGCCCTTGCCGTTGGCCGGGTCGTCGTCGGCGAACCAGGGTGCGTACGCGGGCTTGTCGGTGCCCACCGTGAGCGTGCCGGCGGCCACCGTGGCCAGCTTTCCGCGGTCACAGCTCTGCTTGCCCTGCCCGGAGGCGGAGCCACCGGGGGACGCATCCTGCGGGGCACAGCCGACGGCCGCGGCGAGCAGTACGACGGTGGCCCACGCGGTACGGCGGAAAGGGCGGTTGACGAGGCGCATGGCGGGAGACTGGCAGTGCGCAGGGCCGTCTGTCGAGATCACCCGGCGAAAAGTCCGCATGCTGGAAGGACGTTGCGCGCCTGTGAACTGCGGATTTCTCCAGGCGCGCCCCCTTGCGTCCCTACGTCCCGATGCCGGGCGGGCCGCCCTCCGCTCCGCCTCTCACGCCGTGAAGCGCACCGCCCGCCGGATCTCGGGCCGGTCGGTCACCACCCCGTCCAGACCCAGTCCGCGTGCGAGCCGGAGCTGATCGTGGGTGTTGACCGTCCAGCCCAGGACCTTCAGATGCGCGGCGTGCGCGCGCTCGACCAGCTCTAGGGTGAGCCGGCGGATGTTCAGCGAGAGCATGCTCGCGCCGACGACCTGGGCGCGGTCGACGACATCGGTGCCGTAGCGGCTGCCCACCAGGGCGGTCCGGACGCCCGGCAGCAGTGTGCGGATCGCGGCCAGCGCCTCGTCGTGGAAGGAGATCACATCGATCCGGCCGGTCAGATCGCGCGCACGCATCACCTCCGCCAGCGCCTGCGCGGCCGCCACATCCTTGATCTCGGCCTGCAGCGGTGCCTTGACCGCCTCCACGACCTCCTCGAACACCGGGATCCGCTCGCCCCGCCCGGCATCCAGCTCCCGCAGTTCGGCCAGCGTGCGCTCGGCGATCGGGCCGGTGCCGTCGGTCGTCCGGTCCACGTCCGCGTCGTGCATCACCACGAGCGCGCCGTCCTTGCTCAGATGCAGATCGAGTTCGATCACATCGAGGCCCTCGCGCTCGGCGCGCACGAAGGAGCGCAGGGTGTTCTCCGGCTCCACGCCCATGACCCCGCGGTGTCCGATGGTGAGAAAGGACAAGGCTGCCTCGCTTCTGTCGGCTTGTTCGCTTCTGTCGGCTCGTGACTCTGTCGGCTCGTGAATCTTTAGGCTCGTGAATCTGGCGGCTTTTGAGGTGTTGGCTGGAAAGTGCCGTTTGAAGGTATCGGCCGAAATGTGTCGACCATCGACAAACTGCTGCCCGAAATGGCCCACAGCCTAATCCGTTCTGCCCCATACCGCTGCAGGGACAACTGCTCCCTAGGCCGTACGAGTGCCCCGCCCCCTCGGCCGCCACGCACCGCGGGGAACCTTTCCGCCCGGCCAGGGCCTCTGAAGGAGTACGGCGCAGGACGGCGTGCGGCGTACCGCGTCGGGCGTGGAGACCACGATGAGCAGAAGGGCACACGATGCACCACGGCCACAGCCACGGCCAAGGCCACGGCCCCGGCCGGGACGAGGCGTTCAGCGCCTTCATGGCGTCTCGCTACCCTTCCCTGCTGCGCACGGCCACGCTGCTGACGGGCACCGCCACCGGGGCCGAGGACCTGGCGCAGGAGGCGCTGCTGCGCACCTACCGGGCGTGGCGGCGGATCGGCCGGATCGAGGCGGCCGAGGCCTATACGCGGACGACGATGGCGCGGCTGCTGGCCAAGGACCGGCGGCGGCGCTGGAGCCAGGAGCTCCCGGCGGAGCAGCTGCCGGAGGTGCCGGGCCCCGGCCATGACGAGTGGGTGGCGACCGCCGTGTCCGTACGGGCCGTGCTGCGCCAACTCCCGCCCGCCCAGCGGGCCGTACTGGTGCTGCGCTACTACCACCAGCTGACCGAACGGGGGATCGCCGAGGCGCTGGGCTGCTCGGTCGGCACGGTCAAGAGCCGGGCGGCCCGTGCGCTGTCCGCGTTACGTGACGCGGGTTTCCTCACAGCGGTAACGGATCGGGAGAAAGGCGCGGGCGATGAGTGACGACGGAGAGCGCGTGCTCGTGGCCGAGCGGGTGCGGCAGCTGCTCGCGGAGGCGGCCGAGCCGGACGTCCGGGTCCGGTGTCCCGGGCCGGAGTTCACCGAGCAGGCCCGCCGGGGGCTGGTACGGCGGCGGGCGGCGCTGGCCGCGGGGGTGGCGGCGGCCGTCGCCGCGGGAGCGGTCGCGGTGCCGTTCGCCGTCGGCCGTAAGGAACAGCACAGCGACCGGGTGGTGGCGGCCGCCCCCGCACAGTGCGTACGGTCCGCCGCGCGGGAGATCGCGGCATGGCGGGCGCGCGGGTTCCAGCCGGTGAGCGGGACGCTGCGGCCCGGAGCGATCGACCTGAGCGACGGGATGACGGAAGGTTCCGGCTTCCGCTTCGAGGTCGACGGGACGCTGGCGCGCGGGCCGGTCTCCTCCCGGAGGCCGGTCACGGTCTGGTATCCGGTGGCCGAGGCACAGCTTCCCCCGCCCGGCAGATACGTCCTGCTGCTGAATCCGGGAGACCGCCCCAGCACGACCGGCGAGCGGCTGTACGACTTCACACCGGACCAGGTCCTCCCGATCGGCGGCGACGGGAAGGTGCGGCTGGACTGCGGGCGGGACGGCCAACGAGCCGTGGAGGTAAGGCAGTTGAGGTCGGACGTCGCCACCCCGTAGCGGTGCGGCGCCGTGACGCGCCGGAGCCTGCTCACTCCTGCGGGGGCGGGACGTCACACGTCCCACGTCCGGCCTCCCCGAGCCCGTCCAGGTCCTCCAGCATCGCCTCGGCCAGCTCCAGCTCGGCCAGCTGCCGGCGCTCGCTCCAGCTCAGTGCGACCCGCGGGAACGCCCACTCCTCGGCCCGCTCGGCCTGCTCGGCGCGCAGCCGGGCGTCCCGGATCTCCTCGAGTTCGCCGCGGGTCCGCTCGATGTGCTGCTCCACCAGGGTGCGCAGGGTGCCGGGGGCGGCGAGATGGCCCAGCCAGACCCGCAGCACCAGGGGGTGCTTGAGGACAGGGGTGCCGGGGTCGCCGGCGCCGTCGGCCCATGCGGCGAGCGCGTCCCGCCCGGCCTCGGTGATCGTGTAGCGGCGGGTGGCCCGCGGCTCCTCCGGGCCCGAACGCCGCGAGGTGGCGAACCCCAGCGACTCCAGCCGCCGCAGCTCCGCGTAGATCTGGCTGATGGCCGGCGACCAGTAGAAGAACCGCAGCGAGGAGTCCGCCCACTTCTTCAGCTCGTAGCCGGTGCGCCCGCCGCGGAAGGAGAGCAGCCCGAGCACCGCCCACCCGGTGGGCGGAAGCCCGGCGGCGTCGCCCCGCGGCATCTCCCGCCCCTGCCCTGTCTCTCGCCCCTGCCGTATCTCTTGCCCCTGCCCTGCCTCTTGCTTGTTGTGAATCTGACGGCTAGTCATATGACTGATTAAAATAAGGAGTTCGCTGGAACGCAACCCGGGAGGCGTCATGAAGTTCTCGGTCATCTTCGAGGCCCAGCTCGCCGATCCGACCGTCGAGCGCGAGCACCAGCTCTTCCGCGACAGCGTGGAACAGGCCGTGCTGGCCGAGCGGATGGGATTCGACCGGATCTGGGCCGTCGAACACCACTCCCTGAAGTGGTACGCGCATATGAGCGCCCCCGAAATCTTCCTGACCTGGGTCGCGGCACGGACCAGCACCCTCCGCATCGGCCACGGCGTCGTCTGCATGCCGTTCGCCTTCAATCACCCCGCGCGGGTCGCCGAGCGCGCCGCCACCCTCGATCTGCTCTCCGGCGGCCGGCTCGACCTCGGCGCCGGGCGCGGCGGCACCGAGCAGGAGACCTCGCTGTGCGGCGTCGACCGGGACCGTACGGCCCGGGAGGTGCAGGAGGCGCTGCGCATCATCGGCAGGGCCTGGCAGGACGAGGAGCTCGAGTACCACGGCGAGTTGATCGACATCCCGCCGCACCCGATCCTGCCCCGCCCGCACCAGCGGCCGCACCCGCCGCTCTTCCTCGCGTGCAGCCGTACGGACACGCTGCGGCAGGCCGCCGAGATGGGCCTCGGCGCCCTGGTGATGGGCTTCGCGGGGCCCGACGCGATCGCCGCGATGCGCGGCGCGTACGACACGGCCCGCGCGGCCCGCACCGGCGACCGGCTGGTCTCCACGGTGGTCAACGATCACTTCGCCGTGCTGTGCCCGACGATCGTGCTCGACGACCGTGACCGCGCCCGTGCCGTGGGACTGCGCGGCCAGCGGTTCTTCGCCCAGTCGATCGGCTACTGGTACGGCGGCGCCGGACTGCCGGACGAGGCCGTCGTGGCGGGCGTGTCGGCCGCGGAGGCCGAGGCCGAGCTGCGGCGGGCCGGCGAGCAGGTCGCCGCCCGCCTCGACGAGCAGCGCATCCCCGTCCGCCCCACCTCCACCGCCACTTTCCACGCCGACCACGCCTACGGCACCGCCGGGGACGCGATCGCCTATGTGGAGCGGCTGCGGGCGGCCGGCGCCGACGAGGTCATGTGTCTGATCCAGATGGGCACCGTGCCGCAGGAGGTCTGCATGGAAACCATCCGCCAGTGGGGTGAAAAGGTTATTCCATGCTTTATTGGCGTATAGGGGAAGGGAACGGGTGGCCTGGGAGGGTGGTGTGGCATATGCCATGCCGCCCTCGATGTTTCGCGGCCCGAACCCGATTCCGTCACCGGAGGAATGGCGGATTCCCTTGCCAGGACGGGCGGAACGTCTCACTCCTCCCGCCCTTCACAGGAAAAATGAGCGTCCAGGGCGGGTTTTCGCAGAAAAATTTTCACCGCCTCCCCTTGAGTCGACGATCCTTCGCTGGTTACCGTGTGCTGACAAGACGATCTACCGCCGGAGGGCAGTCATGACGGAAATTCTTTCGCCTGTGGGTGTCCCGGAGGGCACCGCGACCGCAGAGCGTGTGGTCGAGCACCCGGCGTGGCCCGTCCTCAAGGACGCCGTCGAGACCATCCGTCCATGGCAGTCCAAGGACGGCTCGATCGACCTGGAGGCCGAGGGCGCACCGTCCGCCGGCACCGTCCGCGCCGAGGTCGAGCGCGTGATAGCGGCCGTCGCGGAGCTCGCCCCGCTGCTCCCGCACGACGCCGCCTACCACCAGGCGGTCACCGCCGATCTGCGCCGCTGGGCCGACGACGGCTTCGGTGTGCCCGACTTCCTCGACTCGCTGCTCGCCTTCCAGCCCGCCCGGCAGCGCGCCGACGGCCTCCAGCACCTCGTCCTGTTCCCGATGTACACCCAGAACGGCAACCCGGACCGTAACTTCGAGGCCGTCGTGCTGCGCATGGTCTGGCCCGACTGGCTCGCCGAGCTGGAGCGCACCCGTTACGACAACGCCCTCTTCTGCGGTATCACCTTCGAGGACTTCACCGCCGGTTACGACACCAACTCCGCCGTCCTCTTCCCCGAGACCATCGCGGTCCGCGAGGCCCCCGAGCGCTTCACCTGGGGCGGCATCTTCTGCGACCGCGAGGCCGCCCGCTTCCGCCGGGTCACCGCCGCCGCCGTCGAGACCCTCGGCCTCGAAGTGCCCGAGGACATCCGCGAGATGCTCGCCGACCAGCAGCGCTGCCAGGAGGCGTTCGTCCTGTGGGACATGGTGCACGACCGCACCCACAGCCACGGTGACCTGCCGTTCGACCCCTTCATGATCAAGCAGCGGCAGCCGTTCTGGATGTACGGCCTCGAGGAGCTGCGCTGCGACCTCACCGCCTTCAAGGAGGCCGTGAAGCTGGAGTCCGAGGGCTACCGCCAGGCGCGTGATGTGCAGTTCGCGGTGATCTTCGACCGGATGTTCCGGTTCCCCGTCACCGGCGACCGGGTGCGCAATTATGACGGCCTCGGCGGCCAGCTGCTCTTCGCCTACCTGCACCAGCACGACGTCGTACGCTGGACGGACAACACACTCCACATCGACTGGGAGCGGGCGCCCAAGGTCACCAACGAGCTGTGCGGCGAGATCGAAAAGCTCTACCGCGACGGCATCGACCGGCCCAAGCTGGTCCACTGGTTCGCCGCGTACGACCTCGTCTCGACCTACCTCGCACCGCACCCCGGTTCGGTCTGGGCCAAGGGACCCGACGCCCTCGACCTCGACCAGCCGCCGCGCAAACTCGTGGACGACGTGCTGGCGGACGAGTTCCCCCTGAGCATGTTCTACGAGGCGCTCCGCAAGAAGCTGCGTACGGTGATCGCCTCCACCAAGGGCATCACGGCCGACAGCGACGCACTGGCGGCGGCGTGAAGACCGACCGCGACAACCGGCAGACGGCCGTCCAGGGGCAGGACGAGGAGGCGACGAAGATGGGTACTTCGACGGGTGGCCAGGGGCCGCTGGAGGGCGCGGTCATCGCGGTGGCGGGAGCGGCCGGACCGGCCGGCCGGGCCACGCTGCTGCGGCTGGCCGAGGCGGGCGCGGTGGTGGTCGGCTCCGACGCGGACCCCGAGCGCTTGGCGCAGGCCGTCGACGCGGCCCGCTACGCACACGGCGGCGCCACGGTGATAGGGGACACCGTCGATCTCCTCGACCCGGAGCAGACCCGCGAATGGGCGGACCGTACGGAGAAGGAATTCGGCCGGATCGACGGCCTGGTCCACCTCGTGGGCGGCTGGCGCGGCTCGTCGACCTTCCCGGAGACCAGCCTCACGGACTGGGATGTGCTGCACAAGCTGCTGATCCGCACCGTCCAGCACACCTCCCTCGCCTTCCACGACGCCCTCGAGCGCAGCGGCAACGGCCGTTTCGTGCTCATCAGCGCGGCCGGCGCCTCCAAGCCCACCGCGGGCAATGCCGCCTACGCCGCCTCCAAGGCCGCCGCGGAGGCCTGGACGCTCGCCATGGCCGACGGCTTCCGCAAGTCGGGGGGTGAGCAGGGACCGCGCGCCGCGGCTGCCATCCTGATCGTCAAGGCGCTCGTCAACGAGCAGATGCGCGCCGAGCGACCGAATGCCAAGTTCGCGGGCTTCACGGACGTCACGGAGCTGGCCGAGGCCATCGCCGGGATCTGGAGCCGGCCCGCCCAGGAAGTGAATGGACAGCGTCTGTGGCTGACCCCCAAGCCGTGACCCAGGCCGTGAGCCGAGCCGTGACCGAAGCCGTCAGCGAGGCGGTGGGCCGGGCCGTGCCGTCGGCTGTGCAGCGGGCCGTGAGCGAAGCGGTGAGCGCGACGGAGGGCCGGGCGGCCGGCCCGGCCGCCGGCGCGGGCACGACCGATGCCCGGCAGCACCACGACCGCGGGCTGCGCGGTTTCGCCAGCGACAACTACGCCGGCGCCCACCCGGAGGTCCTCGCCGCGATCGCCCTCGCCAACGGCGGCCACCAGGTCGCCTACGGCGAGGACGACTACACCGCACACCTCCAGCGCGTCATCCGCAGCCACTTCGGGCAGCGCGCCGAGGCGTTCCCGGTGTTCAACGGCACGGGCGCCAATGTCGTCGCCCTCCAGGCGGTCACCGACCGCTGGGGCGCCGTGATCTGCGCCGAGAGCGCACACATCCACGTCGACGAGTGCGGTGCGCCCGAGCGGGTCGGCGGGCTCAAGCTGCTGACCGTACCGACCGAGGACGGCAAGCTCACGCCCGAGCTGATCGACCGGCAGGCATGGGGCTGGGACGACGAGCACCGCGCCATGCCGCAGGTCGTCTCGATCACCCAGAGCACCGAGCTCGGCACGGTCTACACCCCCGACGAGGTCCGGGCGATCTGCGAACACGCCCATGAGCGCGGCATGCTGGTGCACCTCGACGGCTCCCGGATAGCCAACGCCGCGGCGACGCTGGACGTTCCGATGCGGGCGTTCACCAACGCCGCGGGTGTCGACCTCCTCTCCTACGGCGGCACCAAGAACGGTGCCGTCTTCGGTGAGGCCGTGGTCGTCCTCAACCCCGACGCCGTACGGCACATGAAGCATCTGCGCAAGATGTCCATGCAGCTGGCCTCGAAGATGCGCTTCGTCTCCGTCCAGCTGGAGGCCCTGCTGGCCAAGGACCTGTGGCTGCGCAACGCCCGGCACGCCAACACCATGGCGCAGCGGCTGGCGGCCGGGGTGCGGGAGATCGACGGCGTCGAGATCCTCTACCCCGTGCAGTCCAACGCGGTCTTCGCCCGCCTGCCGCACGACGTCAGCGAGCGGCTGCAGAAGCGGTACCGGTTCTACTTCTGGGACGAGGCGGCCGGTGTCGTGCGGTGGATGTGCGCGTTCGACACGGTGGAGGAGGACGTGGACGGGTTCCTTGAGGCGATCAGGGAGGAAATCGCCCGCTGAGCCGAGGTCGGTGGGGGTGAGCGCGGTCCGTCCACTGCGCGCGCGTGATGCCTTGCGTACGCCCCCACCGGTCTCTTCCCCCCTCAACGGGGAGGCGCCGGGCCCGTCGGACAGCCAGAGAGTTCAATGAAGTGGACTGATCAGTGTCGTTTGCTGAACCATGGTCGGCCGTGCTCAAATGACCTCCCGGCGGCCTCCACCGGCCGGTCCCCACCGAACTCTGAGGCGGCACTCCCATGACCCGTCCCCTGCACATTTCCGGCGAGGTACAAGCCCTCGCCCCCGGCTTCGGCCACCTGGCCGTCGAGGCGCACGGTCTGACCAACGGGCCCAGCGACGAGACGAGTTCGGCGCTGCTGGACGAGGCCGCCCGGCGCCTGGCCGAACGCCTCGACGGGAGCGCCCCGCAGGACGACCCGCATATCGCCGCCTGGCGCGCCGCGTACACCGCCTTCGGCTGCAAGCCCTCGCGGACCCGCAACTCCGCCGAGGCGCTCGCCAAGCGTGCCCTGGCCGACGGCGGCCTGCCGCGCATCAACCGCCTCGTCGACCTCTACAACGCCATCAGCGTCGCCCACCTCATCCCCGTCGGCGGCGAGGACCTGGACCGTATCCAGGGGGACATGCGGCTCGTACGGGCCACCGGCGACGAGCCGTTCGTGACGGCGGCGGGCGGCGCGGAGGTCATCGAGCACCCCGAGCCCGGCGAGGTCGTCTGGTGCGACGACGAGGGTGTCACCTGCCGCCGCTGGAACTGGCGCCAGGGTGTCCGCACCCGCCTCACCGAGGACTCGGTCAGCGCGCTGTTCCTGCTGGAGCGGATGGCCCCGATGACGCTCGACGACCTGCGGGCGGCGGGCGTCGAGCTGGCGGAGCGACTGCAGAAGGCCTGCCCGGACGCCCGTATCGAGATCGGTGAGGTCTGGGCGCAGTGAAGCGGCGGCGGGGGCGGGGAGCCGCCCCCGCCCGGCACTATGCGCCGGGCGCCGCCGGAGCGGTGCCGCCGAGGTGGGCCGGGATCCACCAGGTGTCCTCGGGGCCCTTGGGGCGTACGGGGTAGGCGCGCTGGGCGGCCTCCAGGAGGTCCTGGACGCGGGCCCGCAGCCGGTCGGTGATCTTCTCGGCCTGGTCGGCGGGGTCGGCCTCCACCGGCTCGCCCACCCGGATCGTGATCGGGAAGTGGTTACGGCCCAGATCACGCTTGTGGCCCTTGGTCCACAGCCGCTGGGTGCCCCACAGCGCCAGCGGGACCAGCGGCACCCCGGCCTCCTGCGCCAGCCGCGCCGCACCCGACTTGAAGTTCTTGAGGGTGAACGACTCGGAGATCGTCGCCTCCGGGAAGACGCCGATGATCTCCCCCGAACGCAGCGCGCTCAGTGCGTGCTTGTAGGCGTGCATGCCCTGCGCGCGGTCGACCGGTATGTGCTTCATCGCCCGCATCAGCGGCCCCGACACCTTGTGCCGGAAGACCGACTCCTTCGCCATGAAGCGCACCAGCCGCTTGGCGGGCCGTGCCGCCAGGCCCGCGAAGACGAAGTCGAGATAGCCGATGTGATTGCTCACCAGCACCGCGCCGCCGCGGCGCGGAATGTTCTCCGCCCCCGAGATGTCGAATTTGAGGTCGAGCGCCTTGAAGACGGTGCGGGCGGCGCCGATCACCGGCGGGTAGACGAGCTCGGCCATGTCGGGGGACCCCTTCTCTGTGCCTGGGGAGGGCTCTCCCGGCGAAGACTGTGTACCGAAGACTTTCTGCAGCTTTACTTATGCGGCCTTAACTTACGCAGTCGTAAGTGTGCGGCCTCGGGAGATCGTGCCCGATCACGGCCGTCGCGGCCAGTACACGAGCCGCCACAGCCGGGAGATCCTCGTCACGTGACCCGTCCTGCGGAATTCCGCGAGGGGCCGCCTCAGCCGGCCGTCCGCCCCACGGTCCTCCGCAGCAGAAGGTACATCTCGCAGCCCAGGCAGTACCCGAACGCGGCATTGAGGAACGCCGCGCCGAGCGCGCAGCCGGTGGCCGCGAGGCCCAGCCACTGCGGCCCCAGGAAGTAGCCGGCCAGCCCCAGCAGGGCGAAGAAGAGGCCGACACTCTGCGCGAAGCGCGGCGGGGCGCCGGCCTCGAACTCGGCGGGCGGGGAAAGCCGCGGGCGAACCGCCACCTTGAACAGCCAGGCGTAGGGCGAGTGCTGGACACCCGCCACCGCCCCGACGGCGAAGACCAGCGCCTGGACGGCCAGCAGCGGGCCGCTCCCGGTGATCAGTACGGCTGCCAGGACGACGGTGGTGAGCGCCGCCCCGAACCTCGGTCCGCGGACGTCGATACGGTCGGTACGGTCTGGACGGCCGGTGCCGTCGGCAGGATCGTTGGACATGGCTCCACCATCCCGCAGAAGGCCCCCGGGAAAACCGTCCCGGGGCCCCGGACATCATTGCGGTCGTGTGAACCCGGGAATCTCTGCGGCCGCGTGCATGCTGCATCCTGAGACGACGGGACTGAGATGACGGGACTCATGGTGTGCATCGGGGTGCTCGCCGCGGCGAGCGCCTTCGGTGTGTGGCACCGGCGCCGGAACGGGAAGGTGACAGTGCGAGCACGGGACGACGGGGAGCGGCTGGGCGCCGCCGAGATCGGTGACCGGCTGGGGGAGCGGGCCACCCTGGTGCAGTTCTCCAGCGCCTTCTGCCAGCCCTGCCGCGCCACCCGGCGGATCCTGGCGGAGGTTGCGGACATAGTGGACGGGGTGGCGCATGTGGAGATCGACGCCGAGGCCCGTCTGGATCTCGTACGGAGCCTGAACATCCTGCGCACACCCACCGTGCTGGTCCTCGACGCACACGGCACGATCGTGCGCCGCGCCGCAGGCCAGCCCCGTAAGGCCGATGTCATAGCCGCCCTCGGCGAGGCGGTCCGTGATTGATCTCCCAGATGCCGGGCGCCACTTGACGCTGCCGCCCGAGCATCGTCAGTCTGACGTTATGCGGCCAGGAACCCTTCTGTACGGACGCGCGCACGTGGACCTTCTGCGGACCGCCAGCGCGCGCTGTCCCAGCGTGTGAGCAGCGACGACACCACCGCTGCCGGCAGCCGCGCCGCTGCCGGCCGCCACGCCCAGGCTCGTACACTCCATCAGAAGGACAACTCCATGACGGCCTCGCCCGACCTCGGCACGCCCCGCATCGCCACCCCCGATCTGCTGCGCTCCGTCTTCCGGCAGCACGCCGCCGGTGTCGCGGTGATCACCGCGCACGGCACCCGCCCCGTCGGCTTCACCGCCACCTCCCTGACCTCCGTCGCCGCGGAGCCCCCGCTGCTCTCGTTCGGCATCGGCACCGGTGCCTCCAGCTGGCCGGCCGTCGCCGAGGCCGGACACATCGGCGTCCACATACTCGGCGAGCACCAGCAGGAGCTTGCCGCGACCTTCGCCCGCAGCGGCGCGGACCGCTTCGGCCCGGCCACCTCCTGGCGCACCGGCCCCGAGGGCGTGCCCCTCCTGGACGGCGTACTGGCCTGGCTGGTGTGCCGGGTGGTGGCCAGGGTTCCGGCCGGGGACCACCGCATCGTGCTCGCCCAGCCCGTCGTCGGCGACCCCGCCGGACCCGGCCGGCCGCTCCTCTACCACCAGGGCCGCTTCAACGCCCTGCGGGACTGACAGGTTCCCGCAGGCTCTCGTCATCACCCGATCAAGGCCGTTGGCAAGGTCACATTTCGACGGCCTTGATTCGGGGGACGAGAGTGGATGTACTGGCTAGTAACATGACGGTCGGCGCGGGGTTCCGTATCCGACCCGGAGCCGCCCCATGAGGCGCCTATGCTGCCGGTACAAGGCAGTTCTGAAGAGACGATGCAGGTAGGAGAGCCGGCGTGAGCTTGAGGATCGTTGTCTGTGTGAAGTACGTGCCCGACGCCACCGGCGACCGGCACTTCGCCGAGGACCTGACCGTCGACCGTGACGACGTGGACGGTCTGCTCTCGGAGCTCGACGAGTACGCCGTCGAGCAGGCCCTGCAGATCAAGGAAGCCGCCGACGACGCGGAGATCACGGTCCTGACCGTCGGTCCCGAGGACGCCAGCGACGCCCTGCGCAAGGCGCTGTCGATGGGCGCCGACAAGGGTGTCCACGTCGAGGACGACGACCTGCACGGCACCGACGCGCTGGGCACCTCGCTCGTGCTCGCCAAGGCCATCGAGCACACCGGCTACGACCTGGTCGTCTGCGGAATGGCCTCCACCGACGGCACCATGGGCGTGCTGCCCGCGCTGCTCGCCGAGCGCCTGGGCGTCCCGCAGGTGACCCAGCTCTCCGAGGTCTCCGTCGAGGGTGGCCCCAACGGCACGGTCAAGGGCCGCCGCGACGGCGACACCGCCAGCGAGCAGCTGGAGGCCTCCCTGCCGGCCGTCATCTCCGTCACCGACCAGTCGGGCGAGGCGCGTTACCCCTCCTTCAAGGGCATCATGGCCGCCAAGAAGAAGCCGGTGGAGGAGCTGGACCTGGAGGACCTGGAGATCGAGGCGGACGAGGTCGGCCTCGAGGGCGCGTGGACCAAGGTCGACGAGGCGGCCGAGCGTCCGGCCCGCACCGCCGGCACCGTCGTCAAGGACGAGGGCGAGGGCGCCAAGCAGCTCGCTGAGTTCCTCGCGGGCCAGAAGTTCATTTAAGGCTGGGGGTCCGGGGGTTATCCCCCGGGTCAACACAGCCGGCCCGTCCCCCTCAACCGCCCTCATTCTTCCTGCAGGAGAGTCATCCCATGGCTGAAGTTCTTGTCTACGTCGACCACGTGGACGGTGCCGTCCGCAAGCCCACCCTCGAGCTGCTCACCCTCGCCCGCCGCATCGGCGAGCCGGTAGCCGTCCACCTCGGCGCCAACGCCGACGCGGCCGCCAAGGTCCTCGGCGAGCACGGCGCCGTCAAGGTGCTGGCCGCCGACGCGCCGGAGTTCACCGAGTACCTCGTCGCCCCCAAGGTCGACGCGCTGCAGGCCGCCTACGACGCGGTCTCCCCGGCCGCCGTGCTGCTGCCGTCCTCCGCCGAGGGCAAGGAGATCGCGGCCCGCCTCGCGGTCCGTATCGGCTCCGGCATCATCACCGACGCCGTCGACCTCGAGGCCGGCGACGAGGGTCCGGTGGCCACGCAGTCCGTCTTCGCGGCGTCGTTCACCACCAAGTCCCGTATCACCAAGGGCACCCCGGTCATCACCGTCAAGCCGAACTCCGCCGCCCCGGAGGACGCCCCGGCCGCCGGTACGGTCGAGCAGCTCGCGGTGACCGTCGCCGACTCCTCCAAGGGCACCAAGATCGTCTCGCGCACCCCGCGCGAGTCGACCGGCCGCCCGGAGCTGACCGAGGCCGCGATCGTGGTCTCCGGTGGCCGCGGCGTCAACGGCGCCGAGAACTTCCCGGTCATCGAGGCCCTCGCCGACTCGCTCGGCGCGGCCGTCGGTGCCTCGCGTGCCGCGGTGGACGCCGGCTGGTACCCGCACACCAACCAGGTCGGCCAGACCGGCAAGTCGGTCTCGCCGCAGCTGTACATCGCGGCGGGCATCTCCGGTGCGATCCAGCACCGCGCCGGTATGCAGACCTCGAAGACCATCGTCGCGATCAACAAGGACGCCGAGGCACCGATCTTCGACCTGGTCGACTACGGCGTGGTCGGCGACCTGTTCGACGTCGTCCCGGCGCTGACCGAAGAGGTCAAGTCCCGCAAGGGCTGAGCCGTATCGGAAGGGCCGAGCCCTGTCCGGCCAAGCGCCGCCGAGGCCCCGTACGCACCCGCCGTACGGGGCCTCGGCGCGATCTCAGTCGCCCGTCGCCCCGTCGATCCGCTCGCGCAGCAGATCCGCATGGCCGTTGTGGCGCGCGTACTCCTCGATCATGTGGACATAGACCCAGCGCAGATTCAGCGTCTTCCCGCTGCGCTCGTGCTGGAAGGTCTCGTCCAGCCCGCGGCCCTTGACCGCCGCGTCCGCGGCCTCGATCTCGGCACGGAAGACCGCGACATCGGTCTCCGCGCCGGCCGCGGTGGCGTCGACGAAGTCGGCGTCCGGGTTCCGCTCGAGGTCGTAGAGATCGCCGATCTCCTCGCCCGCGAAGCGTCGCCGGAACCAGGTGCGCTCGACCAGCGCCAGATGGCGCACCAGCCCGAGCAGGGTGAGGGTGGAGGGCGCGGCGCTCGCCTCGACGAGCTGCTCCGGGGCCAGCCCCGCGCACTTGGTGAGGAGTGTGTCGCGGTGCCAGTCGAGCCAGCCCTGAAGCATCTCGCGTTCGCCGACGCCGACGGGAAACTCCCGGCGGGTGATCTGTGGTGCGGTCCAAGTCATGCGGTGAGTCTGGCGGGGCCGGCGCCGCTGTGCCACGGAGTTACGGGGTACGGGTGCGGGCCCGTGACCTGCGTCCCCTCGGGTGAGTGGGTGTTGACCCAGGTACGCGACACGGATAACTTCGCTATACGGATTGTTGATTCCGTGAAGCGGAAATGATGGAGATGCTCGGCCGAGGTCGGGCGGAAGAACCGGAGGGGTGTCGGATGGGGCAGCAGGAGACCGTGGCGACGAGCCTTGCGCACACCGTACGCGAGGGCATCGACGCCGCTCTCGCCGCGGTGGACGCCGATCTGGCGCGGCGCTACCCGGGCGACCCCGGCACCCGCCAGCCGGTCCACACGGTCTATGTCCCGGGCGATGCCTTCGCCGCCGACACCATCCGCTCGTGGGGCGACCAGGCGCTCGCCGCCCTCGACGAGCACGCCCCCGACGCCGCGTCGCTCGCCGCCGTCCTGGGCATCCCCGACGAGCTCGCCGGACCGGTCTACGACCGCGTCCGCGCCAAGCTGGAGCGCGAGCCGATCGAAGACCTGCGCATCGACTTCGAGGACGGTTACGGCGTCCGCTCGGACGCCGAGGAGGACGAGGCCGCGGCCCGCGCCGCAGCCCTCGTCGCCGACGCCTACCGGGACGGCACCGCGGCCCCGTACATGGGCATCCGGATGAAGTGCATGGAGGCCGCCGTCCGCGACCGCGGTATCCGCACCCTCGACATCTTCCTCACCGGCCTCATGGAGGCCGGCGGCCTGCCCGACGGGCTCGTTCTGACCCTCCCCAAGGTGACCTACGCCGAGCAGGTCACCGCCATGGTCCGGCTGCTGGAGGCCTTCGAGAGGGCGCGCGGCCTGGAGAGCGGCCGGATCGGTTTCGAGATCCAGGTGGAGACCACCCAGTCGATCCTGGGCCCCGACGGCCGCGCCACGGTCTCCCGCATGATCGAGGCGGCCAAGGGCCGCGCCACCTCCCTGCACTACGGCACCTACGACTACAGCGCCTCCTGCGGGATCAGCGCCGCGCACCAGTCGCTGGACCACCCCGCCGCCGACTACGCCAAGACCGTGATGCAGGTGGCCGCCGCGGGCACCGGCGTCCGGCTCTCCGACGGCTCCACCAATATGCTGCCGGTAGGTCCGACGTCCCACGTCCACTCTGTCTGGCGGCTGCACCACGGCCTCGTCCGCCGCTCGCTGGCCCGTGCGTACTACCAGGGCTGGGACATGCACCCCGGCCACCTCCCGACCCGTTACGCCGCGGTCTACGCCTTCTATCTCGAAGGCCTGGAGCAGGCCGCGGCCCGGCTCGCGGCGTACGTGGCCAAGACCGGCGGCGATGTCGCGGACGAGCCCGCCACCGCCAAGGCCCTCGCCGGCTATCTGCTGCGCGGCCTGGACTGCGGCGCCGTCGCCCCCGGCGAGGCCGCCCGGCTGACCGGTCTGACCCGCGCCGACCTCGACTCCCTGGCGGGCCGTTCGCTGCGCTCGGCTTAAGGCCCCACGTTGTCGGCTGTTCCGCCGTAGGGGTTGTTCGCCGTGGCGCCTGCGGCGGGCGTGGGTTGTACGGGAGCGGGGCCGACCCTACGGACTTCGTCCTACGGTCCGTCCCCTCCCGTGGGTGGGGGGAACAGGCTGGTGGGGGCGAGCATGCTCTGTCCACTGCGGGCGTGTACGGGCCTACGGCCGCCCCCACCCGTTCTTCCCCGTTCCCCACGGGGAGGTGCCGGGCTGTAGCGGCGGAGCCGTGCAAGCCCGGTGCCGCTGCCGAACAGCCCCGCGCAGTGGCACCAGCCCGCCGCAGGCGAAACGGCGGCAAGGCTCAACACGTCGGCGCGGGCAAAGCGCAGCGGACGGGCCGCAGGCGCCACGGCGAACAGCCCGTACGGTGGGAAAGCCGAAAACGTGGGGCCGAGGCACAGCGGCAGCGTTACGGCCGGATCTCCCCCGAGCCGCGGGCGATCAGCCGGGTGGGGATCTCCACCCGGCGCGGCGGCTCGTCGATGCCGTCGAGGCGGCGGAAGAGCAGTCCGGCGGCGGTCCGGCCCAGCCGCGCCGCGTCCTGGGCGACGACCGTGATCGCGGGCCGGACGAGATCGGCGAGCTCGAAGTCGTCGAATCCCACCAGGGCGACGGGGCGCGGGCGTTCGCGCAGGACGCGGACGGCGGTGACGGTGACGCGGTTGTTGCCCGCGAACAGCGCGGTGACCGGCTCGGGGCCGTCCAGCATGGCGGTCGCCGCGGCCCGTACATGCTCGGGGGCGGTGGAGCCCAGCGTCACCCAGGACTCGTCGACCGGCAGCCCGGCGGCGGCCATGGCGGTGCGATAGCCGCGCAACCGTTCCTTCGCGGTGTGGATACGCGGCTGGTCGCCGATGAAGCCGATACGGCGGTGGCCGTGTGCGATGAGATGGGCGACCGCCTCCTGGGCGCCGCCGAAGCTGTCGGAGAGCACCACGTCGGCATCGATCCGGCCGGCGGGGCGGTCCACGAAGACCGTCGCGATGCCCGCCGCGATCTCCGGCTCCAGATAGCGGTGGTCGTCACCGGCCGGGATGACGACCAGCCCGTCCACCCGGCGGGCGCACAGCGCGAGCACCAACTCCTGTTCCCGGTCCGGGTCCTCGGCGCTGGAGCCGTTGATCAGCAGCGCGCCGTGGTCGCGGGCGACCTCCTCGACGGCGCGGCTGAGCGGCCCGTAGAAGGGGTCGGCGAGATCCTCGAGGACGAGGCCGATGCTGGCCGTGCGGCCCTTGCGCAGGATCCGGGCCGAGTCGTTACGGCGGAACCCCAGGGCCGTGATCGCCTCCTGGACCCGCCGTTCGGTGTCCGGGGTGACGCCCGGTTCGCCGTTGACCACGCGGGAGACCGTCTTGAGGCCGACCCCGGCGCGCGCCGCCACATCCTTCATCGTGGGCCTGGTGCCGTAGCGACGAGAGGTGCCCTGCGCGGTGTCCGTCACGTGTGCGGTCCTGATTCTGTAGGCGGCTGCCGGCGATGTGCTGCCGGCGATGTGCCGGCGGTGCGGGGGGTGCCGTCGAGCATAGCCCCTGGACAACGTTGTCAACTGCGGGAAGACTGGCGTTCTCGCGCCGGGACGATCCACCCCGGCCCCGGGCCCACCAGGAGATTCGACACCGATGCAGACGGACCTCAGCGCAGCGCTCGACATTGGCGGCACCAAGATCGCCGGAGCCCTGGTGGACGGGCGCGGCAGGCTGATCGTACGGGCCGGCCGGCCGACCCCCGCCGACAAGGACGGGGCGAGTGTGATGCGTGCGGTGGCCGAGGTGGTCCAGGAGCTGGCCGCGGGGCCGGACTGGGCGCGGGTGGCGGCCGTGGGCATCGGCAGCGCGGGTCCGGTGGACGCCTCGGCCGGCACCGTCAGCCCCGTCAACATCCCCGGCTGGCGCGACTTTCCGCTGGTCGCCGGGGTGCGGGCGCTGGTCGGGGAGCGGCCGGTGACACTGGTCGGCGATGGTGTCGCGATGACCGCGGCCGAGCACTGGCAGGGCGCCGCGCGCGGCCATGCCAACGCCCTGTGCATGGTGGTCTCCACCGGGGTCGGCGGCGGGCTAGTCCTGAACGGGCGGCTGCACCCGGGCCCCACCGGCAACGCCGGGCACATCGGCCACATCAGCGTGGACCTCGACGGCGACGCCTGCCCGTGCGGCGCCCGCGGCTGCGTCGAGCGGATCGCCAGCGGCCCCAACATCGCCCGCCGCGCGCTCGCGGACGGCTGGCGGCCGGGTCCCGACGGTGACAGCAGCGCGGCCGCCGTCGCCGCCGCGGCACACGCCGGCGACCCCGTCGCCGTACGGTCCTTCGAGCGGGCCGCCCAGGCGCTGGCCGCCGGGATCGCGGCCACCGCGACGCTGGTCGAGATCGATATCGCGGTCATCGGCGGGGGAGTAGCGGGCGCCGGAGACGTCCTCTTCGTCCCCCTTCGCAAGGCGCTGCGCGACTACGCAACCCTGTCGTTCGTGGCGGACCTGACGGTCGTACCCGCCCAAACGGGCACGGACGCCGGGGTGGTGGGCGCTGCGGCCGCTGCACAACAGTCCCGTCTCGATGCCTTCGTCCCACTGCCCTGAGGACACCACCCGCCCCCGTGCGCCCCTTAGTCTGTTGCCGACCGCGATGTGCTCCGTGACGCAGGACGTCGGACGTTGGATGTTGGGCGTCGGACGTCGGGCGTCGGACGTTGGATGTCGGGCGTCGGACGACGGACGACGGACGTTGGGCGTCGAGACATTGGATGTCGGACGTCGGACACGGTGCACGGGCAGAGACACGGGTATCGAGGGGATCGGCGACGATGACACCGGGGGAGCGCGAGCACCACAGCGCGAATGAGTCGGGGGAGCCGAGCGGGGCGGGCGACGGTGCGGCCGCCGCGCCGCCCGGCGGCGGTGCGCCCAGGGCGGCTTCGGCGAGCGGCCCCCAGCGCGGCAGCGACGCCGATCTGACCGGGCGGGTGCTCGGCGGCCGCTACCGCGTCACCGGCCGGATCGGCCGCGGCGGGATGGGCGTGGTCTGCCGCGCCGTCGACGAAGTGCTGGGCCGCGAGGTGGCCGTCAAGGTGCTGCGCGCGTACACCGACGCCTCAGCCCCCGAACTCGCCGATCTGCGCACCCGGATGCAGCGCGAGGCGCGGGCCGCGGCCCGTATCCGGCACTCCGGCGTGATCACCGTCCATGACGTCATCGACGAGGACGGCCGCCCCGTCATCGTCATGGAACTGGTCGACGGACCCTCGCTCGACGACGCCATCCAGCAGCGCGGCGCCGCCGACCCCCGGGAGATCGCCCGCATCGGCGCCCAGGTCATGGACGCGCTGGACGCCGCCCACCAGGTGGGCGTGCTGCACCGCGATGTGAAGCCCGGCAATGTGCTGCTCGACCGCACCGGCCGCGTGGTGCTCACCGACTTCGGCATCGCCAGCATCGAGGCGCCGGGCGACGGCGCCACCACCAACATCACCCGCAGCGGCGAGCTCGTCGGCTCGCTCGACTATCTGCCGCCCGAGCGGGCCCAGGGCCAGGACCCCACCCCGGCCTCGGACATCTGGTCGCTGGGCATGACGTTGTACGCGGCCGTGGAGGGCAGCGGCGCGCCGTTCCGCCGTACGTCGCTGCTGTCCACGCTGACCGCGATCGTCACCGAGCCGCTGCCCGAGCCGCAGCGGGCCGGACCGCTCACGCCCGTACTGCACGCCCTGATGGCGAAGAACCCGGCCGACCGGCCGTCCGCCGCCCAGGCGCGGAGCATGCTGACGGCGGTGGCCGAGGGGCGCGAGCCGGCGGCCGTGCCCCTGCCCGGCGATCCGCATCTGCCCACCGCGACGGACATCCGGCCGATCGCGCCGCCTCCGCCGCCGCAGGAGTTCGGGCAGGCGGCCGCGGGCCAGGGCGCAGCCGCCGGATCCGCCAACTCCCCTTCGCCGCCCGCAAGTTGGCTGTCCGGCGGCCCGGGCGGGCAGGCCGCTCCGGCGCACCCGGGCACGCCCGCGCCGCCGCCCGAGGCCGCCACATCCCCGTCCGCCATCAACCCCGGCTTCGACCCGCCCGGCGTGGTGAGCGGCCCGGCCGTCGGCAGCACCGATACGCACCGGCACCTCGGGAACCGGTCCGAGAGCGACACCGAGCGGCTCCCCGCTCGCCGTCGCCGCCGTGTGCTGCTCGCCGTGGCGGCAGTGCTCGCCGTCCTGGCCACCGGCGGCGGGGTGACGTATGCCCTGGTCGGCGGCGGGCCGAGCGACACGGTCGCAGACGGCGGGCGGCAGTCGGCGGCACCGGCGGGCAAGCCGACGCCCGCCGCCGCCCCGAGCCCGTCCGGCAGCAAGGACACCGGCAAGGGCGACGACAAGGGCAAGGACTCCGGCGCCTCGCCGTCCGCCTCCCAGAAGCCCTCGGAGGACGCGACCTCCGACAAGAAGCCCCAGCACGGAGGCGCGGGCGGGAGTTCCGGCGATCAGACCGGCGGTGGTGCGACGGGCGGACTCCTCGGCGGCACGGACGGCGGTTCCGGCGGATCGGACGGCGGCACCTCCGGCACATCGGGCGGGCACGGCGGCAGCACCAGCGGTGGCAGCGGCGGCGGTGAGCCCACCCCGCAGACCTCCTGCGTGTCCATCGGCGGCGGCAAGACCAACTGCGACGTCTGGCGTGCGGCCACCTCGTACACCGCGTCCTTCCAGCAGGCCGGAACCCTCAACGCGGGCACCAACTACTTCTACTGCCAGGCGAAGCTGGGCCGCCGCGAGACGTACGGGAAGTGGACGAACGTGTGGTGGGCGAAGACCGATGACGACAGCGGGAACACCGGTGTCTATATCAGCGTCGTCTATCTCACCGGCGGCGAGAACGACCAGCCCATCCCCGGCCTGCCCACCTGCTGACGGACCGGCTAACGCCGGACGGATACACGGTAGACGGCCGTGCCGTGGGCGGGGACGTTCGCCGAAATGGTGCCCGTGGTGTGGGAGTTACGGTGCTGCCACAGGTCGCGGAGCAGGTAACGGTCCGCCTGCGGGAGGCCCGCGTCCTGGGCGGTGGTGGCGATCGTCTGCGCCTCGCCGGTCTCGTTGAAGAGGGCGACGGCATGGTCACCGTTCGCCAGCTGCTTGACCAGCGTCCAACGTCCCTCGTCCGACGTCAGTACCGTGGCCTGCTTGCCCAGCGCGTCCTGATCGAGGGCGATGACGTCCTTGTTGCCCAGGATTGTGAGCGTCTCCGGGGTCGCCCTGCGCAGATCGGAGCCGATCAGCAGCGGGGCGGACATCATCGACCAGAGCGAGAAATGGCTGCGGTACTCGGTGTCCGTCATCCCGCCGTTGCCGACCTCCAGCATGTCCGGATCGTTCCAGTGGCCGGGTCCCGCGTACGGCGCCAGCGGCAGATTCCGCTTCAGGATCCCGACCATGCTCGACCAGCTGTCGTCGATGTCCCCGGTGGTCCGCCACAGATGTCCTACGTCCGACGCCCACTCCCAGGGCCTGTTCTCGCCCCACTCGCAGATGCTGTACACGATGGGCCGCCCGGTGGCCTTCAGTGCGTCCCGCATCGTGCGGTAGCGCTGCCTGGCGTCCACACCCTGGTTGTTGCAGTTGTCGTACTTGAGGTAGTCCACGCCCCAGTCGGCGAACTGCCGGGCGTCGGACGTCTCATGTCCCAGGCCTCCGGGGAACCCGTTCTCGTTGCAGGTCCTGGTGCCCGCGCTCGTATAGATGCCGAACTTCAGCCCCTTGCCGTGGACATAGTCGGCGACGGCCTTGATGCCGTGGGGGAAGCGCTGGGGATCGGGGACGAGCCTGCCGTCCGCGTCCCGCTCGGGCAGCGCCCAGCAGTCGTCGAGATTGACGTACCGGTAGCCCGCGTCCTTGAGGCCCTTGCTGACGAAGAGGTCGGCGATGCCCCTGACCATCCCCTCGTCGAACTCGGCCCGGCAGTGGGTGGAGTTCCAGTTGTTGAACCCCATCGGCGGCGTCTGGGCGAGCCCGCCGGGGAGCCGGGACGCCGGCGTGTGCGACGCCTGCGCTGCGGCCGGCGGGGCGGACACCGCCGCCGTACAGAGCAGCGCGACGGACAGCGCTCCGGCGACTCTCGCGGGACCGTGGCGGCGGATGCGCCGACGGGTGCGCTCACCGGCGTGCTGACCGGCGTGCTGAAGGGTGAGTCGGCGGATGGTGCGGATGTGAACGCGCATGGTCGCGTCCTCCGTCTTCGGGAGAGGTGTGGGGTACCCGTTCCTGATGAGTGGTTACGGTAGGGCTTGTTGAAGTCTGTTGGAAGGGGTGGGGTGACGGTTGTCCATCTTTCCCGTAAGACCCTTGATCTGTCGGGCTGTTCGCAGGGAGGCGGCGTCCCTCGCGTTCGGTTCTGTTTGTTTCTGCTGCAGAGTTGCACCGGGCGGCCGGTACGGGGCGACGCAACGGCCGTCCCTGCCGCACCCGGGCCGGCAACCCGTCCACAGCCCGCTCGATGGGCCGCCGTCATATGCGACAGTGGCCGCTGTGCAGGTGCGGGTTTCGGTGCTGGAGGGGCTGGGGAGCGCTTGTTTGCCGATGGGTTCGCGGCGGGGGATGCACTGACCGGCATCCGTCTTCCCGAGCGTTTCCGTGGCAGGGTGTTGCGGGCAACTCACCTGGGTCTAGGGAAGAGGGGAAACCGTGATCGTCTGGCTGAACGGCACGTTCGGTGCGGGCAAGACCACTGCGGCGCATGAATTGCTCGACCTGCTTCCCGGAAGCACGCTCTACGACCCCGAACTCCTCGGCAGCGGACTGCGGTTGATGCTGCCGGCCAAGCGGTTCGAGGAGATCGACGACTATCAGGACCTGCCCTCCTGGCGGCGGATGGTCGTGGACACCGCCGCCGCGCTGCTCACCGAGGTGCCGGGCCCGCTGGTGACGCCGATGACGCTGCTGCGCCAGGAGTACCGCGACGAGATCTTCGGCTCCCTCGCCGCCCGCCGGATACCCGTACGACACGTTCTGCTGCATGCGGAGGAAACGATCCTGCGGGAGCGCATAGCCGGGCGTACGGAGCCCCAGGGTGACCCCGAGGCCGATGCGTCCCTGCGCCGGTGGTGTCTGGAGCACCTGGGCCCGTACGCCGGTGCGCTGGACTGGATCAGAGACGATGCCCATGTCGTAGACACCAGCCGGCTCACCCCCCGGCAGACCGCCGAACGGGTCGCCGAGGCGGTCCGTACCGGAGCCGGGGCCTGCGACATCGTGCAGACCCCCGAGCCGACCGCCGAGACCCTCGCGTCCGGTGTGCTGCTCTTCGACGACCAGGACCGGGTGCTGCTCGTCGACCCGACCTACAAGCCCGGCTGGGAATTCCCCGGCGGCGTCGTGGAACCGGGCGAGCCACCCGTGCACGCCGGAATACGCGAGGTCGCCGAGGAACTCGGCATCCAGCTGTCCCGCGCGCCCCGCCTGCTCGTCGTGGACTGGGAGGCGCCCAAACCGCCCGGCTTCGGCGGTCTGCGGCTGCTGTTCGACGGCGGCACGCTCCCCGACGAGCGGATCCGGTCCCTGCTGCTGCCCGGCGCCGAGCTGCGCGACTGGCGCTTCGTGACCGAGACGGAGGCCGAGTCAATGCTCCCGCCGGTGCGCTGGAACCGCCTCCGGTGGGCGCTACGGGCCCGGGAACGGGGCTGTCCGCTGCACCTTGAGGCGGGGGTTCCCGTGGGGTAACCGGTCCGCTGCGCTTTGCCTGGGCCGTACGTTTTTGTCTGCGGCGCCGTGGTTGTTTCTCGCCGTTGCGCCTGCGGCGGGCCCGTCCGCTGCGCTGTGCCTGGGCCGACGTGTCGGGCTTTCCCACGGTTGCGCCTGCGGCGGGCTGGTTGCCGCTGCGCCACCGACCCCTTCCCCCCACCCACGGGAGGGGTCGCTCCGCAGGACGGAGTCCGGAGGAGGGGCACCGCTCCCGTACACACCCACGCCCGCCGCAGGCGCAACGGCGAACACCCCCCACGGCGGGACGGCCGACTACGTACGGCCAAGGCAAAGCGGCAGCGACAACGTGGGGAGAAACCTAGAGCGCCGCGTACCGCTGCAAGAACAAGGCCTCCGCCAGCGACAGCCGTTCCAGTTCCTGCGGCGAGACGCTTTCGTTGACCGCGTGGATCTGGGCCTCCGGCTCGCTCAGGCCGATCAGCAGGATCTCCGCCTCCGGGTAGAGCCCGGCAAGCGTGTTGCACAGCGGGATGGAGCCGCCCATACCGGACGTCTGCATCTCCTGGCCGTCGTACGCCTCCCGCATCGCATCCGCCATCGACGCATACGCGGGGCTGCTGGTGTCCGCCCGGAACGGCTGGCCCTGGCCGATCTGCTCCACCGCGACCCGCGCGCCCCACGGCGCGGCGCTCTCCAGGTGGGCGGCCAGCAGCTTCGTCGCCTCCGCCGCATCCGTGCCCGGCGGCACCCGCAGGCTCACCAGCGCCCGCGCGCCCGCGTGCACGGACGGGGTGGCGCCGATCACCGGCGGGCAGTCGATGCCGAGGACGGTGACGGCGGGGCGCGCCCAAATCCGGTCCGCGACCGTGCCGTTGCCGATCAGCCCGACGCCGTCCAGGACCTTGGCGTCCTTACGGAACTCCTCCTCCGGATACTGCAGGCCCTCCCATGTCGCATCCGCGGCCAGCCCCTTGACCGTCGTGGAGCCGTCCTCGGCCCGCAGCGAGTCCAGGATCCGGATCAGCGCCGCCAGTGCGTCGGGGGCCGCGCCGCCGAACTGCCCCGAGTGCAGATTGCCCTCGAGGGCGTCGACCTGGACCCGTACCAGCGTCATGCCGCGCAGCGTCGCGGTCACCGTCGGCAGCCCGACCTGGAAGTTCCCGGTGTCGCCGATGACGATGGCGTCGGCGGCCAGCAGCTCCGGGTGCGCCTCGGCGTAGCGCTCCAGGCCGCCCGTTCCCTGCTCCTCGGAACCCTCCACGATCACCTTGACGTTGACCGGTATGCCCCCGTGCTCCTTGAGCGCGCGCAGCGCCGTCAGATGCATGATCAGGCCGCCCTTGCAGTCCGCGGCCCCGCGCCCGTACCAGCGGCCGTCGCGCTCGGTCAGCTCGAAGGGAGGGGAGACCCAGGCGGTCTCGTCGAGCGGCGGCTGCACGTCGTAGTGGGCGTACAGCAGGACCGTGGGGGCGCCTGCCGGGCCGGGCAGGAAGCCATACACCGACTGGGTGCCGTCCGGGGTGTCCAGCAGCGCCACGTCCTGGAAGCCGTCCGCCCGCAGCGCATCGGCGACCCAGTTGGCCGCCGCCTCGCACTCGCTCCTGGGGAACTGCGCCGGGTCCGCCACCGACTTGAAGGCCACGAGCTCGGCCAGCTCGGTCAGGGCACGGGGCTGCAGCGCGGCGACAGTGCGCGCGAGCGGGCTGCCGGACGAATCGGTCCTGTCAGTCATGGAACGCTCCTTGTGGGCGCGACGTTGAGTACGTGGGACGTCGGTCGTCCTACCTCGTGAGCCGGACGAGCCATACGGGTCGGACGTACGGGGATAGGTGCCCCCGATCTTCCCACAGGAGGTCCGCGCGACAGCGGCCCGTAGGATGCGGGCGGTACGCGCAGCCAGGCAATCGAACGGGAGCGAACGCACAGGTGAGCAGCGAGCACGCAGCCGAGGACAACCAGCAGGTGTGGGACGTCGTGGTGGTGGGCGCGGGGCCCGCGGGTGCCTCGGCCGCGCATGCCGCGGCGTGTACGGGACGCCGGGTGCTGCTGCTGGAGAAGGCGGATCTGCCCCGCTACAAGACCTGCGGCGGCGGCATCATCGGCCCCTCGCGCGATTCCCTGCCGCCCGGCTTCGAGCTCCCGCTGCGGGACCGGGTGCATGCGGTCACGTTCTCGCTCAACGGCAGGATGACCCGCACCCGCCGCTCGAAACACATGCTCTTCGGGCTGATCAACCGCCCCGAGTTCGACGCCGGGCTGGTCGAGTCGGCCAAGGACGCGGGCGCCGAGGTGCGTACGGGCGTCACGGTGGCGCGGGTGGAACAGCACGGCGCCGAGGTGCCCGACCGCCGGACCGTCGCGGTGGTGCTCGGCGACGGCGAGGTGGTGCTGGCGCGCGCGGTGGTCGGTGCCGACGGCAGCGCGGGCCGGATAGGGGGACATGTCGGCGTCAAGATGGAGCAGGTCGACCTCGGGCTGGAGGCGGAGATCCCGGTGCCCGGGACGGTCGCCGAGGACTGGGCGGGCCGGGTGCTCATCGACTGGGGCCCGATGCCCGGCAGCTACGGCTGGGTCTTTCCCAAGGGGGACACCCTGACCGTCGGCGTGATCTCCGCCCGCGGCGAGGGCGGGGCGACCAAGCGCTATCTGGAGGACTTCATCGGCAGGCTCGGCCTCGCCGGTTTCGAACCGAGCATCTCGTCCGGGCATCTGACGCGCTGCCGCGCCGATGACTCGCCGCTGTCCCGTGGCCGGGTCCTGGTGTGCGGCGACGCGGCGGGCCTGCTCGAGCCGTGGACCCGCGAGGGCATCTCGTTCGCGCTGCGCTCGGGCCGGCTCGCGGGGGAGTGGGCGGTGCGGGTCTCCGAGGCCCACGATGCGGTGGACGCCCGTCGGCAGGCCCTCAATTACGCGTTCGCCATCAAGGCGGGGCTGGGGGTGGAGATGAGCGTGGGGCGTCGGATGCTCAGCGTCTTCTCGCGGCGTCCGGGGATGTTCCATGCGGCGATCACGGGCTTCCGGCCGGCGTGGCATGCGTTCGCGAAGATCACTCGGGGGACGACGACGCTGGCGGAGCTGGTCCGTACGCATCCGATGGCGCGGCGGGCGCTGGACGCGTTCGACCGGCGGGAGGCGTTGGACCGGGCGCAGGTGTGAGGCGTGCGGCCGGTCTGGTCGGCTGACTGGCCTGGCCGGGCTGGCCGGCTTGGCCGGGCTCGGGTCTCGGTGAGCCGCCGGGCCCGGTGATCCTCAGGATTCGGTGATCCGGAAGACGGGGTGGCGCGGGGCCGCGGCCAGCAGCTCCTCGTCGCTGGACTCGGCGGTGACGGCCCCGAAGTACGACTTCACCTCCCAGCCCCAGCGCTGAAGATAGGCGCGCAGCAGGGCCGGGGTCTCGGCGGGCGGCAGCTCGACGGCGGTGAACCGGCGGATGCGGCGGCCGACCCGCAGTTCGCCGCCGCCCGCCGCCCGCAGATTGCGTACCCACTCGGAATGGCCGCGTGCCGAGACGAGGTAGCGGCCGTCCTCGTACGGCATCGGGTTGACGGGCACGCGCCGCCACTCGCCGCTCTTGCGGCCGCGGACGGCGAGCTCCGCCGAACCGGCGAGGCTGATGCCCCGTCGCGCGAGCCAGCCGATGATGCCGTTGAGGCGGGCGGCGAAGCGGCCGGGCTTGACGTAGTGGGACATGGGAGGACCTCCTGCGGATTCCGTTGTGGGGGAACAACACTCCATTTCGAGAGCAGTGCTCTCGGTTGTGAGCAGTGTGCATGAGGTCGCCGCTCCCGCGCAAGAGCACTGCTCTCGCTTTGGTGCACTGATCTGCGTCGTGCCAGACTGCCCCCATGACAGCGATCCGAGGCGCCAGGGAACGGGCCCGTAACGAAATCACCGCGGCCATCAAGGACGAGGCCCGCAGACAGCTCGCCGCCGAGGGCGCCGCGAAGCTCTCGCTGCGCGCCGTGGCCCGCGAACTCGGCATGGTCTCCTCGGCCCTCTACCGGTACTTCCCGAGCCGCGACGACCTGCTGACCGCGCTGATCGTCGACGCCTACAACGCCGTCGGCGAGGCCGCGGAAACCGCCCGCTCCGCCCTCACCGGCGCCGATGCCAGGCGCCCCGTCGCCCGCTGGACCGCCGTCTGCTCCGCCGTACGCACCTGGGCCCTGGCCCATCCGCACGAGTACGCGCTGATCTACGGCTCCCCGGTCCCCGGCTACACCGCGCCCCGTACCACCACGGAGCCCGCCGCCCGGGTCGGCCTCGCGCTGATCGGCGTGGTCCGCGAGGCGTACGCCGCCGGAGCGCTGAAGGAGCCCGCCGAACCGCTGCCCGACGCGGTGGTGGGCGATGCGCTCGCCCTCGGTGCGGAGCTGGGCGTGGAGCTGCCGGGTGCGGTGCTGGCCCGGCTCGTCGGCGCCTGGGCGCAGCTGTTCGGCCTGGTGAGCTTCGAGGTCTTCGGCCAGTTCAACCGGGTGATCGAGGCCCGCAGCGAATTCTTCGAGCAGTCCGTCCTCCAGCTGGCCCACAGCGTCGGCCTCACCACCCATCGCGAGCGCCGTACGGCGCGGTGAGCCGGGGCGGGGCTGTTGTCTGTGTCCCTCCGCGTGGTCCGCTGTGTCCCTCCGCGTGGTCCGCTGTGTCCCTCCGCGTGGTCCGCGTTCCTTCGGCGCCGGTGGCGGTCAACCCGTACTCCGATCTCGCCCCACCGCCTACTACCGCGGGAGTACCGCCGCTCACTGCCCCGGGCTGACGCCGCCGGACCGGGCCGCGGTCTAGCGTTACCGGCATGGAGAACGCACGGCCGCCGTGGGTGCGGCGCTGCCTGGGACCGGCGTGGGAGCGGTGGTCGCCGGTGCGCGGGGAGCCGAAGAGCTGGGCGGGGGCCCGGCTGCCGTGGGTCTCGACGGCCGCGGTGACGGTCTTCGTCACCGTCGGCTCCGGCTTCGCGGCGCACAACCAGCCCGATCGCATGCCGCTGGACGCCTTCGCGCGGGCGCTGCTGGTCCTCGGCGGTGTCCTGCTGCTCTTCCGGCACCGCTGTCCGCGTACGGTCGCCATCGGCACGTCCGCGTCCGCCGCCGTCTACTTCGCGGCCGGGTACGCGTACGGGCCGGTCTTTCTCACCATCGCGCTGGGCGCCTTCGCGGCGATCCTCGCCGGGCACCGCGCCGTCGCCTGGTGTGCGCTCGGCGGTCTGTGGGTGAGTCATCTCCTCGTCGGGCACTGGCTCTACCGCCGGCTGCCGCCGCCGCACGACGGGCCCGCTCCCTGGAGCGACGAACTGTTCGTCGCCGCCCTGATGGTGGCGGTGGTGGCCGTGTCGGAGCTGGTGCGGGTGCGCCGCGAGCAGCTCGCCAGGGTCCGCGCGGAGCGGGCCGCCGCCGAGCGGCGCAGGGCCGACGAGGAGCGGCTGCGGATCGCCCGCGAGCTGCATGACGTCCTGGCGCACAGCATCTCCGTCATCAACGTCCAGGCGGGCGTGGGCCTGGCGCTTCTGGACAGCGATCCCGGGCAGGCTCGTACGGCGCTGACCACCATCAAGGCCGCGAGCAAGGAAGCGCTCGGCGAGGTACGACAGGTCCTGGACACCCTGCGCACCCGGGGCGACGCCCCGCGCTCCCCGGCACCGGGCCTGGACCGCCTGCCCGAACTCACCGAACAGGCCAAGGACGCGGGCCTCTCCGTGGCCGTCACCACCGAGGGCACCCGCGTCGCGCTGCCGCCCGGCGCCGACCTCGCCGCCTTCCGTATCGTCCAGGAGGCGCTCACCAACATCGTCCGGCACTCCGGCTCCCGCAGCGCCCGGGTCCTGCTCCGGCACACCCCCGGGGCGCTCGAGATCCAGGTCGACGACGACGGCCCGGCGACCTCCGTCACCGGGGATCCGGACGGCGGCGGCAACGGCCTGGTCGGGATGCGGGAG
This sequence comes from Streptomyces chattanoogensis, assembly GCF_001294335.1. Taxonomy (GTDB): domain Bacteria; phylum Actinomycetota; class Actinomycetes; order Streptomycetales; family Streptomycetaceae; genus Streptomyces; species Streptomyces chattanoogensis. The sequence goes on from NZ_LGKG01000090.1 coordinate 134,341, forward strand.
CGGGCCGCGGCCCTCGGCGGCACCGTCGAGGCGGGCCCGCGCCCGGACGGCGGCTTCCGGGTCCGGGCCCGTATCCCGCTGACCGCGGCAGCGGGACCAGCCGCCGGTACGGATACGGTGATCCCCGCCGCCACCGAGGAGGAGCCGTGATCCGGGTACTGCTCGCCGACGACCAGCTGCTGGTCCGGGCCGGGTTCAAGGCGCTGCTGGCCGCCCAGCCGGACATCGAGGTGGCCGGCGAGGCGTCCGACGGCCAGGAGGCGCTGGACGCGATCCGCCGACTGCGCCCGGACATTGTGCTGATGGACATCCGGATGCCCGTACTGGACGGCCTGGCCGCGACCCGCCGCATCACCGAGGACCCGCAGCTGTCTGGTGTCAGGGTCGTCATGCTGACCACGTTCGAGCTGGACGAGTACGTCTTCGAGGCGATCCGCTCGGGGGCGTCGGGTTTCCTCGTCAAGGACACCGAACCGGAGGAGCTGCTCCGGGCCGTCCGCGCGGTCGTCGCCGGCGATGCGCTGCTCTCGCCCGGTGTCACCCGCCGCCTCATCGCCGAATTCGCGGCCCGCTCCAAGGAACCGGCCGCGGCCGACGCGCTGTCGGCGCTGTCCGTGCTGACCGAGCGGGAGCGCGAGGTGATGGCGCTGGTCGGCATCGGCCTGTCCAACGAGGAGATCGCCCGCCGTCTGGTCGTCAGCCCGCTGACCGCCAAGACCCATGTCAGCCGCACCATGGTCAAACTGGGCGCCCGGGACCGCGCCCAACTGGTCGTGCTGGCCTATGAGTCCGGGTTGGTGCGCCCCGGCTGGCTGGGCTGAAACCACACGATGTCCCGCCCCGCCGGACGCCCGCCCGCCGGACCCGGCCACCGCCGCAGCACCCGCACCACCCGGACGACGAAGAGCACCGCCCCCACGACCCCGCTCGCCGTCAGCCACGGGCCCGCCCAGGACCGCGGCATCGGAGCCCAGATGGCGGCGCTGCCCATCACCAGAAACCCGACGGCTCCTGCGAACGCGGCGGTGACCAGCGCGAAGGTGATCTCGATGGTGAGGGCGTCGCGTTCGGCCCGGGTGCGAGTGGGGGACATGCCACAAGTCTGACAGGGGCGGCCGGACTTCGGGGCAGGCGCACTCGGGGCCGGTCCGGCGGACCAGGGGCGGACGGGCCCTAGGCTGACCGGATGCGCAGACGCGGGTGGGGACGGGGCCGGTGGAGGGCGCGGCCGCGCTGGGCGCGGTGGGTGGGTGCGGCGTTTGTGATCGGTTTCCTGGAGGGCACCGGCGCCCATCTCCTCGATCTCGCCCGGGGCGGGATCCACGCCTATGCGGGGTTCGGACCGGCGCCGCTGCAGGCGTTCTTCGTCGCCCTGGTGGCCCTCGACCCGCTCGCCGCCGTGCTGGTGGCCCGCGCGCGGCCGCTGGGTGTCCGGCTGGCCGCAGGCGTGATGACGCTGGACGTCCTGGCCAACTGGTCCGTCAACTGGCCGCGGCTGCAGCGGAATCCGGGGATGCTGCTGCAGCCCGTCGGCCTGCTGCCCATCACGCTCTTCGGGCTCTTCGTCGTCGGCTGTGCGCTCCCCCTGCTCAGGTCCCTGCGGGACACGGACGCCGTACGGGGAGTGACCCGGCGCTCAGATGCCGCCGTGCTCCCGCCACAGCGCTGACAGCGCCTCGTCGCCGGTGACCTTCAGCCCGTCCCACGGCAGGCGGTTCCACAGCGTCAGATAGAGCTCCTCGGCCGGCCCCTCGACCGTGCAGTCCACCGGCGTCTCCGGCCCCTGCCGTGCGGCCTCGGGCGCCGGTCCCGCCGTGCGGACCGTGTGCGGCGGCGCGTCGGACAGGCGGACCGTCCACTCGGCGCCGGCCGTGTCCGTCGCCCGCAGCCGTATCGTCCGGGGTGTGTCCGTCCGCACCCGGCTGCGGTCCATGGCGTGGATGGCGAGGAGTTCGTCGATGCCGTCGGCGGCGAAGGCGGCCGGGAGGGGCGTGAGCGCGCTGCCCGCCGCCTGCTGGGCGTCCGCGCGGTGCACCGAGGTCTCATGGGCCTGCCGCCGTGCCCAGAAGGCCAGCGGGGACCGCGCGGGCAGAAACGTCCAGGTCTTCAGGTCCTGCGGGGCGGTGTGCAGCGCCACCACGAGGCGGTGGTGGCCGTCCCGCAGCCAGGGCACCAGTTCGTCGTCGGGCATCTCCGGGGCCGGGGCGGGGCCGCCGGGCGGCCGCTCGTCGACGGGCTGCGTCACGATGTCCGTCGCCCAGCGGTGCACCCGACCGACGTGGGTGACCAGATCCCGTATCCGCCACTCGGGACAGGCGGGAATCGGGGCGTCGGGCCCGGCCTGCTCGGCGGCGTCGGCCAGCAGCCCGCCGTCGAGCCGCAGCGTTTCGACGAACTCAGTGATCTCCATGCCGACGAGTGTGCCAGCCGCCACTGACAACTCCTCGGCCCGGCCCCCGGTCCGCCGCCCGGTGCCCTTCGCGCCGCCGGCTGTCACCCCCGCCCGCCGCGCTGCGCCCCGCGCGTCCCGTACGCGATGACCACCGCGACCGCCGCCAGCAGGGAGATCGTGGTCAGCGCGAGGGGGAGTCCGAACTCCTCGGCCAGGAAGCCGATGACGGGCGGGTTGAGCAGCATGCCGGCGTAGCCGATGGTGGAGGCCGCGGCGACCCCGCCCGGACCGCCGGCCTCGCCGGCGCGGGCGATGGCCGTGGGGAAGATGTTGGCGAGTCCGAGGCCGCCGACCGCGAAGCCGAGGCAGGCCGCCCATGTGGTGGGGGCCAGCGCGCCGAGCAGCATCCCGGCGGCCGCCGTCGTACCGCCCGCTATCAGGGTGCGGGCCTGTCCGAAGCGCTGCACCACGGCCGTGCCCGACAGCCGTCCGGCGGTCATCGCCAGGGCGAACACCGAGTATCCGGCGGCGGCGAGGCCGGGCCCGGCGGCCAGGTCCTGGGAGAGGTGCAGCGCGCCCCAGTCGGCCATCGCGCCCTCGCCGTACGCGGTGCACAGGGCGATGAGACCGAAGACGAACACGAGGCGGCCGGAGCGGCGGCGCCCGGAACGCGGTCCGGATGCGGGCAGTTGCTCGGGTACGACGGGCGCGGGATGCGCGAGCAGCGCGCGCCCCGCGACGGCCGCCACCACGACGCCGATCGCGGCGAGCAGCAGCAGATGAACGGTGGGGGACAGGCCGCCGGCGATCAGCCCGCCGAGCCCCGCGCCCACCATTCCGCCCAGGCTGAAGGCGGCATGGAAGCTCGGCATCACGGGGCGCCGCAGGGCGGCGATCAGGTCGACGGCGGCGCTGTTCATGGCGACGTTCAGCGAGCCGTACGCGGCGCCGAACACCAGCAGGACCAGGCCCAGTGCGGTCGCCGAGCGGGTGAGCGGCGGCAGCACGAGGCTCAGCGACATCGCCACGCCCGAGGCTACGGTCACGGCGTGGGTGCCGTACCGGCGGCACAGCCGTCCGGTGAGCATCATGAACGCGACGGCGCCCGCCGACACGCCGAGCAGGGCCAGCCCGAGGGCGCCGGCCCCGGCGCCCGTCTGCGCCTTGATCGCGGGGATCCGGACGACCCAGCCGGCGAACAGAAAGCCGTCCAGGGCGAAGAACGCGGTGATCGCCAGGCGGAGCCGGACCAGCCGCGGGTCGGTGGGGAAGGGGTCTGCGGGGCGCGTTTTACGGATCATGGCCCCCGTTAGGGCGGTCCGTATTTTGTTTAGCGTCGGCACAAAGTCAGAATAGGGGGGTGACCCACACTCGGACAACCAGGTTGGAGCGGGGCCGTGGCGCCCTCGGACCCGCACTGGAGCTCGTACACACCGGCCGCGCGCCCACCCGCGCCGTTCTGACCTCGGAACTCGGCGTGACCCGCGCGACCGCGGGCGCGGTGGCCGCCGAGCTCGAAGCGCTCGGCCTGATCACCGTCGACTCCCGGCCGACCGCCTCCGCCGGATCCCAAGGACGCCCCTCCCACCGGCTGTTCGTCGACGAACACGGCCCCGTCGTGCTCGCCGCGCAGATCCACGCCGACGGATACCGCGTCGCCCTGGTCGGCCTCGGCGGCCGCATCGTGGCGACCACCAGCGGCTGCGGCACCATCCCCGCCGACCCGGCCCATGTCCTGGCCGAGGCCGTCGCGGAGGGGGCCGCCCTGCTGCGCGAGACCGGCCGCCGCTGCCTGGGCGCGGGCCTCGCGGTGCCCTCCGCCGTCGCCGAACCGGACGGCGAGGCCCTCAACCCCCTGCACCTCGCCTGGCCCGCGGGCGCCCCCGTACGCGCACTCTTCCTCCGTGCGCTCGCCGACGCCGGCATCCCCGGAGTCACCGAAGCGATCGGCTTCACCGGCAACGATGTCAACCTCGGGGCGCTCGCCGAACACCGCCACGGCGCCGGCCGCGGCGCCCGCGACCTGCTCTGTGTGGCCTCCGGCCACCGGGGCGTCGGCGGGGCCCTGGTGCTCGACGGCCGTCTGCACAGCGGAAGTTCGGGCCTGGCCCTGGAGGTCGGCCATCTGACCGTCAACCCCGAGGGCGCGCCCTGCCACTGCGGCAGCCGCGGCTGCCTGGACGTCGAGGCGGACCCGCTCGCCTTCCTCGCCGCCGCCGGCCGCACACCGGGCCCCGAGGGTTCGCTGCTCCACCAGGCCGCCGACCTGCTGCGCAACGACTACGCCGACCCGGGCGTCCGCGCCGCGGCCGACCTCCTCATCGACCGCCTGGGCCTCGGCATCGCCGGACTCGTCAACATCCTCAACCCCGACCGCATCATCCTCGGCGGCCTGCACCGCGCCCTCGTGGAGGCCGACCCGGAACGGCTGCGGGCGGTGGTCGCCGACCGCAGCCTGTGGGGCCGCAGCGGCGGCGTGCCGATCCTGCCGTGCAGCCTCGACCACAACAGCCTCGTGGGGGCGGCGGAGCTGGCCTGGCAGCCGGTGCTGGACGACCCTCTGGTGGTCGTCGAGCGCTAGCACCCGGCGGGCGACCGGCACCCCGATGGGCGCTGGAAGGCGCACAGGGGTACTTCTAGGCTGCCGCCATGATTCCCGAACCGCTCGCCCGCGCCCCGTACGTCAGCCTGGTCACCCACCGCAGGAACGGCACCCCGGTGGCCACCCCCGTATGGGCGGTGGCCGACGGGAACGAACTCCTGGTGTGGACACGGGACGACAGCTGGAAGGTGAAACGGCTGCGCAACGACACGCGGGTGACCGTGACCCCGTGCGATGTGCGCGGCCGCCTCACCGAAGGTGCGCCGACCATGGAAGGCACCGCCCGGCTCCTGGAGGGCGCCGACGCGCTCCTCCGGGTACGCCAGGCGATGGCCGGCAAATACGGCCTGCGGTTCCGGCTGATGGACGCCGGTGGCGCACTGCTCCGCCGGGGCAGGCGGCCGCATGTGGGCATCTCCGTCACGCTGTAGCCGTGGCCCCGCTGCGCCCCCAGTCGGCCGCGAACGCCCGCGCCGGATTGGCCGTCAGAAACCGCGTCACCAGGTCTTCCCCCAGGGCGAGTCCGAGCCGGGCCCGGTGGCGCCGCAGCAGATGCGGCATGCCGGGGCCGCCGTTCACCGACCGGGCGCCGGCCGTCGTGGTGTCACCGCCGAGCAGGATCCGGTCGGCGAAGCCCGCGTCGGCGAGCGCGGCCAGCGCGTCCGGCAGCCGCCAGTCGGTGGCGTGGTGGGCGCGTGAAGGGCCGTCGAAGGCGAGATACGCGCCCGCCTCGGCGGCCGTCCGGTGGACGAGGAGATCGGGCGAGCGGTTGAGATGGCCGAGGACCACCCGGTCCGGCGCGACCCCCAGCTCACCGCAGAGCAGATCGAGGACGTCCAGCGCGCCGGTGCCCAGCTCCAGATGGACACCGATGGCCGCTCCCGTGGCGAGCTGGGCCTCCGCGGCCGCGGCCATGGTGTACCGGGCGTGCCGGTCCAGGCCGTGGAAGCCCCCGGCCACCTTGATCATCCCGGCGCGGACACCGGTGTCGCCGATCCCTTCGGCCAGCTCGGCGACGAACACCGCGGCAAGATCGGACCGGAGCCGCTCCAGCACCTCGGGCGGGTAGTGCGCCGCCTGGTGCAGCCCGGTGGCGGCGACGATCCGGACCCCCGACTCCCGGGCCAGCCGCGGCAGTTCGGCGGCGCCCCGGCCCATTCCGTACGGCGTCCACTGGATCACCGACGCGCCGCCGGCCGTGCGGAAGGCGGCCAGCTCGGCGGCCGCGGCCGCGGCGTCGTCCAGCTCCTGGCCCGGCAGCAGCGGGCTGCGCAGGAAGAGGTGGTCATGGGCGTTGCAGACGCCGAGTCCGGCGGGGGCGATGTCGCCGAGGACCGTACGGACGGCGGGACCGGCGGCGGGCCGGGCCGCCGCGGAAGCGCTCGCCGTGGACGGACCGGCGGCAGAGGTGTTCACCACAGCCGCCCCGCCCCCAGCCCGTCGACGCCGGGTGCGGACAGGTGCAGCACCCGATAGCGGTCGCCCGCGGCCACCTGTACGGCTTCCGGGGCGCCGTCCGTCCACAGGGTGAAGTGGACCAGCTCCCAGCGGCGGGGATCGAGCGCCAGAGAGGTGGCGTACACCCCCTCCGTGGCGGCCAGCTCCTCGTGTCCCGCGAGGGCGTTCGCGACGACGGCGGCCGGATCGCCGTCCTCGGAGACGGTTTCCGTCCGTCGCGAGAAGGCCACCGGGAGGCGGCCCGCGGCCGGGCCCGCGCGGTGGAAGAGCCCCCGCCAGTTCTCGACGGCCGGCCGCCCGAAGTCGCGGATCACCCCCCGGAATCCGTCACCGAGGAGGAAGCCGCTCATGGCCTCCGGGTCGGCCCAGAGGTAGAACGGCGCGTACTGGTTGACCGGCGAGCCGTCGATGCCACGCTCCCGGATGCCGTACGCCTTGAGGCCGAGTCCCGGGCAGGCGTCCAGGAGGTGGCCCCTGGACTTCACCCGGCGCCGGATGATCCCCATGTCGTAGTCGGCGGGGAGGGTGATCGCATACTGCATGGCGTGCATCAGAGGGCTCCGTACGGGGGAGTGGCGGCTCGGGGACGTGGGGCGGTCATGCGCTCGGGTACGCGTCCGGACCGACGGGCTCCGCCCATTCGGTCGTCGTACCGTCGGCCGCGGCCTCGACGGTCGCCAGGTGGGTCATGAAGGCGTCCGGTGCGGCACCGTGCCAGTGCCGTTCGCCCGGCGCGATCCATACGGTGTCCCCGGCGCGGATCGGCTCCACGGGCCCTCCCTCGCGCTGCACCAGACCGGCACCCTCGGTGACGTACAGGACCTGGCCGTGCGGATGGGTGTGCCAGAAGGTGCGGGCGCCCGGGGCGAAGTGGACGCTGAACATCCGCAGACGGGAGGGCGGCGGCGGGGCGGCGATCTCGTCGAGCCAGACACTGCCGGTGAAACGCGCGGCGGGGCCCGGCTGAGTGGCGGGGCGCTGTCGGGTGATGTCCATGGACGGGTCTCCTAGCGGTCGTTGGCGGTGGTCGTACCGGGCGTGGCCTGCGCCGCGAGCAGCGTCAGCAGCCCCTGTACGGCCGCGTCGAACGGTGCGGTGTCGTCGGCCGCCCGCGCCAGGACGTAGCCGCCCTGCACCACGGCGGCGACGGCTGCCGCAGTGGCCGCCGGATCCAGGCCGGCGGCCAGCTCGCCGCGGCGCTGCCCCTCGGCGAGCACCTCGGTGATCCGGCTCTGGAGCCAGCGGAACATCTCGTCCACGGGGCGGCGCAGCTCCGGGTCCTTCACCACATCGCGGTCCTGCGTCATCCGGCCGATCGGGCAGCCGCGCAGCACCCGCCGCTCGCGCTGCAGATAGGCGGCGACCCGGTCGTACGCCGTCCCCGGCCCGGAGAGGCATTGCTCCGCGGTCTCCCGCATCCCCTCCGCGGTGCGCCGGATCGCCGCCAGCGCCAGATCGGACTTGCCCGCGAAATGGTGGTACATGCTGCCCTGGCCGACCTCCGCGCGCTCGAGGATCGCCTTGGGGCTGGTGCCGACGTAGCCGCGCTCCCACAGGAGCTCCTGGGTGCTGCGGACCAGGCGTTCCCGGGTGTCGGGCCGCCGGTCCTGCTGTTCCTGCGTGCTGCTCATGATCGCACTGTACATACCAGTAGTTACAGAGATCAAGGACGGCCCTGTGGATCCCGTACATCGGTGCTCCCCCCGGTACTTCGGCGATCGCGTACGGCAGGGGCGGCGTCCCGTACTCCCCGCGTCGTACGCGCAGAGCCGCTGGCCGTACGACGACTCACGGCGTCCGGCGGACGAACCTCGGAGGTGACCCCGACAACCGTCGCACTCAAGGAGCTGAGCACCGTGTTCGAGCTGGCGCACCCCTGGTCCGCAGGCGGCCCCGGCCCCTGGATCCTCTTCGTCCCGGTCCTCTGGGCGCTTGCCGTCCTCGGCGTGGTGACCCTGCTGCGCCGCACCGTACGGCGGCACGGCGGACCGGGCCCGCGGTTCCGCGGCCCGCGGTCCACCACCCCCGCCGGCGCGCCCACACCCATCGCCGTCCTCGGCCGCCGCTTCGCCGCGGGCGAGATCGACGAGGAGGAGTACTGGCGCCGGCTGTCCGTCCTGGAGGAGCACTTCGGCACCGGGCCGAAGGGAGACGCGGCGTGACCGCCGCCCTTCCGGGCGCACCCGCCGCGGCGCGCGCCATCGGCGGGGCGGTCGCCGCCGAGTAGCGGCTCGCCGGAGGGCGGCCGCGGTCTCAGCCGACCTTCGCGCTCCCGGTCCGGGACAGCGGGTCGGCCGGGACCGCCGCCGCGGCGGCCGCGTCCAGCGGATCGGGATCGAGCGGTACGGGCTCCCAGCGCGCCGGCCGCGCGGCCTCCGCGGGCGCGGCCGGAAGGGTGAACCAGACGACCTTCCCCTTGCCGTCCGTGTCCGGATGCATCCCCCAGCTCGCGCTGAGCGCCGCGATCAGCGCGAGACCACGGCCGCAGGTCTCCCAGGACTCGGCCGCCCGGACCCGCGGCAGCCGAGGATCGAGATCGTGCACCGAGACCGTCAACTGATCGAGCAGTGCATACAGTTCGACCGTGCACCGCTTGCTGGGCAGGGCGTGCCGGTGGACATTGGCGAGCAGTTCCGTCACCCCCAGCGCCGCCGGATCTATCAAGGCGTCCAGACGCCAGTAGCGCAATTGCGCCGAGACGATCCTGCGCACATGTCCTATACGGGCCGGAAGGGCCTGGAGCTCCACCGTGCAGTGTCTGCTGGGCTGCCTGATCACGACCACGACTCCCTGATGAGGTCGGGCGCCCCCGAACGACACGGCAGGGGCGAAGATCGGATCCAGCGATGCCGGCTGCACGACGATCCCGGGTGCACGGCCATGCCCACCGCACGACCGCGCCCACCGCATCACAGCGTCACCGCTGGTGAACCCTCAGTGATACGAGTCCAGGGTCGGGTAGCTGGTGCGGTCCCGCAACCGCACATTTCCGACTTTTCCGGCCTTCCGGGGGTGGTCAGGTGCGTGGCGGACGTGCCGCCTGTACTGCCTTCAGGAAGCGTTCGGGTGCCCCGAGGGTGAGCGAATAGCGGTGGCCGTTGAGCGTCGCCAGCGCCCGGTCCCGCGCCGCGAACAGCGGCTTATGGGCCTGAACGGCCTGCAGCGGAGCGCTGTCGATCTCCCTGCCGTAGCTCGTCAGCAGCGCCAGCCGGCCGTCTCTGATGACGATCTGTCCGGCGCGGGTCAGGGACCGCAGCCATCGCTCGATCCGTACGCCGGTCGCGTTGAATTCCGGCTCCGCCATGGCCACCACCTCCTCGGTGCCTCGGGCAGGTGCCCTTCACCGCCCCTTCAGGGAAGTTTGCCCGTACGGCGTCCCGTACACCAGTGCCCCTGGTCGCAGAGGAGCGCGCCGGGTCGCAGGGGGGCGCAACGGCCCTCTCCCAGGCCCTCCTTGGAGACTCTCAAAGTGATGTTTATGCAGGTGAGAAGCTTGCGAGAGGTAGCTATAGTCGGAATCGGCCCGGCGTTGTGCGCGGGCTCGGAAACCCTTGAGGAGTGCGCCGGTGAGTACCGCACAGCAGCCGCAGAGCCGGCCGGACCAGGACATAGCGGTCGCGGCCCCGATGGCGACCGTCGACGTCGACCGCAGCGATCCGGACTACCGCGACTGGCTGAAAGAAGCCGTCCGCAAGGTCCAGGCGGACGTCAACCGCACCGCCGACACCCATCTGCTGCGCTTCCCGCTGCCCGAGGCGTGGGGCATCGACCTCTACCTCAAGGACGAGTCGACGCACCCCACCGGCAGCCTCAAGCACCGGCTGGCCCGCTCGCTGTTCCTCTACGGCCTGTGCAACGGCTGGATCCGCCCCGGCAAGCCCGTCATCGAGTCCTCCAGCGGCTCCACGGCCGTCTCCGAGGCGTACTTCGCGTCCCTGATCGGGGTGCCGTTCATCGCCGTGATGCCGGCCACCACCAGCCGGGAGAAGACCCGCCTGATCGAATTCCACGGCGGCAGCTGCCATCTGGTGCAGGACCCGCGGACGGTGTACGAGGTCTCCGCCCGGCTCGCCGCCGAGTCCGGCGGGCACTACATGGACCAGTTCACCTACGCCGAGCGGGCCACCGACTGGCGCGGCAACAACAACATTGCAGAATCGATTTATCAGCAGCTGCGCCTGGAGCGCTATCCCGAGCCCGCCTGGATCGTCGCCACGGCAGGCACCGGCGGCACCTCCGCCACGATCGCCCGCTATGTGCACTACATGCAGTACGACACCCGCATCTGCGTCCCCGACCCGGAGAACTCCTGCTTCTTCGACGGCTGGCGCACCGGCGACGCCAGGACCGACTGCGCCACCGCCTCCCGCATCGAGGGCATCGGGCGGCCCCGTATGGAGCCGAGCTTCCTGCCCGGCGCCATCGACCGGATGATGAAGGTCCCGGACGCGGCCAGCATCGCCGCGGTACGCGCCCTGGAGACGGCGATCGGCCGCAAGGCGGGCGGCTCGACCGGCACCGGCCTGTGGAGCTCCCTGAAGATCGTCTCGGAGATGGTCGCCGAGGGCCGCACGGGATCCGTCGTCACCCTGCTCTGCGACCCCGGCGACCGCTACCTCGACAAGTACTACTCCGACGACTGGCTGGCCGCCCAGGGCCTGGACATCGCGCCGTACGCGCGCACCATCGAGACGTTCCTTGCAGACGGTTCCTGGACGGGGTGAGTGCGGGGCCGGGCGCGGGGTCCGGGGCGGGGCCCGGGAGCCTCATGTTTCCTCATGTCTGCCTGGCCAGCCGCCGGTCCAGCGCCCGTACGGACTCCCGGAAGGCGCGCCCCAGCCCCGGCCGGGCCAGCATCATCACCAGCCGGAACGGCGCCGGGCCGTCGGCCGCGAACGTCCAGCGCAGCCGGGTCCCGCCGCCCGCCGGTGTCAGCCGCCAGTCCTCCAGCAGGGCCCGCAATCCGGGGGCGTTGGTGGTGTCGACCCGATAGGCGTAGCGCTCGTCCGGCTCGGCCGCCAGGACCGTCTCGGCGAACCGCGTACCGCCCGTCAGCCGCACCTCCCGGCCCCTGCCGTCATCCGTGGACACCGCGCGCGAGACGCCGGTGAACCAGTCCGGCCAGCCCGCCACATCGTCCGCCAGCGCGGCGTACACGGCCTTCGGCGGGGCGGCCGCCTCCGCGGCGAACACCAGCCGCAGCGGTGCGGACTCGACGAAGTCGAGCTCGACGGGGCGGAGTCGGCGTGCCATGGACGAGCACCCCCTACGGGACGTCGGCGGGCCGGGCTGTCCCGGCCCGGGCCGCACACCATAGCTGACGTCATGTCAGATGTCTGTGGCCGCCGCACGCCGCCCATCGCCGCCCGGCGGGGTCCCGGGCTGCGGGCCCGGATCCGCCGTCCGGTCCTCCCGTCAGGCGTCCGCGTCGGCCGTCTGCTCGCCCGCCACCACCAGCTCCGGCGGCAGCTCCGCGAACTCCGCCCGCGCCCCGGCGGCCAGCCCGGCATCCGTCACCAGCACATCGACCTCGTCCAGCGACGCGAACGAACTCAGCCCGACCGTGCCCCACTTGGTGTGGTCGGCGACCACCACCACCCGCCGCGCGGACCGTACGAAGTGCCGGTTGGTCTCCGCCTCCGCCAGATTCGGCGTGGACAGCCCCGCCTCCATCGATATGCCGTGCACCCCGAGGAAGAGCACATCGAAGTGCAGCGACCGGATCGCGGCATCCGCCACCGGGCCCACCAGGGTGTCCGACGGCGTCCGCACCCCGCCCGTCAGGACCACCGTCGCGGCCCCCGTGAGCGGTCCGCCGCCGCTCGCCGCCGCCCGCTGCGCGTTGTAGAACACATCGGCCACCCGCACCGAATTCGTCACCACCGTCAGATCCGGCACCTCGAGCAACTGCTGCGCCAGCGCGTACGCGGTCGTCCCGCCCGCCAGCGCGATCGCGCTGCCCGGCGCCGCCATCTGGGCCGCGGCCTTGGCGATGGCCTCCTTGGCACTCAGCTCGAGCCCCGACTTCGCCTCGAAACCGGGCTCGTGCGCACTCGGCTCGCCGACCGGCACCGCGCCGCCGTGCACCTTCTCCACCATGCCCTGACGGGCAAGGGCGTCCAGATCACGACGGACCGTCATGTCCGACACGCTCAGCTTGCGGGTGAGCTCATTGACCCGCACCCCGCCCCGCCGCCGCACCTCATCGAGAATCAGGGCACGCCGCTGCTCCGCGAGGAGATTCTGGTTGTCGCTCACCCCGGCCCGTCCCTTCCGCCCGACTCGCTCCCTCGGGCCGTTCCCTGCTCGCTGCCGTCTGTGATCACTCGCCTGCGATCACTGCTCCTTCATCCTCGCATGCGGGACTGACGGCGCGATGCGCTCCGCATTTCGGGGCGAAACCCCCAACCGGTCGCTCCCCCGCCCCCTCCCCCCTCCTCCCCCTTTGGGGG
>NZ_LGKG01000091.1 GCF_001294335.1 Streptomyces chattanoogensis
CCAGGTCGGCGACCGTGGCGTCGTCGAGGTGGGTGCGGTAGTGACCGGTCAGCAGCACGAACACCGCGTCGTCGCCGACGAGCGCCGCCTTTCGGGCTTCGAGGGCGTATCGCTTGCGCAGCGAGTCGATGACCTCGCCGGACGGGTTGAGGATCGCGAGGTGGTTGCCGAGCCGGTCGTAGCAGACGGTGCCGGCGGGGCCGGTGACGGTCCACCGCGGGCTGCCGTCGGCCGGGTGGGTGGTCTTGGTGGTCGTGAGGCTCACGGGGGATACTCCTCAGGGTTCTGGCGCTCCGCGGTGTCCTTGGTCGGGCTGCGGGGCGCCGGATTCGTG
>NZ_LGKG01000092.1 GCF_001294335.1 Streptomyces chattanoogensis
ACACGAAGGTTGCCGTCGACACGACATCGGCGATGCAGCGGGCGAAAGCCCTGCGTGAGTACTTAAAGAAGATCCCCGATGAGGTCGTCAACATTGCGATGCGGGTCACCGGGCAACGCAACGCGTCCGCTGCCGCTGCGGCGATCCGGAAGCAGTACGCAAACCGGTGGGGCAACGTTTACCACGCCGAGGATGGCCTGCTCAGGCAGGCGAACGCGTGGGGCCCGGGGGACACCATGTACGCCTGGCGGGAGCCGGCCACCGGTGGCGAGGCGTTCGTGCCCAAGAACGGCGACGCCGGGCGGTCGCTGGGGATCCTTGACACTGCTGC
>NZ_LGKG01000093.1 GCF_001294335.1 Streptomyces chattanoogensis
CCGAGGTGGCGGCGATGTCCGCGGAGACCTGGGCCAGGACGGCGAGGAGCATATGGCTATGGTGGCCCCTCCGCCGGTTCGCTGCGCTTTGCCTTGGCCGTACGTTGTCGGCTGTCCCACCGTGGGGGTTGTTCGCCGTTGCGCCTGGCGGCGGGCGGGGGTTGTTTGTCGGCCGCGGTGCCGGCCCTCCGGACTCCCTCCTGTGGTCCGTCCCCTCCCGACAGTGGGGGGGAGGGGGCTCGGCGGGGGCGAGCGTCCCACTCCCACTGCGCGCACGTACGGGCTTACGTCCACCCCCACCGTCTTTCCCCACCCACAACGGGGAGGTGC
>NZ_LGKG01000094.1 GCF_001294335.1 Streptomyces chattanoogensis
GCCGGTCGCACCGGGCGGGAGCGAACCGAAGACCTTCGACATCCGCTTCGAGGACGTCACCTTCGCCTACGACGGCCAGAGCGAGCCGTCCTTGACCGGTGTCGACTTCACCGTCGCCGAGCGCAGCCTGACCGCCCTGGTCGGCCCCTCCGGCTCCGGGAAGACCACGATCACCAAGCTGATCAGCCGCTTCGCCGATCCGCAGTCAGGTGTCGTACGGCTCGGGAGTGTCGACATCGGCGCGATGGACCCGGACGAACTGCTGCGCCACATCGCCATCGTGTTCCAGGACGTCTACCTCTTCGACGACACCATCCGCGCGAACATC
>NZ_LGKG01000095.1 GCF_001294335.1 Streptomyces chattanoogensis
CGTCCGGCCCCGAGGGGCACACCTGCCCGGCCTGCCAGGCTGGACGCGGCCCGGTGCTCGAACGGGGCGAGTGCGCCCGGTGCGGCGGTCGGGTCGGGGTCCGGCACGGCAAGGAACGGTGCATGTCCTGCGGGGAGTTGACCCCCGAGAACGACCCCGAGTGGGACGAGCCGCCCGGGGACGACGACGACCAGGACGAGCCGCCCGGCGCCTACTGTGCGTGCTCAGACCCGGACTGCCCGACCCCTGACGGCCGGTACACCCACGGCTGACCGAGGCTCCCCGCGGCCCCCTGCTCCCACCCGGAGC
>NZ_LGKG01000096.1 GCF_001294335.1 Streptomyces chattanoogensis
GGGTACAGGTGCCAGCCCCCGCAGGGGATCATCTTGCGTGTCACCGGGCAGCGGGGTGAGCTGCCGTTCCAGATGTCTGGCCATCCGCACCGTTGGCGTTCGAACACGGTGGTGCCGGAGGCAATGGCGAGCTCCGGCTCGTGCAGGTAGAACCGGTAGTCCTTGACGGTAGGCACGGCGAGGTGTGGCACCAGGTGCATGAACCCGATGTCGCCGGCCGGCAGGTCGGTCGTCCACACGACCCGGTCTCCAGCTTTGCGGAGGGCCTTCTGCCGGGCCTGGACGGTTCGAGCTTCCACCTTCGAGTGC
>NZ_LGKG01000097.1 GCF_001294335.1 Streptomyces chattanoogensis
CTCGACACCCGGGCTGGCTCCTGTTTTGCCCTTCCGGCGGGTGGGAGTTTCGGCAGGGGGCTCGATGTCGCGAACGGTGTCATCGAGCCATTGGCGCGACCACACGTGGTCGATAGCCCGCAGGATGTCGGCCTTCCGCATGCCCGCTTCGTAGGCGGCGCGGACCTTCGCGGTCAGGTCTTCGCGGGGGCCCTTGATGGTCTGCTCGGCTCGCTCGCGTGCCCGCTTGTACGCGGCGCCAGCCTTCTTCAAGTCGTCGGCGTGCGGTGTCATCAGCGGATCATCTCACACACTCGGTGTGCAAAGCC
>NZ_LGKG01000098.1 GCF_001294335.1 Streptomyces chattanoogensis
CTCGACGTCGTAGAAGCGCGGAATCAGCCGTGCGACCGTCGACTTACCCGATCCGGACGGGCCGACCAGGGCGCAGACCGTGCCCGCCGGGATGTCGAGATCGACGCCGTCCAACACCGGATCGCCCCGCTCCGCCGAGTAGCGGAAGCAGACCTTCTCCAGCGTGATGCCGGAGTCCTTCGGCACACGGGGGTGCTCCGGCTCCGGCAGCGGGGGCATACGCAGCAGCTCCGCGATCCGTACGGCGCCGGCCTTCGCATCGTTGATGTAGTTCGCCAGGTGCATCAGCGGACCGGCCGCCTCGATG
>NZ_LGKG01000099.1 GCF_001294335.1 Streptomyces chattanoogensis
CATCGAGGCGGCCGGTCCGCTGATGCACCTGGCGAACTACATCAACGATGCGAAGGCCGGCGCCGTACGGATCGCGGAGCTGCTGCGTATGCCCCCGCTTCCCGAGCCGGAGCACCCCCACGTGCCGAAGGACTCCGGCATCACGCTGGAGAAGGTCTGCTTCCGCTACTCGGCGGAGCGCGGCGATCCGGTGTTGGACGGCGTCGACCTCGACATCCCGGCGGGCACGGTCTGCGCCCTGGTCGGCCCGTCCGGATCGGGTAAGTCGACGGTCGCACGGCTGATTCCGCGCTTCTACGACGTCGAG
>NZ_LGKG01000100.1 GCF_001294335.1 Streptomyces chattanoogensis
GGTCTGGTTTCAGGGTGCGGCACGGAGCAGTCCGCCGCGGTCGTCGACAGGCCGGCCCTCTCGCGTTGTTTGGCGAACGTCAGGCCGGGCACCCCGGCCTTGCGAGCGGTGCGGTGAAATCGGTCGGGCGGAGAGCTCGCCCGCCGGGTTCGATGTTCGTGGCGTGGATGCGGTGGGTTGGTAGCGTGGCAGGTGCGTGATCGCACAGCAGAGGCGTGGAGGACGGTGGTGGGCCCGGTGGGGTCGGCCGCGTGGGGTCGGTGGAGTCGGTGTTCCGCAGACGAGAGGTCGTTCTATGCGTGCC
>NZ_LGKG01000101.1 GCF_001294335.1 Streptomyces chattanoogensis
TGGGGCGGGTTCGGGAGACGAGCCTGGCGGCTTATGCGAACCAGGACGTGCCGTTCGAGTATTTGGTGGAGGTGCTCAATCCGCAGCGTTCCGCCGGATATCACCCGCTGTTCCAGGTGGCTCTGGTGGTGCAGAACGCCCCCGGCACCGATGCCGAGCTGCCGGGACTGCAGGTGAAGCAGGAAGACGTGGGAACCGGTACATCCCGGTTCGACATGCTGATTTCGCTGCTCGAACACCATGATCCGGCGGGCGAGCCAGCTGGCATCGATGCGCTCCTCGAGTACTCGACGGATTTGTTCGATCGGTCGACCGTAGAGTCGTTGATGGGACGTTGGGTGCGGCTGCTGGAGCAGGTAGTTGCTGATCCCGATCTGTCGGTCGGTCAGGCCGAGGTGCTGCTCGACGGTGAGCGGGAGCAGCTGATATCGGGCTGGAACGACACTACGGCGCCCGGGGTGTCGGGTGCGTCGTTGGCAGAGTTGTTTGCGGAGCGGGCGCGGTGGGCTCCCGATGCGGTGGCGGTGGTGTCGGGTGCCGAGTCGTTGTCGTACGCCGAGGTGAATGCGCGGGCGAACCGGCTGGCGCATTACCTGGTGGAGAAGGGTGTGGGGCCGGAGCAGGTCGTGGGGGTGTTGCTGCCGCGATCGGTGGAGATGGTGGTTGCCGTGCTGGCCGTGCTGAAGGCCGGCGGCGCCTATCTGCCATTGGACCCGGCGTATCCGACGGACCGCCTCGAATTCATGCTGGCCGACGCCCGGCCATTGTTGGTTCTGGACAGTGAGCTGCTGGGCCGGGACTGGTCCGGGTATGACGACGGTGACCCGGAGCGGAAGGCTGAGCCGTCGCATCCGGCATACGTGATGTACACCTCCGGTTCGACGGGGCGGCCGAAGGGTGTGGTCGTTTCGCACATCGGTATGGCGAGTCTGGCTGTTGCGCAGCAGGCTCACCTTGGGGTGGATGCGAAGAGCCGCGTGCTGCAGTTTTCTTCGCCGAGCTTTGATGCTTCGGTGTGGGAACTGGTGATGGTGTTTGGTGCTGGTGCGGCGTTGGTGGTGCCTGGTCGGGAGGAGTCGACGGGGGAGGGCCTCGGTCGTGTGCTGCGTGTGGGGCGGGTATCGCATGTGACGTTGCCGGCGTCGGTGCTGGCGACGGTTCCCGCCGGTACCGAGGCCGAGTTGCCGGATCTGGCGTCGGTGGTGCTGGCAGGGGAGGCGTGCCCGCCGCAGTTGGTGGCGCGTTGGTCGGTGGGTCGTCGGGTGGTCAATGCGTATGGGCCGACCGAGTCCACGGTGTGTGTCTCGATGAGTGGAGCGCTGTCAGCCGGCGGTCCGGTGCCGATCGGCAAGCCGATTGTCAACACACGGGTGTATGTGCTGGATGCCCAGTTGCAACCGGTCCCGGCCAGTGTGGCGGGCGAGCTGTATGTATCCGGCGCAGGCCTCGCGCGAGGCTATTGGGAGCGTGCCGCGTTGACCGCCGAACGGTTTGTGGCGTGCCCGTTCGAGGCTGGTGCGCGGATGTATCGGACCGGGGACCTGGTGCGGTGGAACCCCGAGGGCGAGCTGGAGTTCGCTGGTCGTGCCGATGAGCAGGTGAAGGTGCGGGGCTTCCGCATCGAGCCGGGTGAGATCGAGACTGTCCTCACCGCCCATCCCGAAGTGGCGCAGGCCGTGGTGGTGGCCCGTGAAGACGCCCCGGGTGATGCGCGGCTGGTGGCCTATGTGGTTCCGGATTCCGTCGGCGATGCGGACCAAAAAAACCGTCAGGTGGCTGACTGGCAGCAGATCTATGAGTCGGTGTATTCCGGCGATAACGGTAGCGAATTCGGTGAGAATTTCACCGGCTGGAACAGTTCGTATTCCGGTGAGCCGATTCCGCTGGTGGAGATGCGGGAGTGGCGGGACGCGGCGGTTGCGAGGCTACGGGAGTTTGCGCCGCGGAGGTTGCTGGAGATCGGTGTGGGCTCGGGTCTGTTGCTTGCGCGGTTGGCTTCGGAGTGTGAGCAGTACTGGGCGACGGACTTCTCGGCGAATGCCATCGGCCGGCTGGAGGGCCAGGTCGCGGAGGCGGGTCTGGGTGACCGGGTGCAGCTGCGGTGCCGGTCTGCCGATGACGCGGACGGCTTGCCGGAGGGATTCTTCGACACGATTGTGCTGAATTCGGTGGTGCAGTACTTCCCTTCGGGTGAGTATCTGGGCCGGGTGCTGGATGCGGTGGCGCGACTGCTCGCGCCGGGCGGTCGCATCGTCGTGGGCGATGTTCGAAATGTCCGTACGGCTCGGGCGCTGCAGACGGCCATCCAGGACCAGCGTCTTCCCGGGGGGACAGACGCCGCCCATTTGGAGTCGGCTGTGGAACAGGGGCTGCGCGCGGAGCCGGAGCTGTTGGTCGCGCCGGAGTTCTTCACCGAGTTTGCCGAGAGCGATGAACGGTTCGGTGTGGTGGATGTCCGGCTGAAGCGGGGCGGGTATCACAATGAGCTGACGCGGCACCGTTATGAGGTGGTGCTGTATGCGGCCGATGTGGAGTCGGTCTCGCTGGCCGGTGTCACGGAATACGCATGGGGCCAGGATGTTGCTGGCCTCGCGGGCCTTCCCACGGCGCTGGAAGGGAAGACCGATGGTCTTCGGGTGACGGGTATTCCCAACGCCCGGCTGGTCAGTGAACTCCCCGGCTCGGCTGCCGAATCCGGCACCGCCGGGGCCGTCGATCCCGAGGAATTCGTCCGCTGGGGTGAACAACACGGCCACCATGTGGCACTGACCTGGAGCGCCGACCACTCCGGGCGGTTCGATGCCGTCATTCTGCCGGCCGGGTATCCGGTCCGGGCTCTTACCGGGGTGTATCGCAGCGGCCCGACAGCTGGACCACTCGTCAACGATCCGGTCGCGGTCCATGGCGCCGGCGATGTCCAGACCTCGGTCAGAACCATGCTCACCGAGCGGCTGCCGGAGTTCATGGTGCCGTCGGCCGTCGTCGTACTGGACCGGCTGCCGCTGACCCCGAACGGCAAGCTGGACCGCGGGGCGCTGCCCGCACCGGATTACGCGGTTCTGAGCAGCGGCCGGGCTCCGCGTACGCCGCAGGAAGAGGTGTTGTGCGGGCTGTTCGCGGAGGTGTTGGGGGTGCCGCGGGTCGGTGTCGATGACGGTTTCTTCGACCTGGGCGGGCATTCGCTCCTCGTCACCAGGCTCGTCAGCCGCATCCGCAGTGTCCTGAACGTCGAGGTGGGCATCGCCACCGTCTTCGACGCTCCCACGGTCGCAGACCTGGCCCAGCGATTGGACGCTGCCGCGACGGTGCGTTCGGCGCTTGTCCCGATGCCACGCCCGGCTCACATCCCGCTCTCCTTCGCCCAGCGCAGGCTGTGGTTCCTGCACAAACTCGAAGGTCCGTCGGCTACCTACAACATGCCGCTGGCGCTGCGGCTTCAGGGCCGGGTGGACCAGCAGGCCCTGCACGATGCGCTGCTCGATGTCGTGGCGCGACATGAGGCCCTGCGTACCGTCTTCCCCGAGCACGACGGCGAGCCGACACAGGCCGTGCTGGATCTCGACGACGTCGAGCTGGGCTGGGAGGTCCAGTCGTCGATTGACGCGGAACTGCCGGCCGCCCTGGAGAATGCGGCGCGCCATGCCTTCGACCTGGCTACGGAAATACCCGTCCGCGGCTGGCTGTTCGATTGCGGCGAAGAGCAGGTCCTGATGATTCTCATCCATCATATTGCCGGTGATGGCTGGTCGGTGGGGCCCCTGGCGCGTGACATCGTGGCGGCATATTCGGCCCGCTGTGCCGGACAGGCCCCATCGTGGGACGAATTGCCTGTGCAGTACGCGGATTACACGCTGTGGCAGCGTGAGCTGCTGGGAGACGAATCCGATCCCGACAGTGTTTTCGCCGGGCAGGTGGACTACTGGACGGGGCAGCTGGCCGGACTGCCCGATCTGCTGAGTCTGCCCACCGATCACCCGCGACCCGCCGTGGCCTCTTATGAGGGCGCGTACCTCACCTTCGCGATCGACCGTGAACTCCACCAGAGTCTCGCCGCATTGGCGAGTGGCAACGGCGCGACTGTCTTTATGGTGCTGCAGGCGGCCATGGCGGCATTTCTCACCCGGATCGGTGCGGGCACGGATATTCCGCTCGGCACTCCGGTTGCCGGCCGTACCGATGAGGCCATGGATGATCTGGTCGGCTTCTTCGTCAACACGTTTGTGCTGCGGACCGACACCTCGGACGACCCGACCTTCCTGGAACTGATGGCGCAGGTCCGCGAAACAAGCCTGGCCGCCTACGCGAATCAGGACGTGCCGTTCGAGTATTTGGTGGAGGTACTCAACCCACAGCGTTCGCTGTCGCATCACCCGCTTTTCCAGGTGATGCTGGCCTTGCAGAACGCGCCTTCGGCGGACTTCGAGCTGCCCGAACTTCAGGTAAACGCCGAAAAGGTGGACGTGGGAGTGTCGCAGGTCGACCTTTCACTCCACGTGGTGGAGCGGCACGACGAGTCCGGAGTTCCGACCGGAATCGACGCGCTGCTGGAATATGCGACGGATCTGTTCGACCGGTCCACGGTCGAGTCGTTGATGGCCCGGTGGGTCCGGTTCCTCGAGCAGGTCGTGTTCGATCCGGGGCGGCCTATCGGCGAGGCAGAGATCCTGCTCGAGGGCGAGCGGCACCAAGTCCTGGTGGGCTGGAACGACACCGCGGCCGAGACGCCCTTTGCGACCTTGGCGGGGCTGTTCGCCGAGCGGGCGAAGCTGGCGCCGGATGCGACGGCGGTTATTTCCGGCGGCGGGGTGTCCTTCTCGTACCGGGAAGTGAATTCCCGAGCGAATCGGCTGGCGCATTATTTGGTCGAGCAGGGTGTGGAACCGGAGCAGATCGTGGGTGTGCTGCTGCCCCGTTCGGTGGAAATGATCGTCGCCGTGCTCGCCATCCTCAAGGCCGGCGGCGCCTATCTGCCCCTGGATCCCGCATACCCGGCGGACCGCCTGGAGTTCATGCTCGCCGACGCCCAGCCCATGCTGGTGCTGGATCGGGAGCTGGTCAGGCAGGACTGGAGCGCATACCCCGACACCGATCCGCAACCGCTACTCCAACCCGCGCATCCGGCCTATCTGATCTACACTTCCGGTTCGGCCGGGCACCCCAAGGGCGTGCTCGTTTCCCAGAGCGGGGTAGCTGACCTGGCCGCCACCCACCAGGAGCGGATGGTGGTGACGGCCGAGAGTCGGCTTCTCCAGGTCTCTTCCCTCAGTTTCGATATTTCCTTCTCCGACCTGTGCACCACTTTTGCCGCCGGCGCGGTGCTGGTCCTTCCCGGGCAGGAACGTCTGGCGGGCGAGGCCTTGCTGGAGGAACTGGCCGAGAAGCGGATCACGCATGTGGACCTGCCTCCATCGGTGCTGCGTTCGATCCCGCTCGACGGGGCGGAGTCTGCGCTGCCGGATCTGGCGACCGTGGTCATGGGAGGCGAGGCATGCCCGCCGGAGCTGGCGGCCCGCTGGTCGGTGGGCCGACGGCTGCTCAACTCCTATGGCCCGACCGAGACGACGGTAGACGTGACCATGTCCGGGGCACTCTCGGCAGGTGGCACGGTGTCGATCGGTCGGCCGTGCCGCAACACTCGTCTGTACGTCCTCGATCCACGGCTGTGCCCCGTGCCGCCGGGTGTGGCGGGTGAATTGTATGTGTCCGGTGCCGGGCTGGCGCGCGGCTACTGGCGTCGTGCGGGGCTGACCGCGGAGCGGTTCGTGGCGTGCCCCTTCGAGTCAGGTGCCCGGATGTACCGCACCGGCGACCTGGTCCGGTGGAGCTGCGACGGCGAGCTGGAGTTCGTGGGCCGCGCCGATGAGCAGGTCAAGATCCGAGGCTTCCGTATCGAACCCGGCGAGGTGACAGCTGTGCTGTCGGGTCACCCCGCGGTGGCGGAGGCGGTCGTGGTGGCCCGGGAGGACAACCCCGGTGACACCCGCCTGGTGGCCTATGTGGTGCGTTCCGACGTTCGCATCGACACGGACGAATTGCGTGCATTCATGGTCGGCCGACTGCCGGGCTTCATGGTGCCGTCGGCCGTGGTGGCGTTGGACCGTCTGCCTCTGACCGTGAATGGAAAGCTGGACCGCACAGCACTGCCGGCACCGGACTATGCGGTGGCCGCGGGTGGCCGTGCTCCGCGTACGCCTCGGGAAGAAGTGCTGTGCGGGCTGTTCGCCGAGGCGCTGGGTGTGCCGCGGGTCGGTATCGATGACGGTTTCTTCGATCTCGGCGGGCATTCGCTGCTGGTGACCCGGCTGGTCAGCCGGATTCGAAGTGTGCTGGGTATCGAGGTGGCCATTGCGACGGTATTCGAGGCCGCCACCGTCGCGGGATTGGCGCAGCGACTGGACGGCGACGGCCATGTGCGCGCGGCCCTTGCCCGCAGGCCGCGCCCTGACCACATACCGCTGTCATTCGCCCAGCGGCGGCTGTGGTTCCTGCACAAACTGGAAGGTCCTTCGGCCACCTATAACTCTCCGCTGGTCCTACGGCTTTCCGGCCAGCTGGATCAGGAGGCCCTCCAGGCGGCCCTGCTGGATGTGGTGAAGCGGCATGAGTCACTGCGCACGGTATTTCCGGAGCGGGACGGTGAGACCTGGCAGTCCATTCTCGAGCCGGACCGGGTGCAGTTGCATTGGGAGACGCGGTCGGTGACGGAGCGGGAGCTGCCGGATGCCCTGGAAACCGCGGCCGCTTACCGGTTCGATCTCTCCTCGGAGATTCCGGTCCGGGCGTCGCTGTTCGCCTGTGGTGACGACCATATTCTGACGCTTCTGATCCATCATATTGCCGTTGACGGTTGGTCGATGAAGCCATTGGCCGATGACATCGTCGCAGCGTACTCGGCTCGTAGGGCGGGGCAGGCCCCGTCCTGGGACGAATTGCCGGTGCAGTATGCGGATTACACGCTGTGGCAGCGCGAACTGCTGGGCGACGAGTCCGCACCGGACAGCGTGTTCTCCCGGCAAGTCAGCTACTGGGCAGAGATGTTGGCGGACCTGCCCGAACTCTTGCCCCTTCCCCTGGATCGGCCGCGTCCCGCTGTGCAGTCGTACGACGGTTCCCACGTGCCTCTTGAGCTGAACGCGGAGCTGCATCGCAGTCTGGTCAGTCTGGCCCGGAATGCGGGTGTAACTGTGTTCATGGTGCTGCAGGCGAGCATGGCGGCGCTGCTGACGCGGCTGGGTGCGGGTACGGATATTCCGCTGGGGTCCCCGATCGCAGGTCGTACGGACGATGCCCTGGACGGTCTCGTCGGGCTGTTCCTGAATACGCTGGTGCTGCGTACGGATACGTCCGGTGATCCGAGTTTCGTCGAATTGCTGGCTCGCGTCCGGGAGACGAGTCTCGCGGCCTACAGCCATCAGGATGTGCCGTTCGAGTACCTGGTAGAGACGCTGAATCCACGGCGCTCGGCATCTCACCATCCTCTGTTCCAGGTGATGCTGACACTGCAGAATGCGGCCGGCGGTGCTCTCGAACTGTCGGGCCTTCAGGTCAGTGAAGAACCCGTCGGTGTAGAGGTAGCGAAGGTCGACCTTTCCGTCAACGTGATCGAGCGCCACGATGCATCGGGCGCACCGGCCGGCATCCAGGGCGCGCTGACGTACTCGACTGATCTGTTCCACCGCTCCACGATGGAGTCCCTGCTCGCTCGGTGGACGCGGCTCCTGGAACAGGTCGTGGCGTACCCGGACCGTCCCATCGGCCAGGCGGAGATCCTTCTTGAGGGCGAGCGGGACCGCGTCCTTGTGGGCTGGAACGACACCACGACGGAACTGCCCGCGCCGACGGTGGTGGAGCTGTTCGCCACGCAGGTCCGCTTGGTGCCCGAGGCGACGGCCGTGGTCTCCGGCGCGGATTCCCTTTCGTACGGGGAGCTGAACGCCCGGGCGAATCGCCTGGCGCATCACTTGATCGAGCAGGGCGTAGGACCGGAGAAGCTCGTCGGGGTGTCGCTGCCCCGGTCGGTCGACATGGTGGTCGCCGTCCTCGCGGTCCTGAAGGCCGGCGGCGCCTATCTGCCGCTGGATCCCGCATACCCGGCGGACCGTCTGGAGTTCATGCTGGCCGACGCCCGGCCGCTGCTGGTGCTCGACGCCGATGTGCTGGCCCAGGACCGGAGCGCATACCCCGATACCGACCCGGAGCCACGGCCCCACCCGTCGCACACGGCGTATGTGATCTACACGTCGGGATCCACCGGTCGGCCCAAGGGAACGATCATCGAGCACGGCTCCCTCGCCCATTACCTGCAATGGTCCACCCGCCACTACCCAGGCGCCGCGACGGCGACACTGGTGCCGTCCCCCCTCTCCTTCGACCTCACGGTCACTGGCCTGTACACCACGCTGGCACTGGGCGGCCGCGTCTATCTCGCCGACCTGGAGGATCTGCCGCCGACGGCCGACGTCCCGGTGGCGCTGCTGAAGGTCACCCCGTCGCATCTGCCGATGCTGGCCGAGCTCCCCTCGGGATGGTCGTCGGCGGAAACCCTGATCCTCGGCGGCGAGGCCCTCACCGGTGAGGCCCTCGAGGTCTGGCGCGCCCGGAACCCCGACGCCACCGTCATCAACGTCTACGGAGCGACGGAACTGACCGTCAACTCCACGGAATACCGCCTGGAGCCCGGTACCCGGCCCCGGCCCGGAGTGCTGCCCGTCGGACGGCCCTTCTGGAACACCCGGATGTACGTCCTCGATGCACAGCTGCGCCCGGTGCCACCGGGCGTGGCCGGTGAGTTGTATGTGTCCGGCGCCGGTCTCGCCCGCGGCTACTGGGATCGCGCCGGGCTGACCGCCGAACGCTTCGTGGCCTGCCCCTTTGAGCCCGGTGCCCGGATGTACCGCACCGGTGACGTACTCCGCTGGAACGCGGAGGGTGAGCTGGAGTTCGCCGGGCGCGCCGACCAGCAGATCAAGGTGCGGGGCTTCCGCATCGAACCCGGTGAGGTGGAGGCCGCCCTGACCGGCCACCCGGCCGTGGCGCAGGCCGTGGTCATGGCCCGGGAGGACGCTCCCGGCGACACGAGACTGGTGGCCTATGTGGCGATGACCGACGCCGACTCCGCAGACGGCGAAGAACTGCGGGCCCATGTCGCCGGCCTGCTTCCCGGATACATGGTGCCGTCGGCGGTCATCCTGCTGGACTGCCTGCCGCTGACCCCGAACGGCAAACTGGACCGCAAGGCCCTGCCGGCTCCTGACTACACCGCGCTGAGCTGTGGCCGGGCCCCACGCACACCTCGTGAAGACGTCCTGTGTGGTCTGTTCGCCGAGGTGCTGGGTGTGCCGCGGGTCGGTATCGACGACGGTTTCTTCGATCTCGGCGGGCATTCGCTGCTGGTCACCAGGCTCGTCAGCCGGATCCGCAGCGTGCTGGGTGTTGAGGTGGCCATCGCCACGGTCTTCGACGCACCCACGGTGGCGGGACTGGCCCGGCGGCTGCAAGACGAGGACCAGGTGCGTCCGGCGCTCGTCCCGATTCCGCGCCCGGACAGCATTCCGCTGTCCTTTGCCCAGCAGCGGCTGTGGTTCCTGTACAAGCTCGAAGGGCCCTCACCCACCTACAACTCGCCCCGGGTGCTCCGGCTCTCCGGATCGGTCGACCGGCATGCCCTGCACGCCGCACTGCTCGACGTCATCGACCGGCACGAGTCGCTGCGCACGGTCTTCCCCGAGCAGGACGGCGAGCCCCGGCAGCGGGTCATCGCGACCGACCAGGTGCGGCTGGGCTGGGAGAACCACACGGTCACGGAAGGGGACCTGCCGGCCGCACTGGCGGCCGCGGCCCGCTACGCGTTCGACCTCGCCACTGAAATACCGGTCCGTGTGGCCCTGTTCGACCTGGTGGACGACCCCACGGGGGAACGTGGTGGGGCAGCAGCCGGCGACGAGCATGTCCTGATGGTGCTGCAGCACCACATCGCCAGCGACGGCTGGTCCGTCGGGCCGCTGGCCCGCGACATCATGACGGCTTACTCCGCACGCTGTGCAGGTCAGGCCCCGGACTGGGCGCCGCTCCCCGTGCAGTACGCGGACTACACGCTGTGGCAGCGGGAGCTGCTCGGCGCGGAGTCCGACCCGGACAGCGTCTTCGCCCAACAGGTCGGTTACTGGACCGAGCAGCTGGCCGGACTCCCCGAGGTCATCAACTTGCCGACGGACCGTCCGCGGCCGGCGACGGCCTCGTACGCCGGCTCCCACGCCACTTTCGCCCTGGACGGCGAGCTGCACCGGAACCTCCGGGAGTTGGCGGCGGACTGCGGCGCCACTCTGTTCATGGTGTTGCAGGCAGGGATGGCGGCTTTGTTGACCCGGCTGGGTGCGGGTACCGATATTCCGCTGGGCAGCGGCATCGCCGGGCGCACCGACGGAGCTCTGGACGATCTCATCGGGTTCTTCGTGAATACGTTGGTGCTGCGCACCGACACTTCGGGGGACCCTGAGTTCGCGGATCTCGTGGAGCGGGTCCGGAAGACGAGCCTGGCGGCATACGCCCACCAAGACGTGCCGTTCGAGTATCTGGTGGAGGTGCTCAACCCGAAGCGCTCCCCGGCTCATCACCCGCTGTTCCAGGTCAACCTCATCCTGCAGAATCTGCCCGAGGCGCGGTTCGAACTGCCGGGATTGGACGCCCGGTCGCAGTCGGTCGGTACCGGCGCTGCCCGCTATGACCTGATGTTCTCGCTCCACGAAGTCCTGGATGGGGACGGTGTGCCGAGTGGGCTGGCGGGTCAGGTGGAGTTCGCCACCGACCTGTTCGATGAGGGGACCGTGCGGAGGTTGGTGCACCGCTGGGAGCGGCTGCTGCGTGCCGTGACCGCTGATCCCGGCACCCGGATCGGGCAGGTTGAGCTAGTCGGGGCGGTGGAGCGTGAGGCCGTACTGGCTGGTGGGCGTGGTCCCGTTGCCGAGCAGGCAGGCCTGTTTCCGGATCTGTTTGCCGAGCAGGTCGCCCGTACGCCCGAGGCGGTTGCGGTGACGGGTGCCGGGCTGCGCCTGTCGTATCGCGAGCTCGACGAGCGGTCCAACCGGTTGGCGCGGTGGCTGGTGGGCCGCGGTGTGGGTCCGGAGTCGGTGGTGGCGTTGGCGTTGCCCCGCACGCCGGAGCTGTTGGTGGCGCTGCTGGGCGTACTGAAGGCCGGCGGCGCATATCTTCCGGTGGATCCGGAGTATCCGGCGGAGCGGATCGGCCTGATGCTGGCCGACGCCGAGCCCGTTCTGCTGTTGACGGATGCCCGGACGGCGGGAGTGCTGCCGGAGTCGGGTGTGGCGTGGGTGGTGCTCGATGAGGCACAGACAGCCGCGGCGGTGTCGGAGCTGCCGGGGCGGGCGCTGTCTGACGCCGAGCAGATTGTTCCGTTGCGAGCGGCGCACGCCGCGTATGTGATCTACACGTCCGGTTCGACGAGTCGGTCCAAGGGCGTGGTGGTGCCGCACGAGGGTCTGGCGAATTATCTGCGGTGGTGTGAGGGTGCCTATCCCGGGCTCTGCGGTGGTGCGGTGCTGCATTCGTCGGTGTCCTTCGACCTGACCGTCACCACTCTCTTCGCTCCGCTTGCCGTGGGCGGGACGGTTCATGTCAGCGGGCTGGACGAGTTGGATCCGGGGCTGTGGGCGGGTCTGCCGGCGCCGACATTTGTCAAGGCCACGCCGAGTCACCTTCCACTGCTGGAGTCGATGCCGGTGGATGTGCTGGCCGACGGCGATCTGGTGCTGGGTGGTGAACAGCTGCTGGGTGCGGCGCTGGCGCCGTGGCGGGCCGCGCACCCGGGTGTCACGGTGATCAATGAGTACGGGCCCACCGAGGCCACCGTGGGCTGCGTCGTGCACCGGGTCGCGGCCGGGGACGCTGATCCGGCCGGCGCGGTGTTGATCGGTGCGCCGTCGACGAACATGGGTGTCTACGTCCTGGATTCGTGGCTGCGTCCTGTGCCGGTCGGTGTCGGGGGTGAGCTCTACCTGGCGGGGGCGCAGCTTGCCCGCGGCTATCTGGGACGTCCTGGGCTGACCGCGGAGCGGTTTGTGGCGTGTCCTTTCGAGCCGGGCGTGCGGATGTATCGCACGGGCGATTTGGTGCGGTGGAACGGTGACGGTGAGCTGGAGTTCGTGGGGCGTGTCGATGAGCAGGTGAAGGTGCGGGGTTTCCGTATCGAGCCGGGCGAGATCGAGGCGGTGCTGGCGGGGCATCCGGATGTCGGCCAGGCGGTTGTGGTGGCCCGCGAGGACAACCCCGGGGATGCGCGGCTGGTCGCATACGTGGTACCCGATTCCCTCGCTGACCAGGGGCAGAATGACCGTCAGGTCGGGGACTGGCGCGAGATTTACGAATCGATGTATTCCGGTGGCTCCGATGAAGTGCTCGGCGAGGATTTCACCGGTTGGAACAGTTCGTATTCCGGTGGGCCGATTCCGTTGGGGGAGATGCGGGAGTGGCGGGATGCCGCGGTGGCGCGGATCCGGGAATTCGCACCTCGGCGCGTGCTGGAGATCGGTGTGGGTTCGGGGCTATTGCTTGCGTGGTTGGCTGCGGAGTGTGAGCAGTACTGGGCGACGGATTTCTCGGCGACTGTGATCGGCCGGCTGGAGCGCCAGGTCGCGGAGGCGGGTCTGGCCGACCGCGTGCGGCTGCGGTGCCAGCCCGCCGACAACACCGAGGGGCTGCCGGCCGGATTCTTCGACACCATCGTGCTGAATTCGATGGTGCAGTACTTCCCCACTGGCGACTACCTCACCCGGGTGCTGGATGCGGTTGTTCGGCTGCTTGCTCCGGGCGGGCGCATTGTCCTGGGTGATATCCGTAATGCTCGGACGGCCCGGGAGTTCCAGGCAGCTGTTCAGGCGTTGCGGTTCGGTGCGGATGTATCGAGGTTGGATGCGGCGGTGGAGCAGGGGCTGCGTGCGGAACCGGAGTTGTTGGTGGCGCCGGAGTTCTTCGTGGACTTCGCGGGGCGTGATGTCCGGCTGGGTGCGGTGGATGTCCGGCTGAAGCGGGGTGGGTATCACAATGAGCTGACGCGGCACCGTTACGAGGTGGTGCTGCATTCCGCCGACGCCACCACCACCTCGGTCGCCGGCGCGGAGGAACTCGTATGGGGCCGGGACGTCTCCGGTCTCGCGGACCTCTTGCCGCGGCTCGGCGGAGGGAACACGGACACGGGCTTCCGGGTGACCGGCATTCCCAACGCCCGACTGACCAGTGAGATTCAGGATTCGGCCGCTGCGCTACGCACCGTCGATGCCGTCGACCCGGAGGAATGCGTTCGCTGGGGTGAGCGGCATGGGCTCACCGTGCTGGTGACATGGAGCGCCGGACGTCCCGACCTGTTCGAGGCCGTGGTTCTGCCGGGTGCGTCCGCCGACCAGTCGCTGTCGGGGGTGTATCGCGCCGGTGACCTGGAGGGACCGCTGGTCAACACTCCCGCCGCGGTCAGAGCCATCGGCGACGTGGTGGCCTCGGTGAAAAGCATGCTCGGCGAGCGGTTGCCGGAGTACATGGTGCCGTCGGCGGTGATGGTGCTGGACCGGTTGCCGCTGACCCCGAACGGCAAGCTGGACCGCAAGGCCCTGCCTGCCCCCGATTACGCCGTACTGAGCGGTGGTCGGGCTGCGCGTACGCCGCAGGAAGAGGTGTTGTGCGGGCTGTTCGCGGAGGTGTTGGGTGTGCCGCGGGTCGGTGTCGACGACGGTTTCTTCGACCTGGGTGGGCATTCGCTGCTGGTCACCAGGCTCGTCAGCCGGATCCGCAGCGTCTTGAACGTCGAGGTCGCCATTGCGACGGTCTTCGATGCCCCCACGGCCGCGGAGCTCGCCCAGCGGCTGGACGGAGACGAGCGGGTGCGTCCGGAGCTCGTCCGGATGCTGCGCCCGGACAGCATCCCGCTGTCGTTCGCCCAGCGCAGGCTGTGGTTCCTGCACAAGCTGGAAGGTCCTTCGGCCACCTACAACATGCCGCTGGCGCTGCGGCTGAACGGGCATCTGGACCCGCAGGCCCTGCACGACGCGCTGCTGGATGTGGTGGGGCGGCATGAGGCCCTGCGTACCGTCTTCCCCGAGCACGACGGCGAGCCGACACAGGTCGTGCTGGATCTCGACGACGTCGAGCTGGGCTGGGAGGTCCGCCGTGTCGAGGCCGCTCGGCTGGACGACGCCGTTCGGGACCTGGCCGACCACCGCTTCGATCTGCTTACCGAGTGCCCGGTGCGCGCCTGGCTGCTGCTGCCGGAGGCCGGCGAGGACCCGGCACACTCCGGTGACGAACCCGAGGCGCTGCTGTTCGTGCTGCTGCACCACATCGCCGGTGACGGGTCATCCTGGGCGCCCTTCCTGCGCGACCTGGGTGACGCCTACCGGGCACGGCGTGTAGGGACCCCGCCGAACTGGGCGCCGCTGCCCGTGCAGTACGTGGACTACTCGCTCTGGCAGCAACAGACGTTCGGCCAGATCGACGACCCGGCCAGCATGGTGTCGGCGCAGCTGGCGTACTGGACGGATGCCCTCGACGGCATCCCCGCACAGCTCGAGCTGCCCGCGGACCGGCCCCGGCCTGCCGTCGCCAGCTATCAGGGCGCCGATGTGACCTGGACCCTGGACGCCGAGCTGCACGCGGGGCTCGCCGCACTCGCCAAGTCGTCGCAGACCACGCTGTTCATGGTCCTGCAGGCCGCGTTCGCGGCGCTGCTGACACGGCTCGGTGCGGGGACCGACATCCCGCTCGGCACCCCCATCGCCGGCCGCACCGACGACGCCCTGCGTCCGCTCGTGGGATTCTTCGTCAACACGCTGGTGCTGCGTACGAACACCGCCGGGAATCCCCGGTTCGACGAGCTGCTCGAGCAGGTCCGGGGCACCACCCTCGACGCGTACACCCACCAGGAGCTGCCGTTCGAATACCTCGTCGAGGCGATCAACCCCGCCCGCTCCCTTTCCAGCAATGCCCTGTTCCAGGTGATGTTCGTCCTGCAGAACATCGACCACCCCTCGACTTGGGTGCACGACCTCGAAGTCACCCCACACCAGGTCGAGCGCGTGAGTGCCAAGTTCGACATGTCGGTGAGCCTGGTGGAAATGCAGACCGAGGCGGGTTCCCCCGACGGCCTGCGCGGGCGGATCGAGTACGCCACGGAGCTGTTCGACCGCGAGACCATCGAGCGCATCGTGTCGTGGTACCGGAATCTGCTGCGCGCCGTGGTCCGCGATCCGCGCGTACGCATCGCGGACGCCGGGCTGCTGTCCGCCGAGGAGTACGGCGAACTGGTCGAGACCCGCAACGCGACCGTCGTACCGCTGTCCGCGCAGTGGCCGCACGAGAAGGTCGCGCGTCAGGCGGCGCTGACACCGGATACGCCGGCCGTAAGCTGCGAGCACGCGGAACTCACCTACCGTCAGCTCGACGAGCGGGCCAACCGCCTCGCCCGGCACCTGGTCAACCAGGGCGTCGGCGCGGAGACGGTCGTGGCCCTGGCCCTGCCGAGAACGGTGGACATGGTCGTGTCCATGCTCGCCGTCCTCAAAGCGGGGGCGACGTATCTGCCGATGGACCCCAACCATCCCGCCGACCGGCTGGCGTTCCTGCTCGAGGACGCGGCTCCGGCGGTGGTGATCACCACCGCGGCGGCGGGCGAGCGGCTGCCGGCGTCCGGAGTGCCGCATGTCGTACTCGGCGATCCCGCCGTGGAGCGGGAGCTGGGCACCCTCGACGCGTCCGACCCGAATCTGCCGGTCCACGCGGACAACGCCGCCTACGTCATCTACACATCCGGTTCCACCGGACGTCCCAAGGGCGTGGTGATCTCCTACGCCAGCATCACCAACTTCCTTGACGGGCTCGGCACCCGCATCCCGTTCACCAGGCAGGACCGCATGGTCGCGGCGACCACCCTTGCCTTCGACATCGCCGCCGTCGAGCTCTACATGCCGCTCCTCAACGGCGGCAGTGTGGTGATCGCTCCCTCGGCCGTCACCAAGGATCCCGCGGCACTCTCGGCACTGGTGGCCGAGCGGGGGGCGACCGTCCTGCAGGCCACGCCTTCGGTGTACCGGTCGATGGTGACCGCCGCACCGCAGGGCCTGGCCGGTGTACGGCTGCTCGTCGGTGGCGAGGCGCTGTCGAACAGCCTGGCCGAAGCGCTGTGCTCGGCGGGCGGCGAGGTCATCAACCTCTACGGCCCGACCGAGACCACGGTGTGGAACACGCTGGGCGCGGTGGAGAGCGGCAAGCACACCCCATGGATCGGCACGCCCATGCCGAACGTCCGCGTCTACGTCCTGGACCCGCACCTGCGGCCCGTTCCGCCGGGCGTGGCCGGAGAACTGTACGTCGCCGGCGTCGCCCTGGCACGCGGCTATCTCCGTCGCCCCGCTCTCACGGCCGAACGCTTTGTCGCGAATCCGTTCGGCGGGCCCGGCGCCCGGCTGTACCGCACCGGAGACCTGGTGCGCTGGCGCCGCGACGGTGGCCTCGACTTCGTCGGCCGGGCCGACGACCAGGTCAAGATGCGGGGCTTCCGGATCGAACTGGGCGAGGTCGAGGCCGCCCTCTCCCAGCAGGAAGGCGTGACGGAGGCTGCCGTGCTCGTCCACGACGACGGCAACGGCGACCAGAAACTCGTCGGCTATGTGGTGCCTGGCCGGGAGTGGGCCGCCGTCGGCGGCACCCAGGAGGAGGCTCGCCAGATCGAGTCGTGGCGGGAGGTGTACGAGTCCCAGTACCGCGACCAGCTGGCGAACGACGGCTTCTGGGAGGACTTCGGGATCTGGCGGAGCAGCTACGACGGCACCGCGATCCCGCTCGCCGAAATGGAGGCGTGGCGAAGCTCCGCCGTCGAACGGATCATGGAGCTCGAACCCAGGCGCGTACTGGAGATCGGCGTCGGGAACGGCCTGATCCTGTCGCAGATGGCACCCCACTGCGAGGCGTACTGGGGCACGGACTTCTCCTCGTCGGCGATCGACGCGCTGCGCGGACGCCTGGCTGTCCTCGGAGACGTGGCCTCGATGGTCGAACTGCGTGCCCAGCCCGCCGATGACGACTCCGGCCTACCCCGGGAGTACTTCGACACGATCGTCATCAACTCGGTCGTCCAGTACTTCCCGCACTCCCAGTACCTGGTCGAGGTGATCCGTACCTGCCTGGACCTCCTGGTACCGGGCGGGTCGCTCTATCTGGGTGACATCCGGAACCTGCGTCTGCTGCGCTCCCTGCACAGTGGTGTCGTCGGCCACGGCCTCACATCGGACGCCGACATGGGTGCCGTCCGCGCGGCCATCGAGCAGAAGGTCACCGGGGAAGAGGAGTTGCTGCTCTCCCCGGACTTCTTCGCCGGTCTCGGAACGGATCTCCATCAGATCGGCGGCGTCGACATCAGGCTCAAGCGCGGCGCGTACGCGAACGAGTTGTCCCGATACCGCTACGACGTCGTCCTCTGCAAGGCGCCACTGGTCCCGCTGGCGGTTGACTCTTTGCCGGAGATCACCTGGTCTGAGGCAGGCGAGGACTTCCTCGAGGGCATCCGGGAGGCGCTGCGCACCCACCCGGGGGGCATCCGCTGCAACGACATCCCCAACGGTCGGCTCCTCGCCGACTACGCCGCGATGCGGGAGATACGTGCCGGGAGTACCGCAAGCCGGGTGCTGGACCGGATCAACCAGACCGGCACCGCGGGTCTGGACCCCGAAGCCTGCAACGAAGTGGCCGAAGCACAGGGATTCCGCGCGGTGGCGACGTGGGCGAAGTCCGGACACGACGACCGCTTCGATGTGGTCTTCCTCCCCTCGGGGTCGACGCTGCCGGTGGCCGCTTATCGCAGCGGCACAACAGTCGTTGGGAGTGATCCGGCCGTACATCACGACAGGCTGGCCAACCGGCCCGCCACCACTCACCGGCTACGGGGCCTGCACGAGGAGCTGCGCGCCCGGCTGAGCCAATGGCTGCCGGAGTACATGGTGCCCGCGGCCTTTGTGCTGTTGGACGAGCTGCCCCTGAGCCCCATCGGCAAGCTGGACCGCAAGGCGCTGCCGGCGCCGGACTACGCCCTGTTCAGCGGCGGCCGCGCACCGCGCACCCCGCGGGAGCAGGCGCTCTGCGGGCTGTTCGCCGAGGTCCTGGGCCTGTCCGAGGTCGGCATCGACGACAGCTTCTTCGATCTCGGCGGCCACTCACTGCTCGCCACCCGGCTGGCCAGCCGGGTGCGCACCACGCTCGGTGTGGAACTGCCCATCGCCATGGTGTTCGAGACGCCGACCGTGGTCGGACTGGCCGGGCGTCTGGACGACAGCGGCGACCGGGCCCGCCCAGCTCTGGTGCCGATGCCCCGCCCGGACGAGGTGCCCCTGTCCTTCGCCCAGCGCCGGCTGTGGTTCCTGCACAAGCTGGACGGGCCGTCCTCCGCGTACAACATGCCCCTGGCACTGCGCCTGTCCGGTGAGGTGCACCACGAGGCGCTGCGGGCCGCGCTGCGGGATGTGGTGGATCGCCATGAGTCCCTGCGCACGGTGTTCCCCGAGACCGACGGTTTGCCGCACCAGAAGATCGTGACCGCCGACGAACTGACCTGGGAGACCCGCTCGGTCAGCGCCGACGAGCTGCCACGGGAGGTGGCGAGGGCCGCGCGATACGACTTCGACCTGGCCGTCGAGCCACCCATCCGGGCCTGGCTGTTCGACTGCGGAGGCGACGAGTGCGTGCTGCTCATCCTGCTGCACCACATAGCTGGTGACGGTTGGTCCACCGGACCGCTGATGCAGGACCTGGCCACCGCCTACACAGCCCGCCGTGAAGGCCACGCACCCCAATGGCCGGCACTGGCCGTCCAGTACGCGGACTACACGCTGTGGCAGCGCGAACTGCTGGGGGAGGAGTCCGATCCGGACAGCGTCTTCGCCCAGCAAGTCGGCTACTGGACCGAACAGCTGGCCGCACTTCCCGCCCGGTTGACGCTTCCGACGGATCGGCCGCGCCCTGCCGTGCAGTCGTACGAGGGCGCCGGTCTGCGCTTCGCATTCACCCCAGAGCTGCACCGGGCACTGGCAGATCTGGCCCGGGAAGCGGGCGCGACCGTCTTCATGGTGCTGCAGGCCGGAATGGCGACGCTGCTGACCCGACTGGGTGCGGGGACCGACATTCCGCTGGGATCCCCGATCGCGGGCCGCACGGATGAAGCCCTGGACGACCTCGTCGGCTTCTTCGTCAACACGCTGGTGCTCCGTACGGATACGTCCGGCGACCCGAGCTTCCAGGAACTGCTGGCACGCGTCCGCCGGACGAGCCTGGCCGCCTACGCCCACCAGGATGTGCCGTTCGAGTATCTGGTGGAGGCGCTCAACCCCCAGCGTTCCGTATCGCATCATCCGCTGTTCCAAGTGATGCTGGTGCTGCAGAACGCGTCGGGCGGTGCCGTCGGCCTGCCAGGTCTGGACGTACGGGAAGAGCCGGTCGGTCTCGACACCTCGAAGGTCGATCTCTCGGCCCACATGGTCGAACATCATGATGAGTCAGGCGGGCCGGCCGGTGTGAGCGGTGTGCTGAAGTACGCGACGGACCTGTTCGACCGGGCCACGGCCGAAACGCTGGTGTCGCGCTGGATACGCTTGCTGGAACAGGTCGTCGCACGGCCGGACCGGCCGATCGGCGAGGCGGAGGTGCTGCTCGACGGGGAGCGCACGCAGCTCCTGCGCGAGTGGAACGACACCGCGGCCGAGCTGCCCACGCCGACGGCGGTGGAACTGTTCACCGAGCGGGCCCATGCGGCGCCGGACGCGGTGGCGGTGGTCTGCGGCGAGCAGTCGCTGTCGTACGGAGAACTGAACGCTCGCGCGAACCGGCTGGCGCACTATCTGATCGAGCGGGGCGTGGGGCCGGAGCGCATCGTGGGGGTGTCGCTGCCCCGGTCCGTGGAGATGGTGATCGCGGTGCTGGCCGTCCTCAAGGCCGGCGGTGCGTATCTGCCGCTGGACCCGGCCCATCCGGCCGATCGTCTCGCCTTCATGCTGGCCGATGCCCAGCCCCTGCTGGTGCTCGACGGGCAGACGATGTCCCGCGAATGGACGGACCATCCCGACCACGACCCGGCACCAAGCCTCGACCCGTCGCACCCGGCGTACCTGATCTACACCTCGGGTTCGACGGGCCGCCCCAAGGGCGTCATCGTCGAGCACGGCTCACTTGCCGACTACCTGAGCTGGTCCACCCGGCATTACCCGGCGGCGAGGACCGCGACGCTGGTCCCGTCCCCGATGTCGTTCGACCTCACGGTGACCGGCCTGTACACCACTCTGGCGCTGGGCGGCCGTGTCCACCTGGCAGACCTGGAGGACCTGCCCCCGGCCGGCGACGTCCCGGTGACGCTGCTCAAAGCCACCCCCTCGCACCTTCCCCTGCTCACCGGGCTCTCCACAGGATGGTCGCCGACCGACACCCTGATCCTCGGCGGTGAGGCCCTCACCGGCGAAGCCCTTGAGAGCTGGCGGAACCAGAACCCCCGGGCAGCGGTCATCAACGCGTACGGCCCGACGGAACTGACCGTCAACTGCACGCAGTACGCGATCCCCCAGGGCAGTCGGCTCCCGGC
Source organism: Streptomyces chattanoogensis (assembly GCF_001294335.1). Classification (GTDB taxonomy): domain Bacteria; phylum Actinomycetota; class Actinomycetes; order Streptomycetales; family Streptomycetaceae; genus Streptomyces; species Streptomyces chattanoogensis. The sequence continues at coordinate 20,618 of NZ_LGKG01000101.1, forward strand.
CGGCCCCGTCCCCATAGGCCGTCCCTTCTGGAACACCCGGGTGTACGTTCTCGACGAGGCGTTGCGTCCGGTTCCTCCGGGTGTCGCGGGCGAGTTGTACGTCTCCGGTGCGGGTCTGGCACGTGGCTACCACGGGCGAGCGGGGCTGACCGGGGAGCGGTTTGTGGCGTGTCCCTTCGAGTCGGGTGCGCGGATGTACCGGACCGGTGACCTTGTGCGGTGGAACCGTGAGGGCGACCTGGAGTTCGTGGGGCGCGCGGATGAGCAGGTGAAGGTGCGGGGTCATCGCATCGAGCCGGGTGAGGTCCAGGCCGTGCTGGCCAGGCATCCCGATGTGGCACAGGCGGTCGTCGTGGCCCGGGAGGACGTGCCGGGCGACACCCGGCTCGTGGCCTATGTGGCGCCCAAGGACGGTCTCGTCCTCACCCCGGGCGAACTGCGCGGCCACGCGGCGGAAAGCCTGCCGGAGTACATGGTTCCTTCGACCGTGGTCACCCTCGAAGCGCTCCCCCTGACCTCGAACGGAAAACTGGACCGCACCTCCCTGCCGGCCCCGGACTACACCACCCAACTCCGCAATCAGGCACCGAGGACACCGCAGGAAGAAGTGCTGTGCGACCTGTTCGCCGAGGTGCTGAACCTGCCACAGGTCGGCATCGAGGACGGCTTCTTCGATCTGGGCGGACACTCCCTCCTGGCGGCCCGCCTGGTCAGTCGGATGTGGGAGGTGCTGGGCGTGGAACTGCCCATACGCGCGGTGTTCGAAGGCCCCACCGTGGCAGCGCTGGTCCGGCGGATGGAGCTGGGTGAGGAGGACGACAGCCTGGATGTCCTGCTGCCACTGCGCACGCACGGACGGCAGCGCCCCCTCTTCTGCATCCATCCGGTGAGCGGGCTGAGCTGGTCCTATTCGAGGCTTCTGAAGCACCTCTCGCCGGAGATCCCGGTTTACGGCCTGCAGTCCCGCGGCATACGGCGCCAGGAACCGCTCCCGGAATCCCTGGACGACATGGCCGAGGACTATGTCCAGCGGATCCTCCGACTGCAGCCGGAAGGGCCGTACTTCCTCCTCGGCTGGTCCTTCGGCGGCCTCTTGGCCCACACCATCGCGGCGCTCCTGGAACGCCGCGGAAAGCAGGTGGCGCTGCTTACGCTCCTCGACGCCTACCCGAGGAAGGAGGTGACCGCGGTGGAATTGGAGGAGATCGTTTCCAAAATCGATATGCCGACCATGTACCGCGGTATCCTCGAAGGGTTCGACGTCCACGTCGACGAGGCGGAAGCGAAGACACTGAGTCATGACCGCTTCACCGAAATCCTTCGGGAGAAGAATTCGGTACTCGCCGGGCTCAAGGAGTCCGAAATACGGACACTGACCGACGTCCTGATCAACAACGTCCGTATCCGCAATCAGGTCGAAAACCACGTCGTATCCGCGGAAACGCTCATCATCGCGGCCGGTGAGGGCTCGAACAACCCACTCACCAAGAGCATGTGGAGCGAGTACATCACCGGCAGCATCGATTTCCATCGAGTAGGTGCCCGCCATTCCCAGATGCTGAACCAGGGGCCCCTGGAGGAAATTGGTCCGATGGTGGCGGACAGGCTGCGCCGCATCATTTCCTCCGAGGAGTGATTCCTCGTGGTCAAGCCTCGGCGAGTCGGCCGGCAACACCGCACACCAGAAAGCAAGAACCCGCAGAATCGGATCCCGGAAAGAGGAACAGCTATGACGAACCCGTTCGAGAACCCGGACGGCACCTACCTCGTCCTGATCAACGATGAAGGCCAGCACTCGCTCTGGCCCTCCTTCATCGATGTGCCGGCCGGCTGGACGGTCGCAAAGCAGGAGGACAGCCGCGCCGCCTGTCTGGAGTACATAGAGAAGAACTGGGTGGACATGCGCCCGGCCAGCCTGGTCAAGGCCATGGAAGAAACCGGAGCCTGACACATGGCCACACTTGACCGAACAACCGCGGCCACCGGCCTCGACGTAGAGATCGCCCCTGGGAAGCCAGCGCTCCTGAGGGTGACCGAAACGGTCCGGCCCGAACACGCCGCGGACTGGATCGCCGACCGCCGGACCGAACTGGACGACCTCGTTCTCCGCCACGGCGCGGTTCTGGTACGGGGGCTCGGTATACGCGACGCGGCCACGTTGCGGCGGGCAGGCGAGCGGCTCACCACCCTCCTGGCCCCGGAACGGGAGGCATTCGCGCGTCGGCAGCAGCTCGGTGCGGATGTCGTCTCCTCCCTGGAATGGCCGGCGGACCAGCCGATGTGTATGCATCACGAGCTGAGTCACGCGCTGGAGTTCCCCCGACTGCTGGTGATCGGCTGCTTCACCGCACCGGAAAAGGGCGGTGTGACGGGCGTGGCCGATGCACAGCGGGTACTGGCCGAGCTTCCTGCGCCCCTGGTGGAACGGTTCGTACGGGAAGGGTGGACACTCACACGCTCGTACAACAACCTGGTCGGCCTGTCGTGGAAGGAGGCGTTCAACGCCGCGGACCGCACCACGGCGGAGGAATACTGCCGGGCAAACGGGATCACGGCCGAATGGCAGGCGGACGGCCGGCTACGCACTCATCAGCGCCGATCTGCGGTGATTCACCACCCGATCACCGGTGCACGCTGTTGGTTCAACCAGGTCGGCTTCCTCAGTGAATGGAATCTCGACCCTGCGGTCCGCGCATTCATGCTGGGCCAGTTCGGGCCGGACGGACTGCCGTTCACCACATCCTACGGAGACGGCGAACCACTCGACGCCGAGACGGTGGGCATCATCGCGGACGTCTACGAGTCGGCGACGCTTCGCGAACCATGGCAGGTCGGCGACCTCTTCCTGGTCGACAACATCCGTATGGCACACAGCCGCGAACCCTTTGTGGGCGAGCGCACACTCGGCCTGATCTTCGGCGATCCGGTACGCCTGGCCGACTGCACACCGGGATATCCGCCACCGACGACGAATCCATGACAAGGAACTGACGGGGTGCGCCTGCACACGAACCATGCACCTGGCGCATTCACATGAAGTGGCCGGGCTCGATGCTGCCGATCTAGCCCGGCCACCGCTCAGAAAGGCAGCAGTCGCGTGAACATCCTCAGAGACACCACCCCGACCAGCCACACCGCCGCACCACCGAATACCAGTACACCGGGTGTGGTCTTCTCCGCGCCGGCTCTTACCGGGCCCGAAGTCAGCGAGCGCTTCCCGTACGGAATTCAGGGCCTGATACGCGAACAGGCGCAACGTACGCCCGACCGCATCGCCTGCGCCGACGACGGCCGGACGTTGACCTACCGGGAGGTCGAGCTCGCCAGCGACGCACTGGCGGCTGCCCTGCTGGAGTCGACCGGAGGAGGCGGCGCGGCGGTGGCGGTCCACCTGGCCAAGAGCGTCGACGTGACCGTCGCCTTGCTGGGGGTGCTCAAAGCGGGATGCTGGTACGTACCGATTGCTCTGGGCGAGCCGGACGAACGGGTGACCCAGATGCTCGAGGACACCGAGGCGGCCGCTGTGGTCACAGCCTGCCCGGACGATCCGGCCACCCCCTTCCTGGGCATGCCGGCGCTCGCTGTCCCCACACCACCCCCCTCCACCGACGTCCGCCCCCTGATGCCTGTCCCGGCGGACCAACCGGCCTATGTCCTGTTCACCTCCGGCTCCACCGGCACCCCGAAAGGCGTGATGGTCGGCGGCGAAGCGCTGTGCAACCGCCTCGCATGGATGCGTCGTGCTTACCCACTGGGCGAGCATGATGTCGTCCTCCAGAAGACCCCTTGCACCTTCGACGTCTCGGGATGGGAGATCTTCCTTCCGCTGATCACCGGTGCCCGCTGTCAGTACCTCGCAGAGGGCGGACAACGAGATCCCCGCGAACTGACCGCCGCCATGCGCCGTCACCGGGTGACGGTCTGCCACTTCGTGCCGTCGATGCTCGCCGAATCCCTGGCCGACCCCGTCCTCGTACGCGCCTGCTCCTCCCTGCGCCTGGTGTTCTGCAGCGGCGAGGCCCTGCCTGCCGGACTGGCCGCGCGATTCCAGCGTGCCATCGCGGCCGACCTGGTCAACCTCTACGGCCCGACCGAAGCCGCCATCGACGTCACGCACTGGCCGGTGCCCAACCCGCTCCCGTCCCACCAGCCCGTCCTCATCGGCCGCCCGATCGACAACACGGACCTGTACGTGCTCGATCACCAGGGACGCTCCGTGCCCACAGGAGAGCAAGGGGAACTCTGGATCGGCGGCACACCGGTGGCGCTGGGCTACGCGGGCCGCCCCGAGGCCACCGCTGCGGCCTTCGCCGACCTGGATGGTGAGCGCCGCTACCGCACCGGTGACCTCGTCCGCGTCGTCGGCGGCGAGCTCGAGTACCTGGGCCGCATCGACGACCAACTGAAGGTGCGCGGTGTGCGGATCGAACCGGCCGAGATCGAGAACGCCCTCTGCCGGCATCCAGCAGTGGGCCAGGCTGTCGTCGTACCGCGGAACTCGGCCAACGGCGACCTCGAGCTGGCCGCTGTGGTGGCCCCGGCCCGCACCCCGAGCCATGAGCACCCGACCGCCCCCGAACTCCGCACCTTCCTGGCCCACCACCTGCCGCGTGCCCACCTTCCGGCCATGGTGCACTGGATCGACGCGATTCCGCTGACCCGCAGCGGCAAGGCCGACCGCGCAAGACTGCGCGACACCGTGAGCCGAAGAGCGGATCCTGGCACGGCTCCCTGCACGGACCCGCTGGCATCGCGACCGGACGAGGAGACTCTGACCGACAGATGGTGGAGCCTGCTGGGCCCGCCCCCGGCCTGCGGGGCCGAGATCGGTTTCGTCACCCTCGGCGGACACTCGCTCACCGCCGTGCGGCTCCTCGCCTGGTGCCAGACCAGATTCGGCGTGGAAGTGCCACTGCGCATGCTGCTCGACGACGACGCATCCCTCGCCGAGCTGGCCACATTCCTCGACGCAGCGGGAGTTACGACGGGAATGACGACGGAAGCGACGAAGGGAATCACGGCCTGAGATGTCGGCAGCACGAGACGCGCGCACGGTCCTCATCGCCGGGCCGGCCTCCGACGCGCATACCTGGAACCTGATTTACCTGCAACTCCTCGTTGAGGAGCTCGGCCACCCCACCGTCAACCTGGGCCCTTGCGTCCCCGACGAAGCCATTGTCGAGGCATGCCTCCTGTACCGCCCCCGACTGCTGGTCCTCAGCAGCGTCAACGGCCATGGCCACCAGGACGGCATACGCCTGATCACACGTATCCGCGCGACGGCGGACCTCGCCGCACTGCCGGTTGTCATCGGCGGAAAGCTGGGCATCTCCGGAGCGGATACGGACCATGCCGACCACCTGCGTGACGCCGGATTCGACGCCGTCTACCCCGACAGCCCGGACGCCGTGACGGACTTCTGCCGCTTCATCGCATCCCTGTCGGAAAGGGTCGTCTCATGACCGGCAGCAGGCCCCTGCCCGCCGATCCGCCTCCGACAGAGCGTCCCCCTGACTTCGGCTCCTTCATAAGGGAACGACACCGGACCGTCGGCACCGTCGTGCAACCCCGCATGGGCTTCAGCGATCCCGCAACCATGCGCGCGGGCCTCCTGGCGACCAAAGCGGCGGCTGCCGCGACGGCGGGCACGCTAACCGTCGACAGCTATACCCGAGTCGGCGACCTGCGTGCGGTGGCCGAAGCACTCACCGCAGGCATCGGCCTCAACGGATACCCCATCGCCCATCACGACGCCGCCATCACACGTGAGGTGCTGACCGGAGTCCAGTCGGAATCTTTCGCGGTGCAGGTACGCCACGGATCCGCCGCCCCCTTCGACATCGTCACCTCACTGCTCGCCGCGGGCCTCAGCGCCACCGAGGGCGGACCGGTCTCGTATTGCCTCCCCTATGGACGCACGCCCTTGGCCGAGTCCGTACGCAATTGGGAGGCGTCCTGCCGCCTCCTGGCACACAGCGGCGAAACCGGTGTCCGGCCGCACCTCGAAACCTTCGGGGGCTGCATGCTGGGACAGCTCTGCCCGCCGAGCCTGCTGGTCGCCATCAGTGTCTTGGAGGCACTGTTCTTCCGGCAGCACGGGCTGCACAGCATCTCGGTCAGCTACGCCCAGCAGCCCAGCCTCGAGCAGAACAGAGAAGCCATCGCGGCGCTGCGACGCTTGTGCGGCCGTTTTCTGCCGGATGTGGAGTGGCACGTCGTGCTCTACACATACATGGGTGTCTATCCCACTACGGCGAACGGCGCCTATCGACTGCTCGCAGAGGCCGCCGTGCTGGCTGCGTCCACCCGTACGGAACGCTTGATCGTCAAAACGGTGGCGGAATCGAGCCGTATTCCCACCATCGAGGAGAACGTGGCCGCCCTCGAGTACGCAGCCGCGGTCACGGGCCGGTGGGCCAGGGACCGGTCGGCCAGGGACGAGCCCAAGGACGCCATGGCCCCGGGATCCGGCGACTCCCAGACCTACCTCGAAGCGCTCCGGCTGATCGAGGCGGTACGCGAACTCGACGACGACCTTGGCAAGGCGCTCACCCGCGCATTCCGGTTCGGATATCTCGACGTCCCGTACTGCCTGCACCCGGACAACCAAGGACGCTGCCGCAGTTACCTCGACGACTCCGGCAGTATCAGATGGGCGGACATCGGCTCCCTGCCGTTGGGCGGCATCGTCGAATCGAGCGATGCCAGGCAGGTCGGCTCGGCCGAGTTGCTGGGCGCCTTGTCCTACGTACGCAGGGTGTACGACGGGGACGCGATCGCCGGCAGGACGGGCTCGGCGGGGGACCCGACCGCTGCGCACCTGCCGGCGATGCCGCGGTGCGCATCCGGGGGGCTGCCCGGGCAGCCGATTGGCTCGTGACGGGCTGGTCCTAGGAGGCCGCTGGGTGCCAAGCGCGTCGGCCCTGCCTGCCGTCGGGCCTCCGGCCGCATCGCTCTCGCCCGCGCATACCCGCTACTGCGAACTTGAAGCCGCAGGTCAAGCCACCACCGCGGCGCTCGACACCTGAGGCGACACGACCTGGCGAAGCAGACGTACTGTCCGACCTTCGCCGGGGGCTTCCCGCTCCGACGGGTAGACCGAGCGCATGTTCGTGAGCTGCCGCTCACGGTGGGACGTCGGATTGATGTTGACGCTCCGTCGCTCCGAGTGCTGAATCGCGTCATCGGAAGGAGACGTCCCTGCACGCCCAGGAAGACCAGTACGGGAGCAGAGCATCGCGCTGATCGTCCGGCTTGACCACGGAAACCGCGATATTTTGAACCGCGCGATCCTTCTGGCGTGGACCAATGGCGCTGTCCGCCACGACCAGTCGGCCGCTGTAATCGTCGGCGGGCGCCGGGCATACGCGGGGCGGCGGTCTCGTCCAGACGGTGCTGGACCACCACGGGATGCAGGAGACGGGATGCTGAACGAAACTGAATTTCGAACTGATGGCCTATCTCGTGGGGACCGGTTCGGCTTTTGGTGCGAGCGTATCGGCCGAACCACCGATGTACCGCTGGACCTTTATAGCGACCACGCGGCGGATTTCTGGGCACACCAGCGAGTTCTGGAGCTCGGCGCGATTCAGGTCTGGCCCGCGACCCACCATGCCCTGGGCTATCGCCGGATTCCCAAGCACATCCTCCAGTCCGATCCCGAGCACTACCACATCGGGATCCCGCTGAAGGGGACCAATCAAGTCGCTTGGGCCGACGAGAAGGCCGTCTACGGACCCTACGACATACGGGTCCACGACAGCTCACGGGCAGTCGAAGTCAACTGCGCCAACGGACCCGATTTGTTCTCGGGCATCGGGATCGAAGTCCCCAGGGCACAACTGCACCTGCCGCGGAACAAGTTGGACCAACTCTATGCCCGCAGCATGTCCGGGCGGGAAGGGGTCGGCGGCCTGCTGGTGCAGTTCCTTACCCAGCTCACGGCGGACACCAGCCCCTACCAGCCATCCGATGCCCCACGTCTGGGAACAATCGTGGTCGACCTGCTGTCCGCACTGTTCGCCCACGTTCTGGACGCAGACCGAACCCTTGCGCCGGAAACCCGTAGTCGGACCTTGGTACTGCGCATTCGGGCCTACGTCCAGCGGAACCTGCACGACCCACGGTTGACCCCGCAAGCGATCGCCGCCGCACACCACATCTCCACCAGCTACCTGCATCGCCTCTTCCAGAACGAGCACGAGACCATCGCGGCCTGGATTCGCCGCCAGCGCCTGGAACATGCCCGCCGCGACATTGCCGACCCCGCAATGTGCTCCACCGCCATCCATGTCATCGCCGCCCGCTGGGGCTTCACACGCGCCAGTGACTTCTCGCGCGCCTTCCGTACTGCCTACGGCATGACGCCCAGGGATTACCGGCACCAAGCCCTTCTCGGCCCCGGGTCGACCGCGTGAACTCATTGCCGAGGACTGCGAACGCTGCACCAACGACTTCCGACGGTATGGCTTGCGATGACGTGTTGCATCGCAGGTCGATGTACTTGGCCAAACTCGGTGCCGCCAATGTCTGGGACACCCTCGTCCGCGGTCTGGCCTTCGCCAACCCGGCCTGGCTCACCGACAGTGGCTGGTGGAGCTACAAGAAGACCAAGCAGAGTGCTTCCGCCGTCGCCGTCAATGACGACGCCACGTTCGGTGAGTTCCGCGCAGCGGTGGTCTTCCGGCCTTTGCCGAGACGCTCGACGAGTTCCGGCACCCCCGGCCGGTGCCAGTAGGCTTCAACCGACATGCCACCGATGAAACTCACCCGCCTTCGCCGAAGGCCGGATCGCGCTGCTCGGTGACACGGCACACGGCACACGGCATGACACCGAACCTCGGCCAAGGCCTGTTGCGAAAGTCGATCAAGGTTGTAGGTGATCGAGCGCCGTGGCTCCGGTCATGTGACTGGCCGGCGGGTGTAGCCCGAGACGGTCTCGCTGTCGGCAGGCAGTTCGGTCGTCGCCGACTCCGGCTGGGGCCGCGGCTGTTGCCTCTGGGCGGCGCTGTGACGTCTATCGCGCGGCGGCGAGGACGAGGGACGCAGCGGCCAGACCCAGGTAGCCGCCGGGAAACGCGATGGTGCGGTAAACGCGGGCACGGAGGTGCGCGGCGATGGCGCCGATGAAGAACAGGACGAGCCCCGTCGCGGCGGCGATGCCGATGGACCGGACGCCCAGGAGCCCGAGCAGGAGCCCGGCAGCTCCCGCGGCCTTGAGCGCGGCGAGCCAAGGGAGCCAGGACTGCGGAAGACCGACCTCGGCCGAGTTGGCGAGGACGAACCTGGCGCTCGCACAGTCAGCCACGGCGATCCCCGCGTTGGCCGTGACCGTGATGACGGTGATGATCACGTAGGCGGTGAACATCTGCCTCACCTCTCAGTTGACTACATGGCGGGGCGTGGGCGGGCCGTCGCCGATCGCTACGACAAGCATCCCGAGCCCTGGGAGCGGTGGCCAATACCTGCACCCATAACCTGACGGCATGGATGTGGACACCCGGCTGTTGCGCTACTTCGTCGCCGTGGCGGAGGAGGGGACCCTCACCCGTGCCGCGGAACGACTGTTCGTGTCCCAGCCGGCGCTCACCAAGCAGATCAAGCAGTTGGAGACCCAGCTCGGAGTGCGGCTGTTCAGCCGGTCCCGCACCGGCATGGCCCTCACCGAGCCGGGCCGGGCCCTGGCAGAGCGAGTGCCCGGCCTGCTGGCGGACTGGGACCAGGCGCTGCGGGAGACCAGGAGCGCGGCCGGCCGGGCAGCCTGCGTGCTGCAGGTCGGCTTCCTGGCCAGTGCTGCCAACGAGGCGACCCCTCGCATCATCGCGGACTTCGCACGGCGCCGACCGGGCTGGCGGGCGGACATGCGGCAGGCTGCCTGGTCGAATCCGAGCGCCGGACTTGCCGAGGGGGACGTCGACGTCGCCCTGCTGCGGCTGCCCTTCCCCGGCCAGGACGCCCTGCGGACGACGGTGTTGTTCACTGAGCCCCGCTGGGTCGCTCTCCCCACGGGACACCCATTGGCACCCTGCGACCTGATCGCCTTCCACGATCTGTGGGATGAACCGTTCGTGGCCGCCCCGCCCGAGTCAGGCTGGTGGCGGGACCACTGGCTGGCCACCGACGAACGCGACGGCCACCCGGTCCGCATCGGCGCCGTCACCGACCTGCCGGACGACTGGCTCAGCGCAATCGCCAATGGCTATGGCATCGCCCTCGCCCCCGCATCCGCCGCCCGCTTCTACGCCCGCCCCGGCGTCGTCTACCGCCCCGTCAGCGGCGTCAGCCCCAGTCAGGTGGGCGTCGCCTGGGCCCCCGCCGACGACACCCATCCCATCGTTCAGGACTTCGTCCGCTGCTGCCTGGACAACAGACCCCGCCCGGAGGAGACCACCGTCTGATCACACAGTCGGTGCCGACTGCCCAACAGACCGCGCTCGTTACCCTTGGGCAGCAGCGGCTCCAGGCGGGCCCACTGTGCCTCCGTCGGATTTCCGCGTGCCAAGAACCGAGATCGTCCCACGTCCAAGATCCACTTTGGCCGCCCGCGCGCCAGGGCGCGGAGTGGGGCCGGAGTCGCCGGGGCTCATGGCGGTCGGGCGCGGGACAGACTCCTGGCTCCGGGGCGAGGTAAGAGCAGGACAGCCAGGTAGCCAGGTTCGTCAAAGAACTCCTCACAGAATGGTCAGGTCGGACGACATGGCCGGCTTCACCCGCGCTGACCCCTGCCCCCGCCAGGGTGCCGGCCGACGAGCCGGCCGGACTCTCCTCGGCCCGGCACAGCAGCAGGCCGAGGTGGACGCCGTGCTGCCCCTGACGGTGCCCGCTCGCCGAGATCCGCCTCGTACGGACAGGCATCACCCCGACACGTTCGTCCGACTGCTTCGGGGAGCAGCGACCGGTCAACGCGGGCGAGATCACGCGCTGACCCGCGAACTGCCTCGGTCGTCTTCTAGGGTCGTCCGTATGACGATCGACACGGGGACCACCGGCTTGCTCTTCGACTCCCTCCGGGCGGACGCCCTCACCAGCCCGGACCAGCTGCGCGAGCTCTACCCGCAGCCGAACACGAACGCGCTCCGCAAGGAGATCGACCGCCTGACCGAGGAGACTCGGGCGCTGATTGGCTGCTCCTCGCTGGTGTTCATCGGCAGTGCGGACGCCGAGGGCCGGGCGGACGTGACGCCGCGCGGCGGCCCGGCCGGATTCGTCTCGGTGCTGGACGAGCGAACCTTGGCGATCCCCGACGCGACCGGCAACAAACGGCTCGACACCATGCACAACGTGCTGGAGACCGGACGCGTCGGCCTGCTCTTCCTCATCCCCGGCCGCCCGACCACGCTGCGCGTCAATGGCCGCGCCTGCGTCTCGGCGCGCCCGGAGCTGCTCGCCCAACTCACTCCCGTTGGCAAACCGCCGGTGACTGCGCTGGTGGTCCATGTTGAGCAGGTCTATCCGCACTGCCCGAAGTCGCTGATACGCGCCAACGCCTGGCAACCGAAGAACTGGGTGCCTGCCGACGCCCAGCCGACCAGCGCCGAGGTGACGCTGGCCCAGCTCAACCTGCCGGGCCTGACCGTCGACCAGATCGAGGAGGCCGAACGGGAGTCGCTGCGCCTGCGTTACGAGTGAATTCGGACCGAGTCCCTCCTCGACGGCCGGCTCTCCACGGCCCGCAGCGGCTGCGGCAGGGGGCTTCCGGTGGCCTTGCGGGACTCGGCGACGTAGGCCGTGGTGTCGCTGCTCTGGATCACCGCCAGTTTGTAGCCGTCGCCCCCGTGCTCCACCCCGTTCAGGGTGGTGGAGTACGTGTCGTTCGTGTCCAGGCAGGAAACCTGGTTGTCGTTGATCCAGCCGAACTTCCACGCGTGCCAGCCGAGGAACTGCGGGGCATGGCCGCTGACCTTGCCCATGACGTCCCAGCCGCCGACGTACTGGTGCTGTTCGCCGTTGAAGGCGTAGAGGTCGGGCAGGCCGAAGGTGTGGCCGGTCTCGTGGTCGGCGACCTTGTAGCCCCAGTTCCACACGTCCTGTCCGAAGGTCACCGCCCGCTTGATCGTCACCCAGGCGTTCGTCGCCTTGTTCCAGATCTGCGTCGGGGTGGCGGGGTTCTGGACCCAGGTGGGGGTGTGGGTGATCGCGTCCGCGGTGCTGGTCGGCACGATGTAGAACATGTCAGAGTCGGCGAGGTTGAGGCCTGCGTCGGCGGCACCGGCGAGCGCGTCCTTCACGTATACCCGGTGCGTAGTCGTCGGCGCCGGATATCTGGTCGTCATAGCGGTCGAGAGGCGTGGTGGTCCCGACGGCGTCGGGGAAGTCCACGTAGATCACGCCCACACGCTTGGTGCCCTCCGGCTTCTGGAACCGGTTGTAGTCGGTGTTCTGGCCCTCGTCGGTGTAACCGGTCGTGCCCTGGAGCGCACACGCCGAGGTGCTTTCGTTGGACCCGTGGGGGGACTGGCGGGGACGATGGCCAGGGCGAGCAAGGCGAGCAGGGCGGCGGACAAGGCGAGTACGGGCACCGTGACGCGCGGGCGCCGCCATGCGTGTGAGGATTTCATGGTGTTGCCGCCGCGGGGGGAGAGGCGTTCCTCCGTGGGGAGGGGTGTGCCTCCGTGAGGGGAAGAGTGCCCGCTATGCGTGATGCAGGCATGACAATCTGCTGTCTCTGTCGCGGTAATGGGGAATCCGGATGTGAGGCGAAACGCCGTCCAGCGCGCTCGGTCCGCGCAGAATCTCGTCGAATTCATCGGGAAGGGCGGCCCACGCAAGCAGCCGCCCCAACTCCGAGTCGTCCGGCGCCATTTGAAGCGTCCGCAGTTCCTGCTGGACCTGTCGGGCCGTCAGGCGGCCGAGGTGGTGCGCTGCCACATCGATCTCGTGTACGCCTTGGCCATGGCGCTGGACGATCCAGGCTTCCCTCGCAGTGTGCTGGCCGACTTCCGTGAGCGCCCGGCTCACGGGGGGCATCGGAGTGGAAAAACACAGGGATGCGCATGTGGCTTCCGTGGGCGCCGGCTCCTTCGGGGCGGCCCTCTCCCGCTACCTGCTGACCCAGGGCGTTGAAGTGCTCGACGTAAACTGCCCCGACCGGACCGACCGCCGTCAGATTGCCTGCCGCCTCGAAACCAGCACCCACCACGAGCTGCTAGCGCTGGCCCAGGTGCTGGAGATCGACCCGCGCGCCTCGTGATCGCGGCGGGATGTACACGAGCCGGGGCCGGAGGAGGTCTATGTGGTCTCGGGTCTCTTCAACGACGGCTTCGGCGATCACCCGGCGGGATCCTTCCCCCACGCGCCGGCAGGCTCCTGGCACGTTCCGCGGTCGGAGACGGGGTGCACACTGTTGCATCTTCGTATCGCTCTGCCGCCCCCAGTGCCGAGGGGAAGCCTTGGCCACATACGTGGATCGGTTACGCCGGGCCGATTGCACGCCCGACTCCGGCGGCTACCTCCGGGTGAGCGAGGTACTCCTGGATGTCGTGCGCCCGGTCGCGCGCGTTGGCGACGGCTACTTCGGTCAGCTTGCCCCAGGTGTCTCCGAGCGGGCAGCCGACGGTGACGGTATCCGTCGGGCACCAAGCGTTGAACCAGTCGGTGACCCGTTCGGGGCGTTTGGCTCCGGGGACCAGCAGCCGGTCGTAGACGGCATTCATGCCCAGTGGGCTGCCGACCGTGACGAGCAGATCAACCGCCAGCTCTTCCGGAAGCTTGCGGATGAGGTCCATGCCGACGACGGTGCCGAGGCTGTGAGTGACCAGGACGAGATTGCCGGAGGACGGCGTCGTCTCCAGCACACAGTCCAGGACTGCTTGGCGGACGTGCTGATTGTCGAGGTACGCGGCGACATCGCTGAGGATCGTGGCAATGACCCATTCATCCAGATCGGTCTTGGCTGCCAGCCAGCTCAGCTGTCCCTGGAGGGCACCAACCAGCTTGCTCCCGAACCCCTCGGTGGCAAGCAGACCATCCCGCGGCATGTCTGCCTTTGCGGCAGCCTCGGCGATGAGTTGCTCGTAGGTGTCTCTGGCGGTACCGGCGGGTGCGAACGCTTCCGCAGTGGCCCCGGTGGTCAGTTCCTCGAAATGGCGCGGGACGGCTTCGTTCCGCTCCAGGGCGTCCATCAACCTGTCGCCGTAGTAAGGGAACCAGGCATCCGCTGGGTCGATCGGAGCGATTCCGGCGCGGGTGAGTCCGTGATTCAGCCCAGCGGTCCAGTTGCGGCGAAGCGCCTCGGGGTCTTTGTTCTGCTGGCTCCTGCCGTGCAGGAAGACCAGGTGCCGCGTGCCGCCGAAGGCAGTGCTCCGGGCGCGCAGGCCGGTACGGTCCACTCCCTCACGTGCAGGTCGTGGGGCAACAGGTGGAGCCGCTGCCCGGGTCGGCTGGGCGACGACGGCCTTCTGCTGGAGCCCGGAGTCCGAACCCATCTCAGCCAGGACCGCACGGCGTGCAGGATTGAGCTCAAGCGCCGCGAGGCGCTTCAGGATCGAACTGATGCGGATACCTTCGTTCGAGATGTACTCGACGGCGTTGTCACCGTCCTCACGCCGCCAGAGCTGGCCATCCTTGCGCAGGATTCGTCCCTGGCCGTCTGTTTTCGGCACCCCGAGGTGGTGCAGCGCCACCACTTCCCATTGGTCATTGAAGACCGGAGACCCGGAATTGCCAGGCTCGGTGTCGGTCTTGTAGTGGAGGTAGTCATCCAGACGTACCAGGAGACCGTTGTCCCGGATGGCGATTTCCTTGAAGCGGCCGTTTGGGTGCCCGATGATGTTCACCGCTTCGCCGAGAACCAGTGTGCCCTGTTGGACACTCAGCTTGTTCCAGCCGAACTTCTCGCCCGGCGTGGGGGCGCCGGTGGTGTTGGCGAGCTGAACGAGGGCGAAGTCGAGCCGCTCGTCCGCTATGAAGAATGCGCTGGGGTCGAGTTCGATCCGGGCCGTTTGATCGGGCGTGTTGTCGATGGTGACCTGGGCATTGAACTCTACGAAGCAGTTTTGAGCGGTTGCTTCGTCGGGCAGCACGTGGTGGTTGGTCATCAGCAGACGGGGCGACACCAGGAAGCCGGTGCCCTGTGGCAGCTCGCGGCCGTTGTCGCGTACCGAGATCCGCGCGACGGTGCCGGCGACTCGGACGCCGCGTGGCAGGAAGCTCCAGGCCTGCAGTTCGTTGGACACCCCAATGATGCGCTCATTCGTACCGGGCATATCCAACGGCTCTGCGTAAAGCTTCGCCACGGCAGCCGCGGGGGGAACTCCGCTCCGGTCGAGCAGCCGTGTTGCGCGGGCGGCGATGGCCTCCGGCGAATCCGGGAACTTCACCCCGGCATCCAGGTCCCGCTGTGTGGCCTGCCGCTCGGTACTCGTCTCGTGGTATCGACGGGCGGCGGCCTTGGCTTGCGTCTCGAATTCCTTGAGTGTTCGCTGTGTTGCTGGCATGGGAGCCACCATCTTCATTGCCTCGTCGAGTGTGCCTGCGTTCCAGGGGCAAGCACAGGGACTCGTGACGCACCAAGTGAGGTGAATTCTGGGAATGTGACGGAGTAAACGCCGAGTGGGTAACAGTGGATGCTCGTCACGCCATCCTTCCCCGGAAATGATCATTTCAGGGGAAGGAGCTTATCCCCAGGTTGTCCAGCTGGGTGACCATGGCGTCAACCGTCTCCTGGGGGACGTCGTCGATGTTCTGTGCCGTTGGTGTCTGTGTGAGTCCGCTGGCGCTTTGGAACGAAACCAGGGCTGACCGCGTACCGGGGCCGAAAACTCCGTCGAGTCCGTTTGGGCTGAAGTCAAGTGCCTCCAGGGCGGTCTGCAGTCCGATGGTCAAGTTTACTGGGATGGGAAAATTGCCGGACCGCATGTTTGCATCGAGCTTCTGTGAGGGGTCGAAAACCAGCTGAGTGAAGTCGCCTGGTGGTGGTGCGGCCATCCAGCCGGCGAGGGTGAAGAGCAGTCCGTTGCGGACGTTCCGTGGGATGACCCCGGGGTTTCCGGCCTCCGTCATCTTGCACTCCCGCGCCATGGTCAGCCATTCCTCGGTCGCTGCGGCGGCCTGGAACAAGGGGAACTTGAAAAGAGGGCCCAAGGCCCACGCCATGCTGAGCAGGCCGAGCTGTCCGTCAGCAGGCCACTCGTCGAGGTTGGCGAACGGTGCCCGAGTTCGCAGGGATGTCTCGAAACTGTCCAGCTTGCTGGATATCAGCTCATCAATCGTCGAGTCAGTGATGCGCAGCCGTGTGATGGCTTCTTTCTGAGTCAGTGTGGCGAAGGCTGTTCCGCTGAATTTGACCGTTTGATATTCGGCCTCTATTTCGGTGTGACTGGCTGTCGCGTGCGTGGTCTTATCGAACCAAGGCAAGGTGAAAATGTCGGGGAGCGGGTGTGGGTTGGTGCCGAAGTGGCTGGCATCGTCGGCGTCGAGCAGGTTTCCCACTCCAGTGGAGACCAGGCTTTTGACGTCCAGGTACATGAACCGGACACGGCCTTCCAGTGGCTCACTGAACGGGATGAATGCATTTTGAACGCTCTGGTGCATGTCTGGCTCTCTTCAGTCCGATAGCCGACCTGGGAGCTTTCCTCACGCGGTCTTTCCGGTAGGCCGACAGGGCGATGACGATGTCCCTCCTGAGGGCGGCATTGACGGCCGGTCACGTTGGGGACGGTTGGTGCCGCGACCCACCTGGCGGCACCAACCGCGGCCTGCGGATCAGAGCAGGCCTCCCCACACGGTTCCCGGAACCACTTGGCATTCCTCGCCACGGGGGTCGCGGCACAGGTACGGGGGCGGGTCGCCGACATCGTCACCGAAGTTGCCGCCCACCTCTTTCCTGGCCAGGGAGGGCTGTCCGTCGTCGAGGAACGGCCGCAGAACGAGGAACGGCTCGATGGGCTCCGAGCGGTCAATCTCGTTCTGGACCGGCAAGTTGAATGGCATGGCCTGCCTCCCAACGTCGGCGCACCGGGTTGGGCGCCAGTGACTGGGGGCGAGCCACGGTCACCGGCGCGATGACGGTTCAGATCTGCAGAATCTTGGTGAGCGTGTCGAGGAAATCGCTCGCCTCGACGCCCCTGGTGTCGTCGTGGCCACCAGCGGACGTGTGTCCGGTGCGGTCGATGGGCG
The DNA here is from genome assembly GCF_001294335.1 of Streptomyces chattanoogensis. GTDB lineage: Bacteria > Actinomycetota > Actinomycetes > Streptomycetales > Streptomycetaceae > Streptomyces > Streptomyces chattanoogensis. Next base: position 37,733 of record NZ_LGKG01000101.1, read on the forward strand.
GCGCCTGCCGCGGCATCTCCAACGTGGTCGGCTTGGCAGGCCGCTCCACGTCTCGTTCGTTCTGGTCGAACTTCATGGCCTTCCTTCCGTCATGTCGTCATGTCATTGACCGTGAAGGGTCATGCGTCATGTCGTCGGGGGGCGTCAGAGCGCCGGTAACGGGGGAGTGCCACCGTCAAGGCGCGGTGACGGTTCAAATCGGGAGGAATTTGGAGAGGATCCCGGTGAGCAGCCCGTTCGCGTCGACGCCCTGGTTGTCGCCGTACATGCCCGGCGTCGTGTGTCCGGTGCGGTCGATGGGCGGCGCCTGCCGCGGCATCTCCAGCGTGGTCGGCTTGGTGAGCCGCTCCACGTCTCGTTCGTTCTGGTCGAACTTCATGGCCTTCCTTCTTCCGTAGTGCCGTCATGTGATGTCGGCTACGGGTGTCACGGTGCCGATGACCGGGCGGACCGCTGTCACCGGCACGGTGGCGGTTCAGATGGGGAGCACCTTTGCGAGCATGTCGGTGAGGAACCCGTTCGCGTCGACGCCCTGGTTGTCGCCGTACATGCCCGGCGTGCTGTGTCCGGTGCGGTCGATGGGCGGCGCCTGCCGCGGCATCTCCAGCGTGGCGGGCTGCTTCGGCTGCTCCGCTACTTGCTCCATCCGGTCATTCATCATGGTCTTCTTCCTTCCACTCTGTCGGCCTGCCGGCGGGCTGCACCCGTCGGCACCGTCCACCCACGCACTGCCGTTGCAGCGGTGGTGGCTCAGCAATCTCCCGTACCGCCTGACAGGTCATCGCCCTCACCCGTCACGCCGCAAGGCCGCCGCGGGCGAAGCACATCTGCCGTGCGATCCCTGTCATGTCGGCGCAGCGCGCGGCCGCTTCGATGCCGTCTCCGCTGTTCTGCGCCGCTGGGGCGTTCCACCCGTCCCGACGCACCGGCGGTGCCTGGACCGGGAGGGCGATCTTCCGCTGCTTCTCCGGATCCTTCATGGTCTTCTCTCTTCGTTGTCTCGGCCATCGGTGACACGTTCAGATGTCACCGAGGAACGTGTGGACCGGTGCCAGGCTGACCGGAGGCAGGTCGCTGACGTCGATCGTGAACAGGTAGTTGACCTTCGACCGCCGGTCGTCCTCGGGGTCCATGAAGGTGACGATGACGTCCTGACAGTCCGAGCCGATCCGGCAGTACGGACTCTTGGAGACCCGGACGGAATCCAGCGCGTAGAAGTTGTTCGCCGACCCCGGTACGTGCTGGGCGGACAGCAGTCCATCCGCGATGGACTTCCCCAGCTGGAACGCATTGGTCCCCGCGTAGTTCATAGCCCGGTCGGCGGAGCTCTGCCCCAGGTTGCGGAACTGGTAGTAGACCTTGTCCAGGAGCGCGCGGATGGTCTTCTTGAGGTCGTCCGGGTTCGTGGTGTTCTCGTTGCGGGGATCCTTGGTGACCGCCTCCACCACGGCGTTGACCAGCAAGGTCTCGTTCCAGGTGGAGACCCCGCGGGCCATGACCTCGACCACGGGGACGACCTGCCCGGAGAACAGCCGGACCGTTCGGTCCGTGAGTACTCCGGGGATCGACACCCGGGAGATCAGGCCCAGGTCGTCGTCGGGCTTGACCTGTCCCGCGATCGCCTCCCGGAAGATCTTGTAGACCATCGACACAGGCGGGTAGGAGTGGTCGGCGACCAGGTAGTCCGCGAGCTTCTGCGGATCGAGCGCGGCCTCCTTGGCCAAGCGCTTCGCCTCGTCCGGGTCGGCGACGACCGGCCCGCCCCAGTTCATGCCGGCGGCCGGCTCAGCCTCCAGTGCGTAGATCGGCGTACGATCCAACTCCAGCGTCCAGGTCAGTTTGTCGGACTCCCACGGATTCATCGACAGGTAGTCGCTCAGCTGAATCGGGTTGTACACGCTTGGTTGGGTGAAGGACGGCTCGCCGTTCGGACCCGGTTCCCCCGGGATCCACGGCATGAGCTGGCGGAAAGTGTCCCTTCGGGCTTCGGTCCGAAAGTCGAACCCGATCGTGCCGATCGCGTAGACGAGGGGGCCTCCGGCCTTTCCTTTGCATGTGCATGAACCGTTGCCTTCGTCTCCGCACGAGGGACGGACACCGTGCCTGAGCCCACTGCCGACGGGGGGCGGTCCCCCTGGGGGAATGGGTGCCATGGCCGATACCTCTGCACCCGCGACCCCGGCTGCTTCATGTGCGGGGACATCCACGCCACTGGCGTCCATGGCCCTGACTCCTTCCAGCGATGTCGCGCGGGACGTCCCGGGTTCAGGGAGTTCTCCCGCAGGGCCGGCTCCTGGATCAGGGACGCCGCGCGTTTCCGTGCTTCCGGCGGGTACCGGAGCAGGCGGGGGCGGGGGTATCTCGGTCCGTGCTTCCTCACCCGCAGTCTCGGCTGCTTCGTGTGCAGCGACGTCTGTACGATCGGTGTCCATGGCACTGACTCCCTCTGTCATTTCCGAGTGGGACGTCTCCGTGTGGGGCGCCTGCGCTGGGGACATCCCGAGCGCAGGGGGTGCACCAGCGGGGTTGACTCCCGGTTCGGCGGCGGTGAACTGCGTCTGCCGCACGCCCTGTGGCGGCGTAGGCGTCACCCGTATTGCAGACACATCGGATTGCCTTACGGAGGTGCTTCCCCGCCCCACGATGAGGTCGTAGGCCCTCCCTGCATCCAGGGTCCCGACGAGCCGGCGTCGGCACTCGGGGGCGTCATCGGGGGAGCAGGGGGCAGCGGATGCGGTCTTGAGGATGGCACTGGCCACTGCCTTGGGATCCGCGTCGTGGCCTTCGCGGAGCTGAGCGGCCACGAGCAGCGCGGCCACTCCCGATACCACAGGAGTGGCGAAGCTGCTGCCGGTCAGCGCCGCTCGCCCGCCACCAGGTGCGGCGCCCCAGACATCCTGGCCCGGCGCCAGCACACCATTCGTGTGGTACGCCTTGCCCCAGTTGTTGATCGTCAACGGCGCGCCGTCGCTACCCAGCGCTCCGACCGCCAGCACCGACGACACGGCAGCCGGCACCTGCAGGCAGTCGCATCCGTCGTTGCCCACGGCTGCGACGACGAGGACGCCGCTGTCGTCGCACCGCCGCAGGGCACGTTCCAGCATGCTGTCGGCTTGTGCGTCCGGTGTGCGCTCGCCGCCACTGATGTTGATGATGTGTGCCCCCTCCTGGACTGCCCGCTCGATTGCCCTGGCCAAATCCAGCTGGGGCACGCGGCCTTCCTGCGTGTCACGGAACACCGGGAGGATCAGTCCGCGGCAACGGGGGGCAAGACCGACGACAGGGCTACCCCGCTGGCCGAACAGCAGACTGGTGACGTGTGTGCCATGCAGCGACATCCGTCCTCGCCCGGCGGGTTCGTCCACGAGCGTGTTCAGCCTCGTGAGGTGTGCGCCATCGAAGCACGGGTGGGACAGATCGACAGGTCCGTCGAGCACTGCTACCCGCACCCGGGCGTCACCGAGAAGGTCCTTCTGCCGCAGTGCAGGGGTCTGAAGGATCGATCGGGCTTCCACTCCGACCTCCTCTCCGCCAATGGCACGGGACGCGGTAGCCGTTCAGCACCAGACTCCGACCCGCTCATCCCGCGGGCGTCCCCCGAACCGTCCAAAGGCGTTCCGCAAACGTCTCTGGCGCGTCTCCTGTCCGTGGATCCGCCGGTCAGACGCAGTTGCTCAGTGGGCGAAAGAAGGTCGAACCGGCCAGGAGAGGGGGGTGTAAAACACCTTCGCTCCGGTGCCAGCGGCATATCCAGATGCGCGAACCAGCGGCCGGTCGCAAAGTGGTGCATGTGAATTCGAAGAGCGCACACCTAGAACTACTTGGGGTTTTCGAGTTCGCACACGACGGAAGCCGCATCCCCCTCCCTCTGGGAACCCAGCGCCTGTTGGCCTTACTCGCCCTGCAAAAGCACGGTGTCTACAGGGGGGCAGCTGCCGAACAGCTCTGGCCCGACTGCACACCCAGCCGCGCAGCGGCGAACCTGCGGTCTGCCCTTTGTCAAGGCAGACGGATACGGTCCGTAGCTGTAATCGACAGCGTCGGCCGCCGTCTGCGACTCTCGCCCTCGGTGGACGTCGACCTCTATCGAATGCGGAAGACAGCGCAGGAAATCACTGCCGGGCTCAGCCCGCTGCCGGCGGATTGCGAGGCCGTTGTCAACGAGCTGAACCAGGAGCTGCTGCCGGGCTGGCCGGATGACTGGCTCATTCTGGAACGCGAGCACTGGGAGCAAGCACGCCTCCACGCTCTTGAGAGCCTCGCCCACCAGCTGCAGACGGCAAAGCAGTATCTGCCCGCGCTCCAGGCGGCAACGACTGCCATCGCTATCAATCCGATCCGGGAAACCGCTCACCGCATCGTCATTGAGGTACACGTAGCCGAGGGCAACACGGCCTGCGCGCTCAAGCACTACCACAACTACCAGGAGCTACTGCAGCAGGAACTTGAAGTGTCTCCCTCACAGCAGATGAACCAGCTGGTGCAGGACCTGATCACTACTACATAGTTGCTTCCTGTCCCAACCCGTGGCCGCCCCGCCGTGAGGCACTGGCATCCACGGGGCAGCAACCGGCCCACGACGCGTGGCACGACCACCAGTTGGCTCTCGGGCAGGCGGTGGTGAGCCTCTTGGCACGTAGGCTGATCACGTCGGGAAGATATCGGGAAGACGGGTGACGCCGGGGAGGTCGTCCGGGTCAGCGACGACGGCAGGCGGACACCGATCCGGAGATGGTCGGAGCACGAGAGATGTTCCCGTGAGTTTCAGCGTGCGCGGCATGCCCCCATGCACTGCCCGCTGCCACAGGGCCTTGCCGGACACCCCGGACCGCATCGGCCGTAGGCTCGCGGATCAAGGAGAGCGTGCGGCGCAGGCAGACGCTCAACCGAGGCTTGGTGCCGGTCAGGCCGTTGCCTTCGCCCGCGCGACGGCGGCTGCCGCAAGGCCCCGGATGAGGGGGTGCGGGCGGGTGCCGTCGCCGGCGAGTTCCGGCTGGAAGAGGGTGGCGAGGAAGAACGGGTGCTCCGGCAGCTCGGCGATCCGCACTTCGCCGTCGGTGTCAGTGCCGGTGAACTGCAGCCCGTGGGTGCGCAGCAGCTGAACGTGGTGGGGGCCGGCGCCGAAGTTGCAGTGATAGCGCTCGATGGATCGCTCAGCGCCGATGAGCGCTTCGGCACGGGAGCCCGCGGTCAGCTCGACGGTGCCCTCGTGACCGACCAGGGAGCACGCAAGCGGCACCACTACGGCGTCGGCCGCCGACGTGTCGGGCGCGTTCTCCGCGTGACCGGCCGTTGGCAGCCCGGCCACGTTGCGGGCGTATTCGAGCAGGACGTGCTGGAAGCCGGCGCAGGTGCCGAGCAGGGGGATGCGGTCCTCGCGGGCGGTGCGGATGGCCGCGAGCGCGCCGGCCTCGCTGCGGTACGGGCTGCCGGGCAGCACCCAGATCGCATCGAACCCGGTCAGGGTCGTGTGGTCCGCGATATCCCAGGTGGGGATCCAGTAGGCGTCCAGGTCCAGGCCATCACGCTCGCGCAGCGCGTCGAGCAGGCCCGGAATGCGGGTGTGGGAACGCACGTGTGGCGAGCGGTCGCCGACCAAGGCGACGCGGGCGGTGTGTGTCATGCGGCCATCCTGAGCCGCCCACCTGCATCACGTCCAACGATGATTCCTGTATCCAGAATCAGCAATACTGATATTCATGGATCCGCAGCACCTGCGTACTTTCGTCGCCGTGGTCGACCACCGCTCCTTCTCCGCCGCCGCCCAGGCCCTCGGCTACACCCAGTCCGCGGTCTCGCAGCACATCGCGAGCCTCGAGACCGATCTGGAGACGCCGCTGCTCACCCGCCGACCGGTAGCGCCGACCCAAGCGGGCGAGCGCCTGCTGGAACACGCTCGGCCGCTGCTGCTGCGCCTGGACGCGGCGCGGGCCGACATCGCGCGCCTGCGGCAGGTGCGCCCGGGGCGACTCGCGTTGGCCTGCACGCCGGGCGCGCTGACGCCCGCCACCGCCCTCGCGCTGGTACGCGCCCGCACCGCGGCCCCACAGCTCGCGGCCTCGATGCGGGTGTGCGGCAGCACCGAAGCGATCCGGGCGGTGCTGACCGGCGCGGCGGACCTGGCGCTCGTCGACGGCGCGGTGGCACCCAGCGATCCACTGGCGTTGCCCGATGCCGGCTCTCTGCCCGCCTTTCCCGTCAGCGAGGAACCCCTCGCGGTGCTGCTGCCCGCCACCCACCCGCTCGCGGGCCGTCCGGTGCTGCGGTTGGCCGACCTCGCCGCCGCCCGCTGGATCGACGCACCCGACGCCGCCGTACCCCTGGCCCAACTCCGGGCCGCCGCCCGGTCCGACGGCTTCGGCCACCAACTCACCTACGCCGGAACCGACATCCGCGGACTGTCCGTCCTGGTGGCCGCCGGAGCCGGCCTCACCACTGCGGCCCTGCCCGCAGCCGAAGACCTCCCCGGCATCGCGGCCGTACCGATCACCGAGCCCCGCGTCGTGCACCGCACCGAGCTCCTGCACCCCCGCACACCCACCACCCTGGCCGCCGAACTCGTCGACACCCTGCGGCCGGCGCAGTGACCGCAGCGGAGCGGGCACGCACCACGTCCGACCCGTCTCATCCATGAAGCCGTGACGAGGACGAGCCCTTCGGCAGCGGCCGCCGCGCTGGTGACCCTGCGCCTGCTGGCCGGTGAGGGCCGGGCGCGGGCGGCCGCGCCCTTCATGGCACTGGCCCCGGGCGCGGTCTGGGTCGAGGTCTCCGCCGACGGCTACTTCGCGGCGGTCGCCGCCTGGGCGCTGGCCCTGCTCGCCCTCGCGGCCACCCGGACTCGGGCGGGCAGACCGCGCTGCCCTGCGCCTTCCTGCTCGCCATGCTGGCCGCCGACCTGTCCGGCATGAGCAAGGCGGAGACCGAACGCATCTGGCTGCCCTTCACCTGGTGGTTGCCGGCGGCCGCCGCGCTACTGTGGGGGAGGTGGACGAGGGTGTCGACGGCGTCCACCGGGAGGGCACCTGCTGCGCGCCGTTCCGGCCGAAGCTCCAGCGGCTTGTCCGCCGCAGCTGTACCGGAGCCGAGGGGACAGGCCCAGGCCGAGAGGCGCACGAGACGAACTGCAATCATCGGCCTGGCAGGCATCGTCCCGCTCGTGGTCGGCCTTCTGGCGGCGTACGCCGTGGCCCGCGCCCGCGCCGACGCGGTGAGGTGGCCTCCGGCTTCGCCGAGGCAGGGAGAACGCACCGGAGGAGTTGTGCGCAGGGGAGCTGGGCCGAGGGGAGCTGGGCCGACTGCAACCGCCCTCAACCGGACAAGCGGAAGGCCGGCGTGCGGCTGCGCGGCGTGATCACGCCTTCCACCTGATGGAGTGGCTGCCGGCGGTCTCGGAACGTACGGCCTGGTGCCGCATCAGGCAACGTTCGCCCTGTCAGAGGGGAGGGCTATCCTTCTGGCTGGTCAACCGCGTTTTCTCAGCAGGAGGTTGAGGCCCTGATGGCTGTGTCGTCCCATGACTCGATGCTGGAGCTGCTCTCGGCAGACGGCCCTGACCCCGACAACGCCGAGGCGATGATGCTGTACGGCCGGCTGGTCGGAACGTGGAACATCAGCAACCGGTACCGGTTCGGTGACGGTCAATGGCGCAGCGCGGCGGGCGAGTGGCGTTTCGGCTGGGTCCTCGGCGGGCGGGCGGTGCAGGATGTGCTCTTCTGCCCGGAGTTCCACGACCGGTTCCCCGGCACCACCATCCGCATGTATGACGTCACGACCGGGCTGTGGCAGATTACGTGGATCTCACCGAAGCTTCCTTCGTACTTCTCCCAGGTCGGTCGACCTGACGGTGAAGGCGGGATGATCCAGGAGGGAACCGACTCCGAGGGCCGGCGCTCGCGGTGGACGTTCAGCGATGTCACGCCGACGTCTTTCCGCTGGCAGGGATTCAGCGCCGCCCCCGACGGCGAGTTCGAGTTGTTCCAGGAGATGCACGCGACACGCGCGTAGTGCGGCATCCGCGACGCGGTGGTGCGGTCTCGGCAGGCTGCCGTTGGTGGCAGAACGAGTACGGGTCTGGGAGATCGACGACGACGAGGGGCAGCGGCTGCTGCGGATCATTCGCCGGGGCACCGGGCCGGTGGTGACCTGGCGGCGGCCCTCTGCGACGCCGGTCCCCGGCCGGACTGCCCATGCAGATACGAGCCGGTGCGCGTGGGTCCCGGATGCGCCATGGGTCAGTCGTCGGTCTCCATCAGGACCCTGACGGTGTTGAGCTGGGTGTCGACGGCATCGGGCACGTTCATTCCTGCTGCGATTCCTGAGCGCAGGTACTCGAGCACGGGCTCGCTGAGCAACTCGCCCGGCAGGACTGCGGGGATGCCTGGCGGGTAGGGCGTGAGCATCTCGGCGGCAACGCGGCCGGCAGCCTGCTGTACGGGAACGTCCCCCACGGAACCGAAGAAGGCGTCACGCGGCAGGCAACTCTGTTTCAGACGCAGGGATCGGGGTTCCGGAACGCTGACCGTGGGGCCGGGTGGCAGGCCCGACGCGGCACGGGAGACGGCCTTGAGCGCCTCCAGCAGCATGCCTGTCGTTTCCTCGTCGTCCGCGTGGGTGAGCTGGGTGTTGATGCGCCGGTGGTCGGACAGGTGCACGTCGACATTCCGGTGTTCGCGCAGCCAGTCAGCCACCTTGTATCCCGTCGTGTTCAGTCCGCTGACGTCAATGACGACGGGGAGCGGATCGAGGTCGTCCGCCAGTCCGGGCCCGCAGAAGTCGGCGCGGTCATGGACGTGGAGTCCTTCGATCTGCTCGATCGCCGCCCGTACCCGGGCCGCCAGGCTCAGGACCCCGTCCATCAGGTCCCGGCCGTGCTGGGCCATCTGACGGCGCCAGCCGTCGAGACCGGCGTAGATCAGCACGGAGGGGCTGGTCGTCCCGAGCAGGTCGGCGCGGGTCTTGAGCAGGGCCGGGTCGATCAGGTCTCCCTGCAGATGGAAGACGGAGCCCTGTTCCAGTCCGCTGCCCATTTTGTGGATGCTGGTCACACAGACATCCGCACCCGCGTCCATGGCCCAGGTGGGCAGATCGGGGTGGAAGGGCAGATGCGCTCCCCATGCCTCGTCAACGATCAGTGGGCGGTCCCGGCGGTGGCAGGTGTCCGCGATGGAGCGGAGATCCGCGCAGCTTCCATACGGGGTCGGGCTGGTGACCAGGGCCCCTTTCGCGTCCGGGTGGGCGGCGAAGGCCCTCTCGAAGTCCTCTGCGGAGGGCGGGTGAGCCAGATGCCGGTCGGTGTCCCACCTGGGGTCCACCCACACGGGCTGGATGCCCGCGAGAATCAGACCGGAGACGACGGACTTGTGCGCATCCCGGCCGATCAGCAACTTTTCGTGGGGGTGCGCTACGGAGAGCATGGCGGCCTTCACGGAGAGGGAACTCCCACAGGTCGAGAAGAAGGTGTGGGAGGCGTGCACGGCATCTGCCATCAGCTTCTCGGCGCGTTCGAGGACCTTGTTCCGCGTACGCCGGTCGTCCAGGCCGCCGGAGGCCAGAACATCTCCGTAGAAGACGGCGTCGCCCAGGACGTCACGGACCCGCGGGTCGGCACCTCGCGCCTGCTTGTGGCCGGGCGGGCTGAAGGCCAGCCGGGCCGATGCATGGTACTGGGCGAGAGCTTCCAGTACGGGCGCTTGGCTGTGATCAGGAGACATGGCACACGGGTTCCCGATGCCACATGCGACTAATCCGGGGCCAGGTCTCGTAGCCCCCTACCCCAGGCTGCAGGCAGCCCGGATCATCCGCACCTCAGCTCGGGCTGATTCCGGGCTGTCCGGGAACGGTGCCACCAGGTTCGCGTTTCGGCGGGACGCACCAGAAGGAGGCAGGCGGGGGAGTGGGGCCTTCCACGCTGGGCGACTGATGCCGGCGAGGAGGCCCAGACCTTCCGCGGCTGATCAGTGGCGTCCGTGCGCCGTGTCGGATACTCCACCGAAGAGCCGGGCGACGGCCCGGAAGGGCAGAGTGACCACGGTGGCGATTGCGCTCCCGATGGCGCGGAGAACGTCTGCGATGGCTGTCAGCACGAGGAACCTCCGTCCTGTGTGGTGTCGCGGCGCACCCGGTTGAGTACGTCCCCGGGCCCGGCGACAACTCGCCCAACCAACTACCACCGTAGGCACACCACGAGGCAACCGCTCCCGGAATGGACGCTGCCAGCGCTCGTCGTGGGCCGGCTGTCGGCCGGCGTGTGCGCGGCGTGGCGAAGGAGTGCGGGCGCGCCGACGTCAACCGGCCTCCGGCAGCCGGACGTACACGGTACCGGCGCTGTCGGTGCGTACCTCGAACGAAGGCTGTGGAGCGGTTGCGGGGCCACGGATGTTCTGGCCGTCCGAGAGCCTGAATGTGCTGCCGTGCCAGGGGCATTTCACACAGCCGTCGGTGATCTTTCCCTCGGACAGCGGACCGGAGAGATGACTGCAGCGGTTCGCGAGGACGTGCACTTCGTCTCCGTCCTCTCGGACCACGATCACCGGCACCTCCCCCACCTCGCGGCGCACGGGCTTGCCGACGGGCAGGTCGTCCATCCGTCCCAGGAGCTGCCAGTCCGGCTTCAGCAGGCGTGGCACCGGCTCCGCCTTGTTCGTCCCCGCCCCGTGCCGAAAGGCCAGATGCCCGCCCAGCATGCCGCCCGCGGTGGCCGCGGTCAGGCCCGCGAGACCCAACGCCTTGCCCCGCCATGGCCGCCCCTGACGGCGGGCCGCCCAGGAACCGGTGTACAGGCCGATGGCTGCGGCGTTGGCCGCGGCGTGGACCACACCGGTACGCATCTGCCGCTTGTGCTGTTCGGCCCAGTCGACCCAGCCCGTCAAGGCCGCCGGTACGGCCGCGACGACACCCACGCCAACAAGAAACCGGGCGCTGCGGGAGGCGCCAGGAACCACGTCGAGAAGGGCGGCGGACGTCCACGCGCCGATGGGAACCTGCACGAGGGCGGGGTGAAGGGGGTGCCCGAGCTGTCGCCCGTGGAGAACGTCGCGGTACCGCCCCAGAGGCAGGGCGCGCACGACCTTCCGCAACGGTGCGATCACCGCATCCAGCGCCTTGGCGTCGGCCAACGAGTCCAGCGAATTCGCCAGGGAAGAAGCGTTGAGGTCTGCGCCGGCACTCCGCATTCGGGACGTGCCTGAGGCGAGGGAAGGCCTGTGCGTGAACATCGCCGAGAGCATCCGCATGGTGGGCGTGTCCCACGGGCGAAGAATCTCAAACGGGAGCGGGCGCCGCTCCACTCTGCTGGCTCCGGGACTGTCGCGCGCAGGAGCAACCGGGCAAGGCTCCCACGCCGGCATGACCGGACGGTGCGGCGACCGTGACCGGAGCGCGGGCGGCTGCTGGTCTCGACGGTTGATCAGCGTTCCCGGCGAGCGGCCGTGCGCCCTTGGTGCGGCGCAGCAGACGCACCTGCCCCCGGGCCTTCGCGCTACGCACAGGCAGCGATTGCAGAGCGGGCCGCGAGCAGGGGCGGCTTTCTGCAGCTGGAGCCGCCGGACCGGGACTGCCAGGGACCAGGCGTGCGGCCGGCTTGGTCACGGCCTGAGATGCGAGGGCTCTGGTGGAGCCGCAGCCTGGAGGCGGGGGCTTCGAACGGCAGCCATTGTGCAGCGCCAGGCCCGACATGGGTGGCGCAGCCGTTTGGTGCCGCCAATACCGGGAGCAGACATGGCGAAACATCGGAAGTCCTCACAGCGGGGAACCAGTAAGGACCCCAGCAAGGGCATGCGGGACATGGGGCAGAAGGGACGCTCGCGTCGTCCGAGCGGTGGGAGAGATGCAGAGGCCCACACGGGGGTCGATCCCCAGAATCCCTGACGGGCCCGTTCGAGGGCGCCGACAGCCGGTTGGCTTGCGAGTGTGAGCTGAGAGCACGCGAAAAGCGCTTGATAGGGCTGCTGTTTCTTGGGGTGCCGCGGATGCGATCGTCGCCGACCGGACGTGCCATGAAAAGGCAGGTAGCAGCACGGCCGCCGGCATGCCAGGCGTGGGAGGTGCGGGGTACATGGCCCGTCCGGTGTGGAGTGGTTCCTTGACCTTCGGGCTGGTCACCCTGCCGGTCATGATGTATACGGCGACCGACAGCCACACGATTCACTTTCACCAGCTCCAGCGCGGTACATCCGACCGGATCCGCCATCAGCGGGTCAACGAACGCACCGGTGAGGAGGTCTCGGCCGACGACATCGTCAAGGCGTTCGATGCCGGCGACGAGTACGTACTGGTCGTGCTGGCCACCGCGCGGTACTGCTTCCACTTGCTGACGCACCGCTCGACGGCACTGCGGCGGCGGTACTGGGACTTGTCGAAGGCCGGAGGACGTCCGCCGGCCCGGACCTTCCGCCGGCGCTTGGCCCGCTGGTCATCGGGCTGGGCGATGGTCGCCTTGATCCCCCGCCGTCGCAGACAGGCACGGTTGTCGTAGCTGGAGTACGCCTTGTCACCGCGGACCCGATCCGGTCGGCTGCGTGGCCGCCCCGGTCCGTGCCGCCGGATCCGCAGGCACTCCAGCACAGGGATGAACATAGGGCTGTCGCCCTGCTGGCCTGGGGGGTCAGCCAGGTCAGCGGGCGGGCCCGGTCATCGGCCGGCAGATGGACTTTGCTGGTCAGTCCGCCTCGTGAGCGTCCCAGGGCCGCACGCCCATCGGCTTCCACACGCGAACCACCCCCTTTTACGGGAAGTCACGCGGCGGCCGGCGGCGGGCCCCGGCCGCGTGCTGATGAGCCCGGCCGGACGTGGAGTCGATGTTCACCGCCCATTCCCGTCGGCGGTGGCCGCTCTCCTCTTCGACAGCCTCAGCCAGTGCCCCGTCGGGGTCGACGACGCACCGGGCCAGACGCAGCCTGCCGGTCGGCGTCAGCGGGGCATTACGGTGGATCACGAGGGCCTCCTGCACTCGGCGGTAGATGTCGCAATCCCCACCGAGCCAGAAGGCCCTCACCTCGTTCAAGCACCCTGAAAGGTATGTCGCCCGTCACCAACGTGCCGGGACGGCACACCTAGTCCTGCGCACAAGCTGCCCCGCCGGGCAGCTCACCGCGTGCCACCTCCAGGACCGCTTTTCCGGAGACACGCCGCCCGCGGAGGGCCGCTGCGGCCTCGTCGAAGCGGTCCCAGGGTCCTTGCCAGCCAATCTCGATGGTGAGGGCGCCCTCAGCGGCCAGCTCAGCAAGAACGGCCAGGTCCGCGCCGGCATCACCGTCGATGACGAAGGAGGTCAGCGATTTGGCCGGGCCGACGGTCGCGTACGGCGGAAAGACCGCCGGCTCCCCGGATGTCCAGCCGACGCTCTGCACGCTGCCCCCGGGAGCGAGCAGGTTCCACGCCGCGACCAGTTGGGGGCCGCCGACGCTGTCGATGACGACGTCGACCGGTCGCTGAAGTCCTTCCAGGCCGATCAGCACCTCGTCGGCGCCCGCCTCGGCCAGTCCGTCCCCGCGGCCGGCCGAGCCCACGGACGCGATGACGTGGGCACCGGCCCGCGCTGCCAACTGGACGGCGAACCGGCCGACTCCGCCGGATGCGCCGGTGATCAGCACACTTTTGTCCGGTCCGAGCCCGGCGGCCCGCAGCGAGCGCAGTGCGGCCACTCCGGCGACCGGCAGAGCGACCGCGTGGGCCGGTGCCAGGCCTTTCGGTATCTCGGCGAGCGCACTCACGTCGATCGCGACGCGCTCGGCGAACGCCCCCGAGGTCAAAGCCACCACCTGGGTGCCCACCGCCGGGCCGGTTCCGTCGGCAGCGGCCTCAATGACCACTCCGGCGGCGTCCGAACCGAGCACCGCACCCACCGGGACCCGACCGGAGCGGGCGTCGTTGAGGTCACCGTAGTTCAACGAGGCGTGGGAGACGTCCACCAGATCATCGGCACCGGACTGCGCGAGGAGGCTCTGGCCGAACGACTCACCGCCTGCCTCCTCAGGGACGGCGAGTCCGATGCCGGGCTGTGCGACCCGTTCCCGTCCTGGGAGACGTACGGCATCGACGACTCCTGCGAGCACGACCACGAGCACGCGTCCGAGTACATCCACGCGGACTGACGCGAACGCGATCGCCGGCTCTATCGACCATGCCGGATCGGGTGCGCCCCGACGGCTTGATCGGTGTCAGGCCATCCAGAAGAAAACCGCGGTCATCCGCTTGTCCTCCAGGGTGCTGCCCCAATAGCCGGTGGCGCTGTGCATCAGGTTGGCGGTGTAGAGGAGCAGCCGGTTGTAGCGGTGCGGCACGCGCACGTCTTCGGTGAAGGAGTCGGGCGGGACGAAGCGCGTGCCGAGCGCGTCGACGAGGTTGTTGTGCGGTGCCGCCACCGTGTTCCCGCCGAGCCTGCCGCCCGGCAGGCTCTGGCGGTAGAAGCTGGTTCCGCACTGCTTCGGCACGTTCGGGTTGAGGTAGAGCACGGCGGCGTAGCGGCACAGGGAGCGGGAGTCGGTGTGAGGGCGCGGGCCGCACTCGTCCTTGCCGACGACCTGGATGCAGTTGTGGTTGAAGGTGCCGCCGCTCGGGGCCGTTTCCTGCCAGAGCCGCCGCGCCCCGGTCTTCTTCTTCACCAGCCCTTCGACGCGCGCCAGTTCCGCCGGTTCGAGCCCCGGCATCGTGCGCAGACCGGGCCAGCTCTCGGGCTTGTGGGGGTAGCCCTCGGCCCATTCGTCCCTGCTGAGGGTGCGGGCCCGCACGGCGTCGATGTCGGGCAGTACGTCGTCCAGGACCCAGTAGTCCCGGCCTGGTGTGGGTTTGCGGTACGGGAGGACAGGAAGCGCCGGGGGCCTCGGGGGGTGTGGGGGCATACGGCCGACCTTATGGACGGAATGCGTCAGGGCTCTGCCGAGGGCTGGTCAATCTTCCGTCAACTCCGGTTAACAAAGCGCATGTTCGCGGGGGCTTCACATCTCTCATGTGGCTTCCGCCTGCGTGTTGGCTCGGGGGCTTCGGAGCCGGGAAGGCCATGCGGTGAGGTCACGAGTGAGACCAGGAAGAGGGCGGCGATGACGAGGCTGATGGTGCCTCCGGCTGCCATGTCTCAGCTGATGGAACTCCAGGCCGATTACGCAGCCGCCGACACCGACACCGACGGCCACGGCCAGCGGTGCGGTGTGAGCTGCCGGGACCACTCGCCACAACCCCTCCGAACAACGGTGCAAGCCCACTCCACCGCAGCGCTGCCTGTCGACGCGATGGAGTTGACAGGTCTCGTTCATTGGAGAAACCGTGGTGTGGGAACCACCGGGGTGCTCAGCACCCACCGGACTGCACCGGCACCGCGGTAACGGCAGGACCGCACTCCCGGGTACTGCCTGTGCGCCTCACCCTGGAGGTTCGGCCATGGACTCACCTCTGCCCCCTTCGCCTCCTCCTGCGGCCTGGACCGGCGCGTCGCTGCAGCGCAGCCCCCTGTGGGGCCACCCGCTCACCGGGCGGCAGGTAGCCGAACTTACGGACGCACTGCACCGCTTCAAGAAGTCCGGCCACAGTTACCGCACGGTGGCCGACCATGGGATCGACAGGTCGATGCTCCCGCTGGAGGGCAGTGTCGCGGAACTTCTCGACCGTGTCCGGACCGAGCTGGAGGACGGCACCGGCGCGGTCATGCTGAAGAACCTCCCCGTGGACGAGTTCGACGAGCAAGACACGGCCGTCCTGCACGCAGGGATCAGCGCCCATATCGGCCACCTGGTCCGCCAGGCGGGCGGAAGGGTCCGGTCGCAGAGCAGGGGCCACGGCAGGTTCCTCGGCAAGGTCACTGCCGAGATGAGCGGCAGCGTGCCCCTGCACGGAAAACAGAGCGACAACAGGTTCCTGCTGCACACCGACGTGTGCGACGCGATCAGCCTGCTGTGCGTCAGGAACTCAAGCCGCGACTTCGAGGACGGCGGGAGCATCGTGGCCAGCGCCATCGCCATCCACGAGGTGATGCGCGAGGAGAGCCCCGTGCTCGCCCAGGAGCTGTTCAAGCCGCTGCCGCGGCTGTGGACCACCAGCAAGGATCTCCACTGCAGCATGCCCGTATGGAAGTTCTACGGGCAGGGCCTGTTCACCACCCAGCTCACCCCGGTCTACACCGAGCTCTCCCAACTGCTCCCACAAACGCCCACCATCACCAGAGAGCAAGTCCAGGCACTGCGCGAGCTCCAGGAGACCGGGTACCGCATCGGACTCAAGTTCTGCCTGGAGCCCGGCGACTGCTACTTCCTGAACAACCACCTCGCCTACCACGGCCGCACCGCATGGAGACACACCGAAGGCCGGCCGAGCCCGCGGGTGCTGCTGCGCACCTGGATCTCTCCCTACAACAGCCGGCCGCTGCCAAACGAGCCGCCCTACCGCGAGCTGTGGGGCACCACCACCGCCGGGACACCCCGCGGCAGGGCGCACGAGGTCACCGACGACCCGCAGGCGCTGGAGGCGCTGGACGACGTCAACGCGCGCATCGAAGGGCTGACCTCCGGGGGCGGGTACAACTACTACGATCTGTACGCCGACTACGGAAAGTTCATGTCCGCCATGGGCAGGACTCCGATGAGCGACGCGTCCTGAGCAATATCCCGCATGGGTCTCGACGGTATTCGCCCGGACTGCGCTGGGAGCGCCAACCGCCGGGGTCTGGTGCGCGGCAGCGCCTCTGCCTCCGGATCCGCCGTCGTCGCCGGAATCCTGTGGTGGATGCAACGCTGATGCCCTGATGCCCTGATGCCCTGATGCCCTGATGCCCTGATGCCCCGATGCCCTGCTGGCCGCGTTGGCGGCGTCGACAATGCGTCGCCAACACCCCACCAGCATCGGTAGGTTCAGACGGCCGTCATTCTGCTGATCACGATGAGGGACAACCCCGAACGTCTGGGCAGTGAGGCGTCCTTCGCGGCGCTGCGCGGGGTCAGCCCCGTAGAACGCTCCACGCGCACTCGGCACTACCGTCGCTTCAACCGCGGCGGCGACCGGCAGGACAACGCTGCCCTCCACCGGATCGTGCAGACCCGCCTGCGCTTCGACCCGCGCAACCCAGGACTACTGTGAGCGCCGCACCAAGGAGGGCAAAACCCGACGCGAGATCGTCCGATGCCTCAAACGCTACGCCGCCCGCGAGGTGTTCCACCTGGCCAGGCCCACACAGCCATGCCCCCTCATAAGGGCAGTGTCAGAGATGAGAAGCCCCCGTCGGCTGCTGCCGGCGGGGGCTCCTGTGGTTTGGGGGCGGGCCCGGTGGATGGTGGTTGACGCGGCCTTGCTGCGACGCCAGGCAGGTCCTATGGCGAGTTGTGGCCGTCGGGTCGGGATGACAGGTTCCGGCACGCCGATGGTGAGGCGCCGTGATGCGGCTGCGGATGCCCTTAGAGGGTTATCGGGTCCTGAAGCGGCGGAAGAGGTTTCGGGCCACGTACACCCCCGGGCCGCCGAAGCCGACGATGTCGACGCGCCCGTCCCCGGTGATGTCGGCGAGGAAGCGGGGGTGGCGGTCGACCCGCCAGCCGCCTGCGTCCTCGTTGTACCCGAAGCTGCGGCACACCAGCTGGGCCTGCTCGAACCGGCTGCCGCCGCGGCCGTGTGACACCCAGACCCCCTCGTCGCCGAAGCCGACGATGTCCGGGGTGCCGTCGCCGGTGACATCGGCGACGATTCGAAGGTGCTTCTTGCCCGTCCACCCCTGGGCGAGCCCGAAATCGTTCAGGACGAGTTTCGAGGGCTCGAACGTGCCGTCGCCGCGCCCGCGTGAGACGACGACGCCCTGTGGGCCGAACCCGACGATGTCCAGTGCTCCGTCACTGGTGGTCCTGACCAGGAACCGGGGGTGCTCCTCGACCGAGCTCCACCCCTGGTCGGTCCCGAAGTCGTCGAGGACGTGCAGAGGGCCGGCGAACTTTCCGTGCTCGTCCTGGATCGATACCCAGACGCCGTCGTCGTGGCAGCCGACGATGTCGAGCCGGCCGTCGCCGGTGGTGTCGGCGAGGAAGCGGGGGTGCTTGTCGGCCAGCCACCCGCCGGCCTCCTTGCCGTGTCCGAACGCCTTGAGGACCAGCTTGCCGCCCGCGGGCGTGAACGTCCCGCCCGCGTCCTGAGAGGACACCCGGACACCGTCGGCGGACAGCACGACGACGTCGGGCTTGCTGTCGCCCGTCGTGTCCACGAGGGTCCACAGGTCCGCGGGACTCGCGGAGGGCGCGGGCTGGTGCAGGACGCGTTCGTCGTCGTCGAATGTCCCGTCGCCTCTGCTGGACGACGTCACAGCCCCCTTCGCGGGTTTGAGTCCTACGATGTCCCTTCGCCCTGTTCCCGTGGTGTCGGCGAGGAACCGGTCACCGAGTCCGGCCCACCAGCCTGGTTGCCCGCTGGGAGAGCGGTTGGCCCCGCCGCTCTTCCAGCCGCCGGCGTCCTGGTCGCTGCCGAACCGCTTGAGGACCAGCAGAATGTCGCTGAAGGACGGCGTCGCGTCGGGTGTCGGCCGCAGCGCGGTCGAGCGGGCCAGCCGCCAGGACCGGCGGCCGTTCCAGTGGCTCAGTGGTGCCCATCGCAGCATGAGGTCGCTGGTGCGCTCGGGCTCGGCCGTGACGAACCGCCAGCGCTGGCTCTTCGCGCTGTCGTCGTACTCGCGCAGGACGATCCGGGTGTCGTCCTCGCCGGGGTCGGCGAGGTCGAGAACGGCTCCGTCGGTCGCGCCCCTGATGGAGTAGAGGCCAGCTTCGCCCTCAATGGGGACGAGGCGCCACTGCTGGCTCTTCTTGCCGGCGGTGGCGTCCGACTGGCGGACGCCGCGGTCTGCGGCGCCGGGGTTGTCGAGCACCTTGCCGTTGGCCGCGTTGCGGATTACATATGCCTGGTCGGCTTGTGTTTGCCCGCCTTGCGCGGCCTGCACAGGAGTGAGCTGCCACTGCTCCGGGTTCGGGCCGTCATCGGGGAAGTCGCGGACGACGAGCGTCCCGTCCGCGCTCGGCGCGGCTTTGGTGCCCAGGGTCTTCCCCGTGGCGGCGTTGACGATCTCCAGCTTCAGTTCTTCGGTGGGCACGGCCATCGTGGTGCCTCTTCCAGGCGGTTGGGGCGTTGGCTCGGGACGGTTGTGGTGCGGCGGTGGCCGCGGATCACGTGAAGACGTGGTGGTACGGCACGTTCCACTCGCTGGGCAGCCGCGGGTAGAACGTGTTGATGACCGTCCCGGTGAAGTCCCCGCCCCAGTTGTAGGTGAGACGCACCTCGCTGTTGGCCGCCACCGCGTAATCCTTGAACCCGAGGATGGCGTCGGGGTGGGTGATCGGCACGAACGTGATCCCGCCCCACGGCGTCACCGTGACGACCCAGAGCTGGGTGTCCTCGAACGCGCCGTTCTTCCCGCGCCACTTGTCGCCCACCTTGTCGGGCAGGCCGACCTGGACGGTGTCGGCGGGGCTGCTCTGGGGGGCATCCTGGTGGACGGTGATGCGCCTGCGCTGCGGCTTCGGCGCGCCGTCGTCGCCGCGCCCGGAGTCGGCGTCGCCCGTGCCGGCGGGTTTGGGCGACACCTGGCCCGCGGCGCTCTCGACGAAGTACAGCGGCCGCTGCCCGAAGAAGCCACCGGGGGTGATGTACCAGAGGTGGCCCTGCGCCTCCTTGGTGGCCGGGTCGAGCGCCGTGGCCAGCTTGGCCCCCTTGTCGTGGCTGTCCTTGTCCAGCTCGGCCGGCCGCAGGTAGCCGCCGTTGAAGGCGTGGACGAGCATGACCGGCCGATTCTCGACCAGTGCTGCCACGATTGCGTTGTCATAGCTGTTCACCGCTACCGGGCCGCCGACCACCAAATTCGACATCGTTGTGCGTTCTTGGGTGTACATCGCGGAAACCTCACCTGTTCTGAATGTGGAGGACAACGCGTCGGGCACTCAATGCACTGGCCTAAAACGCGGCATTACCGCAAGCCTGATCACCTTCGTTCGAAACGAATTCGAAAACGAATGGATTACCGATTCGGATGCCCCCACCCACGGCAACGGCCGAGGCTGCAACACCCGCAGGCGGGACTATCGAAAAGTCATCGACCGAGTGACCGACGGTGCTTCAACATGCCGTAGCCTTCAGCAAGTTGGGGGCATGGTCAACGGCCGGTGACCTTAATCAGCCAACTGCAGCGTGATGTACGGGGGCACCTTTCCGGGCAATGTGGCTCGTGATAACTTCGCTTGCCGGAACGTGCGCAATCTGTTTTTCCACTTCACCGAGCATGGTTCGACCAGAATCAGTCGAGGATGGGGAATGCCTTCCACTGCATACAACCTGGAACATGCCAAGCGCCAACCGCTGACGAAGAAGAACCTCCGAGAACTCGACATCGAGCAGAATTGGCAGTCCATCCTGGACCATCCCAACCTGGTCTACGTCGACGACTACGGTGTGCGGCACAAGCCCGTCGGGTTCTCCGTGAACAAGTCGAGCTTCGGCGCCTTCCCCGGGACTGCGTCTGAGCTGGGCTGGCTCGCCTACATGAACCTCGGGGAGCCGCTGATCGAGGAGCGAGGCAACATCACCCAGCCCCCGCCCGACATGTTCTCCTCGCGCACCTACGCCAACCGCAGCAAGGACTCCAAGATGACCTTCACCGACTCGGTTGATTTCACCGTGTCGAACGCGGTCACGTGGTCGCTCCAGGGACAGACCCAGCTCACCTTCGGCGGCAGCGTCAGCGCGCAGCTCCAGCTGCAGCTGCAGAACCAGCTCAAGATGGACCTCCAGAAGCAGCTTCAGAACGAGGTGGCGAGCAAGAACACGAACACGGTGACCAACAAGAACAGCCCCAACAGCACCGGGGTGGACAACGCCAACGCCACCGAGGCGAGCGTGAGGAACGCGGCGACGAACTCTGTGACGGACTCGGTGGCGTTCACGACCCAGGGCACCGCCACCGGCACCGCCACGCTCAACGCCCAGTTGATGCTGGGCATCACGGCCTCCGTCGGCGGCTCCCTGACCACCACCTGGAACTCGAAATCGCAGATCTCCGGCGATGTCCCTCCGGACTCCCGCGTGCAGACCATGGTCACGCAGCGGCGTACTCGCAAGCAGTACAGCTACGAGATCCCGGTGACCTTCTCCGGGTTGATCGCGGTGAAGTACGACGTGCCGGTGGCGGTTCTGTCTCCCCCTCAGTCCGGGGACTACCCCGGCCTCGAGCAGGTGGTCGCCCGTGACATCGGCGACATCGACCTGGCGGGCGGCGGCTTCCGCATGAAGGGACTGGCCGAGGTCGTCTCCGCCCTGGAGGTCGACCACACGATGTTCGACGGCGAGAGCCTGGCCGACAGCCAACGAACGCTGTACAAGCAGCCTTGACCGGCGGGCGGCGCCGCCACGACGACGACCAGGGATGACGACCATGGTGTTCGACAACATCTTCGGCTTCGCGGGCACGAGCGCGGGGCTCTTCTCCGTGACCACCGACAGCGACAAGCCGCAGCCGGGTGCAGGCGTCGACTTCGAGGACGCCGACGACGACACATACGACGACACGAGCACGAGCCTGTTCAACAGCGCCATCCACGGGGCTTCCTCCCGCGCCAAGGTCGTGCAGGAGCAGTCGCCCGAAGCGCGGGCCGTCCTGGGCTTCCTCGGCTCCTTCATCCAGACCACGCAGGCGTCGGCCGGTGCGCAGGCCAAGTACGCCGGAACTCCCAGCTCGGTGTCCACAGCGGCGGCCGACCGCATGAACGCGTCGAGTCCGACGGTGACGGAACACAGCGGCCTTCAGAAGGACGAGGACCTGGAGAACAGGTCGAAGAGGAGCGATTGCACCAAGGCTCCCGAAGCACCAAAGGCCCCCGAAGCACCCAAGGCAACCGCCGAGAAGCCGTCCCGTTACCAGTAGTGCCTGGGGTCTGGAATCAGTTGACAACTGACTGTAGGAGGCGGTCGGTGGGCGAAGGGGATGACGATGAGCACTGCCCACGCGGCAACCACAGGTGACGAGCGCTCCGCCTCTCCGATCAGCACGGTCGCGGGGACCGAGGTCGCGGGATTCGGCGGGGTCAATGGCCCTGCTGTCTCGGCCCAGTTGAACTGCCGGGTGAGGTGACGGTGGACCGCTCAGCCGCTGTCTACGTCGCCGATGCCGGCAACCACCGGGTCCGGAATGTCACGGCCGATGGGGAGATCAGCACGGTCGTCGGCACAGGCACCGCGGGTTTCGGCGGTGCTGACGTTCCGGCCGCTTCGGCCCAGCTGAACAAGCCGTTCGGGCTCGCTGCGGACTGCGTCGACACCCTCTACATCGCCGACCGCGGCCGGGGTCGGCGGCGACTGGTTCGACGTCATTCCCTTGCCGGGCGCCCGTGTCGCCCTCGATGTCGGCGACGTCGTAGGTCACGGGCTGGACGCCGCCGTCACCATGGGGCGGCGCCGGGCCGCAGGGGCCGGCCGGGCAGGCCGAGCAGGGCGGGCGGCTGCGCACCGCCATCCACAACTTCTCCTCCCTCGACCTCCCGCCCGACGAACTCCTCAGCCAAATCGATGAGTTGGTCACCCGCATCGACCAGGGCGGAGCATCGGCCGACCCGGCAGCCGCCATCACCGGCGCCACCTGCCTGTGCGCCCTCTACGACCCCGCCTCCCGCACCTGCGCCGTGGCCCGCGCCGGCCACATTCTGCCCGCGCCGAATCGGCGCTCCAGCTTCTTGATGGCACAGCCGCTCATCGTCATCACCGGCGCCGGTTCGGGCATCGGCGCGGCTACCGCACGCGCCTTCGCCGGCCGCGGTTCGGCCTCTTCTGGCGCAGCACACTAGGGCCTGTCCGGCGGATCAGGTCAGGCGCAGGTCGATCCAGGGCACGGTGTCACCCTCGCGCAGCAGATAGCGTTCGAACTCGACGAAGCCTTGCTGTTCGGCGAAGTGCAGCCCATCCGGGTTGCTGGCCAGCACCACCGTCTCGACGGCCTGAGCACCCAACGCGCGGGCCTGGCCCAGGGCGCGCTCGTAGAGTCGGGTGCCGAGGCCGCGGCGGCGATACTCGGGCAGCACGCGGGCGATGACCGTGGCGGTGGCGCCGTTGTCCTTGGTGGGTGGGCGCACGGTGGTACAGCCGACCAGGGCGTCGCCGAGATAGGCGACCTCCATACGGTTGCGGCCGGTGCGGTCACGGACGTCGTCGAAGGACAGCACGTCGCCAGGGATGATCAAGTTGTGGACGTACTGCCAATCGTGGATCGAGGCGTCGTCGCCCACCGCTTGGATGCGCAGGTCGGTCATCGGCCCAGCAAACCGGTGCGCGCCATGATGCGTCAACTGCGATTGCCGTGCAGGGAACGCAGGTCAGGGCCGCTGGCGGCGGGTCGAGGTCGGGACTGGGGCTTGTCCGGCGAGTCATGGGCGAAGCCAGAGTCGGATGGCGGCAAGGGTGACCGTGCCGTGGAAGACGTAGGCCCTCTTGTCGTATCTGGTGGCCACGGCGCGGGAGTTCTTGAGCGCCCAGATGGTTCGCTCAACTTCGTTCCTGCGCTTGTAGATCGTCTTGTCGAAGCCGGTAGGCCGTCCACCCTTGCTGCCGCGGCGCCGACGGTTGGCTCGCTGGTTCCTCGGTTCGGGAATGGTGTGCTTGATCTGGCGTCGTCGCAGGTAGCGGCGGTTACGGCGGGAGGAGTATGCCTTATCGCCGCCGAGATGGTCCGGTCGGGTGCGCGGGCGCCCACCGCCGTGCCGGCCGACACGAATTCGTTCCATGACGGGAATGAGCTGCGGGGCGTCGCCCCACTGGCCCGGGGTGATCAGCAGGGCCAGAGGACGGCGTCCGCCTTCACCGGCGAGGTGAACCTTGCAGGTGAGGCCGCCCCGGGAGCGTCCGAGTCCCTCGTCGGGGCGGTGCTGCCGGGGCGTGCGTCTTTTCCCAGCAGCCGCGGTGGTTTCTTGCGTGCTCCGGCGGCGTGCTGGTGAGCCCGGCAGGTGGTGGAGTCCACGCTCACCATGGACCAGTCGATGCGGCCCTCGGCATCCGCGTCGGCCAGGACGGCCGCGAAGATGCTGTCCCACGTGCCGTCCGCCGACAAGCGTCTGTGCCTCTCGTACACGGTCTTCCACTTGCCGAACCGCGCGGGCAGATCCCGCCACGGCACCCCAGTCCGGTTCCGGTACAGGATCCCGTTGATGATCCTGCGGTGACTGGCCCAACGTCCACCGCGCTGCCCGGACTTGGGCAGATGCGGCTTCAGCCGGGCCCATTCCTCGCTCGTGAGATCTCCCCACCCCATGGACATGCCAACGCGTCGGAACGCGAGAAGTCACATGATCCGCCGGACAGGCCCTAGTCAACCCGCTTGTCGGCAACGACGGTGTCGGCTCGACTTGGGGTGCGGCATGTCTCGCAGACGGTGGTGATCCAGGTGCGGTGAGGTCGCCGTACCCCTGCCCCACCACCCACCGCGGCTGCGCCACGAGGCGGGAGCAGGCGCCGAATGCACGAGCACGCGAAGAAAGTTCGGCGTCCCTACCAACCTCGCCATATGGGATCTCCCGACCCTCTGCCCGGCAAAATCGCAGGTGCTCCACCCTGCATCCCGTGCTGGCCACGGGAACCGGGACCGTGGCCCCTACTCGGTGGGAGCGCCGGTAGGACTGCCGGTGCCGTGGACCCCGTATGGGGGTCCGCCGCGTACGCACCGTTATGCGGCTCGGAGCGGGGGTGTCTCGGCGGTTGACCAACGGGGGCCGGTCTCGGGGTCGTGCGCCCAGATGTATTGGCCTTCCCAGGTGCGTGTCATGCCGAAGTCGTACAGAGACGGGGCGCCGGCAGCCACCCATTGCTTCCAGGCTGCATCCAGCTCGGCGGCCAGGCGGCGCGGGCCCCCCTGCCGGGACACACCCGTGCCCTCGCCCATGTCGGATGCGATCGTTGCCCAGGACGTGTGGCCATCGTGCAGCCAGATGGTGACTGCCGAATTGTCGGTGGCTGTGCGGACCCTGATGTCGGGGGCGATGACTCGCAAGGCGAACAGCAGACTCGCGTTCTGGTGCAGCTGTTGAACGTCCCGCGCGAACGGCTCTTCGGCGGCCGGGGGACGACTGCCGCGGATCTGGTCCCATTCCAGCCCCTGGTTGGTGCCGCGGGCCGGCATGAAGGTCGCGAGACCCTGGACCCAACCGGTTGCCGATTGCCCGTCCGGCGCCACCGTCAGGGCCACATGCCCCAGCCGGCCCCAAGGGGTGACGATGCGACCGCCCGGGGCTGTCTGCGCCACCCAGGCCCAGGGCACCTCCTCGACGGCAAACGTGGAGATGACCCGCAGAAACTTCCGGCCGGGTGCGCCCGCGACGCCGTCGCCGGTGATGACCTCGACGCCGCCTCCGGTCGCAGCAAGGTTGGCGGCCGCGGTGGCCGCCAGCCGTGGGTCGTACTCCACGGTGGTGACCATGCCCGGCCCGGCCCGCTCGGCCAGGAGCCGGGCGTTGCGGCCGGTCGCGGCGCCTAGCTCCAGCGTGGGCTGACCCGCCTCCAGCATCAGCGAGTCCAGCATGTCGGCTACGACCTCCTCGCAGCTCAAGCTGGAGGTAGGGAGGCCGTCGGACACCTGCGTGATCGTGGAGTCAGCCGGGTCCGCGTAGACGAGATCCGCCCACGCCTTGGCGTCGGAAGCCCGGTCGACGTTGACGTACGCCTCACCGTCCCAGGTCCACAGCCGGTCGGGAGCGAACAAGTGCCGCGCGTACGTCTCCATGGTGGGCCGGACCCACGGCGAGTCCGCCGGCCACAGGCCACGCTCATCCATGACGCGTGCCAAGCGCGCCTGGAGTTCGGGCAGTTCCATGTCGGTCGATACCTACTTCCGGCGTGTGCCCGACGGAGGCGGCGGCTTCTCCACCCGGCCGTCACTGTTCCCGGGAGGCGGTTTACCCTCGCTCAACGGCTTATCCGGCTTGCTGTGAGAGCCCACGGGCAGTCCTCTCGTCGCGGTGAACGCGTCAGGGCCATCGTGGTGTACGTCCCGGCCGATGTGACACGGCTCCGCGCGCTGTGGCCGAATCCTGTCGTGTCGTGACCTGCAATGATCCGCGTTCACATGTTCGCCACCGTCAACGGGCGCGACCCTCCCACCCGCTCGGTGACGACGTGGCCCGCAGGTGCATCACCCACCTCAGCTCGTCGGGGTGAGTCCATTCGCGCCCGCCCCCGGTGTGCCCAGGGCGGGCTCATTCACACCCTTGCGTACGTCCGTTCGAGAGAGCGGGGCGCCACAGCACTTACATCAGCCCCCTTCACTGGCCGCCGCGGCCTGTCGCATCCCCAGTGCCGGGCGTTCCAGGACGGGCGTGAGCTTCACCCCGGTGCGTACTTCACCGACACAGTGACCCGCCGCGGCCAGGGCATCCGGTTCGCGAACATGACGCGTCTTGGGGCGCTGATGCGCGAGGGCTGCGCTCTGGTCCTCGACGAACTCGACTTCTTTGACCCCGCCCGGGGCGTCGCGTCAACCCTGCCTGATGGTTGTTGACTCACAACGCCAACACAATGGCCCCCGCCGAGGCGGGGGCCGTTCGGGCCTCTTGGAGAAGACCGCCGCCGGCCGCGCGGCCCGGTCCGGCAGGCTCGTCTGGCAGGGGCCCGATGATCGCCGCCGTGGCGATGGCGGCGAGCTCCCTGTCGGTCGTTACCCACGCATCGCGCCTGCGCCGTTGGCGCATCACGTGTTCCACGGGACGGTCTGGGTGACGCACCAGAGGCGGCGTGGGAGGTCGCCCTCGTCGAAGGGGTGGATCTCGCGCAGATCCCAGCCGGTGGCGAGGTCTTCCACCAACGCCCGGCCGAAGAAGTGGACGGCGAAGCCGCCGTGTTCGTAGATGTCGTCGCCGCGGGGGATGCCGGTGCTGTAGTGGGCGTCGCCGGTGTGGCGGACGGTGTAGACGAAGGTGCCGCCGGGACGCAGTACCCGGCGGACCTCCGCGACCGCGGAGTGGATCTCCTCGGTGGACAGCGCCATGCACAGCAGCATGTGGGCGAAGGCCGCGTCGATGCTGTCGTCGGGGAGGGGGAGCGGGTTCCGTACGTCGTGCAGCAGTGTGGTGACCCGGCCGGTGAGGCCGGATTCGGCTGCGTGCGCAGTCAGTTGTTCCAGGCCGGCGGGGCTGAAGTCGGTGGCTGCGACGTCGAATCCGGAACGGGCGAAGAACAGGCTGTCGCGGCCCTGCCCGGCCCCCAGTTCCAGTACCGTACGGGCGCCGGCGGATCGGAAGAGCTCCGCGGCGTGGGTCGCGGGCGCGGAAGGGGCCGTCCCGTACATGTCCGGGTGCGCTGTGTAGGTCTGCTGCCAGTGACGTCGCTGTGTCTCGCCGAGCCTGTCGTTGCCCGGTTTTCGCATCGGTGCCTCCGTGTCGCCGGTCAGGGAGCCGGGCGTTCTTCGGGCCGTGAGCCCATCAGGACGGTCACCAGGCGTGTGATCTGGGCCCGTGGCTCGGGTGTGCCCGGCCAACTGGTCATCAGGAGGTGGTGAGCGGTGCCGACGATGGCGAGGGCCGCGGTGGGCGGGTCGACGGTATCCGCTACTCGGCCAAGCCGGCGCTCGGCCTCCAGATAGCTGGTGATGGCCTCCTGGATCGCGGTGAAGCCGGGCGCCCCGCCCTCCAGAGCCTCGCTGATGCGCAGGGCGGCAGCGGGGCGGGTCATGGCGAGGCTCGCGATGACCGGGCCGCCGGAGTCGAGCAGCGCGAGGGCGACGGCGTCGAGGTTCGCTGTCACTGAGCCCTGCCCTGTGAGCTCGACCAGGGCCTGTGCTTTCGTGGCCGTACGCGCGAACCTGTCGAGGCAGAGCTCGGCCACGAATTCGTCGAGCCCCGCGAAGTGCGCGTGCAGCAGTCCTTTGGCGCAGCCCGCCTCGGTGGTGATCGCCCGGCTGGTCAGCGCGCCGGGCCCGTCCTTCTCAAGGACCCGCTCGGCGGCGGCGAACAGCCGCTCACGTACGTCAGGCGTCGTCACTCCGCGCGGTGACATGGGCCTCTCCCGTGCTGCTGGTGTCGTCGTCGGTGGCTGGATCCTCCGTGAATCTTAGCGGTGATTGCCAGTATGGGCGTGCGCCCATACTATTTGGGCGCACGCCCATTCTTCGTTGTCATCCCAGGAGGCACCCGTGTTGGACCTCGTCAACACCGAGCAGGCGCAGGCATGGAACGGGCCCGAAGGCACCCACTGGGCCCGCAACCAGGACCGCTGGAACGCCGTGAACGATGGCTTCAACGAGCCGCTGCTCGACGCCGCCGGGATCACCGAAGACCATCGGGTCCTCGACATCGGCTGCGGTTCCGGGCAGACCACGAGGCTCGCCGCACTCAGGGCGTCCCGAGGGTGTGCGCTGGGCCTCGACCTGTCCGGCCCGATGCTGGCCGAGGCGCGTACCCGCGCGGAGCGGGAGGGGATCGCCAACGTCGCCTTCGAGCAGGGGGACGCCCAGGTGCACCCCTTCGAGGCGGGCGCGTCCGACTCGGCGGTCAGTCGCTACGGGGTGATGTTCTTCGCCGACCCCGTCGCGGCGTTCGCCAACATCGGCCGGGCGCTGCGGCCCGGCGGGCGCCTGGCGTTCGTCTGTCCGGCCGATGCCGCGCTCAATGGGTGGGTGGAGGTGATGGTGGCCCTACGAGATCTCTTGCCGGTCGGTGACTTCGGGCGACCGGGGCTGCCCGGCATGTTTTCACTGGCCGCCCCGGGCCGTATCCGCGAAGTCCTCGCCGCAGCCGGATTCACCGGCGTAACCCTCAACCGGGCCGAAATGTATGGGACTTGGGGACGCGGAGCCCGGGAAGCAGCGGAGTTCCTGCTGGACACGGGCCCAGGCCGCCACCTGATGGAGCAGGTCGACGCGACGACCCGGACCCGCGCCCACCGGACGCTGGAGGACCATCTGCGCACCCACGAGGCAGCGGATGGCACGGTCCGGCTGCGCAGCACATCGTGGCTGGTCACGGCGGACCGCCCGGCCTGAGGGGTCCTGCACGCACGGGCCGTCGCCAGTAGGCCCTCGGAGTCACGCCGTGTGCACGGGGATGTGCCGTGGTACGTGCACGCCGATCGTGTCCGCAGTCATTTGGCGAAAGTGCGGGCACGTAGTGAAGTCGTCGTGATCGCAGTCCAGCGCGCACTGGACCAGCTCCAGTTGCGCCTGGGCCGCGGCCATTACCTGCTCGAGTGCCGTGCGCTGTTCCTTGAGGACCTTCCGGCGCTTGAGGGGTCCGTCGGCGGTGATCATTGCGTGGATGTCCTCCAGGCCGAGTCCGGCCTCCTTGGCCCGCAGGATGGCGGCCACTCGGAACAGGTCGTCCTGTCCGTACCGGCGATGACCGTTCCCGTCGCGGTCGGGTACGAGCAGCCCCATCGCCTCCCAGTGCCGCAGCACGTGCGTGGCCAGGCCGAAGCGTTCCGCCACCGTGCCGATGGTCATGGTCGAGGATGGGTGCGTTTCGTCGCTTGACTTCATGTCGGCATTAAGTCGCAGCCTGATGCGCATGTTCAAGGAACAAGCGAAAGCAGTCAGCGCGTCCAGTCCGGCCGAGGAGCTCATCGCCGTTCTCGATGTCGTCGATCGCCTGCCGGGAGCGGAGGAACTCCGGCTCGACTCCTACACCTTGCTGGGGGTAGGGCCTGGCGCACGGATCGTGGACGTCGGGTGCGGCGCCGGGCGGGCCGTCGCGGAGATGGCCGATCGTGGCGCCCGTGCCACTGGGGTGGACGTCGACCCACAGATGGTCGAGATAGCGGGGAAGCGCTGGCCCGAGGCCGGGTTCCGGGTTGCGGGCGCGTATGAACTGCCCTTCGATGACGGAGCGTTGGACGGCTACCGCGCGGAGAAGATGTACCACGAGCTGGAGGACCCCACCCGAGCCTTGGAAGAGGCGCGGCGCATCCTCCGTCCTGGCGGACGCGCCGTGCTCATCGGCCAGGACTGGGACACCTTCGTCATCGACTCCGACGACGCGGAGCTCACCCGCACCATCGTCCACGCTCGCGCCGACCGGACGAAGGGGCCTCGCACTGCCCGTCGCTATCGGAATCTGCTGCTTGATGGGGGGTTCCAGGATGTGGCCGTTGAGGTACGCACCGCGGTGTTCACGGGCGAGGTGATGCTGCCAATGCTGGCCGGATTCGCTGAAGCGGCGTGTGCGGCGGGTGCGATCAGCCGTGAGGCAGCAGGCTCCTGGGCTGCCGAACAGCAGGTCCGGGCCGGTGCGGACAGGCTGTTCATCGCCCTTCCCCTCTTCGTTGCCTCGGCGACCAGGGCCTGATCGCCGGCCGTTGGACGAGCAGGGACCCCAGGTGCCGGGCCTCGCGGGAGAGGCCCGCACCCGGCGAACGGGATGGGTAGGGAGCGGAGCCCGTTCGCGCTCAGAGCGTCAGAGCCGGTCGAGGATCTTCTTGAACTTCTCGACCTCGGCGGTCTGCCCCTTGATGATGGCGCCGGCGAGCTTCTTGGCGGCTGCGTTGCGGCCGTTCTTCCGCTCGTCCCTGGCCATGCTGATGGCGCCGTTGTGGTGCGCGGTCATCATCGTCGCGAACTTCTTGTCGCAGTCCGTGCCCTTGGACGCCTTGAGACCGGCCATGTCCTTGTCGGACATGATCCCCAGCCATGCCCGAGCCGCCGGAGCCGTGATGCATGCCGGGCATGCAGTGATCCATCGACGCCGACTCCGGCTTGCCCCAGGTTGGTCACGGTGATCTCGCAGCCGCACTTGAGGTCCAGGCAGCGGTACCCCTCGCCTTCGACGAATGCCATGAGGGGACCTCCGTCTGGCTCTGTGCCTATGCCGGCGACACTGAAACCTTCCCTCAGGGACAAGGCCAAGGGGTTCGGTGATGCGGTCGTCGCTGGCCGGTGCCTAGCCTTGACGAGGGTGGTTTCTTTTGGGATGTCCGCCTGCGTGGTGGCGTGGTTGATCCGGCAGTGGAGAGCGGCCCCGGGGAACAACGGAACAGCGGTTGGCGCTAAGGGCTGATCTTGCCGTCCAAGGGCTTTCCCGCAACTGCTGGGCGAGACCCCGCGGTGTCGTTCGCTGACACGCAGTCCGGCGGGTGAGTCTCTTCGGTCAGCTCTGGTGAGGGTCCTCAGAAAGGGAGATGTGGCCGTAGTGCTGGCTGTGCCAGGCTGGCGGATCGTCCCTGGACCAGTTCGACACAGGAGTATCTGATGACGACACCATCCCGCCTGTCTCCACTGCTGGAGCAGTTCGACTTCACACGCGAACGTCTCGCCGACCGCATGACAGGACCGGTCATGGACAGCGGCGATGGGGCGGACACCGAGGTTGGCCCCATGACCGACGAGGAATACCTCTGGGAACCGGTGCCTGACTGCTGGTCGGTACGGCAACGCGTGGACGGGCCAGGACCGCGCGCGACTTTCCTGGCCGGCACCGGCGACTGGGGACGCGACGCCGCCTCCGACCCGCATCCCTGGCCGCCGCCCTTCACACCACCATCGCGTGGCGCCTGAGCCACCTCAGCGAAATGCTGGCACTGCGCGCCGACCACACCGTCGGCGGACACGCGCTGACCCGGGACGACTACCCCGTCAGTAGGGACTCCGCAGGGGCGGTCGCGGCCTTCGACGCCGGTGCCGCGGCCTGGCGGAAGGCGCTGCTGAGCGTCGACGACGCCGCGCTCGACACCGTGGGGTACTGCACCTCCCCGCACGGCAGCGACTCGGAGGAGCCGTTCATCGACATCGTGTGGTGGGTCAACCAGGAATTGCTGCACCACGGGGCCGAGATCGCCCTGTTGCGTGACCTCTACCGCGCCCGACCGCGCTGACCCTCGTCACCCAGCGGCTTACACGGCGCGGCAGCCAGGTCTCGTTTCACGGAAAGAACCGTGCGAAGCCGAAGTGTTCTGCCTCCCGTGCCCCAGGAAGCGACCTCGCGTCCGGAGCGGGCAGTGGAGCCGCTCATGCACATGCGACGATCTTGGCCGTGGCTGGTGTGATCACGGCGTCGGACTGGCCGAGCAGACCGCAGCCGGCTGAACGGCGGCGCACGGCCGACCCCGGAGCCAGCGGGGTCGGCAGCGGGGCGAGGCGAGATCAGCTGTTGACTTCCCGAGCCACACGCTCCAGTCGGTTCCGGTGGTTCTCCCACCACGCCTGATCCTCTGGTGGCATGTTGTCCTTGCCCTGCAAGGATCCGACGGATCCGTCGATGAGCTCTCGCACGATGTCGGCGTGGCCGGCATGCCGCTGCGTATCGGAGATCACGCGCACCAGGATGTGGTGCAGCGTCACCTCTCGGCGTTCCTCAGGCCACCACGGGACGTGACCGATCGCGTCAAGGGTCAGCGTCGCGATCGTGTTGTTGGAGTGTTCCCACGCCTGGCGGTACAGCCCAACGATCTGGTCCCGTGATTCGTCTGCAGTGGCCCACATGTCCGAGTTGGGTTCTGACTCCTCGGTATACCACCAGGGTGGCGGCTCCTCGTCGAAGAACGGCCGTCCGAACGTGTCGCCGAAGTACCCCAGTTCCACGCCGGCGACATGCTTGACCAGACCCAATAGGTTGGTGCCCGTGGAGGTCAGCGGGCGTCGGATGTCGTACTCCGAGAGCCCATCGAGCTTCCACACCAGGGCGTCACGCGCCTCTTGCAAGTACCGGAGAAGGTCCGCTTTCGGATTCGGTTCGATCATGCTGCGCAGTCTTCCACCCGGCACTGACAGTCGGCAGTGACATCAAAAGCCACTGACATTGATCTTGCCTGTCGCCGTCAAACGACTCCCGAAGTCACCTCGAAACGACCCTCCAAGTCACCTCGAAACGACTCCCCGCGCAAGTGACACAGCCAGTCCTCAATGCCGCCGTGTTCTGGACGACCCGCTACCTCGACGCCGCCATCGAACACCTGCGGGCCCTGCCGCCCGAGGAGCGGGAGCATGACGTCCTGGACGAGGACGTGGCCAGGGTCTCCCCGCTGAAGCACGCCAACCTCAACTGCCTGGGCCGCTACAGCTTCGCCGCCCGGCCGCCCGCCCGCCACGCGAGGGTCTGCGCCCACTGCGTGACCCGGCGACCGTCCACCTCGACGAGGACGTCGAGGGCACCGGCGCATGACGCCGCGTCAGGGCGCCTATCGGGTCGTGATGAAGGAGTATCGCAGCTTCCGGGGCGGGTGCACGTCTGGGGTACGGGGCCCGGCGATCTGCAGCTGCGCTGTGTGGGCGCGACGCCGGCCGCGACCATCCTGACCGCTCAAAGCAAGGAGACCTTATGCGAACTCGGACAGCCTGTCTTCCGGTTCCTGCCCGGATCAGCCGAACCAGACCACCAGGCGGACGTTCTCGCCCCCGTACACGACCGCCAGTTCGCGCATTGCCGTCCATACCGGTCCCCAACTTCCGTCCGGCGGGGCGAACATACGGGGCGTGAGAATCACCGGGCGGTACACGGCGCCGTTCAGACGGACCTCGCCACCCGGTGGCCATTCCGACGGCATCAGGTCCTCGTCGAAGAGCTCCTCCGCCGCGTCGAGGACCTCGATGGGCACCGGGACCACGTCGTCCAGGGCGAGCTCACCGCCGGGGCCCGGTCGCCACACCCCGACGCGGGTGTAGTCGGGGCAGTTGCCTACAGGTACGTCCCAGTCGACCGCCGCGACCTCGGCCCACAGGGCGTACGAGTGGCTGTGCTGCCACTCTTCCCTGCCCGTTTCGACAACAGGCTTCGAGACGTCGTCCGGAAGCCCCCGCCGGTCGAACAGCGGCCGTTCCACACCAACACCCCCGCCGAAGCCGAAGAGGAACTCCCAGGCATCACGCTCCCGTCCGAGCTCGAAGTCCAGGAGATCGGCCTCGGTCTCCCAGCCACCGCCGGACTCACGCGTCTCGATCACGCCGTCGATGTCTGCCCCCATGACAACGATCCTACTGAGGCTTTCGTCAGTTCAGTGGGTGTGGTGGGCTCGTCGGTGGGAGTATCTTGCCGTGTCTTTCAAGTCTGGGTCTGTGGCTTCAGAAGCCCCCGTTCCTCCTTTGACGCGACCGCAGTTGGCCGAGGCCCGGCGTATGCGGGCGGTCGAGCTGTTCAAGCTGGGACACCCTCATGCCGAGATCGCACGGAAGCTGGGGATCCATCCCGAGAGCATGCGGCGGTGGAAGCGGGACCGGGCGGTCGGGCTGACGTTAGCCCAGGTCAGCGGGGAGGCCAATAGCGTGGCGAGTGAACGCGGGGTCCGTGCTGTACCCGCCGTCCGTACCACGCCGGATGAAGACCTCTTGAGGCGTGGGGTGGTGAAGAGGGTAGGTTTGTGGCTCAGTGCCTGTCTGGCCTGCGGATATCCGCCTTTCACGGTCTTTCAGATTCATGCCGCCTTACGCAGCCGATTCTCCCCACGCGCTCCCCAAGGCGGCTTCGTTCTCCCCAGATTCTCCCCAGCTGCAGCGCTCGCTGGGGAGCGCGGTGACGGCTTCAGTGGGCGGCTCCGCGTACTCCACGTCCACAGCCGCCCCACGCCCGAGGGCATCGCCGACCACGAAGGCCGCCTCGACGCCGCAGGCTTCCGCGCCCTCGCGACCGACCCGGGCACGGGGCTCGCCGATGTGGACGACGCGTACTTTTGCGGCCCGGAAGGCATGACATCCGACGTGCGCTCGGTCCTCACCGAACAGGGCCTGGACTCCTCCCGCATCCACTCCGAACGCTTCACCTCAACCACACACCCCACCATTCCTGCCAGGAAGGCATCTGCGGCCCCATCCACCGCGACCCCAGCGACCTCGAACCAGCCGAAGCGGAAGTCGGCTTCGCCCTGGCCTGCCGCACCCGAGCCGCCGGTCCCGGCGTCACCCTGGACTTCGACCAGGGCTGAGGCATGTTGGAGAAGTTGGTGGTCTGATGGGTTGGCCGTCCTTGAAAATTGCGGCCAACCACAGCCAGGCCACGGCGCGTGTCGGCAAGTCGCCATCGCGTCCTGACGTTCCGTCGTGGGTAGTTGGGGTGCCCAGTCCCCGGGGCCCAGCTCGTCCGGGCGGGACGCCGTTCGCGTCGGTTCCGGGGCGCACGCTGCCCCCGTGTGTTGCAGGGCCCGCCGACGTCCAGGCCGCCCCGACGCCGGGCGAAACCTTTCTTCTGCAAGTGGTGCAGAAGTGGCCGAAATGCGCCTGGACGCCCTCTCGCCTCGACGACACGATGCGTGATGCCTCCCACACGTGCCGTGCTAAAAGCGGAAGGAACCACATGCGGGTTATGCGCGCCGCGTTCGGGGTGACGACCCTGCTTCTTGCCGGGCTCGCCGGACCGGCCACCGCGACAGCGGAGGACACTCCCCTTGCCGACCCAGGCACCTTGACGTGCCTGACAGGCAACATCGACTACACCTACTCCCCGCCGATCACCCGAGACCCGCACGCAGTGACCGTCCATTGGTCGGGCGGCTACCAGAACTGCACGTCACCCGACGCCAACCACAAGGACATCGAGACGGGATCGTTCCAGGGCTCCACAGTGGTGCCGAACGCCAGCTGCATCGGCAGCAACGTGGTCGCCCAAGGTCTCGAGGAGGACGACACCTGGAACTACGTCAATCCCCCCAGGACCTCGACGAGCAAGCTCGTAGGCAAGATCAGCGCTCTGCCACGCGCTGATGGCAACCGTGTGTTCACGTGGGCTGGGGACGTCACGCAGGGAACCTTCCAGTCGAGCACGTTCAGCGGCACGGGCGAGTACAACATCGAAGCCACCAACCCGAACACCTGCCTGACGGGTATCTCCGAAGCACACGGGAAGATGGCGAACTTCTCCATCCTTCCGGCCTCGTAGCTGCCTGCTGAACAGAGATAGCTGCGGCCTGGTGAAGACGAACCACATGAGACGATGCCCGCTCGCCCAGCACCTCACGTCGCCCCGTGCGCCTTCACCAGGCCCGTCCGCGCCTTCGCCGCGAGCATCGGCTGTCCCTCGCTCGTCGACGTCGGATTGCTGGGCTTCTGGCACTGCGGCACGCCCCTGAGCGAGCTCAGGTGACCTGGAAGTTGGCCATCATGGCCATGTCCTCGTGTTCGAGGTTGTGGCAGTGCAGCATGTAGCGCCCCTTGTACCCGGCGAACCGCGCGAGGACTTCCACCACCTCGTAGGGGCGGACATCCACGGTGTCCTTCCAGCCGGCGTCCCAGGCAGCCGGGGGCCTGCCGCCCCGGGCGACGACCTGGAACTGGGCCAGGTGCACATGAACGGGGTGGTGGAAGTCGCTGCTGAACCGCCACCGCTCCATACTCCCCAGCCGCGGGGACGCCAAGACCGTATCGGTGCTGAACGGTTGGCCGTTGATGGTCCACATCTGCTGTTCGTCGTGACCGGCGTTCGTCCGGCGGAAGTCGAAGACCCGCACGGGCATCGCCGAGCTCGGCGTGAGCTGCTCGAAGGAGGGGGAGAGGCGGGCCGGTATGCGGCTGTCGTCCCTGCCCCTGCGCACCACGTGGAAACGCATGACGTTACGCATGTCTCCTTCGCCTGCCGTGTTGCGCAGCGTGATCCGGCTGCCGACGGGGTGGTCGGCGAAGTCGAGGACCACGTCGAACCGTTCGCCGGGCGCCATGTCGAACGTGGCGAGCGGCCTGGGAGCGGCCAGCAGTCCGCCGTCGCTGCCGATCTGGACGAACCGCCCGGGCCTGCCCCCTTCAGTGTCCAGGCGGAGTCGGTAGCGGCGGGCGTTGGAGGCGTTGAGGAGGCGGAAGCGGTAGCGGGTGGCGGACACCTCCAGGACGGGCCAGGGCGCGCCGTTGACGAGTTGGACGTCGCCGAGTACTCCGTCGGGGAAGGCGTGGTGGCTGTGGGCGGGGTAGCGGAAGGAGCCGTCTTCCTCGAAGGACCGGTCGCACAGCATCAGCGGGATGTCGCGGTTGCCGCCGGGCAGCGGGAGCCGGTCCTCTTCCTCGTCGGCGATGAGGAAGAAGCCGGCCAGGCCGCGCCAGACCTGTGGGGCGCTGAAGTCCATGCGGTGGTCGTGGTACCAGAGGGTCGCGGCGCGTTGCGGCAGCGGGTACTCGTATCGGCGGTAACCGACGGCCAGCCGACCGCCGTGGCGGGCCGTCATGTCGTTGTGTGCCTTGTGTGCCTGGCCGGGTGAGCAGCGGTCTGCGGGCAACAGAAGGTCAGTGGGGTACCCGTCGGATTCCGGCGGGGTGACGCCACCGTGCAGATGCGTGACGGTGGGGACGGTGAGGTTGTTGCGCACCTGAAGCACGGTCGTTCGCCCCGAGCGAGCGGCAAAGGTCGGCCCGGGGAAGATCCCCTCGTACCCCCACACCGTGGTCTTCCGGCCGGGCAGGATCTCGACGCGGCCCTCGCGCTGCTCGACGTCGTAGATGTCCGCGCCCCGCTCGCTGCGCACCGGTCGGGCGACGGGCGGTACCGGCAGCGTAACGCCGAACGGCTTGGGCAACGGCCCTCTGCCGGCCAGCACCCGCCCGGTCGACGCCCCGGCGAGACAGGACCAGCCGGCTGCGCCCACCGTCACCGCCGCACCGGCACCGGCGGCCAGTCCCAGGAATCCGCGCCGACTCACGCCGGGGGCTCTCACTCGGCCACCCCCACGGACCGGCCCACCTGTACCGCTGGCTGGATGCGCGCGGTGAACGCCCAGTACGTCAGGGCCGTCGCGCAGCCGAAGATCGCCATGCCCACAGGCATGTGCCCGGCCAGCACCCGCGCCTCACCCAAGCCTTGCTGCACACTCACCAGCCCGACAAGCGCCGCGCTGGCGGCCGCGGGCCAGCCGGGTCCGCGCAGCCGACGCCACACCACCACCGCGAGCACGGTCTGGATGACCGTGAGCGCGCTCAGCACGCCGGCGTTGGCCGCGTGCCAGGCCAGCAGGTCGAGGTCCCCGGTGACGAACAGGCCGGCCAGGACCGCCTGTACGAGCGTGTCCAGGAGCAGCAGCGCGGCCGTGCCCCGCATCAGCCTCATCGGCCACGGCCGCTGGTATCGATCGAGCCGCTCGTCATCGTCGCGTGCGGTCACCGGGATCCGGCCCCGTGCGACAGGGCGGCCTGCTCGTACGCCTGGAAGCCGTCTTCGACGCCCAGGAAGATGTCGGCGAAGGTGAGGTAGCCCTTGCTGATGACGGGGGTGTCGCGCAGGGCCTCGACGAGGAAGTAGTACGCGCCCAGGTCGTCGGTCTCCAGTACGGCGAAGTCCGAGATCCGTCCGGTGAATGCCTCGGCGTCGAAGAACCGGGCCGTCACCCGGTCCGCGTAGGCGGTGAAGACCGGCTCCAGATGCGCCGTGCGCATCGCGTTGCGCTCCTCGCGCGAGAGCGCCAGCCACCGCGGGGTGACTGTGTAGGTGAGGACGATGCCGTACTTCATGAGGCTCCCCGAAGAGATTGCTAACGCCGTTAACTTTTGGGAGAAGGTAAAGTTATAGGCGTTAACTTTGTCAAGCAGAAGGCAGGCGGGCCACTGTGCCGAGCACTCCGGGAACCTCCACGGGCAGGCGTCGTCACCGCGTCCGCGAAGAGGCGCTGGCCGAGATCCTGCGCACCGGCCGGCGACTGCTGGTCGAGGAAGGACCGGCCGCCGTCACGCTGCGGGCCATCGCCCGCGAGATGAACATGACGGCGCCTGGCCTCTACCGCTACTACGCCGCCCACCGGGACCTGATCCAGGCACTGACCTCGTCCCTCTACGACGAGCTGGCCGCAACCCTGGCGGCGGCACGCGACCGCCACCCGGCCTCCGAACCGGGGCGACAACTGGGCGCAGCGTGCCGCGAACTGCGCCGCTGGGCACTCGAGCATCCCCAGGAGTTCGGGCTGCTGTTCGCCAAACCGCTCACGGACGCCGACACCGCACCCGGAGCCGCCGCCCACGACCCCAGCTGGCGCTTCGGCGGCATCCTCCTGGAGCTGATGGTCCAGCTGTGGCGCCGTGGAAGCATCCAGCCGCCGACTGGCCTGGACCCGGCCTGGACCGTCCAGTTGGAGGAGGTGCGCGAGCACCTCGACGGCGAACCCGTGCCCCTGGAGGTCATCTACGTCTTCGTCTCCTGCTGGGCCCGCCTGTACGGTGCCGTGGCCGTGGAGGTCTTCGGCCACCTCGACTTCGCCCTGACCGACCCCGGGCCGCTCTTCGACCACACCGTCCGCGACATCCTCACGACACTGGGAGAGCCAAGCCCCGGTTCATGAGGCCAGTCCGTCCCGGTCCCGGCCGCGGGCCCGGATGCCGTACCCGAGGTCGGCGGTGGCCAGAGTGATGGTGGCCGCGACGCCGAGGGCGAACCCGGCGGTGACGTCGGTGGCTCAGTGGACGCGTAGGCAGACGCGACTGGCAGCGGCTGGACCGCAGGTCCTTCGTGGCGGTGCGGGTGGGCGGCCACACCATGACGGCTGCCCGTAGTCTGCGTTTCACTTCAGACGTTACGGTCGTTACATGACTGCCGAGACGGTGGTGGGCGGGGCGCGGTTGCTGCTGGTATCCGTGAGCACGACCGACGCCTCGACGGCGACCCGGGTACGGGTGTGGCGCAAGCTGCGCTCGCTGGGCGCGCTGTACTTGCAGCAGCCGGTGTTGCCTGCTGCCGGATCGCGAACCGGTACGGCGCCAGGTGGCACGGCCGCTCGCCTCGGTACGGGCGCCGCACAGGCCGGCGACCGGCCCACAGGCCGTCCGCGAACGCGCCACCGGCATCGTCGCGGCTGCGCACCGTCGAGTGAATCGGAGCACCCCATGCGGTGGGACGTACTGATCGCGATCGGCGCGGGCCTGCTCGCCGCATGGCTGGCCTGCTGATCGCGCTGCTGCTGATCCGCCCCAAGGGCGCCCTGCTCTCCGAAGCCGTACGCCTGCTGCCGGATCTGGTGCGGCTGCTGCGCCGCCTCGCCGCCGACAAGACGCTCCCACGGGGCGTACGTGTTCGGCTCGGCCTGCTGACGGTCGATCTGGCCCTGCCGATCGACCTGGTCCCTGACTTCCTGCCCGTGATCGGCTACGCAGACGACGCCATCATCGTTGCGTTCGTCCTACGCTCCGTCGTGCGCCTGGCCGGTATCGAGGCGGTCCAGGCTCACTGGACCGGCACCGACGACGGCTTCGCCGCCCTGGCCTGCCTGACCGGACTTCACCGGGCCGCCCCCCGGCCCCGGTTGGTCCGCCGCACCGTGCGCGGGGCTCACCCCGAGACGCACCCGAAAGGTCGCTCCCCTTTGAGCTACATGCGTGAACGCACGCCGAACGGACCTACGACACCTGCGTTCTCTATGTTGCGCCACTCGACCGATTGATGAGCAAGATCGTTAAGTGGTGACCTTCAGAGCTTCACAGCGCCGAATCTTCACCGCTATGTGGTGTGACCGTAGACCTCGTGAACCTGTCCGTCCGAGGTGTACGCCTGCTGACAGG
Source organism: Streptomyces chattanoogensis (assembly GCF_001294335.1). GTDB lineage: Bacteria > Actinomycetota > Actinomycetes > Streptomycetales > Streptomycetaceae > Streptomyces > Streptomyces chattanoogensis. Next base: position 78,078 of record NZ_LGKG01000101.1, read on the forward strand.
GCGAGGGGCTTCTTGTCGTTGTCGGCGGAGCTGCCGCTGCCCTGGGGGTTGATGGCGTCGCAGACCTGGCTGAAGTCCACGACGGCGATGCGGTTGAAGTGGAACTGTCCGGCGCGCAGTTGGAGGAACGTTGACTCCACCCACTTGCTCGCCACGGGCGGCAGATCGCCTGGGACGGGGGTTGCGTGGTGGCCCGATCCGATGAGCTTGGCCAAGGGTTCCTTGCCGGGGTGGGAGTTGGCGCTCGGGTCGCGCAGGGCGATACGTGAGGTGAGTCCGTCGATGGTCTGGCTGAGCAGGTCCCAGCCTGCGACCTGGTCGGCGAGCTTAGGGACGATCACGCGGGCCGTCTGCGCTAGCCTCTATCGTTCATGGGGCGACGTCAGTTCGCTGACGGAGACTGCGTGTTTGTGTGGTGCGGGTTGTCGCGGGACGGTCGAAGTGGCTGGTCAGTCGGGGTTCGGCGGAGCTTGGCCCGGCAACGAACGGAGCGCGAAGTCGACGCCGTTTTTTCTGGATCGCCGGCAGCGCCCATCTCTCCAATTCCTGGGGCAAGAACTCCTTGCGCAATACGGGAGGTTGGCGCGGACACGGCAATCTGTGTTTACGATGATCGCCAGCCGATCGCCGGTCATGTGGCGATTGCCACCACGGAGGGGGCTGCCCATGAAACACGCACGAAGGCGCCACAACCGGTTGCGCGCCCGGGTCGCCAGCACCACTGGAGCGCTGGCCGTCATCCTGGGTGCCGGAGTCGGGTCGGCTGCCGCCGCCGGGAAGGGCACCGGTACGCCCGTCACCGCGGCGGCGGCTCTGGACGACGCGGCGCAAGCCCCGCACCAGGCAGCCTTGGACGCGGCGCAAGCCGCGGCCTTGGACGACGAGGCGCACGTCCCGCCGGGTCAGGCGGCCCCAGCCCCGGGTCAGGCGGCGCCCCCGGAGGCGACCCCAGCGCCCCCGGACGCGACCCCAGCCCCAGCCCCGGGCCAGCTGACGCTGCCCGCCCCGACCGGGCGCTATGGCGTCGGGACGGTCGACCTTCATCTGCGCGACGCGAAACGCATGGATCCATGGGTGCCCGGACAGCAGCGCGAGCTGATGGTCTCGCTGTGGTACCCGGCTACGCACACCTCCCGCTACCCCGCCGCGCTCCTCCCCAACAGTCAGCAGGTGCTGCCGGGCGGGGTGACCCTGCCCACCACCGCCGGGCACACCGGCGCCCCGGTTGCCCGCAAGGCCGGCAAGCTGCCGGTGCTGCTGTACTCGCCCGGTGGGCGCGGGAACCGGGCGACGGGTACCGCACTGGTTCAGGACCTGGCCAGCCGCGGCTACCTGGTCGTCACCATCGACCACACCCACGACACCGGCGACGTGGCGTTCCCCGACGGGCGACATGAGGTGAGCATGCTGCCGCCAGGCACCAAGTCGCGCGACTTGATCGATGTCCGGGCGGCGGACACCCACTTCGTCATCGACCAGCTGGCCGAGATCGCCCGCGGCCACAACCCGGATGTGGAACACAAGCCGCTACCCCACGGGCTGACCCAGGCCGCGAGCACAAAACACGTAGGGATGTTCGGCGCTTCCCTCGGTGGAGGATCGGTGGCCGCTGCCATGCACGCGGACTCCAGGATCGACGCCGGCGTGAACCTGGACGGCCAGCTCTTCGGCTCGTCGGCCGACAAGCCGCTCGACCGCCCGTACATGCTGTTCAGTTCCGAGCACCACAACCGCAACAGCGACCAGAGCTGGAGGCGGCTGTGGAAGAACCTGCACGGAGAGCGGCTCGACCTGAAGCTGCGCGGCTCCGGGCACAACTCCTTCGTCGACAACCAGGTCCTGTTCCCCCAGGCGCCGGGCGCATTCGGGATAACCCCGGAAGTGATGCAGCAGGCACTCGGCACGATCGACCCCAATCGCTCCATCGAGGTCCAGCGCACCTACGTCGCCGCCTTCTTCGACAAGCACCTGCGCCATCGGCACAGCCACCTGCTCGACGGCCCCTCACACCATTACCCAGAGGTCGACTTCATACGCTGAACTGGCTGGAGGTCACCGTCGTGCCCGAGCTATTTTCTGCCTGGTTCACCTGGGAAGTGCTTCTTCCCGTGCAGACAACAGGGCCCTCAGCAATTCCTATCGTTGCAGTTCAAGAGCACTTTCCACGTTTTTGATCAGCCTTCGGACAGGTCACCTTGCGAAAGCGCGAGGCTACTGAGGCTTGATTTTGGGTTGACGCGGTGTCTGGTTGCGCTATCCCGTGGATATGGAGGAGCCGGGGCTGACACGGGAGGGGCGTCTGTATCGGGAGACGTTCTTGGTTGCAGGCAGCCGAGTGGTTCGAAGAGGGAGCACATCAGGCGGAGGTTGCCCGGCGGTTGGGTGCTTCCCGGCAGGCGGTGCATGTCTGGCACGAGAAGTGGAAGAGCGGCGGGGAGCAGGCCCTGCGGTCGTCGGGGCCGTCCGGACGTCGTTCGTCGCGCTGTGCGGGGTCAGCCCTGTCGAGTACTCCTCGGGCGGCCGCAGTTGCCGTCGACTCAACCGTGGTGGTGATCGGCAGGCCAACGCCGCCGTCTACCGCATCGTGCAGACCCGGCTGCGCTTCGACCCGCGCACCCAGGACTACCCCGCGCGCCGCATCAAGGAGGGCAAGGCCCGACGCGAGATCATCCGTTGCCTCAAGCGCTATGCCACCCGAGAGGTCTTCAACCTGATCCGGCCTGCAGCCGCAGAACCTCCGGCATAGGGGCGGCGAAGCCCTGCCGGTGCTCCGCTTCCGGCGGGGACGCGCCAGTCCGCTGCGGATGCTCCTCAGGCACCGCCTGACAGCGTGGAGGCCCTGTTCGTGGGTGTGCCGGAAGCGCCGGCGATGGGCGAGACCCGCGCACTGCGCACGCGCGCCCGACGACACGGTTCGCCGGAGCCGACCCGCATCCGCATGGACGACGACTTCTTCCCGCCGGCGCCCGCCTTGGACTCCTATGACGCGGTGGTGAGCGTCCCGCGCACCACGCTCAGCGCGGACTTGGCCGAGTAGGTCCCTTACCGACAGGTGCCTGTTGCCGCACCGGCCCGTACGGGATGGCCGTATGGGCCCACCGGTCGTGCGGACATTGCCGAACGCCGCACCTGCAAGGTAGGCCAACCAGACACGGCCCCGGTAACGTTGTTACCGATGCGCTACAGTGTTACTCATGAGCACGCTCTATCAAGACGCGCTACGGGCCGGCCAGGACGCCGTGCGCACCACGATCCTCGATTGCGCCATCAACCTGCTGGTCACGGACGGGCCCGCCGCGTTGACCATGCGGCGGATCGCCGCCGACATCGGTTCCTCGACCAAGGTCCTCTACACCATGTTCGGTGGCAAGGAAGGACTGATCGATGCGCTGTACCGGGAGGGCTTCGCGCGGCTGCGCCGGGTTCAGGAACAAGTACCGCGTACGGAAGACCCGTTGACGCATCTCACCCATCTCGGGGCGGCCTATCGGGAGCATGCGCTCGCCGAACCGGCCTACTACCGGGTCATGTTCGAGCAGACCGTACCGGGCTTCCGGCCGAGCGCGGAGGCACTCGCCATCGCCGAGACCGCCTTCGACACCTCGGCCGCTGCCGTGGCCGCCTGCATGGAGGCCGGGATCTTCCAGCCTGGCGATGCCCGTGAGATGTCAAAGATCTTCTGGGCGGCATCGCACGGCGCGGTGAGTTTGGAGATCGCCGGACATTTCACGCCGGAGGACGGTGGTCGGCGCTATGACGCGCTGATGGCGGCCGTGGCACGGGCGTTCAGCACCCAGCACGAGTCGAAGAACGAAGGGCAAGGAACATGACCACCACACGCAACCGCTACCTGTCGGGGAATTTCGCCCCGGTCACCGAGGAAGTCACCGCCTACGACCTGCCCGTGACCGGGCGGATTCCGACCCATCTCAACGGCCGCTATCTCCGCAACGGCCCCAACCCACTGGGCATCGAGGACGCCGCCGCGCACATCTGGACCCTCGGCGCGGGCATGGTCCACGGGGTGCGCATACGGGACGGGCGCGCCGAGTGGTACCGCAACCGCTGGGTCCGTTCCAGCACGGTCGCCGACCACCTTGGCGAGCCGCGCCGCGGCACCCCGATCGACGAACAGTTGGACATCTCGCCGAACGTGCAGGTCGTGGGCTTTGCGGGCAGTACCTTCGCACTCATCGAGGGCGGCATCCGCCCCTACGAACTCACCTACGAGCTGGAGACGGTGGGGCCCTGCGCCTTAGGGGCGACCCCGGAGGGGTACAGCGCCAACGCCCACTCGCTCTTCGACCCGCGCTCCCGCGAACTGCACTCGCTCGCCTTCCGCTACGGCTCCGACAACGTCCAGCACATCGTGATGAACGACTCCGGCACGGTGCGGCGGACCACCACCATCCCGGTCCCCGGCAACCCGTACATGCACGACTTCGCGCTGACCGACCACTACGTGCTGCTCTTCGACTCACCCGTGGTGTTCAGCCCCGCGCATCTGTCCACCGGGGTGCCGTTCACCTGGGATGACCGCCGTGGGGCGCGCGTGGGGGTACTGCCGCGCGAGGGTGGCGAGGTGCGCTGGTTCGGGCTCACACCGAGCCTGGTGGGGCACACCCTCAACGCGTACGAGAGGCCGCACGAGGACCTGCGCGGGTCGGGCACGGGGGGTTGTGACATCGTCGTCGACGTGATCCGGCATCCCGAAGGGTTCGACATCAGGGACGTCGGGTCCAGCAGGCCCACGCTGGACCGGTGGACGATCGACCTGACGGCGGGGACGGTCCGGGAAGAACGCCTCGATGACCGGGTCCAGGAATTCCCCCGCCTCAACTCCGGCTATACGGGCCGCCCTTACCGGTACGGCTACGCCGCAGCGGTCGAGCTCTACGCCCCACCCGCCGGCCCGGAAGACGACCGGCCGGACGAGGGGTTCAGCAATGCGCTGCTCAAACACGATCTGCGCCGGGGAACGACGGAGGCGCACGAGTTCGGGCGGGACGCGGCCGTGGGGGAGGGGGTGTTCGTCGCGGCGGAGTCGCCGGCGGCGGAGGATGACGGGTACGTCATGGCGTACGTCTTCAACCCGGAGCGGTCCGCAACCGACCTGGTGATCCTCCCTGCACAGGACTTCAGCGGCGCACCGCTCGCCCGGATCCACCTGCCGGTGCGGGTGCCGTTGGGTCTGCACGGGAGCTGGGTTCCGGGGGAAGACCGGTGAATGGGGACCGCCGTCCCGGCTGCCCGGCCTGGCCGTAGCGCTCCGGAATGAGGGGTCGTAGGTCGCCTGGGAGCCGCTTGTAGCTGCCGGATGAGGCTGCGGCGTCGTCTGAGGCGTACCTGCCCGCGTACCCGCCCACGTACGTGACTGCGGCGACAAGGCTTCGCTCTCCGCTGCAACCGTCCAGCCGGCGGCTACCCGCCGCCGTCTGCTCGCCGAAGCGGCCTCCGGTCCCGCGCCGGCCGCATCCAGACCGGCGGCACCTCATCAAGCGACCAACTCCGCCGCGCGAAAGGAGCGAAGTGGGGTGGGAGGGGCTTCGGGTAATGGGTGATAGTTGCTTGCGTGGTCAGGATTGCAGCCCTCTCGATCTACGGCGCTTCGGTGACTTCGTCACGGGCCTGGCGGTTGTGGAGATTGCGCGGGCCGGCTTGGAGAGCGCCCAGCGATGGCGTCCGGCGCGACCTGGCTGACGTCTTCGCGTTGGTGCGCTTCAGTTGTCGCCCGCCCACGTAGCCGGGTAGCCGCCCGCTCCGGACTTCGCCGGTGACCTCCGACTCACCAGCTGTGGGTGCCGGCCTGCCACTGCCCAGGCCGGCACACGCTGAACCGTTCCCGCGTCAGAGGCACTGGCACCGGGCCACCGCCCGTCTGTGCCGCAACCGCCGCCGCACCCCCTCATGCCCCGCCGTCGTAGGAAGGCGCATACGCATGTGACCAGTATCCGAGCTCCCGGATGCCCCGGCCCATGAACATCCCAGCTCGCCGACGAGCGGCCGTCCCTCGGTGGCGGCGTGGGCCGGACCCTCGTCCCGGAGAGGGGCCGCCTGTGGAACCAGCCGGCCGAGGACGGCAAGGTGTTCTGCCCGATGCGTGTCCCCGACCGCCGGTCCATGTGGTTCCGGGCCCGGACGGAGGCACCGCTTGCGACATTCCTGTGGCTGGACGTCGTCAACCGCGACATCACCCCGTACCCCGGGGTCCTCGACCGGGTCCGCTTCGACGCCATGTCCGTGTACGTCGGACGCGGCGTCGGCGGCGGATCGCTGGTCAACGGCGGCATGGCTGTCACCCCGGCCCGTGCGTACTTCTCCAAGGTTCTTCCGCAGGTCGACGCGGCCGAGATGTATGACCGGTACTTCCCGCTCGCCCACCGGATGCTGGGCGTCAACACCGTTGCCCCGGACTGGTTCGAGAGCACCAAGTGGTACCGGTTCGCCCGGGTCTCCCGCACCCACGCCCACCGGGCAGGCCTGCGCACGACCTTCGTGCCGGGCGTCTACGACTTCTCGTACATGCGGCGCGAAGAAGCGAGGGAGGTCATCAAGTCGGCGCTCGCCGGTGAGGTGATCTACGGCAACAACCACGGCAAGCGGAGCCTGGACCGCACCTACCTGGCTGCCGCCCTCGGCACAGGCGAGGTCACCATCGAGACCCTCCACCGCGTCCGCGCGATCCGGCAGGAACCGGACGGCGGCCATGTCCTCACCGTGGACCGGACCGACGAGACAGGCCGGGTCATCGCCACTCGGGAGATCGGCTGTCGTCACCTCTTCCTCGGCGCGGGCAGCCTCGGCACCACGGAACTCCTGCTGCGCGCCCGGGAGGCGGGCGCGCTCCCCGACCTGCCCGTCGAGGTGGGCCTGGGTTGGGGCACGAACGGCAATGTCATGACCGCGCGAGCCAACCATGTATGGGACACCACCGGCGAGTGTCAGTCCACGATTCCCGTCATGGCCATCGACGACTCGGCGAACCCGACCACGCCTGTGTTCGCCGAGATCGCCCCGCTGCCGATGGGCCTGGAACACTGGATCAGCCTCTACCTGGCCATCACCCGGAACCTCGAGCGCGGCAGCTTCGCCTACGACCGGGCGACCGACGCGGTGAAGCTCCGGTGGACCCACGACCAGAACCAGCCGTCCAATTGCGGGGCCCAGCCCACCGCCTCCGAAGAGGTCCTGTCCACCGCCCTGGGAGGCGACTGGGAGTTCCGCGGCATCCGAGCGCCCCAGCGGACCTGACCCTCCTTGCTCCGGGGCCGACCTGCCCGAAGGCCGGCAGCGTCGCACTCGACGCATCCGGTTCCGCTGGGTGTGGCTGAGAGGTCGATTCCGTTCGGGGAACTCATGAGGGCTCTTGTGGGGGATGGGGGTCGGAGGAGGCCAGCGGGAGGCGTACCTGGAAGCGGGTGTCACCGGGGACGGAGTGGAACCGCAGGTCCCCGTTGTGTTTGTTGACGACGATGCGCCACGAGATGTCCAGGCCGAGACCTGTACCTTCACCCACCGGTTTGGTGGTGAAGAACGGGTCGAAGACGCGGTCGCGAATCTCCGCGGGGACTCCTGGGCCGGTGTCGCAGAACTCGACGAGCAGATGGTCTCCCTCGCGCGCGGTGCGTATGGTCAACGTGCCGTCGGCACCCGTGCTGTTCATCGCCGAGACGGCGTTGTCGATCAGATTCGTCCATACCTGGTTGAGCTCGCTGGGGTAGGCCGGGATCTTCGGCAGGCTGCGGTCGTAGTCCTTGACGACGGTGATGTGGGGGCCGATCTTCGCGGAGACCATCAGCAGGGTGCTGTCGAGCAGTTCATGCACATTGACGACCTGGTAGGGCGCTCGATCGAGTTGCGAGTACTGCTTGGCCGCGGTGACGAGGGCCGAGACGCGGCTGGTCGACTCCTCGATCTCGTTCATCAACAGCTCGGTTTCGACGGTGCAGTTGAGCCACCGCACGGCACCTTCGAGGGTGTCTCTGTCCACGGTTGCGGCGATCTGGTCCAGCCAGTCGGTGTCGAGGCCGGCCTGTACGAAGGCCGGCGCGAGCTGCCATCCGTCGCCGATGCCGTGGTCGTCCAGCCAGTCGGAGATGGTGTCCTCCCGGTCCGAGGCTTCCAGCGGGCTCAGGGTGGCGGCCTTGGCGACGCGCTCCGCCGTGCGTTCCTGGACGTCGATGAGCGCCTCCAGGCTGTCGCGCCGGTACGGGCGTGCCGCGAGGATGCCGAGCTTGTGGCGCATTCCTGCAACCCGCTCGCGGAGCGCGGACGTGGCGCGCACGGCCGCGGTGGCGGGGTTGTTCAGCTCATGGGTCAGCCCTGCGGACAGTGATCCGAGAGCCAGGAGCCGTTCTCGCTGGCCGACGGCCTCCTGGGCGCTTTTGGTGCCGAAGAAGAGGCCTTCCAACAGGTGCACGGCCATGGGAAACCACTCGTGCATGATTGCGGCGAAGGTTTCCGCGGGGAGTACGAAGAAGCGTGAGGGCTCGATGACGCGCAGGGAACTGTTGTACACCTGCCGCAGGCGGTCACCCAGGTAGGCCTGGAAGGCTCCCGCGTACACCCCGCGGCTGGAGCTGCGGTTGATCTCCACGTCGTAGTCCCCGATCCGGCGCGAGAGAACGATGGTCCCTTCGAGCAACACGTAGAAGCACGTGGCGGCGTCGCCCTCCCCGTACACGGGTCCGGGCTCGAACTCCTCCACGCGGCCTTCGCGGCAGAGCCGGGCAAGTTGGCCGGGGGCCAGCTTCTCGAAAAGGAACAGCGAGCCGAGTTCCTCCCGATTGCAGGGCATCGGACGGCCGTTCATGACTGCTCCAGATACCGGTGGGCGAGCATGACCGCCATGGCTCCCTCTCCTACCGCGGAAGCGACACGCTTGGCGGATTCGGCGCGGGCGTCTCCGGCCACGAACACGCCCGGGACGTTTGTTTCCAAGTGGTAGGGCGGTCGGTCCAACTCCCAGTCGGCCGGCGGGCGCCCGTCCGCGGTGAGGTCGGGGCCGGTCAGGATGAACCCGCGGGAGTCCCGGAGCACCGTGCCTTCCAGCCAGTCGGTCAGCGGGGCCGCGCCGATGAAGACGAACATCCACTGGGCATCCACGAGTTCGGTGTGGCCGTTCGCTGTGTCGCGGAGGGTGATCTGTTCCAGTTGGCGCGAGCCGTGGGCGGCGGCGACGACCGTGTTGGTGCGCACGGAGATCGTGGCCGTCTCCTCGACCTGCTGGACGAGGTAGTGCGACATCGACGTGGACAAGGACGGCTTACGCACCAGTATGGTGACCGACTTGGCGCTCCGGGCCAGGTATATCGCGGCCTGGCCCGCGGAGTTCGCGCCTCCGACGATGTACACGTCATGGCCTTGGCACGCAGCCGCTTCCGTCAGGGCCGAGCCGTAGAACACTCCGCAGCCGGTCAACTCGGTCACGTGGGGTGCATCCAGTTGCCGGTACGACACACCGGTCGCGAGAATCACGGCGTGCGCGGCGACAGCGGAGCCGTCCGAGAAGCGGACGACGCGCGACGCGCCGTTGACCTCCAGCCCGGTGACCTCGCGCGCGGTCAGTATCTCGGCACCGAACTTCGCAGCCTGCCGCCGGGCCCGGTCGGTGAGCTGTGCTCCGGACACTCCGTCCGGAAAGCCGAGATAGTTCTCGATGCGCGAGCTCTGGCCCGCCTGGCCTCCGGTCGCGGAGCGTTCCACGAGGACGGTCCGCAGGCCCTCGGAGGCCCCGTACACCGCCGCACCCAAACCGGCCGGTCCGCCGCCGATGATGACCAGGTCGTAGAAGTCGGTGGCCGGGGTCGTCGCGAGGCCGACCCGGGCGGCGAGCTCCTGGTCCTCGGGCTCGATGAGAGCCGTGCCGTCCGGAGTGATCACCAGCGGGAGCCGTAGGCCTTCCTGGCCCGCGGCGCACAGCAGCCGTCGGCCTTCCGGTTCGTCGGACGAGTACCAGCGGTACGGCACCTGGTTGCGGGCCAGGAACTCCCGCACGGCCGACGAACGTGCCGACCAGCGGTGTCCGACGATCTTGGTGACGGCCACTGGCCGGTGGTCGGTGGCCCTCCAGGCCTGCAGGAGGTCGTCGAGGACGGGGTAGAGCTTCTCCTCGGGTGGCTCCCAGGGCTTGAGCAGGTAGTGGTCGAGGTCGACGACGTTGATCGCGTCGATGGCCGCGTTGGTGTCCGCGTACGCGGTCAGCAGCACTCGCCGGGCGTCGGGGTGAATGTCGAGGGCTTGCTCGAGGAACTCGACGCCGTTCATCTTCGGCATCCGGTAGTCGGCCACGATCACCGCGACGGGGCCGCCACGCAGCTTCAGCTCGCGCAGGGCGGCAAGGGCGGACTCGCCGGACTCCGCGCGCACGATGCGGTACGACGCACCGTAGCGTCGCCGCAGATCGCGGGCGACAGCACGCGACACGCCCGGGTCGTCGTCCACAGTCAGGATGACGGCCCGCTCCGGACCGGCGGCCGGATCCATAGGCACCCCGTCCCCGAGTCGATCGCTCTTCCGCACCGACTTCACGTGCCTGTCTGGCACGCCAGTGCGCCAGCAATCCCCATTTTATGGGCGCTCATCATGCTTGGCGATGCAAGATCAGGCGGGCGGCTCGCTGTCGGTAGCTGCCGGGGACGCTTCAGCCGCGCGACGGCGTGACGGTGCTCGTCGTGCGGCTGCATCCACCTCGTTGCGCCACTGACTCTGCCGGCCCGCGCCCCCTCGGCGAACGGCTTCAGCGGCGCGGCATTGTCGAGCATCATGCCGCCAGGGCTGGTCAGCTCCTCGGCGTGCCCTGTTGGATTGCGGTGATCAGCTGCCGGACCTGCAACCGGGCTCCGGTGCAGCAGCCACGGCGGGCGCCGCACGACCTTCGCCGGAGGCCTTGTCACCCAGCCACCTGGGCGGGTCGGGATCGCGGCCGCCCTGGGCCGCTGCGCGCCACTCGTATCGCCTCCATCGCCGCGGTGAACCGAGTGCAGTCGCTTGTGTCCCGTCGGTGACAGCTTCCCGCGTGCCGCGCTGATCAGCAGTAGGAAGTTGCCCATCGAGCCGATATCCACCTTTCCCGCTTTCCGGCGGCCATCTGGGCGGTGATGGGCGCACCGGTGGCGTAGTCCTGCCACGTCATCTCGTGGGCCGCCCCCCCACTTGCCGAGCGCGCGTAGCTCACATTCGAAGTAGCCGAGGAAGCGCAGCAGGGACCGCATCCGTGGGACAGTGCGCGGCGCACGGTCCGCAGTACCAGTACTCGGCGATGTGCATACACGCCTTGTCGGTGTCGGGGTTGATGGCGAGCGAGTCGAGCGGGCACATCGGCTCGCTGCGGCACCAGCGCCATGGGCCCCTTGAGGACTGCATCGGGCGGGTCGGGCGGATCAGAGCGAGCGGTGCAGAAGCCCCCGCATGGTGATGCGGTCACCGCGGAACCGGATGAACTCGAGGTCGACGGGCCGGCCATCGGCCAGATGCGTCAGCCGCTCCAGCATCAGCACCGCCGCACCGCGCGGCGCCCGCAGCATGGCCGCAGAGTGCGCGTCGGCGTTGACCGCCTCCAGGGTGATCTCGGCGGTGCCGAGCGGCTGCCCGGTGAGTTCCTCCAGCAGCCGGAAGATGTCGGTGTTCTCCAGGTCGGCGCCGAGCAGCCGCACGCCGATGTCCAGCGGTATGTAGGTGAGGTCCAGCGACAGCGGCAGCCCGTGGAGCCGCCGCAGCCGCTCCACGTACAGCACCTTGCTGCCGTCCGGCACGCCCAGCCGCTCTGCCACACAGGCGGGAGCCACGACTGGCCCGACGGTGCGGACCTCATTGCTGACCCTGCCGCAGCAGATCCAGCGCGTGGCGCACGGTGTTGCGGCTGGCCAGGTAATCGGCGCAGAGGGCCGACTCGTGCGGCAGCGCGACGTCCGGGAACGCCCCGCCCAGCACTTGGTGCCGTAGCAGATCCGCGAGCTGCCGTGCCTGGTCCGCGCGCAGCCGCCGGCGCCGCGCGGCGGCTGTGGTCGGGCTCGTCGGGTCGGCTCCCTGCTGTTGGCGGCGGCGTTGGGTGGAAGGCATGGCAGGGACCGTAACCGCGTTTGCCGACCAGGTGTGTTGCCGGAGTATTACGCCATGTCGTATTGCCACGGCGGGGCTGTGACTGCGTGGCTGCGCATTTCTGAGGGAGATCCGCCACACCGGACGCGCGAATCGGCAGCGATTCCGGTCCACGCCGGGACTCGTCGGCATCTCACCAGGTTCACCCCGACCCGTTTTGTCATCCCACAGGTCGGGCAGGCTTTGACAACCATGTCCGAGGTCTGTCTAACTTACGCCGCAGATCGGTCATGAGTGTCAGCGACAAGCCCTGGCTTGCTGACCGGCAACCCTCGCGCCGCGGTGGGGTGCCCCAGGTGACGACCGGGCCGGAGACTTTCGGTAAGCGCGAGGCCCTCAGGGGCCGGAACGGTGACGGTGACGGAATGTACGCAGCTTTCGGGACGGCCGCATGGCGGCGCCGCGGCTGCCTGTTGCTGTGCGCGAACCGTTCGGTCGATCTACTCCGCGTCAACAGCGCGCTGTGTACCGGTACCGGCACAGGCACCTGCTGTGCCTTCTGCTAAGGCTGACGGTCTTCTGAATCTGTGACGCCACCGCTGTCGTGGTGTGCGCCCTTCCTGCCCAGCCCCCGTTCCGCATGCCCCGTGCGCATCGTCACGCAGAGTCCTGCCGGCTCTGCGGTGTCGTTGCCGCATCCGTGGTCCGGGGTGTCCGAATTCGCTGGAGCCCTCCATGAGTCAATCTCCTGGCGCTGCGGTATCCCTTGCCTCAGCGCCTCCTGCCGAGGAGACCCCCGAACTCTCCTCCGCGCCTCGTACCGCACGCCTCGCCGAGGCCGAACGGCCGGGTGACGACACCGCACCGCGGCCACTGGCGGCCCAGCGTGTGCTGCCGTTGCGCAGACCGGGCCGCTGGATCGCCACGGCGATCGTGCTGGTGCTGGTCGCCCAGATCGCCCACGGACTGGTGACCAACCCCTTCTATCAGTGGGACCGGTTCCAGTACTGGTTCCTGCGCCCGACGATCCTCGACGGTCTGCTCATCACCCTCGAAGTGACGGCGTACAGTGCCGTGTTGGGTCTGCTCGGCGGCATCCTGGTCGCCCTGGGCAGGCTGTCCCGGAGCCCGGTACTGCGGGCGGTCAGCTGGACCTACACATGGCTGTTCCGTTCGGTCCCGCTGATCGTGGTGCTGCTGTTCCTCTACAACTTCAGCGCGCTGTACAAGACGCTGAGCCTGGGGGTTCCGTTCGGGCCCGCCTTCTTCAGCTTCGACGAGTCCCGGCTCGCCACCGACATCGTCGTTGCGGTCGTCGGACTCAGCCTGAACGAGGCGGCGTACGCATCTGAGGTGGTGCGGAGCGGCATCCTCGCGGTCGACCAGGGGCAGCACGAGGCGGCATCGGCACTCGGCCTGCCGAAGAGCTACCAGTTCACGAAGATCGTCTTTCCGCAGGCACTGCGCTCCATCACCCCGAACTACGTCAATCTGCTGATCAATCTCATCAAGAGCACCTCGCTCGTCTTCTACGTGTCCTTGCTCGACCTGTTCGGATCCGCGCAGAGCATGGGCAGCACCTACCCGGGTGACATCGTCCCGCTGCTACTGGTCGCCACCGTCTGGTACCTGATCCTCACGAGTGCGGTCTCCGTCGTCCAGTTCTACGTCGAGCGGTACTTCTCCCGGGGCGCAACGCGCACCCTTCCGCCGACGCCGTTGCAGAAGTTGCGGACGAGTCTGCGTGATCTGCGGGTCCGAGCCCGGAGGGAGGCGGCGATATGACGACCGAGACTGCTGGTAGCACCGAGCTGACTGAGACCACCGAGGCCACCGACACAACCGACGCCACCGAGATACGGCCGGCTGCCGTCGAGGTGCACGACGTGCACAAGTGGTACGGCGCTCACCGGGTGCTGGACGGCGTCGAGTTGACCGTGCGGCCGGGCGAGGTCACCGTGATTCTGGGGCCGTCCGGGTCCGGCAAGTCCACCCTGCTGCGGGTGATCAACCATCTGGAGAAGCCCGAGGTCGGGTACGTCAGCGTGAACGGCGAGCCGATCGGCGTACGCCGGCACGGTGAGAGGCTCAAGGAGCTGAGCGAGCGGGTCATCCTGGGCCAGCGCGGCCGGATCGGCTTCGTCTTCCAGAACTTCAACCTCTTCCCGCATCTGACCGCGCTGGACAACGTGGCAGCCGCTCCCGTTGCCACCGGGAAGCTGACCAAGCCACAGGCCCAGGAGCTGGCCCGCGAGCTGCTCGGCCGGGTGGGCCTGGCCGACAAGGTCGGCGCCTATCCGCGGCAGCTGTCCGGCGGCCAGCAGCAGCGGGTGGCCATCGCCCGCGCGCTCGCCCTGGGGCCGGGGGTCATCCTCTTCGACGAACCCACCTCCGCGCTTGATCCCGAACTGGTCGGCGAGGTGCTGGCCGTCATCAAGGACCTGGCCACCAGCGGCACCACCCTCATCATCGTCACCCACGAGATCGGATTCGCCCGTGAGGTCGCCGACCAGGTCGTCTTCCTTGACGAGGGTCGGATCGTCGAACAGGGCCCGCCCACCGAGGTGCTGGACCACCCGAAACACGAGCGGACCAGGGACTTCCTGAGCAAGGTGCTCTGACCCCGCCGAACAAGCAACACGCCACCACAATCACTCACCGAACCAAGGACAGCCATGCGCACCGCCAACCTTCGCAGCAGACTCCTCCGCAGCCTCACCGCAGGCACCGCCGTCGCCACCCTCGCCACCGGCCTCGCCGCCTGCGGGGGCAACAGCGAAGCGGCCGGCAAGTCTGACAACAAGCCGTCCGGGACGGTCACCGTGGGCGCCCTTTCCAACGGGGCCGCCAAGGAGACCGACCTCAAGGTCTCCGAGGTCAAGTCCATCAGCGCCAAGCTGCCCAAGTCGATCGTCAAGCAAGGCAAGCTGGTCATCGGCGTCGGCGCCCTGCCCACCGGCTCCGTGCCGATTCAGTACGTGGGGGATGACCAGAAGACCCTCACCGGATCCGAGCCCGACTTCGGTCGACTGGTGGCCGCGGTCCTCGGCCTCAAGCCCGAGCTGAAGAACTCGACCTGGGAGAACCTGTTCGTCGGCATCGACAGTGGCAAGGTCGATGTGGCCTTCTCCAACGTCACCGACACCGAGGAGCGCAAGAAGAAGTACGAGTTCGCCACCTACCGGCAGGACAACCTGGGGTTCGAGGTGCCCAAGAAGAGCCCCTGGAACTTCGACGGCGACTACAAGAACCTGGCCGGCAAGACGGTCTCGGTGAGCCGGGGCACCAACCAGGAGAAGGTCCTGCTGGAGTGGAAGGCGAAGCTGAAGAAGGAGGGCAAGGACCTCACCGTCAAGTACTACCCGGACAACAACAGTGTCTACCTGGCGCTGAACAGCGGGAAGATAGATGCCCACTTCGGCCCCAACCCCAGCATCGCTTACCACACCACCCACACGGCGAATACCCCCAACGCAACCCGTAGCGCTGGCAAGTTCTCCGGCGCGGGCGCGAAGCTCCAGGGTCTGATCGCCGCGACGTCGAAGAAGGACAGCGGGCTGGCCAAGCCGGTCGCCGAGGCCATCAACTACCTGATCAAGCACGGCCAGTACGCCAAGTGGCTGGACGCCTGGAACCTCTCCAACGAGGCCGTCAGGACCTCCCAGGTCAACCCGCCCGGCCTGCCGCTCGACAACTCCTGATCAACGCTCGCACGGGCGTCTGCCGCCCGGGACCGCCCCGGGACTCCGGCGTCACGTCGGAGTCCCGGGCACCCCGGCCCGCCATGTCCGTCACGGATGACACGGATCCCACGGAGCCTTCTCACCACTATGTCCACCAGCGTCTCGCCTTCCCCCGCGCAGAGCCCGGCCGGACCGCACGTCCTGGACAACGCTGTCTGGGCCGCGCTGACTGGCCCGCACGCCCGGTTCGCCGAGCGCCGCGGCCACGCTGCCCGCTACCCCCTGGACGTGTGCCCCTTCACCGCCCTCGCCGACCCGGCCGACCCGGGGGCCTGGGCCGACCTGACCGCGCTGGTCGGCCCGGACACGGTCACCGCCGTCACGGGAGCGCGGGCCGTCCCCGACGGATGGGAGATCGTGGAGAGAGGGCAGGGCGTCCAACTGGTCGACACCGGGCTGCGCGCCGAATCCGCCCCCGAAGCGGTACGGCTCGGGCTCGATGACATCCCCGAGATCCTGGACCTGATCGCTCTGACCAAGCCGGGTCCCTTCCTGCCCCGCACCGTCGAACTCGGCACCTACCTCGGCATCCGGCACCACGGACGGCTCATCGCCATGGCCGGGGAACGCGTGCATCCGCCGGGCTGGACGGAGATCAGCGCCGTCTGCACCCATCCGGCACACCGTGGGCAGGGCCTGGCCACGCGACTGGTCCGGGCGGTGGCGGCCGGGATCAGGGAACGCGGGGAGACCCCCTTCCTCCACACCCTCGCAAGCAACACCCCCGCCATCCGCCTCTACGAGTCGATCGGCTTCACCCTGCGCCGCCGTACGGACTTCCTGCTGGTGCGCACCCCGGGCCGCCAGTCGGCACCGACACCTTGAACAGGCGGCCGCCGTGCCCGACGACGCCATCTCCGACCACGCCCAGACGCCGAAGGGAACCGACATGGTCACCTCCGAGAACCGCCCCGCGCGATACTCAACGGCCGTTGCAGACGACGACATACTCCTTCGCGTCCTGCGGCGCCACGCAGCCGGAGTCACGGTGATCACCGTCCCGGGCCCGGCCGGCTTCACGGCCACCTCTTTCACCTCCGTGTCACTGCAGCCACCCCTCGTGTCCTTCTGTCTGGGCCTCGGCGCATCCACCGTGCCGGCCGTACGGGAAACCGACCGGTTCGCCGTCCACCTTCTCGGCGCCAAGAACGCCGAGGTGGCACGGCAGTTCGCACGCAGTGGCGTCGACCGCTACCAGGGCATCGCCTGGACCGCGCACGAGGACGGCCTGCCCATACTCGACGACGTACCCGCCTGGCTCACTGCTCGGGTGACGCTGCGTCAGCCAGTAGGCGACCATCTGCTGGTCGTCGGCGAGGTCGAGACCGGCGCGGTGCATCAGGAGGCGACGGCACTGGTGCATCACGACAGGGCGTTCGCCGCGGCCCGTCCACTGCTCCCACAACCGATCCGTCGCGCTTCATGACGGTCACAGTGACCGCGACGATCGCGACGAGATGAGCCCACACTCCCGGTACGTACGTCCCATAAGGAAGGCGCCCCACCGTGTCCTCGTCATCCTCTTCGCTGCCTGCTTCGCCCCCTTCATCCGCCCCGCTGCACCTGGCCGTGGCGCTTGACGGCGCGGGCTGGCACCCTGCCGCCTGGCGCGAGCCGGTGGCCCGGCCCCGGGACCTGTTCACCGCCGGCTACTGGGCCGACCTCGTCGCCGAGGCCGAACGCGGCCTGCTCGACTTCGTCACGATCGAGGACTCGCTCGGACTCCAGTCCGCGCACTTCCTGGAACCGGACGGCCGCACCGACCAGGTGCGCGGACGGCTGGACGCCGTCCTCATCGCCGCCCGTGTCGCCCCGCTGACCAGGCACATTGGTCTCGTGCCGACCGTGGTGGCCACCCACACCGAGCCGTTCCACATCTCCAAGGCGATCGCCACGCTCGACTATGTGAGCACCGGTCGCGCGGGCCTGCGTGTGCAGGTGACGGCGCGCCCGAACGAGGCCGGGCACTTCGGACGCCGCACGATCCCGCCCTTCGGCCTCGGGGACCTGGACAGACCGGCCGTGCGGGAGCTGACGACGGACCTCCTTGACGAGGCCGCCGACTACGTCGACGTCGTGCGCCGGCTGTGGGACAGCTGGGAGGACGATGCGGAGATCCGGGACGTCGCCACCGGCCGCTTCATCGACCGCGACAAGCTGCACTACATCGACTTCGAGGGCAAGCACTTCAGTGTCAAGGGCCCCTCGATCACGCCTCGGCCGCCGCAGGGCCAGCCCCTGGTGAGCGCGCTCGCCCACGAGCACTCGACCGGTGCCCCGTTCCGGCTGGTCGCCCGCTCCGCCGACGTCGGATACGTCACGCCGCACGACACCGAGCAGGCGCGCGCCGTCGTCGCCGCGGTGCGTGCCGAGCAGGATGCGGCAGGGCGCACGGGGGAGCCGCTGCACCTCTTCGGTGACCTGGTGGTCTTCCTGGACGACACTCCGGCCGCGGCGGAGGACCGCCGGGACCGCCTGGACGCCCTTGCCGGATACGCGTACGCCGGCGACGCCCGAATCTTCACCGGCACACCCGCCCAACTTGCTGATCTGCTGCTGGAGTTGAGGGCGGACGGGCTGTCCGGCTTCCGGCTGCGCCCCGCCGTCCTGGGACACGACCTCCCCGCGATCACCCGGGGTCTGGTCCCCGAACTCCAGCGCCGAGGCGCCTTCCGGAGCTCCTACCAGGCCGACACCCTGCGCGGGCTGCTCGGGCTCGCCCGCCCCGCCAACCGCTACGCCGCCGCCACCGCCTGAGCCGGAGGGACCCACTCATGAGCACGTCGTCAACGGACAAGCCGTCCTCAACGGACAAGCCGCTCAAACAGATTCACCTCGCGGCCCACTTTCCCGGCGTCAACAACACCACCGTGTGGAGCGCCCCCGAAGCCGGCAGCCACATCGAGTTCAGCTCCTTCGCACACCTGGCGCGGACCGCTGAACGAGCCAAGTTCGACTTCCTGTTCCTCGCCGAAGGACTCAGACTGCGTGAGCAGGGCGGGAAAATCCATGACCTCGACGTCGTCGGCCGCCCCGACACCTTCACCGTCCTCTCCGCGCTCGCCGCCGTCACCGAACACCTCGGCCTGACCGGCACCATCAACTCCACCTTCAACGAGCCCTATGAGGTCGCCCGACAGTTCGCCAGCCTCGACCATCTGTCGGGCGGGCGCGCCGCCTGGAACGTGGTGACCTCCTGGGACGCCTTCACCGGCGAGAACTTCCGCCGCGGTGGTTTCCTGCCGCAGGAGGAGCGCTACTCCCGGGCCAAGGAGTTCCTGACCACGGCCCACGAACTGTTCGACTCCTGGCGCGGCGACGAGATCATCGCCGACCAGGCGACCGGCACCTTCCTGCGCGATGCCCAGGCCGGAGCCTTCATCCACCAGGGCGAGCAGTTCGACATCAGCGGACAGTTCAACGTTCCGCGCAGCCCCCAGGGACGCCCGGTGATCTTCCAGGCCGGCGCCTCCGACGAGGGGCGCGAGTTCGCGGCCTCCAGCGCCGACGCGATCTTCAGCCGGTACAGCAAGCTCGAGGAGGGGCAGGCCTTCTACCAGGACGTCAAGGGCCGCCTCGCCCGCTACGGGCGCAGACACGACCAGCTCCTGATCCTGCCGGCCGCGACGTTCGTCCTCGGCGACACGGACGCCGAGGCGCGGGAACTCGCCCACGAGGTACGACGGCAGCAGGTGAGCGGAGCCACCGCGATCAAGTACCTGGAGCACGTCTGGAACCGGGACCTGTCCGCCTACGACCCGGACGGCCCGCTGCCCGACGTCGACCCGATCCCCGGCGAGAACACCATCGCGCTCGGCCGCGCCAGCGTACGGCAGTTCCGCGACCCGCTCGCCGTCGCCAAGGAGTGGCGCGAGCGCGCCGAAGCGAAGAACCTCTCCATCCGCGAGCTGGTCATCGAGACCACCACCCGCCAGTCGTTCATCGGCTCCCCGGCCACCGTCGCCGAGACCATCAACGAGTTCGTCCAGGCGGACGCCTCCGACGGCTTCATCCTCGTCCCGCACCTCACCCCTGGCGGCCTCGACGCCTTCGCCGACACCGTGGTTCCGCTGCTCCAGGAGCGCGGAGTGTTCCGGACCGAGTACGCGGGCACCACTCTGCGCGACCACCTTGGCTTGGAGCACCCCGACGCCGAGGTGCCGGCCGGGCGGGCCGCCTCATGAGCACACCCCTCGGCGTCCTCGACCTGGTCCCGATCTCGTCCGGCGGCACGGCCACAGAGGCGCTCCACAACTCCATCGACCTCGCCCGGCAGGCCGAACGCTTCGGCTACGCCCGCTACTGGTTCGCCGAACACCATCTCAATCCGGGCGTGGCGGGCACCTCACCCGCCGTCGTCCTCGCCCTGACCGCCTCCGCGACCTCGACGATCCGGCTCGGCTCCGGAGCCGTACAGCTCGGTCACCGCACCGCGCTGTCCACGGTCGAGGAATTCGGCCTGATCGACACGCTGCACCCCGGGCGCCTCGACCTGGGCCTCGGACGCTCCGGCGGTCGTCCGCTCGGACCGCCCGCCGCCCCGCTGCCGGCCGAGACCCCTGTCGTCGACGGCCGGGCCCCCAACGGGCTGCGGATCCCGGAGCGCTTCTCCTTCGCGCACCTGCTCGGCTCACCGAGGGCCGCGCTCCAGCGCAGACTGCTCCAGCTGCCAGGCGCCGAGTCGCAGGACTATGGCGAGCAGATCGATGACATCCTCGCGCTGCTGGCCGGCACGTACCGCTCCGCGGACGGCATCGAGGCACACGCCGTCCCGGGGGAGGGCGCCGACGTACAGGTGTGGATCCTGGGCAGCAGCGGCGGGCAGAGCGCCGAGGCCGCCGGCCGCAACGGTCTGCGGTTCGCGGCGAACTACCACGTCAGCCCGGCCACCGTGCTGGAGGCGGCGGACGGCTACCGCGCCGCGTTCCAGCCCTCCGACGTGCTCGACAAGCCGTACGTGAGCGTCTCGGCCGATGTCGTTGTCGCCGAGGACGACGGGACCGCCCGCGAACTCGCCACCGGCTACGGCCTGTGGGTCCGCAGCATCCGCAGCGCCGAGGGCGCGATCGAGTTCCCCACGCCCGAGCAGGCCCGCTCCCATGTGTGGACCGACGCGGACCGGGCACTGGTCGCCGACCGTGTGGAAACCCAGTTCGCCGGCTCCCCGGGCCGTGTGGCCGACCAGCTGGAGCAGCTTCAGGAGGCCACCGGCGCCGACGAACTGCTGATCACCACCATCACGCACGGCCATGCCGACCGGGTGCGGTCCTACGAACTGCTGGCGGAGGAGTGGCAGCGCAGATGAGCGGGAAGCCGTACGCGTCCTGTCGGCTGTCTGCGGCTGCGATTGTGAACGACATGCTGCGCGCGCGTGGCGGGAGAATCAGAAAGTGAGACGAGGGCTGTTGTGTCATTGACGTGGCCGATTTTCGCTGTCAGCCTCCCGAGTGTGAGTCATTCGGCGAACTTCACCGCACGCCTGCACGTCGATCTGCGACGCCAGGCCAGTGCCATCTGTGCCGCTGGCCGTTAGGGCTGCCGGCCAGCGTCAGCTGCTCCTTCGCGCCCTTCGATTCCGGCGCACTTTCCGGCCCGGGATTTTCCCCGTTGCCAGGTGTTTCTCGCCGCATACACACCTGGAATAGGCCGGGACCGGTGCGCGTGCCGGTTTGTTTCACCTCACCCGTCGCATTTCCTCTTCGGATTTCGCACCTCGGGCTGTCTTCACACCCCAGGCCGTTTCTTTACGTCCCGAGTCGGCGGTCATCCCCCCGTACGTCTACCGCCGCTGCTGCACTCACCAACGCGAACAGGACCCTTCCATGAGCTCCATAAGCAAGCTGACGACCCCTTCGAGCCGACGACAGTTCCTCACCCTGCTGGGCCTCTCGGCGGTTGCAGTCAGTTGCGGTACCGGGGGTGGCGGCTCGGCGAAGGATCAGGCCAAGACGCTGCGATACCAGGGCTGGGCGGGGTCGGTCATCCTGCCGGAACTGGCCGAGGACCTCGGCTTCCTGGAGGACGTGAAGCTGAAGTGGGTCGGCAACACGATCAGCGGGCCGCAGGACATCCAGTCGGCGGCCACCGGGCAGGTCGACTTCGGCGGCGCGTTCAACGGAGCCGTCGTCAAACTTGCTGCGAGAAAGGCTCCCATCACGGCGGTCATCAGCTACTACGGCGTCGACAAGGCCGCCTACAACGGCTTTTACGTCCTCAAGGACAGCCCGATCCACTCGGCCCGTGACCTGATCGGCAAGAAGGTCGGGATGAACACCCTCGGCGCGCACTCCGAGGCGATGCTCGACATCTACCTGCAACGCCACGGCTTGTCACAGGCGGACATCAAGAAGGTCGAGCCGTTGGTGGTGCCCCCGGTCAACATCGAGCAGTCGCTGCGGCAGAAGCAGATCCAGGTGGGCGTCCTCGGCGACATCCTGCGCGACAAGGCCCTGCAGACCGGCGGCATCAGGCCGCTGTTCACCGACCACCAGCTGCTCGGCAACTTTTCCGCCGGCACGTATGTGGTGAACGACCGGTTCCTGAAGGAGAACCCCGACACCGCGCGCACCTTCGTCACGGGCGTCGCGCGCGCCATCGAGTGGGCCCGCGCCAGACCGCGCGACGAGGTCATCGACCGGCAGATCGAGATCGTCAAGAAGCGTGGCCGCAACGAGGACACCGGCCCGCTGAAGTACTGGAAGTCCTTCGGCGTCGCCGAGACCGCCGGGCGCATCGCCGACAAGGACCTCCAGCTGTGGATCGACTGGCTCGCCAAACGCGGTGACATCGAGAAGGGCCAGGTCAAGGCGTCGGATCTCTACACCAACGAGTTCAACGCGTACAGCCGGAAGGACAAGTCGAAGGACCAGTCGTCCGCGGCCAAGCCGACCTCCAAGAGCGGGAGCTGACCATGCCGGGATCCGCCACACCAAAGATCGAGTTCGAGCGGGTGCGCAAGACCTTTCCCGCCAAGAAGGGGAGGTCCCCGGGCCGCGGATCGGCTTACGGGGACGGAGACGGCGAGTTCACCGCTCTGGACGCTGTCGACCTGCGGATCGAAGCGGGGGAGTTCGTCGTCGTGGTCGGCCCCAGCGGATGTGGCAAGTCCACGCTCCTGGACCTGCTGGGCGGGCTCGCCCGGCCGACCGCCGGACGGATCCTCCTGGACGGGGAACCGGTGACCGGGCCCGGCCTGGACCGCGGCATCGTCTTCCAGCAATACGCCCTGCTGCCCTGGCGCACCGCCCTGGGCAACGTCGAATTCGGCCTGGAGGCGACCGGCGTACCACGACGCGAGCGCGCCGCGCGTGCCCGCGACTACCTGGACCTGGTCGGGCTCTCCGGCTTCGAGAACCGTCACCCGCACGAGCTGTCCGGCGGCATGCGCCAGCGCGTGGCCATCGCGCGTTCCCTCGCCTACGACCCCGACGTCCTGCTGATGGACGAGCCGTTCGCCGCACTGGACGCCCAGACCAGGGAATCGCTCCAGGACGAGCTGCTGCGCATCTGGCAGCGCACCGGAAAGACCGTTGTCTTCATCACCCACGGCATCGAGGAGGCCGTCTACCTGGGCCAGCGGGTGGCCGTCATGACCTCCAGGCCCGGCCGCATCAAGCAGGCCGTGCCGATCGGCTTCGACTCCCGCACGGAGACGGACGACCTACGGTCCAGCCCCGAGTTCGCACGGTACCGGCACGAGATCTGGACGCTGCTGCACGACGAGGTGACCAGGGCCCAACTGCTGGAGAAGGAGGAGGTCTCCGTATGAGCCTCGCAAGCGGTTCGAGCACGCGGCTCGACACCCCAAAGGAACTCTCCGCACCGACCACCGGCACGGCGCCAGTGCCCACCGAGAAGCTCGGGACGGCCCTGCCGAGCAGGCCCAGCAGGCCGCGACACCTTGGCCCTCCCGTACCGGCCCGCATCCTGCGCGCCGTACTGACCGGCATCACCAGGTCGGTCGCGATCCTCGCCCTTCTGCTCGCGTGGGAGCTGGCCCCCCGCCTCGGCCTGGTGGACCGCACCTTCCTGCCGCCGTTCAGCGAGGTCGCCCAGGCATGGTGGGGACTGGTGGCCAACGGCCAGCTCGCCGACAACGCACAGGCGAGCCTGGTGCGTTCGTTCAGCGGATTCGCGATTGCCGTCGGCGTGTCCGTACCGCTGGGCCTGCTCATCGGCTGGTACCGGCCGGTCGCCGATCTCCTCAACCCGTTGCTGCAGGTCTTCCTCAACACCGCCGCCCTGGCCCTCCTGCCGGTGTTCGTCCTGCTCCTCGGCATCGGCGAGACGTCGAAGATCTCCATCGTGGTGTACGCGTGCGCCTGGCCGATCCTGTTCAACACCATCAGCGCGGTACGCACCGTCGACCCCACCCTGCTGAAGCTGGCGAAGTCCATGGACCTGTCCGCCCCGCGGCTGTTCCAGAAGGTGATCCTGCCGGCCTCGGTGCCGACGATCTTCACCGGAATCCGGTTGGCCGGGGCGGTGTCCATCGTCGTCCTGGTCGCCGCCGAGATGATCGGCGCCAAGGCCGGTCTCGGCTATCTCATCAACGCATCCCAGTACAACTTCGCCATTCCCCAGATGTATGCGGGCATCGTCACGATCTCCGTCATCGGCGTGGCCTTCAACCAACTGCTGGTGACCGTGGAGAAGCGGCTCAGCGCATGGCGCGTCCCCGCGACGGGCTGACGTCTGCCCCGGCCACTGTCGAAGAGAGGACCTTCCCGTGTCCGCATCCAACCCCCGCCGCCTTCATCTCAACGCCTTCCTGATGAATGCCGGTCACCACGACGCCGCCTGGCGGCATCCGCGTACCCAGCCCGAACGTGTCACCGACGTGCGGTACTTCCAACACCTCGCCCGGACCGCCGAACGCGGCAAGCTCGACTCGATCTTCTTCGCCGACGGTCTGACCTTGTGGGGCAAGGTCGAACACAACGCGCTCGGCGGCTTCGAACCGCTCACGCTGCTGTCTGCCCTGGCGACGGTGACCGAGCACATCGGCCTGATCGCCACCGTCTCCACCACCTTCAACGAGCCCTTCCACACCGCCCGGAAGTTCGCCTCCCTCGACCACCTCAGCGGCGGGCGCGCCGGCTGGAACATCGTCACCTCCGGCACGGTCGACGAGGCCCGCAACTTCGGGCAGGACGAACACCTCGAACACAGCCTGCGCTACGACCGGGCGCGGGAATTCGTCGAGGTCGCCACCAAGCTGTGGGACAGCTGGGAGGACGACGCCATCGTGCTCGACCGCGAGCGCGGGATCTACGCGGACCCCGACAAGGTGCGGCCCATCGACCACCGCGGCCGGCACTTCGCCGTACAAGGACCGCTCAACGTGCCGCGCAGCCCGCAGGGTCATCCGCTGCTGGTGCAGGCCGGTTCGTCCGAGGACGGCAAGGAGTTTGCCGCCCAGTACGCCGAGGCCGTCTTCACCGCACAGCAGACCCTTGCCGACGGGCAGTCCTTCTACAAGGACCTGAAGAACCGCCTCGCCCGCTACGGACGTGCCGAGGCCGACCTGAAGATCCTGCCCGGGATCTGCCCGGTCGTCGGCTCGACGGAGGCGGAGGCCCGCGCCCTCGAGCAGGAGCTGACCGACCTCCAGGTGCCGGAGTACGGCCTCGCCCAGTTGTCGGGCATGCTCGGCACCGACCTCACCGGGCTGCCGCTGGACGGGCCGCTGCCCGAGCTGCCCGAGGAGCGGGACATCAACGGCAACAAGAGCCGCTTCACGCTGGTCGCCGAACTCGCCCGCCGCGACGGCCTGACCCTGCGCGAGCTGATCGCGCGCCTCGGCGGCGGACGCGGCCACCGGGTCTTCGCCGGGACGCCGGAGCAGATCGCCGACCAGCTCCAGGAGTGGTTCACCCAGGGCGCCGCCGACGGCTTCAACATCATGCCGCCGCATCTGCCGGGCGGCCTGGAGGACTTCGTCGACCACGTCGTGCCGGTCCTCCAGGACCGCGGCCTGTTCCGCACCGAGTACACCGGCCGCACCCTGCGCGAGCACTACGGCCTGCCCCGCCCCGCAGGCCGGCTCGCCCCCTCCGTCACCGCCGCCGAGGGACAGCCGTCATGACCGGGCTCGACCTCATCACGGACGTCCTGGTGGTGGGCGGCGGCCCCGCGGCCACCTGGGCGGCGCTCAAATCGGCCCAGGCCGGCGCGGACGTCGTCCTCGCTGACAAGGGCTACTGCGGCACCAGCGGCGCGACCGCGTCCGGCGGCACCGGCGTCTGGTACGTTCCGCCGGACCCGGCCGCGCGGGAGGCGGCCATGGCGAGCCGGGAGAAGCTCGGCGGATACCTCGACGACCGCCGCTGGAAGCAACGCGTCCTGGACCAGACGTACGCAGGCATGAACGAGCTGGCCGCAGCGGGCCGGTACCCCTTCCCCACCGGACCGGACGGCACCCAGCTCAGAAACGGCCTGCAGGGCCCCGAGTACATGCGCCGGATGCGCATCCGCGTCCAGCGGGCCGGGGCGCGCATTCTCGACCACAGTCCGGTCACCGAGCTGTTGACGGACCCGTCCGGGACGGTCGCCGGGGCCCGCGGCTACCGGCGACAGGCGGGGGAGGCGTACCGGGTGCGCGCGGGTGCGGTGGTCCTGGCGACCGGCGGCTGTGCGTTCCTCAGCGGAGCGCTCGGCTGCAACGTCAATACCGGAGACGGCGCCCTGTTCGCCGCCGAGACGGGCGCCGAGCTCTCCGGCATGGAGTTCTCCAACGCCTACGGCATCGCACCCGAGGGCACCTCGGTCACCAAGACCGCGTTCTACTCCTTCGCGACCTTCTACCACGAGGACGGGGCCCTCCTGGAAGGCGCGGCGAGCCAGGGCGGCCGGTCGGTGATCGCCCGCGCGCTGCTGAACGAGAAGGTGTACTGCCGTCTCGACTGCGCCGACGCCTCGGCCCGGCGGGCGATGCGACTGGCCCAGCCGAACTTCTTCCTCACCTTCGACCGGCTCGGCATCGACCCGTTCACCGAACGGTTCGCGATCACGCTGCTCGCCGAGGGCACGGTGCGCGGCACCGGCGGCATCCGCATCACTGGTGACGACTGCTCCACCACCGTCCCCGGGCTGTACGCGGCCGGGGACGCCGCCACCCGCGAGTTGATCTGCGGTGGCTTCACCGGGGGTGGCAGCCACAATGCCGCCTGGGCCCTCTCCTCGGGCATCTGGGCGGGCAAGGGAGCGGCCCGGTACGCTCTGTCCTTCGGCCGCCGGGGCGCCACCCGCCGGCTGACACCGACCGGCGGGGCGGGCGTCCGGCCGACCGGGGCAGCGGGCCCGACAGGCGCCCACCGCGAGGTGATCGCGGCGGCTCAGTCCGAGGTCCTGCCGTACGAGAAGAACTACCTGCGCCATGGCGCGGTTCTCGCCACCTCACTGGCAGCGCTCGACGCGACCTGGGCCGAGGCCCGCTCCACACTGCACGGCGGGGGGCCCGATGTCGTACGAGCCCGCGAGGCCGCGGCGATGACCGCACACGCCCGCTGGATGTACGCCTCCGCACTCGCCCGCACCGAGAGCCGCGGCATGGCACGGCGCCTTGACTTCCCCGGTCAGGACCCCGCACAGCGCCACCGCATCGTCACCGGCGGACTCGACGAGGTGTGGACCCGGCCCGAGCCCGTGGCCGTACTCCTGGAGGCAGCCTCGTGATCGAATTCATCTCCGCAGAGCGATGCATCGCCTGCGACAAGTGCATCAGGGTCTGCCCGACCAACGTCTTCGACCGAGGCGAGGACGGCATCCCGGTCCTTGCCCGGCACACGGACTGCCAGACCTGCTTCCAGTGCGAGGCGAACTGCCCCGCCGACGCCCTCTACGTCGCCCCGCAGTCATATCCGCTGCCCGATGAACCCGCGGTACGGGACGAGGACGGTCTCGACCGGGCCGGCCTGCTCGGCAGCTACCGCCGCCGCATCGGCTGGGGGCGAGGCCGCACCCCCGGCGCCCGGCTGGCCGTGGGACCACCCTTCAACCCGCCCGACGCCAACGGAACCGCCTTGCCCATCACCTCCTGACACGACCGAAACCTCTGAGACTGCCGAACTCCTGAACTGCCGAAACTCCCGAAAGGAACCCGCACATGAGCACCAGCACAGGCTTCGACATCCGTCGGATCGGCGGACGCATCGGCGCCGAGATCGTCGGCGTCGACCTCTCCGCCGACCTCGACCCGGCGATCGTCACCGAGATCAACGCGGCTCTGCTGGAACACAAGGCCCTGGTCTTCCGCGGCCAGCAGCTGGACGACGCAGGGCAGTTGCGCTTCGCCTCCCTCTTCGGCGAACTCACCACCGCCCACCCCACCGTCCCGTCCGTCGACGGGCAGCCCAACGTCCTGCCTGTCGACGGGGACGAGGGCATCCGCGCCAACCACTGGCACACCGACGTCACCTTCGTCCGCACACCCCCGAAGGCGTCGACCCTGCGCAGCATCGTCGTCCCGCCCTACGGCGGCAACACGCTGATCGCCAACTCGGCCGGGGCCTACCGGGACCTGCCCGAGCCGCTGCGCGAGCTGGCGGACAAGCTGTGGGCGGTACACACCAACGACTACGACTACGCCGCTCCGAAGAACGAGAAGGCGGCCGAGCACCGCAAGCAGTTCGTCTCGCGCACGTACCGCACCGCCCACCCGGTGGTACGCGTGCACCCCGAGACGGGGGAGCGCGGCTTGTTCATCGGCGGCTTCGCGCAGACCATCGAGGGCCTCGGCCCCTCCGAGTCCCGGGACCTGCTGCGCATCTTCCAGTCATACGTGACGCGGCCCGAGAACATCGTCCGAGTGGCCTGGACACCGGGTGACCTCGTCCTCTTCGACAATCGCATCACCCAGCACTACGCCCCCGACGACTACGGCGACCTGCCGCGCCTGCTGCACCGGGTGACCGTCGCCGGAGATGCTCCGGTGGGCATCGACGGCACCTCCAGCCGCGCCATCGAGGGCGGTGACACGGGCCACTACACACCCGCTGTGGCTTGACGCCCACGGCCTGTCGGCGGCCAAGGTCCATGTGGAGCACCTCCTGGGAGCATCCCCCAGGAGGTGCTTGGAGTACGCCGGCGTAGAGCTGAGTGTCCATACCGGGTCCGCTTCGAGGGCACCCCCACCGCGCTCATCGACGACGCACCTGGCCAGGGAAATCGCTCCTTCACCACCTCCGGGTGGTCGGCGGCCACGTCGGTGGTCTCGGTCGGATCGGTGCGCAGGTCGTACAGCGCCCACTCGCCGTCGTCGTATGGGGTGCCCGGCCGGTGCAGGGTCACCAGCTTCCAGCCGTCGCGGTAGAAGCTGCGGTTGCCCGACATCTCGCAGTACTGCTCCCGGTGGGCGCTCTCCGTCCGCCAGTCGCGCAGCACGGGCGCGAAGCTGACCCCGTCGGGTTCCTGGGCGGGGCGCGAGCGCCACCGCTCGGGCCTCGGTACGCTCGCCAGGTCCAGCAGGATCGGGGTCACGTCGGTGACGTACTGGTGCCGTACACCGGCGTCCTCCGTGGCCCGCGGCAGCCCCTCGGGCCAGGAGAGGACGAACGGGACGCGCACCCCGCCCGCGTAGGTCTGGCCCTTGTACAGCCGGAACGGGGTGTTGGAGGCCATGCCCCAGCCGCGCGGGTAGTGCACCAGGCTCCGCGGTCCGCCGATGAGCTCGGTGTCCCGTTCCACGTCCTGGTCCCAGTCCTCGGGGACGGGCTGGTGGACGAAGCGGCTGAAGTGGCTGCGGGTGCCTTCGGCGCCGCCCTCGCCGGTGCCGCCGTTGTCGGAGGTGAACAGCGATGGTGTCGTCGAGTTCGCCGAGCGCGGCCAGTGTGTCGGTGAGCCGGCTGACGCTCAGCGAGCCGGGGCGCTGCGGCGAGCGTGGACCACCACACTCCTCCCGCCACGGGCGGCAAAGGACCCGCCCGTGCGACATTCGCCCAACACGCCTTCAGTACCGCCCCGCAAGGGGTTCGCACCGCCCGCGACTTCGCGATGCAGGGGTCCCTCGTCATCGGCCTCCTCGGTGCCCCTGATGCGGCGGTGCCCATCGACGCACTGGCCGCGGGCCCGGAGAGCGTCTCCGATCTGTTCCGGGGGCGCCGTGAACTCACACGACAGCGCCAGGTCGTCATCGCCACCAACGCAACGGCGACACCCGCCGTTCGCGCTGCGAGTTTGACGTTTCATGAGTTGTTGCCAACGCCCCTGGATGCTCGAAACACCCTCAGCCGGTGCTGCGTCAGGAGGCGTCCGGCGAGGTTTGCCGTCACAACCCCGCTGCCCACGGAACCGTCTCAGGCCCACGAGGGCGGTGGCGCGCGGGAATCCTCAGCGCAGGGCGCGTGGTGACGGTGCTGCTCCGAATCGAGGGGCGATACTCGACCAAGCAGCTGTTTTGGGTGCATTTGGCAATGCTGGAAGCGTGATGCGGGAGGAGAATCCGGTGGAGTTGAGCCTGACGGACAAGGTCGCCGTTGTCACTGGAGGCAGCAAGGGCATCGGCCTGGCCGTCACCGAGGCACTCGGACGTGAGGGCGCGCGCGTGGTTGTTGGCAGCCGCACCGAAACAACTGAGCTGGCGGCCCTGCGCAAGCGGTACGACGTCGCCTTCCACCCCGTCGATCTGGCCGACGCCGACGGTGCCGGCACCCTGGTCCGGGAGGCAGCAGAAAGACATGGCGGAATCGACGTACTGGTCAACAACGTCGGTGCCACCAGCCCACGCTCCAGCTTCCTCGACATCGGTGACGAAGCTTGGGTGCATGCCCTCAACATGACGTTCCTGGGCGCGGTGCGCGCCAGCCGTGCGTCGTTGCCGCACTTGCTGGCTCACGGCGAGGGGGCGATCGTCAACATCACCTCGGTCAACGCCCGGCTGCCCTTCCCCATGGTGGTGGACTATTCAGCGGCCAAAGCCGCCCTCAGCAACCTCACCAAGGCTCTGTCGGAGGAGTTCGCTCCCCGTGGCGTCCGCGTCAACGCCGTCGCTCCCGGACCCGTGCGCACCCCGTTCTGGACTGCCCCCGGCGCCTTCGCCGACACCGTCGCGGCCAGTGCGGGCGGCACGGCACAGGAGGCCCTGGACCAGGTCGTACCCCAGCAGATGGGTATCTCCACCGGACGCATCACCGAACCCCAGGAGGTGGCCGATCTCGTGGTCTTCCTGGCCTCCCCACGCGCCGGCAACATCACCGGTGCCGAGTTCGTCATCGATGGCGGCCAGATCAAGACCACCTGACACAGGTAACAGCGAACAGAGGTTCGCGTCACGCTGAGGTCGGTGCCTGGTCGAGGGAGGTGTTGGCGGGCGACGCGGCGGGCGGTGTCCTCGGAGGACTTGAGCGCCATCACGCACATCACGGGCCATGTGGCGGTCGCCTGTCGTTGATGAGGTTCATGCGGCCGCCGGTGGCGCCCGTGACCGGGCGCTTGACGTATTCGATGATGTCGATGAGGTCTTCGAGATCCCGGGCTGGTGGACGAGCCGGTCGAGGTCGTAGAAGATCACGCCGTCGATGACGCCGTTGGCCAGGTCCGTCAAGAGCTGGCGGAACTCGGGGCGCAGGACGATCCAGTCGATGGCGCCGTCGGGCTTGATGACCTTGCGCTTTTTGAGGGCCGAGGTGTCGTTTTCCCAGTAGATCTTGACGAAGGAGCCCCAGCGCAGGCATGCCCGGGGGGCCTCGGCGTCTTCGAGCCGGGGGCGCCGTCCGCTTCGAGCCCGAAGCGGTCCAAGGAGATGCGCAAGTACGCCCCCGGGCGCTTCGGGGCGTAGACGGCGAGGTGGTCGTAGAGGTTGAGGGTGACTTGACCGCCGCGGGCGTGGGCGGGGACCTCGAAGTCCTCTCAGACGGTGGCGGCTGCTGTGGGCACAGTGCCGGCTCCTTGCCCCTGCGAAGTTCTGAGGAAAGTGGTCCAGGGGATGGGACGTTGGCCCAGGTGAGCGCGCTCCGGCAATGGCTGACGTCGGCGTTGCCGTCTGGTTGCTGTTCTCGATTTCGCTTCTCTCCTCGGTTATGGGCTCCAGTTTCATGGACCTGTCCGGCCGCCCACTCATGAGCCTTGAGCGGTGTGGTCCACACAGCGCCGGTGGTCTACTGGTGAGGTGGCTGAATCTGCCACCGTTCGCGCGTCAGCATGTTCCGATTTACGCGAAATGAGGCCCAGCTCGCCGGTCGGTCGGCCATACTCCAGTCGCTGCGAGACGACTGAGAGGCAACGCCAAAAGCCGGGTACCTGAAGGCCGCTCACAGCCGTCAGGACCGAGCTGAAGCCGCCGCGGCAGAGAAGACGGTCAAGTTCACCAAGTACGCCGACCCCAGCACCCTCCTGTCTCCGCAGTCGGACCGCGTTGGTCAGCTTCGACTTTCAGGGGGGCATCGAGGCTTCCCTCGCGGTCGCGGCCCACGCCTGACCAGGACCGCGAAGCGCGGCAGACGGCCGGTAAGCTCGCCGGGTGATTGCTCGACCACCGTCGCCGAGGGCCCGGCTCGCAGCGCTCGTCGCGCTGCTCGCGGCCGCGGTCGGCGGCGTGCTGTGGTGGAGCCCGCAGCGATTGCTCCCGCACGACTTCACCTCCTTCTTGCCTGGGATCTGGGCAGCA
The DNA here is from genome assembly GCF_001294335.1 of Streptomyces chattanoogensis. GTDB lineage: Bacteria > Actinomycetota > Actinomycetes > Streptomycetales > Streptomycetaceae > Streptomyces > Streptomyces chattanoogensis. The sequence goes on from NZ_LGKG01000101.1 coordinate 110,463, forward strand.
CCAGCCTTTGCCGTCCTGTTCGCGATCACTACCCTCGCTTTCTTTCCGAAGCCGGTACTCAACGTTGCCGCCGGTGCTCTTTTCGGAATCCCTGTGGGACTGGCTGTGGCGGTGGCCGGAACCACCCTCGGCGCGGTACTGGCCTTCGGCCTCGGCCGCAGTCTCGGCCGGGACGCGCTCAGGCCATTGCTGAAGGGGAAGATCCTCGCCGGCCTCGACCGTCGCCTCACCGACCAGGGATTCGGCAGCGTGCTGGTGCTCCGTATCGTGCCTGGGCTGCCGTTCCAGGGGGTCAACCTTGCCGCGGCCTTCTCAGGGGTGCGCTTTCGTCCTTACACGACTGCGACCGCACTCGGCGTGCTGCCCGGCACCGCCGCCTACGTGATCGCCGGAGCCACGGCCTCCGTACCCTCCTCGCCCGCCTTCATCCTCTCGACCGCCGCCATTGTTGCCGTGACGGTGCTCACCCTCGCCGCTTTGCGGCGAGGCCGGCGAACGGCCCCGCCGAACGCGGGGGAGCCGGCCTGACCATTCGCGGCAGAGAAACCAAGGCATGGGGTGTGCGCCGGTCCTTTCGGCGCTGGGGGTCGCCCACGCTGCCGCTGAAATGGATCGCCAAGGTAAGCCAGCGCCACTGGTTAACAGGTTGTCCCATGTGTGTGAGGTTCGTGTGGCTGAGCCGAAGCACGATAGGTGTCACACGGGCGGGCTTGCTGTCACCGTGCCCAGTCTGCGTGCGTCGGACTTGACCAGCTGAGCATCGACGCACACGACGCCGATTGAGGCGGCAGGGGACTGTCGGTGGCTGGTGGCAGGATCACCGGCATGGTCTTTGTACGTACGACTCCGCCGCGGCCGGTAGCTGTGACCGCGGTCTTTCCTGAGCTGGCTTCTTTGGCGCGTCCTGCGATTCGGCTGCATCCCCGTCCGGGGTCGCCTTCGGTCAGGGAGAGCTCGGTCGGGGGGCCGTTGCTGTGGCCGGCCGAGGAGCCGTGGCCGCACTGTGAAAGCTCGCACCTGCACTTTGACAGTGGGTTCCGCCAGTCGCCGGCCATAGTGCGGCTTGAGAGACGCATGCAGGCCCGGTGGCACCCTGATTCCGGTGATTTCGAGCTGACGCCCGAGGAGGAGGCGCTCAAGGAACGGAGCGCCGCGAGGCTCGCGGAGCGACTCGCTGCCAGCCCTCCGCCTGCGGAGTGCCCGGTCCCCATGTTGCCCGTGGCCCAGCTGTATCTGCGCGACATACCCCTGTTGCGGCCGCCCGGCCAGGCCGATCTGCTCCAGATTCTCTGGTGCCCCTACGACCACGAACCGGATAACAAGCCGTCGACCGCGCTGTTCTGGCGGTCCGCCGCCGCGGTTGTCGACATCCTCGCCACACCGCCGGAACCGTACGAGGCGAACTATCCGGGCTATGTGCCGGAGCCGTGCGTGCTGGCACCAGAATCGATCACCGAGTACCCCGACAGCCTCGATCTGAGCCCGGAGATGCGGCTGATGGTGGAGGACCGGAGCAGATGGCAGGCAGCCGGCGTGGGCGTGGACAGCGCCTACGGGGACTATCCGCGGGACTTCTATGACTGTGAGCTGGCTGATGCTCCCGGCTGGAAGGTCGGTGGCTGGCCCCCGTGGGGCCGCACCGACCCGTATCGCCGATACTGCACTGTCTGCGATGTGCAGATGGTCCCGCTGCTGACCATCGCTTCCTTCGAATGGGACGGTGATGAGGGGCGCAGCTGGGCGCCGTGCGAAGACCAGGCCGCCGCCTACGCCGCCCATTACGCCGGCCAACACCCCTCGCAGCCGACTGGGGTCGAAGTGGGCAGCACCGACAACATGCAGCTCTACGTCTGCCCTACCTCCCCCGAGCATCCGCACACCGACCTGATCCAATGAGCCATCGCTAGATCGCCCGGTGCTCGGGCAGGGTGAACGTTCCGTCTGCGTCAGCCCGTGCCGGGCGCGGCCGCGGGCGACAGGACGAGACGAACGATGCCTGACGCGACACCAGTGGCCCCGGGGCCACGCAGTCTGGGCTTCGATCGTCTCGTAGCACGCCGCGGGACGACCTCACGCCGCGAGTCCGGCTGGACCGAGTGGGCATGACCGCCCCTCACGATCGTCCCGCAGCTCGGACGGGTTCCGATGAAGTGGCCCAGAGCATGGGGCTACCACTACAGTGCGATGTTTGTTTGATTCGATAAGTGGTGTAGGGGGAGACCGTGAGAGCCCAACTGCGAGAAACTGCACAGGCTTTGGCGCAGACGCTTTGGCGGGAACACACCGTCTACCGTGAGCGGTCCGGGGGAGTGGTCATCCGGGGCGAGCATGTGCAGCGCTGGATCAGTCTCGCGCCGACTGGAGGCAGGGACGAGATCCTCGTGCGTGCGGGGCGCATCCTCGATGGCGGTACCACCGCGCCGGCGCGATCAGAAGCTGTGGTGTCGCTCTCCGCTGAAACCGTCCAGCTGGCGGCAACCTGCCGCCGCCTGCTCGCCGAAGCGGCCTCCGGTCCCACCACAGCCACATCCAGACCGGCGGCACCTCATCAAGCAACCAACTCCGCCGCGCGAAAGGGGCGAAGCGTGGGTGGGAGGGGCTTCGGGTACTGGGTGATAGTTGCTTGCGTGGTCGGGATTACAGCGCTCTCGATCTACGGCGCTTTGGTGCCTTCGTAACGGGCGTGGCAGAAGAACCCGTGCACCTCGAGCTCTTCGGCAGGGAGTCCGAGGAGCTCGACGGTGCCGATGACAAGAGCGACGGCGACCAGGAGTTGGGTACTGGTGAGGTTGTGGAGATTTCCCGATGGATGCGCCGTGCTCGGACATCCCGCGCGACAGCGCGAAGAGGTAGGCCACATGCCCGTTCCCGTCCGAGCTGAATCTGGCGGGAGGGTGGACCAGAGCCCGCAGTCCCATCCCCAACCCGGGCAATTCACCCCACGGCTGGCGACGGGCTTCCGTTCATCCTCGATTCACCCAGTGTCATCGTCAACCATCTGTTGAACCTCGCCGATCCCCGGCACTCTTCTCGTCAGCCGAGTGGCAGACCGGATCGGACTGATGAGGAGCGAGTGCGTGGTGGGGATAAGCCGTCGGAATTTCGTGGCGTTGTCGGCCGGTGCTGCAGCGGGAGCGGTCGGGGCGACGGCCGCGCAGGCCAGTTGGTCTTCATCGCCGGGCAGGTTGCCTGGGACGCCGACGGTCTCGCGGTCGGCGAAGGCGACCTCGCTGCCCAGGTCGAGCAGTGCTACCTCAACATCGGCACCGCCCTGACCGCGGCCGGCGGTTCCTTCGATGACGTGGCGAAACTGACCCTGTGTCGTCGACTGGACCCCCGACAAGATGCCCCTGCTCTAATGAGGGAATCACTCGGGCGGCCGCGAAGCTTGGTGTCACCCCGGTACCGCCGACCACGCCGCTGGGCGTCGCGGCACTGGACGTACCCGAGCATCTGGTCGAGATCGAAGCCACCGCCGTCATCGACTGACGAATGTTCTTCGCACGGGAACAGTCCGGTGCCATTCCTCGGTCGTTCACGGATGTCGGCGCTCGACGGGATGCGGGTCGGCGGTGGCCGAAGGCGGGGGCAAGTCGCAGCGGTTCCGGGCGACCAGCCGACTGTCTCATCAACCCCTGAAGATCAGTCCCCGCGGGGGTGAGTGCCCAGGACCTTGGCGGCGAAGCTCGCCAGGTGCCCCCTCATTTCTTCGCGGGGTACGCGCTTGTGTCCGGCAAGGTGCTCGACGAGGTCGGCTCGGACGGCGGCGAGCAGTGCGTGTGCGGTGAAAGCGCTGTCGGTGAGGCCGGGAATCTGCTCCAGCATGTCGCGGAGCATGGTGTGCCATTGCTCGTAGTGCTCTGCCCGGTAGGGGCTGTCGCTCCCGTTTCCCTCCAGGGCCAGCGCGAGGTGGCGGTTGTCGAGTTTGAAGCACAGGACGGCGTCGAGCAGGGCGGGTACCCGTTGAAGCGGCGGGGTGGCAGGCCCCAGCGGCGGCGGGCCCTCCTCGATGGCCGCCCTGACCGGTTCGAGTCGCGCTTCATACAGCGCGCGGATCAGCCCGCTGCGGTCACCGAAGGCGCGGAAGAGTGTTCCCTTGCCGACGCCGGCTGCTGTCGCGATGTCGGCCATGGTGACGTCTGCGGGGCTCTCGCAGCGAGCGAAGAGCGTGTCGGCGGCTGTGAAGACGGCCGCCCGGTTACGGACGGCGTCCTTGCGTGGCTTGCGCTCGGTCATACGACTCCCTCTGCTTGCGATGCGGACCAGCGGTCCGTATCGTTCCCGGGGAAGCGGACCGTGGGTCCGTATCGTACGGGACGGAGAAACCCATGCCCGCAAACACCTCACCCGCAGATCTGTACCGACACAGCCTGCGACTGCTGCTGGACAAGAACATTCCCGCCTGGGTCGACCTGTGGGCCCAGGACGGCATCCTGGAGTTCCCCTTCGCCCCCCAGGGCTGGCCCGGGCGGCTCGAGGGCAAGGAGTCCATCGCCGCCTACATGCGCCACTACCCCGACCACATAGACCTGCACGACTTCCCCGATGTGCTGATCCACCAGACCACCGCCCCCGAGACGATCGTGGTCGAGATGCGCGGAGTGGGCCGCCTGATGGAGAACGGCAAGCCCTTCAACATGACTTACATCGCCGTCGTGACCGTTCAGGGCGGGCGCTTCGCCACCTACCGCGACTACTGGAACCCCCTCGGCGTCCACGAATCCGGCGCCGACTTCGCCGGGAGCACCCGATGACCGACACCCACACCACTTTGATCATCGGAGCCACCGGCACCACCGGCAGCCGCACCACCGCACAGCTGATCACCGTCGGCCACCACGTCAAGGCCGCCAGCCGTCACGCCACCCCGGTCCCGGGCGCGGAATCGGTCCGCTTCGACTGGTACGACCCCACCACCCACGCCGACGCCCTCGACCGAATCGACCGCCTCTACCTCATCCCACCCCTGGGCGACTCCGACCCGGCTTCGGTCATGCTCCCCTTTCTCCGGCAGGCCCGCGCCGCCGGCGTACGCCGCGCTGTGCTGCTCAGCTCCTCGGCCATCCCCGAGGGCGGCCCGGCGGTGGGAGCGGTGCACCAGGCCCTGCCCGGTCTGTTCGACGAATGGGCAGTGCTGCGGCCCTCCTGGTTCATGCAGAACTTCACCGGCACGCACGCACACGCCCAGAGCATCCGCGCGAATGGCACCATCCTTACCGCCGCCGGGACCGGCCGGGTCGGTTTCGTCGACGCCGAGGACATCGCCGCCGTCGCCGTACGCGCTCTGACCGACGGCCGCCCGCCCAATACCGATCTGGTCCTCACCGGACCGGAGGCGCTCAGCCACGACGACATCGCCACGATCACCACCGAGGTCACCGGCCGGCCGGTGACCCACCACCACCTGACGTATGAACAGATGCGTGACCGTCTCACGGCGCTGATGCCACCTGAGTTCGCGGCGATGCTGGCCGGCATGGACCGCGTCATCGCCGAGGGAGCCGAGGACCGCATCACCAACACCGTCCAGCGCCTCATCGGCCGCCCGCCGCACAGCTTCCGCGCAGTAGCCGAACGCGAGATGGTACGAAGCAGCTGACGCTCGGCCCCGGGGCCGGCGGCCTCCCGCTCTTGCTCGATGGCGGGTACGGCTGTCAGTGCCCCCGCAGCCCCTCGCGTCCCCGTGCACGACGCGGCACCTACCCCGGCGTGTGTGGTGGACGAGCGAGCGGACACGGCCTCAAGCTCGCGGCGCGGCCCGAACTGGGCCGTTCGCGGGCTGACTGTGGCCAGGCGGGATCGTCGCGGGGCCGTTCCACCGGCAGCGTCACCTCACCACATGGTCGGCAGAAACAGCCCTTCCGGGAGTGCGGCAGTCTTACCAGGCGTCGTGCTCAGAGGGGCAATATCTGTCGACTTGTACGGGTAATGCGACTGGAAAGGGTGCATTCCACGGTGCTCGATGCCCACTTCTGCCTGGACGTTCCGGCGGGATTCGACGATTCAGATGCTGAGACCGGGGTGCATCCCATCGCCAGGAAGCTGTTCCTTGGCACAACTGCCGTGGAAGTTTTCAGGAAAGCCCATGAGTGGCTCCGGGAACAAAGCGTCTGCCTGGTAGACGTGTCGTGGACTCTCTTGGACGGCGAGGGCGAGCCCTACACGCTGAGTATCTATTTCACGTTCGAGCCGGATCCCGAAGACACCTGACTGCAACGGTGCGGTTTCGCTTGGATCAGCCGGTCGTTGGCCCGAGATGCCATTCACCTCCTGAACGTGACCCTTTGATTCCGGGTGGGTGGGTATGAACTCTTGTCGTTGGCGGGATGGATGGGAGTGGGTCGTTCGCTCGTCTCGCGTGTGGAGGTGGGCTGATGCCCAAGGAGGCGGTGCAGCCCCGGCGGTGTGGTTGGGCGTCAATTGCCGGACAGTCGGCCAGCAGCGCCGGGATTGAGGCGGCTGCTGAAGCGGGGCCTGGGCCGGAAAAGATCATCGTAAGCTTCAGGGGCAGTGGAGACTGTGAGGCAGTTCTCCCTGATGTGATCAGGAGACCCAGTGGCCGACATGGAATTCGCCGAAGCTCTGGAGGCAGTCCTGCGGGACCTCCAGGCACAGTGCGCGGTGCAGCCGGATGTACGTACGGACGACAGGTTCGGGATCGTGCTCTGGGCCCCGGACGGTTCAGGTCAGGGTGTGACCCCACATCAGGACGGCACCGCCGCGGAGCTGCTCGTGCACCTGGCGGATCAGGTCCAGGACTGGGCGGTGGAGGCACTATGGTCCGAAGGTGCATCGGCGGTCTGGCCACAGTGCCCGACACACCCGGACACGCATCCGCTGACGGCGACAGTGCGCGCGGACACGGCGGTATGGGTATGCCCGAAGAGGGGAACGGCAGTGGCACGGATCGGGGAACTGCAGACCCAATAGAGCGGGCGGGGCCTGCGGCCAGCGACAACCGGGGCCAGCCGTGCAGCGGCTGTGGCCCCGGTTGGCGTATGTGAGTGGCGTCGCTCAGCCCGAACCGGGCACGGGTGTCTGCTTGCATCCGCTTGAGGCCATTACGCACCGCATTCCGGCAACGATCAGTTAGGACTGGGCGGTACCAAGGGCGTTGCGCAGGAAGGCTGTTGCTTGGTCGATGGCTCCGCGGGCGGCCTTGGACTGGCTCAGTGAGTTGAGCAGCATGAAGTCGTGGACCGTGCCGTCGTAGCGCACCGTGGTCACCGGAACGTCGGCTGCTCGGAGCTTGGCGGCGTATGCCTCGCCCTCATCGCGCAGCACGTCGGCCTCGTCGACGATCAGCAGGGCGGGCGGCAGGCCGGAGAGCTGCTCGATGGTGGCGTGGTTGGGAGACGCGGTGATCTCCGCGCGTTGGTTCGGGTCGGTCGTGTAGGCGTCCCAGAACCATTCCATCAGCTTGCGGCTCAGGTAGTAGCCGGTGGCGAATTGGTCGTAGGAACCGGTGTTCATGGCCGCATCCGTGACCGGGTAGTACATCGACTGCTGTACGAACGTGACGTCGCCGCGCTCCTTGGCCATGAGGGCGAGTGCGGCGGTCATGTTCCCGCCGACCGATTCCCCGGCCACTGCCATGCGCTGTGCATCCAGCCCTTTGGACGCCCCTTCGCGGACGATCCACTGCGCGGTGGCGTAGCCCTGCTCGATGGCGACCGGATAGTGCGCCTCGGGCGACGGCGTGTACTCCACGAAGGCCACTGCCGCACGTGCGCCGACCGCCAACTCGCGGACCAGGCGGTCGTGAGTACCGGCGTTGCCCAGCACCCAGCCACCGCCGTGCATGTACAACACGACGGGCAGCGTTCCGGTGGCACCCTGCGGCTTGACGATGCGTACCCGTACATCGCCCACGGCCGCCGGAACGGTGACCCACTCCTCGTCGACCGGCAGCTTGTCGACCGGCGCGGCCTGGAGGTCGTCGAGCACCTTGCGGGCTGCGGTCGGATCCAGCTCGTACAGGAAAGGATGGTGCGAGGTTGCGTCGGCGAGCTCCTGTGCCTCGGGCTCGAGGACAATTGAGGCGGTTTGGCCAGCCATGAAAATGCTCCCTGGAGCGCATCGTGACGAGCGCAGGGCGCTGAAGAGCGCCGCGCTACGCTCGGGCGGCAGGGCGGTCAGCAGAGCCTCCGCCCTTGTTCAAGCCCCTGATGGGTGTATATGTCCATTGTAATTGCCCGTCCTCCGCAGATGCATTCCCAGGAACCGCCCAATCCGTTCGCCGGGTGCTCGGCTCGGTGACGACACGGCCTCCTCGGTGACAGGCCCACCGACGAGCGGATACGCCGACCAACCTTCACCGACGGGATCGCGTGTGATTCAAGGGTGAATGCTTCAACGCCGCGGCCCGTCCCTCACCAGTTGTGGCCCCGATCTGCTGCGCCCCACGGTGTTCACTCACGTACTGGAGCGAGACGCGCTCCGCGGTCCCCGCAGGCGGCGCCACGCACGTTGAAGGGACGTGCACGCGTTGCCATTTCACCCACAGGAACGGAAAGCCACATGCTCACTCCGGGGTGCTGGGGCGACGCCCCACAGCTCATCGCGGTCAGTATCGACTGTCAGTGGTGAGTCAGGTGCCTGGGCGGGGAGCTCGTAGGTGCCGGCGCCGGGCCAGCTCGCCGTCGTCGACCAGGGTGAGCATGGGCTGGCCCGGTGCGCAGCATCTCCCCCTCCAGCATGTAGCCGAAAGCAGGTCCTGAGTGCCGGTGCGGAGGGGCGCCGGGATCGCCGGGAGGGTACTCGATGAGAACCGTCACCGCCTCCGCCCCCTCCGGAACGCACGGCAGTTTTGCCGACTGCAGCACGGTGAGCGCCGTTCTCCCAGCTTCCGAGTGCGGTTGGGTCCCGGCGCTGCCTGTCGCCTGTTCGTTGTTCGACATGGCGAGGTCTCCAGTGCTGGGCCGGCCGGGTCAGGTGAGCCAGACCGTCTCCCGCGTGACGTACAGCCTGGTCGCGTAGAGCAGTACGGCGGCCTCCCGGTCGCTCAGAGGAGATGCTCAGATACGCGCCGGGGCGTTTGGGGGCGTATGCGGCCAGGTGGTCGTAGAGGTTGCGGGTGACCTGACCGGCGCGGGCGTGCGCGGGGACGTCGAAGTCCTCCCAGGCGGTGGGAGCTGGCGTGGGCACGGGTCGGCTCCTGGCGCTCGGTGACTCCCGATACCGGACACTTTCCAGCGAGCTCAGGGGTTTCGTGGCGCCGTGGATCCGCCCTGGGGTTCGTCGTCCTCCATGTGGATACTGATCACCATGCGCATTGACTTTGATCCCGCTGACTCGGTGATCGGTTGTGGCCCAGCCGGGCAGCCGCTCACGCCGTGATCTTTGAGTGGATCGAGAGCTGGTACACCTTGCGGAGGCTGTACAGCCGCCTTGGCTACCGCAGTCCCGCCGAGTACGAAACTGTAATCAGCGGGTGGCAGGTGTGCGTCGGGCGTCGCGGCGTCCGATGAGGAACCAGAGCACGCTTCCGAGGAACGGTGCCATGAACGCGAAGACGATCCAGACCAGCTTCGTGCCCGTGCTGAGGTGGGAGGTGCTGATGCTGACGACGGCGCTGACGATCACGGCCACGTAGGCAGCGGTGAGGATCAGGGCTACAGCGGCGGATCCCATGAGGTAGGGGTTGCTGGAGATGGCGAGGCTGATCTGGTGGGCCGGCATGGTGTCCTCACTATGTGCGTGTTGCCGTCGAACTGACATCCATGGTGGCCGCTTGCGTTGCTGACCGCGTCGTCCCCGCCTCTCGATTCGCGGTCGCCTTGAAGTCGCATCCTTTCTGTGCGCATAAGACCTGAGGATGATGGCCGGGCCCATGGGTATGCCTGTGCCCCCTACGGCCCGGGGTCTTGCGCCAGTGCCGCAGCTTGCTCACGCGGTGAGGGACGGGGGCGCTACCTCACCCGCGAACTCTTCCGAAGAGTGAACGTACGTCGGCAACCCTCTGGACGACGCATAGAAGTGGCCGTGGGACACCCCAATGGCGATCGTGGCGATGTCACCTGTGGTGTTCCGGTGCTTTCTTCGCCTTGGGTACACGGCCTAGCGTCGGCCGTAGGACCGGTGCATGGCGGGCCAAGAAGTCCCACAGCTGGTCGGCGACTGGCCCGTGCGGCCGGTCGCGCCGGCGAGCTGCCGAGAGTTCCTCGACCACACCGGGAAAGTGCCGTCCGGCGATGGAAAGCAGGCTTCCGTCACGCAACTCGGTCTCGATCATGAACCGCGGGACGTGTCCCCACGCCATGCCGTGCAAGATCAGCTCCTTCTTCATGAGGTGGTCCGGAACGGAGCTCCGGGGCGCGCCTTCGACCAAGAAATGGCCTTGTTCCGACGGATGCCGCGCCGAATCCCGGACCATGCACTGGGTGAAGGCCTGCATCCGCTGTGGTGTGATGTCGGTGTCCGGAGGGAAAGGCAGGAAACCGGGCGCCACGACGGGCACCAGCGCGACGTGGCCGAGATCGATCCACTCCATCCGCACGTCGCTTTTGGGGACGCGGTGCACGATGAGGTCGGCTTCGTCCTCCAGCAGCCGCTCCCAGGGGCCGGTGACCGTCTCGAACTGCAGGTGCAGTCGTGTCTGCGGGCGCTGCGCGAAGAAGCGGCTGAGCATCTCCAACACCGGTGGGAGTGGACACAGGTCCCCCAGCACCACTCGCAGTTCGGCCTCTTCGCCCATCGCCAACTGCGCGGCGTAGGTCTGCAGCTCCTCGGCCTCGTGCAGCAGGAAGCGCACCTTGCGGTGGAAGGCGTGTCCCGCCTCGGTGAGCTGAACCCGATAGCCCGAGCGATCCAGCAGGTCCAGGCCCAGCTGGCGCTCCAGCTTGGCGACTGCTGCGAACACAGAAGGGTGCGAGCGGTGCAGCCGCTCGGCGGCGGCCTGGAAGCCGCCGTCGAGCACAACGGCGTTGAAGCACTGCAACTCGTGGAGCGTGAAGTTTGACATTGTCCAGTTAACCTACAGGGCTCGTTTGATCTTTGTAATAGAACTCTGCAGGTGGCGTTCCTAGGCTGTGCGCATACCGCTGGATCACTGGAGCTGACATGACTTCTCAGACCCGTACTGCCATCACCACCGGCGATGGCGTCCGCATCGTCTACCGCTTCGACGGTGACGAGAACAAGCCGGTGCTGCTGCTCTCGAACTCCATCGGCACCGACCTCCACATGTGGGATGGCCAGGTGTCGGCTCTGACCGAGCACTTCCGGCTGCTGCGCTACGACGCGCGCGGCCACGGCGCCTCCGACGTCCCGAGCGGCCCGTATTCCTTGGACCGACTGGGGCGCGACGTGGTGGAACTGCTGGATGCCCTGGGCCTGCAGCGGGTGCATGTGCTGGGCCTGTCTCTGGGCGGAATCGTCGCGCAGTGGTTGGGGATCCACGTTCCGGAGCGCGTTGACCGCCTGGTGCTCTCCAACACCGCCGCGTACCTCGGGCCGGCGAATCAGTGGGATCGACCGATCGCCGAACTGCTGGAAGCCCCCGACATGCAGGTCACCGCGGAGAGGTTCCTGCACAACTGGTTCCCGGCCCGCATGCTGCAAGGCGACGACGAGGTTGTCGAGGGCTTCCGCCGCACCCTGCTCGCTACACAGCGCGAGGGCGTGGCCGGGAGCTGGGCTGCGGTGCGCGACTACGACCTGCGCCGCACGGCCACGCTCATCCACAACCCGACACTGGTCATCGCGGGCGAGCACGACACCGTCACGTCCGCCGACCACGGGAAGGAGCTCGCCGCGACCGTCCCCGGCGCGCGGTTCACCGTCCTGCCCACGGTGCACATGGCGAACGTCGAAGGGCAGGCGGAGTTCGTGGACGCTGTGGTGGCCTTCCTCACAGAACAGTCTTGACGGCTACTGCGTCGCGTCTGCACGGCTCCTTCCCGCTGTCCCGACCAACAGGCCCTCCTCTGCGGCTGCTGCCCGCGGCGACGGTCGAGCGGATGGCAGCCCGGCGGCACGGGCTGCGCTGGCCCGTCCACGCGGGGGCGGGTGCGACGGGTCGGCGCGCGGTGTCCGTCGGCGTCGGCACCGGCCGCGATCAGGGCGTGCACGTTGATGATGCGGCCGCCCTCGCGGACCTTCTGGGTCAGCGCGTCCACCCAGATGAACGCATACGGCCCGGCGTCCAGAGGCCGATCACAGAACGCGGTGACCTGGTCGTCCACATGCCGGGCCATCGCGGACACCTGGCCGGGCTGGTCGTCGTCTTCGGGTCTACCCGTTCGCGCCGGCCGCTTCCCGGAGTACCCTGCCCGTCCCCGACGTCGTCCCCAACGCCCGGTCGAGGTCGGCCCACAGGTCCTCCACGTCCTCCAACCCCACCGAGAGCCGCAGCAGCCGGTCGCTGACTCCCGCGCCGCGGCGGTCGTCGGCGTCCACGATGCGGTGGCTGATGGACGCGGGGTGCTGGATGAGGGTGTCGACGCTGCCGAGGCTCACGGCCGGGGTGATCAGTCGGACGCCCGCGACGACGTCGTGGGGGTCGCCGGCTACCTCGAAGGCGACCATGGCGCCTCCGATGCGCGGGTAGTGGACGCGGGTGACGCGCGGGTCGGCGGCGAGCCGGCCGGCCAGCTCCGCCGCGTTCGAGGACGCGGCTCGGACCCGTACGGGCAGCGTCGACAGACCACGGAGCAGCAGATAGCCCGCGAGCGGATGCAGCACTCCGCCCGTGGCGAACCGCACCTGGCGTAGCCGCCCGGCGAACTCCTCGTCGCAGGCCACCACGCCGCCCATGACGTCTCCGTGGCCGCCCAGGTACTTGGTGGCGCTGTGCAGGACGAGACGGGCTCCCTGCTCGACGGGGCGTTGCAGCACGGGGGTGGCGAAGGTGTTGTCGGCGAGCAGCGGGACGGAACCGCAGGCGTGCGCGACGGCTCTCAGATCGAGTTCGGCCAGGGTCGGGTTGGCCGGGCTTTCGACCATCACCAGTCCGGTGTCGGGGCGCAGCGTGTCCGCGATGCCTGCCGGGTCGACCCAGGTCACCTCGGAGCCCAGCAGCCCTGCGGTGAGCAGGTGATCGCTGCATCCGTACAGCGGTCGTACGGCGACGACATGGCGCAGGCCCATCGCGTTGCGTACGAGCAGTACGGCGCTCAGCGCGGCCATCCCGGTGGCGAACGCGACCGCGCTCTCGGTGCCCTCAAGACGCGCGAGGGCGGTCTCGAAGCGGGCGACGGTCGGGTTGCCGAGGCGGCCGTAGACGGGCGGGCCCTCCGGTTCGCCGCCGTCGGCCGCGAAGGCGTCTATCCGGGCGGCCTCGCCCCGGCTGTCGTACGAGGGGTAGGTCGTGGACAGGTCGATCGGCGCGGCGTGCACCCCCTGCCGCGCGAGGTCGTCCCGCCCGGCGTGCACCGCCTCGGTGGCGAGCGCCCGGGGTGCCGGCACGCCCGGGACACCACGACCGGTGCCGTCGGGAGAATGGCCGATTCCCTGCGGGTCGGCCGGTACGTCATCTGCGTCAAAGCTGCCGGAGTCCATGCGCAGGAGTCTGAACACCGAACGGGGTCGGAGCGCCGGACCCCGTGCTACGTTCGGCATATGACGGATTCTGTCGTACTCGATCCGGTGGATCTCCATCTGCTGCGGCTGCTGCAGAACGACGCACGGATGACGTACCGCGATCTCGCCGCGCAGGTCGGTGTCGCGCCTTCGACCTGCCTGGACCGGGTGACCAGGCTGCGACGCTCGGGAGTGATTCTCGGCCATCAGCTGCGGCTGGACCCGGCGAAGCTGGGCCGGGGCCTGGAGGCACTGCTGTCCGTGCAGGTCAGACCGCATCGGCGGGAGCTGGTGGGGCCGTTCGTGGAGCGGATCCGGGCGCTGCCGGAGTCCATTACGGTCTTCCATCTGACCGGGCCCGACGACTATCTCGTCCATGTCGCGGTCGTGGACATGGCGGATCTGCAGCGGCTGGTCCTCGACGGGTTCACCTCACGGCCCGAAGTGGCGCGCGTCGAGACCCGGTTGATCTTCCAGCAGTGGGACTGGGTGTGCCCGTACTGCTTGCCGCAGCGGGCGCATTATGAGACAGCCCTTTGGCTTTGTTCACCAGAACCGGTTCTCGTGAACGAAGCCACCCGATGCGGCAGCAGGGCCCGGACCGCGCGTCGCGGTCCAGGCCCTGCCCCGTGCGGTGCCGCCCTGCGGCGGCGGTGCGTCAGCTCTGTGCGGTGTCGTCGCCCGTCTGCCCGGCGCCCTCAGCTGCGCCTGCCTTCTCGCGCATCTTGCGCACCAGCTCCGCCTTCCGGTCGGCGGCACCCTGGCGGTCGAGGTTACGGTGCGGACCGTTGTTCTGCCGTTCGGTGCGGGACAGCTTCTTGCGCTGGCCGCCGCCCATGCCCACGGGGTTGTTGATGTTCTTGCTCACGGGTTCTCCCGGAATGAAGTGAAGTGATCTACGGATTCATCGGTGGGGGATGGGCGCGGCGACGTCGAAGGATGCCGGCAGGGGCCCATCACGCTCTCACTCGTGAATCGGCGTCTGGAAGAACATGACAAAGACATTACCCGGTTCCGTCGGCCCCGCACACCAGCTTTTCGCCGCCCCGGCGGCGGCCGGGCCGTCTGTGAGCGCCCGGGGTCAGCCGTTTCCTTCCGGGAGTCTCAGCACCGCCAGCACCGCCAGCACCGCCAGCACCGCCAGCACCCGCCGGCGGTCGCCGCCCGCCCGGGGCAGGTCCAGATGGACGTTACTGACACGGCAGCTGTAGATAGGTCTGCTGATGCTCGTAGCTGCTGTTCAGCGGCTTGAGGGGGTGGCTGCGGGCACGAGGACGGCCGCCTCGATCATGACGGGGTGTGATGCAACATCAGAACGAGACGGCCGCTTCGGCGGAACGGTCTTGTCAGACGGCCTTGACGACGGTGCCGGTGCCTTCGAGCGCGGTTACTTCGTCGGCGGGTGCTGTGGTGTCGGTGACGAGGGTGTGCAGGAGTGTGGAGGGGCCGACATACGCGTAGGCGGTGTGGCCGAGCTTGCTGCCGTCGGCTGCGACGATGATGCGGCGCGTGGAGGCGATGCTGGCCTTTTTGACGGCTGCGTCATCGAGGTCGTAGGCGGTCAGGCCCTCGGCTGTGCTCAGACCGCAGCAGCCCATGACGGCAGTGTCGAAACGCAGTGCCGCCAGGGAGGCGAGGGTGAGGGGGCCGGTGAGGGCTCCCTCGGCGGCCCGAGGCTGCCCGCCGGGCACCATCAGCGTTGCCGGGCCCAAGCCCTCACCGAGTACATGGATGGCCTGCAACGACAGGGGCATCACAGTGACCGGCCGTCGGCGCAGCAGGTGGGCGATTTCCAGGCAGGTGGTGCCGCTGTCGAGGAGGACGGTCTCGCCGTCGGCGATGAGCGAGGACACCTCGGCCGCGATGCGGCGCTTGGCATCGACGGACTCGTGAGCACGTAGCGCGAAGGGTGGCTCCTCGCCCCGGAGCAGCAGAGTGCGCGCCCCGCCACGGACTCGCTCAAGGACGCCTTGTGCGGCCAGCGTGTCGAGGTCGCGCCGGATGGTCATCTCGGAGGCGCCGGTCAGTTCGGCGAGTTCCTGGACCGTGATCCTTCCCGACTCTCTGACGGCCTGCGCGATCATCCCGTGTCGGTCTGCGTTGCTCATGCCGCGATTGAACACCCCCCGAAACGAACAATCAATGTGTGCGAAGCAACAGTATTCAATCATCAAAAATGTTCGTTACGGTGCCCGTCATGAATCACTCACTTCGAGCTGCCCGAGTGGCGACCTTTGTCTACTTCATCCTTTGCGGCACTACGATGGGCACCTGGGTGGTGCACATCCCCGCCATCGAGGAGCGCGTCGGCATCAGCCACGCGACGCTCGGGGGACTCCTGGTGCTGCTGGGCGTGGGGGCCTTCATCGGCATGCAGACGGCCGGGCGTCTGACCGACCGGCTCGGAGCGCGCATCGTCGTCCCAGCCACCGGCGTGCTGTGCAGCGCTGCCCTGGCGCTGCCCGGTCTTCCCCGGGACCCGTGGACGCTGGCAGGTGCCCTCCTGGCCTTCGGGTTCTGCAACGGCTGCCTGGACGTGAGCATGAACGCCCACGCCGTACATGTAGAGAAGGCGTACGGCCGTCCCGTCATGTCGGCCTTCCACGCCACGTTCTCGGTCGGCGGTGTCCTCGCCTCGCTCGTCGGAGCGGCAACGGCGAGCGCCGGCCTGAGTCCGGCCGCAGGCATGGTCGCCATGGGAGCCCTGGGCATCGTGATCGCCCTCGCGTCGGCACGTGCCCTGCTGCCGGCCGCACCCACCGCCGCCGACACCGACCCTGTGGAGGAGGCCGAGCGGGCGCCGGCCGCCGAGCACCGCAGCACCGGCGGGCGCGTCTGGCTCCTCGCCGCCCTGGCCCTGATGGTCATGCTGTGCGAGGGCGCCGCCAACGACTGGAGCGCCCTGCACCTGAAGGACATCCTCGGCGCACCCGCGAGCACCGCCGCCTTCGCCTACGGCACCTTTGCTACGACGATGACCATCGGCCGGCTACTCGCCGACCGCCTCGCCGCTTTGTTCGGGTCCATGGCGATCCTGCGCCACGGTGCGGCCACGGCGGCCGTCGGCATCACGATCGTGGCGCTCTGCCCGTGGATGTCGGCCGCGTTCGCGGGGTGGGCGCTGTTCGGTCTGGGGCTGTCCGGCTGTGTCCCGCAACTGTTCAGCGCGGCCGGGCACGCCGACACCTCCGCCGCAGGGGCCAATGTCTCCCGCGTCGCCGGGCTCGGCTACGTCGGCATGCTCGCCGGCCCCGCCGTGATCGGCTGGCTGACCCACCTCGTCGCCCTGAACCACGCTTTCGTGCTGCTGACCCTGCTGTGTGCGGCCACCGCTGCGGCCGCCGGGATCCTGCGCACCGGATCCGACCGCACGCGCGAGACGGCAGTAAGCAGCCACTGAATGCCCCTCGGGATCCGGAGGAACCCACGACCATGTCCACCGACCGGAACATCGTGCTGTTCGACCTCTTCGGGGTCATCGCCCGCCACCAACGCCCGGGCGCCCTGGGAAAGATGGCCGCCCGCTGCCACGCACACACCGACGCCTTCACCACGGCCTACTGGGCCTGCCGCCCGCCCTACGACGCCGGCCAGCAGTCCGCGCCCGAGTACTGGACCGCCGTACTGCGACGGCTTTCCCTGTCCGTCGACGCCGGCACGATCGAGGAACTGCGCCTCACCGACATCGACAGTTGGTCACGCGTCGACGACCGGATGGTCGCCTACGCCCAGTCCCTGCGCGACGTCGCCGAGGTCGCCTTGCTGTCCAACATCCCCTCGGACCACGCGGACGCCTTCCTCGCCGCACAGCCCTGGCTGCACAATCTGAACCACGTTGCCTTCTCAGGGAAGATCAAAGTGGCGAAGCCGGCCCCCGCAGCCTTCCATCACTGCGTCGTCGCCATGCGGGCCGCCCCGGCCGACTTCCTCTTCGTCGACGACCGCGGAGAGAACGTACGCGCCGCGCGGGCCGCCGGCATGAACGGACACGTCTTCACCGACCGCGACGAGCTGGCAGCCGTCATCGACACCTGGTTGCCGACTCGACGCCCCATGGGGAAATGACACCTGACATGACCCTTCAGTTGTAGATCACGGTTGGGGTGGCATTTCGGTGATCTGGAGATAGCTGCTGGTGTCCTGTCTGAATCATGGTGTGGTGTCGGCGTATCTGATCATGGTGTGGTGTCGGCGTACGCGTGCCATCGGCGGTGGCAGAGGCGGGCGCGGTGTTGATGGCGGCGCCAGGTGGACCACCACAGCAGGTGTTCGGGGTCTCGCCGGGGCGGTGGAAGGATCAAGGCCCGTCGCGGGCGGAGGAGTTCGTGGCTGCTGAGGAGGACGAGGCCGGCTTCGGCGGAGTCGTTCCGGCCGGTCTGGGCGGTACGTTCGAGGGCGGCGGTGACGGCCAGGAAGGCGTAGGCGACCAGGGTGATCATGCTCCAGCGATGCCAGGAGTTCCAGCAGGTGACCTGGCCTTTGTCGAGGTGGCAGGTCCCTTTCGCGTCCTGGAAATCGTCTTCCACTCGCCATCTGCGGCACGCCGGTGCCTCCGTTGGCCGCATGGTGGGGGCGGAGACCGGGTTCCTGGCGGGAGACGCCACCACTCCAGGCGACTACGACCGGGCCTGCGCGGTGGATGATCTGGCCGGCGTGATCGCCGTTGGAGGCAACGGTGCGCAGGCACTGGTGCTGGCGGACGAGTGGATGACGCACCTGATCGGTGAGTTGAAGCGGGCGGAGTCCACGGTCCGCGGCTGTCAGGGCGCGATCCGGACGTTCTGCGACTACACCGCCTCGCCTCACTACCAGTGGCCGGCCGAGTGCGAAGCACGGTTCGGGACGCATCCAGTGCGTGCATCGTGGTGAGTTTGTCTGCGCCCAAGTCCTCACCCCGCTGCCGAGCGCGGTCTTTCCGGCAGGAGTCCCTCCATGTCGTCCGTCCCCTTCGGAGACCTCAACCTCAACTCCGGCCAGGCGGTGCGCGTCCTACCCCCGCTATCTGGCAGGCGCCGATGATGTCGACATCGGCACAGTACGGCCCTTCCCCTTCGATGATGGCTGGCCTTTCCAACAGTCCGAGGCGGGGACGGTGCTTGCCACCACCCCTGCCTGCGCCTGTGGACCAGCTATGTTCCCGACGCCGACAAGTCCTCCACCAGGGCTTGATCGTCATGGTCTGCGCAGGGAGCTTCCCTGGCCTCGGCCCGATGTGCGGCACGGAGGTCATCGTCGATGACGTGGAACTCCCGCAGCGGCTTGCCAAGTTGCTGGGTTCGGGCAGCCTCCACCGCGTCCTTCCGCTGTCCTGCAACCCTTTCCTTCCTGGACGCGTCCGAGTCAGCAGACCCGATTGGCCGCTGGGCGATCTGAGATGGGGGAGCAGTGTCCGATATCGAGATGCGGTTGGCTCAGGAGCGCAGGTTCGTCGAGCGCAGGATCGAGGCGCTGCGTGAGGCGATCGAGCAGGGCCGGGCGGAGCCTGGCGATGCGGGCCGCCTGGCGACGGCCATGTACGAGCTCAAGTCAATGGTGCTGAGCCCGGTCACCGACGAGGAGTTGCTCGAGACCGTGCGCTGGGCGCACGCCGCCGACCCCAGCGATCCGAAGCCGCTGGAGGTCCTGGTCGGGGCGCTCTGTGTGGCACGAGTAGGGGCGGGGGACTCCCGGTGGGACGCTGAATTGGACGCAGCTACACGAGAGTTGGAGGCGCGGGCGCCAGACGCACCCGTTCTGGACCTGGTCCGCCGGGCACGGAGCGATCTTCAGTCACTGCTGGAAGAGAACCGCCCGCGGCGCGGGGAGCGCGGTGCATGAAAGACCCCGCCGAGCGCCTGGTCGACGAACTCCTCGCCGCCTCGTCGCTCCTCCAGGCGGAGTCCCTGCTCTTCGACAACGCCGGCGTGTGCGCGTGGGACAAACTCTGGGGGGTGCTCCTGCTCCGCAGGGACCGGCTCCGTGCGACCGGGCGCCCGGCCGCCGAGCAGGCCGCCCTCCAGGTAGTGCGGCTGGTGGAGGAGAGCCGGGGCAGCTGGGAACTCCTCGCGCACCGGCGCAGGCAGCGCTCCCGGATCGACGCGGTCTTCCCGGTCGCGCCCACGAAACCGCGCATGGTCCTGGAACAGATAGTGCTGGAACACCTCGACCGCGGTGACCTCGAGGCCGCGCTCGCCAGTGCCCGGAAAACAGACGCCTTGCCCTGCACGGACCGGGACGAGCAGGCCCGCATCGCTGAGGTGCGGGTGCATCTCGCCTATGCGCTCCAACGTGTGCACCGCAACCGCGAGGCGCTGGATATCTTGGAGTCCTTCGACGCCGACCCGGAGGGCCCGGACCTGCTGCCGCACGGCGGCCCGGCCTACCTTGCCGCCGGTCATCTCCACCTCAAGCGCGGATCGTTGTACCAGAGCCTCGGGCTGCACGGCCGCGCGCGGCACGCCTTCGCGAGTGCCTGCCAACTGGCCGAGCCGATCGGCGACGATCTGCTGGAGGCACTCGCTCGGACGGGGCTGGCCGATGCCTTCTCCGCAGTGGGCAGGCACCGCGACGCAGTGCGCGAACACCGCCGGGTCATCGACCTCATCCAGACCCGGCGTCCCGATGAGGACGTGGCGCTGGCCCATGCGCTCAACCACCTCGGTGAGGCTCTGCGCATGGCCGGCGACGCAGCGGGGGCCCGCTCCTGCCACCAGCGCGCGCTGGAGCTGGCGGGTGGCCAAGACGGCTGGGCTCTTGTCGAGTCGGCGGCCCGGTTCGGGCTGAGCGACGCGGCCCTGGAGACCGGCAGCGGGGAGGAGATGGTGGAGAACCTCTTCCAGGGCTTCATCGTTACGCTCACCCCCGATCGGCAGTCGCTCGGCACCGGCCTGAGTCGGCTCGCCTCTCGGCTGACCCAAGACGTCCCGGAGACAGACCTGCTGATCTCGCTCGCTGAGATCTTTCTCGACGGCTTCGCCGGCCCGAAAGAACCCTCCTCTCCCGGGTACCGGCGCGTCTCGCTGCTCTTTGATCGCGCTCTGGCCCTCCAGCACCGTCGACAGGGGCGACGTCGGGAAGCAGCGACGCTGCTCAGCCGTCTTCGTCAGCAGACGCAGGAGGATCCGGAGCAGTTTCAGTACCACGCAGTGACGGCCGACCTGGCCGAGACGCTTGCAGCCGGTTCGCACGCAGACCGCCAACTCGCCGTCGATCTGCTGTGGCAGTCGCGTACAGCACTCCTGCGCCGCCTCGCCGCAGAGGCGGACGCGGACACCAGCGTCGCGGACCCGCAGAGCATGCGGGCGGCCGTCCAGCAGCACCGGGCCCTCCACCACCTCCTCGCAGACCTGCTGCTCGACCACGGGCGGGAGCTGCACGTGTCCAGCGCCCGATCCCCGGAAGAACTGGCCTTCGACATCCACGAGGAGGTCGTGCAGCCCGGACGCCGCACCGGGTTCGCGTCCGTTCGCGAGCGTCTGCGGAGTGAGCATTCGGCCGAGCCATGCGCGTTTTTGGCATTCTTCCCCGGAGACGACCAGACCACGGTCTTCACGTACGTCCCGGCCACCGACACGCTCCGCGTGAACCGGGTGCCCATCGGACACAAGCAGCTCACTGACGCGGTCACCGATCTGCACCGCGCCTTCGACGGCGACCCGCACACCTTCCCGCCGCTGCCACCACTGCATCCGCGCCGGCCATGGCGTCGGCCCACCCCATTCCTCGACTCGCTCACGCCCCTGATCGCGGCCTTCCTACCGCACGTGCGCGACCGGGAACTCCTGCTCGTCGCCGGGGAAGGGCCGATGCAGAGAATCCCACTGCATGCTGTCCCGATGCCGGACGGCCGACCGCTCGCCGCCGCCCACGCCGTTGTCCGGGTGCCCCACCCCCAAGCTCTGGTCGCCGGTGGCAGGCCCCGATTCACAACAGCTGGAACCCGGCCGGTGTTCTGCGCGGGCGTGGCCGCGCGGGAGGACCCCGCCCCGGAGCGTTTCGAAAACGACGCCGACCTGCTGACCGTCCCCTCCTGGTCGGTGGACCGGCTGACCGGAACGGCTGCGGACCGGCATACGGTCCTCCGGCGTCTGGCCACAGCCCAGATCGCCCACCTCACCTGCCACGGATACTTCGACCGGCGCGAGCCAATGGACTCCGGACTCCTGGTCTCCCATGACGGGAAGCTCCCGAGCAAGGCCCCCGGCCAGCTCTCGGTCCGCGCGCGTCTCGACCACCTGATCACGGTCCGAGATTTTGCCCGCTATGTACTGGACTTGGACCTCCTCACTCTGCGTGCCTGCGCTACCGGATACGACGAGTTCGCCGCTGGCGACGTCGAAGACCTGGTGGAGGCGCTGCTGGGGTCGGGCGTCGGCAGCGTAGTGGCCGCGCTGTGGAACGTCGACGAGACGAGCTCCCGATGCTTCCTCGCGGACTTCTACCAGCGTCTTGCCGCCGACCCGCACAAGCCGGTCTGGCGCGCCTTTTGGCAGGCACAACGCAACATGCTCGCGCGGCCAGACCACGACTGGCAGGCACACCCCTACCACTGGGCTGCCTCTTCCCTCTCCGGCGATTGGAGCCGACTGTGACCACTCCGCTCGAACCCCCCAAGGAGTTCGGCATGTTGACCGACCGTGCGGTGCAGCTCTCCCTCCAGGAGATCGCCGAGGACCTCGGCGGTTCCGACCCGATCCAGACGCCCCTGGATGCCTCCGAGGCCCAAGCTCTGATCGAGGCCCTGCTCCGTGCGGGTGGCCGATCGCCCGAGGCCGTGGCCGCGGCGCTGGAGGGCGTGCACGAGCATGCCGCCGCACGTCGACTCCTTGCCGAGCTGTCCCATGACGCCGAGACAGCGCAGCTCACGGCGGCCGTCCTGGCCGATCCACCCGCGGACGAGCAGATGAGCGTGGAGCATGCCGTTGCTTCCGCAGTACTGTTGGGCGCCCTGGTGTCCTGGCTTCAGACGAAGATAGACATCGAGATCAAGCGCACCGAGGGGAAGTCGGAGTTCCGCTTCAGGGTGACCAAACAGGCGACATCCGCCAGTCTGCTCCGCGATCTGGCTCGCCTGGTCTCCCGCATCCTCAGTGGCCCTCCAGAGTGACGTCGCCGGGCCCTGGCCGGCCCGCTTCGGGTCTCCAGACCCGGGGACCGGACCGCCCTTAAGCTCCCTTCCCGGTGCTGTCCCCCGTGGGCGTCAGGCGTTCAGGCAGCCGCGCAACGCCTCGATCAGGCGATTGGCGCGGGCATCGCCATGGCCGATCATGCGGTGGGCGACATACGCGAAGCCGACGCCGAACTCGTCGTCGCCGAAGCCGAACTGACCGCCCGCGCCGTCATTGCCGAAGCTGCGCACTTTCGTGTCGGTAGGTGTGTGCGGTGAGCAGGTGGCGGCGGGGACAGAAATGAGGTGAGATGCCGGAGAAGGTGGACAGGAACCTCTGGGCGTGTCCGGCCGAGGTGAAGCGTTTCATCGCTCTCTCGCGTTGTCTCGTCGGCTGGTGTGAGTTCTCGCACCGGTCGTTCAAGTACGTCGAACAGCGGCGCTCGACGGAGGGCATCGCCTCGCGGTGGGCGGCGCCGTAGGAGCGCAGCTTGTCGGTCACGAGGATGTCCAGGACGCTGCCATCCTGGTCCACGGCGCGCCACAGGTAATGGATCGTCCCTTTGATCTTGAGGAAGACCTCGTCCATGTGCCATTTATCGCCCAGCCGCGGACGGCGCCGGTACAGCCCGTTGGGGTACGTCTGCCCGCACTTCGCGCACCACTGCCGCACCGTCTCGTAGGTGACCGTGATGCCACGCTCGAAGAACAGCTCCTCGACCTCGCGGAAGGAGAGCGGGAAGCGGAAAAACAGCCGGACCGCGTGCGCGATGATCTCCTCCGAGTAGCGGACCCCCCGGTACGACGGCGGCGCGTCCACGAGCAGACCGTCCCCGAAACCATCAACAAAGCGATCGTCTCACAGAGGGTTCGCGCTCAAGTTGACGGTGCCGTTGGCGGAACTCCGGGCGCAGGACCACGCAGTCGACCGAGCCATCTGACTTGACGACCTTGCGCTTCTTGAAAGCCGAGGTGTCGTTCTCGCGGTAGATCTTGGCGAACGGGCCCCAGCGCAGGCGGGCGCGTGAGTCCTCGGCGTCCTCGAGCTGGCGGTCGACGCCGGCTTCCATGCCGAAGCGGTCGGAGGAGATACGTAGATACGCGCCGGGCGTTTGGGTGCGTATGGGCCAGGTGGTCGTAGAGGCTGAGGGTGACCTGTCCACCGCGGGCGTGCGCGGGGACGTCGAAGTCCTCCCGGACGGTGGCAGCTGCGGTTGTCACGGTGTTCGGCCCTTGGTGCTCGGTGGCTCCGATACCGGGCACTTTCCGTCGAACTCGGGGTTTGGTGGTGTCGTGGATCCGCCATAGGATCCGCGACCGTCCGTGTGGATGCTGATCAGCATCCACATTGACTTTGATCCCGCTGAGATGTCCCGCAATGACTTCTACAAGCTGCTGACCTCGACGGTGGTGCCGCGGCCGATCGCCTGGGTGTCCACGGTCTCGACGGACGGGGTTCAGAACCTCGCCCCTGCGAAGTTCTGAGGAGAGTGGTATCGGGCGTCGGGACGTTGGCGCAGGGGCTTGTGCGGATCTCGAATGGCTTGGGGCGCCTGCCTGGAGGGCACGGATGATGGCGCTGGGACGAGGGAGTCGAGCCGGGGGAGCCAGGCAGGCGTGCAGCGCCCGTGGCCTTCCCTGAGCCGGATCCTGCTACGTCCTACGGGGCAGGCGCTGGATGGCCCGGCACGGCACCTGCTGAACGAGGACCGGGATCAGGGCGACGACCGGAACCCGGGCGGGGGCGACGTCACTTCAGCGCTGTATTTGCCGCCACCGTCAGGATCGACCGTAGCTGCGCAATGATGGTCAGCCGGTTCTGCACGAACTGCGGATCCGTGATCTTTCCGGTCGCCGGATCGGTGTTGCCGGCGCCGAACTGGAGCACCGGTGTGTGCACGTGCCCGCCTGGCAGGGCGTCGTGCAGGCCCAGCCGGTCGCGCAGCAGCGTCGCGCGGTAGGCGATCTCATTGGAGAGGTAGTTGCCGCCGCCGCCCTCACGGGCAGTGGAGCCCGGGGTGGGGCCGTCGGGGCGTACGACGGGTTCGGTGCTCCCTGTGGGGATCTCGGTGACCTCGGTGTGGTCGTAGGCCGGGAACCGGCCGGTGTGCGCGGTCACGATCGCCTTGTAGGGGAGGGTGGTCGTCGTCCACTGCGGTTGTGTGGCCGGGGCGGCGACCGGGACGGTCCCGGTGCTGCTGATGTTGTCGTTGTCGGGGTAGCCGCCGCGTCAGGCCCCGTTCGTCCGCTCGATGTCGAAGCGGCCCATCCGGCCCTGGCTCACCGTCGTGTACAGGTCGACCTTCGGCAGGTACGGCGCCAGCGTCCGCTCCACCGTCCCCGCCGCGAAGTCCTGCCAGCGCACCGGGAACGTGACGGCCTCGATGCGGGCCGGACAGGAGTCGGTCTGGATCACCCTCCCGTCGAGAGCGAGCGCGACGGCTCCGGACGGGTTGGAGATCCTGAGGTCCCGGTCCAGTGTGAACGGGTCGAAGCCGGTGACGAGAATGCGCCTGATGCCCGTGGCGCGCGACGGGTAGCGGATGTCGGTCTGGCCGCGCGAGGTCCGCTCCAACTGGCCCAGCAGAGCCGAGCGTTGCGCGTCACTGAGCCCGAAGCCCGGCTCCCACGTGCGCACGTCCCGCGTCATCCCGAGCCGCGCCCAGTACAGCGGCCGGTCGTCGTCCCGGCTGAGGCCGCCGCCCGCGGGGCCCCGCCCCTGCGCCCGGTCGACGGCGCGCCGCCACAGCGCCGTACCGTCTCGTACGACGATGCCGCGGGCCTGCTCAAAGGAGCGCGAACGGGTCAGTTCGCGGGCGAAGTCCGGGGCCACGGAGTCGAATCCGGAGCGCCGCAGTATCTCCTGCGGTGCCGCCTTGTCGAGGCGCTGCTCCTCGACGGTCGGGGTCGGGGCGCCCTGAGCGGCCCGGGCCGCCGCCGTGGTCGCGGGGGCCGCCAGCCCCGCCAGCAGAGCCATACCGAGTACGCCGATCCGAACACGTAGGGAATTCAAGGGACTTGGGGTCCTTCCGTCGCTGTGGGGGCGCGCGTACTGCCGGACCGCTGCAGTATCGCGTGACGGAAGTGGTCTACGCCATGGGGTGTAGCTCAGGGGCCTGGCGCCGCTCAAGGATGGCGGCTGGTCGTGAGGTAGCTGGCTACGTAGCCGTGGAGGGCGGGTGCTTGGCTGGAGTGAGGTGCCGGTATCCCAGGGCCGCGCCGGGGCAGCCGGTACTTTCACACGCGCAGGGGGGGACGGCGATGCTCTCCCATTCGCTGGAGGCGTGGTCCCAGCAGGTTCTTCGTCTGCTGGTGGTACAGCCGTGCCGTGGTCGCTGACCTGCTGAAACAGCGGTCCCGCGGGTGGTTGACGATGTGCTGGTCCGCGAATGGTCCGGATCTTGGTCCTGGGCGGACGAGTGTCACCGTGAGCTGTTGGGCTGCCAAGAACGTGACGGCGCAGCGGAGCACGCCGCACCGCACTGGCTTCAGGGCTGTCCTGCTACCGCAGTCACGACCTGTGCGAGACGGCTCCGGTCCGTGAGCCGGGGCCGCCGGGCATGGCCGACAGGCCCCTCATGGAGCCTTGTCCCGGTGGCCGGGCGGTCAGCCTCGTGACGCGGAAAACCGCCGAGCCACCGCGCGGTCAGGCCGGTCTGCCGTGTTCCTCCGCTGGAAAGCTCACCACGAATGCCGTTCGCCCAGGCCGGCTTGCCAGGGTGACCGTGCCGCCGTGCGCGGTGACGACGGCCTGCACAATGGCGAGCCCCAGTCCGGTGCTCCCGGCGGCGCGCGAGCGGCTGTGGTCCGCGCGTACGAAGCGGCCGAAGATCTCGGGTTGGATTTCGCCCGGGACTCCCGGGCCGTTGTCCGCGACGGTCAGCTGTGTGCCGCGCTCATCGGCCGTCAGCTGCACGCTGACCGTGGTTCCCGCGGGCGTATGCGTACGAGCGTTGGCCAGCAGATTTCCGATCACCTGGTGCAGCCGGTGCTTGTCCCCGGTAATGGTCACTGCCGTCTCGGGAAGATCGAGCAGCCATCGGTGGTCAGGGCCGGCCGCGCGGGCATCGTCCGTCGCATCGAGTACCAGGCGGGTCAGATCCACCGGTGTGTGATCCAGGGCGCGGCCCGCGTCGAGACGGGCGAGCAGGAGGAGGTCGTCCACCAGGCGGCTCATCCGCTCCGACTCTGACTGGATGCGGTCCAGCGCGCGACGGACATCGCTGGGCACGGGCCCATCGTGCCGCAGGGCCAGTTCGGCGTGGCCTCGGATGTTCGCCACTGGCGTGCGCAGCTCGTGACTGGCGTCGGCGGCGAAGTACCGCAGACGCTCCTCACTCGCCTGACGGCGCTCCAGGGCGTTGCCGACATGGCCGAGCATATGGTTCAGGGCGGTGCCCAGCTGCCCGGCCTCGGTGCGCGGGTCCGCCACCGGGACGGGTGCGGGCATGGCCACCTGACCACTGGCCAGTGGCAGCTCGGCCACTCCTGCGGCCGTGGCGGTAACTCGCCGCAGGGGGCGCAGGGACAGCCGTACCCATATCGCTCCTACGACGCCGGTGACCACCAGGGCCCCGCCGAAGACCGCCGTCTCCACTGCCTCCAGCCGGTGCACGGTCTCCTCCACCGGGTGCAGCGGCAGGCCCGTGACAAGGACATCGCCGTCGTCTCCCGGTACGGCGTTGACGCGGTAGCGCCCCAGTGCGGACAGCCGGATGTCGTGGCCGGTGCCGTCGGGGGGCAGGCCGGCCAGCGCCCGGCGGTCGGCGCCGGTGAGCGGTACCCGCTTGTCGGCCGCCGCACGGACAACGGCGGCCTGCGTCGGTGTGCCGCGCAGCAACCGTGCGCCGAATGTGCCCTCCGACTGGCCGCGGGTGTCGGGGCGATTGTCGACGTCCGGCCTCGTCTCGTGCTCCAAGCTTGCCGCGAAACGGCCGGCGGACGCGGTGAGCTGCTGGTCCAGGCGACGCACGAGAAAGCCTTCGAGTGCGAAGACCGTGCTCACCCCCACTGCCACACACGCCAGGGCGAGGAGGGCGACCAGGCCCGCGGTGAGCTGGCCGCGCAATGTGCGCGGAAGGGTCCGGGTCATGCTGTGTCCGGCTTGAGGACGTAGCCGACGCCCCGGACCGTGTGGATCATGGGTGCCCGGCCGGCGTCGATCTTCTTGCGCAGATAACTGATGTAGAGCTCGACGACATGCGACCGTCCGCCGAAGTCGTAGGACCAGACCCGGTCGAGGATCTGTGTCTTGGACAGCACCCGCCGCGGATTGCGCATCAGAAATCTCAGCAGCTCGAATTCGGTACGGGACAGCTCGACAAGCTCGCCGGCCCGGACGACCTCCCTCGCCTCCTCGTCCATCACCAGGTCGCCGACAACGAGGTGGTCGCCTTCCGACTCCCGTGCCATGCCGGCCCGGCGCAGCAGACCGCGCAGCCGCGCCAGCACCTCTTCCAGGCTGAACGGCTTGGTTACATAGTCGTCGCCGCCCGCGGTGATCCCCGCGACCCGGTCTTCGACCGCGTCACGTGCGGTCAGGAAGAGGACACACACGGTGTCCAGCTCCTGGCGCAACAGGTGCAGCACCCGTAGCCCGTCGATGTCGGGGAGCATCCAGTCCAGGACGACGGCGTGCGGGCGGAAGACCCGGGCCACGGAGAGGGCGGTGGCGCCGTCAGCTGCGGTACGGACCGACCAGCCCTCGCCGATCAGGGCACCGGAGAGCACCTCGGTGAGGTCCGGCTCGTCGTCGACCACGAGGACGCGGACCGGAGAGCCGTCGTCGCTGTGCAGGTGGGCTGTGGTGCGGTGGTTGTCCATGGTCTCTCCAGGATCCCCCCTGCTCCGGCATACGGAGACACGGTCCTGCTCTGAGTTTCCTGTGAATCCGCCGTGCATCGCCTCATGGCGCCATCGCTCAGAGGATCTTCAGAGGTTTCGCTGCGACGGTGGCCCCCACCTCGGAAAGGGAGCCGTATGAGCAGCATGCCCCACCCCCGCCGCGGTGCTGTCCGCAGCCGGTTCCGGCGCCGTTCGCCATCCCTCGTCCCGCTCCTGGTACAGGGTGTGATCTGGGCGGGCGCCGCCGGCGTTCTCGGCCTGTGGTGGACCGGTACCACGTCCGTGGTGGGCCCGCCGGACTGGCTGACCGGCGCCGGCCGCATCACCGGACTGCTCGCCGGCTACGGCTGCGCGGTACTGGTCGCCCTCATGGCCCGGATTCCACTGCTGGACCACCGGCTCGGCACGGACCGTCTGGCTCGCTGGCACGCGATGGGTGGCCGGTACACCCTCTCCCTCGTCCTCGCCCACACCCTGCTGATCGTCTGGGGGTACTCCCTCGCCTCGCACAGCGGCGTCATACGTGAGACAACCACCCTCGTCCTCGACTACCCCGACATGTTCAAGGCCACCGCGGCGTTCCTGCTGCTGAGCGGCACCGCAATCGTCTCGGCGCGGGCCGCCCGCCGCAGAATGAGCTACGAAACCTGGCACTACCTCCACTTCGCCACCTATCTGGCCGTCTTCCTCGCCTTCGGCCACCAGCTCTCCAACGGCGCCGACTTCGTGGGCCACCGGCCCGCCCAACTGGCCTGGTACACCCTCTACCTCACGGTGGCCGCACTCATCGCCTGGTACCGCTTTCTGCTTCCCGTGCGACGGTCACTGCGCCACCGGCTCCGTGTCACCGACATCTGCCAGGAGGCACCGGGCGTGGTCTCGGTGCATCTCACCGGCAGGTACCTGACCGAACTGGGCGCACAATCAGGCCAGTTCTTCCGCTGGCGCTTCCAAGCGCCGGGCCTGTGGTGGACCGCCAGCCCGTACTCCCTCTCCGCGCCGCCGCTCCCTCACCGCCTCCGGATCACGGTGAAGGCGGCAGGCGGGCACAGCGCGGCCCTGGCCCGGCTGCGTCCCGGCACCCGGGTATGGGTCGAAGGCCCGTACGGCGGATTCACCGCAGCGCGCAGCAGCGCCGACAAGGTGCTGTTGCTCGCCGGCGGCGTCGGCATCACGCCGCTGCGCGCCCTGTTCGAGACCCTCCCCGGCGAGATCAAGGTCACCCTCATCTACCGGGTACGACGGCCGGAGGATCTCGCACTGCGCGCCGAGCTCGATGCCATCGCCGCCGTCCGCGGTGCGGCCGTGCACTACTTCGTCAGCGAACCGGCCGAGTATTCCTGCCCGTTGACGGCCCGCGCGCTGAAGGGCCTGATACCGGACCTGGCCGCGCACGAGGTGTACCTGTGCGGCCCGCCCGGGATGACCGAAGCCGCCCGACGTGCCCTGAGGGGAGCCGGCGTGCCCCGCCGCTCCGTCCACCACGAGTCGTTCGAGTTCTGAGGAGCCGCCGCGTGCGCCGAGCCGTTCTCACCACCGTGTCCACCAGCACCCTGATCCTCCTGCTGCTCACCCTGAAGCCGCACCACAGCGCCGGCCCGGCGGATGGAACGGCGCGCTCCGGCGTTGCCCCGGCAGCCACATCCGCCGGCACCCCGCGCCGCGGCTCCGGTCCCGCCAACGGCACATACACCGGAGCGCCGATCGACACGCGGTACGGCACCGTGCAAGTCGAGGCCATTGTCAGGGCCGGCCGACTGACGGCCGTCAAGGTGCTCCGGTCACCGTCCGAGAACGGCCATGACCGGGAGATCGCTTCCTACGCCCTGCCGCGTCTGACGCAAGAGGCCCTGAATGTCCAAAGCGCCCACATCGACGCGGTGTCCGGTGCCAGCTATACGAGTGCCGGCTATGTCCGGTCCCTTCAGAGCGCACTGGACAGAGCCGGTGTCTGAGCGCGGGCGCGGTCTGCGTCATGTCGAGCATGCGATGGGCACGGTGTTCTCCTTCGACATCCGCGACACACCCACCGCAGCCATCGAATCCGCCCTGCGCGATGCTGTCGCCTGGCTCCACCACGTCGACAGGGTCTTCTCGACCTTCCGTCCCGACAGCGTCATCAGCCGACTGGCACGAGGTGAAACAGGATGTGACGACTGCTCGTCGGAGGTACGCGAAGTCCTCGACCTCTGTACGCACGCCGGCCGTGCCACCGGCGGCTGGTTCAGCCACAAACCGGACGGCACCCTCGACCCCTCCGGCCTGGTCAAGGGATGGGCCGTCGAACGTGCCTGGCAGATCCTGCGCCAGGCGGGAGCGCACAACATCTGCGTGAACGGTGGTGGCGACCTCCAGCTCAGCGGGGAGTCCGCCCCGGGCGTTCCCTGGTCCATCGGCATCGCCCACCCCCAGCGCCCCGGCGAGCTGTGCACCATCGTTACCGGTCACGACCTCGCAATCGCCACCTCGGGCACCGCCGAACGCGGAACCCACATCCTCGACCCGTACACCGGCGCACCCGCCGACGGACCCGCTTCCATCACGGTGGTCGGCCACCGTCTGACCATGACCGATGCCTATGCGACAGCAGCCTTCGCCATGGGCGGGAGGGTAAGAAACTGGCTGGAACACCTCGACGGCTACGAGGGCTTCGCCGTCCTGCGAGATGGCCGGTCATGGCGAACACGGGGATTCCCGAGCACGGAGAGCCGCCGAGCCGGGTAGCCAGGTGGCTGACGCGTTCGCGCGAGTACCCGGCCCGGCGCTTGGAGGGCGCCGTGGCCCCGCCCGGACGCGCGCGTAGGTGACCCGGTACAGCCGGCTTTGGCGAGAGCAGTTCACTCGCGACGTGATGCACGTCACTGGTGATGGCATCACGGTGAGACCAGCAACTTCAGGTGGGCCGTACCTCACTGACCGGCAGGGGAGCGGTGTGCGAGGTCCTCCTGGATGCGGGCGATGACCGGTTCGACGGCGGCCGAGACGTGCGGCGACAGCCCAGTGCCATGGCTGGTGTCGGCGACCTCGACGGCGTAGACGAGCAGTGCTCCGGGGAGCCGGCCCAGCGTGCGGGCGAGTTGCACGGCGTCGCCGAGCGTGAAGCCGTGTGAGCTGGTCTCGCGGTGGGGCGTTCGCCACCGATCGTCATGGAGCTGGAGTCGGTGGATGCGGCCGGGCCGTGCGGGACGGACGCGGGCGGCATCCACCAGGATGGCCAGGTCGGCGCCTTCCCAGGCGTTGATGAGGCGGGTGGGTTCACCGTCGGTGAGGGTGAGCCTGGTGCCGTGGGGGAGGGGCCGCTGCACTTCCCGCTGCGCGAGGCCGGCCACGATGGCCCAGCCCACGCCGTCGTCGCGCCGGTAGTCATTGCCGACACCAATCACAGCGATCCGCGGGGTGGCCGGTGAAACGTCCATGACGCACTGTCTTCCCTTTCCACGCGCACGACGTCCTTCCCGCGGCGCGGTCCGCCACTTCGGACCCGTCCGGGGTATGGGCACGGCCGTATGGGCCACAGCGAGGGCCGTCACCCCGTGTCCGCGGAGCCAACGGGCACATAGTGGTCGCGTTGGCATGATCCACTCCGGGAGGCGGGCGATGACGGGCAACGGTGCCACTGCGGTGATCGGCAAGGACGGCCTGGACGCGCTGATCCGGGCCCTCGCAGCGGGTGGCCGTACGGTCATCGGGCCCACCGTGCGCGACGGCGCGATCGTGCTGACCGAAATCGCCGGTGGCGACGAACTGCCGTACGGCTGGGGTGTGGAGCTGGAGGCCGGGCACTACCGGCTGCGTAGACGTGCGGACGGGGCAGCGTTCGCGCACAGCGCCGGGCCGCAATCGTGGAAGACGTATCTGCATCCGCAGCGGGAACGGCAATGGACTGCCGACCGTGGGGCCGATGGGGCACTGGTCGTCACGGAGGAGGATGCGCCGGTGCCCTCGTATGCGTTCCTTGGGATGCGCCCGTGCGATCTGCGGGCCATTGCAGTGCAGGACCGGGTGCTGGCCGGCGGCCCGCACACCGACAGCCGGTACCGGGCGCGCCGTGAGCGGGCGTTCCTGGTGGCTGTGGAGTGCACCGAGCCGGGAGCCACCTGTTTCTGCACATCCATGGGCGCCGGGCCCGCGGTGGACGGCGGGTATGACCTGGCGCTGACCGAGGTGGTGGACGACGGCGGGCACCGTTTCTGGGCTCGGGCCGGCAGCGAAGAGGGCGCGGCCGTGCTGGCACAGCTGCCGCGCCGGCCGGCCGACCCGGCGACCGAGAGCACCGCTCGGCAGCGGGTGGCCGGGGCTGCCGACCGGATGGGCCGCACCATGCCCGAGGTGGATCTGCAGCTGCTGATGCGCGAGACCCTGGAGGCCGAGCGCTGGAACGATGTCGCTTCCCGCTGTCTGACCTGTGGCAACTGCACCATGGCCTGCCCGACCTGCTTCTGCACCTCCGCCGAGGACGTCACCGACCTGACCGGAGACCACGCCGAGCGGTGGCGGCGCTGGGAGTCCTGTTTCGACCTGGAGTTCTCCCATCTGCCGGACGGGCCGGTCCGCGCGACCGGTCGCAGCCGCTACCGGCAGTGGGCCACCCACAAACTTGGCACCTGGTACGACCAGTTCGGCAGCTCGGGGTGTGTCGGCTGCGGGCGGTGCATCGTCTGGTGCCCGGTCGGTATCGACATCACCGAAGAGGCTCACGCCCTGAACCAGGAACGCGCGGCAACGGGTGGAGTCGGGGTGCCACCGCGGGAGGCTTCCTCATGACGGCCAAGGGCCCTGGGTTCCTCGGCGACCTGCCGCCCGGGCATCGCGAACGGCTGCTCACCGTCGCGCGCGAGGTGTCCTTCCCTGCGGGCATGCGGATCTTCGAAGAGGGCGGCGTGGCCGACCGGTTCTGGATCCTCCGCTCAGGGCGGGTCGCCCTCGACACGCATGAGCCCGGCCGCGGCGCCATGGTGGTCGAAACTCTGGGTGAGGGGGATTTGCTGGGCTGGTCCTGGCTGTTCGAGCCCTACCGCTGGCACCTGGGCGCGCAGACCCGCGATGCGGTGGCGGCGTACGAATTCGACGCGGACCAGATCCGGTCGGCCATCGACGAGGACCCGGCTTTCGGCCTGGCGGTCACGCGGTGCGTCGCTGCAGTGGCCATCGGCCGACGGCTGAGGGCCGCCCGTACCCGCCTGCTGGACATGTACGCCCCGCCCGGCACCGCCCGGCAAGCAAGGTCCGGCGGTGCAGCGCCATGACAGCCCTCCACGCCGACATGGCGCCGGTCCCGTACCGGGTGGTGCGACGCAGAGACGAGACCGCTGACACCGCCGAGATCGTCCTGGAACCGGTGTCATCGGCCCTGCCCCCTTGCAGGCCCGGCCAGTTCGCGATGGTGTACGCCTTCGGTGTCGGTGATATCCCGCTGTCACTGAGCGGCATCGACGGGCACAGACTGACCCACACCGTCCGCGCGGTCGGGGCGGTCTCGCGCGCGCTGTACGGCCTGCGGCCCGGCGCGACGGTCGGGGTGCGCGGACCCTTCGGCACCGGCTGGGACCTGGACACCGCGACCGGACGTGATCTGGTGATCGTGGCCGGCGGGCTCGGCCTGGCGCCGCTGCGGCCGTTGGTTGCCGCCGCGCTCGGTGCCCCACCGAGCTTCGGCCGACTCACCGTCCTCATTGGCACCCGTACCCCCGGTGACCTGCTCTGCACCCGGGACATCGACGCCTGGCGGGCGAACGGTGCCGACGTCCACATCACCGTCGACCGTCCCGACACTGACTGGACGGGGGATGTCGGCGTGGTGACCACCCTGCTCGACCGGGCAGAGTTCGTTCCGGGCAACGCGGCGGCGTTCCTCTGCGGTCCCGAGGTGATGATCCGAGCCACCGCTCGCGAATTCGCCCACCGCGGACTTGCCCCAGACCGCATCCGGGTCTCCCTGGAGCGCACCATGCACTGCGGCACCGGTCACTGCGGCCACTGCCAGCTCGGTCCGCTCCTGCTCTGCCGCGACGGCCCTGTCGTTGCCTGGACCCGAGCCGAACCCCTCCTGCCCGTAAGGGAGTTGTGACATGGCGGACATGCCCGGGACGCGTCCCCAACTGGGTGTGTGGAAGTTCGCCTCCTGCGACGGCTGCCAGCTCACCCTGCTCGACTGCGAGGACGAACTCCTCGGCATCGCGGAGCGGGTGGAGATCTCCTACTTCCTTGAGGCATCCAGTGCGCCCGGTCCGGGGCCGTACGACCTGTCGTTGGTCGAGGGCTCCGTCACCACTACGCAGGACGCCGAGCGCATTCAAGGGATCCGGGCCGCTTCCCGGCGTCTGGTCACCATCGGCGCCTGCGCCACCGCGGGCGGGGTCCAGGCGCTGCGCAACTACGCCGACGTCGCCGAATTCCAGGCCGCGGTCTACGCCCGGCCGGACTACATCGACACCCTCGCCACCTCCACCCCCATCAGCGCTCATGTGCCCGTCGACTTCGAACTGCGCGGCTGCCCCATCGACCGCGGCCAGCTCATCGAGGTCATCACCGCCTATTTGGCCGGCCGCACGCCCGATGTGCCCGCCCACAGCGTGTGCTTCGAATGCAAGCGGCGCGGCACCACCTGCGTGACCGTCGCCCACGGCACCCCTTGCCTGGGTCCGATCACCCACGCCGGGTGCGGCGCCCTCTGCCCCGCTTACCACCGCGGCTGCTACGGCTGTTTCGGCCCGTCGAATTCGATCAACTTCCCCTCCTTCATCCCACTGCTGCGCCGCGACGGCATGGACACCCTCGATGTCGTGCGAGTGCTCCGTACCTTTAACACCGCTGCGGAGGAATTCGATGCAGCATCACGGAAGGAACTCTCCGGATGACCCACCGCGAGGCGAAGGTGCTGAAGGTGGAGTCCCTCGCTCGCGTCGAGGGCGAAGGCGCACTGCAACTGCGCCTCCACGATGGTGAGGTGACCGAGGCACAGCTGAGGATCTACGAACCCCCGCGGTTCTTCGAGGCATTCCTGCGTGGACGCGCGTACACCGAGCCGCCCGACATCACCTCCCGGGTGTGCGGAATCTGCCCGGTCGCCTATCAGATGAGTGCCTGCCGCGCGATCGAGGACGCCTGTGGCGTCGTGGTGGACGGGCAGTTGGCCGCGCTGCGCCGACTGCTCTACTGCGGCGAATGGATCGAGAGCCAGACCCTGCACATCCACCTGCTGCACGCCCCCGACTTCCTGGGCGGCGACAGCGTCATCGACCTCGCCCGCACCCACCGCACCCACGTCGAGCGGGGCCTCGCACTCAAGCAGGCCGGCAACGCCATCGTGGAACTGCTCGGCGGCCGCGCCATCCATCCGGTCAACGCACGTATCGGCGGCTTCCACCGCGTACCGAGCAGGACGGAACTCCGGCCGCTGGAAGAGCGGTTGAAGCGTGCCCGGGACGATGCGGAGGCAACCGTACGGTGGGTCGCCGGCTTCGATTTCCCCGACGCGGGGATCGACACGCAATTGCTCGCCCTCGCCGAACCAGGCACCTACGCCATCGACTCCGGCACCCCCACCGCCATGGCCGCACCAAGCACCGTCGGCTTGCCCGAGGACACCGACCGGGCACTGCCCACCCACACCTTCCCGCTCCCGACTTTCCCCGACCACGTTGTCGAGTCCCAGGTTCCGCACTCCACCGCCCTGCACTCGCTATTGGACGGGCACCGTCATCTCACCGGGTCGCTCGCCCGTTACGCCATCAGTGGCCGCTGGCTGCCGCCCGACGTACTCCAGGTCGCACGCGAGGCCGGCCTCGGCGACCCCCGCGAGGGCACGGTCTGCCGCAACCCTTTCCGCAGCATCATCGTCCGTGCCGTGGAAGTGCTGTACGCAGTGGGTGAGGCACTGCGCCTGATCGATGGGTACGACCCGCCACCGCGCCCCTGCGTCGACGTGCCTGTGCGAGCGGGCACCGGCCACGGTGCGACGGAGGCACCCCGTGGCCTCCTCTACCACCGCTACACCCTCGACACGGACGGCGCCGTCACCGCAGCCGCGCTGGTCCCGCCGACCGCGCAGAACCAGGCCGCAATCGAGCAGGACCTGCTCCGCTCGGTGCAGGAACGTTTGACGACCGGTCCGCATCCCACCGACGCCGAGCTGACCGCCCGGTGCGAACGGGTGATCCGCAACCACGATCCGTGCATCTCCTGCTCCACCCACTTCCTCGATCTGACCGTCGAATACGGCTGAGACGCTGCCTGTCGCCAACTGGCCGAGGCTGCACGGCCGGACGATTCATCGCGCGGGGGACCGGGTCGTGGCCTTGGAAGGCCGTCTACTCCCGGTGCAGTGCGACTTTGAGGGCTCCGGAGTCGACGCCTCGCGAGAACACGTCGTACGCCTCTTCTATCCGGCCGAGGCCGAAGGTGTGGGTGATGAGCTGGGAGATGCTCAGACGACCGGATACGACCAGGTCCAGCAGCCAGGGAGTGGAAAAGGTGTCGACCTGTCCGGTGCTGATCGTCACGTTCTTGCGCCACAACGCTTCGAGATGCAGCGTCGCGGGCTTGCCGTGCATACCGATGTTGGCGATGTGCCCTCCCGGGCGAACGATCCGCGTGCACAGAACGAAGCTCTCCGGAGCGCCGGCGGCCTCGATGGCCACGTCGGCTCCCGGCCCGTCCGCCAGGTCGCTGATCAGTCGCCCAGGAAGTTCGGCGGCATCGGCGCCGAGGCGCGCGGCGGTTTCGAGGCGGGACGGGGACAGGTCCACGGCGATCGTCCTGCGGGGCGAGTAGAGGCGGGCAACGATGACGGTGGCGAGACCGATGGGGCCGGCTCCCACGACGGCGACGGTGTCTCCAGGGCTGACATGTCCGTTGCGCACTCCGACTTCGTAGGCGGTGGGGAGGACTTCGGCGAGCAGGACCGCGTCGTCGCCAGGGAGCGCGCCGGGCCACTGGTGGGTGGACTGGTCGGCGAAGGGTACGCGTACGAACTCGGCCTGCGTGCCGTTGATGGTGTTTCCGAGGTTCCATCCGCCTCCTCCACGGCACTGCCCGTACGCGTTGCCCTGACAGAACGTGCAGCGCCCGCAGGCCGAGACGCACGAAACGATCGCCTGGCTACCAGGGCGCACGGCATGTACCTCGGGCCCTGTTTCCACCACCTCGCCGACGGCCTCGTGGCCAAGGACGGTGCCCGGCTTCACCTCGGGCAGCTCTCCGGCCCGGATGCGTAGATCGCTTCCGCAGATAGTGGTGGTCTCGACGCGCACGACCGCATCCGTCGCATCCTCGATCACCGGATCCGGGACTGCATCCCAGGAGATCTTCCCGGGGCCCTGATAGACGAGCGCTCGCATGGTGTCACTCCCTTGCTGCCGCATTTCCGGGGTCGCCCCTCGCAGGGCTTCGGTGGCCAGGGCTGCTGGGCTCATTCGAGGACCAAGCGGCCTCCCTTTGCGTTGTGCCGTTTGCGTTGTGCCGTCCGGACCAGCCATCACTTCGGTTTGTCCCGCGCGTTGGCTCCCTGCCCCAGTTCAATCGTGCGGAACGACAGCGACCGGGCAGGCCGCATGGTGTGCGGCGGCATGCGCAACATTGCCCAGGCGCGGGGCCATGGCGGGACGTTGTGCGCGCCGGCCGATCACCAGGGAAACGGGAAAACGCCTCCGCCTTCCCAGCATGCCGTCGCCCGGTTTGGCAGGCGACAGGACCGTGGGCCCCATCGACGGCGCCAGGGGAAGCTCCGGACGGGGTGCCCGATGCGCGATCGGTAGGGGCAGGAGGTGTAGGCGGTGGGGATTCCGGTGGTTGTCGGCGTCGATGGTTCCGAGGCCGGTCTGGAGGCCGTGGACTGGGCAGCCGACGAGGCGGTGCGTCATACAGTGCCGCTGCGTCTCGTGCACGTTGCCACCCCGGATCAGTTGCCGCACCCCCTCACAGGTCATCCGAATCATGCGTCACCCGCCGTGCGAGTCGGCCGAGAACCCGCCTCTGACCAGGACGTTCAGGAGACAGCCGACAGCATCGTCACCTCCGCGACGACGCGCGCCAGGCAGCGTGCCCCCACCGTGCAGCTGTCGGGCGAAGTGCTGTACGGAGATGCCGCAGCAGCCCTGACCGGGAAAGGTCGTAACGCCTTCGCCCTCGTCCTTGGATCCCGGGGGCTCGGAGATCTGGCAGGGCTGCTGCTGGGCTCCGTCAGCCTGGCCGTCGCCGCGCGCGCCGACTGCCCGGTCGTCGTGGTGCGTGGCGGTGTGGAGCACCGGGACTCCCGCTTCGGCAACGTCGTCGTGGGCATCGAGGACGGGGCGGGCAGTGGCACCGCCTTGCAGTTCGCGCTCCGTGAGGCCCAGGTAGGGCGCTGCGGCCTCACGGCGGTGCATGCGCGCTGTACGGCCACCAGCGGATCCCCCGAGACAACAGCCCCTGCGGACTGGACGCCCGAAGCCCAGCGGCGCTCACCGGGGCAGGTGCTCGACGACGCGCTGCACGGACCTGGAGATCGGTGCCCGCACGTCGTGGTGAGCCGCAGGGCGGTTGAGGGACCGGCGCGGGAGGCGCTTCTGGAGGCGGCATCCGGCGCCGACCTGCTCGTCGTCGGAGCCCGCCGGCGGCGCGGCCACTTCGGGCTGCAGCTGGGCCTGGTCAACCACGGAGTACTGCACCATTCGCCGTGCCCGGTCGCCGTCGTCCCGCAGATCTGAACATCGCTCCTCCGGCGCCGGGATGCCGATGTTCGGCTGAGCAGTCGCGGGAGCGGCTGCTCCGGGACCGGTCGGCCAAACCCCGGCGGCTCCTGTCCGCCCGGCCGCGAGCGACCCTGCACAGGAGCCAACTCCCTGTGTCGGCCCTGCGACCGTATCGAGCCGTGGGTGTCCGCTTTGCTGCTGCTCGTACTCGTCGTCGGGCTGCCGGCGGCCTCTCTGAGTGCGGGATCGGCGATGTATTCGTCCCAGATGCGCGTCGTGCACACCCAGTCCGCCCAGCGGCACCAGGTCACGGCGTCGCTGATCAAGGATGCTCCGGGTGGGACGCGGGCCACCCGCGCGGACGACCGGCAGAAGGCGCAAGTCCGCTGGACGGAGAAGGACGGCACGCAACGGACAGGCACGGTTCGCGTGGCTTCCGGTATGCACGCGGGTGCCACCACGTGGATCTGGGTGGACGGAAGCGGAGCCGTCAAGGGGGCACCGATGCCGCTGCAGAGCGCCGTGGCAATGGGCTGGCTGACGGGCGGCACGACGGCGGTCGGCGTGGCCACCTTGGCGTGCGCGGCCAGGGGAGGCATGCACCTGCTTCTGGACCGCAGAAGGTACGCGCAGTGGGACGCCGAGTGGGTCCTGGTGGAACCGCTGTGGTCCGCACGGTTCCGTGGGTGAGAGCGGGCCCCGGGCGGAAAGACCCGCGCATCCGCGCTCTGCTCAGTGCGGAATGTGGTGGGTTCTCACCTCTCGGAGGTGCCGGTTCGGGTGCCGTCGCTGTGAGTGTCGTCGGTCTCGTACGCCAGGTGCTCGGTGACCGAGACGACGCCGTCGACAGATCGACAGAGCCGCTCGATGATCGGGATCAGGCTCTTGAGCTGTACAGATCCGCCGAGCCTGACCTGCCCTTGGCGTACCTCGACGGTCACCCCGGAAGGAGCCAGACCCAGCGTCCGGTCCAGCACATCGCGGCGGATCTCCTCGCGGATGGCGTCGTCGCGTCGCAGGAAGACCCGCAGCAGGTCGCGGCGGCTGACGATGCCCACCAGCTTGTCGGTCTCGTCCACCACGGGCAGCCGCTTGACGTTCTGCACCTCCATGAGGCGTGCTGCCTCGACCACGTGCCAGTCCCGGCGTGCGCACACCGCGGGAGCGGACATCAGCTCCTCAGCCCTGGCGCCTTCGGCCTTGGCGCGCTCCCACGCCTCCAGGGGCGGAATCGGCATCAGGACGGCCGTGACGTCGTTGTCCGCGAGCGTCTTGACGATCTCCTTGAACGGCATGTCCGGCCGCACATGGACGACGTCCCGGGTCATGAGTTCTCCGACTGTTCGGTGTTGCATGTCCCTCTCCTCTGCGCGAGTCGTGGAGCAGCCGGCCACCTCTCCATCCTGTTCCGCTCCGGGCTCTCCTGAATGGTCCGACGGGCCCCATCTGCGGATCAGGACCGTTCGGCCCTGTGCTCGGGGCTTCTGGGCCCCATGCCCGTCGACGTGCTGCCGTGTCACGTTTGAGGCGGTATGCAGGAGGAGAGCGCGAAGCCGGAGAGCGGTGATGACCATGCGGGCTCACATCGGCGATCAACTCGTTGTCGAAAGTCCGGCCACGGGCGCGACCAGGCGGGACGGCGAAATCGTCGGAGTCCATCACGACGACGGAACGCCGCCCTATGACGTGCGCTGGTCGGATACGAACGACGTGACACTCGTGTTTCCGGGGCCCGACGCGCATATCCACCACATCACGGACCAGCCCGAGGTCGGGCACCCCGAAGCGGAGCCGTCCGGGGCCGGCAAGCCTTCCCACCGGCGGCTCGACCCCGGCGATATCGGCCGGCGTGTGGCACACGAGCGCAGGCGGCAGCGGCTCACCCGCGCGGAAGTGGCCGAACGCGCCGGCATGTCCGCGTCGTATCTGGCATACGTCGAGGAGCGGCCGGCCGCTCCGGACATCGGGGGACTCACCCGCCTGGCCGACGCACTGGGGACCACGGCGGCTCATCTGCGCGGCGGCGGAGCCGATCTGCCGCCCGGCGAGGGCCAGGCCGCCTACCACCCCGAGCTACGCGAGCTGAGCCCCGACGAA
Organism: Streptomyces chattanoogensis; assembly: GCF_001294335.1. GTDB lineage: Bacteria > Actinomycetota > Actinomycetes > Streptomycetales > Streptomycetaceae > Streptomyces > Streptomyces chattanoogensis. The sequence continues at coordinate 151,680 of NZ_LGKG01000101.1, forward strand.
TGCCGGGACCGGCTCGGCACACATGGGGTCGGGCGCATCGCCGTATCGACACCGGACGGGCTGACGGTGGTCCCGGTGAACTACGAGATGATCGACGGCGCCATCGCCTTCCGGACCGCGCCCCAAGCCGTTCCGGCAGCGGCCGTCGGGACCGATGCGGCATTCGAGGTCGACCACGTGGACGAGGCCATGAGTCAGGGGTGGAGCGTGCTCGTCCACGGTCCGGCACGAGCCGTCACCGACATCGACGCCATGCGACGGCTGGCCGAGCGAGCACACTCCAAGCCCTGGGCAGGCGGCGAGCGCCCGCTGTGGGTGCTGATCGAGCCCCAGCGCCTGACCGGGCGGCGCATCCACACGGACTGATCCGTAGGAGGGCCGAGGGAGGCTCCGGTGACCGCACAACTACTCTCCGAGGAACGCGTGATGGAGCTGGCCGACGACGCGGCCACCGCCCCGTCCATGCACAACGCGCAGCCGTGGCACTTCCGTTACTGCCGGCACAGCCGCAGTTTCGACGTGCGCGCGGACCTCGACCGCGCCCTGCCGCATGCCGACCCCGACAACCGCGCCCTGCACATCGGCTGTGGCGCGGCCCTGCTGAACCTCCGGGTCGCGGCGGCCCACGCGGGTTGGTATCCGTCGACCCGCCTCCTTCCGGATCCCGGGGACCCCGCTCTCCTCGCCACGGTGCAGCTGACCGGCCTCGGCAGCGGGCAGAGCGACCTCGACGCGCTGTATCCGGCGGTCCGCCGCCGGCACACCAGCCGCTACCCGTTCGCCGAAACCGACATACCCGAGGCCGTCCGGTCCGCTCTGAGCGACGCCGCCGGGCGGGAAGGAGCCCAACTGGACTTCGCCACCCGGTGGCATCTGCAGTGGGTGCAGGAGCTGGCCGAAGAGGCCGAGGCACGCAACCTCACCGACCGCGGCGAGAACGAGGATCTGGCGCGCTGGACCCACATCGGCGCCACAGCGGCGGACGCGACCGGGGACGGGATCCCGGAGTACGCCTTCGGACCGCGCAAACTCGGCGGCAAGGCCCCGATGCGCGACTTCGCGGGCACCAGGCCGGTGCCCGGCCGCGCCACCGCGGCGTTCGAGGGCTCCCCGCATCTGGCCTTGCTGAGCACGGCCCGCGACCGTCCCGAGGACTGGCTGCGGGCGGGCCAGGCCATGGAACGCGTCCTGCTGCTCGCCACCCTTGAGGGACTTGCCAGTTCGCCCGCCACTCAGGCCCTCGAATGGTCCGACCTTCGCTGGGCGCTCCGCGACCCCGTGTCCGGGAAGGGATACGTGCAGATGGTGCTGCGTATCGGATATGGCCCGCAGGGCCTCACGACGCCCCGGCGCACGGTGGGAGACGTGCTCGACATCGAGCCTTAGCCGTCCGAAGCCGTCCGAACCGTCCGGCGAGAATTCCGGAACCTGTTACGTGGGTCAGCACCTGATACGTGGGTCAGCACAGCCGCCTGGGAGGTGAGTGACTTTTCCAGACGGCACTCAACGTCGACGACACCCCTCCACGGCACGGATGAGGCGCGTGGCCACCGAGCCGAGCGCGGCGTTGCGGATCTGGCCGTTGAGCGTGACGACCAGCGCCGCGGAAGCCGGACGCGTTGTGGTCGCCCGCGACTGGGCCAGCCGCTTCTTCCTTGGGCGCGCCTCCTGCCTGGAGATGTCTCTGGCAGCCTCCCTCGCCTCGACGCTCCATGGCAGGGCCGTGGACTGGTACATGGGCTGCCGCTTCGCCCCATGCGAGTCACACGCCTGGATCGAAGTGGACTCCCCACCCATCGGCGAACCGGGCACCCCCGATCACCCCTTCAAGGTCACCCTCCGCACCTGAACCGAGGACCACTCGATTGAACCGAGGACCACTCGATGCCTGACACCTCCACCGAACAAGCCCTCGACCGCGCCCTCCACGCCGTACCGGCCGCACAGTGCCACGGCGCCGACGGCCGAGCCGTACGCCCCTGCACACCCCCGCCGACCGTCCCTGACGCCGGGCTCCAGCAACCGAAGCCGCACCCTCCTCTGCGGCGTACGCATCGCCGACCTACCTGGCGCCTACGCAATCACCCGCATCTCCGTCGACGACAAACACCCACCGCACAAGGTCGAGATCCACCACGGCGGATATACCCCCATGGTCGCCGCCGCGCCGAGGACGCCGCCTCACCTGCTGCGGGCCCACAGGAGCCGAGGGGACTTCTGGATACGGGGAGTGATCAGGCGCGCCTCGCCGTGCCGACCAGACGGCCGAGACCACGTGCCAGGCCGACGGAGGAACCAGATCTTGACGCTTCCTTAGCGCCTTCATAGCGCATCGTTGACGTACCGTTAACGCCAGGTGAGCCGGGAAGTCTGGTCGGCATGTAGTGAGTCTCTCCTCGTCGGCCAGAAAGGCTTTCCGGGCATGCCCCTCTCCCAGACCGCGGTATCCGCGACCACGGTTCGTGTGCGCTCCAGCAAGGGGCCGCGCACTTCGGTGCTGTTCATCGCTTTCGCCTTCGCGGTGATCGCGGATCCGGTCTCCTCGGTCGCTTATGCCATCGAGGCCGCCCTGCGCGCCCTCCACGGTGACCTGGCGCTGCTGCTGCCCACCATGACCCTGGTGGTCGGCCTGGTTGTCGTGGTGACCGCCAACTACTGGCAGCTGGTACGCCGCTTCCCCAAGGGCGGCGGCGCGGCGGCCGCAGCCGGGCGGGCCTTCGGGCCGCGCTGGACCTTCTTGCCGATCGGTGCGCTGGTGGTCGACTTCGTCCTGACCATCGGAATCTCGATCTCCGCAGCGGCCAGCGCCGCCATCGCCCTCTTCCCCGCACTCGCCAGTGCCCGCGTCCCCCTGGCCCTCGGGCTGCTGGTGCTGGTGGCCGGGCTGACCTGGTTCGGGCACGGCGGCCGTCTCCTGTTCGCGGTGATGACCGTGCTGTTCGTGCTGGTCTGCGTCGCCGTACTGGTGCTCGGCTTCATCAGCCCGCACGCGATGGGCCACGCCCCGGCCGGCACCGACGCGGGCCGGCCCGCAGCACTCGCCGTCGTCCTCGCCTTCCCCGTCGCGATGGCCCTGGCCACCGGCGTGGAAGCGCCCTCCACCGCCATCGCCCAGCTCGGGCAGCTCGACGACACCCACCGTCGCCGTTTCGGCCGCGGCACCCTTGCCCTGCTCCTGGTCATCGTCGGCGGTCTGACCATCGGGCTCACCGCGCTCGCGCTGCGCCTGCACATAGGCATCCCGGGTGCCGACTCCACCCAGATCGCCGACATCGCGCGTTCCGCCACCGGATCCGGCTGGCTGTACGGCGCGTTCCAGCTCACCAGCTCCCTCCTGCTGCTCGCCGCTGCCAGTTCCTCCTTCCAAGCGGGACCCGGCCTCCTCAAGGCCCTGGCCGGAACGGCGGGCGCTCCCGGCGTGCTGCCCCCGGTCCTCGGCCGCACGAACAAGCACCACACGCCGTACTGGTCCGTCGTGGTCTATCTGATCGCCGCCGCTGTGATCATCGTGGCCGCGGCAGGTCAGGAACAGGAACTGGTCCTCTTCTACGCGGTCGCCGTCTTCGTCAGTTTCCTGGTCGGCCTGGTGGCGATGACCCGCTTCGCCCGGACGGAGAAGAAGCCTGCCCTGGCATGGGTCAACGCCCTGGCCGCAGCCGCAGTGGCGTTCACGCTCGCCGTGAACCTGCTGCGCGGCTGGCCGGTGCTCTCCCTCGCCGCCACCCTCGTCATCGCCGGCGGCCTGTACCTCAGGTGGGCCCACGCAGGACGCCCCAGCGGGATCGAGAACGTCGAGGCCCAGGCCGAGGCAACCGACTGACTCGGCGGTGTCGTAGGGCTGCCATGGGGTGGGTCGGTGGCAGGCGGGGCAGGGACCGGTCCAGGTGGCCAGCAGGTGGGGACGACGAGGTGGTGGACGCCGGTCGGCACCGGCATACGCCTGGTCGCCGGCGTGCCGGACGCCTGATCTCCGCAGCGGCGGCGGTAGGCGACCGCCTTCCTTATGGTGGACACCAAGGCGCCCAGCCGCCGGTACTGAGGCATGCGCCATCCAAGCCATGGTCTGGCAGGGCAGTGGCAGGAAAGAGCTGCACATGGAGCAGGGAGAGGATCCGCTGCCGCCCGCGCTGCGGCTGCGCCTGGATGCCGAGTGGGACCGTGTCACCGAACGGCTCCGCACCCTGGCAGACGCCCAAGAACAGTTCCAGGGGCTGCTGGACGCCGCGCTCACCATCAGCCGGGAGCTGGAGCTGCCCGTGGTGCTGCGCCGGATCGTCACCACCGCGATGGACCTGGTCGGCACACGCTACGGCGCCCTGGGCGTACTGAATGAGCAGCGCACGGGCTTGTCGGAGTTCATCCCGGTCGGCCTCACCGACCGCGAGGTGGCCGACCTGGCCGGTGTCGGGCAGCCACAGGGCCGGGGATTGCTGGGCCATCTGATCCACCACCCCGAACCGCTGCGGACCGACAACGTCCCCGCCCACCCCCACGCCGCCGGCTTCCCGCCCGGACATCCACCTGTGCGCACCCTGCTCGGTGTGCCGATCAACGTGCGCGGCGAGATCTACGGGGACCTTTACCTGGCCGAGAGGCTGGACGGGCAACCCTTCGACGCCCACGACGAGAGTGTGGTGCTCGCCTTGGCCGGCGCCGCGGGCGTGGCCATCGACAACGCCCGCCTCTTCGAGCAGGTCCGCGCCGGAGCCGAACAGTTCCAGCGCCTGCTCCTGCCCCACCTGCCCGACCTGCGGCCCTTCACCGCGTCCGCGATCTACCGGCCGGCCACCGCCCCTGGGCTCCTGGGCGGGGACTGGTACGACGCCGTCCTGCTGCCCGACCACGCCTGCGCGGCCGTCATCGGTGACGTCGTCGGCCACGACATGCACGCTGCGGCCGCCATGGCCCAGACCCGCAACATGCTGCGCGCTCTGCTCTACGAGCGGCGCACCCCGCCCAGCGCCGTCCTCGCCCAGCTCGACCGCACCCTGTGCGCGATCACCGACAACCCCGTCACCACCGCCTGCCTGGCCCGCATCGAACCCGACGGCGACGCTTGGAGGCTGCGCTGGAGCACCGCAGGCCACCTCCCACCGCTGTTGATCACCCCCGACATCCGGGCCGAGTATCTGCACGCCGACCCCGGCGTCCCCCTTGGCGTCGACACCGCCCAGCCCCGCCCCGACCACACCCACCCCCTGCCCGCCGGCGCCACCGTGATCCTCTTCACCGACGGGCTGGTCGAACATCCCCAGCACTCCCTCGACGCCGGTCTGAACGCCCTCGCCCGCATTGCCACCGCTCACGCCGAGCTGCCCCTGAACGAGCTGTGCCAGACCCTGGCCGACCAACACCCCGGCGACGGCCACGACGACATGGCCATCCTTGCTCTGCGCACCCCAGCCCGTGCGTAACCGCACCTCAGCCGATCGGCGTCCACGGACGTCACAGCCCCTGGTGAAGATCAAGCCGGCCCGAGGGCTGATCGCGAGGGGCTAGTCGCCGGTGGCCACGAGGCTCCAGCCGAGGCGGGCGTTGTGGTCGATGTCTTCGGCCTCGTAGGCGACCACGACGCCCTCGGCGCCGGCCGGCTGGGCCTGGGCTGTCAGAGTCGCACCCTCGTGGGTACGGATGACGATGTCGCCGTCGTCCACGATGTGGTTGACCGGACGGATGGCCGGCAACGCCTACAGGGTGAAGGCGATCCGGCCCAGCGGGACGCTACCGGAGAGCCGCAGGGCGTCGGAGCCGTCCCACTCGGACACGAGGCGGTTGCCGCCACGACGGGGCTGTTCGGTCCACGCCCGCGGCTGAGCGGACTGTTCCACTGCCCCTGGGTCTGCCCGTCCCGTTCCCGGGTCATCGACGGGCGGACCCGTCGGGTACGGGAAGGCGCGGAGCGCGCCGTGTGGCGGGGGAGCGAGCGCAGATCAGGCTTTCTTGACCACGCTGGACTTGAGCTGCATGGCTCCGAAACCGTCGATCTTGCAGTCGATGTCATGGCCGGCGACTCCGTCGACCAGCCGGATGTTGCGCACCTTGGTGCCCGCCTTGATGCCCGAAGGGCTTCCCTTGACCTTGAGCGCCTTGACGACGACCACGGTGTCGCCGTCGTGCAGCACATTGCCGACCGAGTCCTTGACGACCGGCCCTGCGGCAGCGTCCCCGCCCGCCACGCCACTCTCGGCGGGAACCCACTCATGGCCGCACTCCGGGCACACCACAAGGGCATTCATCTCGTAGGTGTACTCACAAGAGCACTTTGGACAGGAAGGAAGGTTCTCGATCACCCCTCCAGAGTATCCGGCATCGACGTCCGCCCTGAGGTGCCGAGAGGGGATCACACCGGTCAGGGCGCAGCTTCCGTCACCGTCTTCAGTAGACCAACAGGCACCAGCGCGGACCGACCACGTCGGCGAGCGCGCCGACCTGCTCGACAGTGGCGGTCGGCTGCTCCTCGGCCCTCTCGCTGCCGGTGCGGTGCAGGTGGAAGCTCGACGACCCCGCCGGACAAGGCGTCGATGCCTGGACGTGCTGCAGCAGGCGATCGGCACCAGCAGGTACGTCGTGGCCAGCGGCAGTCTGCCACGCTTCTCGACGAGTGGCTGCAGCGCTGATCCAGCAAAGCCGCTGGCCCCGGCGTTGTTGATCACGCTGGTGGCGTGTCGGCCGAGCCGCTTCAACCTGCGCGGCCAGTGCCTGCCCGGGGTGGTCCTCGGCCAGGTCCATCGGCACCACGTGGGCCTGGATCCGGTGATGCGCGCGCGGCCCCGGGGGCCGGCTCCTCCTGGCATTCCTTGCGGCGGGCGACCAGCACCAGGCCGGAGGCGCGGCGGCAAGCCGGCAGGCGAACTCGGCGCCGGGGCCCGCGCCGACGCCGGTGATCAGGGTGGTCTGTCCGCGGTAGTCGACGGCTGCCACGGCTGCCTCCTTCAGCCGCTGCCTTCCCGGCAGTTGATGCGTGATCAAGGGGTGCGGCCTTGTCTCGACCAATTGCGGCAGCGCACAGAACCCCACGCCTCGGCGCGGTCGTGGAGCCGCCGGCGGCAAGCGGGTGCTCCCCCCGTCAGGCGTTGAAGCGGAGGCGAGAGGCTTCGATGTGGCCGAGGTGCCGGTGGGTCCAGTCGCACAGTCCGTCGAGCGTCACCGTCAGGGCCTGGCCCGCTTCGGTGAGGGTGTACTCGACCCGCGGCGGTACGACGGGGTGCACCGTCCGCTCGATCAGACCGTTGCGCTCCAGCCTGCGCAGGTTCTGGGTGAGCCCAGTAACCACAAGAGAGCGGCTCTCATGGCAATGGAGGCAGGCAGCACAGCCATCACTCTCGTAAACCCCAGCGGATTGCCGGAAATCGACGTCTATCGGCAGGTGTCGATCGCGACCGGGTCGAAGCTGGTCTTCATCGCCGGGCAGGTCTCCTGGGATGTCGACGGGATCATGGTCGGCGAAGGCGACCTCACCGCCCAGGTCGAGCAGTGCTACCTCAACATCGGCACCGCCCTGGCCGCGGAGCTGGGCGTCGTCCCGGTACCGCCGGCCACGCTGCTGGGGTTCGCGGCACTGGACGTCCGCGAGCACCTGGTCGAGATCGAAGCCACCACCGTCATCGACTGACTGAACGAACGCTCTTCGCGCTGGAACTGACGGATGCCGTTCCGTGTGCGTTCGCGAATGTCCGCGCCCCGCGGCGGGTCGGCGCTGTCGACGCCGCCGACATTGCGAGGGCTGCCCCCCAGGGGCGGAACGGACGGCCCTGACCTTTGAAGACGCGGGAGAACAGCTCGTAGAACTCAAGGCGCAGCGCCTGCACCCCGGCCACCAGCGCCAGTCGGCCCGCCGCCCAGCGCACGGCCTCCGGCAGAGCGGCCGCGGTACGCACGGCGGCGGAGATCCGCATGCCGGTGGCCACCGCGGCCGGTGACTCGGCGCCCGGATCACCCCAGAGGGAAGCGGCTGGCGCGGCGCAACTCGGCCGGCGATCCGGTCCGGGCAAGCCGGGGCCAGGCGGTCGCCAGCGTGCCGAGCCGGTAGGACCGGGCCGGCCGGGGGAGCGGTGTGCCCGACACCGTACGAAGGTGCTCCTCCACGTTGGCGATCTCGAACCCGGCGGCCAGCAGCCGGACGGCGTTCGCCCCGCTGCGGGGCTGCCAGCCCGCCAGCACCCGCAGATGCCACAACAGGGTTGCTCCGACCGCGCGTTGAGCGTCGGCCAGCGACGTCGCGGGACCGAGGTCGCGCCGGTAAGCCGTGGTTCCCAGGTACCGCAGGGCGCCGGACGGGTAGCCGTCTAGGTGACCGATCACCTCAAGGGGACGTCCTGACAGGGGTCTGCGCCCCCACCCGCGGTGGTCGCTCCGGAAACAGCCGCGCCTGCAGTCGCATGACGACATGCCCAAGACCGGACACCCCGCACACGATCACCAGGTCCGTGAGCGGCAGCGGCTCCGTACCCAGCAGCGCTTGCAACGGCGGCAGATACACGCCCGCCGCCTGGAGGCTCAGCGCCGCTCCCACGGCGGCCAGCAGGAACGGATTGGTCAGACTGCCGGGGCGGGCACGTGACCCGAGGGCCACGCCCAGCTGGGTCGCGCCGAGGATCAGAAAGATCATGGACTGCCAGGGACGGCCGGTCTCCCGTGCCCAGACCCCGGTCACCAGGGTGACGGCGGCGACGAATGCCCCCATGGCCAGGATGCGCGGCCACAGGCCGGCCCCCAGCACGCTCTGCTCGGGCGGCCGCGGCGGGTGATGCATCACGCCGGGCTCGACGGGTTCCGCGCCGAGGGCCACACCGGGCAGACCGTGGGTGAGCAGGTTGATCCACAGGATCTGGGCGGGGAGCAGCGGCAACGGCATCCCCAGGAAGGGGCCGAGGAGCATGACCAGGATCTCCGCGGTGCCTCCGGTGAGGGCGTACAGCAGGAACCTGCGTACGTTGGCGTAAACGCGGCGCCCTTCTTCGACGGCGGCCACGACGGTGGACAGATCGTCGTCGGCGAGCACGAGCTCGGCGGCCTGACGTGCCACTTCGGTACCGCGCCGGCCCATGGCGACACCGATATCGGCCCTGCGCAGGGCCGGTCCGTCGTTCACGCCGTCGCCGGTCATCGCCACCACATGCCCGGCCCCGCGCCACGCCTGGACGATGTCGAGTTTCTGCTCGGGCGTGGTCCGGGCGAAGACGCGCACCTTCATCAATGCGCCCGCCGAGCCCTGTCGTAGCTGCTCACCGGTGGCCACCTCATCGCCCGCCACCGCGATACCCAGGCGCTCGGCCACGGCACGGGCGGTGAGCGGATGGTCGCCCGTGATGAGTACCGGGGCGATACCGGCCTGCCGGCAGGAGGCGACGGTGGCGGCCGACGCGCGCCGGGGCGGGTCCAGGATGCCGATCAGCCCAAGCAGTCGGAGTCCCGACTCCCAGGTACCCGGGCGCTCCCGCCGCTTCTTGGGGTCGCCGGCGGCAACGGCGAGCACCCGGTAGCCGCGGCGCGCCATGTCCTCGGCTCGGGCGGCCGCCCGAGTGCGCACATCCGGACCATCGGTCAGGACCTCCGGCCGGAGCACCGCTTCCGGCGCGCCCTTGCATACGACATGCACTCCACCGTCCGGCCATTGGTGCACCGTCGTCATGCTCTTACGGCCGCTGTCGAACGGCATCTCCTCCACCCGGGGCAGTTCGCGGTCCAGTGCCGCCCGGTCCAGCCCGAACCTGGCGCCGGCCGTGAGCAGAGCGGCCTCCGTGGGATCGCCCAGGGCCCGCCACTCCGTGCCGCCCTCCGTCGGGGCCTCCAGCGCCGCGTCATTGCACAGCATCGCCGCACGCAGCAGCGCGGCCAGGTCGGGCGCGTCAGGCGCGCTGACCGTCCGGCCGCCGCGCAGAACGTGGCCGTCCGGTGCGTAACCAGCGCCGGTGACCGTAGCCTCGCCGAGCGGTGTCCACAGCTCCTCGACGGCCATCCGGCCCTCCGTCAGGGTGCCGGTCTTGTCCGTGGCGAGCACGGTGACGGACCCCAGGGTCTCCACGGCGGGCAGCCGACGGACGATGGCCTGCCGCTCCGCCATCCTCCGCGCCCCGAGGGCAAGGGCAAGCGTCACGACAGCGGGCAGCGACTCCGGCACGGCCGCGACGGCGAGACTGATCGCCGCAACGATCATCAGCTCCACCGGCTGCCCGCGCACCAGCCCGAGGGCGAGGACCAGTGCGCACAGCGCCACGGTGACGGCGGCCAGCACCCTGCCGAACCCCACCAGCCGCCGCTGCAGCGGGGTCGGGCCGGGCGCGGTACCCAGGAGCGACGCGATCCGGCCGAGCGCGCTCCGAGCCCCGGTGGCGCTGATCACGACACGGCCGCGGCCCCGCACCACGACCGTGCCCGCCGACACCGTCCCGCGCGACCGGTCTTCGCCGGGAGCCTTCTCCACCGGAACGGATTCCCCGGTCAGCGAGGACTCGTCGAGCAGTAGCAACGCCGCATCCAGCACGTCACCGTCCGCCGGGACGATGTCGCCCTCGGCCAGCAGAACCACGTCACCGGGGATCACCTCGGCCGCCGCCACGGATCGCTCCTCGCCGTCCCGTACCACTCTGGCGGAAGGCGCGCTCGTCGCCGCCAGAGCCGCCACGGCCCGCTCCGCGCGCACTTCCTGCACGACGCCGACCACGGTGTTCACCGTGATCACGAGCAGGATGACCGCGGTGTCGGCCAGGTCGTAGGTGGCGATGGTCAATGCGGCGGCTACGAGAAGCACCAGGATCAGCGGGTCCCGCAGCTGCTGCAGCACGCGCCGCCATACAGGGGTGCGCGGTTCCGCAGGAAGAGCGTTGGGCCCGTATGCGGTCAGCCGACGCGCGGCTTCTTCCTCTGAGAGGCCCGCCGAGGTGGCGGGTGCGCTCCTGGAGTCATCGACGCCCACTCCGGCCTCCACTGGCCACACCGCTGGCACGTGTTCCTTCCGACGCTACGCGAGGTCGGTCCGCCGAGCAGGGTTGGCCAGCCTCCTGCCGGCCTGGCTGTGGCCCGAGCGTGGGAGCTGCGCCGGATTACCTTGAACGCTACCGTCAGGTGCCCGACACCTCTGGGACCGCCCCGTCCAGCGTTCTGCCGACCCTGCTGCACAGGCACCACCACCGCGAAGCGGGAGTCGACCTTCCACCGCACGCTGCCCGAAATCGACTGCTGCTCGATCAGGGGAGTGAGCGGTGCTGTCGTCGGCATGTGGATTGCTTGCGTGAAGCGCGCCGATCGAGCGGAGGTGATGTCGGGGACCGTGGTCACTGCTCTTCGTCTTCTTCGCGGAAGCCGTGCACCGTTGACGCTTGGTGCTCCGTGTCGGCAGAGGTTTCGGCGTCAGGCTGACGGGTCCGCAGGTCCGGTTCTGCGGTGCTCAGCAGCGGTGTGTGCCAGCGCCGGAGCCGGGAGGAGTTGGTGACCACGGAGAGCGAGGAGAGGGCCATGGCGGCCGCGGCGATGATGGGGCTGAGGCGGATGCCCCACAGCGGGTAGAGGGCGCCGGCGGCGATGGGGATGCCGACGGCGTTGTAGATGAGGGCGAAGAACAGGTTCTGGCGGATGTTGCGCATGGTGGCGCGGGAGAGCTGGACGGCGGTGACGACGCCGCCCAGGGAGCCGGAGATGAGGGTGATGTCGGCGGCTTCGATGGCCACGTCGGTGCCGGTGCCGATGGCCAGGCCGACGTCGGCAGCGGCCAGGGCCGGGGCGTCGTTGATGCCGTCGCCGACCATGCCCACGGTGTGGCCCTCCCGTTGCAGGCGGCGGATTTCATCCGCCTTGTGCTGGGGCAGGACCTCGGCCAGTACGTCGTCGACGCTGACGTGACGGGCGATGACCTGGGCGGTGCGGGCGTTGTCGCCGGTGATGATGACGACGTTCAGGCCGAGCCGGCGCAGTGCGGCGATGGCGGCGGCGGAGTCGTCCTTGACGGTGTCGGCGACAGCGAGGACTCCGGCCGGTTGGCCGTTGACGGCGGCGAGTACCGGGGTCTTGCCCTGGGCCGAGAAGCCGGCGGCGATGGGGGCGAGTTCGGTGGTGTCGAGTCCGGCATCGGCCAGGAGACGCGTGGTGCCGACGTGGACTGTCCGGCCTGCAATGGTGGCTTGTATCCCCTTGCCGGTGACGGAGGTGAAGCCGCTCGCCGGGGGCGGGTTGAGGCCGCGGTCGTGGGCACCGGTGACGATCGCCGTGGCGAGGGGATGCTCGCTCAGTGCCTCGGCGGCTGCCACCATCGCCAGCACGTCGTCCTCGTTGAACCCGTCGGTTGCGCGTACGTCGGTGAGGACGGGTTCGCCTTTGGTGACGGTGCCGGTCTTGTCGAGGACGATGGTGTCGAGTTTGTGGGCGGTCTCCAGGGCTTCGGCGGAGCGGATGAGGATGCCGGCTTGGGCGCCCTTGCCGGTGCCGACCATGACCGACAGCGGGGTGGCCAGGCCGAGTGCGCAGGGGCAGGCGATGATCAGCACGGCCACCGCGGAGACGAGTGCGAGGGTGAGGGCCGGTGCCGGGCCGAGGGTGAACCAGAGGGCGAAGGTGCCGACAGCAATGGTGATCACCACAGGCACGAAGTACGTGGAGACCGCGTCGGCAAGTCGCTGGATCGGGGCCTTGGACGCCTGTGCCTGTTGAACGAGGCGGATGATCTGGGCGAGCATGGTGTCGGTGCCGACCTTGCTGGCGCGCACCGTCAGGGAGCCGGTGCCGTTGACCGTGGCGCCGATCACGGTGTCCCCGGTGCGTTTGGTGACCGGTATCGGCTCTCCGGTGACCATGGATTCGTCCACCGGGGAGGCGCCCGAGAGGACTTGGGCGTCGACCGGCACTTTCTCGCCGGGGCGGATCAGCAGCTCGTCACCCACGACGACCTCGTCGACCGGGATCTCGGTCGGTGTGCCGTTGCGGATCACCCGGGCGGTGCGGGCCTGCAGGCCCAGCAGGGCACGGATGGCTTCGCCGGTGCCGGCCTTGGCGCGGGCCTCTAGCAGCCGGCCGAGCAGGATCAGGGTGAGGATGACCCCGACGGCTTCGAAGTACACCGCGCGTACCTCGCTCGGCAGCAGGTCGGGGGCGAGGGTGACGAGCAGGCTGTAGCCGTAGGCGGCCGTGGTGCCGAGGGTGATGAGGCTGTTCATGTCGGCGCCGCGGTGGCGCAGGGTCAGCCAGCCGGTGGAGTGGATCGGCCGGCCGGTGTAGAACATCACCGGGGTGATCAGGGCCAGTTGCAGCCAGTGGTTCAGCAGCCATCCCGGTACCCAGTCGGCGCCGAACAGTTCATGTGCCATCACCCCGAAGAGGACAGGAAGGGTGAGGACCGCGCCCACGGTGACGCGGTGGCCCAAGTCCGCTATCTCTGCGCGGCGTTCGGCTGTCTCGGCTGCTTCCTCCTCGGCTGCATCGCCTCCCTGTGTGGGCGCTGCGGCCGCCTTCGTAGTGGAGGCCGACGTGCCGGAGCCGACGGCTTGTCCGACGGCATAAGCCGCCTGCCCGGTGCCGGCTCCGTCGTCGGGCTCCACCAACAGCGTGCCGTGGATCATGTTCATTCCGCAGGCAAAGCCGAAGGTCCCGGCCCGGTCGGGGCTGACGCGCACGGTGGTCCGTGCGAACGCGGGCAGCCCCGCGCTGACCCGCAGGTTCGGGAAGACGACGCGGGAGGTGCACTCCCCGCTCTCCTGCCGGTCGAAGACCAGCTCGACGGGCACACCCTGCCGTACGCGGATCACGTCCGGGCGGTAACCGCCCCGGACGGTCACCTCGACACGCTGCACTCCGCCTTCCATCCGGGCGCTACCGGCCCGGCGCGGGCCGAAGAAGAACCAGCCCAGACCGGCGATCACCACGGCTGCGGCGGCGATCACGATGACATCGGTGACATCCATGGCGGACGTCCTCTCGTGTCCTCTCCATGGGGATACCCCCAGCGTGTGCCTCGCGTCTGTATGCCGCTACCCCTGTGGGGCCGGGCTGAATGGCCCGAGGCAAGGGGTCCTCCGGCCCTGCCCTTCCAGTTGAGGACGGGGGAGCGTGGCAGTGATGCGAGCCATCGTCCTCGTCGGCGCACTGGCTCTCGGCATGCCCGTCGGCAACCTGATCTCGTTCCTCGCTGCGGGCGAGCCGCACTGTCCTTGCGCTCCTCGGCGCCGGGGCGATCCCTGGGGTGTACGGCACTGCCGACGCCTGCTGCGACGTACCGGTTGCTCGGCATGCGCACCACGGCCGGAAGATGACCTGAGCAGTCGTGGTGCATTGTGCGGCGTACATGCGCCTCGCGACCTGGCTGCCACGGATAGATCTACCACGGACAGATGAGGTTTCCGCCACGGCCCGGCCGCCCCTGGCTCGTCGTCGCGTCCACGGGCGGACACTGGAATGAGGATGAGAACTCGCCGGTGAAGGCGGTGAGGGCAGTGATGTACTGGGACGGTGGTGGCTGGGCCTGGATGGCCTTCATGCCCCTGGTGTGGATCGTGCTGATCGGCCTGGTGGTCTGGGCGGTCATCCGCCTGGTGCACGGGTCCTCCGGCACAGGCACAGGCGCACGCGAGGGTGAGCGGCGGGAATCGCCACGGGAGATCTTGGACCGCCGTTTCGCCTCGGGCGAGATCGATGCGGACACCTACTCGGAGGCCAAGAAGCGGCTCGCCCAGCATGAGCCGGGGGCACAGTGAGCGTGCTGCATGGCCGTCGGCTGCCGCTGGTGGTGCTGGTCGTATCGCTGGCCGCTTTGATCGCCTCGGTGGTGTGGGCCGCAGGTGGTCTCGTCGGCCGGTCCGGTCCCGCGACGATGATGGGCACGGCCATCAGCAGCGGCGAGCGCGTGCGCGGCATGGCGGACACGAGGAGTGGGGACCGGCCATGACGCGGAACACCGCCTACGGCATGATGCCCGGCCGTACGCCGACCGGTCCCTCAGCGATCGGGCCCGGCCAGGCAGTGCGGATCGCGGACGGCTGGCTGCACCAGCACAGGACCGGCCTGCACGCGGCCGACCCCGACAGGTTCCCCGGCTACTACACCCTGCACATCCTGCGCGGCGACCGGATCGTCGGCATGCTCTCCGTCCGCGCCGCGGACGGCGCGGTCTGGTATCACACCTGGCACGGCCGCTTCCTCCAGATGGAAGAGCGCCCTGGCACCGGCACGCGTTAGCGGACACGGTGGAGGGACGGCTGGCGGGAGACCTGCATCGTCAACGCGGATCCCGCGGCAGGCGGATGGCCTCGTCGGCGAAGCCGGTCCGGAGGCCGGGGCGCTCGCTCTCGGCTGATACCGGCCCCTGACCTGCGCTTGTCGCCGGACTGCCGCAGCTAACTGATCTGCAGATCGATGCGCTTGCGACTGGTGGCGCTACGCCATCGTGGTGATCAATGTGCGGACGCGCTGCTCGATCTCGTCGCGGATCGGGCGGACCGCATCGACACCTTGCCCGGCGGGGTCGTCGAGCTTCCAGTCGAGGTAGCGCTTGCCGGGGAAGACGGGGCAGGCGTCGCCGCAGCCCATGGTGATGACCACGTCGGATGCCTGCACCGCTTCGGTGGTCAGGACCTTCGGCGTTTCGGCGGAGATGTCGATACCGGCCTCGGCCATCGCTTCGACCACGGCCGGGTTGACGGTGTCGGCGGGGGCGGAGCCGGCCGAGCGGACCTCGATGCGGTCGCCGGCGAGGTGGGTCAGGAAGGCAGCGGCCATCTGCGAGCGGCCGGCGTTGTGCACGCAGACGAACAACACGGACGGGCGCGGGACGGAAGCGCTCACGGCGGGTGACTTCCTTGGTCAGTGGGCGGAGGGGGCGGCGAGTGCGGACTCGCCGTGGGGGACGACGGCTTCGGTCTCGGCGGGAGCCGATCGGCCGAAGAGCACCACGAGCAGGCCCAGGCCGACTGCGGCACCGGCGAGTTGGGCGGCGATGAACGGCGCGACCGATCCGGGTGCGATTCCGGCGAAGGTGTCGGTGAAGGCGCGCCCGATGGTCACTGCTGGGTTCGCGAACGAGGTGGAGGAGGTGAACCAGTACGCGGCCCCGATGAAGGACGCCACCGCGACCGGCGCGTGGTGCATGCGGCCGGTCCGGTTCAGCCCGAAGATCAGCAGAACGAGCCCGGCGGTCGCGACGACTTCGCCGAGCCACAGGTGAGCGGCGAAGCGGTCGTGGCTGGACCATTTCACCAGCGGCTGGGCGAACATGGCATCGGCCAGGACCGCGCCACCGACTGCGCCGACGATCTGCACAGGTATGTACGCGGTCAGCTCGCGCAGGGTCAGACCACCGCCGGTGCGGCGGCCGGTGAGGTAGGCCGCGAGGGAGACGACGGGATTGAAGTGGGCGCCGGAGACCGGTCCGAGCAGGGTGATCAGCACGCCCAGGCCGAAGACGGTGGCGAGCGAGTTGGCCAGCAGCTGCACCCCGACGTCCCGGGACAGCCCGGTGGCCTGAATGCCGGAGCCAACCACCACGGCGACCAGGGCGGCCGTACCCACCGCCTCGGCGGCGACGCGCCGGCCCAACGAGGCGGTCACGCGCCCACTCCGGCGGGCTCTGCACTTCGCAGGAACGCAGCCAGCCGGTTCAGGGCCGCGGGCAGCGCCCAGTAGTAAACCCAGGTTCCACGACGTTCGCAGTCGATGAGCCCAGCCTGCCGCAGCAGCTTGAGGTGGTGGGAGATCGTCGGCTGGGACAGCTCGAAGGCGGGCGTCAGCTCGCAGACGCACACCTCGCCGCCGTCGCGCGAGGCGATCATCGACAGCAGGCGCAGCCGCACTGGATCGCCCAGGGCCTTGAACGCTTTCGCCAGATCGGCGGCCTGCTCCTCGCCCAGCGGCGCTGAGGCCACGCCCTGGCAGCAAGCCTCGCCCTCGCTGTCCGTCCCACGTCCTTGTTTCGACATTTCTCTATCTTGACGTTCTTCGATGCAAGGCGCAAGGTTGCATCAACGAATGTCAATACAGCAAGCCGGGGTCGGCGAGGCGTTGTCAGACGAGGAGTGAGTGCGTCATGAGCGAGCAGTCCCCAGACCTGCGCGAGACCGTCCGCCAGCGGTACGCCGCGGCGGCCGTCAAAGTCACCCAGGGCGGCACCGCCTGTTGCGGTCCACAGCTCGTCGAGGTCGATGAGAACTTCGGCTCCACTCTGTACGCGGCCGACGAGCGCGACGGACTGCCCGCCGAGGCTGTCGCCGCCTCCCTCGGCTGCGGCAACCCCACCGCCGTCGCCGAGCTGCGCGAAGGCGAACACGTCCTGGACCTCGGCTCCGGTGGCGGCATCGACGTCCTGCTCTGCGCCCGCCGTGTCGGCCCGGCCGGCAAGGTGTACGGGCTGGACATGACCGAGGAGATGCTCGCCCTCGCCCTGGCCAACGCCGACAAGGCGGGTGCGACGAACGTGGAATTCCTCAAGGGCACCATCGAGGCGATCCCGCTGCCCGCGTACACCATTGACGTGGTGATCTCCAACTGCGTCATCAACCTGTCCACGGACAAGTCGGCCGTGTTCGCCGAGACCTTCCGGGTGCTGAAGCTCGGCGGCCGGATCGGCATCTCCGACGTCGTCGCCGACGACGACCTCACCCTCGAACAGAGGGCCGAGCGCGGCGACTACGCAGGCTGCATCGCAGGGGCCCTGTCCTTCACCGAATACCGCAGTGGCCTGGAATTCGCCGGGTTCATCGACGTCGAGATTGCCGCGATGCTCCCCCAAGCTCTCGGCTCCGCTCGAGCAGGGGGGACCCCCATGGTCGCGGACGGCATGCACGCTGCGATCGTCCGCGCGGCCAAGCCGGCCACCAGTGAGACTGCCGCGGCGCGCACAGTGTCCTCTGTTGACGCCTGCTGCGGCGTCAACACCTGCTGTGCGCCGGTCGAGCAGACGTAGTACCCGTCGGCCACGGCCGCCGAGGTGAGAGCCGCAGCAGGCTGCGGCTGCCAGGTCGGGCTGTGGTGGTGATCCCCGCGTCCTACGCCTCCTCGTAGAGCGCCGAGTGCAGCTGCGTGATGAGGTGACACTGACTGTCGCTGAGGCCGCACAGTAGGGGTTCGCCCTCGCTCCCCAGGTGATAACCGCAGATGGCCACACCGCCGAACCAGTAATGGTCCGGTCCACCCAAGGCACCGATCAGCCGACTCGCGAGGTGATCGGCGGGTACCTGTCCTTGGCCGGCATGGCCGTGTCGGCGATGAGCCCACGCATCCCCGCACTGGAACCGGACGCGCGGTGAATGACGAAGCCGAACGCATCACCGCCGTACGGATCCACCTCGCGTCGCAACACCTTCAGGGCTGCTTCCCGAATGACCAAACCGGTTTCTGGCCTCACCAGCGCATATCGAGGGCCCATCGCTGATCCCATCTCCCGGTCGGTTCCGGTCGACACAAGCGTCACCAGGCACCACGGCAGCCTGGTGCCTGCTTCCAGCTCAACCCTGAACGGACATCAGCGCCACTCGGACGGGCAGCGCTGCACCGCAACCCGGCCCGGTCGGTGCTACACCTGCCTGTGTGGAACCGGAATGGGACGGATCTGCCCTTTTTTTGAGGAAGTTGGCTCTGCAGTCTTACGTGTGTGCATGCGAGGCCATCACGGGCAGCATCGGCTTCCGGTGCTGTACCTGCCGCCGGTGGTGAGCGGGCGGTGTCCGAACGGTCGTACACCACAGTGGAGAGGCGTGCCGGCCGTCTCGTTCGCCCAGGCTGGTTGACCTGGCGCGGTGCCGCGCTGCTGCTGGCGGCCGCGGTGTGGGTGGCTGTCTGGCGGCGGCACGAGCTGGCGCAGGCATTCGACCTCATCTCCCGGGTGCGCGTCCCTCAGCTGACGGTTGCTGTGGGGCTCGAGGCATTGTCGGTGGCGTGCTTCGCGGCCGTGCCGCGCTGGCTGCTACGGGAGGGCGGGGTGCGGTGGAGTCTGCGGCGGATGGCTGCGCTCGTCGTAGCGGCCAACGCCGTGGCGGGCGCGCTGCCCGGTGGGGCGGCCCTTGCCAGCGCCTGGACGTTCCGGCAGCTGAACCGCCGGCGGGTCGAACCGGCCCTGGCAGCCGCCGTGCTGGTCTCGGCCGGGGCGCTTGCGGCGCTTGGCCTGGGCATCCTGATGGTGGTCGGCATGTTCACCGTGGGTGCAACCGGGGCCGCCGCCGTTCTGCGCCCGGCTGCCGGCCTCCTGGCTCTGGCGCTCCTGTTCGGCCTGGCCCTCTTCAGCCTGTCCCGTTTCGCAGGCTTCCGTGCAGCGCTGCGACGGTGGTGGGACCGGGTGGGGCAGCGGTCTGCGCGTGTGCGCAGGGCCCAGCAGGCACTGGTGCAAGTGGTGGAGCAGATCCGGAGCCTGCGGCCCGGCTTTCGGACGTGGCTGCGACCGGCCATGCTCGCGCTGTTGAACTGGACTCTCGACGCGGCGTGCCTGGCCGCCTGCCTGTGGGCACTGGGCGTCGGCGTGCCCTGGCACGGACTGCTGCTTGCGTACGGGCTCACGCAGATCCCCGGCAGCCTGCGCCTGACGCCCGGCAGCCTGGGTGTGATCGAGGCGAGCCTGTCCGTGCTGCTCGTGCTGTACGGCTTGGCGCCGGGGTCGGCGATCGGTGCGACTCTGCTGTACCGGGCCATCAGCTACTGGGCGCTGCAGCCTATCGGCTGGGCCTGCTGGATCGGCGTGACGTTCCACGCCGATCGGCCCGAGACTTCCGATCGCCCTTCGTCGCCGCACGGATAGGACCTGTCGGCTCCGTCCGGCCGGGGTGCCACTCCGGCGGAACGTCGCGGTCACCGGTGCCCACAAAGGCCAATCGTGCTCGAAAGAGAAATCCCTGTAAAAATTGAACCTGTGTCGCACTGGGCCGTGTGCCGGCCTCCGCTCGGGTCACACACCGCACCGTGCGCGGAGAGGGGAACGGCATGCTGGAGAGAGCTACGGACGCACCCGCCGGCGTCGACGCGGTAAAGGCGATCGGAACCGTGTCGAAGAGCGACTACCAAACGGTGGTCGAGCCACTCATCGAGGATGCTCGGAGGGAAGGCCGCCGCATTCGGATCCTGTGCGAGATCGGCCCCGAGTTCACGTCCTTCACCCCCGCAGCTGCCTGGGAGGACCTCAAGGTCGGCATGGGTGCCCTGAGACTGTTCGAGGGGTGTGCGGTCGTCAGTGACGTGCGCTGGATCCGTGAGTCGACCCGGTTGACGAGCTTCCTGATGGCCTGTCCGGTGCGCGTCTTCGGAAGCCAGGAGCGTGACGAGGCACTCCGCTGGCTGGCGTCGCTTCCCGAGGGCCCCGGCATTTCCCACCAGCTGACCGATTCCGAAGTCCTCGTGGTCGAGGTCGAACAGCCCCTGCGCGCACAGGACTTCGACGCCCTCGCATTGACCGTGGACACCTGGCTCGGGACGCACGACGCATTGACCGGCGTCGTCATCCATGCGCGAGAGTTCCCCGGATGGGAGAACATCGGCGGCTTGATCCGTCATGTGCGGTTCATTCGCGACCACCACCGGAAGGTCAGGAAGATCGCGCTGGCGGCTGACAGCAAGGTCGCCGCCCTGGTGCCCCAGCTTGCGAACCACTTCGTTCGGGCGGAAGTGCGGCGGTTCGCATACGACGAACTCGATGACGCCGTCGCGTGGGCGGCCGGCCCTCCGGTTGGCCAGTCGACTGCAGCCGGGCCCTGACGATAGGTGCGGTCGACGTCACGGACAAGATCTGGGCCGAGGACACGGTCCAGGCAGGCGAAGCCCTCGAACTTGGCGCTGTCTGGAATCTCTCGTTCGGATGGGACGTGTCGCAGCACGGCCAGGACGCCGGGGGGGGCCGAGGTCGTCGGTGATCGCGGCGCGGAACCCGACCTCGATGCCTACGCCGTGCCCGGTGTCCGGCCGTTGTGCTCCGGACACGTGCATGACGGCGGATGCCACACCAGCGGCGGCAGGCGGCGGTGTCGGTGGCATCCTGCAGCCTGCGGGCGTTCTCGACAGTGATGCCGTGGATGCTCAGTGCATGGCTGGCCTTCTCGACGCAGTGCGGCTCCTCGCGGTCAACGCGGGCCAGGGCCATCGTGTGCTCGCCGGTGGGCACGATGCCGTGCGTGGTCAGCAGGGCGCGGACGGCGTGGGGCCGACTGCCGGTGATGGCGGCGGTGACAGCGCTGGCGTGGTCGGTGTGTGTGCCGAGACGGACGTGCGCGTGCAGGGCGGGTGGGTCAAGAGGGTCTTGAGTCCCCCGGGGCCGGCCAGCGGAGAGCCGGCCGGACCCGGGGGTGTCTGTCGGCTGGCTCGGGCTGCTGGCACGGCGGTGGCTCCTGGGCTCGGTAGCTCCCGATACCGGGCACTTTCCGCCGAACTCAGGGGTTTGGTGATGCCGCGGATCCGCTGTACGATCCGCGGCCGCCCGTGTGGATACTGATCACCATGCGCATTGACTTTGATCCCGCCGAGAGGTCCCGCAACGAGTTCTACAAGCTCCTGACCGCGGTGGTCGTGCCGCGGCCCATCGCCTGGATTTCGACGATCAGCCCTGATGGTGCTTCTGTGAACCTCGCCCCTGCGAAGTTCTGAGGAAAGCGGTATCGGGGGTTGGGACGTTAACGCAGGTCAGTACGCCAGAACAATCGGTACTCCCCAACGTGCCCCGCGGCCCAAGCAGGTAGTGCAGGCGTAGGGACGCATGTGGTCGCCAAGCGGGCCGCGGGGGGAGTGCGACCCGTCAATGAGCGGTGGGGTTGGGGTCGGCAGTCCGACGCGACCACTACGCCCACGCGTTCGCGCGGCGAACTCGCCTGGTGGTGGGGTGAGTGGGGCGAGTACTCGCCCCATCGGCCGACGTGTCGTCGGCGACCCCAAGTCCGCTGCGGGCAAGCGCACCCTCTATCTCCCGGCCTTCCTCTACATGGAGGTGAAGCGGCACCTCGAATGGTTCGCCGAAAAGGACGACGACGGGCCGCTGTTCACCGGGGAACGGGGCGCGCCCTGCCCGCCGCATGGGCGGACGACGCGGGCAGAATCCGCCGATCCACACAGGGGGACCGGGGCGCTGCACCGTGGCAGGCAGCAGCGTCACGTCCCGGACCTCGTAGTGTCGTCCGTGGTGGTTCACTGGCGCGCCGGACTAGAAGCGCCTCAACAGCTCCAGACCCTCGTCCAACCGCTCGGCGAGGAGGTGTCGCTCGGCGGTGTCGCCGAAGCTGCGGTATTCGTCCTCGATCGGACCGCCCAGGCCGGCAGCGAAGATCACCCGGCCGCCGCTGAGGTGGTCCAGGGTGGCCACTTGGCGGCCGAGTTGCTGCGGACGGTAACGGGGGACCGGCGTCAGTAGGGTGCCCAGTCGGATCCGGGAGGTTGCCGGCGTGGCCGCGGTCAGCAGCATCCAGGGGTCTCCGAAGGGGCGCCCTTGGTGTTGTCGGTGCAGTACGTGGTCCCAGACGAAGAGCCCGTCCCAGCCGGCCTGTTCGGCCGGCAGCCGCTACGGTCGCGACGTTACGGGGATCGGCGAAGTCGCCGAAGTTGGGGATGTTGATGGAGAAGCGCATCCCAGCAGGATGCGCAGCCGGCCGCGAAGGGGCATTCGGATTCGGATACAGGCCGGTGTCCCGCGCACGCACGGTGCGCGGGACACCAAGTTCTCCTGGCTCAGTTCTCGTTCAGTCCTTGCCAGTGACCGAGGTCTCGGTCACTGTGCACTCCGGGCGGGTAGTTTGCCGCAGTCACCGTCGGCGCACTTGCTCAGCCAGTCGGCGAAGTCGGCGTCGTACTTGGTGCCGATGGTGTCGTGGAGCAGGCTGTAGGCGGCGTCGTACTCGCCTGCGCGGTAGTGGCCGAGCAGGGTGGTCACATCCTCGGGGTGTGACTGGAGCATGTACCGGACACCCAGGTAGCCCCACTGGTAGGTGCGGGTGGTGTCGGTGTTGTTGTAGGTGGTTTCGAAGAGCTGGCTCAGCTTGTAAGTGCCCTTGCCCGCCTCCTCGATCGCTCGGTCGTAGGTGACATCGCGGTACGTGTAGGAGACGTACTCGGCGAAGCCCTCGATCCACATCACGGCCGGGGTGGTCTGCCCAGCTGCGAAGTCGCCGTACATGTCGAAGCGGCCGTCGAGGTAGTGGGTGTACTCGTGGTTGAGGTTCCAGATCTGGAAGGCGCCGTCGTCGGCCGGTTGCTCGTAGGCGATGAAGCGCGGCTGGTTGCCCTCGGCGGCCGGGTCGCCCTCCACGTACATGCCGCCATTGTTGGTGTCGATACCGAAGATGACGCCGGCGTAGGTCTTGTAGTCGGTGCTGGAGTTGAAGGCGACGATCTCGATGTTGGTGTTCTTGTCGTCCTTGACCGGGCCGTTGTCCTTGACGATGTCGTGGAAGACCGGGTTCTGCTTGAGAATGCTGTTGCAGGTGGCCGAGAGTTCGGACTCGGTCAGCTCCTGCGCGAGGATCTTGGCGCTCGGACCGCACTTGTGCTTGATCGTCAGCACGGCGTCGCGTACGCGGTTCTGCAGGTCACAGGTGTCGTAGTCGGCGCAGTTCGCCTTGTCGAACTCATTGGTCATCTCGGCGAGGCCGACCCAGAGCGGGGCGGTGCGCCCAGTGATCTTGCTGCGGCCGAGCAGCTCCTTGACCAACGGCTTGACGGTGTCCTTGAGGTCGGCGTGCTGCAGGAAGCGGCCGAGTTCGCGTCCGGCGTTGCTGGCCAGGTAGGCCTTGTCGGTGCCGAGCAGATCGTCGTGGGCGACGGCGAAGTCACGCAGTCCGGTGAGGACGCTCGGGTCGGCCTTCACGGCTTTCACGAACTCCGGCAGCTGGTGGCCGCGGAACAGCACGGTGTAGGTGTTGTTGACCGCGGCGAGCATCCCGTAGAACTTGTCGTACGACGCGTCGTAGTCCTTCTGCAGACGCTTGACCACGTTGAGGTAACGGGCGTTCTCTGCGGAGCTGTCGATCAGGGTGACCGTTTCGGCCAGGGTGTCCCCGTTGGCCTCGGTGACGTCGAAGGCGTGGGACGAGCCGAAGAAGGCGTCCAGAGCGCCCTCAATGGCGCTCTTCAGCTCCGGGCCGTATTTGCCGACGTTATCCGGCTGGTTGTACTGGATGTAGTAGCCGGCGCGCAGGTACAGGACCACCTGGGCGGTGGAAGTGCTGTTGTCTCCGGGGTAGTTGGCCGCGACGTCCTTTAGCGCGTTCGCCACCGTCACCATCTGTTCCTCGCGGAAGAGGGCCTTGGAGTCCTCACCGGTCACGGTGAACAGCGTGTTGATGCAGGTGGTTTCCGACTGCTTGATCTGCTCGACCAGTTCGGCGCCGGTCTTCGAGGTGAAGTCGCTGACGTTGCAGTCCGCCGCGCCCTTCGCCGCGGAGCGGGCCTTCTTGCGCTCGGCGGCGTTCTGGGCCGCGGCGAGCGGCGGGCGTTGAGCGGCCTTCGTGGCCGATTGCGCGGGGGCGGTGGGGTGTCCGGGTGCGAGATCGGTGGCGAGGACGGTGGCGGAGGCGGGCTGTGGGGCGGGGGCCGACCTCGGTGCGGGCTTGGGTGCCTTGGCGCCGGCGCCGGAGCCGGCCGGTGCCGCCCCGCCGTTCGGGGCGAGCAGGGTGAGCCCCAGGCCGGCGGCGGCCACGGTGGGTATCAGCAGTTGGGCGAGTTTCTTGAAGGTGGGGGGTCTACGCATTGCGATGGCCTCCAGGCCGGTCGGCAGCCGCGCGAGGGGCACGGCAGTGGGGGGTGCGGACCCTGATGGCAACGGGAGTTGAGCACTCTCGGAGCTGCCATGCCGCAAAAGTGTGACCGTACAATGTCACAGTTCACATCTCAGTGAAAGGGAGGCTGCGTTGGATCTCGATGGAGCGGTTGGGGCCGATCGTGCCGAGGATCTGCTCCAGTTGGGGCGAGGCCGTCCCCTATGAGCCCGAGCCTGGGGGAGAGGACCTGGATGTCGACGAAGGAGTTGTGCCCGGAGCCGCGCAGCTTCAGGCCGAGCCGTTCCTCGTACAGATGTCTCCAGAACCGTGCCCAGCGAGGATGACGACCTTGTAGCCGCGGCTGGCCAGGCCTGAACCAGTGCAGTCGCCTGGCCCTGGTTCCCGTGCAGCCCAGGCGAGTTCAGCAGCACTGGCAGCTTTCCGGCCCGGTGGTCAACCAGGGCGCCGGTGTCGTCGGCCGTGGTGGGCAGGCCACCCCGCCCGGTTGTTTGTTGGGGTGAACCGGCTCGGGGTCGGCGGCGCGTCCAACGCCACCGCTTGGTAAGGGGCTTGCGCCATGTCGACGAACGATGCCGCCGCGGTCATGGGCGTATCGGTGCTCCTCGTGGCGGCGGCAGCCGAGCCGACTCCGGCACTCAGGGCGACGGCCAGTCCTCCTGTGGTGGTGCAGGCGACCCGGGCGCCCAACCGGCTCTGGCAACTTCGTGCGTGTTTCCCCATGGGCAGCCCTTCTCCTTGAGGCGAACGCCGCCTGAATGACGATCGGTTGGCGCTCATCGTAATAGGTGATTCGCCGCAGCAAAGCCCAAGTCGCTTGTTTATACGGAGAGTTCTTATTACCGCACAGTTGATGGAGCGTGCCCAGTTGCCGAGCTTGCCGCCTGCCGTCGGCAGCGTCGGCAATCCGTAAAGAAGAAGACAGCCGGCAGGTGACTGTCGGTATCGAGTCGCCTTACTCAACGCGACGTCTCGAACTACGCAAAGGTGTGCAGGTCCCTGCAATCCTCGTGCCATCGGAAGCTCTTGCGGCATATGAGGGACGGCAGTTTTTCCCCAAACCCGCCAGTAGGGTAAAGCGAGTTGACGGAGCGTCATTTGTGCAGCCGATGAAGGTGTTGTAGTAATTCCTCAGCGCATTCCGAGTGCAACAGCCGTGGAGGTTTCGCCGACGTTCACTGCCGTGCGCTCTATGTGCGACAGTGAGCATGCGCAGCGAAACCAAGAGGTGACAGAGCGCGCATGCAAAGCAAAAAGGTGCCGACAGGTAGGTCCAGACCGCATTTGGTGAAACGCGCACCGGCTGGTTCCATGCGGACTTCGCCGGTGACGACTCGGCGTGCTTCGGCGTCAACCTCCTCATGGTCTGGGCAACACATTCCCCCACATCTCGAAAGAGTCCATTTATGCATCTTCCCCGCTTCAAAACGCTGTGGAGAGCATTAACGGTGATCGCGTCGATTGCGATCACCGCCGGGTTCCTGCTCAGCGGTGGCGACGCCAAGGCCGGTTCGGTAACCGGGACCGTGACAGGCGGTCAGGGCGGCTACTCCGGAATCAACGAAAGGGCATCGGCCAGCCTCTCCGCCGATGTCGTGGGTCAGGCCACGGTCGGCAGCAAGGTCTCGATGACCTGCCGCGTCCAGGGTGAGGCCGTGGAGAAGGACCGCCGCTGGATCTGGTCGGAATCTGGCTCCTTCTACATAGCCAACGCGTTCATCGAAGGAGACACCGACAGCCTGCCGGTCTGCTCGTCCGGGAACCCCAAGGACCCCGACCCCAAAGACCCCGACACCGAAGACCCCGCCGGGCGCGTGTCCCTCAAGATAGACATGCAGAAGCAGGATCAGGACCAGTGGTGCTGGGATGCCAGCGGTCTGACCATCGCCAAGTACTGGGGTTTCAACCAGGTCAACCAGCAGGACTTCTGCCGGCTTGCGGCCCAGAACAGCAACCTCAGCTGCGACAACCAGCCCGCCACGCTCGACGACGTGGCCAACGGCCTGGCCAACATCGGCCTGGGCGACACCGGACAGGGTCTCGACCGCAGTGCCTCCTTCTCGGAGGTCGGCAAGGAGATCGACGGCAAACGTCCCTTCCCCGTCCGTATCGGCTGGAATTCCGGCGGTGGCCACATGAACGTCATCTACGGCTATGACCCGTCATCACAAATGATCGCGGTCGGTGACCCCTGGCAGACCACGCAGACCTACACCTGGTGGAACTACGACGACTACGTCAACAACTCAAAGTTCCAGTGGACCCACTCCCGTATCGGGATACACAAGTAAGGCGGACGCCAATGCGCGAAAAGGCAAATTCTTTACAGCGAAGTGCTCCTCGTCTCGCCCTTTCCCTCGGTGCGGCGGCGACCCTGCTCTCCACCGCCTTGTGCGGCCAGGCCCAGGCGGACGATGGTCCGAGCGGTATCTCCGACTACCAGGGCGCACGGCAGGTGCTCCAATCCCGGCAAGTGCACACCGTGGTCTCCCGATTCTTCGGCGCGACGGCGAACGTCGGCGCTGACGGCGGCACGGGTGCGGCGGCGCCGATGGCGCCTGGGGCACACAACGACCAGCAGACGTTCAGCTTGAAAGACCCGGTCGCGCTGTACGAGCTTGCACCCGAATTCGTCACCGGGAGAACGAAGCCGACAGCGGGCAACGTGTCACGCCTGTCGTACTTGGCCGCCCGCGCGAACGATGCCAGCGGGCACAAGGCCACGGTCCTGCTCTCCTCTACGGCCAAGAGCGGTGGCGGCAGCGGCGACAGCTGGCATTTGACGGGCGTGCGCGACGGTGACAGCGATGTTACCTACGGCCAAAAGGCCACGGGCGGCTCAAAAGTCTTCACCGAGCCGCAGATCCATGCCTGGTACCGCCTGAAAAACAACACCGTCGAACCACTCAACCGGGAAGCGACCGCAGGACTGGGCGGCAAGCGGGCGGTGACGCTCGCCGACTACCAGAAGCTGGTACACGGCCGCTACGCGGACAAGCTGCCGGGGTCCGCGTACGACCGCAAAGGACTGGCCGGCGGATTCGGTCCGGCATCCAAGCCGTCCGCATCGTCCGCATCGTCCGAGCCGTCATCTCCGTCCTCGGCTCCCATGCAACTCGGCGCCTCGGGAGTAGTGGCGGCCGCGCTGGTCGGCGGCGCCACCGCCGTACGGCTCCGCAACCGGAGGCGGACACAGGGCTCCGCAACCGGAGTGAGTAGTACGTGAGTTGACAGGCCGCGCTGACCTGGGTGTTCCGTTGCGAAGCCCAGCCAAACCCGACTGAGGAGAATGCCGGCGCCGGATTCCTGCTACGGAGTCCGGCGCCCCCTCACATGAAACACCGCTCCCTGTAGGGCGCTTCGGCGGCCGTATGCCGATGGCCATCGGACGGGCTCAGACGACTGACTGGCGCCCTGCCCGGCGTCCCTGCCGGCATGGAGAACCCGGAAGACCCTGGCCGTCGGCACCCGCCAGTCCACGAGCACCTGCCGCGCGACGCCACCGTCCTCTCCGACGCGGCGCCCAGGCTCTCCGCCGGCCATCTCACGGGCTAACACAACTGCTGCACGCCCGCGACCGCGAGGTGCTCACAGCCATACGCAGCGACGACAGCCCCCGTACGTCCCACGTTCCACGACGCGCCGTGCCGCGGTACTCACTGACGCGACGCTCGCCGCCGCCCGCAACCGACCTTGGAACGAAGGTGAACTGACCAGATGAAACTCGGCTTCCTCACCGCGTGCCTGCCCAGTCTGTCGCTCGACGAGATCGCCGCCTGGGCCGCGGAACACGACTACCAGGCGCTGGAGGTGGCCACCTGGCCTGCCACCGGCTCCCGCGACTCGGCAGCCGCCCACCTCGATGTGGCCCGCTTCGGCGAGGCCGACGCCGACCGGGTGCGTGCGCTCTTCGACCGGCACGGCCTCGAACTGTCGGCCTTCGCGTACTACGAGAACAACCTGCACCCCGACGAGCACCGCCGCACCGAGATCGCCGCGCACCTGCGCCACAACATCGATGCCGCCTCCCTGCTCGGCGTGCCGTACGTCGGCACCTTCGTCGGCCGCGACCCCGGCCGCACCGTCAAGGAGAACATCGCGCTGGCCGAGAAGGAGCTACCGCAACTCGTCGACTACGCGAACGAACGCGGCGTGAAGATCATCATCGAGAACTGCCTCATGGCGGGGTGGCACCCGGACGGCTACCCGGGCAACCTCGCCTACTCCCCGGAGCTGTGGGAATGGATGTTCTCGCTCGGCCTCTACCTCAACTACAACCCCTCGCACCTCATCTGGCAGGGCATCGACCCCGTCGAGGCGCTCCGCCCGTACGTCGACCACATCCCGCACGCGCGGGCCAAGGACACCCAAATCGACCCGGTGCGCCGGAACCGCCACGGCATCTTCGGCAAGAGCATCGAGCGTGACGACCCGTGGGACGGCAGCTGGTGGCCGCACCGCATCCCCCGACTCAGCGACATCGACTGGCGGAGCATCGCCGGCAGCCTCGAGTGGGACGACCCGTGGGACAACGGTTGGTGGCGACACCGCATCCCCGGCCTTGGCGACATTGACTGGCGGTGCATCGTCGACACCCTCTATGAAGGCGGCTTCACCGGTGTGTTCTCCGTCGAACACGAGGACCCCGTCTGGAGCGGCGATGAGCAGAAGGCCAAAGACGGCCTGCGCATCGCCCACCGCACCCTGCGCCCGCTCATCCTCACCTGACGCGCAGCTGACGCCCCGCTGACGCTCAGCAGGCATCCGCGACCGCGTCCACCCAACTGACCAACGACTCCCCAGCGGGCATCGCAGCTCCGAGAGTGCTCAACTGCCGTTGCCATCACGGCCCGTACCCCCCACTGCCGTGCCCCTCGCACGGTTGCCGACTGGCCTGGAGGCCATCGCTATGCGTAGACCCCCCACTTTCCGGAAACTCGTTCAACTGCTGATACCCACCGTGGCTGCGGCCGGCCTGGGGCTCACGATGCTCGCCCCCAACGGCGGGGCGGCACCGGTCGGCACCGAGGCACCCAAGCCGGCCCCGAGGTCGGCCCTCGCCCCCAAGCCCGCGTCCGCCACCGTGCTCGCCGCCGATCTCGCCGCCGATCTCGCCTGTCTCAGGTCGGGAGCGGGGAATGGCGGTAGACCGTGTCGGTGTCGATACCGGGCAGGGGGATGCCCTGGCGGTGCTGGCGGCTTTCTGCACCATGGCGGCAGGACCCGGTCGGGCGCCACAACGCCGTACAGCCATAGGGCCGGGGCGGCGCGGAAGTCGAAGGTGTGGGGGCAGACCCGAACCGCCTGTGAGTAGGCGAGCCAGCGGCCGACTGAAGAATTCTCTGACCGATCTGGCACCGAGATCGTCGAAGTCCTCACGCCACTGGGCCTTTTCCAACCCGCCCCGCCACCGGGTTGGACAAGGCCCAGTGTGTCGCAAAGCGGCCGTCGGCGGCATGCCGGCAGACCCTCCGACGACGACCGCCGCTCCACCTACCGCCGCACGGCACACGATGTCCTGTGACCGGCCGCGGCCGGCGGCCGGGAGTCGGCGTGCGGCCGCCGCCACCCCGTCCCACGGCGGCACCGGTTCCCACAGGGCGGAACGCGCCGGTCGGCATTGCCCACCTCGCCCGCCACCGCGCCGCGGTGGAGCGGCCACTCCCCCTCGCTCGCCCGCCTACCTGAGTCCGGGGTTCCGCCAGGTCCTGTCCTCGAACGTAGGCGTCCCGTCAGGCCGGTTGGCTGGGCGCCCCGGAGGCTGTGCCGGGCGTGGTGGCGGTGTCGGGGGTGAGGGGGAGTGCGGCGACGAAGTGGGCTCCGGCAGCGGGTGGGGTGTCGTTGAAGGTGAGGGTGCCGCCGTGGTGGTGGGCGATTTCGCGGGCGATGGCCAGGCCGAGGCCGGTGCCGCCGCTGGTGCGGTTGCGGGAGGCGTCGAGGCGGGTGAACCGCTCGAAGATCCTTTCGCGGTGTTCGGCCGGAATGCCGGGGCCGTCGTCGCGGACTTCGATCAGGGCGGTGGCGTCGTGCGCGGAGACAGTGACCAGGACTCGGTTGCGGGCGTGGCGCTCGGCGTTGTCGAGGAGGTTGCGCAGGAGTCGTTCCAGCTGTCGCGCATCGCCTTGGACGGTGGCGTTGCCGCTGACTGAGCAGTCGATCTGGATGGAGGTGGGGGCGTGCCGGCGTGCCTGTGCGGCTGCTTTCCGGGCCAGGATTCCCAGTTCGACGGGGCGGGGGGCGGGCGGTGTGTGGTTGTCGAGCTCGGCGAGCAGGAGCAGGTCTTCGGTGAGCTGCTCCAGGCGTTCGGCGTCGCCGAGGGTGTCGCGGATGACGTCGTGCCAGTTCGTGTCGTCGGGGTAGTGCAGGGCCACTTCGAGGTCTGCGCGCAGCGAGGCCAGCGGCGTACGCAGTTCGTGGGAGGCGTCGGCGGTGAAACGCCGTTGCCGCTCGGCGGCTCGCTCCAGCCGGTCGAGGGTGTCGTTGGTGGTGGCAGCCAGGCGGGCGATCTCGTCGCGGCGGGGCGGGACGGGGACGCGCAGGCTCAGGTCGCGGCTGGTGATGGTGCGCAGGCGCTGCTGGATGTCCTCCACGGGGCGCAGGGCCCGTGCGGTGGTGGCCCAGACGATCAGCGCGACCAGGAGGACCGCTGCGGGAATGCCGAGGTACAGCACCTGGTCGACGGCGCCGACGGCCGCTTCGGCGTCCCGGGGGGTGACGAGAACGTGCAGGGTGAGGTTCTCGACGGGGGCGGTCGGCCTGCCGTCGAGCAGGCCACGGCCCCGGAAGGTCGAGGACATCACCCTGAAGTCGCGGTCCGCGAATTCTTCGCTGCCGGGCCGGGCTTCGCTGGTCACCGTGCCGAAGTGGAGGTCCCGCTCGATGATGACGGTTGGCCCTGGCAGGTCAGGGTGCACACCCAGGGGATCGGGTACGAAGGGCTCCAGGTCGGGGTCGCCTTCGACGAACCGGCCCGTATGGTCGACGATCACCCACGCGTCGGCGTTCTCGGAGAGGAACTGGTGGCTGTCGGCGCCGCGCTGGTAGCGCTGCTCGATGATGCCCAGGCTGAGGCTGGCTCGGTTGCGGGCATCGTTCATTTTCGAGGCGTAGACCTCGTGGCGGAGCCACCACGCGCCGACGGTGAAGGCCAGGGCAGCGGTGAGGGCCGCGGCCAGGGCGGCGCGGAGGCGGATCGGCAGGCGCTTACCGATCATCCGCATACCGATCACCGGTCATCGTCGACCAGCCGGTAGCCGACGCCACGCACTGTGTGGATGGTGGAGCGGCCGAACGGGATGTCGATCTTGCGGCGCAGGGCCCTGATATGGACGTCGATGATGTTGCTGGCGGCCTGGTGATGGGCGTCCCAGACCTGTTCCAGCAGGTCAGCGCGGCTGACCACGTCTCCGGCCCGGAGCCCGAGGTGGGCGAGGACGGCGAATTCCTTGGCCGTGAGCTCGATCTCGGTCTCGCCGCGGCGGCATCGCCGGGTGGCCGGGTCGAGGTAGAGGTCGCCGATCTGCACGGCAGGCTGGCGGGTGGGTCCGCCGCGGCGGATCAGGGCCCGTAGCCGGGCCAGGAGCACCACGTAGGAGAACGGCTTGGTCAGGTAGTCGTCCGCCCCGGTGTCGAGGGCCTCGGCCTCGTCGTACTCACCGTTCTTGGCGGTGAGCATCAGGACCGGGGTGCGGATGTCCTCGCGTCGCAGCTGGTCACAGACGCGGTACCCGTCCAGGCCGGGGAGCATGATGTCCAGGACGATCGCCTGGTAGGGCTGCTGCCTGGCCATCCACAGGCCGTGGCGGCCGTCATGGCACACATCGACGGCGTAGCCCTCGGACTCCAGGCCGCGACGGAGCACGGAAGCGAGGCGCTCCTCGTCCTCGACCACCAGTACGCGCATGCCGCAATCGTGCCATGCGCCCCTCTCTCCACATGAAGATCGCTTCATGTGGCTTCATCGCTGCTTCATGCCGGCTGGCTGACGGTGGACGCCCTGTCCGCGTCCTGCCAGGAGTGCCCGGTGTCCTCCCTCGCCCTGTTCCGCCCTCGCCTCCGCCGCCCGTCCGCGGCCCCGGTGCTTCCCCGCGGTGGCGAAGTCCAGCGGCGGCGCGTGGGTCGCCCACACCTGCTGGCAGCACTGTTCTTCACCGCCTACGCCGCCCTGTCGGTCACCAAGCACCTCCAGCTCCGCTCCACCGGCTACGACCTGGGCATCTTTGAGCAAGCCGTACGCGCCTACGCCGAGCTACGCACCCCGGTCTCGGAACTCAAGGGCGCCGGTTACCACCTCCTCGGTGACCACTTCCACCCGATCCTGGCCACCCTTGCCCCGCTCTACCGGCTCTTCCCGACCCCGCTGACCCTCCTCACCGCCCAGGCCGCGCTGCTCGCCGTGTCCGTCATCCCAGTCACCCGGCTGGCGATCCGCACCACCACCCCACGGCTCGGCACCGCGATCGGCATCGCCTACGGCCTGTCCTGGGGCCTCCAGAAAGCCGTCGCCTTCGACTTCCACGAAATAGCCTTCGCGGTCCCCCTGCTCGCCTTCTCCTTGGAACACCTGGCCCTGCGCCAGTGGCGCCCCGCCGCAGCCTGGGCACTCCCACTGATCCTGGTCAAAGAAGATCTGCCACTGACCGTCGCAGCGATCGGCCTCTACATCCTGCTGTCCGGCCGTCGCCGACTACTGGGTACCGCCGTACTGGCCTACGGCGTGCTGTCCGGCCTGCTGATCGTGCTGGTCGTCATCCCCGCGTTCAGCCCCGACGGCCACTACGCCTACCTCCACACCGCCACCCAGGCTACGGGCGGCAATCCCATCACCCGACTGCTCCTGCCGCCGCAGAAACTCGGCACGCTGCTCGCGCTGCTCGCCCCGACCGCATTCCTGGCCCTGCGCTCACCGCTGATCGTCCTCGCGCTGCCCACCCTCGCCTGGCGCTTCTGGTCGACCACCCCGGCCTATTGGGGGCTGGACCACCACTACAGCGCCGTCGTGATGCCCATCATCTTCCTCGCCTTCGCCGACGCACTGGGCAGGCTCAACCGGACCGGACTCGTCACCCGGGCCGTGGCTGTCAGTGTCGCGGCGAGCCTGCTGGCGCTTCCGTTCCTGCCGCT
Source organism: Streptomyces chattanoogensis (assembly GCF_001294335.1). Classification (GTDB taxonomy): domain Bacteria; phylum Actinomycetota; class Actinomycetes; order Streptomycetales; family Streptomycetaceae; genus Streptomyces; species Streptomyces chattanoogensis. Next base: position 185,453 of record NZ_LGKG01000101.1, read on the forward strand.
GCGGGACCTGGCCGGCCCCGCGTGGCGTCCCAGCCCCTGGGCCGGCGCGGCCTGCGAGGTCATGGCCGCCGTGCCGGACGGTGCCGAAATCGGAGCCGTCAACTACCTCGCTCCGCAGCTCACCTCGCGGGCCCACGTCTACCGGTTCCCGCAGGCCCTGGACAGCGGCACCAAACCGGAATGGCTGCTGATCAGCGACCCCGCCCGCGGCGGCATGCCGGGCTTCCCATGGGAGCTGCCCCGCCAGCCGGAGATTCCTTCACTCGGCTACCGCCTGGTCATGGAGCGATCCGGCATCCAGCTCTACCGGCTCGCCTACCGATGACGGCGGACCCAGGACCGGCAGCACCGCTATACCGCCATCCACCTCACCTCGCCACTCACCAGCACGACCTCCAGGGTGCGCGGCCCCGTGCACGGCCTCTACGCGGAGTGGTGGTCGGGGGATGAGCGTGATGCTGCGGTGGCCCTCAGCGCAGGGCGCCCGGGTGGCTCAACCCCCACCGCGCCGCGCGCCTCATGACCGGCTCGGCGGCGTGCCCCTCGGCGGGCTTGAGCACGTGCGGGCGGGCTGGCAGTCCTGTCCTGCGGTGCAACGGCGAATACCGGCGCCGACGGCGGCTTCGAGCTGCTCTTGCGCTCGGTCCGGTCGGGTTCGGGGGAGGGAGCGCCCTCGGGCCGGGGCGGCAGCAGCGGGCCGCAGTCCCACTGCTGGAAGATCAACGGCCACCAGAGCCCAGGGATCCGCCCTGGTCGGCGACCAGGAGGAGGATCGCGACGGGCGCCATGCCACCTGGCAGGCGGCCGATCAGGGTTCCCACCAGCAGGCGGGCGACATACCTCTGGCGAAACAGCGGACCGGAGCCGTTGTGGGAGCGGCGGGTGGTGGAGGCCAATGCGAACGGGGTGCTTTCCGTGATCGGGTCACCCCTGCGCTCGGGGTGCTAGCGGGAGCGGGCGGCGCCGGTGGGCGCGGACACTGCGGGGCCGGAGGGAGGCGTCGTGTCGAGTGCCGGCCGCGCGGGAGCGTTGACGAACTGAGGGCGCGGGGTGCGGTGCGGTGGCAGGACGGTGATGGTGGCGCCGAGGTCCTCGGCCGCGGAACGGACTTCGCGGGTGAGGAAGTCGAGTTGCCTGTCGAGGGCGTGGAGCCGGGCGGCGACCTGCCGGCCCTGCGCGGTTTCCAGGGCGTACGCGAACTTGCCACCGTATAGAGGAGTTCCTGCAGGCGGACCATCGGGCCGGCGTCGTATCCCTGTTGCGTGGCGCTGAGCAGCGCCTCGGAGACATCCCCGGCGGCGCGGGCCTCGACCACGTTCTGGAGCAGCTCTTGCAGGGCCACCTCTGGCGCGGGTGCTGGGCGGTTGAACCGTGAGGCGTCCGGGCGCAGGACTCCGGGCGGGACTGCTCGCGGCAGCGCCTGCCCAGCCGAGTACTCGTTGAGGTAGTGCCCGATCACTTCCCAGCCCGGCGCGTCCGGGTCTCCGGCGAGGGCGATCACGGTTGAGGTGTCGTCCTTGGCCAGGTAGGCGAGTGTGATGCGTCGGCCGTCGGCCGCGTACCACGACTCGATCAGGTTCAGCTCGCCCCGTCGCTGCGCGGCCTGGGCCATCTCGGTCCACAGCTGACGTTCCCCGTCGGTCAGCTCGGGTTCGCGCTGGTAGTGCTGGTCGGCGAGGTCGGCGAGGTCGGCGGCGAGGGAATCGAGCAGGGCTCGCAAGCGGTTGACCCCAAGGGCCGGCCGATAGCCCCGGACCAGACCATCCTCCGTTGTGCGGATCTCCATGAGGTTCACAGGTTCTCGAGGTGGGCGGACACGGTGGAGGTCGGGGTGTGCACGATGGTGTCGAACGCCTCCAGGACAGGGGTATGCAGGTAGGCGCTCTGTATCCGGATGCGGTCGGGGCCCGGAGCGAGGCCGACGCTCCCACCGGCCTCCCGGCGGGCCTGCTGAAGGTCTGCGATGCTGAGCCGGAGTTCGGCCTCGGCGAAGGCGGCTTCGATGCTGCCCGGCTCGGGCGGCTCCAGCGCCGTGGCCTCGATGGTGAAACCGAAGCGCGCGTTCTCGTCACGCGGCATGTCCGCGGTGTGACCGGTGGTACTCGTCAGGCCGAGGGCGACGTAGTCGTCCCCGAGTGCGCGGTGCAGGTGCTGTCCCATGGGGAGCCCGGTGAGGTGGCCATTGAAGGAGACCGGCGTTTTCTGGATGTGGGCGTTGTGCGCCACCAGTACGACGCGGGCCCCCGGTTCGAGGCGCTCGAGGTGCCACAGGACCGACTCTGCCATGTAGACATCCCGGGCCGAGGTGTCGGCGGTCAGCCCCTTGCCGACGAAGAGATCGGCCATGGCGCGGAAGGTGTAGTCGGCGTAGCAGGCGCCTTCGAGGCGGCGCAGGGCGATGTCGTAGCCGTGCTGGTCGCTACGGGAGACATACAGCGGTTCGAGGGAGCGGAACCGGATGAGCAGGCGCGTCAGGGTCGCGGTGAGGGTGTCCTGTTCAGTGGTGGACAGGCGCGCCCACGCGGGCGCGGCATCGGCAGCCGAGCCGCGGGCGAACGATTCAGCGATCTGCAGCGCGGTCTGGAGCGCGGGCAGGGTTTCGGGGTCGACCTGGCGCAGGTAGTCGGCGACCGGGGCCAGGGCGGGAAGCAGGGATCCGCCGGCCGCGGGGATGTCGATGCCGGCGAAGCGCACTGGTGGTGAGGCGGTGCGGTTGTGCCGGCGGATCCAGCGCAGCGGTTCGTCCACGCCCACGGGGATCGCGGCGGCGAGGTGGGCCGACAGTTCGTCGTCCGTTCCGTCCGCCTGAGCCCAGGCGTCGAGCGGGATGCCTTCGCTGAAGCCGTATTCGAAGGCCAGGGCAGTGAAGCCGCAGCGTTCGACGAGGAACCGCAGGATGCGCTCGCGCATGAGGGCGAACTCGTCGATGAAGTGGGAACTTTCGCCGACCGCGACGACGCGGGCAGCGCCGACGATGGCGCGCAGCGGCTCCAGTTCATCGAGCGGCGCCTCGGGGTCGAGGTGGGTGAGGGGGACGGCGTGGGTGCGCAGCCAGTCGGCGAACGGGTTGTGGGGCGGCGAAGCAGGCATGCTGTCAGCTCGATTCCGGAGTGCTGGAAAACTGAAACGGGAGTCGCAGGGTTCGTGGGTCGTCGAATGCCATCCGGAGAGTGGGCAGCAACCCGCGAGTCAGGGGCCGGGTCTTCTGTTGTTACAACGTGTAGGCCAGCGTGAGTTCTTGATACGTGCGCTCCATGGCGCGACCGGCGATCCCGGCGAGTTCGCCCGTCCCGGAGTTCGGGACGATGCTTCCCTCGCTGCTCTGGTCGGCTCCGTCGGCGACTCCCCAGTGCTGGATGACGAAGGTGCCCTGGCGGCCGTCGAGGGTGCCTTCGATGCGCTCCGAGGCGACGTACCCACCGCCGGCGCTGCCTTGAGCCGTGAGCACCTCGGCGACACCTCGCCCTTCGATCACGCCCTGGTAGTGCTTTCGGATCGTGACCCGGGTCAGTTTGGGGCCGTCGGCGCGCTCGTCGTAGACGCTCTCGTCGTACTCGACGATCTTGAAGGTGGCCTTGACGGTGCGTTCCACCTGCTGGTGGGTCATGATGGCTCGATTCTGGGATGTGGGGACGGTGACGTGCGGGGAAGCGAGTGGATCACCGGAGCGGGGGCGCGGCTTTCTCCAGGTCGTCGATGCTGCCGGACATGATCGTGCGGACATGTTCGGTGAGGTGCTGAAGCGGCCAGTCCCACCAGGCCAGGGCAAGGAGGCGGGCAGTGTCGGCGTCGCTGTAGCGGCGGCGGATGAGGCGGGCGGGGTTGCCGCCGACGATGCCGTAGTCGGGGACGTCCTCGACGACGACGGAGCCGGAGGCGATGATCGCTCCGTGACCGATCCGGACCCCGGGCATCACCGTGGCCCGGTAGCCGAACCAGACGTCATGGCCCACCACCGTGTCCCCTCGTCCGGCCAGACCGGTGATCAGGTCGAAGTGCTCGGACCAGGAACCACCCATGATCGGGAAGGGGAACGTCGAGGGGCCGTCCATGCGGTGGTTGGCGCCGTTCATGATGAACCGCACACCCTCGCCCAGCGCGCAGAACTTCCCGATGACCAGCCTTTCCGGCCCGTAGTGGTAGAGCACGTTGCGGGTCTCGAAGGCGGTCGGGTCATCAGGGTCGTCGTAGTAGGAGAAGTCTCCGACCTCGATCAGCGGCGAGGTGATCAGCGGCTTGAGCAGCACCACCCGCGGCTGCTGGGGCATGGGATGTACCACGGTCGGGTCGGCGGGAACAGGAGACATCACGAAGTGCTTCCTTGCTGTGGGAATGACGGTTGGCGTGGAGGATGTCGGGCCGTGGTGAAAGACGTGGCATTCATGCGCATGGCCAGCTGGCGTGGTGTCGCCCCCGGCTTCGCGCGGAGTGGTCAGGCAGGGTCGGAAGGGGTGGGAGGGGTGGAAGGGGTGGCCCACTCCACGAACTGGATGACAACTCCGTTCGGATCCTTGATCTGGAACAGCCGCTCACCCCAGGGCTCTTCACGCAGTGGCATGGTGATGTCGACACCCTCGGCGACGGCCTGCTCGGCATAGCCGAGGTGGCTGGTGAAGAACCGCTGGGACGCGGCGACGTCGTCGACGGTGAGCGAGACGGTGGATGCGGTGATCTGCAAGGCGGTTCTCCTCATGGATTCTTCGCGGGGCCTGTCGCCGCTGGTGGGCGAGGCGGTCGGGCGTGATCGTCGGTGGGGCGGGTCAGTGGCCGCCGCGTTTCGCGGCAGGCTGCGCGTGGCGGTCGGATCGTCGGGCACAGGCGGCATCCGCGCCGGAAACGTCAGGCATCGGTGATCGGCTGTCGTCCTCAGGGAGTGCCGAACCAACCGCTGAGCGCTTCTCGCAGCGCGGGTACGGCGCTGTCGGCTGGTTCGTCGATGGTCGCCGCCCAGGCGATGTGGGCGTCCGGGCGGATCAGCAGGGCGTCGGTCGGCCGATCGTCGGTTCTGGCGGTGTGGACCTCGACGCGCTCTTGCCATTCCTGGGCGGTCCCGCGGAGCTCCGGGCGGTCGGCGAGGTCCAGGAAGAGGGGTCGTGCAGTGTGCATGAGTTCGGCCACGCTGGTGGTGCCCTGGCCGGTGTGCAGCGTGAGGTCGGCTGCGAAGGTGCCCGCCAACGTGTGCTGGTGGGCGCCGGGCATCGGGTAGCGGATGTCGGATCCGGCGACGAGAGCTCCCATACGGCGCAACGGCTGCTCGTCCACGAGCAGTTCCTGGAGGACCTCGCGAAGCGCTTCGGCGGCCGGGTCGTGTCCGCGCCGCAGCGCCACCTGGGCTTGGGTGTGCAGCATGGTGCGGGCCCCGGCGAGATGGCGTTCGTCGTGGTAGGTGTCCAGCAGACCGGTCGGTGCCCAGCCGTGGACGTCGGCGGCCAGCTTCCAGGCCAGGTTGACCGCGTCGAGCAGGCCGGCGTTGAGTGCCACGCCGGTGGCGGGGAACAGATGCGCCGCATCGCCGGCCAGCAGGATCCGTCCGTCCCGGTAGCGCTCGGCCTGCCGGGCCTTGAAGGTGAACCGCGACAGCCGAAGCGGTTCCCCCAAGGGCAGGTCCGCGCCGAGCACGCGGCGGATGCTGCCCTGAAGTTCGGCCACGGTCATGGGGATGTCGTCGTCGTATTCGGTGCTCTCGTCTTCGATGGTGTAGAGGGAGACGACCTTGGAGTCCGGCGACGCACCGAGCCCGAACAGCCCCTGGCCGGTCCGAGTGAAACCGGCGCGGATCGCACCGAAACCGGGAACGTCGAGATCGCCGCTACCGAGCACGGTCACCGTGTCGGGCAAGGCGATCTGGGCCAGCCGGTTGACTTCCGGGTAGGTGGTGCCGGGGAACGGTATGCCGGCCCGATCGCGGACCCGGCTGCGTGCACCGTCGCACCCCACCAGGTAGCGGCCGGTCACCCGGTACGGCCCGTCCGGGCCACGCACATCCACGATCACTGCGGCGTTGTCCTGGCTCACCCCGGCCACCTCGTGTCCACGGCGGACGTCGGCACCGAGTTCGCCGGTGCGCTCCTCGAGCAGTCGCTCAAGCCGAGGTTGCGGCAGCGGGAGGGCGTGCATCGGCGGATCCGTCAGCCGGGTGAGGTCCAGATGCACACCGCCGAACGGGAACCGGGGAGCCGGGAGGGGGTCGGTGCAGGCCGCCGCGAAGCGCTTCAACAAGCCGCGGTATCGCAGCAGTTGGAGGATCTGCCCGCCGAGGCCACCGGCCTTGGGGGTGTTCCGGCGCTGCGGCGCTCGCTCCAGCACCAGCGGTCGCACACCGGCCAAACGCAGTTCAGCGGCCAACATCAGGCCGGTCGGGCCGGCGCCCACAACGATCACATCGGCGTCCATCACTGGCCACTTCTCTCGCAGTCTTTCGATGGCTGACTCGGTAGGTTGATCCGCACGGCACGGCACGGTCCGTGTCGAAATCGGGAGTGTGATCAACAGGCGGCCTTCTGTCAATACGGCACGTGCCGTGCCGCTAGGGTGGTGTCATGACCGATAGCCGCGCCAGTCGTCACGACAGCCGAACCGAAGCGATCATGAAGGCCGCACTCGACGTGGCCCTGGAAGTCGGCTATGCAAGGCTCAGCATCGAGGCGGTCGCGACCAGGGCCGGCGTCGGCAAACACACGGTCTACCGCCGCTGGTGCTCCCGTGGCCTGCTCTTCCTCGACGCGGTCCTCAGCCTGAACACCGAAGGTCTGAGCCACCCCGACACCGGCGACGTCGTTGCCGACCTGCGCGAGACGATGACCAAGGCCGTCAAGCTGCTGGCCCACCCCCCTTGGGGTCCGCTGTATCGGGCCCTCATCGGCGAAGCGCAGCACGATCCCGAGGTCGCCGCCGCGCTCAACCGGCGTTTCATCGAGCCGCAGACCGCCGACACCCTGGCACGCCTCAAGGCGGCCAAGGAGCAGGGGGAAATCGCGCCCGACTTCGACCTCGACCTGGCCTTCGACATCCTGTCCGGCCCTCTGTACTACCGACTCCTGATCACGCAGCAGCCGGTCACGGACGACTACATCGACTCTGTCCTACGAGCAGTCTTCGCCGGAATGAGCCCCAGAAGCCGGCCGGTCCGCCGCCGATCGTGATCACGTCCATCACGAAATCCCCCTTCGCCCCCCTGGTCAGGGAGTAGGGGAACAGCTTGCTGGGCGGAAGCCGGGGGCGGCAACGAGGAGTCCGGCAACGCAGCGTTAAGCGATAGGTTTACGTTCGGGGGAGGGGTGATGGAGCTCAGGGACATCGAGATCTTCTTGGCGCTCGCCAAGGAACTGCACTTCGGCCGGACGGCCGAGCGGCTGCACATCGCCACGGCCAGGGTCAGCCAGTCGATCCGTAAGGCCGAGCGCCGCGTCGGCGGGCGGCTGTTCGAGCGCAACAGCCGCAACGTACGGCTCACGGTGCTGGGCGAGCAGCTCCGGCAGGACCTGTCAGCCGGCTATCGGCAGATCGCAGAGGGCATCGCGAAGGCACGCGCCGCTGCAGGCGCCGTGTCAGGGACGCTGACGCTGGGAACCATGGGGCCGATGGCGCGCACCATCAAGCCCGTCCTCGACCTGTTCGAATCCACTTACCCGGACGTGAACCTGCGCCACCGGGAAGTCCAACCACCCGCGCCGCTGGACCTGTTGCGCTCGGGCGATGCCGACGTGGCGCTGGTGTATTTGCCCGTCGACGAGCCAGATCTGACGGTCGGCCCCGTCGTCCACGTCTCGGACGTCCTCCTGATGGTGTCGACCGGCCATCCCTATGCCGGACGCGAGTCGATCTGCGTGGAGGACCTCGGCGACCACTGCGCGTTCCTGCCCGGGCGGCTCCCCGCTTCCATGGAAGCGGCGTTCCAACCGTTCCACACTCCTTCCGGCCGCCCGATCGCCCGCGCTCCGCGGCGGCCCTCCACCTGGCACGAGGCGCTCGACCTCGTCACGGCCGGACACGGCGTTCTGGGTGTGGCACGGGATGCCGCTCACTTCTATCCCTGGCCCGGCCTCGCCTTCATCCCCGTCCGAGACATGCCACCGGTACGTTGGGGCCTGGTATGGCGGACCGCCGACGAGAGCCCGCTCATCCGCGCTTTCAGCCACGCGGCCACGAAGTCGCACCAGAGTGCCGGGACATAGACGCTCCTGGCGCAGTCAACGACGCGCCCGCGGAGCAGATGTCGACGTCCCTGGGAGCGCCCGCCCAGTCTCAGGCCGCTCCACGCCGTCCTCAGCCTTCACCGGCCGCCAGGCGGGATCCTTCTCCCTCTGCGCATCCGCGGCGATCTGCAGCCACCCGTGCTCCTCGGCGAACACCTCGCCCGTTCCTTCGTCCAGGGCGCGGCGGACGATGTCGCACACGTAGACCGGCCCGGCCTTGTGCACGGGGTCGACGATCACGGCAGGGTCATCTCCCTCATGCTCGGAGCGGTCCAGTACCCTCCGGCCGTGAACAGGATCGCTTCACCAAGATAGGCGCCCAGCCCACGGATGCAGAGACCGATCCTGGACGCGCCTCTGGCCGACCCTGACAGGCGAGGGCGGCGGCTTCCAGGACGGGCAGGCTTTCGGGGCTGTAGGCGGCGATGTGCTGGGCGGGCGGCAGCTCGTCGAGGGTGTGGCGGGCCGCGTCCAGCAGGTGGTCGGCGTGCGGGACGAGGTAAGTGGCGTATGCCTCGACTGCCGCCTGTTTGCGGCGGGCACGGACGGAACAATGCACCGGGGCTACCCGACAAGCGTATCGGGTCCTACCCACGTGTCCGCGTCGAGGGCGGGGGCCGTGGGGTGGTCTCGCAGGCCGGTGCGGTGCTGCTGGTCGAGACGGTCCGCAAGACCGGTCTGGATACAGCGATATCGGCGGCGCTTGAGCCGTGGCGGAAGCCGCGGGCCGTCCACGACCCGGGCAAGGTCCTCCTGGACGTCGCGTTGGCGGTCGCGCTCGGCGGGGACTGTCTCGCTGATGTCGGGATGCTGCGGGCCGAGCCGACCGTCTTCGGGCCGGTGGCCTCCGACCCGACGGTCTCCCGCCTGGTCGGCAGTCTGGCGTCGGGCGGCAAGCGGGTCCTGGCCGCGCTCCGCACCGCCTGCGCCGAAGTGTGCGAACGTGTCGGGCAGTTGGCTGGCGATGCGGCGCCGGACTCGGGCGGGCAGATGATCGTGGACATCGACGGCATCCTCGTGCTCGCGCACTCCGAAAAGCAGGACGCCGCCGCGACCTGGAAGAAGACCTTCGGCCACCATCCGCTGATGGGGTTCGTCGACCACGGCCGGGGCGGGTCCGGCGAGCCGCTCGTGGGCCTGCTGCGGCCCGGCAACGCTGGCTCCAACACGTCAGCCGACCACATCACCGCCACGCAACTGGCCCTGGCTCAGCTGCCCAAGCCCTACCGGCGCGGACGGCAGACCCTGATCCGCACCGGCTCTGGCGGCGGCACCTATGAGTTCATCGCCTGGCTCGCGGGCTACCGGTGCCCGCTCTCCTTCGGCCACCAGGCCCGAGCGCCCCCGTTGTGTAGTGGATCACATTTATGGAGTTGCACTGTAGTGATATGCGACGTGTGACATTGTACTGCCCGGAGGTGCGATGCATGCTCGGTGAACGAGACCACGGAGTCTGCTTAACTGCAGCAACAGGGAGGCTTGCTGGGGTTACTCGATCCGCGGTCAGATCCTGTCCCACTCTTCTGCAGGACGAGCCGCTCGCGGCGACCGCGTCGTCCGCATGTCGTTGTTCAGATTGTGTCTGCCCATCGCGGGGCACGTTGCTACGGCGACGGCGTTCGAGAGGGCAAAGGGCGCCCGATGGCTCTGAAGTGGGCGCGGATGATGCGGGGTTGGCGTTGTCTGTGCTGCAGAGTTCGGGGCCGTATCCGGGCATTAGGTGCAGCTCGATCGGGCTTATCCTTCCCTCGACGGGTCTCATTAATCAGAGCATCAAGCTGCCGCAATGAATGCTTCCGGCTTCTCTGCCGAAGTTCGCCATCCCAAAGTCTTCCAGGGGCGTCCATTCAATTCGCGGAAGACCATCTAATGACCGGCGTCGACGCTGGTCGGCGGGCGGAACCAGGCACAAGGTCCTAGCCGTGATCCAGGCCGAAGCAGACGTCGAGGGGCGCTTGGGTTAGGGGGTCCCGGCCCGACGCGGTCAGCGATACCCGCCTTCGGCCGTTCCCGGATGTAAGAGACGAAACGAAGTTGAGAGCACCATAAACCGGCTCAAGATCTAGCGAGGGCAACTCATGGCATTTCCCCTTCAATACGACCCGTTAAGCCCGGAGACGCTGGCGGACCCGTATCCGCTCTATGCCAAACTGCGTGAGAGGCAGCCGATTTTCTGGCATGAGCAGATGCAGTCGTGGGTGGTGACCAGGTACCGTGATTGCCGAGAAGTGTTGCGAAACAACGAGCTCTTCGCTCGGGACGGCCGCCGCGTGGGACAGGAGGTGCCCGAGTTTCAGCAGAGCGTCCAGACACTCGACCCGCCGACCCAACAGCCGCTGCGAAGCCTTTTTGTCAACACTCTGCACGCTCAAGATACCGAATCCATTGGGAATCGCGCGCGGCGACGGGTCGATCGGATCTTCGAACGCAACCTTGACAAGGAGCAGTTCGACTGGATGCTGGAGGTCGCCGCGCCCGTTTCGCTGAGCATCACAGCTGAGCTGATGGGTGTCGAAGAACCAGAGTTGCGCCCTTACGTCGAGGTCTCGGAGGCGCTGGCATACCGCATGGATGCCGGCTTGCGGCCCCAGGCCGTCCCTCCGGGAGATGAAGCGCGGAAGAAATTCAACGCGATCGTCGACTCGTGGTTTGAGACCCAGGACCGTCCGGGAGCCCTGAAAGCGATCAGAGCTGAGGCGGACCGGGCCAGGGTGCCCGATCATTACATGCGGAACACCACCGCCGTTACCTTCAACGCAAGCTTCGGCACCTTGTATGCCACGGCTGGCAATGTGGCACTGGCATTGCTGCAACGCCCCGACGTACTTGCCCAGTTCCAGGACGAGAGTCTGCTCGCTCCCGGTGTGCACGAGCTGATCCGGTTCGACGGCCCCGCTCAGGGCACGAGTCGCTTCGCGATGAGGCGGACGGTCCTCCAGAACCAGGTGATCGAGCCCGGCCAGACCGTGCTGACGCTCACGGCCGCCGCCAACCGCGATCCGGAACAGTTCCCGTCTCCTGACCAGATCATTCTCGACCGGAAGCCCAACCAGCATCTCGGATTCGGCTGGGGGCCGCACGCCTGCCTGGGCCAGATGTTCGGCGAATTGGCCATCGGCGCCCTGGTGGGCGGACTGCTGGAAGCCCCTCGGCCGCTCCGTCTCGCGGGTGAACCGACCCGCCGCTCGACGGCGACCGTGCGCTGCCTTGCCGAGTTGCCCGTCACCTTCCGGCAGTAGCCCGACCTGCGGCCTCGGCCCTGTGCATCGGTGGCTGTTATGTGTGAACTCAACGGGTGCTCCGGCCATCGCCTCGGAGTACGTAAGTGCGCCCCTATGGAACGAAGTATCTCGAAAGCTATCTCGAAAGCTGATTTGCCATGAGCTACGACAGCGGTGTCAACTCTGCGGAGCAGGCGGCACATCCTCGCGGGGGCGCGTTGCGTGCGGCCGCCGGCCTGGAAGGAGCCGCGGATTTCGGTGCACCAGTCACGGTGCCGATCGAGTCGTTGCTGCCTGCCGACTCGCCTCGGATGGGCGGCGATGACGAAGAACACGTCAAGGTGTTGGCGGCCATTGACTCCGCGTTACCTTCCATCCTCGTGCATCGGGGGACAATGCGCGTCATCGACGGCATGCACCGGCTACGCGCGGCTCAACTCAAGGGGAGCCGCGAGGTGGCGGTGCGCTTCGTCGACGTCGACGAGGATGACGCGTTCATAATCTCGGTCCAGATGAACATCGCGCACGGGCTTCCGCTGTCACTAGCCGAGCGCTCCGCGGCTGCGGAGCGGATCCTGCGCACCCATGCGCACTGGTCGGACCGCTCGATCGCCGCGGCTACCGGCCTATCGGCCAAGGCCGTCGCGTCTGTGCGCATGCGTGCAACCGCTGATTCGCTTCAGTCGAACATCCGGGTCGGCCGGGACGGCCGCGTACGGCCGCTTTCCACAGCAGAAGGCAGGCGGCGCGCGAGCGAGTTCATCGCCGTCCGTCCGGACGCGTCACTGCGGGAGATCGCGGCCGCCTCCGGCATCTCCGTTGGTACCGCCCGCGACGTGCGGGAACGGACCCGCAAAGGGCAGTCGCCTGTGCCGGCGTCGCGCAGGAATTTGGCTCGCAAGTCGCCCGCCGAGGTGTCAGCGGGGGAGGTGTCGCAGCTCCTGGCCGTGCTGCAGCGCGATCCGGCGCTGAAATACAACAACCGGGGCCGCGCGCTACTGCAGTGGCTGAACTCGCACATGGTCCCCGCGTCCGACTGGTCGGCCTATGTCGAGACGATTCCGGCGCACTGCGCGCCGGTGGTGGCAGAGCTGGCTGAACGCTACGCGCGGGCCTGGCGCTCCCTTGCCAAAGAGCTCGATGGCCAGCTCACTGGCTGAGAGCGCGCACCTCGCGCACCGATCGGGAGGCCAGCGGTGCCAGAACGGCGATCAGGAACGCCACGCCGGCCCATGCCGCAGTGGGTTGCTCGCCGAGCGCACCGGCTACCGGGCCGGCCAGGACCTGGCCGAGCGGGACGGCGAGTGAGGCTCCGAGATCGTCGTAGGCGGATACCCGAGAGAGCTGATGCTCGGGTATCTGATCCTGCAGCAGGGTCTGCCACACCGGACTGAACACGCCTGAGCCCAGCCCCGCTGCGAACGAGGTCACCAGGAGGACCGGCAAGGCCGGCCACAGTCCGAGGGCGAGCAACGGAAGTGCGGTGACGGCGAAGCCCACCTGAGCGACGAGCAGCAGTCGGGCGATCCGTATCCGGTAGACCAGTGCGGTAGTGAGGAAGAGACCGACCGCCCGCGCGCCGAGCACGAGCCCCCACGCACCCGCGCCGATCGTGGTGGCGGCGATCGCGGGGCCGAGCACGCCCCACGTGCCGGCTACGAGCAGGTTGGCTATACACAACGAGCACACCGCTTTCCACAGCCACGAGATGCCGTGGAAGGTGGACCAGCCCTCGCGCAAGTCCGCCCAGGGGCCGCGCCGGCCGCGGGCGGGCTTGGCGGACGTACGCGGCAGCATGAGCGCGCAGCACGCGGCGCACGCGAACGTGGCAGCGTCCACCGCCACCGCCCAGCCGCCTCCGACGACCGCGAACATCGCGCCGGACAGTGCGGGACCGAGCACCTGGGCGGCGCTGCGGGACAAGCCAAGCAACGCGTTGGCCCGCTGCCGTTCGTCTGGCTGGACCAGCCTCGGTACGATCCCCCGCATCGCGGGCAGGGAGAAGGCGCCCAGGGCACCGTTGAGCGCGGCCAACCCCACCAGCGCACCGATCCCTGCCCGGCCGGTGATCAGCAGGAAGGCGCTGACCCCCTGAGTCAGCCCGGCCCCCGCGTTGGCGACGATGAGCACGGTCGTACGCGGGAACCGGTCGGCCACCACGCCGCCAATGAGTAGGAAGACCACCAGCGGCACGCTGCGCGCTGTCAGCACCAGCCCCAGGTCGTACGTACTGCCGGAGAAGCTGAGCACGGCGAATGCCAGTGCCACTGGTGCGACCGAATTGCCCAGCTGAGACACCGAAGTGCCGAACAGGTACCACCGGAACGCTGGGTGCTGCAGCGGTCTGCCACGCGTGCCCGGCGAGGCGGTCGTGTTTGCGAAAACCATTCCAACTCACTCTGCTGCGCGCTCCTCACGGCGCGCCGGCACCGTTTGTCGCTGTGCGCCTGGGTGGATTAGGCGGTGTAGTCCTCCAGTTCGCCATCCCGGACGGTGTCCAGGGTGAAGCAATGGAAGCCGCCGCCGAACAGACGCCTGTGGCGATGACGTACGGGGACCACCGTGAAGCCCTCGTTCTGAAGGGTGCGCATCAACTCCACGCACGCCTCGTTGACCATGACCAGGTTCTCGTCGACAGACAGCACGTTCAGGTCGATGTAAGGGCTGGTCAGGATCAGATCGTCGTCCTCGTATACCGGGAAGTGGCCCTCCTCCGGCGCAGGTGGGACGATCAGCTTCCAGGTGTTGAACGGGGACGGCAGCAGGTCGCGGATGGCCTCGTGGCGGGCCAGGAACACGCCTGGCCGCAACGCCAACAACATGCTGTCGATGTGGTTGTCGCTCATGCGGTGGACGCGGTGTACGCGGTGGGTGTCCGCCAGGTGCCGCTCCAGCCATCCGCAGGCCGCCGCGTGGTTGGCGTTGGCCACGTTCACGATGAGGTCCCTGCCCAGTCGCAGGACCTGCGCGCCGTCCAGGATCATCTCGTGGCCGACGTCGTACGGCGAGGGCGCGGGATCCTCGATGGGCTCGGTGGGGCCGCCCAGCGTGGTCTCGGTGTCGCGGGCGTAGGACAGGTCGAACGAGCTGTCGGTGAGGATCGGTCGGGGCATGGTCGTCCACTTGGCGCCCTGGTCGTAGTACTGCTTGTAGACCGGGGCGAGCAGGCGGGTCTCCAGGTAGCGCGAGCGGATCGCGGGAGGAGTCTCGATGATCTCGTCGCCGATGATGAGCGTGTTGTCCCGGATATTCAGCGGCGGTACCGGCGGCGCGGTCCAACCGAACCCGGCTATCGGCTCGGGGTTGGGCGGGAGGGTCAGCGGCCGGTGTACCCGTACCCCGAGCCCAGAAAGCGTCTCGACGAGGTTCTCCACGTCCTCGTGCAGCTCGTCGGCGTAGCGTTGCTTGATCTTGTAGCTGCGGGACTCCAACGAGGACCCGGTCGCCTGGGTCAGCCGGGGGTAGGCCCAGGCGGAGTGGAACAAGTTCTCGTGGAAGAAGATGTCGAACGACAGCTCACGGTCGTGCGAGACGTAATTCTCCGCCGAGCCGACGACTATCTCTTTCAGTGGAGACCATTCGTTGTGGCTGTTGAGTTTCACGGTCTCTTCCTTGACATTCGGAGGAATATCCCGGCATGCGGGAGCAATCTGACGGCCGGGCGCAAGTGGGAATGTGCTGGCGATTGTGCAGCACGGCCTTCGGCTGGTCAAACGCAATTGTTCAGGGGTTTATTCGTGCAATGAGCTCACCATTGACACCCTGATGCGCCGTAGTTAGTTTCGTTGCGCTCAGAGCCAATCCTGGGTTTGTGGGATTTGTTGCGAAGCTGCGGTCGAATTGCTTCCTGGCGGCGTTCAACTGAGCGCCGCGCTCAGTTGAACGCCGCCCTACGGCCTGATGTGAGGAGGACGGACACGTGGAGTACTTCCCGACCACAGAACCGCACGACGAGGGATACCTCGATGTCGGCGGCGGACACAAGGTGTTCTGGACGGCCAGCGGCAGTCCGCTGGGAGTACCTGCCCTGATTCTGCACGGTGGCCCCGGCACTGGCAGTAGCCCCGGACAGAGGGGGATGTGGGACCCCCAGCGCTACCGGATTATTCAGATGGACCAGCGCAACTGCGGGCGCAGCACGCCGTCCGCGGCCGACCCGGCGGTACGCCTGACGGACAACACCACCCAGCACCTGGTGTCCGACATCGAGCAGTTGCGTGAACACCTCGGCGTCGACCGCTGGGTGCTGTGGGGCGGGTCGTGGGGCAGCACGCTGGCGCTTGTCTACGCGCAGCAGCACCCCGAGCGGGTGCGCGCCATGGTGCTGGTGTTCATGATGCTCGCCCGCCGCGGCGACCTCCGCTGGCTTTACCAGGAGATGGGGCGCTACTTTCCGGCGGAGTGGGAGCGGTTCCGCGCGGGCGCGGGGGAGGAGAACGAAGACGACCTGCTCAGTGCGTATAACAATCTCCTCAACGAAACCACGGACGAGTCGGTGCGGCGGGCCGCGGCGAGTAACTGGTGTGCGTGGGAGGACGTCATTTCCAGCCTGGATCCGGGCTGGCGGCCTGGTCCGTTCTACGGGGACCCCGACTTCGTGCTGCAGTTCTCCCGGATCACCACGCACTACTTCAGCAACGACGCTTTCCTTGAGCCCAACCAGGTGTTGAACGAGGCGCATCGGTTGATGGACATCCCTGGCGTGATCATCCACGGCCGCGACGACCGCGCGAACCCTTATGACATGGCCTGGCTGCTGGCGCGGGCCTGGCCCACCGCCGAATTCCGCACCCTGCCCGGCGTCGGCCACACGCCGGCGAGCCCGTCCGTGCGAGACGCCATCCTTGAAGCGACGACCCGCTACGCCGACCTGCCGTGACGCCACGTCGTCACTCCTGCCTGCCAGCAAATTGGGAGCAGTCATGAGGATTCTGCTCGGTAACCAGATCGACGACACGATCCGGGGGGTCGGCGACATGAGCGCGGCCGCGCAGCGGGTGCTGTGGTTCGCGAACGACCACGACCTGCTGGTGCTGCCCACCGTGCCGGACCCTGATTACGTGGCGCACGTAACCGGACTTACCGGCACGGACCCGTCCACCTTGCGGGTGTGTGTGACGCCGCCGGACAGGCACGGCGGGCGGCTGCTCGATCCGCAGGGTCTGACCGACCCGGATTTCTTGCGCACGGTAGCCGCCGGGCTGGACCCGGAGGCGGTCAGCGAGGTCTTCGCGCTGTGGCCCTCCGCCTCGGTGGCCCGGTTCGCGGACTCGCTCGGCATCGCCCACGCGCTGCCCGGAGCCGCGTTTATCGCGCAAGGCGGTGGCGAACCGGTCAATTCCAAGGCGTTCTTCCGCGCGCTCGCGGCGGGCGCCGGGGTCGCGGTGGCTGAGGGTACGGTGTGCCATGGCCGCGCCGAGGCAGAGCAGGCGTTGGCCGAGCGGATCGCTCAGTCCGGAGCCGCCGTGGTGGTGAAGCAGGCGCACAACGGTTCCGGCAACGGCAACCACATCGTCTTCGGCGGTGCGACCGCGGACACCGGACACGCCGGTGCCCGGCACGTTTCCGTGCTCGGGTCCGGGCCTGGCGAGGTGCGGGAGTTCTGGGAGCGGCAGTGGAGCTGGGCATCGGCGGGCGGTCGCTTTCCCGTGGTTGTCGAGGCGTACGTGCCAGGTGCGGTCTCGGTATACGCCGAGTACCGCGTCACCGACGACGGTGTGGCGCACACCGGGGCCGGGATCCTCGGCTATGCGGACCGCCTGCTCGACGTGCAGGTGGTCCCGCTGCGTCCGGCGGACATCGGGGCGGAGGCGCACCGGCTCCTGCTGGCGCAGGGCGAACGGCTGGCCGAGACATACCGGGCCACCGGGTACCGAGGGCACCTCTCAGCCGACGCGATTGTCGACACACGGGGCCGGATCGTCTTTACCGAGGTCAACGCGCATGTCTCCGGGTCGCTGCACCTCTACGACGCGATAGCCGAGCGGCTGGTCGGCGTTTCCACGTATCCCGAGCGGACCGTCGCCGAGTACGAGGTGCCCGAGCAGTGGGGCCTACGGCACGTCACCGACTTCGTCGCGGGCGCGCGGGCAGCCGGTTGCCTCTACGACCCGTCAACTCGCCTGGGCGCACTGGTGTCCACCGCCCCGCTGTGGGACGAGGACGGCGGCGCCGCGTTCATGTTCTGCCTCGTCTATGACACCCACGAGAGGCGTGAGGACCTGCGCACCCGACTGGCCCGCGAGTTCACCTCTCGTGGTGGGTGAACCCTACGCGGAGGCACACGGCCGCAGTCCGCTGTATCGGTATGGCTGTGCGGCAGTGCGGCGGCGTCGCAGCAAAGAGATTCCGACCTGAGGTGTTCGAGAGAGCCATGGACTATCAACCCATCACCCGCGAGGCAGGCGACTTTCAGCGGCCGGTGAGCGCAGCGGAGATCCAAGCGGTCAGCCGCGCGGCGTTCGGCGCGGACGTCGAGGTGTTATCCGCGATCGAACTCGGCGGCGGCTACTACAACACCACCTTCCGGGTTGACCTTGGGCAGGGGAAGCCGGTCATCCTGCGGATCGCCCCGGAACCTGGGCGGCAGTCGCACGCGGATCCGGAACTGATGCGTAACGAGTACATCAGCGTGCCGTATCTGGCGCCGGTGGCCAACCTGCTGCCCCGCAACCTCGCGGCCGACTTCACCCACCAGGTGATCGGCCGCGACTACCTGTTCCAGACGATGCTCGACGGGGTGCCCGCGGCGTCGGCCCTCAACTCCTATCCGCAGCCAGAACGCGCGTCATTCTTCCGCGATCTCGGCGGCATCGCGCGGGCTATCCACGAGGTACGCGGACCGGGGTTCGGTCGCGTCGCCGGCCCCACGCACGAACGGTGGAGCGACGCGCTGTTCACCTGGTTCGACCGGGCTGCCGCCGACCTGACCGACAACGGGCATGAGGCAGGCGACCTAGCGAAGCTGGTCGAGGTGGCCGACCGCAACCGCGCCCTGCTCGACGAAGTCGTCGAGCCGCGGCTGTTGAACGGCGATCTGTGGGTCGGCAACGTGATGTTGGCCCAGGGAGTGGCGCAACCCACCATCACCGGTGTATTCGACTGCGACCGCACCTGGTGGGGCGATCCGCAGGCCGACTGGCCGATCTACTTGGCTCAGCGGAAGCCGGGCGGCGAGCGGGACGCGTTCTGGGAGAGCTACGGTCAGGTCGGGCAGAGCGAGCACGCCCGCTGGCGGGCGTTGGTCTATGAGGCCAAACACGCCGTGGGACTGCTGCTGGAGTACCACCGCTTCGGCTGGGCCAAGGAAATCGCCGAGACCTACGGTGAGATTCGGGAGCTCATCGCACGTCTGGCCGACTGACCCAGGGACCCAAGGGGTTCTCCTGGATGTCGCGCTGCCTTCCGCGTGCAAGAGGTGTCAATTCCCTGTTCTGTTATCCGTGCAATTGGCGCACCGTTGACACCCCCGAGCCGCCATAGTTAGTGTCGCCGTGCTTCGAACTAATCCTGGTTTTACGGAATTTGTTGCGAAGCTGCGGTCGAATTGTTTCGCGGCCGCGTATGAAGAACCCGAAAGAGAGGAGACGTCGCCATGATGTACAACCACTGAGCGTGATCCGAATCAATGAGTCGACACGCAACCCCGGCCGGTTCACCGCGACCGGCCGGGGCTGCTCGCCGGGCGTATGACACAGCGCACCGTATATTCGCTCAGATCAATTTGAATGGCAGGAGCATAATGATGGCGCAGCTAATCCAGTCGCCGCTGTCCGAGCGGCTTGAGACGAGTGAGGCGCGTCAGCGCTTCGTCGCGAACCCCTTCTTCCGCGGGATACAGGACTCCGAGGTAACGGCCCGCCAGGCGGTTTGCTTCCTCGGCCAGTGGTGGCACCCGTTGCGCTACTTCCCGACGTTCCTCGCACGCTGCGTTGCTGTGCTGCCGGATATCAAGTCGAAAAGCGCGATCACCCGGATCCTCGATCAGGAGGTCGGGCACGGCAAACCCGAGCGCGCCCACGAGTCGATATACGTGGAGAGCATGACGCGGGCGGGGTTCGACCGCGAGGCGGTCGTTGGCGCCGCGCCGCTGCCCGCGACCTCGGCTCTGCTGCGGGGGTACGAACGGCTGTCCGGCGAGCGGCTGACCGCGCTGGGCGGCGTCTATGCCACCGAGGTCACAGACCTGCTCATGGTCTCCAGTATCGGGACGGCCGTGGAGAAGGCTTCCGGCGACCGGGACAACGCCTGGGTGGCCATCCATGTCGAGCAGGAACCCGACCACGTCGAGGAGGCCGGCCACACCCTGATGGAGGGCTTCACCGAGGCCGACGAGGACCAGGTGGTGGCCGCCGCCGACGAGATGTGGATGCTGTGGTCGGCCTTCTTCGACCAGCTCGTCGGTGAGACCGGACTAGGGCGCTGAGATGCACGTCGTCATCGTGGGCGGCCCCCGGCCGCAGGTCCTCGACGCCCTGCTCGGTAGCCGGCACGAAGTCACCGCAGTGTTCGAGAACACCCCTCAGAACTGGGAACGCTTAGCTCCCTACCGGGATCGGCTCAGGCACATGTGTGTCATCGACTCGTACAGGACAGTGGAATCCCTGTGGTCGGCCCTCCACCACATGAAGGCCATCGCCGAAGGGGTGGACGTGGTGGTCGCCCTCACCGAGCAGGCGGTCGTCCCTGCGGCGGTGGTGGCGTCGCTGCTCGGGGCACGGGCGATCAGTCCTGACACCGCGCTGCGGTGTCGTGACAAGGCGATGCAGAAGCGCGCCTGGCAGGAAACCGGGATCTCCACGGCCCGCCATATCGTGACCACTGGGTGCGAAGCCAGCCCAGCCGATCTGGTGGAGCGGGCCAGCCTGCGTGCCCCGTTCGTCGTCAAACCGGTGGCGGGTCTTGGAGCGATGCATACGTTCATCGTCGATGATCGCGCCGAGCTCGACACCTTGGTCGCGGGTGTGACGCGGGACCATCCTGAACTGGCCCGTCTGATGATCGAGGAGCGCAACGACGGCACCGAATGGATCATCGACGGGATGGTGTCCGGCGGCGAGATCGCGTGGATCATGCTCTCGCGGTTCCTGGCGCCGATCATCGAGTGCACCGTGGACAACCCAGTCCGCATCATCTCCCTTCCACCGGCCGGCCATGCCGCCTGGTATGCCTCGGCGACCGACTTCGCGCGCCGCGCGGTCACCGCGCTGGAACTGCGCGACTCCACCTTCCACTTCGAGGTCTTCGGCACCCCTGGAGCCTTCGCCGCCGGGGAACTCGCGGCACGGCCGGGCGGTCAGATGATGCCCTCTCTGATGCGCCACGTGCTCGGTATCGATGTCTGGGAGTGTGCCGTGAAAGCGGCAACTGGCGAGAAGCCGCCACCCCGCACTCCCTCCCTGAGGACCTTCGGATACGTCGGCCTGCCCATCACACCAGGGCAGACCAACCGGGTCGCCGCCACGGACCTGAGCGCGCTGCCCGGAGTGGTCGAGGTGGCGATGGGGTTCGCTGTCGGCGAGACGATGCCAGCCAGCCGGGACCACTCGGGGGCCGTCGTCGGCGGGGTCATCGTCGAGGGCGCGGACGAGGCGGAGTGCCGGGCATCGCTCAGCGCGGCGGAGGACGTGGTCACCAAGATGAACCGGCCGTGATGAGGAGACAATGACGGCAGAGGGCCAGCTGTTCCGGCTGTGCGCCGAGATGGTGGGCGCCTTCGTGCTCTATCGGTGGGCCGTCTCGCCGGCGGTCCGCTGGGGCGCCCGCGCGGCCGGAGCCGGACGGTATCCGGAGCGGGCCAGCAACGGCGCCTACCCAACAGCTCCGGCCACGCCGACGGCAGGTGCCCGGGCGGTCGCGGCAGTGTTGCCGCTGGTGATAGTGGATGCGCTGTCCCCGCAGCGCCCTGCCGGGGGGCTGGGCCTCGTCCCGGTGTGCGCCCTGGCACTCGTGCTGTGGAAGGCCCTCACCGCGGATTTCGACATCGCCCATGACCTGCGCTGGCAACGCTGGGACCGGTTGGCGACCGCGGCGGTCGGCGTGGGGGCGCTCGTCTGGCCCCCGTTGATGCCGGTCGCGGTCGTGATGTTGTGCGGTCGACTGGGTGCCTGGACCCATCACGCGATGGCGAGTCTTCGCCTCGTGAAGGCGTATGTCGCCTGGATGGCAGCGGACAACGTGGCGCTGTTACTGAGCGGACACCGGGAGCCCGCCGTGGATTCCGCGGCGTGGCTAGTGCTGGCCTCGACACTGTTGCTCTCGCACTACGTGGTGGCGTTTGTGGCCAAACTGCGTCTGGGGCGCAGGCCATGGGACTGGGCCGTGCGCAACCGGACGGAGACCCTGGTTGCCTCGTCCTACACATGGGGATGGGCGCGTTTCCTGCCCGAGCGGGCCGTCGCCGTTGTGATCCGCGCTATGGCACCGTTCCGTGTGCCGCTCAACATCGCGACCCTGGTGGTGGAGGCTCTGGGTCTCGCCGCCCTTCTGGGTCCTTGGGCGCTGGTCGCGGCCCTGGCTGGCGCAGCGGCCTTCAACGGGGTGGTGGCTGTCTGCTCAGGGCTGCTGTTCTGGGAGAACATCGCCATGGCCCTCGTGCTGGCCGTGACCGTTGCCCAACTGCCGGATGACGTGGCCTCGGTGGCGTTCGGCTGGGCGCCATGGCTGCTTTCCGGTGTGATGTACGCGTTGGTCCTAGCGGGCCGCGGCTGGTCCCCAGCGTGGCTGGCCTGGTGGGACAGTCCGCTGGCCGCCCGTGTGCACTGGACAGTCGTCACGGCGGACGGCAGCCGGAGGGGCATGTACAACCACCTGATGAGTCCCCACGATCGTGAGTACGGACGAGACCTCGGCAGCGGACTCACGAGCGAACCCTTCGTCACATTCCCCCTCGGGGGCGTCGAGGACGAACGGTTGTACGGGCGCCTTCTTCGGGCGTCAGGGCCGGCCGATATCGCCCTGATCAAGGAGGACTTCGGTTTCTCCTGCGCCCGGGAGGACTTCCGAGAAGCCCATGCCGACTATCTGCGGTCCTTTTTCACGCAGCTGAACGCCGGCGTGACCAAGAGCCCGTTGCCTTGCGGCCTCCGGCTGCTGAAGGCCCCGGGAAGCCATTTGTACCGCTGGGGCGCACTGCCCGCCTATCGCCGTGCCGATGGCCCGGTTGCGGCTGTGGAGGCCTGGCATTCCGAGGTGTATTACCACGCCGACCGGGGTGAGTGGGAGAGCCTGCGTGAGGAAATCGTGATGACCATCAAGGTCGGTCTTGCCGAGGGAAGGTCTGGAGGGTCATGACAATGAGCGAGGAACAGCACCTCGCCGCCATCATCGACGGTCACATCACCACCCAATTGATCGCTTCAGCTGTACGGTTCGGGGTTCCCGACCTGCTGAAAGAAGGACCGGTCTCCACCCAGCGGCTGAGCCACGAAACCGGCATCGCGCCGCGGGAACTGACTCGCTTCCTGCGTGCTCTTCAGGGGCTGGGCGTGGTAGAGAAGGCCGCACCAGACGGGTATCGCGCCGGCCCCCTGGCCAGGCATCTGCAGCGGGACGCCGGCGGCCTGTACGGACAGGCGCTGATGGCAGGCGGGGACTATTATGAGGCCTGGGCTCATTTAGATTACTCGCTCCGCACCGGGGAATCGGCATTCGAACACCATCACGGCAGCAGTCTGTGGGGGCGGTTCGCCGAAAGCGCTGAAGTCGCCGCCGCGTTCACCCGTACCATGCGGACCAACACCGAGCGCGCCTTGGACGAGATTTTCGGTCTCTACGCCTTCCCGGCACGCGGCCTCGTCGCCGATCTCGGCGCAGGTGACGGGGCGCTGGTGGCGGGGCTCGTCTCCCGCTTTCCGGAGCTGCGGGCCATCGTCTTCGAGCAGCCCTCGGTCATCGAGCACACCCACCGGTCGTTGGAGAAGCGGCAACTCGGCGACCGCTGCGAGTACGTCCCCGGGAGCCTGCTGGACGAAGTGCCGAGGGGCGCCGATCTCTATATCCTCAAGTCCGTTATCCACAATTGGGATGACGAGGCGGCGCTGCGGATCCTGGAGAACTGCCGCACCGCAATGGACGGTCGCGGCACCCTCCTGCTCATTGAACGCGCGATGGGCGAGGACAATCCAAGGGAAGCGGCCATCCGCGACATGGTCATGCTTGTGCTGTTCGGCAGCATGGACCGAACCGCCAGGGAGTACGAAGAGCTTCTGGAACGGGCAGGATTCATGGTCGCTCGAACTGCCATCAGTTCATCGGGCCTTTCCCTCCTTGAGGCCCGGCCCGCAACCTGAGTACCACACATACTCAGGTTGAACTCGTGGTCTCCGCTACTCGCGGCACGGCGTGATCGTCGCGGTACGACATCACCATGCGGTACGCACAAGGGGGCGGGCTGACACCTGCGGAGCTGGCGGCGGGCGTGGGAGACCGGCGGGTTCGACGCCCTGCACTCGGCGGGGCCGATGTCGGCCGAGCCGACTCCGGCGGCGGCACCCACGAGTTCGTCGCCTGGCTCGCCCAGCGCGGAATGTGGTTGTCGTACTCGGTCGGCATGACCATCACCGACGCCATGCACCGGGCCGTCCTGAAGATTCCCGCCGCCGCTTTGGACGGTGGCCGTGGAACCGGACGGCGCCATCCGGGACGGCGCGTGGGCCGCCAGCGGTTCGCGGCGGCGGACCCCGTGGTAGGGGCCCTTGCTGACCTGACCGCGGTGTGCTCGTCTGCCCGGCTGCTGGCAGACGTCTCCGGCCCGGAGACGCCGCCGGGAACTGCTCTGCTCATCGGCGCGGCTGCGGCCAGCGGCGTACGGATCGCGGCCTTCCAGCCACGACCGACGTTCACGCACGCCCACGGCCGGGAGCCCAACTGGCGGAACCTCATGATCCAGTACGCCTCCGACGCCCACCTCGATAACAGCGACGCTGTCCTGGCTGGCCCCATGAGCCTTGACGAGGTCACCGGCGAGCACCAGACCCTGGTCCTCGAAGGCTGCGACGGGGTCGGCAAGAGCACACTCGGCGAACGCTTATCGACGGACTACGGCTTCGCTGTGGTGCACTCCCCTAAGACTCCCGACCACCTCGACCTGGCGAGCCGCGACCGGAGCATCCTTGCCGGGGCCGGGCGGATCCTCCTCGACCGGTGCTTCATCAGCGAACTGGTCTACGGCCCCCTTCATCGAGGATCGATTTTGTCTCGAGCAGTACGAGGTCGGTGACGCAGTGCACGGCCTGTTGTGTACTCAGGTGGCTTTGTCGGTGTGTCGTGAACAAAGCCACCTGAACCTCGAACCAATCAACCTCACCGGGAAAACGCTCTTTCAGGCCGCTGTGGCGAGTGCCCGGGCGGGCTGCGTCTGCTCGTAGGCGTGGCCGACCCGCAGGAGTGTGGGCTCGCCGAGGGGCCGGCCGAGCAGCTGCATGCCGATGGGCATGCCCGCCGCGTCGTGGCCGACCGGAACGGTCAGGGCGGGCACTCCGGTGATGTTGGCGGGGGAAGAGAGGCGCACGTAGGCGTCGGAGACGCCCTCGACCGTGCCGTCGGGCCAGGTGACCGTCTCCTCGTCGGCCCCGACCGCCGGCATCGGAACGGTCGGGGCGGCGATCACGTCGACCTCCTCCAGCATCCGGGCCCACTCGGCGCGCATGAGCGTGCGGGAGCGTTGAGCGCGCAGGTAGTCACCGGCGCTCATCAACTCGCTTGCCTCCAGGAGGATGCGGACGTCCTCTTGGTACAGCTCGGGGACCGTGCGCAGGCTGCCTTCATGGTAGGCCCCGGCCTCGGGCACCATCAGGCCCCACTGGGTGGCCTGGATGTAGCGGGTCATCGGGATGTCGACCTCGACGAGCTGTGCGCCCAGGGCTTCCAGCTGCCCGATGGCGTGCCGGACGGCGGTCCCCACCTGCGCGTGGACGTTGTCGAAGTAGTAGGTGCGCGGCAGTCCGATGCGCAGCCCCGTCAGGTCCGTGCCGGCAACGGGCCGGTAGTCCGCGGCGGGCACGGACAGCGAGGCGGGGTCGCGCGGATCGTGTCCGGCCAGCGCGGTCAGGACCAGGGCCGCGTCCTCGACGGTGCGGGTGACCGGACCGACGTGGTCCAGCGACCGGGACAGGGAGGTGACGCCGTGACGGGGGACGAGACCGTAGGTCGGCTTGAGGCCGACGACCCCGTTGAGCGCGGCGGGCACCCGGATCGACCCGCCGGTGTCGGTGCCCAGGGCGAAGGTCGCGGTGCCCGACGCGACGGCGACCGCGGAGCCGCCGCTGGAGCCACCGGCCACCCGGCCGTGGTCCCAGGCGTTGCGGGTCTGCGGGGTGGTCAGGCCGAACGCGCATGCGTGGGTGTGGGTCTTGCCGAGCAGGATCGCGCCGGCTGCGCTCAGACGCGCGGCGACCGTGCTGTCCGCTGTCGCGCGATGGCCGGCGCGGACCCGCGAGCTGGCCGTGGTGGCCATCCCGCTGACATCGATCAGGTCCTTGAGCCCCATCGGGATGCCGTGCAGCGGTCCCCGGTAACGGCCTTGCGCCGCTTCGTGTTCGGCTTCGCTCGCCGCCCGGCGCGCCTGCTCCGCGGCGACCGTGACGTAGGCGCCGAGGTGCGGCTCCGCCTTCTCGATGCGATCGAGGACGGAGTCGACCAGTTCGACGGGGGACAGTCGCCGGGCACGTATCGCGTCCGCGGCGGCGGCCAGGGACAGCTCATACGGCTGCATCGTGCTTCTCCTCTCCGGCGCGGTAGGCGGCGGCGGGCGGGACGTCCGCGAAGTCCAGCTCGCGCAGGACCGCGACGACGCTGTGGATGTGGTTGGCGACCGCGGCAACCGCGGCGTGGCGCTCGGCGGGCAGCACAAGTCCGGCGCGGGCGGCCCAGCGGGCGGCCTCCGGAGGTGTGAGTTCGACGGCGGACATGGATGTTCTCCCTCTCGGTCAAGGCTGGAGCGGCGGAGCAAGCGAGGCCCTAAAGGCCAAGAATTCGCTTTATGTAACGGGCAGACGCCATGGCTGCTCGGCGGCCCCTGCGGGGGCGGCCGGGCGGGGCCGGTCGCATGGTCAGGCCGCGGTGGTCGGGATCTCGCTGCCGTGCTCGGCGAGCAGCCGGTAGCGGCCGTTCTCCCGGCGGACGGTGCCGGCCGTGGGCTGCGGGAAGTGGGTGCCCAGGAGCAGTGCGTCGGTGTCTGCCAGGGCGTCGAGCAGTCGGCGGCGGGTACCCACCGCCTGGGCGGCGTCGATGTCGACGCAGCTGTCACATGAGGGTGGGACAGCTGCACGGGGTGGTGGATGCTGTCCCCGGTGATCAGCGCGCGGCGGTCGCTGCCGCGCAGTTCCACGGCGACCTGCCCCGGGGTGTGGCCCGGGGCAGGGACCAGGAAGACGCCGGGCGCGACCTCGTGCCCCCGCTCGGGCACGTCCACGAGGTCGTACTGTCCGGCGTCGCGTACGGGGGTGACGGAGTCGCGGAACATCTGGCGGCGGGCCTCGTCCAGGTCGGTGGCGGCCCAGTGGTCCCATTCGATGCGGCTGGTGAGGTAGCGGGCGTTGGGGAACGTGGGAACCCAGTCCTCGCCGGCGAGGCGGGTGTTCCAGCCGACGTGGTCGGTGTGCAGGTGCGTGGTGATCACCAGGTCCACGGACCGCCTTCCATGCTGCGCAGTCGGCCGTCCGCGACCGCCATCCGGCATTCCGGGACTGGTGCTCGTTCTGCTTCATCGGCGACTGGCGCCATTCGGATTCGAACCAAGGAGCTGCCTCGTGACCCATCTGGAACTGCCCCTGACCCCGCTCCACGAGATCGACCTGGTGGAGGTGCCCCGGCTGCAGCTGCCCGCCCCGCAGCATCGCATCGAAGGGCGGGTATCGCTCAGTACGGCCGTCGTTCACCCCCTGACTGCGGAGGAGGCAGCTGCAGGCGAGGCGGATTGGCTCGGCTTCCTGACCGCGGAGGCGTCGCACAGCGACTATCTCCTCCTCAGCCTCACGTGCGCCTTCCGCCCATCGGCAAACGGTGATCCTTTCGCTGACGCTGCCGTCGGCGTTCTCCTGGAGTCCCCTGGTGAGCCTGCGGAGCGACAGCCGATCGCTTGGTCGATCTCCCCCAAGAAGCGCTCCCACCCGGTGGAGCGGGCAACGACCATTGGGCTCAGTGCCAAGCTCGCGATCGTCGAATCCACGCTCGAAATCACCCCCGGCCAAGGTCGGGAGGACCTTTTCGTCATCGGAATGGGCGAAAGGGACAGCGACCCGGAATGGCGTGTCCAGGCGACCAGGCGTCACCCCCTGATCGGCGACGAGACCTTCACGCTGATCGTCAAGGCCGCTGCCGGCGCTCCCGTTCAGGCCCACGTGACGGTGGCAGCCACCATCAAGCATCGGCGATTCGGCTTGACTCCCTACCGGGCAGACCTCCCCGCCACATTGCGAACCATCGATCTGCGTCGTCAGACCGATCGGCGTGACCGAAACACAACGGCTGCCGTGCCTACGAGCGGCGCTTGACGCAGAGCGGCCGACGTGCGGCTTCCCACGGCTGTGGTGAACGGATCGAGTCGCCGGAGTGAAGTGACGCCGTCAGAACAGTTCTGCTGCAAGGTACTGAAGCGCAGGGAGAAGTTCGGGGTGGTCCCCGCGGGCGCTGTGCGTGTACTCACCGCCAGGCTCCGGCGAGCGAGCTGGGTGGTGGCGCAGGAGCGAGAGACCGCGGTTTATTCATGCCTGAGATGGGCTCGGATCGTGCAGCTTCTTCCACTGAAGATCAGGGTTCGGAAGGCTGCGGATAAGGGGCAACGGCTCGCGGTCGCGGGTGTAGTAGAGCTTGTTCGTCAGCAGGACGGCTCAGGTTCCTCGTTTGGGGAGATCCACATGTCGGTGCCGGTGAAGCCGTAGTGGACGTACGAGCGGTTGGCAGGGCCCTGGCGCCCATCCACTCACGCCCCGTGCACACAAACGGCCCCGGCCGAGGAGTCCGGGGCCGAATAGGACGCCGCCCTGGGGAGAAACCCCGGGTCAGCGCGGTGTGCTCAGAGCCCCCTGTCGGATTCGAACCGACGACCTTTCGCTTTGCAAGTCCCGGCGGGTTCATGACCGACACTGCTGCTTGGTCCACCGCGGTCCGGTTTTGCCTGTTCAGGGACGACTTTCCTGACGCCTGGTCCAGCGCCGGACGGCCTCTGCTGCGCCGTCCGCTCACGCATCGCTCACGCATGGCGGACGGGTGAGCCGGCAATTCGAACCGCGATTACCAAGCTGGTAGTGGCTGCCGCGAGGCTTTGGTCGGCGAGGTAGACGCCTACGAGTGCCAGACGCCCGTGGAGCAAGCGAGTGACGTCGCGTACGCGGCGCAGGTGACCGTGGGCATTGGCGCGGGCAGGCCCCGTCTCCGTCGATGGCGCAGGAAACGGCCCGAACGGGAAGCTGCCCAGCAGATCACTCCATAGGCCCGCTTGTCCCGGTCTGCTGGCCACGGCGTGGAAGGTCTGATGCTGGGCTGCCGTTCCTGTCGGTACGCCCGCAAGGGGCGGGAGACGGCTCGTTGCGCGTTCTTGTACGGCTGTGGAGTGGGGGCTGGTCCGGGAAGCTGCGCAACGAGCGCCTGAGTCGGGTCAGAAGCTGCTACCCACAGCGGGTGTCCTCCAGGCGAGAGCCGGGCTCGGTTGTCACAGCTGTCCGAGCATCCAGCTTCCGGGCGCGTCGGGGTCCTCGCTGAGCAGGTACTCCCGCCAGGTGGCGTAGTACTCATCCCGGGAGATGCGGCCGTCTCCGTCGCGGTCCATGTGTTTCATCGCGGTCTTCGCGTCTTCTGCGGTCATGCCCCAGAGGTCCCAGACGCGCTGGATCTCGGCGCCGTCGAGCACGCCGTCTCCGTCGGTGTCGGCGGTGTCGAACTCCGCGTCGACCGCGGGTCGGAAGGTGCGGTCCAGGAGTGCGGGGTCAGCGACGTGGCGGTGCAGCCCGTCGTGGAACTCCTGCCGGCTGACCCGTCCGTCGCCGTCGGCGTCCATGGACGAGCAGATGTTCCGGTGAACCTGTTCGTAGGTCTCGCGGAGGGCGATCGCCCGCGGGGACCTCTCAGCGTGGCCGAAGCCGCGCGCGAGTTCCTCGGCCGCCCTCGGCCAGTCCTGCGCCTCGATGAAGCCGTTGCCGTCGGTGTCGAGCAGGTTGAAGAAGCGGTCGAATTTACGGGTCCGCAGATCACTCGGCATGGGCACCCCTGCACTGTGCGTAAGTATTGGGACACTCCAAATCATCCAGCTGAGTGCCTGGTGTTTTGCCGATCCGCGGACAACTGCACCTAAACGAGCGATTAGTAACATGAGTCCCCGCAAGGTCAGTTGATTCGATCGGGGCCGGAGTACAACCCGCCGCAGGATGCTCCCCGCAGCGGGCGAGTACACGTTCGCAACCGCCGAACGCAGCTTGGGAGGATGAGCTTGTCGATCCGCCCTCGCCGTCAACGATGTTGCTTGAGCTCGGTGACCAGCCTCATGACGCGGCCCCGGCCTATACGGCCGGCGCGGGCCGAGTAGAAACCCTCTCCCATGGCCCGGTGGCACAGGGGGAACGTCACGTCAGAGCTCCTCCACGACGGACATCATGTCGTCGTCTGTGTGGCCCTTGGCCATGCGCCGCTGAAGGTACTCGGCCATCGGGGTGGTGACGGGGTCGGACAGGCCCGCTGCCCGGGCAGAGCGGGTGACTCCTTCGATGGCGGCCAGGTGGGTGCCGAGCGTCGAGTCGTTGGTGCTGTAGTTCCCGGTGGCCGCGCTGGTCAGTGCCCGTTCGAGGGTGTCCGCGAGGGTCGGGATGCTGCGGATCGCTGCCTGGCTGAAGGCTGCCATGGGCAGTGACTCGGCCCTGGCCATGCAGACGGCCTCGATGGCTCCTCGCACCGTTCCGTAGTACAGAGCGAGCAGCGATGCCTCGTAGGCGTTCGCGGCGGCGATGTCGGGGCCGAGATAGTCGTGGTTGTTCCCCCACGCCTTGGCGATCTCCTCGACGGCGGCCCGGTCTTGTGGGGCACCTGACCACATGACGGCGCTCATCTCCGTTCCGATGTGGCGGGGGTAGCACAGGATTCCGCACTCCAGGTAGCGGGCGTCGGGGTTTTTCTCGGTGATCCATTGCTGCAGTCCGCGGGCTTCGTCCGGGGTGCCGGCGGCAGTCTGTACGAGCACGGTTGAGTCAAGGGAGTCCGTCACCGTGGAGAGGACCTGTTGGGTCGTGGGGTAGTCGGGCAGGCCGAGGATGAGGACGGGGGCGGAGCGGACGGCCTCGTCGAGACTGTCGACGGCGTGGCC
Source organism: Streptomyces chattanoogensis (assembly GCF_001294335.1). GTDB lineage: Bacteria > Actinomycetota > Actinomycetes > Streptomycetales > Streptomycetaceae > Streptomyces > Streptomyces chattanoogensis. The sequence continues at coordinate 216,160 of NZ_LGKG01000101.1, forward strand.
GCTGTCCACGAACTCCGCGATTTTCGACCGTGTGCGGTTCCATACGTTGACTTTGAGTCCGTACGCGATCATTGCCTTGGCGAGGGCGGTCCCCATGTATCCGGTTCCGATGACGGTGACGTCAGCCATGAGCGTGGTCCTTACGTGGTGGGAGGGTGGGAAATGGCCCGGCCGCCTCGCGCCGACGTTCCGTCGGTCGTTGAGTTGACGGCGGGAGTTGCGTGGTGGGCCCGGATGCCACGGTTCGGGGGCAGGTGGCTACAGCCCGGCCGGGACCGGGGAGAGCTCGTGCAGGATCAATGAGTCGCCGAACATGCCGCGGAGGACCGCGTGGATGGCGTCGCGGAGCGCGACCTGTGCCAAGGGGTCGATGACGGCGCTCAGGCTCGGCATACCGAAGTCGAAGTGCGCGGTGAACTCGATGCAGGTGGCGTCTCCCTCGGGGTGCACCTGCCATGACCCGTTGAACTGTTCGAAGTCTCCTTCGGTCTGCTCGAAGGAGACGGTGCGGCTGGCCCAGTCGATGCTGTCGCGCTGGGTCCAGAGCAGCAGTCCACCGCGGAATTCGACGTTCCAGCTGGAGAAGGTGCCGAGGGCGTCTTCGACGACCTGCACTTCGTGGACGACGGAGGTGTGGTCGGGGAAGGACGCGAAGTCCCGGAGTGTCTCCAAGGTGGCGTCGGGGCCGGCATCAGGGAGCGTGGCGCGGATGGTGGCAGATGGCACTGGGTGCTTCCTTCGCTGATCAGATGCGATCGGTGGTGGAGTGCACTGCTTTCTCGAAGGCGTCGAGAAGCCAGCTGACGTCGTCGTGCGAGAGGATCGCCGGAGGCGTCAGGCGTACGACTCGTTGCGAGTTGAGGGAGTGATTCACCAGGACCCGTTGCTCGATCATGTTCAGCAGGAACTCCGCTGCACTGCCCGAGTCGCGGAACTCGATACCGATCAGCAGCCCGGCCCCACGGATCTCGGTGACGGCGTTGCCCGGGCAACGGGCCGTGATCGACCGGAGTTGCCCAAGAAGATCGGCACCCAGGTCGCGGGCCCGCTCGACGAGCCCTTCGGACTCGATGGCCTCGATGGTGGCCTGCGCGGCGGCCATCGCGAGGGGCGAGCCGCCGAAGGTCGACGTGTGGAGATAGGGGTCACTGCTGAAGGGCTTGTACAGCTCCGTGGTCGTGGCGAGCGCAGCAACCGGGACGACCCCGCCCGAGAGACCCTTGCCGATCAGGAGCATGTCCGGGACGACGTCCTCACGCTGTGCCGCCCACCAGCGCCCGGTGCGGCCCAGGCCGGTCTGCACCTCGTCGAGGATCATGAAGGCTCCGTAGCGGGAACACAGTTCCCGGACTTCGCGCAGGTAGCCCGAGGGCGGAATGACGACGCCGGACTCGCCCTGAACGGGCTCCAGGACCACGCAGGACTCGGGGTACTCGTCCAGCACGGCTCCCAGCGCCCTGGAGTCGCCGTAGGGGACCTCGTACACACCGGGCAGCAGGGGCTCGAACGGCCCTTGGTACAGCGGGTTCGCGGTGATGCTCAGTGCTCCCAGGGTCTTGCCGTGGTAGCCGCCCGAGGTGGTGATCACCGTGCGTCTGCCGTGCGCGCGGGCAAGTTTGAGCGCGGCTTCCACCGACTCCGCACCGGAGTTGACGAAGTGCGCCCAGTCGAGACCGGGCGGCGTCACCCGTGCCAGGGCCTGCGCCGCCCCGGCCGCCGACGGTTCAAGAAGCAGCCTGGTCGCCAGCGGGTGCCGTCCGACCTGCCGGACCACGGCCTCGGTAACGGCCGGGTGGCAGTGTCCGAGCAGGAATACCCCGTAGCCGCCGCAGCTGAGGTAGTCGATTCCCTGCGAGTCCATGACCCGTGTGCCGCTGGAGGAGACCTCCAGGGGCGCTCCGAGCAGCTGGACCAGTGACGCACGGCCCTTGCTGAGGTGGCTGCGGTAGACCGCCAGTACCTGGTTGCGGTCGCCGAGATCCAGCACGGGCGCCGTCACCGTGCTGCGGCCCGTCGGCGGGGGGCGGCGAGGTGGGCAACCGTCGCCTCGAGGGCTGCGAGGAAGTGCGCCGCACCGAGCGCGGGCAGTTCCGGCGTGGACCCGAAACTTGAGGGCAGAGGGGTATCCACGTCGAGGACGGACATGAGCAACTGCAATCGGTCCAGTCCGCGAAGCTCCCGGGTACTGAGGGAATCGGCGAATGCCGGCCGGATGAGGCGCTCCACCGTCTGCTGGGGGATCAGACGGGGCCCGACCCGGTTCAGGGCACTTCCCGCGCTGTACTTCAGGCACAGGTCAGTCACCTGCCGAAGCGACATGCTCTCCTCACCAGCAGTCAGCCAGAACTCCCCGGTGGTCCTGCCGGAGTCCATCAGCGCCGTGGTCGCCCGAGCGAGTACGTCCTGGGCGATGAAGTCGATGGGGGCCTTGTCGTGCGCGGGAATCATGGCGATCCGGCGCTCCACGGCCGAGCTCATCAGCACATGGATTCCCTGGGTCTGCGACATCCTCCCTGTACGGGAGTCCCCGATGAGAATCGACGGCCGCAACACCACCACGGGCACGCCGCTCTCCGCCAGCGCCTCCTCGGCAGCGACCTTGCTCAGCACGTAGTGATTGGCCGGAGCACCATGGCCCGTACCGCCCGCGAGGTGGGCCCGCGCGGTGAACGCGCTGCTCATGAAAAGCAGGCGGCTGCCGGCGTCTGCCGCGAACTGGGCCACGCGCCGCGTGCCGGCCACATTCACCCTGTGGAGGGTCTGCGGATCGGCGTCGAACCGGGTGACAGCAGCGCAGTGCAGGACGGTATCCACCCGCCTGGCCAGTGCCCGGTAGGCTCCGGCGTCCAGGCCGAAGCGGTCCTCCGCGAGTTCCCCGACGATGTTCTCCACGCCGGCGACAGGCATGGAGTGGGCCAGCGCGATGACATGGTGGCGTCGGCACAGGGCCGGCAGGAGCCCCTGGCCGACAGCCCCGGACGCGCCGGTGAGGAGCACGGTCTCGGTCACGTCACACCGTCACGGGGAGGATCAGCGGCCCGCGGATGTCGACCGCCTTGCGGACCTGCACTTCCCCGGCCTGCGCCAGGCGCGGGAACCGCTGCGGCAGCCGCTCGAACAACAGGCGGGCCTCCAGGCGCGCGAGGTGCGCACCCAGGCACAGGTGGATGCCGCCGCCGAAAGCGACGTGCCGGGCATCCTGGCGCGAAATATCGAAACGGTCCGGGTCCGCGAACCGCAGCGGGTCACGGTTGGCCGCGCCCTGCAGCAAGATCATGCCGGTACCCTGCGGGACCACCGTACCGGCGACTTCCGTGTCCACGGTCGTGTACCGGTACGCGAGTTGCGCGGGTGCTTCCCAGCGGAGCATCTCCTCCACCGCGTTCGCAGCGAGTCCGGGGTCCTGCTGAAGCTTGCGGTTCTCCTGCGGATGTGTGAGGAGCGCCGCCACCCCGCTGCCCAGCAGACACGCGGTTGTCTCGTAGCTGGCCGCGTACATCAACACCAGGAGCTCAGCGAGTTCGTCGTCCCTCAGATCTCCTGTCTCCACCAGCATCGAGGGGATGTCCTGCACGGGGTGCGCACGACGGTCATCGATAACCCGCCGAAAGTATTCGATCGCCTCCAAAACCGCTTCGTCTCCCTTGGCCAGGACCTCCGGAGTCAGAACAGGGTCTGTGAGGCTGCTCGTCGCCTCAGCGATCCACTGGAATCTGGCACGGTCCTCCTCCGCCACCCCCATGAGACGTCCCGCAACCGCCGAAGGAATAGCAAATCCCACAAACTCCTGGAAGTTGACGGCGCTGCCGTCCGATCCCGCATCCGCCAACGCATCCAGCGCCCGATCCACGACACCCTCGACCGTGGCACTCAGCTCAGCAACGCGCCGACCGGTGAAGAACGGAACAACGGCTTGCCGCAGCCGAGTGTGCTCAGGCGGATTACTCATGAGCATGGACCGAAAGAACATGTGCAGCCCCGGATGGTCACGCCAACCAGGTTGCTCCTTGTCGTGCTCCTCCAAAGTCCCCAAGCGCATATCCCGGCCATAGGCGCGTACACATCCGTCATAGGAACTGACCGTGTACATATTCAGCGCCGAAACGTAATGAACAGGAGCCAGTTCGCGAATCCTGGCCGTGAGCGGATACGGGCTCTCGTACCCCTCGGGAGTGAAGAACAGGGACTCCACGAGCCCATCGACCAACTGTGCCGCGCCCTCGTCAGTCGCCTGGCTAGCAATCATCTGCATGACACTCCCTGCACAACAGACATCACGATATAGGGGATCGTACCCCTCAACTATTCCAGTTCAGAGCATGCGTACTTTAACTCGCGAATGGCAGCGACCTGACCGAGTGATCTTCTGATTACTCATATCCGAGAATCATCTCTTTTTGTCGGCAAGGCTTAATTCAGAGCCCCTCGATGCTTCGAGGGCGCACGGTCAGCACCAGGCGCTGGTCTTTCAGGCGATTCAGACGCAGTGCGCATTCGGGAGCGAGTCGGCCGGCACCGTGAGCACGGTAGATCCAGCAATCTCTCCGTAACAAGACACGATGGATCGTTAGCCTCGATCTTGCATGAGGGCCCGTCAGCAAGCTGACGGGCCCTCATGCAAGATCGAGGCTAACGACGTTCCCTGTCCCTGAACTGAACCGACTGAACTTAACTCCTGCCACTTCGACACCAAGCGAGATCACCTCTTAGGCACCGTGTGCCCGGCGAACAACTCGCGGCCCCTACCCGGCGACTACGTACCCGTCGGAGGTCCGCCCGTCAGGTCCCCGCGCGCCCGCGGTGACACTGGCACCGCGGAGGTGCCGCGGACCAGGCTGACACCGAGCACTCAAGGGCCGCAAGACCCATGCCAGGGGTCACCTGTCATGGCAGAGCCCGCCGGAAGGCGGCCTCCTGGTGCCGTGTCGTGGTGCTGTCCGCGGCCGACGGAAGAATTCGATGTGCCCGTTTTCGTCCGCCGTTTGCTCCCCATTGACAATGAAGCGCGGGCCCATGCGTCGCACGTCGCCGCTCGCGCCTTGTGACCTCGACCTGACGAAAAGTCATGAGGTGCCTTCCAATTGCTGGTTGATGTGGAGCATCAGAAGGGCCTCTTCCTTTTATTGCCCATTGACCGTCAGTGTCCGAGCGGCAGGACAGCTGTCTCGAATTGGGCATACACCGGTTTCGACGGTTTCGGCTTGTTCAACCCTGGCTGGATTTCGTAAAGCAGCCCCAGATGGATCTCCCTGCCGCCGAACCGGTCTTCGGCGAGGCCCACCATCCTCCTGTGCTCTTCCGGCTTGAGCGCGAAACCGGGATAGATGTCGTTCCCGGAGGGAGCGACCTGCAGCGTGAGGTTCGGAGGCTCCGTCCCATGAAGCCGGGCATCCACACTGACGAGTGCGGTGCGGGTGTCATAGGTAATTGTGCGATACACCCACCATGTGGTGACGTCCTGCCCGTCCCTGAAGATCTTGAACGTCCAGCCGCCGGGAGACCACTGGTCAGGGTAGCTGTTGAAGATGAACGAGCTATAGCTCGGCGTGCCAATGACGGCCGCGGTGCGGCCCACGGTGAGGTGGCGTGTGCAGCAGCTGCGGCTGGTCCACGTTGAGGGTCGTCGTGGTGCGTTCTTGCCTCACCATGCCGCCGTTCAGGCAGCGGAACCGCACGGCGAGTGTCGTGTCCTTCACCAACTGGCTCCGGATCGCCGACGGGAGAACGTACTGGCGCGTGTCGTTCACCGCGGAGAGGCAGGCCGGCAGCCATACCATCCCCTCGGCGCGATACGCCCAGAAGGCGTCCGCCCCTTGACCGTACTGCCGTGCTTCACCATCGGACAGCAGGTCGCCGGCCGTGTCGGGTACCCGGCTCTCCGGAAGTCCGATCTCGTACAGGAAGACGTCGGTGCCGCCCGCGACGGCCAGGTTCTTCAGGCCGTCCTTCACCTTCTCCACCGGGTATGCATCGTGGAAGTACTGGACCCCGAAGACGGCTGCAGTGGGCCCGTCCCAATTGAGTACGACGGGCGAACCGGCGGAGACCGGGCCGGCGGGATAACTGCTGCGATCTCCGTGGAAACACGTCAACGGCGGAGCCGGAACGACGGTTTTCCTCCAGGCGGTCTTGACGACGACGAGCCGGTGCTCAGCTCCCCATTCTGATTCCTCCGTGTTTCCGCGTTTCGCCCGCGCTTGTACGGTCACATGGGCGATCCCGGCGCATTGGGTGATGGGAATCCCGTCGAAGGAGATGACCAGCCCCATCTGCTCCGGGACATCCGGATTTTTCTGAGGGTTCCTGCTGATGAACCTGACGTAGTCGGCGTCGGGCGCGGCGATCCACGAGTTCGATGATCTTCCGGGTCCGCCGTCTTCACGCCATTCGGCGGAAATGGTCCAGCCAGGGTCCGGAGTCGCTCTCACGGAGGACACCTGTGGTACCGGAAGCGCGTTGAGAGGTACCAGATCGGCAGGGGAGCCCCCGGCGTTCACCTTGACAGAGATGCCGTCGCACAGCACCTCAGCGGCATCCGTGGGGCAACCAAAGATGATCCGCACGGTGCCGACGCCACCCGGTGGAACGGGGTCCGGGTCGCACACGAGACTGTGGGCCAGCGTGGGGAGGGCTGTCAATGGCCCTGCGAAGTTCTGAGGAAAGCAGTATCGGAACCGCTGACGATAGGCCAGGTCAGTGAGCGGAGGCAACGGTTTGGTTGGCGAAGGTGGTGCGTGCCGTACGCGCTGTCCGCACTACGCCGGATGAAGACTTCGGTGAGGGCTGGGGGAGTGGCAAGGGGACTTTCGCTGGCGCGCGCCTACACGCATTCGCCGTTGCGGAGACCACGACGAGCTCTAGTAGTCACGGTTAGTGACTTCCGAACGTGAGGCGCCCAAAGTACAAGCAGGTTCTTCGTCTGCTGGTGGTACAGCGCTCATAGTGGTGCTGACCTGCTGAATTGGCGGCCGTGCCTGCTGTCGGCAGCGTGTTGGTCCGTGCATGGTCCGGATCTTGGCCTCACCATCCGAAAACTCAGGAAGGGCTGTTGGCACTGCTCGGGAGGATGACCGTTGCCAGGCCCCGGCGCTGAGGAGGGGCGCGGCGCGTTCGACGGTTGACTCGGGGACGACCTCACCGCTGCCCTGCGCGGTACCGGTCGCCTCCGCAGCGGAAGCAGGGACGTCGGCGGCAACTGCGGAACCACATGGCATATGTTGTCGGAAGCGTCTTGTGCCGTCCAGGTGGTCTAGCTCAGGATCGATTTCGCAGGTCAGGTCCTTGTGGTCCAGGTGCGTCGACGCTGTTGGTGAGACGCCTGTGATAGCAAGTGAGAGGTGAGGAACCCCCGTCGGCTGGCTCCGGCGGGGGTTTCTGCGTTCGGGAACGAGCCTGCTGCGTGGTGTTCGACGCGGTCCTGCTGTGGTCCGGCTCGCCGTTCTCGACGACTGCTACAGGACACGGTCAGGCCAGCGGGATTTCGAGGTAGGAGGGGTCGTCGGCCGGTGACGAGACGGTGATGGAGGTGCCGAGCTTGCTGGCGTCGCCGTAGAAGGGGTCCGTGGAATCCATGACCAGCGAGTGAAGGGCTGGCCGAGCTTGGTGGGGCGGGTGGTGGCCGTCTGGGCGACGAAGTCTTCGTGGTGAGTGCTGAGCAGGCGGGGACGGCCTCCCGCCCACTGAGGGTCCAGGCAGGCCAGGCCGATCTCGTTGAACCGGTGGACCACCTCCCGGACCGTGTCCTCGTCGGCCTGCACCAACTGGGCGATCACCGGCACTCGGTTCCCGCCGGACGAGGCCAGCAGCATCATCGAGCGCCGGTAGCGCACCGAACTCGTGCTGCCGCGGCGCACGATCTGCTGCAGCCGCTGCCCCTCCTGGTCGGTCAGTCTGCGCACACGGACAGGCTCAGCCACCGCGCCTCCAGCGGTCGGATCGGACGTCACCGCACATCCAACTGCCACGACCACCAACCCGGCGAACCTACGCGGTCACAGCACTGGCCAGATCACCATTCCGGTCGAGTTCGTGCTCCAGTGGGACGACGAGCACATTCCGCGCCCATCCGGTCTCGCGTTGTTCGATGCCTTCGTCTCGAAGGAAAAGACGTTGCACGCCAACGCGGGCAGGCATAAGGAGCTGCCCAGGTTCGAGGCCGACAGCGCGGTCCGGTTCTTCGCCCGGCATCTCGGTCGGGCCGTCACGTCACCGGCCTGACCTGACGGGTGTCGGCGTCCGGCCACCAGCCGGGCGCCACAGGCCCTACGGCCTGTCGCCAGGCTCCCGCCTGTCCTCCGGGGAGACGACGGGATTTCGACGAGGGGGAAAGGCCCTGCGGACCACCGCCTTGGCCAGCCCCTTGGCCCCGTACCATACCCTCACGCCGTACGCTGCCGTCTGGTGACTGAGTCCCCGCAAGCGTCCCCTTGTGCCCGCCCTGCGGTCCAGCAACTCCTGGAAGACCGCCTCGTACATCGCGACGATCCGCGCCGTGTCATACCTGCAGCCCTTCTCCAGGGCTGCCCGGCCCATACGCTTGCGGCGCTCGTCGTCATTGATCAAATCCAGTATCGCGTCGGCCAACGCCTGGGGATCACGCGGCGGGACCAGCAGGCCGTCCCCGCCGTGCTCGATGATCTCTCCCGGTCCCAGTGGGCAGTTGGTGCTCACGACCGGCAGACCGACCCTCATCGCCTCGACGATGGTCATGCCGAAGGACTCCATGTTTGAGGAGACGACCAGCATGGAGCCCTTGGCCATCTCTGGTTCGACGGGCGCGACCGAGCCCATCAACGTTACGGCGTCGTCGAGATCCAGTTGGCTGACAAGCCGTGACAGCTCCTCCTTCTCGGGTCCCCCGCCGTACAGCCGGAGACGCCAGTCCGGCCGCTCGGCCCGGACCTTGGCGAAGGCCAGAATCAGGTCCCCGTACCGTTTCACAGGAGCCAGCCGGCCGACCGCGACCACATACTTGGCGTCCAGAGTGCTGGGCGCGATCCCCGGATGAGGGACACTGTTGGGCATCGCCTGGATCCGCACACCTGGTAGCCACAGCCTGCGGCGGTAGGAGGCGGCATCGGCTTCGGTGGTCGTCGTGATCGCGTCCAGCCGTGGATACAGACGGCGCACTCTGAGCACCAACCGGGTGGGATGGGTGTTCAGCGTCAGATGCTCCTGACCGATCCGCACCAGCCGGCGTGGGGCCTGCCGGGCGATGTGCACGTTCAGGCCCGGTCGGGTTCCGATCACGATGTCGGCGTCCAAGCCCCGCAGATCGGCGCCGAGCCGTTCGTCTGTCAGTTCGCTGTACTGAGGGTAGCGGCCGTCCTCGCGTGGGAAGACCCCCGAGGGGCGCTTGGCAAGCGGGTGATCGCCCTCGTAGGACGCGCTCTTCTTCCGCAGATCCACGAGGTATCGCAGCCGCACTCGCGGGTCGAGGAAGAGTTGGTGTTCCGTCCGGTACCGGAACACGGAGACGATCTCGACTTTGTGCCGCTCGACAAGACCGTTGGCCAGGTTGAACGTGGTGCGGATGGTCCCGCCGATTCCGTAGGCATGGTGGATCAGGAATGAAATACGCATGCGTCCCGTTGTTCCTACCGCTGCTGCAGACTGCGTGTGCCGTCTTTTCAGGCATGGCACCTCCCCCTCAAGGGGCGGACGTCAACACACCTTCGCCCATACGGCCCAGTGGGATTCTCGAAGCGGTCGACGCGTACGCACGACGGGCTGGCGCACCCGTGCCGACGGACTCGCACAGGGAACGTCGCCGCCAAGCAGGCAGAGGGCCTCTCGTGACGGCGTTTGTCAGGAGTCGCCACCAGTCTGCGGCATCACAGTGGGCGCCACAGAAGTCACCAACTCGTCGGCAGATGTGCCGGCCAAAACAGCCGAAGCCATGGCGACCATGGTGATTGACGGGCGCGGTACATCGCCGTGAAGCGCTCGGCATCGTCAACCGCTATGAGTCCTTCCCTCGCGGGACGAACCCTGTCGCCTGGCGACGGCACCACAGGCATAACCCGCCCAGGTGAATGCCACCTTGCCCAGTTGCCCAAGTGATCTATCACCATGTTCATTGGCTCACGACAAGCACTCTGTAGAAAGCCGACCGCCTCATGCTCCCTCTAGTGCGAGGTTTCGCATCAGTATCCCGCCGTGATGTACTCACCGCCGCGGTGCTGGGCGCCACCGTCCCTGTAGGGGTGCTGGCGGGCTTGGGGAAACGGGACTCACGGGCCAGGCCGAAGTATTGGCCGCCGGTTCTGAGCACGGCGGCATCCGCGGGTTCCTGGGCGGCCGCCGGGCCAGCCAGAACCAAGGAGTCGGTCCTGCAGATCGTCGCCCACCCTGACGACGACCTGTTCTTCATCAACCCGGAGGTCGGCCAGTCACTGCGCAGTGGCCGACCGCTGGCCTCGGTCTATCTGACGTCTGGCGAGTCCAACGGTGTCAATGGCCCGGACCCGGGCGTGCACTCCGGACTGTGCCGACCCGTGCCGGACAAGGCGAAGTACGCGAAGGCGCGGCAGAACGGCATCCGCGCTGCCTATGCCGAGATGGTGACCGGCGACGCCGTCCATCCTTGGCGGCGCACCGTCATCGCCACAGCGGGCGGCGGCCTCGCCGAGCTTGACACGCTCCAAGGGCATCCCCACATCCACCTGGTCTGGACGCTGCTTCACGAGGCCGGCAGCATCACTGGTGACCGCCCGCAGAGCCTGCATGCGCTGTGGGACGGCCGGACCCGCAGCATCCGCTCCCAGCTTGCGTACGGCGGTCTGGTCATCCGCGACTTCTCCTACAGCGCGGAACAGCTCATCCAGACCCTGGTCGGCTATCTAAGGCTCTTCCGGCCGACCCATGTCCGGATGCAGGACCCGACCCCCGGTCGACTGGACCGCAACCACAAGTACGCCGACCATCAGGATCACTTGTACGGCGCCCGGTTCGTCCAGCGGGCTCTCGCACGCTACGCCTCCGCCTGCGAGCGCCCGCACTTCACCGTCCAGACCTACCTCGGCTACTTCAACGGTGGCCTGCCAGGCACTCTCGACCCGGCCTCTGGCGAATCCAAGGCCCGCACCATGGAGACATATTCCTGGAGCGGTGCGCCGCGGAACTCCTGCCAGGATCCGGCGGGCTGTGGCGATAAAAACGTGGCCGCCCACCCCAAGCGCCACTGGTCGCACAGCATCCACCACGCCCGCGACACCGGCACCTGCTGGCTGCAGACCGGCAAGGACGACAGCCTGTGGGCCTTCGCCGTGCTCAGCGGCCGGATCGTGTTCTGGCACCGTCCGGCGGGCGGCACCGGTCTGTTGAGCGAGGGGCAGTGGCGTGGGCCCACGTTCCTCCCGGGGATCGGCATCGATGCGGGCGTCCGTCCGATCACGCTCCCCGACGGACGCATCGCCGTCCTCGGCACCCGCACCCTCACCGGCAAGCAACCAGGGGACTATCGCAGGGAGGTGGGTTTCACCGTTCAGCGGGAGTCGGACCACTCATTCGAACCCTGGCATTCGCTGGGCACCCCAGAGTCGTGCGACCATGCCGGCACCTCGGATATCAGTGCCCCCGCGGTCTCGGTGGACGCCGACCACACGATGACGGTGTTCCTGCGCGACAGCAGGCATCAGCTGACCGCCCGCACCAGGCTCGCAGGCGGAAGTTGGACGCCCTGGCGACACCTGGGCGGCGAGGAGGTGCACGGTGACCCGGTCGTCGGCAGGGACAGCATGGGCCGCACCTACGTCCTGGCCAGCACGCCACACTCCGTGCTGGCCTGGGTCAGGGACCAGCCGGGCACATCCGCTCACGGTCCGCTGCCCACCGGGCTGCCGCCCACCACCTTGCCGTTGACCGTCCGGCGAGACGGCGACGGCATCCGCGTCTACTTCCGCAAACCCCGCTCCGGGAACGTACGGACCGCTCGGCTTCGCGCAGCCGACCTCGTATCCGCGCGATCGCACACATCCCGGTGGCCGAGCAACGAATCCTCACCGGTGGAAGTCGCCGACCTCGGCGGGCCACAGGGCTACGGTCCGGTGAGCGTCAACCGCACCTGCTGGGGCGACTTCCTGCTGGCAGCACGATCTGCCACGGGAGACCTGGCAACGGCCTGGAGCCCATCCGCTACTCCAAAGCGCCGGCTGCGGTGGCGCCACACCGGCTTCCTCCTCGCCGGTGCCCCGTCCAGCACCCAACTGGCGTCGGGCGGCGCCGCACTGACCGTACTCGGTCTCGACGGCCGCCTGTACTGGACGCACACCACGGACAAGGGACCCTTCCTCGCCCCTTGGCAGCCGGCAGTGCCTGGGCAACTCCCGCCAGGCTGGAAGGGGGACGTGAATGCCCAGCCCAGATCATCCAGATAATTCCGGCCGCGCCTGGAGGCTGTGACCGCGCGTCCGCCGTGTGCTCACCCACTTCGGAGCCCACGTCGAGGCCCGCTCGGCCGGGCCCCCGGCCGACTGCATCAGTCAGGTTGCGGGCCGTCGTGGCGGGCGAGCCGGGTGCGGCGGCGCGCGGGCTGAGGCTCGCACTACCTAGCCTCCGGCGCGCCTGAAGGCCGGGCTGGCAGAGGCGTTGACGCATGCGATGCACCGCCCGGGGTTCCACCCCGGCGCATGTGCGCGAATGCGGTGTGGTCTGGCGTGTTGCCGCGGTGCACGGGCCGGGTTCGCCGTTAGCGTGCGGTGCACAGCCGGAGCGGGTTGTAGGAGGCGGGCATGGCTGCAGGGTTGGTCAAGGGTTCGCATGGGCATGTGTTCGCCCGGAAGCGGCCGAGCGCGGGGCTGCATATGGAGCCGCCGCGGGACACGCATTTCCGGCCGTTGCCGCCGCCGACGGGTGCCGCGCCGTTCCGGCTGAACCTGAAGCAAGTGCTGGACGCCCGCACCTACGCCGCCATCGACAGGGCCGGGTCCTTGACATTTCACATGAACGGGGACATGGGCGGGATCAATGACGCAGCGCCACAGGAACTGGTGGCCGCCGGGATGGAGGCCGACCTGGCGGTCGGCACCGGCCCGGCCGGGAAGCCCGCGTTTCTTTACCTTGTGGGGGACTGCGTGTACTTCAACGGGGAAATCGCCAAGTACTACGCGCAGTTTTACCAGCCGTACGAGTTGTACGCGGCGCCGATCTTCGCGGTGCCCGGTAATCACGATGGGGAAAACCTGCCCGACGGATCGACGTTGGACGGGTTCGTGCGCAATTTCTGTGCCCCGAAGCCGGTGAAGATGCCGGAGGCGCAGGACTCGCATCGCAAGGCGATGGTGCAACCGAATGTGTACTGGACCTTGTTGACCCCGTGCGTGAACTTCATCGGCCTGTACTCGAATGTCCCCGCGGGCGGGGAGATCCAACCCGATCAGGCCAAGTGGCTGGCCGGGGAGCTGAAGACTCTACCAAAGAATGTGCCGATCATCTTGACGTTGCATCACCCGCCCTACTCCGCCGATGACCACCATTCGGGGTCGACGTACATGAAGACGGTGATCGAGGATGCCGCTAAGGCGGCGCGCCGGCACCCGGACATGATCGTGGCTGGGCACGTGCACGACTACCAGCGTCTGACGAAGACGACCACCGATGGGACCCAGTACCCGTACCTGGTCACCGGCGCGGGTGGCTACCACAACCTGCACGCGATCCGGAAGGTGGACGGGGAGAAGATGATCCCCCCGGTGACCTTCGCCGACACCGCCGGGGACCCGGTGACGTTGGACTCCTACTGCGACGACCAACACGGCTTTCTCCGTCTCAGTGTCGACCAGCAGAAGTTCACCGGCCGCTACTACCGGGTGCCCCGGCCACAGGATCCTCGCTCCAAAGGCAGCCAACTCGTCGACTACTTCGAGTACGACTGGAAAAACCACAAGTTGCTGCCCAACCAGCAGTGACACGACTGGGTGCCCGGGGCGTGCCCTGAGCCTTCGCCATCTTCGGGCGGCACCGATCTCGGCGGCCTCGGCTAAGCGGCCGGCCGGTGCCGCCGGTCGCGTCAGCGGCCAGGACCGCCGGTGTCACCGATCAGGGGATAAGAAACAGGGGCTGGTGTCGTCCCCGGGCCCGGCCCGGACGACCTGACACCGGAGGTTGGCACAGAACCTCGGGGCGGAAAGGACGCCGCAAGCGGCGCCGCTTCGCGGTCAAGATCCTTTCCGCCCCCGGCTACCGCTGTGCGCCGCGCAAGCCCGGGTCCCTTCCGCCGCTCCGCCGGGGGCTGCCCCGGCGCAGGCGACTCGGCCGCGTATGCGACATATTGAGGTCACGTTCACGGTCACACGACAAGAAGTTCCGCCCCACCAGCCAAGGTTCCGACGCCTCTGTGATCTTGGAAACCGAACAACGAATAGCTCTTGATCACCGAGGTGAAGAAGCTCTGCGACAGCCTCCTGGCTCTCCGGCGTGTGCACCGAAACTGTCACGTCCGGGGCCCGGCCGACCGCGGGGCTCGAAGAACCGCTGTTCGGCCGCACGCCATGACGCGGGCCGTGTCCTCGCCACAGGCGAGACATACTGCAGACCCTCACACCACAAGAGGGGCACGAAGCCTCGCCGCACCGGATAAGGTACTGGTCCGGCTTGAGGCAGCCACGGCGATCGAGGGCACTTCCCCCGACCCGACCGGTTCCTCCCCCGACTGGCTCGCCGGCGCGGCAGCAGGTAAGCCCGCGCCTGGCCTTCGGTCGCGAGATACACCACTGCCTCGGCGCCGCTCTTGCCCGCATCGAACTCGGCGCTGCCTTTGGCAGCCTTGCCCGTCGGCGACCTGGTCTGGGCCCGCGGTCAGGCCGACGCGGGGCCCACAGCTGTCCCGGTCACCTGGTGAGAAGCCGACGGCCCTCAAGCGGCGGGCACAGCCGGCCTCTGCGGCCGTGGTCCAGGTCCGGGCAGGCGTACCGACGGTCCCCGGTCCCTCCCGGCGCCATCACCGGCCGCCGAATCGTCCGCTCATCCCCGTGGTTCCCTTTCGGGGCGGTGGCGGAAGCCATCAGCGTGGATGATCTTCCCGTGGTGGCGGCCTCGGTGGCGTGTGGGAGTGCGGTGGAGGGCGATGAGTGCGGCGTCGTCGCTGAGGCGTCCTCCGACGTGGGTGAGGAGATCGCGGCGGAGGTGGTGGAGGAGCGTCTCGGGGCTGCTGTCGGTCCATTGGCCGGCCCGCTCGCCGAACGGGTGGAAGCGGCCGTCGGCGTCGCGGGCTTCGATGACGCCGTCGGTGTAGAGCAGGAGGGTGTCTCCGGGCTCGAAGGAGACCACATCGAGGCTGTAGTCCTCCGGGTGATGTGGCCGTCGTCTGGGATTTCCAGCAGCAGCGTGGTGGCGAAGCGTTCCCCGGCCTCGTCGGGCGGCTCGAAATCGGCCAGGTAGCGGGTGACGCTTTGTTCCAGGGCGGCGGCCAGTTCGGGCAAGGTGGTGTGCTGGTAAGCGGCCTCACGGAAGGCACCCAGGACGAGGGAAGCCTCTCCGATGGCGGACAGGCCCTTGCCCCGCACGTCGCCGATCATCACACGCACACCGGCATTGGTACGGGTGGCGGCGTACAGGTCGCCGCCTATCTGGGCCTCGTCCTCCGCGGCCAGATACAGGCAGGCCATCTGCAGCGGGCCGATCTTCTCCGGAAGCGGCCACAGCAGGACGTGCTGGGCGGCCTCGGCCACCGAACGCACCTGGGCCAGCTGCCGGCTGCGCCGCTCGCGCACCGCCGAGAACGACACGATCAGGACTGTCAGGACCGCAAGGGTGACGATCTGCGCCACGTGGTTCGTCGAGGTCGGCCCGCCGTGAAAGACGGAAATGATCACCTGGGCCGTCAGCGCCAGGGCTCCGATGCATCCGGTCAGCAAGGGACCGGCGAAGGAAGCGGTGATCGCGGGAGCGATAACCAGCGCCGGGCCCAAGTGGACATCCTCCGGGACGTGGATGTCCACCGCAGTGATCACCAGGATGAGGACGAGCGGGATGAACAGCACGTCATGGCTCGCCTGCCATGACTGCCGCAGACCGGCAAGACGCTGCCGCAAGCCCATCTCTCCACAGTGCGCCGCACCAGGGCAGCTGACGAGCGCGGACCCCACGCCCATGCAAGACCGCGAGAGATCGGCCACCGGCAGTTACACGCCGGAGTCGTTGCACGCTGAAGCGTGCATCTGCGCACTCACTACGCATCGAGCGCCGACGTTGCGCATCGGACACACGACGCCCGGCGGAACGCTGCCGGCGGCGGCCGCGGCTCCAGCGCCAACAGCGGCCACGGAACCGCGGGGCTCCGACGCCTTGATGCTCGCGTACCGCACCGCTGCTGGCCCGACCCGGCGAGGAGACTCGGAACCCGGATCGCAGTCGGACCTCATGACAGTGTTTAATGGAAATGATTCTCATTTTTCTTCAATGAAAGATCGCCATGCACGTTAACGAATCCGCACCGCGGACCCGCTCCCACGCCCGCCGCCCCTCCAGGCCCCAGGCAGGAGCGCGGCCGTGGTGAGAGCGCTGACGTCCCCGGCAACCGGTGAACACTCGCAGGGATCTCAGCTCTGGTCGAGGCGACTCCCGTGGGAACCGACCTCGCTGTCGGTGGGCGTTGGCCTCATCGCTGTCGTCGGCCACCGCGGTGGGGTTCGTGTGCTGGATCTTGATGGAGGCGAGGAGCACGGCCACGTCGCGTTGCCCGGCGGCGTCACGGATCTCGCCTTCTCTCCTGATGGGCGGAGCCTGGCCTTGACGGGCCCCCGTGGATACGGTCTGTGGCGCGCTGTGGACGGCAGGCTGATCGCGCGGGCCACTGCCGAGGCGTGCATCCGCGCGTGCTGGATGGGGTCGGGCGTCGTGGCGATTGCGCAAGGACGCCATGTCGCCACCTACGACACTGACGGCGTGGCGCAGTGGTCCACCACCGCCCTCCCGGCGGCACCCACCGACGTATCCAGCGATCTCACCCTGTCCATCGACGGCCGATGGGCTGTTGGCTCGACGCACCAGCGCAAGACCTTGTTGTGGGAGACGCATCGCCCATCGGGGCGGCCGGTTGAGTGCGAGGACAGTTCAGGGCGGCACGGCCCGGTGTTCAGCGACAGCGGGCACCGGCTGGCTGTACCTGCCGAGCGTCACCTGTCGCTCTGGTCCATCGGCCCCAGGCGGCCGACACGATTGGCCGTCCTCCCTGTCTGCGCATCGGCGGTGGCATGGCGCCCCGGCGACGGGGACGTGCTCGCGACGGCCGGATCCGACTACACCATCCGGCTCTGGCCCGCCGGAGTCCGGCACCAGCGGAATGGTTACACCTCCCTCGCCGCATGGCATCTGACTTCCCCTGCCACGTCCCTTGCGTGGATAGGGCGGCGAATGCTCGTGGCAGCAGAACGGGGAGGCCGGATAGCGCTCCTGGATATCAACCCCGCACCAGCGCCCACCACTTGGAATGACGCAAAGGTAGCGTGACGGCCGGTCGACCTGCCGCTGCACACCTCGCGCGCCCGTCACCGTCCACAGCTCCACGTGCCGGCTGCCGCGTCCTGGAGAGCGGAGAGACGCGGCGCACAAGTGACTGCCCGTAGCGGTCTTGTCAGGTTTCCGACGTTGCGGGGCCGGAAGCGGAGAACTCGCTTGCGCTGGATGTTGGGGTCGAACCGGCGCGAGGTGCGGCGGTGCGAGTGGGAGATGGTCTTGCCGAAGCCGGGCTGCCGGCCGGTGAGTTGGCAGTGGGCTGACATGGTCCCTCGTGATCGTGTGTGGGCAGTAGGGCAGCACCGTAGCAGCTAGATGAAAATGAAAACCACTTGTGTATGCTGCTCGGCATGGCTCGTAACGAACTGCGTCCGATCATCAAGCTGCGGTCCAC
>NZ_LGKG01000102.1 GCF_001294335.1 Streptomyces chattanoogensis
TTACGGTGCCAGTACGCCGCATCCATGATGGACGTGTCCAGCCAGTCACCCGTCACCGTCGACATCAACGGCACACGGGACTCGCGAGGCTCGATCGAGGCCAGAACGTCCAGCAGCTCATCGTGGAGGACATCCACCTGCGCGGAGTGGGAGGCGTAATCCACGGCGATACGACGCGCACGGACATCGTCCGCCTCACACACAGCCATCAGCTCATCCAGCGCACCCGGCTCACCCGAAACCACCACCGAAGCAGGGCCGTTCACCGCGGCGACGGATATCGCCTCGCCCCAGGCAGCGA
>NZ_LGKG01000103.1 GCF_001294335.1 Streptomyces chattanoogensis
CGTCCACACCCTGCGCGCCATGACCCGCACGCTGCAACGCCTAGGCGCCGACCCGGGCTTGCTCGACCAGCTCGGCGCAGCCATCGACGTCGACCTGGTGGTGGGTCAGATCCTCAGCGGTGAGCACGGGCCGCACGACCACCCACTAGCAACCTGGGTTCACACCCGTGAGTGGCACGACCTGCTCGGATGGGCAGTTCAGGGCACCCCACCGCGCTCCCTGCCGGGGGCCGCTGGGCATCCCCGGCTTGCCACCCCCGACCGTGACCGGCTGTTCGACGCCCTGCGGATTACCGCAG
>NZ_LGKG01000104.1 GCF_001294335.1 Streptomyces chattanoogensis
GGCTACATCGAGGCGCACGGCACCGGCACCGAGCTCGGCGACCCGGTCGAGATCAACGGGCTCAAGGCCGCCTTCCGGGAGCTGTACGAGGAGCACGGCGCGGTGGTCGAGGCGGCGCACTGCGGTATCGGCTCGGTCAAGACGAACATCGGGCATCTCGAACTCGCGGCGGGTGTCGCCGGTGTGATCAAGGTGCTGCTGCAGATGCGGCACCGCACGCTCGCCAAGAGCCTGCACTGCGACACCGTCAATCCCTATATCGACCTCGACGGCAGCCCGTT
>NZ_LGKG01000105.1 GCF_001294335.1 Streptomyces chattanoogensis
AAACCGGACGGAGCCCGGTCGACCGGGGACGGCCGGGCTCCAAGCACCACGTGATCTGCGATGCCACCGGAATCCCGCTGGCCGTGACGCTGACCGGCGGCAACCGCAACGACGTCACCCAGCTCATACCCCTGCTGCAAGCCATCCCGTCGATCCGCGGCAAACGCGGCCGGCCCCGCCGCCGTCCATCCGAGGTCTACGCCGACCGCGGCTACGACCATGACTGCTACCGCCGCCAGGTATGGGCGAAGGGCATCAAGCCCGTCATCGCCCGACGCG
>NZ_LGKG01000106.1 GCF_001294335.1 Streptomyces chattanoogensis
TCATCGCCGCGGACCGGGCCGACACCGCGGTCGAGGTCCTGCCCGCGAACGCCTCGAAGGGCCGCGACGTGAAGGCGGCGGAGCAGACCACGGTCGAGTACGCCGACGGAGTCCTGCGGATCGAGAACCGGGCGAAGGACCAGTACTTCGGCCCCTCCGGAGCCATCGAGGTGACGGTCAAGCTGCCCGCCGGTTCCCACATCGACGCCAGGGCGGCCAGCGCCGAACTCCGGACGGTCGGCCGCCTCGGCGACGTCGTCTTCGAAGGCGCGTAC
>NZ_LGKG01000107.1 GCF_001294335.1 Streptomyces chattanoogensis
GGTGGAGTCGCTGACGCCGGAGCGGCTGTCGGCGGTGCTGCGTCCGAAGGTGGATGCGGCCTGGAACCTGCACGAGGCGACCAGGGATCTGGATCTGGACGCGTTCGTGGTGTTCTCGTCCGTGGCCGGCACGATCGGCAGCCCCGGTCAGGCCAACTACGCGGCGGGCAATGCTTTCCTGGACGCGCTGGCGCATCACCGCAGGGCGGCGGGTCTTCCGGCGGTGTCGTTGGCGTGGGGCCCCTGGTCCCAGGACGGCGGCATGACCCGGACC
>NZ_LGKG01000108.1 GCF_001294335.1 Streptomyces chattanoogensis
GCCTGGGAAACCTCCCACGTCCACCTCGACATCCACACCCCCGACGACGAAGATCAGCCCGTGCGGGTACACGCCATCGGCAACGCCACCTTCCTGCGCCTGCCCAAACTCCTCGACCAGCTCGAAGCACTGCCCCCCGGCCGCGACATCGAACTCGACACCAGCCAACTACGCCACCTCGACCACGCCTGCGCCGCCGCCCTGACCAACTGGGCCGAACAGCACCGCCGCAACCAGCGATCGGCGGAACTCGTCTCCTGACGGCAGGC
>NZ_LGKG01000109.1 GCF_001294335.1 Streptomyces chattanoogensis
ACTGGGTTGATAGGCCAGATATGGAAGCGCCGTAAGGTGTGGAGTTGACTGGTACTAATAGGCCGAGGGCTTGTCCTCAGTTGCTCGCGTCCACTGTGTAGGTTCTGAAGTAACGACCGTTGAGTCATGCTCCGGTTGGTTATCTTCATAGTGTTTCGGTGGTCATTGCGTTAGGGAAACGCCCGGTTACATTCCGAACCCGGAAGCTAAGCCTTTCAGCGCCGATGGTACTGCAGGGGGGACCCTGTGGGAGAGTAGGACGCCGC
>NZ_LGKG01000110.1 GCF_001294335.1 Streptomyces chattanoogensis
ATCCGGCGGAACGCTGCGGATTGAGCACCTCCACCAAATACTCGAACGGCACGTCCTGGTTCGCATAAGCCGCCAGGCTCGTCTCCCGAACCCGCCCCAGCAGCTCCGTAAAACTCGGATCCCCGGAAGTGTCCGTCCGCAGCACGAACGTATTCACAAAGAACCCGATCAGGTCATCCAGGGCTTCGTCCGTCCGCCCCGCCAGACCGCTGCCCAGCGGTACGTCCGTTCCCGCGCCCAGACGGGTCAGCAACGCCGCCATC
>NZ_LGKG01000111.1 GCF_001294335.1 Streptomyces chattanoogensis
GTTGCGCCTGCGGCGGGCTGGTTGCCGCTGCGCGGGGCTGTCCGGCAGCGGCACCGGGCTTACACGGCTCCGCCGCTACAGCCCGGCACCTCCCCGTTGGGGGTGGGGAAAGACGGTGGGGGTGGACGTAAGCCCGTACGTGCGCGCAGTGGGAGTGGGGCGCTCGCCCCCACCGGCCTCTTCACCCCCCACTGTCGGGAGGGGACGGACCGCAGGACGGAGTCCGGAGGGCCGGCACCGCGGCCGACAACCA
>NZ_LGKG01000112.1 GCF_001294335.1 Streptomyces chattanoogensis
TCGCCTCCCTGCGCGCCCAGGGCGACGGCAGCCTCGACCACTCCGCCCTCCTGCGCGGCGTCGAGCGCCTCTCCGGCCACAGCATCGAAGGCTGAGACGGCAGCGGGACCGCTCGTTCTCAGGTCCTGCACCCCAAGTTTCCGGGCGGCGGCCGCGCCGACACCTGTCCTGTCGCGCCCAGGCGCGGTCGTCGCCCGGAACCCACCCCGCTTTGTTTCAACAAAGTGTTGACGTTTGGTCGGAGCAGTTCCTACGCTCCGACATGCGGAAGGCAATTCCGCGCTCTCGTACGGAAGGTCACCATGTCGAAGCCCACGCTGACGACCGAGTCCGGCGCCCCGGTCGCCGACAACCAGAACTCCGCCACCGCCGGCGTCGGCGGCCCGATCATCCTCCAGGACCAGCACCTGCTGGAGAAGCTCGCGCGGTTCAACCGCGAGCGCATCCCGGAGCGCGTCGTGCACGCCCGTGGCTCCGGCGCGTACGGCTACTTCGAGGTGACCGACGACGTCACGGCCTACACCCGCGCCGACTTCCTGAACACCGTCGGCAAGCGCACCGAGACGTTCCTGCGCTTCTCGACCGTCGCCGACAACCTGGGCGGCCCCGACGCGGCCCGTGACCCGCGCGGCTTCGCCCTGAAGTTCTACACCGAAGAGGGCAACTACGACCTCGTCGGCAACAACACCCCGGTGTTCTTCATCAAGGACCCGCTGAAGTTCCCCGACTTCATCCACTCCCAGAAGCGCGACCCCTTCACGGGCAAGCAGGAGCCGGACAACGTCTGGGACTTCTGGGCGTACGCCCCCGAGGCCACCCACCAGATCACCTGGCTCATGGGCGACCGCGGCATCCCGGCCTCGTACCGCCACATGAACGGCTACGGCTCGCACACCTACCAGTGGACGAACGCCGAGGGCGAGGCCTTCTTCGTCAAGTACCACTTCAAGACCAACCAGGGCATCCGCTGCCTGAGCAGCGAGCAGGGCGCCGAGCTGGCGGGCAAGGACCCCAACAGCCACCAGACCGACCTGCTGCAGTCCATCGAGCGGGGCGTCTACCCCTCCTGGACCCTGTATGTGCAGATCATGCCGGCGGCCGAGGCGGCGAACTACCGCTTCAACCCGTTCGACCTGACCAAGGTCTGGCCGCACGCGGACTACCCGCTGCAGCGCGTCGGCCGCCTGGTCCTGGACCGCAACCCGGACAACGTCTTCGCCGAGGTCGAGCAGTCCGCGTTCTCGCCGAACAACTTCGTGCCCGGCATCGGCCCGTCCCCGGACAAGATGCTCCAGGGCCGGCTGTTCGCCTACGCGGACGCGCACCGCTACCGCCTGGGCGTCAACCACACCCAGCTGCCGGTGAACGCCCCCAAGGCGACCAAGGCCGACAACTACGGCCGGGACGGCTACATGGCCGCCAACGCCTACGGCCGCCACGCCAAGAACTACGAGCCCAACTCGTACGACGGCCCGGTGCAGACGAACGAGGCGCTCTCCGCCCCGCTGGCGATCTCCGGCTACACCGGCACGCACGAGGCCCCGGCGCACACCAAGGACGACGACTTCTTCCAGGCCGGTGAGCTCTACCGCCTGATGTCCGAGGACGAGAAGAAGCGCCTGGTGGACAACATCGCCGGCGGTCTCTCCCAGGTCAGCCGCGACGATGTGATCGAGAAGAACCTCGCCCACTTCCACGCGGCCGACCAGGACTACGGCAAGCGCGTCGAGGCGCGGGTCCGCGAGCTGCGTGAGGACTGACGGGAGGTCAGTTTCCTTGCGCATCCGTACCGGCCGGCCCGTTGAGGGGTGGTCGGCCGGTACGGAGAGGCAGTGCGGTGCTCCGCGGCGCCGGGGGGAATCCAGTGCGGTGGCAGTGCTCGCCCCGTAGGGAAGGGCGAGCCGCTCCCCCGCCGCGGAGCCCGCCTCCTGCCTCCGGCCCACAGCTCGTCCTGTGGGCCCAGACTCCGTCCGGTGGTGCGATGTCCCGTCGCGCCCATCTCTCGTATCACCGGGCGGGAACCACCCACGAGGGCCCGGAATTCCGTACGGTCACGGAATTCCGGGCCCTTCGTGCGTGCCCCGCTCCCGGGCACATCCCGCCCCCGCCTGCGGCTCTCGGCGTATTTCGGCCCCCGGCACCCGGTTTTGGAGGGACGATGGGCCGTAGCGGCAGCACCGTCCTGCTGCCGTACCCAGCAAGTGCCAGGAGCTCATATGGCCGACAGCGTGCCGGTGCGGTGCCCTACGTGCCGCCGCGAGAACGCCTTCACCCCGCCGACCTTCCCGTGCGCCTGCGGCGCGCCGCTGACCATGCCCGTGCTGCGCGGCGGGGTGCCCGTCGAGATACTCCACCGCACCTGGCAGGCCTCCTGGGTAGAGGTCCGGTGCGAGGCCTGCGGGCGGCAGGACCAGTGGCCGGCGCCGGAGTCCGGGTGCGTCTGCGGCACGGTCGTCCGGATCCCGGTGGTTGCCGCGCCCGCCGCGCCGCCCGGCGTGCCCGATTCCGGCCCGCCCGCAGCCCGGGAGCCGGCGGCGCCCGGCCCGCGCCCCGCCGTGCTGCGGCCCGCGTTCCGCCCCGTCACCATCCGCACGGCCCGCGACTGCGTCACCGCCGCCGCGCAGTATCTGAAGTGGCTGGGCTTCACGGACGTCGTCCGCACCCAGGAACGCGCCGCCGCGGGCGTGGACCTGCGGGGTACCGGGGTGGTGGCCCAGGTGGACCCTTCGACCCGGTCCACCAGACTTCGCGAGATCGAATGCGTCTGGCTCAACGGCCTCAACGACTCGGCCATCGCCGTCTTCTTCTCGCTGGCCGGCTATGCCCGAGACGCCCGTGCCCGCGCCGACGCACTCCACCTCCCGCTGTTCGTGATGGACCTCACCGGCACCCCGCAGCCGGTCAACGACCCCGCCGACGAGCTGATCAAATACGGCGCGACGGGCCGGTGACCGGGTGAACATCTCCCTGCCGGACGCAGCCGAACTGCCCCTGCTGCGCGATATCGAGCGGGCCGCCGGGGAGCCCTTCCGCGCCCTCGGCATGGCGGCGATCGCGGATGACGAACCGCCGTCGCCGGCGGAGCTGACGCGCTACCGAGCGGCGCGCCGGCTGCTGGCCGCATACGGGGAGCGGGGAGACGGCGGTGCGCCGGAGCGGCCGGTCGGCTACCTGATGTGGGAACCGGTCGACAACTGCCTGCACATCGAGCAGGTCTCCGTACATCCGGACCACGCCCGCCGCGGAATCGGCCGGGCCCTGATCGACCGGGCCGAGAAGGACTGGCCACAGGCGGCGGCGCTGACCCTGACCACCTTCGCCGAGGTGCCGTGGAACGCGCCGTACTACGAGCGGCTCGGCTTCCGGGTCCTCGCCGAGGACGAACTCACCCCCGGGCTGCGCGACATCCGCGCCGCGGAGGCGCGGCATGGCCTGGACCGCTGGCCGCGGGTGTGCATGCGGCGCCCCGCCACGCCCCGGAGACCACCGGAGACAATGGGGAGATGATCGACGCGAAAGCGCTCCGCGCAGTCTGCCTGGGCTTCAACGGCGCCACCGAGGAATTCCCGTTCCCCCGGCACCCGGACGTGTCGACCTTCAAGGTCGGCGGCAAGATCTTCGCGCTGACGACGCTGGAGGCCGCCCCGCTCACGGTCAGTCTCAAATGCGATCCGGAGCTGGCCGAGCGGCTGCGTGCGGCGCACCCGGAGGTGGTGCCCGGCTATCACCTCAACAAGCGGCACTGGAACACCGTTTCGCTGGACGGCGACCTCCCCGACCGGCTGGTGCTCGACATGATCGAGGACTCCTACGACCTGATCGTGGCGTCGCTGCCGCGCGCTCAGCGCCTCCTCCTGGACTGGCCGGGGGAAAGCAGGCGCTGACCGGCGCCTGCCTCGGCGCGCCGGGGGATGCAGGGCCCGGCACCGGCGCGCCGAGGACGGGGGCTACAGCACGGCACCCCGTGCGGTGGCGGGGGCCACCGTGTTGAACTTGCCGTTCACACTGCCGTTGCCGGCGTACTCGGCGGTGTAGCCGCCCAGCACCGCGCCGACGGCGGACTGCGGACGCTCCGCGTCACAGGACGCCCGGCCCGCGGTGTCCGTCCTGGCCACGCACAGGACCTTGCCCGCGCCGTCCTTGAAGGTGATGGTCGCGTTCCAGATGGCGTCCTGGGGGCCGTTGTCACGGTCCCGGACCAGGGTGGCGTTGAGCCCTGTGACCTTCGCGGCCGACACGGACGGCGAGGACAGCTCGGCGCGCCCCGCGGTCAGCTTGGTGCCCATCTCGGGCACCGTACGCGCCGGGCCGCACAGACCGCGCGTCCAGTCGAAGGAGGCGCCGGGGGCGCAGTGCACGCGCTCCTGCTGCTCCATGGCGCCGCCGGCGGTCGGCTTGCAGCGGTAGAAGGCGGCGGCGTTGCCGGCGTCGATGGCCAGGTGGTCCGCGGGCCTGTGACGGTCCACCACATGGCCGGCCCCGCTCTGGCAGCCCGCGGTGTACACCTCGGTGTCGTAGCCGCCGTACTGGTCGGGACCGACGGCGGAGGCGGGGGCGGCGAAGGCCCCCAGTGAAGCAACCACGGCAGCCGCTGTGGTTGCCCAACGAGCAATAGGTGTCATGGAGTTCCGTTTCTTCGGAGGGTGAGAGGTGGGTGGGGGCATTGGCGCGATGAGGCCTGCCCGTGGCCGGATCCTGTCATGATCGCGCCGACCGCACCCTAAGGGGACACGCCTCCCGTACGGATCTCGTACGAACGAAACAAGCCAGCTCAGCGACCCGATTAGGGTGTGCGCATGCGTATAGCCCGCCAGGCGGCCCGCGTTGCCGTGCTCGATCCCGACGGCGCAATCTTTCTCTTCCGTTACGACAACGAGGAGGTCGGCGTCCACTGGGCACTGCCCGGCGGAGGCCTGGCCCCCGGCGAGACGCCGCGCGAGGGCGCGCTGCGGGAGCTGCGCGAGGAAACCGGCTGGACCGACCTGGAGCCGGGCCCCTTGCTCTGCACCTGGGAACACGACTTCACCCTCCCCCAAGCTCTCGGCGGCGCTCGAGCAGGGGGGACCCCCCTCGTGCCCGTACGCCAGCACGAGCACATCTACCTCGCCCAGGGCCCGCGCCGCGAGGTGGCCGACGGTGTGGCCGGCGCGCATGCCGACGACAGGATCCTCGACGGCCGCTGGTGGACCCCGGCCGAACTGGCCGCCGCCACCGAACCCCTCTGGCCGCCCCAGCTCCCCGCCCTCCTCTCGGCGGTGGCGGAGGGCGGCGGCCCGGCCCCGGTGGACCTGGGGTACGTACCGAACGCGGCGCCGCCGCCTCCCGAAGTGCTGTGGTCCCACGGTGCCGCCCTCGCCGCCTGGGCCGCCGAGGGTCCGCTGCCCGTCCACACCTACCGGGTGGACGAGGCCGGCCTGCACTCCGAGGACATCGGCAACGGCTACTGGTCGCTGACCTGGGTCGAGGGCGGACGGGCGGTGCTCCACGGGATCGACAACGACTACAGCGAGGGCATCGGGCTGACGCCGCCGGTCGATCTGCTGGCCGGCGGACCGGACTGGCTCCCGTGGGAATGGCTGATCACGCTGATCCGCAACGAGGTGCTCGGCTTCGTCTACTGGTGGGCGGACGGTGCCTGGGGCCGTGCCCCCTATCCCGACGAGCTGCGCGAGGACGGGCTGACCGCGATCGTCCCGGCCGACGACTCCGAGGTGCGGACGGTCCTCGCTGCGCTGGCGGAGGACGGCGCCGACGCGGAGGAGATGCGGCGCAGGGGGACGGCGGAGGGTCAGGCGGCCGCCGCGCGTACCGTGCCCCGGCCGCAGCTGCCGGCCGGCCGCGGGGAGCCCGCCGGCCGGCGGGTGCCGTGCGACCTGCCGGAACAGTACGCGGCGGTGATCGCGGTAGCGATGCGCGCGACCGTCGAACTGCCCCGCACAGCGCCCGCCGAGAGCCCCGCCCTGGCACGCCTGGTGGCCTGGCTGCGCGCCAACCACCCCCAGCCGGACGGCGGTTGCCTCCTCACCGCGGCCTTTTCCGACGGCGCCGACAGCGCCAACCCGTACGGCGCCGACGGTTTCCACGACGAGCAGGGCAGACGGCTCGGCGCCGAGGTGTCCGCGCTGCTGGGTGAGCTGCGGCAGGCCGACGCGGACGCCTCGTCCGGCCGCTGGATGTACGTACGGGTGCAGATCACGGCCGACGAGGTCACCGTCGACCGCGCCCACGACCACCTGCCTGGCTGGTGGGGTGCCCGCTACGGCACCCACGAGGCCCGGCCGGAGACCCTGGCGCGCGAGATGGCCTCCCGCGCGCCCCGGTGGCGGCCGGCCTGGGTGGGGCTCCTGGACGAGGACATCCCCGCCAACGGCGCACCCGCAGC
Source organism: Streptomyces chattanoogensis (assembly GCF_001294335.1). Lineage (GTDB taxonomy): Bacteria > Actinomycetota > Actinomycetes > Streptomycetales > Streptomycetaceae > Streptomyces > Streptomyces chattanoogensis. Next base: position 6,383 of record NZ_LGKG01000112.1, read on the forward strand.
CCTCTGCCGCCCGGCTACCGCACCGCCCCCAGCTCCTTCGCCAGCCGCTCCCGCAGCTCCACCTTCCGGACCTTCCCGCTGACCGTCATCGGGAACTCGTCCACGATCTCGAGGTAGCGCGGCACCTTGTAGTGCGCGAGCCGGGAGCGGCAGTACCGGTCCAACTCGTCGCGGGTGAGCGGTGCTCCGGGATCGCGGAGGATGACACAGGCCGCGATCTCCTCGCCGTACTTCTCGTCCGGGACGCCGACGACCTGGACGTCGGCGATCTTGGGATGGGAGTGGAGGAACTCCTCGATCTCGCGCGGGTAGACGTTCTCACCGCCGCGGATGATCATGTCCTTGATGCGGCCGACGATCCGTACGTACCCGTCGTCGTTCATCACCGCCAGATCGCCGGTGTGCATCCAGCGAGCGGCGTCGATGACCTCGGCGGTGCGTTCCGCGTCCTCCCAGTAGCCGAGCATCACGCTGTAGCCGCGGGTGCACAGTTCGCCCGGGGTGCCGCGCGGTACGGTCACCCCGCTCACCGGGTCGACGACCTTGACCTCGATATGCGGCAGCACCCGGCCGACGGTTGCGGTGCGGTGTTCCAGGTCGTCGTCGCGGCGCGTCTGGGTGGAGACCGGCGACGTCTCGGTCATGCCGTAACAGATGGACACCTCGGCCATATGCATCTCGGAGACCACCCGCTTCATCACCTCCTCCGGGCACGGCGAGCCCGCCATGATGCCGGTACGGAGCGAGGAGAGGTCGTACGAGGCGAAGTCGGGGTGATGGAGTTCGGCGATGAACATGGTGGGGACGCCGTAGAGGGAGGTGCAGCGTTCGTCCTGCACTGCCTGGAGCGTGGCGGCGGCGTCGAAGGCGGGGGCCGGGATGACGATGCAGGCGCCGTGCGAGGTGGCGCCCAGGTTGCCCATCACCATGCCGAAGCAATGGTAGAAGGGCACCGGCAGGCACACCCGGTCGTGCTCGGTGTAGCCGATCGTCTCGCCCACCCAGAAGCCGTTGTTGAGGATGTTGTGGTGGGAGAGAGTGGCGCCCTTGGGGAAGCCGGTGGTGCCGGAGGTGTACTGGATGTTGACCGGGTCGTCGGCGGTCAGGTGCTGCGCGCAGTCGGCGAGGCGGGTGTGCGGGACGCCGGCGCCGCCGGCCAGCAGTCCGCCCCATGACGTCGGGTCGCCGATGTAGACGACGTCGCGCAGCGCGGGGCAGTCGGCCCGTACCTGCTCGGCCATCCGGCGGTAGTCGCTGGTCCTGTGCTCGATCGCGGAGACCAGGACGCCGATGCCCGCCTGGCGCAGGACGTACGCCAGCTCATGGACACGGTATGCCGGGTTGACGTTGACGAGGATGGCGCCGATCTTGGCGGTGGCGTACTGGACGAGTACCCATTCGGCGCAGTTGGGCGACCAGATGCCGACCCGGTCGCCCTTGCCGACGCCCTTGCCGAGCAGTCCGAGGGCCACCTCGTCGACCGCGCGGCCCAGTTCCCGGTAGGTCCAGCGGCGGCCGGTCGCCACCTCGACGAGCGCCTCACGTTCGCCGAAGCGGGCGATGGCGCGGACGAGATCCTCGCCGATGGTATGGCCGAGCAGGGGCCGTTCGGCGGTCCCGCTCGCGTACGAGAGTCCGTCCTCCGAGAGTCCGTCCTGCGAGAGTCCGTCCTGCTCCTCTGCGTCGTCCTTCTTCGCTGCGGTCTTCTGCCGGCTGCTGCTCATCGGGGGTTCTCCTCACGGTACTCGGCGCCACCGTCCACACACTGGCACCCAGCGTGCCCTGACGGCCTCTGGCGCGCCTACCCTTGCGCCCGGCGGGCGGTACCGAGGGTTCCGGACAGCCGGTCCGTCCAGGGGATTTGGGCGACCGGCAGGGCGTACAGCATGGCCCGGGCCGGGGTCACTTCTCCGGGTTGCAGGCGGCGATTCCGTTCAGCACGTGGTCGAGACCGGCGTCGAAGGCGGTGTCCGGGTCGGGGTGGGTGGCGTCCCGGACGGCCTTGGCGAGGGTGGGGTAACGGCCCGTGGCCAGCATCCGTTCGAGGTAGGGGCCGGTGGCGGCCTGCCACTGGCGCTCGTTCATGCCGGTGGTGCGTTCGGCGCGCAGTTCGGCGATCTCCTGGCGGATCGCCCCGATGAGATACGCCTGCACCGAGTAGACGGCCGGCAGCACCGCGTCGATGTCATCAAAGCCGGGCGCGCCGTGCACCGTGGCCAGCGCCGCTTCGAGGTGGGCCAGCGCATGGGGGCCCAAGTGCGGCCGCCCGCCGAGCAGATCGGCGAACCACTCGTGCCGGAGGGCGGCCCGCCGGGTGTCGCGGGCGAAGGAGCGCAGGGCGTCGCGCCAGTCACCGCCGGCCGGATCGGGCGCGGGGATCTCGCTATAGACGGCGTCCACCATGAGGTCGAGCAGCTCCTCCTTGGTGGACAGATAGCGGTACAGCCGCATCGGTCCCGCGTCCAGCGCGGCGGCGACCTTGCGCAGCGATACGGCCTCGAGCCCGTCGGCGTCGGCGAGTTCGACCGCGGCGTGGACGATGCGGTCCCTGCTGAGGGGGCTGGGGGCCGGCCGGCGGGGCGGCTCGGGCCGTTCCCAGATGAGAGGGGTGGGCTCTCCGGTGCCGTCGTCTGGTCGTCCCGCCGTCATCGCGCCTCGTCTTTCACCGTTCTGCGACGTCGTTCCGTGAGCCGTTCTGTGACGTCGGAGAAAAGAATACGCCGCGACACGCGATGCCGATACAGTGTATTGATAGATACACCGTATCGGACCCGTGTCGGACTCGTATCCGACTTGCCCAAGAGAAGGCGGAGTCTCATGACCCCTCGCATCGCCATCGTCGGAGCCGGCCCCGGCGGCCTGACCCTCGCCCGCGTCCTGCACGTCCACGGCATCGACGCCGTCGTCTACGAACGCGAGAGCTCCCGCACCGCACGCCCCCAGGGCGGCATGCTCGACCTGCATACGGACGGCGGTCAGCGCGCCCTGCAGGCGGCCGGCCTGGAGGCCGAATTCATTGCCATAGCGCGCCCCGAGGGCCAGGACATGCGCCTGCTCGACCACACCGGCACCGTGCTGCTCCAGGAGGACACCCCCGACGACGCCCCGCTGGACCGCCCCGAGGTCGACCGCGCCGACCTGCGCGAGGTCCTCCTCGACTCCCTCCCCGAGGGAACCGTCGTATGGGGGAAGGCATTCCGGACCGCCGTCGCCCTGCCCGAGGGCGGACACCGGCTGCACTTCGCCGACGGCACCACCGCCGACTGCGATCTGCTCGTCGGCGCGGACGGCGCCCGCTCCCGGGTCCGTCCGCTGCTGACCGACGCCCGGCCCCACCACATCGGCAACAACCTCGTCGAATGCGGGATCCCCGACATCGACCGCACCCATCCCGACCTCGCCGCCATGGTCGGACGCGGCAACTACTGGGCCTACGGTCCGGACCGGTCCCTGTCGGCCCAGCGCAACGGCGACGGCCGGGTGCGCATCTACCTGTCGTTCCACCACACGCCGGAGGACTGGCTCAGCACCTGCGGCATCCCGTTCGAGGACCCCGCTCGGGCCCGTACGGCGCTGACGGACCTGTTCGCCGACTGGGCTCCCCAGTTCACCGCCCTCATCCAGGCATGCGACGACACCTTCGTGCCCCGCCCGATCACCACGCTGCCCGTCGGCCTGACCTGGCCCGCCACCCCCGGCGTCACGCTCCTCGGCGACGCCGCCCATCTGATGCCGCCCGCCGGACAGGGCGCCAACGTGGCCATGGTCGACGGCGCCGAACTCGCCCTCGCGCTCGCCGCGCACCCCGACGACGCGGCCGCCGCCCTCCGCGCCTACGAGAGCGCGATGTTCGAGCGCGGTGCCGCGGCGGCGGAGCAGTCCGCCCGCATCCTGGAACTCTTCACGTCCCCGCGCGGCGCACAGGCCGTGCTGGGATTCTTCCAGGGCGTGTCGGCGTAAGACCGACGTCGTACCGTGTGCCCATGACCGATTCCGATGACGTCCGCCGGATCGCCCTCTCCCTCCCGGAGACGGTGGAGAAGGAAGCCTGGGAGATGCCCACGTTCCGGGTCGCCGGGAAGATGTTCCTCACGCTTCCCGACGATGAGACGTCGTTCGCCGTGCGATGCCCCATCCACGAGCGAGGGGAGCTGATCGCGGCGGAACCGCAGAAGTTCTGGGTACCGCCGCACGAAGCCGGCTCCCACTGGGTGCGGGTACGGCTTGCCGCGCTGGAGGACATCGACGAACTGCGGGACATCGTCGTGGACTCCTGGAGGCAGGCAGCCCCGCCGCGCCTCGTGGACGACGCCTGACGACGCCTGACGACCGGGGCGTAACCCCGCAGGCACACCTCGAACGTCTCACCCGGTGCGTCCGTACTGCATCGAAGGATGTAGCGGGCATTCGTCGCCGGGGACGAGGAATCCGGCCCTGAGCGCCCCGAGCATGGGGGAAAGCGAGGATCACGGGCGGGAGTCGGGGTGGCCGGGCAAGTGGGGATACGGGCGGCGGAGGGAGCCGTCGAGGGCGCAGACGACGGGGTGCGGGCGCGCTTGCCGCTGCTGGACGTGCTGCGCGGGGTGGCGATTCTCGGGACGTTGATGAGCAACGTCTGGATCTTCGCCGGACCGGGCGCCGAGTGGGGCGTCCTCGGCGGGAACGCCGCAACGTCGGCGGGAGGCGGCTCGTCATCCCTGGCCGGAGCGACGGAGACGGCCTTCCGGTTCCTCGCGAACGGCAAGTTCCTGTCGATGCTGACGCTTCTCTTCGGAGTCGGGCTGGCCATCCAGTTCCGGTCGGCCGCCCGGCGCGGGCTGCCGTGGCCGGGCCGGTACAAGTGGCGGGCGCTGTTCCTCTTCGCCGAGGGGACCGTGCACTTCGTCCTCGTCTTCGCCTGGGACGTGCTGATGGGGTACGCGGTGGTCGCATTGCTGGTGGCCTGGCTGCTCACCCGTTCCGCGCGGGCCCAGCGCGTGACATGGATCGTCATGGGCGGCCTCCACGTGGCGGCGATGACGCTGCTCACGGCCGCCCTGCTGGTCGCCTCGGGCGGCGGGACCGGGGGCGGGGCCGGGGGCGCCCCCGACGCCGATGCCGTGGCGCTGTACGCCGAGGGGGGTTACGGGGAGCAGGTCGCCTTCCGGCTGTCGCACGCCGTGGTGCTGCGCGCGGAACCGGTCTTCTCCTTCGGGCTGTTGGTGTTCATGTTCCTCCTCGGCGTACGGCTCTTCCGGGCCGGGGCCTTTCAGAACGATGCGGCAGGGCGGCGCATCCGGCGCCGGCTGGCCGGGTGGGGCCTGGGGCTCGGTCTTCCCCTCAACTTCCTTGCCCTGCTGGGCGGTCCGGACTTCTTCTTCCTGGACCGGTACGGGGCGGCGCCGGTCCTGGCGATCGGCTACCTCGGCCTCATCGGCATGGCGATGGACCGCCTCCGCCACCCCGGTCCGTCGGCGTCCGCCGTGACCTCCGCCCTGGCCTCCGTCGGCCGTACGGCCCTGTCCTGCTACGTACTGCAGAACGTGCTCGCCATGCTGGCCTGCTACGGCATCGGCCTCGGCCTGGCATCCCGCTGGGCGGACAACGGCCCCTGGTGGCCCATCGGTCTGTGGGCGGTGATCTGCCTGGTGCTGGTGACGGGGGCGAGCCTGTGGCTGCGGCGGTTTGCGCACGGGCCGCTGGAATCGGTGCAGAAGCGGCTGCTACGGCGCTGAGCGGGGCAGCTCACCGTCGGACCGCCCCGGCGGGTCAGCCGGACCAGCCGGACCAGCCGGACCGGGTGATCCAGGCCGATCAAGCCGGCACCGGGCAGGAAGACCACGACCGGGCCGCCGCTGCCCGAGCGGTGACCAAACAGGCTGCGCCCGTCGATGCCGTAGAAGCGCCCCAGCGGGGCCTGATGCGCGGGGCGCGAAGATCAAGCCTGCCGGCCGTCACGCATCCGGGCGGGTGAAGGATGGTCGTTCGAGCGAGTGCAGCGTGTTCTCGACGGTCTTCGGCCATCTGGCATCTGTGGTGGTCGAGGAGGTCGTGGTGGAGGATGATCCGGAAGAGAGCCACCCCCGAGGCCCCGGTCACGCTCGCCCCCCGTCGGAGGATTTGGCAGTCGACATGTCCATGCGGTTGGGTGCATGCCAAATGATCTGGTCAGCGAAGGGGTTGACGGTGTTCAGAGTGGCACGGGGGATCGCGGTGGGAGCCGCGCTGGCGGCGGCGCTCACGGCGTGCGGAGGCAACAGCGGCGCCGGCAGTGGGAGCAACGGTAGCGGTGGGAGCACCGGTAGCGGTGCCGGGGCGGGGGCCAAAGCCGGCGGCGAACAGTCGAAGGCGCCCGTCGTGCTCACGTCGGACCAGGTGCGCAGGGCCTTGGTGGACACGGAGAGCGCTCCTCAAGGCTGGGAGGGATTCGGCGTCGACATGGACGAACCGGTCGTGTCCCTCAAGACCTGTCAGGCCGACACGGGGACGAAGTGCGGTGGCTTCGTAGCCCTGGGCTCGTCGCACATCACGCAGGGGGGTGACGGGCAGGTCGTCTTCACCCTCTATGCCTTCCGGACGCCGAACGACGCGAAGGCCGCCATGAAGGGCCTGGCGGCAAAGGAGCACCGTAGTGCCGGCGCCGGGGCGAAACCGCTGAAAGTCTCGGCGGACACGGACGAGACCGAGGCGTTCACCGGGCGGAACACCGAGATCTTTATGCGCCTCGGCGGGACCCTGGTCCGGGTGGCGAGTAAGGGCCTTCCCGAAGGCGAGCCCTACGACGATTTCGCGAGGCTTCAGGTCGATCGGATCAAGCAGACGGTTGAGGGGAAGGACGTCGGAGGCTGACCTTCTTGCGGCCCTGTGACGGGCTGCCACAGGCAGGTGGAAGGATGGTCGTTCGAGTGAGTGCAGCGTGTTCTCGACGGCCTTCGGCCATCTGGCATCTGTGGTGGCCGAGGAGGTCGTGGCGGAGGATACCGCGCTGGCCTTCGCCGCGCGGACGGTGACCCGGGAGGCGACCTGCCCGGCCTGCGGCACGATCTCACCGAACACCGAAAGTGCCTGGCCGAGCCCACCGATGAGACAACGGCCGACGCCCTCACCGAGCCGGACACCGACGCAACGGCGCAACGGGTGTCAGCCCGGTGGAGGGACTGCGCGCCATACAGCGCCGCGAGCGCCACACCGCCGTACACCACCTGTACGGCAGGGGCATACCGATCCAGGTCATCGCCCAGACGGCTCGGGCTCGACCACAACTTCTCGGGGACTGATCACCCTGACGCTCTGTGACCGGGCCACAAGAAGTGGATCAGCCCCCAAGCACCCCTCACCGGGTCAGTTGACCCCCCGCTCCAGGCCCGACCAATACGGCTGACGGAGCTTGAACTTCTGGATTTTGCCGGTGGCGGTACGGGGGATGGCATCGCGGAACTCGACGGATGTGGGCGCCTTGTAACCGGCCATCCGCTGCTTGCAGTGGGCGATGATGTCGGACTCCGCCGCCGTCGCGCCCTCGGCGAGGACCACGAGGGCCTTGATCGTCTCGCCCCACTTCTCGTGCGGCACACCGATGACGGCGACCTCGGCGACCGCCGGGTGACTGAAGATCGTGTCCTCCACCTCGATCGACGACACGTTCTCGCCGCCGGTGATGATCACGTCCTTCTTCCGGTCCGAGATCGTCAGATGGCCGTCGGTGTCATCGAGGGTGCCGCCGTCGCCGGTGTGGAACCAGCCGTCCTCCAGAGCCTCCGACGTCTCCTCCGGCTTGTCCCAGTACCCCTCGAGCACCACGTTCGACCGGGCCAGGACCTCGCCGGACTCGGAGATCCGCAGCTTGACGCCGAGTGCGGGCAGACCCGCGCGAGACAGCTTGCGCGCCCGCTCCTCGGGGGGCAGTTCCGCGTCGCCGGGCCGGCTCCGGTTGAAGGTGAGGAGCGGTGACGTCTCGGTCAGGCCGTAGATCTGCGTGAACTCCCAGCCCAGTTCCTCCCCCATCCGCCGGATCATCCTGCTCGGCGGCGGGGCACCGGCGCAGACGATCCGTACGCGGTCGCGCCCGGGGATCTCGCCCTCCCAGGTGGCCGCCGCGTCGAGCACCGCGTTCCAGACAGCCGGCGCACCGCACATGAGCGTGACGCCGTGCTCATCGACCCGCCGCAGGATCTCCGCGCCGTCGACCTTGCGCAGCACCACCTGTTTGACGCCGAGTCCGGCCATCACATACGGCATTCCCCAGCCGTTGCAGTGGAACATCGGCAGGGTGTGCAGGTAGACGTCGCGCTCCCATACGCGGGTGTGCAGACCGAAGGTCAGCGCGTCGACCCAGATGTTGCGGTGGGTCAGCTGCACGCCCTTGGGCCGGGCGGTGGTACCCGACGTGTAGTTGATCGTCGCGGTGGCGTCCTCGTCCGGGTGCGACCACGGGCGCGGCTCGACGCCGAACCGCATCAGCTCGGTTTCGGTCTGCTCGCCGAGCACGAACCGGTGCCGCGCCTTGACGCCGGAGAGCGCACCGTCCAGCTCCGGGTCGACGAGCAGAACCGAGGACCCGCTCTGCCGCACCAGGTACTCGACCTCTTCGGGCTTGAGACGGAAGTTCACCGGTACACAGATCCGGCCGCTCATCGGCACCGCGAACAGCAGCTCCAGCAGCCGCGCGGAGTTGTGGCTGACCACCGCCACCCGCTCCCCCTCCCCGACGCCGAGCGCGTCAAAACCCGCCTGCCAGGCACGAACCCGCTCGCCGAACCGTCCGTACGTCGACTCGGGCACCGGCGGGCCGGGCTGATGCGGCTCGTCCACCAACCCCGGACTGGCGCCGAAACCCAGCTCGGCCCGGTCGAGGAAGTCCGCAATCGTCATCGGTGTCCGCATCTCACTCCTCTGTCCAGCCGCTCTCCAGAGCAACCTCGTCTGAAATGGGGAGTCTGACACTTGCCGATGACGCCGGCGGGTGAACCGGGGCTTTCGTGTCGGCGGGGCGCGGGCGGTGGTTGCGGGGCGTGGGGCCGTGGTTGCGCACGTGGGCCGTCACTACGGCGCGTCGCGCGGGGCACCGGACGGGCGGGGGCACCGGCGTGGGCCGCCCCCGCCCGGTCCCGGCTACTTGTCGAGGGTCAGCTTCCCCGCCGAACCCCAGCTGTCGGCCGGGGTCTCCTGAATCCAGACCGTCACGGTCTCGGCCGGAATCTTGTACGCGTCCACAAACGCATCGGTGATCTGCTTGACCAGCTCCCGCTTCAGCTCGACGCTGCGCGGCGCCTGCAGGACGGTGACTGTCGGCATGACGGAACTCCCTTGTCAGTGGCGGCCATTGAGGTGTTTCCGGTCCCGGTCTTCCGGGGTCCCGGGTGGCTCACCGGTGTGGGATCAGTCCATCGCGTGGAGGCCACGTGACCAAGAAGCGGTTCGTGCACACAGCGATCACGAAGGGAGATGGGTCGGTGGTCGTGTCACGAACTCAAGAGCATCGAGTCGGACTTGGCGAGGAAGTGGCGAGGAAGTGGGGGGGAAGTCGCGAGTGCCTTCCTCGCTGTGGGTCCTGATTTCCCCGCACAAGGCTCACTACAACGGGAGTCCGGCGTTTTTGCGCTGGTTGGCATTGAAGCGCGCTTTCTTCTGACGATTCCCGCACGTGTTCATGTCGCACCATTTGCGGGTGCGACTTTGGCTGGTGTCGAAGAAGGCGGCTCGGCAGGTCGGCGATGCACACAAGGCCAGTTTTCCGTCGCGTTCGCCCGCGATGATGCTGATCGCGTCGGCGGCGATCACGCCGAGGGCGTCTTCCACGCGGGAAGCCGAGCTGAGCCGCCATTGCCGCTTGCCCTCGGGCGTCAGGATGGCCGCGGCCCGGCCCTGAGCGCTGCAGTCATTGATGACTTGGACAGCGGAGGCGGGGAGAGCGTCCTGGGTCGCGGCCGCTGTCGCGGCGGCGTGAACCGACTCCCTCAGTTCCCGAGCGAGGTCGAGCTGGGCAGTGGTGCAGGAGTCCACGGTGAGGCCGCTCACCGCCAGCCAGTCGACGAGTCGCTGCGGCGTGGGAATGCGCTCCACGGCGGTGCCATGACGCTCCGACAGAGTCCCCGTGAAGCTGGTCGCCAGCACGTTGCCGAGGCGGAAGTCAGGGAATCCAGCACGCATGGAACCACCTTAGCCGGTTGTGGCATGGTCCGGAGAACTGCTAGAACCGTCTTAGCCGGTTCCACGATGGCCAGGAGGCCTCATGCCCCGTCCAGCCAGCGACGTACAAGTATGTGAAGCCCACGCGACCGACGCCGACCTCGACGATCTGCGCGCGCGACTGGCCGCGGCGCGGCTGCCGGAGGCCGAGACGGTCCATCGCGCCGCGCCCGGCCCTCGCCGATGGGAACAGGGCGTTCCGCTCGCCGACCTCGTCGATGTCGTGAACTACTGGCGCACCGGGTACAACTGGCGGTCGTTCGAAGAGCGCCTCAACCGGATCGGCCAGTTCCGCACGACCATTGATGATCTGGGAATCCACTTCCTGCACCGCCGGTCCGCGCGCGCGGATGCCACTCCTCTGATCTTGACGCACGGCTGGCCGGACAGCATCGCCCGGTTCATCGACGTAGTGGACGAGCTGACAGATCCGAAAGACGCGGACGCGCCGGCCTTCCATGTCGTGGTCCCGTCGCTACCGGGCTTTGGTTACAGCGACAAACCGGCCACCACCGGGTGGGGAACCGAAAAGATCGCGGCCGCATGGGTGGAGCTGATGGGCAGGCTCGGCTACAGCAAGTTCGTAGCCCACGGCGGCGACTGGGGAGGCAATATCACCACGGTTCTCGGCGGCAGGTTCCCGGCGCACGTTCTCGGTATCCACACCACCTTCGCGGAGGGGCCGCCCGGGTTGACCACGGACGGGCTGACGGCGGTCGAGCGCAAGTGGACCGAGGAAACCCGCGATTTCTGGCGCCACCGCGCGGCGTACGCGAAGCAGCAGGCGACCCGGCCGCAGACCATCGGCTACTCGCTCGTCGACTCACCGGTCGGGCTCCTTGCCTGGATCCTCGACAAGTTCGCCGAGTGGTCGGACACCGAAGACAGTCCGTTCGAGACGATGTCCAGAGACAGAATTCTTGACAACGTCACCCTGTATTGGCTGACGCGGACCGGCGCATCGTCGGCCCGCATTTACTACGAAAGCCACAACTCGCTGGACCCCGAACTCCGGGTCGACGTCCCGTCGGCAATCACCATGTATCCCCGCGACGTCGAGAAGTGCCCGCTCCCCTGGGCGCAGGAGCGGTACCGACAGATCGTCCGATGGGGGTCGCCGGAAAGCGGGGGACATTTCCCGTCGCTGGAGGTTCCCGAGTATTTCGTCAAAGATCTGCAAGAGGGCCTCGCGGCAGTGCTGGCCGCTCGTCGGTGAACGCGGCTCGGCGACCCGGCACTCGATCACCGCCTGATCCGGCTCAAGGCGTTGCCCGACGACTTCCAGACCGAACTCATCGAGACCCCCTGCCGGCGGGTCGAACCGTGCCTCACATCTCTGTCTGTCAGGTCGCAGCAGAAGCGAGACCAACCCAGAGTCGAGTAGCCCGCCCTCGCTGCCTAACTGCCTACGTCGGCGGAGTGTCGTTCACCGACGGGTGGTCAGTGAGGATGGCATCGAAGAACTCGAACGCCGACAACTGGAAGCCGGTGTGACCGGTGACGCCCACATGCTTGAGGCACCAGTCCCGGGCCTTTTCTGCGAAGGGGGTATCGACGCAGGACTCCCAGCAGATCAGGCATTTCCCCACGTGCCTGAGACCCAGCTTCGGATCGGCCCGAAGCGTCCACTCCAGGAACCTGTCCCGCCCCCTCACGGCGTGCCGTCCGGACACTCCGCAGCATCGCCGCCCGCCTCCCGCACAGCATCGATGCGCTCGCTCAGACCACGCAGCGCCTCCGCGAGATCCTCCTCGGTCAGCTCAGCCACCCACGCGGTACGAGCCTTGAGTTCCGCCCGCACGACATCAAGCTGCCGGTACAACTCCCGATGCCTGACATGCCGATTCCACGCCTCCTCCACCTGGTCGCACCACCTCGACCATGCCCCCGCTCTCATGCGCGGACCGCCTTCGCGTGGGGATGGCGGCGAAGCTCGATGTTGCGGTCGATCAGGGTCGACTTGTCTCCGACGGCACGCGCCGCCTCACGCTGGCGGACCAGGGCGGCGCACACGTCGCACCCGGCTACCGGCTCAGACTCGGGCACCGGCACGCGGTCCGGCAGGTGAACGGGGCGACAGTTGCGAGGCATCACCCCATCACCTCCACCCCGTGAATCCAGCGCGGCCCCGCGTCGTACCCGTGCACGGCCAGCCACAGCGCCCGTCGCCGACCGCGCTGGGCCCGGCGCTCCCGCCATTCCTCGGAGGTGAGGATGTACGGGCGCACCAGGGCCGAGTCCTCTCCACGCAGCAGCCCCGGCTGCCGGACAGGAGCACGGGAAGGCGCGAGCGTCGCGGCGTCCTCGTACCGTTCGGCCGGTAGCGCGGCGGCCGAACGATGGCGGACAACAGTGCGTCCTGGAAGCGATGTTCGGTCTTCCACTGATCGAGATGGGGTTCGATGTCCCCCTACACAGGCGTGCAACTGTGCAGCAGATCGGTGACGATGCAGAAGTGAAACGTCGAGCGTTCGTCGCCGGTACGGGGGCGGTCGCGGCAGCGGCCATTCTCCCTGACCGACACGGCCCGCGTGCCGGTGCGAGTGACGTAGCGGCGCTTCGCGCCCGCCTGGCCGACCTCTACGCGGTTGACCATCGTTCCGGAGGAATCACCGCCAAGGCTCGCGCGAAGCAACTGGAACTGCGCCTCACGCGGACACTGAAAGACTCCGTCTATACAGCCAAGATCGGCCGTGACCTTCAGTCGTTGCTGCGAGCGAGGAGATTCCCCATTGGGCGCGGTTCGCCGGACCCGTAGAAATCGACTACGCCACAGCAGATATGTACGCGAGGGCAGGAAAACCTCGGCGCGCAGTGCCATTTCTACGCGCCACTGTGGAGGGTATCGGGGGCGGCTATGCCCGCAATACGGCGTGGTACAGGTCCAAGCTGGCCAGTGCCCTTCTTGACGCGGGGAGGTGGAGGAGGCGTGCGCCGATATGGCGGGCGTACTCGAATCGTGCGGAGAGATCTCCTCCGATCGTCTCACCGACCGCATCCGGGCTTTTCGGAAGAGCATCAGCGCTATCGAAACCACCGCGGCACGCGACGCCTCGGAGCGAATTCAAGAATCGATGCGGGGAGGCCACTCATGACCACGTCAGAGGCGATCATCGTTGAGCCCTTGGACGGCCCGGCTGCCGCACGGGCCGAGTCCGCCTTCAGGCTCTTCTACACACAAGTGTTCGCTGAGGAACCATACGAGGAGACCCCGGAATCGATAGAGAAGAACTTCCGTCGCTTCCGCTCGCAGGTTCGCAAAGCCACCTTTCCGCGCCGTCCTGGCCCGTACTGCCGGCGGTGAACCGGTGGGCATTGCGTACGGCTATCCGCTCAGTCCCGCAACCGGTTGGTGGGGGCACCTGGTCACTCCTGTCCCGGCCGACGTAAGTCGGGAGGACGGGCACCGCACTTTCGGGCTCATGGAGTTCGCAGTACGGGCGCCCTGGCGGCGACTCGGGGTTGGTCGACGCATGCATGAGGCTCTGCTGGCGGGAGAAAAGGAAGAGCGCGTACTGCTCAACGTGCATCCGGACGCCGCGGCAGCTCAAGCGATTTACCAGTCGTTGGGCTACCGAAAGGTAGGTGAGACCCGTCCCTGGGAGGGCGCAGCCCTCCACGACGTGATGGTCCTCAGCCTCGGTTGAACATTTCGCACACCGCAACAGGGCAACGGCCCCCGTCGGGGAGCCGTTGCTTCGCCACACCTCGTACCTGCATCCGCCCCAGCCCGTACGCCGTCCCGAGCCGCGTATCCGAGTACGGCAGTCGGGTCCGGTGCCGTGGTTGTTTCCACCGACGCAGGCCGCAGCACCCATGAGACAGCGCAGCCGAGATCAGGGGTCTCTCCGCGGATCAGGGTTCGCCGACCGGATCACGGTTCGCCGACCGGATCAGCCATCACGTTACAGAGCACCGCTCTCGACCGGCGCAGCGCAGGCCCGGAGCAGCAGATCGATCCCCGCCGGCGGATCCGTTCGCTGGACGGCGAGGTGGGTGGTGAGTTCCATGCCCGGGTTGCGGAACGGGAGGAAGGCCACCCGAGGGGTGTTCAGCCGACGGGCATGGGCGGCGTAGACGACGGTCCAGAGGGCTTCGGTCGGGCCGCAGGCGCCGATGGCGGTCAGGTTGTTGTCCAGGGTGCCGGGGCGGGGGCCCGGTACGGGCTCGAAGCCGGCGTTGTGGCAGGCGGTGACGACCAGGTCGACCAGGGGGCGGTTGTTGCGGCGTTCGGTCAGGACCAGGGGGACGTCCGCGAGGTCGGCGAGCGCGATGGTGCCGGGTGAGGAGGCGAGCGGGTGACGGGCGGGGACGGCTGCCACCAGCGGGTCCTGCCACAGCGGCACAAAGCTCAGGGCCTCCCGGCCGGCTCCCCTCGCGTTGACGGTACGGGGGTGAACGCCGTCGTCCGCATCACCCCGTACGAACGCCGCGTCCAGCTCACCGGCCGCGACCCGCTCGAGGCGCTCCCGGGCGGGGGCCGCGACCAGCTCCACGCCGATCTCCGGGACGAGCCCGGCCAGCGCATCCAGCACCCGGTCCAGGTGGTCGCCCAGACCCGTTGTCGTCCCCACGCGCAGGACGCCCGCCCGGTTGACGGCCAGATCCCTGACGACCGCGCGGGCCCGTTCCTCGGCGGCGAGCAGCGCCCGCGCCTCGGGCAGGAACCGTTCACCGACGGGCGTCAGCCGCACCTGGCGCGCCGACCGGTCGAACAGGTCGGCCTTCAACTCCCGCTCCAGTCGCCGGATTTGCTGGCTCACCGCCGACTGCACGATGTGCAGACGGTCCGCCGCCCGCCCGAAGTGCAGCTCCTGCGCGACCATGACGAAGTACCGCACCTGTCTGAGTTCCACGACTTCCCCCCCGTCCCGGCCGGTTCCCGGTCTGCCCTTGGGCAGCGTCTTGTGTATCACCGGCCAGGATCCCGGACCCCTAGGGGATGTTCGAACAGATCCCCTAGGGGATGCAAGCGCCCCTTGCAGGCCACAACGCGGCGGGACCGGGACCGTATTCCCGATTCCCGGGCGGGACGAGGACCGTGTTCCCGATTCCCCGGGGGGCCAGGGCCGTATTCCCGGGCTGCACCGGAAACATCTTCCCGGGCTGCACCGGAAACGTCTTCCCATAGACCACCGCATCCCCGGACCGCCGCCCCCGCCTCGCTCAGTGGTCATCCCCGGTGAACGGCAGCCACTCCGTCTCCAGGGCCGCGTCCAGGCGGCGGGCCGCGCCGGGGGTGTGTTCGGTGACGAGTCCGTCGCGTACGAGGTCGCGCAGTCGGGTGCCGCCCAGGTAGCAGGCGGCCAGTTCCCGTGCGTCCAGGGTGATGTCGGGGGTGGCGGTGGTGGGTGCGCAGGTGGCGCCGTCGGGGTCGGCGGTCAGGTGCAGGCGGCCCGCGTTGGCGGGGAGTTCGGCGTCCTGCAGGTCGAGGACGAGGTCGACGGGGGCCGCCCAGGAGCGGGCGGTGAGGGCGGCGGGGACGTCGACCAGGCGGAGCCAGAGGCAGGGGACGGTGCCGGTGATGCGTACCCGGTCGCGGTCGGCGGCCAGGCGGAGCAGGGGGTCGTCGGCCGGGCGGGCGCCGGCCCGGACGGTCGTCGTCAGGTCGATGCCGGTGAGGTAGGACCACAGCGCGGCGGCGGCCGGTGCGTCGTCCGCCTCCAGTTCCCTCACCAGGACCGCACCGGGCGCGCCGCTGCCCTCCTGGAAGCCGCGGGTGCGGTAGACGGCGTAGCCGCCGGGGGTCTCACCGGGGGCGCCGAGCACCACCACCCGGGGTGCGCCGAAGCCCTCGGGGTGGTCCTCGGGGGCGTCCAGCGCCAGCACCGAGGTCCGCCACCATCGCTCGTCACGGCGGAACCGCCCGGCCCGGCGCGTGCGGCTGGCCTCGTACAGCGGGTCGAGCAGGGCGGGCGCGTCGGCGGGGTCGATCAGGCGCAGCGGGCGGGGATCGGGGGCGATGCGGAGGTCGAGCGGGACGGTGGCGTCGATTTCCACGCGGTCCGCCTCGGTGGCGGGCGCGAAGCCGTAGCGGCCGTAGATGGCGCTCTCGGAGGCCCAGAGGCCGGCCAGCGGCTGTCCGGCGGCGGCGCAGCGGCGCCAGAGTTCCGCCATCATCGCGGTCAGCAGGCCGCGCCGCCGGTGGGTGGGCGCGACCGAGACGAAGTCGAGGCCCGCGCAGGGGAGTTCGCCGCCGGGGAGGGAGAGGGTGTGGGGGTGTGCGGCAACCAGGCCGACCAGCTGGTCCCCCTCGTACGCCCCGACTCTGGTGCACCGTGCGAGCAGGGCCCGGTGGTACGCGCGGGTCTCGGCCGCGGGGGCGAGGTGGTGGGCGAGATAGGTGAGGTCGAGGGCCCGGTCGAGATGGCTCTCCGGGATGTCTCGGACGGCGGCTGCGGCGGCGGTGGCGGTCGTGGTCACCGGGGGACGCTAACCCGTGGGCCCGGCAACGGCATCCGTATTTCCGGCGGCCGTAACGGCCCGCTGTCCGGGGCCGTACGGCTCCCGGACGGCGGGCCCGCCGGGGGCCGTCCCGTGCCGGGCGCCGGCCTCAGGCCACGGAGCCGATACGTCCCACCGGCCGGGCCGCCGCGTCGTGGTGGATGGGTGTGTGGGCGCCGGTCAGCGGGACGCCGGTGCCGCCGCGGCGGTTGGCGACGATTTCGGCGGCGATGGACAGGGCGGTCTCCTCGGGGGTGCGGGCGCCGAGGTCGAGGCCGATGGGCGAGCGCAGCCGGTTGAGTTCGAGCTCGGTCAGGCCCACGTCGCGCAGGCGCTGCTGGCGGTCGAGATGGGTGCGGCGCGAACCCATGGCGCCGACGTAGGCGACGGGGAGTGTGAGCGCCCGCTCCAGCAGGGGGACGTCGAACTTGGCGTCGTGGGTGAGGACGCAGAGGACCGTACGGGAGTCGAGCTCCTGGGAGTCGAGGTAGCGGTGCGGCCAGTCGACGACGATCTCGTCGGCCTCCGGGAAACGGGTGCGGGTGGCGAAGACGGGCCGGGCGTCGCAGACGGTGACGTGGTAATTGAGGAACTTTCCGACGCGGACGAGCGCGGAGGCGAAGTCGATGGCACCGAAGACGATCATGCGGGGGGCGGGGACGGAGGATTCGACGAGGAGGATGACCGGTTGGCCGCACTGCGAACCGTCTTCGCCGATCTCGAGGGTCGTCGTACGTCCCACGTCCAGCAGGGCGCGGGTCTCCTCGACCGCCGTACGGTCGAGGGCCGGGTGGCCGCCCAGGGTGCCGGTGTGGGTGCCGTCGGGGCGGACGAGCAGGGCGCGGCCGACGAGTTCGGCCGGGCCCTGGATGATCCGCGCGACCGCCGCCGCCTCCCCACGGGCGGCGGCGGCCAGCGCGGCGGCGAGCGTCTCGGCAGTGCTGTCCACCGGGGTGCCGGCGGATCCGCTGTCGGCGGCGGGTCCACGGCCGCTCGTCCGTACCGGGGTGACGAGGATGTCGATGATTCCGCCGCAGGTCAGACCCACGGCGAAAGCATCCTCGTCGCTGTAGCCGAAGCGCTCGAGAACCGGCTCGCCGGTCTCCAGCGCCTCCTGGCACAGCTCGTAGACCGCTCCCTCCACGCATCCGCCGGAGACCGACCCGATCGCCGTGCCGTCGGTGTCGACGGCGAGAGCGGCACCGGGCTGGCGGGGCGCGCTGCCATTGGTGGCCACGACGGTGGCCACCGCGAAATCGCGTCCCTGCTCGACCCACCGGTGCAGTTCTTCGGCGATGTCCAGCATGTCGGTCTCCTTACGGATTACGGATGGGTGGAGGGGCGGATCAGTGATGCACGCCCAGGAAGTGCTCGATCGGGCTGAGCGCGAAGTACGCCAGGAACACCGCGGAGAGCACCCACATCAGCCAGCCGGGCTCACGCCACTTGCCCTGGACGGCCTTGATGGCGACGTAGGCGATGCAGCCGGCGGCGATACCGGCGGTGATGGAGTAGGTGAACGGCATCAGCACGGTCGTCAGGAACACCGGGATGGAGGTCGCCGGGTCGTCCCAGTTGATGTGCTTGGCATTGGTCAGCATCATCGAGCCGATCACCACCAGGGCGCCCGCCGCGACCTGCGTCGGGATGACCTGCGCCAGCGGGGTGAAGAAGAGGCACAGGGCGAAGCCGGTGCCGGTGATGACGCTGGCGAAGCCGGTGCGCGCCCCGTCGCCGACGCCCGCGGTGGACTCGACGAACACGGTCTGGCCGGAGGCTCCGGCGAGACCGCCGATGACGCCGCCGGCGCCGTCGATGGCCAGGGCCTTGTTCAGCCCGGGCATCTTGCCGTCCTTGTCGGCGAGGCCGGCCTGCTGGCCGATGCCGATGATGGTGCCCATGGCGTCGAAGAAGCCCGCCAGGACGAGGGTGAAGACGATGACGCCGATGGTGATGCCGCCGACGTTGCCCAGGCCGCTGAAGGACACATGGCCGAGCAGTCCGAAGTCAGGGGTGGAGACGAAGGAGCCGGAGAGCACCGGGGCGTTGGTGCCGCCCCAGTCCTTGGGAGTCAGGCCGGCCAGCTGGTGGACGACCGCGGCGAGGACCGTGCCGCCGATGATGCCGATGAGGATGGCGCCGGGGACCTTGCGGATCTGGAGCAGGAAGATCAGCAGGACCGTGACGCAGAAGCAGAAGACGGGCCAGCCGGTGAGCATGTCGGCGGTGCCGAGCTGGATCGGCTTGGCGCCGGACATGCCGCCCGGGCCGGGCATGGAGGTGACGAAGCCCGCCTGGACGAGGCCGATGAGGCAGACGAACAGACCGATGCCCATGGTGATCGCGTGCTTGAGGGGCAACGGGATGGCGTTCATGATCAGTTCGCGCAGGCCGGTGACGACGAGCAGGACGATCACGGCGCCGTAGATGACGCACATCGCCCAGGCGTTGTCCCAGGTCATGGTGGGGGCGACCTGGAAGGCCATCACGGCGGAAACGCTGAGACCCGCAGCCAGTGCGAGGGGGACGTTGCCGAGGAAGCCCATGGCGATGGTGGTGACGGCTGCGGCCAGTGCGGTCGCGGTGGTCACCTGGCCCGCGTCGAGGTGGGCCTTGGTGATGTCCTGGGCGCTGGTGAGAATCACCGGGTTCAGGAGGACGATGTACACCATCGCCATGAAGGTGGTGACGCCGCCACGCACCTCGCGGCCGATCGTCGATCCTCTGTCGGAGATGTGGAAATACCGGTCGAGCCAAGAGCGGCCGGCGGGCTGGCGTGAGCCGGTGCCCGCGTCTTCCGCCACCGTCTGTGGCTCAGTGGACTGCTGGGTCATGGTGCCTGACTCCCAAGGTTCAATGGGACACCCGCATCAAGTGCGAGATTTGGGATGGAACTTCGGCTGCACGACCCGGGGGACGGCCCGAGACGAACGTTGGTACTGACCCGGCCGGGGGGTGCCAGGCAGCGACTGCGTGGTGCGGGGTGGAGCAGGTGGTGCGGGTGGTGCGGGGTGGAACCGGGCGGTGCGCGGAGGAGGACGGACAGGGACACCCCTAGGCGCGCACCGCCCGGAACCGGTGTCCGGGGGCTGGGCCCCCGGACGGCTCAGGTGCCGGTGAGGTGCTCGGGGCGCACCGGCGTCTTGTTGAGCTCCAGCCCGGTCGCGTTCCGGATCGCCGCGAGGACGGCCGGAGTGGACGACAGGGTCGGGGCCTCGCCGAGACCGCGCAGACCGTACGGCGCGTTCGGGTCGGCGAGTTCGAGCACATCGACCGGGATGGTCGGGGTGTCGAGAATCGTGGGGATCAGGTAGTCCGTGAAGGAGGGGTTGCGCACCTTCGCGGTCTTCGGGTCGACGATGATCTCCTCCATGACCGCCACGCCCAGGCCCTGGGTGGTGCCACCCTGGATCTGGCCGACGACGGACAGCGGGTTGAGCGCCTTGCCGACGTCCTGGGCGACGGCCAGCTCGATGACCTTCACCAGGCCGAGCTCGGTGTCCACCTCCACGACCGCGCGGTGCGCGGCGAAGGAGTACTGGACGTGGCCGAAGCCCTGGCCGGTCTTCAGGTCGAACGGCTCGGTGGGCCGGTGCCGGAACTCCAGCTCCAGGTCGACCGCCTCGCCCTCCAGGACGTCCGCGATGTCCGCGAGGACCTCGCCGCCGTCGGTGACGACCTTGCCGCCCTCCAGCAGCAGTTCGGCGGTGGCCCACGCGGGGTGGTACGTGCCGAACTTGACGCGGCCCCTCTCCAGGACCTTCTCGCGCACGGCCTCGCAGGTGTTCTTCACCGCGCCGCCGGTCATGTACGTCTGCCGGGAGGCGGACGTCGAGCCGGCCGAGCCGACCTGGGTGTCGGCGGGGTGGATGGTGACCTGCTCGACGCCGAGCTCGGTGCGGGCGATCTGGGCGTGGACGGTGATACCGCCCTGGCCGACCTCCGCCATCGCGGTGTGGACGGTGGCGACCGGCACGCCGCCGATGACCTCCATGCGCACCCGGGCGGTGGAGTAGTCGTCGAAGCCCTCGGAGAAGCCGACGTTCTTGATGCCGACGGCGTAGCCGATGCCGCGGACCACGCCCTCGCCGTGGGTGGTGTTGGACAGTCCGCCGGGCAGCGCGCGGACGTCGGCGCCCTCACCGGCCGCCAGCCACTGCTGCTCCGGGGGAAGCGGCATCGCCTTGATGCGGCGGAGCAGTTCGGCGACCGGGGCGGGCGAGTCGACGGGCTGGCCGGTGGGCATGATCGTGCCCTGTTCCATGGCGTTGAGCTGCCGGAACGCGACCGGGTCCAGGCCCAGCTTCTTGGCGAGCTTGTCCATCTGCGCCTCGTAGGCGAAGCACGCCTGGACCGCGCCGAAGCCGCGCATGGCGCCGCAGGGCGGGTTGTTGGAGTAGAGCGCGATGGCCTCGATCTCGACGTCGTCGACGACGTACGGGCCGACGGACAGGGAGGAGGCGTTGCCGACGACGGCCGGGGAGGCGGAGGCGTAGGCGCCGCCGTCCAGCACGATCCGGCACTTCATGTGCGTGAGCTTGCCGTCCTTGGTGGCGCCGTGCTCGTACCAGAGCTTCGCCGGGTGGCGGTGGACGTGCCCGAAGAACGACTCGAACCGGTTGTAGACGATCTTGACGGGCTTGTTGGTGCGCAGCGCCAGGAGGCAGGCGTGGATCTGCATCGAGATGTCCTCGCGGCCGCCGAAGGCACCGCCGACGCCGGAGAGCGTCATGCGGACCTTCTCCTCGGGCAGGCCGAGGACCGGGGCGATCTGCTTGAGGTCCGAGTGCAGCCACTGGGTGGCGACGTAGAGGTCGACGCCGCCGTCCTCGCCGGGCACCGCGAGGCCGGACTCCGGGCCGAGGAAGGCCTGGTCCTGCATGCCGAAGACGTACTCGCCGGAGACGATGACATCGGCCTTCTTGGCGGCCTCGTCGGCGTTGCCGCGGATGATCGGCTGGCGGTGGACGATGTTGGGGTGCGGGACGTGGCCGATGTGGTGGTCGTCGCGGCCCTCGTGGACCAGGATCGCGTCCTCGGCGAGTGCGGAGGCCTCGTCGGTGATGACGGGGAGTTCCCGGTACTCGATCTTGATCTTGGCGGCGGCGCGGCGCGCGGTCTCCGGGTGGTCGGCGGCGACCAGCGCCACCGGCTCACCGTGGTGGCGGACCTTGCCGTGCGCGAGAACCGGCGTGTCCTGGATCTCCAGGCCGTAGTTCTTCACGTCGGTGGGCAGGTCGTCGTAGGTGAGGACCGCGTAGACGCCGGAGGTCTTCAGCGCCTCGGAGGTGTCGATGGAGACGATCTCGGCATGCGCGGTCGTGGAGCGGAGCGTGAAGCCCCACAGCATGTCCTCGTGCCACATGTCCGAGGAGTAGGCGAACTCGCCGGTCACCTTGAGGGTGCCGTCGGGGCGGAGCGTGGAGGCACCGATCCCGGCGTCGGTCTTGCCGCCCTGGGTGAGGTTGGTGGGTGTACGGGTGGCACCAGCCATGGCGATCAGGCCCCCTGTCCGGCGGTCTGGTTCTCGCCGCGGGCGGCCGCCAGCCGGACCGCGTCGAGGATCTTCTCGTAGCCCGTGCAGCGGCACAGGTTGCCCGACAGCGCCTCGCGGATGTCGGCGTCCGACGGGGAGTCGTTGCGCTCGAGCAGCTCGTCGGCGGCGACCAGCAGACCCGGGGTGCAGAATCCGCACTGGACCGCGCCGGCGTCGATGAACGCCTGCTGGATCGGGGAGAGGTCGGTGTTCTCGCCGGTCTGCGAGTCGGCCGGCTTGGACTGCCACTGCTGGGCTTCCTGGAGGCTCGTACCGCAGGCGCCGCTCGCGCAGCCGCTCTTCTCGGCCCGCTGCTTGGCGAAGTCCGCCAGACCCTCGACGGTCACCACCTCGCGGCCCTCGACCTGGCCGGCGGCGACCAGGCAGGAACAGACCGGCACACCGTCCAGGCGTACCGTGCAGGAACCGCATTCGCCCTGCTCACAGGCGTTCTTCGAACCCGGCAGGCCCATCCGCTCGCGGAGGACGTACAGCAGGCTCTCGCCTTCCCAGACATCGTCGGCCTCCTGCTTGCGGCCGTTGACGGTGAATGTCACGCGCACTGTGCGCTCCTCTCGTTGCCGCGGTAGGACTCCCAGGTCCAGCCGAGGGTGCGGCGCGCCATGATCCCGACCGCGTGGCGGCGGTACTTGGCGCTGCCGCGCACATCGTCGATGGGGTTGCAGGCGCCGGAGGCGAGCTGCGCGAACTGCTTGGCGACGGACGGCGGGATCGGGGCACCGGACTCCCAGAAGCCGCCCTCGTCCAGCGCCGCGGCGAGGAACTCCTCGGCCTCCTTGGCGCGGATCGGGGTGGGCGCGGCCGAGCCGATGCCGGTGCGGACCGTGCGCGTTTCGGGGTGCAGCGCGATACCGAACGCGCAGACCGCGATGACCATGGCGTTACGGGTGCCGACCTTGGAGAACTGCTGCGGGCCGTCGGCCTTGGGCAGAACCACCGAGCGGATCAGCTCGTCGGGCTCCAGGGCGTTGCGCTTGACGCCGAGGTAGAACTCGTCGATCGGGATCATGCGGACGCCGCGCGCGGCGGACTCGACCTCGACCTCGCAGCCGGAGGCGAGCAGCGCGGGGTGCGCGTCGCCGGCCGGGGAGGCGCAGCCCAGGTTGCCGCCGACGCCGCCGCGGTTGCGGATCTGCGGGGAGGCGACGGTGTGCGACGCCAGCGCCAGGCCCGGGATCTCGCGCCGCAGGTTCTCCATGATCTTGGTGTAGGGAACGGAGGCGCCCAGCCGTACGGTCTTCTCCCCGACCTCCCACTCGCTCAGGTCACCGATACGGTTCAGGTCGAGCAGGTACTCGGGGCGGCGGTGGTCGAAGTTGATCTCGACCATCACGTCCGTGCCGCCCGCGATGGGCACAGCGGTGGGGTGCTCGGCCTTAGCGGCGAGCGCCTCCTCCCAGCTGGCGGGGCGAAGGAAGTCCATGGGTGGCCTCTTCTACGAAATCGGGTCATCCGCTGCTCACGGCGAGAATGGTGAGGGCCTCCGCCCTCGTCGCCATGGAGCTCGTTCACGTCTTGTTAACGCGGTTGGAGTTAGTGAACGCGCCTTGCACCCACCCGGTGCAGTCACCGAAACCATGAAGCGGTTGGCTGGCCAGGCCCACCGTCTTGTAGATTCGAACGAAAGACGAGGATCTGAAACCTCGCGGCATTCCACCGGCCACACAAGACAGCAAAGAACGGCGGGCAAGGTCATGCGGCTCCGCGCACTCCTGGACACCGACACTCTGGGCCTCCGGCTGCTCGGAGGCGAGGACGAGCTGGACCGAACGGTACGGGGTGTGATGACCACCGACCTCCGCGACCCCAGCAGATATCTCTCCGGCGGCGAACTGGTCCTGACGGGCCTCGCCTGGCGCCGTGAGCCGGAGGACTCCGAACGGTTCGTACGGATCCTGGCCTCCGCCGGGGTGGCCGGTCTGGCGGCCGGCGAGGCGGAGCTCGGCGCCGTCCCCGACGATCTCGTACAGGCCTGTACGCGGCACCGGCTGCCGCTGTTCTCGGTCGTCGAGGACGTGTCGTTCGCCTCCATCACCGAGTACGTCGTCCGCCAGGTCTCCAGCGAGCGGGCCGGTGACCTGGCCGCCGTGGTGGACCGCCACCGGCGCCTGATGACCTCCGGCCCCGCGGGCGGAGGCCCGGAGGTGGTCCTGGACCTGCTGGGATCGGACCTCGATCTGCGAGCCTGGGTGCTCTCCCCCACCGGCCGCCAGATCGCCGGCTCGACGCTGGCGGACTCCGGCCCGGAGCTGCCCGCCGAGGTCGGTGCCCGGCTCGCCGGCGAGCATCTGGCGGCTTCCCGCAGCGGCCGCCGGGGACCGCATCGGGTCACTCTCGGCGGTGCGACGTACTCGCTCTTCCCGATCCGCGCCGACGGCCGTGACCTGCGCGAAACGGTGCTCTCGGACTGGCTGCTGGCGGTCGAGGCGGACGCCGGCGACTGGTCGGAGGAGCGGCTGGATCTGCTCAACGGCGTCACCCAGCTGATCGCCGTCGAACGGGACCGGCGGGACGCCGCCCGTACGGTGCGCCGGCGGCTCGCCCAGGAGGTGCTGGAGCTCGTCCAGACCGGCGCCCCGCCCGCCGAGATCGCGGCCCGGCTGCGGGTGGCGGCCCCGGTGCTGCTGCCGGGCCTGGGCACCGCGCCGCACTGGCAGATCGTGGTGGCCCGGGTCGAGTGGGAGAACGGCGACCTGCCCGGCGGGCCGGTGGCCCAGGCGCTGCTGGAGGAGGTGCTGGTCGACCCCGGGACGTTCGGGCCCGAACCGTCGGACCGGATCGCGGTGGCGCACACCGGCGACGAGGCGGTGGCGCTGGTGCCGCTGCCCGCCACAATGGACGAGGCCGGGGAGAGCGCGGCCGCCGGGCTGCACGCCGACGATCTGCTCGCCGTCGTCCGGGAACCGCTCGGCCGGGGCCTGTCGGACGACGGCCGGCTCACCGTCGGCGTCAGCGCCTCGGTGCATTCCGCCGAGGGCCTGCGCGGCGCCCTGGAGGAGGCCCGGCACGCCCGCCGGGTGGCCGCCGCCCGCCCCGGCCGGGTCTGCGCCGCCGGGCACGAGGAGCTGGCCTCGCACGTCCTGCTGCTGCCGTTCGTCCCCGACGACGTCCGCCGCGCCTTCACCGCCCGTCTCCTGGACCCGCTGCGCGACTACGACCGCCGGCACCGCGCCGAGCTGATCCCCACGCTGGAGGCGTTCCTGGACTGCGACGGCTCGTGGACCCGCTGCGCCACCCGCCTCCATCTGCATGTGAACACGCTGCGCTACCGGGTCGGCCGGATCGAGCAGCTGACCGGCCGCGATCTGTCCCGGCTCGAGGACAAGCTCGACTTCTTCCTGGCACTGCGGATGAGCTGACCCGCCGGGCCCTTGGGTCCCGGCCTTCGGATCCCGTCGCCGAGCGGCGGGATCCGCGTGTTTCCGGGGCGGCCCGGCGCCGCGGGCCGCTCTTCGGGTGAACGCATCGGGTACGCCGTTCGGGGTACCCCGAACGGGCGCATCCCGTGCCACCCCGTTACCGCGCACGGCGGCCGCGCGGCACCACGGCGCCGCCGATCAGGGCCGCTGTACCGGCCCCGGACGCCCTCCCGGCGATTGTGAAATCATTCACCCACCCCCTTGGCCGCACCACGGAATTCGTGCTGAGATTCGCCCACTGCATCCAGTTTCCCGCTCAATGGCGCGCTCGGGGAGGGCAATGTGGCGGATACCGCCATGTCAGGATCCGCGGAATCCGCGGATTCCGTTACGTCCGCGGAATCGGAAACCAGGCCGGCCGAATCGGCACCCGGATCAACAGAACCGGCATGTGAATCCCCATCGGTACCGACCCCGGCACCTCCGGTGCCGGCCGCCAGACAGGGCATGGACGACGACCCCCTCGACCGCGCGGTGTGGCGGCTGCGCTCCCGCGGCTGCTGGGACGACGCGGCCGCCCTCCTGGAGCCGCACGCGGCCCGTGACGCCGCCGCCGCGCTGCGCCGCGCCGCGCTGCTCGTCGAGCGCTGCATGTTCACCGCCACCGGGTGGGCCGCGGCCGAGGACGCGCTGCGCGCCGCCGAGGCGCTGGCCGGCGACGACGACGAGCGGGGCGGCGCGGCCTGTGAACGCGGTCATCTGGCGTACACGGCAACGGTGTTGGGCGTCCGGGACCGGGCCGACGAGGCGCGCTCGGCGCTCGGCCGGGCCGCGGCGCTGCTGGCTCCCGCCGCGGCCGGGCGTCCGCTGCTGGACTTCCGCCGCGGGCTGATGGCCGAGCACATCGCCGACAGCCCGGACTCGGCACGCGCCGCCTACCGCCGCGCGCACGCCGGCGCCACCGCCCAGGGCGACACGCTGCTGCTGTCCTTCACCTGGCGCCATCTGGCCGGACTCGCCCTGCGCGACGGGGAGTTGGCGGAGGCCAGGCACGGCTTCGCCGAGTCGCTGCGGATCCGGGAGGAGCTGGGCTTCCTGGTCGGTACGGCGCCCGCGCTGGCGGCGCTGGCCGATGCCGTCCCCGAGGAGGACGCGCCCCGGCTGCGCGCCGAGGCCGCCCGGCTGTTCCGTCTCATGGGCGGGGTGCCCACCTGGCTCGCCGAGCATCTCTCGCCGCATCCGGCGGCCACGTAGCACGGCCGGGGCAACGTAGGACGCAGGACGTGCTACGTCACGTACGGACGGGGCTCGCCGGTCGGACACCGGGGACCGGCCCGCCCCGTCAACCCCCCGCCGTCAGCCATGCAACTCCCTCACCCGATTGGCCGAAAATGTGCGCCGACCGCGGCGGATCGGCCGGGGTGCGGCGGTCGTTCCCTTGTGCGAGGCTCGGACCCAGGTGCCGCGGCCCCGTCCCACGCGCCCCGAAATGGCCGCAAGTCGCAGTGCGACGCGGCGGCTGGGCCTGAATGCTGTTCCGGGACCAGCTCCCTTTGGCAGAGCCTTTCAGGAGGCCAATCGTGGCAGCAGGAGTGACCAACACATCCGCCGGAACCGATTGGGGCAAGGCGGATTTCGAGGCGATATACAACTGCCCTGATCCGCATCGGTATTTCACCACACTGGGCCCACTGGACTACCAGATTCCGCACCACGGCCAGGCCGTGTTCCGCGCCGTGAGCGAGGTGTTGCAGCGCCGCCGGAGCGACCGCCCGCCGCTCGGGGTCGTCGACCTGTGCTGCTCATACGGCGTCAACGCCGCCCTGCTCAACCACCGGCTGTCCCTCACCGACCTCTACAGCCGCTACACCGGGCACGTCCCGGGGGCTCCGGCGCCGGACCGGCTCGCCGCGGAAGACCGCAAGTTCTTCGCCAAGCGGCGACGCCCCGGCGCCGCCCGGGTGATCGGTCTCGACGCCGCGGAACACGCGGTCGCCTACGCCCAGTCGGCCGGGCTGCTCCACCGCGGCTTCTCCGACAACCTCGAACTTGCCGACCCCAGCGCCGAGTTGCGTCAGGCACTGGCCGGCATCGACCTGATCACCGTCACCGGCGGCGTCGGCTACATCACCGAGCGGACCTTCGCCCGGCTCCTGGACTGCGTCACCTCGCCGCCCTGGATCGCGGCGTTCGTGCTCCGTACGGTGTCGTACGACGGCGTCGTCGCGCTGCTGGACCGCGCCGGGCTGGTGACCCAGAAGCTCACCACGCGGACCTTCCGCCAGCGCCGGTTCGCCGACGGCGAGGAGCGGCGCGAGGTGTTCAAGGCGCTGGACCGCCGCGGGCTGTCCGCCGTCGGCAAGGAGGCCGACGGCTTCTACCACGCCGATCTGTATCTCTCCCGGCCCGCCGCCGATGCCGCGGCGCTGCCGCTGGAGAAGCTGCTTCCCGGCTGAGCCGGAAGCCGGCCCGCTCCGTACGGGCGCCGCGGCGGGGGCCGGGCGTCAGTGCGGATGCCGGGTGGCCGACAGATGCTCGCGGGCGATGCGCTCGGCGACCGTGCACTCCCCGGCGATCAGCGCGTCCAGCAGGGCGGTGTGCTCGGAGGCGTCCGCCAGCAGATCGGCGGTCCGCAGCCGCGAGCCGCCGGCCGGCCACTGGGTGTCGCGCAGCAGGTCGTCGGTGACCTGGGTCAGCCGGCGGTTCCCGGTGAGCGAGATCAGCGCGTGGTGGAAGGCGCGGTCCGCCTCCGCGTAGCCGACGCGGTCGCCGTGTGCGGCGGCGGTCAGCCCCGCGTCGGCGAGCGGGCGCAGCTCCTCCCAGCGCTCCGGCGCCAGCGCCCTGGCCAGCCGGATGATCGCGGGAATCTCCAGCATGGCGCGCACCTCGGCCAGTTCGGCCAGATCGCGGGAGCTGTGTTCGCAGACCCGGAAGCCGCGGTTGGGGACGACCTCGACGGCGCCCTCGCCCGCGAGCTGCTGCATGGCCTCGCGCACCGGGGTCGCCGAGACGCCGTAGCGCTCGGCGAGGGCGGGTGCGGAGTAGACCTCGCCCGGGGCCAGCTCCCCGGCGACCAGCGCCTCGCGCAGCGCGGCCAGCACCTGGCCGCGTACGGAGTGGCGCTGCGGCCGGCCCGGCTGGCGGGGCACGGCCGGCCGCGGCACCGACTCCGGTGCCGACGGCTGCCGGGGCACGGCGGAACCGGCGTGCGCGGGCGCCCACGCGCGTGCGCCCAGCTCGTATTCCGCTGTGCCCTGCTCCATGGCGATTCCTTCTGACGACTCCGAGCACCATAGGCGCCCGCGGCGCCGGTTCCCACCTCGGCGGTCCGGGTAGAGTCTTCCGATAAGGTAAGGCTTACCTGCTAACGATCGCGATTCGGTGGTCTCCGCATGACTTCTGCCCCCGTCGCCCCGCCGCTCGCGCAGCCCGTTGCCGCTGCGTATGCCCGGCTTTCCGAGGTGTTCCCCGGCCTGCAGGTGACCGAGTGGGACACGGTGCCCCCGAGCGGCGACGGCTGGGTGTGCGCGGCCGGTCTCGCGGCCGGCGGTGAGACCCTGGACACGTTTCTCGCCTGGGACGAAGCGCAGATCATCCGGGATTACGGACAGCGCGCCCGCCCCGACGTCGTCGCGAGCTTCGCACTGCACCGCTACGCCTGGCCCGCCTGTCTGCTGATCACCATCCCCTGGTTCCTGGACCGCCGGGTGCCGTATCTGCCCGTACAGGACGTCGCCTTCCAGCGGGAGCTGGGCCGGATGGCGGTACGGGTGCGCTCGTTCGCATGCCTTCCCGGTGATCCGGCGGCGGAGCTGCCCGGCGCCCGGGTCGTCGCCGACGAGGAGGCGCTGCGCGCCGAGGTACGGGCGGCGGTGGCCGGGCATCTGGAGCCGGTCCTGCGCGGCTTCCGCGGCCGGCTGCGGCGCGGCCCGCGGGCACTGTGGGGGATGGCGACCGACGAGGTCGTCGAGGGCCTGTGGTACCTCGGGCATCTGCTGGGCGAGGAGCCTCGGGCGGTGGCCGAGCTGGAGCGGCTGCTGCCGGGAGCCACCGCCCCGTACGTCGGCAGTGCCGCATTCCGCACGCTGACCGGCCCGGACGGCGAGCCGCTGCCCACCCGTGACCGCGCGAGCTGCTGCATGTTCTACACCCTGCGCCCCGAGGACACCTGCGTCACCTGTCCCCGCACCTGCGACGCGGACCGCATCACCCGCCTCACCGCAACCACCTGACCCCCACACCACCCGAACGGGTCATCTCATTCGAACGTAACTCCCCTTGCTGACCAGGGAGTTCGATCCCCGGTCCCCCATCTGCCGCTCCCGGCACCCCCTTGGCGTTCTCTTACCCGGAAACCCTCTGGGGGAGGGGTGGATTCCGCCAAGATGCCTCGCGAAACGCGTATGCGAGGTACTCAAGGTGAGGAATTCAGAATGAGAATGACCGACATATCGCTTAATTGGCTTGTTCCAGTGACATTGGTGCTCGCCGCAGGCATGGCGGTCTTGACAGTGGTCCTGCGTGGCAAACGCACGGCCGACCGGTCCGCCGACGACTCATGGGAGCGCAACGAGGAACGCCGTCGCCGCAAAGAGGCGGTGTTCGCCTCGGCCTCCTATCTGTTGCTGTTCTGCTGTGCGGCGGTCGCCGCCGCACTGTCCTTCCACGGCCTGGTCGGCTTCGGCGAGCAGAACCTCGGCCTGTACGGGGGCTGGGAGTATCTGGTGCCGTTCGGGCTCGACGGCGCCGCGATGTTCTGCTCCGTACTGGCGGTCCGCGAGGCCAGCCACGGCGACGCGGCGCTCGGCTCCCGGATACTCGTGTGGACCTTCGCGGGGGCCGCGGCCTGGTTCAACTGGGTGCATGCGCCGCGCGGCCTGGACCACGCGGGCGCACCGCAGTTCTTCGCCGGTATGTCGTTGTCCGCCGCGGTCCTCTTCGACCGGGCGCTCAAACAGACCCGCCGGGCGGCACTGCGCGAACAGGGGCTGGTGCCCCGTCCGCTGCCGCAGATCCGGATCGTGCGCTGGCTGCGGGCGCCCCGCGAGACCTTCGCGGCCTGGTCGCTGATGCTGCTGGAGGGCGTACGGACGCTGGACGAGGCGGTCGAGGAGGTACGGGAGGACCGCCGCCAGCGGGAACAGCGCCGACGGCGCCGGCGCGAGCAGGTCAAGCTCGACCGGGCACGGCTGCGGGCCCTCAACCGGCAGCACCGTTCATGGGGCATCGGCAGGGCCGGCGGCCGACTGACCGTCACCCAGGCCACCGCGGCGCCGGCGGATCTGGCCGACCGGGATTCCGCCATATCCGGCGAACTTCCGGAGCCGTTGCCCCCATCAGATTCGTCGGTGCGTTACCGCCCGGCCCTCAAGGCCGTGACCGGCACTGACCCCGGAGCCACCGCCGTCGCGGCCGAACCGCTGCGGACCGTGGACCTGACCGCCGAGGACGACACCCAGACGCTCCCCCGTCTGGACTCCCTGGAGGAGAAACTGGCAGCGATCGAGCAACGCTTCGCCTGAGCTGTGGCGGACCGCGCCGACCCCACACCCCCGATACCGGCTCAGGCCGGTCCGCCACCCAGCTCGAACCACACGCATTTGCCGACCCCGTGGGACCGTATGCCCCACCTGTCCGCTAAGGAGCGGACCAGCATCAGACCCCGGCCGGATGTCCCGTCGGCGGTCGGTGCCTTGGGCTCGGGGAGCCCGGAGACAAAGTCCCTCACCTCTATGCGTAACCGGTCGCCGGCTATGGCGGTGACCACGGCGCCGCCCTCCGCATGCACCAGCGCATTGGTGACCAGCTCGCTGGTGAGCAGCGTCGCGACCTCGGCGACCTCGGCGGCCTCGCCGTTCCGCAGCTTGGCCCAGTGGCTGAGCAGCTGCCGCAGCTCCCGGCGCACCTCGCCGACCGCCCGCAGATCCGCATGCCGCACCCGCCGTCTGAGCACCCCCGGCGCCCGCGCGACGGTCCCCCCGCCCCGGCTCCCCTCGCTCATGTCCTGCCGTCTGTTCCGTTCCTCGCGCCGCACAGGCTGACGCATGCTCTCCCCCGCCCCCGGACCAACGATCGGCGCTCCCTCGAACAGCCTCACGCTCATGCATGCCCATCCGGCCAGGCGCCATGCTTCGGTTGATGCCTCACGACGCCGTGCGGAGCCCCGTTCTCCGGTGGGTATGCCTCCGGTAACCGCACGGACCGCATACGGACCGGACCCGGACACCTTCCCGAGAGGAGCCGCCGTGCACGACGACCGACTGCTGGTGGAGGGGCGTCTGGAACGGGCGCTGGGGCAGTTCATCCGGCCCGCGCAGTATGCGGCGCGGGCGCCGCTGGAGTTGGCGGTATGGCATGCGCCGGGTGAACCCGTGCCGGTCGAGGAGGCCCTGCGGGCCACGTACGAGCCGTTCTCGGCGGGCGACGTCTGGGGGCCGCCGTGGTCGACGAGCTGGTTCCGGCTCACGGGCGAGGTGCCCGGGGAATGGGCGGGCCGGCGGGTGGAGGCCGTCATCGACCCCGGGTTCAGCGGTGACGGGCCCGGCTTCCAGGCGGAGGGGCTGGTCCATGACGGCGACGGGGTACCGCTCAAGGGCATCCATCCGCGCAACCGCCACGTCCCCGTCGCCGCCCCGGCGCAGGGCGGCGAGCGGGTACGGCTCCTTCTGGAGGCCGCCGCCAACCCTGCCGTGCTGCGGGACTTCCGCCCCACCGACCTCGGCGACATCCGCACCGCGCCCCACCGCCCCCTGTACCGCTTCGCCGCCGCCGACCTCGCCGTCCTCGACGAAACCGTCTGGCATCTGGTGCTCGACATCGAGGTGCTGTCGGAGCTGATGTACGAGCTGCCCGCCGACCGCCCGCGCCGGCACGAGATCCTGCGGGCGCTGGAGGACATGCTGGACGCGCTGGATCTGCACGATGTCGCGGGTACCGCCGCCGCGGGCCGGGCCGCGCTCGCCGGCGTACTGAGCAGCCCGGCCGCCGCCGGCGCCCACCGCGTCTCGGCCGCCGGGCACGCCCATATCGACTCCGCCTGGCTGTGGCCGCTGCGCGAGACCGTCCGCAAGGCGTCCCGCACCTTCGCCAACGTCACGCAACTGGCCACCGAATACCCCGAGTTGGTGTTCGCCTGCTCGCAGGCGCAGCAGTACGCCTGGGTGCGGGACCACCAGCCGCACATCTGGGAGCGCATCAAGAAGGCCGTACGGGACGGGAACTGGGCGCCCGTGGGCTCCATGTGGGTGGAATCGGACGCCAATATGCCCGGGGGCGAGGCGCTGGCCCGGCAGCTGGTGCACGGCAAGCGCTTCTTCCTCGACGAGCTGGGGGTGGAGACCGAGGAGATCTGGCTGCCGGACTCCTTCGGCTACACCGCCGCCTTTCCGCAGCTGGCGCGGCTGGCGGGGGCGAAGTGGTTCCTGACCCAGAAGCTGTCGTGGAACCAGACGGACAAGATGCCGCACCACACCTTCTGGTGGGAGGGCATCGACGGCACCCGTGTCTTCACCCACTTCCCGCCCGTGGACACCTACAACTCCCAGCTGCACGGCCGCGAACTCGCCCATGCGGAGCGGAACTTCGCGGAGAAGGGACGGGCCACCCGCTCCCTGGTCCCGTTCGGCTGGGGCGACGGCGGGGGCGGCCCGACCCGCGAGATGCTGGAGCGGGCGCGCCGGCTGCGCGATCTGGAGGGCTCGCCGCGCGTCGGGATCGAACCGCCGGCCCGGTTCTTCGAGGCGGCCCACGAGGAGTACGGGGCGGCGGCGCCGGTCTGGTCGGGCGAGCTGTACCTCGAGTTCCACCGCGGTACGTACACCTCGCAGGCGAAGACCAAGCAAGGCAACCGGCGCAGCGAACACCTCCTGCGGGAGGCGGAGCTGTGGGCGGCCACGGCGGCGGTGCGGACGGCCGGGGGTGCGGCGTACGGGTATCCGTACGAGGACCTGGACCGGCTGTGGAAGACCGTTCTGCTGCACCAGTTCCACGACATCCTGCCGGGCTCGTCCATCGCCTGGGTGCACCGGGAGGCGCGGGCGGCGTACGCGGCGGTGGAGGCGGAGCTCACGGAGATCATCGAGGGCGCGATCGGGGCGCTGGGCGAACCGGGGGCCGGGGCGGCCGCGGTGCCGACGGTGTTCAATGCCTCGCCCTACGACCGGGACGAGATCGTCGAGCTGCCGGACGAGTCCCGGACCCCCGTCCCCGTCCATGTGCCCGCGCTGGGCTCGGCGACGCTCCGCCCGCCCGGCCCGCACTCCCCCACGCCCTCGCCCGCGCCCGTACGGTCGGGCACCGACGCCGAGGGCGCCGTCGTCCTCGACAACGGCCTGCTCCGCGTCCGCATCGGCACCGACGGCCTGCTGGCATCCGTCCGCGATCTGCACGCCGGACGTGAGGTCCTGGCCCCCGGCGCCCGCGGCAATCTGCTCCAGCTGCACCCGGACCACCCCACCCAGTACGACGCCTGGGACCTCGACCGGCACTACCGCCACCGGCACACCGATCTGACCGCGGCCGAGTCCGTCGCCCTGGTGACGGACGGGCCGCTGACCGCCACCGTGCGGGTGACCAGGGCATTCGGCGCCGGGTCCCGGATCGCCCAGGATCTGACCCTGCGCGCGGGCGCCCGCCGCCTCGACATCACCACGGACATCGACTGGCATGAGTCGGAGAAGGTCCTCAAGGCCGCCTTCCCGCTGGACGTGCACGCCGAACGGTCCACGTCCGAGGTGCAGTTCGGGCATGTGCACCGCCCCACCCACACCAACACCAGCTGGGACGCGGCCCGTTTCGAGATCCCCGCGCACCGCTGGCTGCGGGTCGCCGAGCCGGGCTATGGCGTCGCGCTGCTCAATGACTCCACCTACGGCCATGACGTGACCCGTACACCGCATGCGGAGGGCCTGGGCACGACCGTACGGCTGACCCTGCTGCGCGCCCCGCACAGCCCGGATCCGGAGACCGACCAGGGCTCGCACCGTTTCACCTACGCGCTGCTGCCGGGCGCCGGGGTCGGCGACGCCGTGGCCGAGGGCCTGGCGCTCAACCTCCCGCTGCGGCCCGCCACCGCGCCGGCCGTCCCGCCGCTGGTCCGCGTCGACCACCCGGCGATCACCGTGG
This sequence comes from Streptomyces chattanoogensis, assembly GCF_001294335.1. Taxonomy (GTDB): domain Bacteria; phylum Actinomycetota; class Actinomycetes; order Streptomycetales; family Streptomycetaceae; genus Streptomyces; species Streptomyces chattanoogensis. The sequence continues at coordinate 41,033 of NZ_LGKG01000112.1, forward strand.
AGTCGGTCAAGCTCGCCGAGGACCACAGCGGCGATGTGGTGGTCCGGCTGTACGAGTCCCGGGGCGGCCGGGCCACCGGCACGCTCTCCCCGGGGTTCCCGGTCGAACGGGCCACCGTCACCGATCTGCTGGAGCGCCCGCTGCGGGAGGAGGCGGGAGGTCCCACGTCCGATGTGACGGTGGAGCTCCGCCCGTTCCAGATCCTGACCCTCCGGCTGCGGCCGCAGCGACCGCCGACGGCCTAGATGTGCTGTCCGGGCACGTTGGTGACACGCGTGCTGGGTGCTTGAACGAGGTGAGGGCCTTCTGGCTCGGTGGGGATTGCGACATCTACCGCCGAGTGCAGGAGGCCCTCGTGATCCACCGTAACGCCCCGCTGACACCGACCGGCAGGCTGCGTCTGGCGGTGCGTCGTCGACGAGGGCTGGCCGTTGCGCCGGGCCGCGGAACGGTTCCAGGTCAGTCACACGACAGCTGCACGCTGGGCCGGCCGCTACCGGCTGCACGGCCACGCGGGCATGAACGACCGCTCCAGCAGGCCCCACCACCAGCCTCACCGCACGTCCACAGCAGTGGAAGACAAGGTCGTGCGCATGCGACGCGAGCACCGCATCGGCCCGCTGCGGCTGGCCGCCCGCACCGGCATCGCAGCCTCCACCGCCCACCGCATCCTCCAGCGCCACGGCATGCCGCCGCTGGCCGCAGTAGACCGGGCCACCGGTGAGCCCGTCCGCCGATACGAACGCGCCCGGCCCGGCGAACTGGTCCACATCGACGTGAAGAAACTCGGCCGCATCCCCGACGGCGGCGGCCACAAAGCCCTCGGCCGGGCCTGCGGACGCAAGAATCGCAACGGCATGGGATACGCCTACCTGCACACCGCACTCGATGACCACTCTCGCCTGGCCTACACCGAAGACCTGCCCGACGAGAAGGCAGACACCTGCGCGGGCTTCCTCACACGGGCCACGGCCTGGTTCGCCGCCCAAGGCGTCACCGTCGAACGCGTACTGACCGACAACGCCTGGGCCTACAGCAAGAACACCTGGCGTCAGACCTGCCACGACCTGGGCATCCAACCGCGCTGGACACGGCCCTGGCGCCCACAGACCAACGGCAAGGTCGAACGCTTCCACCGCACCCTGCTCGACGAATGGGCCTACCACCAGCCCTACACCTCAGACGCCGAACGACAAGCAGCCTTCCCCGACTGGCTGGACTGGTACAACTACCACCGACCCCACACCGGAATCAGCGGCCACACCCCAGCCAGCCGCATCACCAACCTCTCCGAACAGCACACCTAGAGCACCGCGTGGCCTACATCCTGGGGATGTTCCGCAGATTGGAGCGGGCCATCTGGAGCATCCGGCCGACCCCGCCCTCCAGCACGATCTTCCCGGCCGACAGCGCGAAGCCGGACACCATCTCCGCGCTGATCTTCGGCGGGATCGACAGGGCGTTGGGGTCGGTGACGACGTCCACCAGTGCCGGGCCGTTGTGCCGGAAGGCGTCGCGCAGGGCGCCGCGCAGCTGTTTGGGCTTCTCGACCCGCACGCCGTGGGCGCCAGCCGCGCGGGCGAGGGCCGCGAAGTCCGGATTGCGGTTGGTGGTGCCGTAGGAAGGCAGGCCGGAGACCAGCATCTCCAGCTCCACCATGCCCAGGGAGGAGTTGTCGAAAAGGACGATCTTCACCGGCAGGTCGTACTGGACCAGGGTGAGGAAGTCGCCCATCAGCATGGCGAATCCGCCGTCGCCCGACATCGAGACGACCTGCCGCCGGCGGTCGAGGAACTGTGCGCCGATGGCCTGCGGCAGCGCGTTCGCCATCGAGCCGTGACTGAACGAACCGATCACCCGGCGGCGGCCGTTGGGGCTGAGATAGCGGGCGGCCCAGACGTTGCACATGCCGGTGTCGACGGTGAAGACCGCGTCGTCGGCCGCCTCCTCGTCCAGGACGGAGGCGACGAACTCGGGGTGGATCGGGGTGTGTTTCTCCACCTTGCGCGTGTACGCCTTGACCACGCCTTCCAGCGCATCGGCATGCCTTTTGAGCATCCGGTCCAGGAACTTGCGGTCGGTCTTTCGCTGCACCTTGGGGATCAGACAGCGCAGCGTCTCGCGGACGTCGCCCCAGACGGCCAGGTCGAGCTTGGTGCGGCGCCCCAGGTGTTCGGGCCGGACATCGACCTGGACGATCATGACGTCGTCGGGCAGGAAGGCGTTGTACGGGAAGTCCGTGCCGAGCAGGATCAGCAGATCGCACTCGTGGGTGGCCTCGTAGGCGGCGCCGTAGCCGAGCAGCCCGCTCATGCCGACGTCGTACGGGTTGTCGTACTGGATCCACTCCTTGCCGCGCAGCGCATGCCCGACCGGCGACTTCACCCGCTCGGCGAACTCCATCACCTCGGCATGGGCGCCCGCCGTGCCGCTGCCGCAGAACAGCGTGACCTTGCCGGCCTCGTCGATCATCCGGGCCAGCGTGTCGATCTCGGTGTCCCCGGGGCGTACGGAGGGGCGCGCGGTGACCAGGGCGTGCTCGACGGCGCGCTCCGGGGCCGGCTCGGCGGCGATGTCGCCGGGGAGGGAGACGACCGAGACCCCGCTCCGCCCGATGGCGTGCTGGATCGCCGTCTGGAGCACCCGGGGCATCTGCCGGGGGTGGGAGATCAGCTCGCTGTAATGACTGCATTCGGTGAACAGCCGGTCGGGGTGGGTCTCCTGGAAGTAGGTGGTGCCGATCTCGCTGGACGGGATGTGGGAGGCGAGGGCGAGCACCGGGGCCATGGAGCGGTGGGCGTCGAAGAGGCCGTTGATCAGGTGCAGGTTCCCGGGACCGCAGGAGCCGGCGCAGGCCGCCAGCTTGCCGGTGAGCTGCGCTTCCGCCCCGGCGGCGAAGGCGGCCGCCTCCTCGTGCCGGACCTGGATCCAGTCGATCGCGGAGTGCCGGCGGATGGCGTCCACGACGGGGTTGAGACTGTCACCGACGACTCCGTACAGCCGCCGCACCCCCGCCCGCGCCAGAATGTCCACGAACTGCTCGGCGACGGTCTGTCTGGGCATGGGTGGGGCTCCTCCCGACGGTGCTGCGCCTCAGGTGGTTCTCGGCCCGCCTACCCGCCCGGCCAGGACTGCCACACCCCCACGGCCGTCCGGTCCCCCGCATGGCCCGTGCTGCGTGACTGGGCGGCGGACAGAAAGGCGACGAGACCGGGTGGTCCGGCGCCCCACTCGGCGGCCAGCCGGGCGGCGAACCCGGCGTCCTCGCGCAGCGGTTCCGCCAGGCCCGTACTGCACAGCAGGAGGGTGTCCCCGGCGCGGGCGGCGGCCGGCCGGAAGAGGAACCCGCCGTTTGGCGCGGCGGGCTCGAGGTCCTGCCAGGAGCCGTCGTGCAACCGGAAGAGGCCGCCGTCGCCGGTGCCGAAGAACACCCGGGTACGGCATTCGGGGTCGGCGGGCAGCAGCAGGCAGCGGAGGGCGGCCGTGTACTCCTCGGGTGCGGTGCCCCGCTCCGTCGCACGGGCGCGCAGCCTGCCGTAGCTGTGGTCGGTGAGCCGCTGCAGTCCGGACCGGAGGGCGTCGCGACGGTCCGTACGGATGTCCTCGGCCAATCGGGTGCAGCTGCGGCCGACCGCCGCGCCGATCCAGGCGCAGGCGTCGCGGGCGGCGCGCCGGGAGTCCTCGGCGCCGGGCCGGCCGGTCGCCACGGCGGCCAGGATCAGGGTGTCCCGGCCGGTGCCGAAGCGGGCGGTGAGCAGGGCGTCGCGGCGGGGTTCGCCCTGGTAGCGGGCCAGGTCGCCGCGGAGCGAGGCGGCGCGGAGGGTGAGCGAGCCGTAGGCGGCGCCGTCCAGTTCGGTGTCGGGGACCAGGGCGTCGAGGGCGGCGGGGTCGGCGGCGGGGAGGGCGACCGGGTCCTGGCCGGGCGGTACGTACAGGGAGGGGGCGGCGGGCGGGGCGGGCTCCCCCCGTGGGGCCGGCGGGCTCGGGGCCGGCGGTCTTGGGCCTGAGGCGCGCGTCCCGGCCGGGCCCACCGCACGCAGCGCCGAGGCCACCCGGTCGTCGAGGGTGTCCGCGGCCCCGGACGCCCCGGCGTCCCGCACCGCACCGCCGCCCGCCCCTGCCTCGCCGTACAACCGCCGCCACCACTCGTCCTCATGGCCGCGCCGTGCCCCCAGATCGGTCATGGCCCGTATTGTCCCTGGAGGGGTGCCGCGGAAACAGGGCGCGCAGAGGCGTTCCCGCCCGGCCGGCGCCGTCCGCCGGAGGGCGCGTCCCGGCCCGGTCCGGCAGGCTTGGGCCATGACAGAGCGCAGCACGGGGGTCCCCCCGGCCGAGGTCCCCCGGCTACCGCTGGACGGGGGTCCCCCCGGCGGGAGAGCCGTCACATGAGCGTGTGGCAGCTGGTCGCGGTCGGCCTGGTCATGCTGTTCGGTCTGCTCGGAGTGCTGATTCCGGGCATTCCCGGGCCGCCGATCGTCTGGGCCGGTGTGCTGTGGTGGGCGATGACCGAGCGGACCGGCGCCGCCTGGACGCTGCTGATCGCCGCCACCGTCCTCCTGCTCCTCAACCAGGCCCTCAAATGGCTGCTCCCGGCCCGCAGTCTCCGTGATGCCGGCGCGCCCTACCGCACCCTCTTCCTGGCGGGGACCACGGGCATCGTCGGATTCTTCGTCGTCCCCGTGATCGGCGGCCCGCTCGGCGCCGTCGGCGGTCTCTACGTCCTCGAGCGCATCCGGCTCGGCAGCCACGGCGACGCCTGGGCCTCCACCCGTACGGTCATGCGGGTCATCGGCCTGAGCGTGCTGGTCGAGCTGTTCGCCTGTCTGCTGGTCGTGGGGGCGTGGGCGGGGGTGGTGATGGCGGGCTGAGCGCAGGGACCGCCCCCGGGTCCCCCGGCTCCCGCAGCGCGTCCCCGTCCGTCCGTATCCCGGCCCGCCACAGATGGTGCAGCGCATACGCTCCCCAGGGCCGCCAGGCATCCGCCGCCCCGGCCGGCCCCAACGCGGCCCCCACATCCGGGTCGCCCATCCCCCGCATCCGGATGTACGCCGCCGCCCGGGGCCCGACGCCGGGGAGGGCGGCCAGCGTCCGCTCGGCGGCGGCCCGGTCCGCGCCCGCGTCCAGCAGCAGCGTCCCGTCGGCGAGGGCCGTGCACAGCGCCCGTACCGGGGCCGGGACGTCGGCGCCGGTGAGCTCCGCGGGCGCCGGGAAGAGATGGGTGAGCCCGCCGTCCGCCGTGTCCAGCGGCTTCCCGTAGGCCCGGACCAGCTCCGCGGCGCGCCCCGGCGGCCCGCCGAGCACCGTCCGTACGGCCAGTTCCTCGGGATCGGCGGCGCCGGGCGAGCGCAGCCCCGGGCGCTCCGCGACCAGAGGGCCGAGCAGCGGATCGGCGCCCAGCCGCTCCGCGACGGCGTACGGATCCGCATCCAGGTCGAACAGCCGGCGCAGCCGCTGGACGGCCGTGGCCAGATCCCGGGGATCGCTCAGCCGCAGCCGGCACTCGAGCCAGCCGCCGTCCGTGCCCCGGTCGGCCGGGCACACCAGCCCCGCGGGCGAGATGCGCCGCGACCGTGCGCCGCCGCACTCGTCGACCTCGGCGATCGCGGTGCCGTAGGCGAGCCGCAGCGTACGGCGATAGGTGCGGGCGCCGCGGGTACCCCGGATCTCCTCGACGCCGGGCACCGCCCGTACCTGCAGGAAGTCGAACATCTCGGCCTCGGCGCAGGGGCCCCGGTAGGCCAGCCGCAGCGGGATTCCGCCGGCCGCGTTGCGTGCCGTGCCCCGGCCCGCCGCGGCCCTCAGCTCGCTGGGCGTGGCGGCGTAGATCTCCCGCATGGTGTCGTTGAACTGCCGGATGCTGGCGAACCCGGCCGCGAACGCCAGCTCGGTGACCGGCAGCGGGGTGGTCTGCAGCAGCACCCGTGCGGTGTGCGCCCGGCGGGCCCGCGCCAGCGCCACCGGGCCCGCGCCGAGCTCCGCGGTCAGCTGCCGCTGCACCTGGCGCGGGCTGTACCCCAGCCGCCGCGCCAGCCCGCCGACGCCCTCCCGGTCGACCACCCCGTCCGCGATGAAGCGCATGGCGCGGCCGACCAGATCGGCCCGTACGTTCCACTCGGCGGAACCCGGCACGGCGTCCGGCCGGCACCGGCGGCAGGCCCGGAAGCCGGCGGTCTGGGCGGCGGCGGCCGTGGGGAAGAACCGCACGTTCACCCGCTTGGGAGTGACCGCGGGACAGCTCGGCCGGCAGTAGATACCGGTCGTCACCACCGCGAAGAAGAACTCCCCGTCGAACCGCGCATCCCGGCTGGACACCGCCTCGTACCGGGCCCCGTCATCCATCACGTCGTTCCTCACGGGCCCAGTGTGCGCCGCCCGCAGCCCCGTCACTGGCGGGATCCGGACACGGCGCTGGGAGCCTGCCGGGGGCGCGCCCCCGGCAGGCCCGCCGCTACCTCCCCGTCCCCCTCTTCCGTTCCATCATGTGGCGCCCCAGCGCCTGCTTCTGCTTCCAGTCCCGCCGGAGCTCCGCCCGCAGCCGGGCGTCCGTCTTCGCCACGATGTGCAGGTTCTCGCGCTGCAGCTTGCGGTAGCTCTCCAGCCGGCGCTCGGCCAGCTGCCCGCTCGCGACGGCCTCCAGCACCGCGCACCCCGGCTCCGTCTCATGGGCGCAGTCATGAAAGCGGCAGTCCCCGGCCAGCGTCTCCACATCGGAGAAGGTCCGCGCCAGCCCGGCCTCCGCGTCCCACATCCCGACGCCCCGCAGCCCGGGTGTGTCGATCAGCACCCCGCCAGCGGGCAGCGCCAGCAGATCCCGCGTGGTGGTGGTGTGCCGCCCCTTGCCGTCCCGGTCGCGAATGGCCTGGACGTCCTGGACGTCCTCCCCCACCAGGGCGTTGGCCAGCGTGGACTTCCCCGCCCCGGACTGCCCCAGCAACGCCGACGTCCCCCCGGCCAGCACCGCGCCCAGCACGTCGACGCCCTCCCCGGCCTCCGCACTGACCGCCAGCACCTGCACCCCGGGAGCCACGGTCTCCGCATCGGCGACCAGATGCGCCAGCCCGGCCGGATCCGGGACCAGATCGGCCTTGGTCAGCGCCACCAGGGGCTGTGCGCCGCTCTCCCAGGCGAGCGACACGAACCGCTCGATGCGCCCCAGGTCGAGCGCATCCGCGAGCGACACCGCGATCACTGCGTGATCGACGTTCGCGGCGAGGATCTGCCCTTCGGACCGCTTGGACGAGGCGGACCGCAAGAACGCCGTACGGCGCGGCAGCAACGCCCTTACGACGCCGTCGACATGGCCGCCGGTGCGCCCGTTCGCCAGGTCGATCACGGCCCAGTCGCCGGTGCACGGCACCCGCATCGGGTCACTGGTCGCCACGAGTGCGGTGTCCGCCAGAACGGTACGGATGCCGTCGCCGTCGGGCACGACGGCATCCACCCGCCCGCGGTCGACGCGGACGACGCGGCCGGGCACGAACCCCCGCCCGGCGAAGGGGGTGAAGCTCTCCGCGAACCCGTCGTCCCAGCCATAGGCGGTCAGCGGATGCGCAGCGGAAAGATCGAGGTCGAACAACGGGATGACCCTTCAGGATGAAGCGGTCCCGGCTCCGCGCTCAACGCGCGGGAGAGAGAAAAGGTGTGGAGTCAGCCGGAGACCACAGAGGTGAAATTGATGATCTTCTGGATGCGGGCAACGCCCGTGGCAACGACAGTCATCAGTACTCACCTCCCGGTTTCTCCACGGCTGGGGACGGCGGCCGCAAGCCGCCATCCGGAACGTCGCCGAGCGTAGAACAGCCCCGCTCCACGGCGCCAACCCTTTTTCCCGGCACCCGTGGGGCCCCGCGTCCGGCACCCCGTCGCCGATCATGAACCATTTGCCGGCTCGTCCCGTATACCCGATTGAAGCTGCCGAACGGGCCCGGGGCACACCGCCGAACATTCCCGGTGAGGAGGTCTGATGTCTTCCCGTTCCGCTGCCGTGTCGCTGGCAGGGATCGGCGCCTGCTGCGCCCTGCTCAGTGCCGTTGTCCACCTCGTGATCGCCCCCGAGCACCTTGAGGAGACGTTGTACATAGGAATCCTGTTCATCATCGGCAGCGTGGCGCTTCTCCTCGCTGCCGCCGGGCTGGTGCTGCGGAACTCCGCAGCGGCATGGTGGCTCGGCGCGCTGGTCAGCGGCGGCATGATTCTCGGCTTCGCCCTGTCGCGCACCGTCGGACTGCCCGGCTACCACGAAACGGACTGGGACCCCCCGTACGGAATGCTGTCCCTCGTCGCCGAGGCCCTGTTCCTGGCCGCCTTCTTCGCCTGGTACGTCACCCGGCCGACGCTTGTCCCCTCGGCTCCGGTCCGCCCCAAGGTGCCCGCGGGCAGATGACGGCGCCGCAGGAGGTCCTCCGGCGCGGCGCGGGGGCCGAGCCGCCCCGGCCCATGGATACGGCGGCGAAAGCGGGAGAAAATGTGAGGGTGATCTTCCGTGGCCGCCAGGCAATCCGCAGGCCGGGGCGGACCGTATATCCGGGTATGCAGAGGTTCCGGTTCCCGGTCGGCCGTCTCCCGGACGAGGCACTGCTGGCCGGGCTGGCGACGGGTGATCCCGAGCTCGCGGCCACCTTCGTGCGGAGGTTCCAGCACACGGTCTTCGGCGTCGCCCTCGCCGTGCTCGGCGATCCCCAGCTCGCCGAGGATGTCGCGCAGCAGACGTTCGAGCGTGCGTGGCGGCATGCGCAGATGTACGACTCGAGGCGCGGATCGGTGACGACGTGGCTGACGGCCATCGCGCACAACCTCGCCATCGATGTCGTCCGCGCGCGCCGGCCGCAGCCGGTGGCCCCCGAAGATCTCGACACACTCCTCGACGTCGTGACCGACACCCCCGAACAGCTGGCCCTGGCCGACGAGGCGTCGTCGGCCCTGCGTGCCGCCGTGGCGCGGCTGCCGCGCGAACAGGGCCGGGCTCTGGTGATGGCGGGCATCTACGGGATGACGGCCCAGCAGATCGCCACCATGGAGCAGATCCCGCTGGGCACGGCCAAGACGCGGATCAGGACCGCGATGGGGAAACTGCGGTCCACGCTCACGTCTCCGAAGCGAGGCGACCATGGATAACGACGTGATCTGCGAACAGCTGCGGGAGATCGGCGCCGAGCTGGCGCTGGGCGTGCTCCCGGGCCGTCAGCGGGCCGAGGCGGTGCGGCATCTGGACCGTTGCGCGGACTGCCGGGAGTACGTCGAGCAGCTGACCCTCGTCGGCGACGGACTGCTGGGTCTGCTGCCGGGCAGCGAGCCGCCGGCCGGGTTCGAGACCCGGGTGGCGCGGCGGCTGCAGCATGCGGCGGCGCAGGACGACCGCGGTCGTCTGCGCGGCCGGGGGTCCCTCCCCCGCAGAGGCTTCCGCAGCCGTGTCCGGCTGCGGGTCGCGGCCGCCGCGGCCACCCTCGCGCTGGCCTTCGGGTTCGGCGGCTGGGCCGTCGGCACGGTCCTGAGCAATGAGGCGGCCGCCCCGTCCCGTCCCGTCGAGGCGGGGGCCGGCATGCTGCATGCGCAGCTGGCCGGGGTCGGGCACGAGCGGGGCCCGGTCGGTGAGATCTACGTCCATCCCGGGCCGCCGGCCTGGGTGTACATGTCCGTCGACCTCGCGGACGCCGGAATCGCCTACGGCGGCAAGGCATCCTGTGTGCTGGTACGCAAGGACGGCACGTCCGTGCGCATCGGCGCCTTCACCCTGCACGGCGGCTACGGCTACTGGGGTGCCCCGTCCTCCGTCGACCCGTCCCAGCTCTCCGGAGTGCGCCTCATCGCCGCCGACGGGACGGTGCTCGCCACCGCGCGCTTCGGGGCGCGGTAGCCCCGTGGTGAACCGCCGCCCCTCGAATTCCTAGGCCGCTTAGGATTGCGGTGCCGCACCGAGAGGCCAGAGGGAGGGCTCATGCCGCAGTTCGGCGACCTGGAGGCCGCGATCATGGATGCGGTGTGGGAGGCGGGCGAGCCGCTGCGGGTGCGCGAGGTGCTGGAGCGCCTCGAGCGCGCCCCCGAGCCCGCGTACAACACGGTGCACACGGTCACCGAGAACCTGTACCGCAAGGGCTGGCTGTCCAAGGAGCGCGACGGACGGGCCTTCCGTTACGGCGCGACCGCCGGCCGGGAGACGTATGTGGCGGGGCTGGTGGGCGAGGCGCTGGCCGGTAGCCGGAACCGTGTGGCGGCCCTGGCCGCCTTCGTCGAGCACATGGAGCCGGGCGAGGCCGAGGAGCTGCGCCGGCTGCTGGGCGCCGCCCGCGACGGGAAGGGCGAGCGCTGACCCTCGTCTCCCATCGCCCCTCCCCCCGACCTCAGGAATACCGGGAGGGGGTATGCTCGCCGTGGCGCACTTCGCCACCCGTACCGGACGAGCCGCCGTACGGGACGAACGGAAAGCCGGAGAGGGACACCCGCCATGCACCGCACCGCGACATCGAGCAGGCCGCTGACGGCCCGGTTGCTCGCGGTGTGCGCCGTCGTTGCCGGGCTGTTCCTGATGCACGGTTCGCCGGCTGCGGCTGCCGGCGGATGCCACGGGACGACGGCCGGTTCCCCTCCGATGACGCAGGCGCCCGCCGCGATGAGTGTGCATGCGGACGCTCCGTCGGCAGGCCACTTCGCCGGCAGCCCGCACGCGGCCCCGTACCTGGGCCCGGCCGGCACGGACGGCACGCTGTGCGTCTCCACCCCCGCGCACCCGTCGCCGGTACCGCCCGCAGCAGGCGCCCTGGCCGTTGTCGCATGTGCGGCGTGGGAGCCTCTCGGCCGACGGCTTGCGGCCGTGGTGACGCGATGGCGGGGGCCGCCCGGTGAAGGGCGGGGAGTGCTGCTGCGCGTGGGCGTCGCGCGGACGTGACAGGACCGTCGGCCCCGGGATCGCTCCTGGGCCGGTCCGGCGTCCTGCTCACCCGCGTACCGCCCGACAGCGGTGTGCTCACCTCGAAAGACTCTCCTGATGTCCCTCGTTTCCCGCATGTCCTCGCGTCGCCGCACCCTCACCGCCGTCTCCGTCGGCAGTGCCCTGGCGCTGGCACTGACCGCGTGCGGCGCCGACTCCTCGCCCGGCTCCGCGACGCCGGGCGCGGACAAGCCCTCCGCCTCGGCACCCACGGCCGGCGCCGGGCACCACGACTCGTCCATGCCCGGCATGAAAATGAGCACCGGGGACGGCCTGGTCGCCGAGAAGGACGGCTACCGGATGGCCTCGGACGCCACCACGCTGCCGTCCGGCAAGCGGACCGACTACCGGTTCACCATCACCGGCCCCGGCGGCAAGCCGGTCACCGGCTTCGCCCTCGAGCAGACCAAGCGCCTGCACTTCTACGCCATCCGGTCCGATCTGACCGGCTTCCAGCACCTCCACCCCACCATGGCCGGCGACGGCACCTGGACCTCCGCCCTCGACGCGCTGCGGCCCGGCTCCTGGCGGGTGTTCGCCCAGTTCACCCCGGAGACCGGTGCGGGCAAGGGCCGGGACTTCGTGCTCAGCCGCAGCGTCACCGTCCCCGGCCCGGCAGCCACCACCGCCGTACCGAAAGCGGCCGCGACCACCACGGTCGACGGCTACACCGTCACGGTGAAGGGCGAGCTGATGGCGGGCATGGCCCACCCCCTCACCGTCACCGTCGGCAAGGACGGCAAGCCGGTCACCGGCCTCCAGCCGTACCTCGACACCTACGCCCACCTGACCGCCTTCCACGAAGGCGACCAGGCCTTCGCCCACCTTCACCCGGAGAACAAGGTGGACGGCGGCCACGGCGGGCCCCGCCTGCCGTTCCACGCCGAGCTGGCCAAGCCCGGTAACTGGCGGCTGTTCCTGCAGTTCCGGACCGCGGGCAGGCTCCACACCGCCGCCCTCACCCTGCACGTGAGCTGAGCGGCTCACGCGTCCGGGCGCCGGGAATCCGCCGCCCGGACGCGTGCCGACGGATCGGCAGCCGGGCGGTCCTGGCAGTGTTCGAGTCCCTCGATCGCCAGCGCGCGCTCCTTGGGGTGCTCGCCGGCTCCGGGCAGGGCCAGCGCGGTGCGGAACTGTTCCCGTGCCTCGTCGACGCGGCCGGCCGCGGAGTAGGTGCTGCCCAGGCGGTAACGGATGTCCATCTCCAGCCGGTCGCGGTTGGGTTCGGCGAGGGGGGACAACGTCTGGTGCCGGGAGAGGGCCTGGTGGTGGAGGTCTGCGGCGGCGCCCAGGTTTCCCGCGCCGTGCTCCGCCGTGCCCAGCCGGGTCAGGATGATCGCGTGCAGGAGGACGTCCCCGGCCCGCTGCGCCAGGTCGGCCGCGTGGCGGAAGAGGGTCTTGGCCTCGCCGTAGTGGCCGAGGTCGAGATGGACGTCGGCGGCGGAGCACAGGGCCGTGCTGATCATGCGCGGCCGGCCGTTCTTCTCGGCGTGGGCGAGGGCGTCGGCGTAGCAGCCCAGCGCCTCCTCGCCGCGTCCCTGGGCGTGGTGGACGCCGCCGAGCAGGCAGAGCCCCATCGCGGCGAGCCAGTTGTCGCCGAGCCGCTGGGCCGGTTCCAGCGCGGCGGCGAGATGGGCGACCGCCTGCTCGGCCCGGCCCAGGGCCAGTTCGGCGGCGGCCAGCCCGGTCAGGGCCCGGGCCTCGTCGCGCCGGTCCGCGCGGCGGCGGCCGAGGTGGAGCGCCTCGGTGAACCAGGCGTGTCCCTGGAGGTAGCGGCCCTGGTAGATGTCGGTGATGCCCATGCAGCAGCGCAGTGCGGTGGCCATCCGCCGGTCCCCGGCCTCGTCCGCATGCCCGAGCGCGGTCTCCAGGGCCGTACGGCACTCGTGGTACCGGCCCCGGCGGATGAGGTAGTCGCTCAGGGCCTCGGCGATCCAGCACGCGTGGTCGGCTTCGCCGAGCGCCGCGGCGTGGCCGACGACATCGGCGAGCTCCGGGCCTGCCGCGTCCAGCCAGGCGTCGGCGTCCTTCCAGTCCGCGAACGGCGCCGCACCGGACCGCGGCCCGGTGGGGAAACCGTCCGGGCCCCAGTCGCTGGCGATCCGGCCCGCGTCCAGATAGAGGCGGAGCGCGGCGGTGCGGACCGGGCCGGCTTCGGCGGGTACGGCCTGGGCGAGCCGCCGCGCGTGCACCCGGACCAGATCGTGCAGCCGGTAGCGGCCCGGACGGGGCTGCTGCACCAGGCTCGCGTCGACCAGGCTCTCCAGGATCTGCTCGGCATCGCCGGGCGGCCGGCCCAGCATCGCCGCCGGTGTCAGCGGGTCGAACTCGACGGTCGGCGACAGGCCGAGGGCGCGGAAGCCGAGCTGCTGCTCCGGCGTGAGCTGGTCGTACGACAGCCGGAAGGCCGTCTCCACGCTGCGGTCCCCGGCGCTCAGCTCGCGCAGCCGGCGATCGTCGCCCGCCATGCGCTCCACCAGGTACGCCAGCGTCCAGGCGGGGCGGGTCTGCAGCCGCGCCCCGGCGATGCGCAGCGCCAGCGGCAGCCCGTCGCACAGCTGGACCAGCTCGCGCGTCGCCGCCGGCTCCCGGTCCGCGCGCTCCTCGCCCACGATGTGCCGGAGCAGGGACAGTCCGTCGCCGGTCTCCAGGGGCTCCAGGGTGACGCGTCGGTCGGCGTCCAGTCCGGCCAGCCGCCGGCGGCCGGCCACCATCACCGTGCTGCCCGGTCCGGCGGGCAGCAGCGGCCGTATCTGCTGCGCGCTCAGCACATCGTCCAGCACCAGGAGCAGCCGCAGTGAGCTGGTCGCGGCCCGCCATGCGGCGGTGAGTTCGTCGAGGTCGTCGGGCACCTCGCTGTCGGCTGCGCCGAGCGAGCGCAGCAGCCGCCGCAGCACGCGCTGGGGCGTCAGGCGCTGTCCGCGCCGTCCCGTGCTGTGCGTGCGCAGGTCCACGAAGAGGCAGCCGTCCGGGTGGTGGGCGCGCAGCACACCGGCCGCGCGGACGACGAGTGCGGTCTTGCCGACCCCGGCGGTGCCGTCGACCGCCACGACCGCCACGGATCCGGGCGGCGGGGGCGCGGTCAGCAGTGCCAGTTCGCGCTCCCGCCCGATGAGGCGGCCGGTGTCGCCCGGCAGTTCGTCGACCGCGCGGCAGGGCCGGGGCGGTCGCGCGGGCGGGGGCGGGGACGGGGCGGAGCGCGCCGCCGCCGGGCCGAGGAGCTGCTCGTCGTCCCGGCGCAGCACCTCCTGGTGCACCCTGCGCAGTTCCCCGCCGGGCTCGACCCCGAGCTCGTCGCGCAGCCGTGCGCGCATGTCCTGATAGGCGCTCAGCGCCGCCACCTGGTGTCCGCTGCCGTAGAGGGCGCGCATCCGCAGCGCGGCCAGCGACTCGTCGTACGGATCGGCGGCCGACAGCGCGACGAGGTCGTCCAGGGCCTCGGCGGACCGGCCGAGCAGAACCAGGCATTCGAGCCGTTCCTGCTGAAGCGTGCGCTGCTGCTGCGCCAGCCGCCCCCGCTCGCCCTGTGCGAACGGTCCCGGGAGCCCGGCCAGCGGCTCGCCCCGGAACAGGGCGAGCGCCTCGGAAAACCGGTCCCCCGCGGTCGCCGGATCACCGGATTCCCTCGCGCGCCGCGCCTGACCGGCACGCTCGGCCAGCTCCGCCACATCGAGCCGCACCCCGTCGCCGGCGAAGCGGTACCCGCCCCCGCCGCTGCGGATCAACGACCCTGCCGGTCCGACGCCTTGCGCGTCGAACGCCTTGCGCAACGGGTAGACGTAGCTCGGCAGTACGCGGCGCCCGGAGTTCGGAGGCCGGCCGCCCCACACGTCGACGAGCAGCTGCTCATGACTGACCGGTGTGCCCCTGCGCAGCATCAGCGCGGCCAGCACCGCCTGCCGCCGGGCCGGTCCGAGGTCCACCGGAGTCCCGTCCCGCCAGGCCCGCACCGGCCCGAGCACCGCGATCCGCAGCCCATGAAAATCTCCCCCGTCCACCCCGAAGCCTCCGCTCCCCCACGCTGCCATCGGCATCATCGAGATTTCATGGGCATTTCAGCGCCTCCCGCGATGGTTGGCAAGACAGCCTCGACACCCACCGACACCCACCGACACGGCCGGCAAGCCAAGGAGACCACGAGAGAGGCAAGGCACCGGGCGCGGGGCACCTCGGCCGGCTCCCCGCCCGCCTCCTGCGGATGTGCCGGCCAACCGTTCCTGCCACTTCCCGACCAGGAGGTCATGTTGAGCGAGCACCGCCCCACCCGCAGAAGCATCTTGAAAGCCGTCGGCGGAATCGCCGCGGCCACGGCTCTCGGCGGCGCGAGCATCCTCGCGGGGGCGTCGTCGGCCGGTGCGGCCGAGGACGGCTCCGGACTGCGCGTCAAGGAGCACAACGAGGACGATCCCCGCATGTGGTACTACCGGTTCCAGACCGACGCCATCGGCTGGGACATCGGACCGGCCGTCAACGTCCTGCTCCCGGACGACTACCACACCAGCGGACGCACGTACCCGGTCCTCTACCTGTTCCACGGTGGTGCCGAGGACTTCAGGTCCTGGGACCGGACGATGGAAGGCGGCATCCGCGCCTACACCGCCGGCCAGCCGCTCATCGTCGTGATGCCCGACGGCGGAGCCGCGGGCTGGTACTCCAACCCGGTCAGCTCCAACGTCGGCCCCCGGAACTGGGAGACCTTCCACATCGACCAGTTGATCCCGTGGATCGAGGCGAACTTCCGGACGTACGCCGAGCAGGAGGGCCGCGCCGTCGGCGGGTTCTCGATGGGCGGCTTCGGCGCGCTGAAGTACGCCGCCAAGTACCCCGACCGCTTCGCCTCGGTGAGCGCCCACTCCGGGCCGCCCAGCCTGCGCGGCGACCTGGGCGCGGTCGCCCACTGGGCCAACCTGTCCTCCGCGGCCAAGGACCTGGCCGGCGGCACCATCTACGGTGAGCCGTGGGACGAGGCCAAGGTCAGCGCCGACAACCCGATGGAGCACCTGGAGACCTACCGCGACAAGCGGGTCTTCCTGGTCGCCGGTACCAGTCCCGACCCGACCGACCCGTTCGGCTGGGGCAACGAGACCGAAGTGCTGCGCGGCCAGCGGGAGTTCAAGGGCGCGCTCGACGGCGCCGGCATCCACTACGAAGCGTACGAGGACGGCGGCGGACACTGGGTCCGCCCCGACCGGGCCAGGCAGGACATCGAGGGCATCGTCGACCGGCTCCGCAAGGCGTAGACCGGCCGCACGAGGAAGAGGGCCCCGGCCGCTGAGGCCGGGGCCCTTTCGTGACCTGCCCGCGGCCCGGCAGGCCCGGTCACTCGTCGGGTGCGGTCTTCAGCTGATGCGCGAGGCCGCCGAGGATCATGCGCAGACCCAGTTCGAAGCCGCGGTCGTCGAGTGCCGTCGGGGCCGGGTCCACCCGTGCGGCGGCTTCGAGGGAGTCGGCCAGCGCGGGGTAGTCGGGGCGGTACTCGGACGGCGGCCGGGAAAAGCCCGCCGCGTAGGTTTCCAGGGCCGATCCGATCACGAGGAAGTCGAGGGCGGCGGCGGTCTCGGCGGCCAGTGCGGGGGTGCAGCCCGCGCGGATCAAGGTGGCGAGCAGGGTGTCGTACTCGCTGAGCGCGCCCTCGGTGTGCACACCGCGGCGGGCGACCAGCGCGATGGCGTTGGGGTGGCGCTGGAAGACGCGCCGGTAGCCGCGCGCATAGGCGGCGATGCCCTCGCGCCAGGGTGCGCTGCGCAGCGGGGTGTGGTCGATCTCGGCGTCGAGCAGTTCGCTGACGAGGTCCAGGACGTCGTCCTTCGAGCCGATGTGGTGGTACAGCGAAGCGCCGCGCACGCCCAGCCGGTCGGCCAGCGCCCGCATGGTGAGCGCTTCGTAGCCGCGGTCGTCGATCAGCTCGAGTGCCGCGCGCGCTATGGCCGTCCTGCTCAGCAATGTCTGATGTGGGCGGCCCACGGCACCACTCGCTTCCCCTCGAATTCCTGGCTTTTCAAGGTTACTCACCGGCAACGGCTTCACAGACCGGGCGGACGGCCTTAGCTTCGCTGCCTAACAAAGTTAGTTTTACTCCGAACCACCGAGGCGAGGTACGCCATGCCCCTGCCCCCGCCCCCCTCTCCCGCCGACGCCGTCGGCAGATCCGACGGACCCCACGGACCCGACGGCGATGCCGTCCGCCTGGCGTCACTGGGCTACACACAAGAACTCCGCCGCAGCCTGAACGTCCTGGGGAACATCTCCATGGGCTTCGCCGTGGTCTCCCCGGTGGTCGCGCTGTACGCGGTCTCCATGATCGGCACGATGATCGCCGGACCCGCCTGGGTCTGGGCGCTGCCCGTCGTCCTGGCCGGCCAGTGCCTGGTGGTCAACGTCTACTCCGAGCTGACGTCCCAGTGGCCGCTGGCCGGCGGCCCCTACCAGTGGGGCCGCCGGCTCATCGGTCCGTCGTTCGGGTGGCTGAGCGGCTGGGTCTGGCAGTTCGCCGTGATGTTCGGCAACACCACCGTGGCCTATCTGGCCTCGCCCTGGGTGTTCGCGCTCATCGGGGTGACGCCGTCGCCCGGCGCGATGGTCGCCGTCTCGATGGCGATCGTGCTGCTCTGCGCGCTGGTCAACGCGTACGGCATCGGCTTCCTGAAGTGGTTCGTCTCGGCGGGGATCGCGGGCGAGGCGATCGCCTCGGTGCTCGTCGGACTGTCCCTGCTGCTGTTCTTCCGCAAGCACCCGTTCTCGCTGTTCACGCACACCTTCGGTGCCGAGGCGCTGTCCGGCGGCTCCGTACCGCTGGCCTTCCTGACCGTGCTGGCCGTGGCGGGATGGGCCTTCATCGGCTTCGACGCCTGTGTGTCGACCGCCGAGGAGACCAAGGACGCCGGCCGCCAGGTGCCCCGGGCCATGTGGTGGGCGCTGCTGTCCGTCGGCGCCGTGGTCATCCTCAATGCGGTGGCCGTCGCCGTCTCCTACCCCGACACGGCAACCGCCGTGGCGGGCAAGGACATCGACCCGGTCACCACGGCCGTGGTCACCTCGTTCGGCTCCTGGTCCGACAAGCCGTTCGTCCTCGTCGTCCTGGTCAGCTTCCTCGCCTGCGCGATGGCCTCCCAGGGCGGTGCCGCCCGCGGCCTGTACTCACTCGCCCGCGACGACGTCTTCCCGTTCTCCCGGCAGGTGCGCAAGGTCAACGGGCGCCAGGCACCCATCGGCGGTCTGATCGCCTCGACGCTCGTGTCCGGTGGGGCGCTGCTGCTCGGTATGAACGCCACCGCGATCGGCTCGCTGATCGCCTTCGGCACCGCGGCCACCTTCGTGCCGTTCTTCCTGGTCGCCGCCGCTGCCCTGGTCGCACGGCTGCGCGGCACCTGGGTGCCCGGCGGTCATATCCGGCAGGGCCGCAAGGGCACGGTGCTCAACGTCATCGCCGTGGCCTGGACCGGCTTCGAGGTCACCAACGTCTGCTGGCCGCGTGCGGTGCTCGCGCCGCCCGGCGCGCCCTGGTACCAGATCTGGGCCGCACCGCTGGGCGTCGCCGTCGTCCTGGGCGCCGGCGCGGCCTATCTGATGGCCCGTCGGCCCCAGGAGAAGATCCGGGCCGCCGCCCCGGAAGGCGCCCCCGAACGTACCGCGGCGGCGGCCGCATCCCAGCCCGAGTAACGCAGCGTCAGGTAAGGAGATCCCGATGGACGCATCCCGACCGACCCGCAGCCTGCGGCTCAGCAGGCGGGGCTTCATGACCGCCTCCGCGATGGCGGCCGCCACGGCCGCGTTCGCCGGCGCCGGGCGCGCCGACGCCGCCACCTACGACGGCACCCCCTACACCGTGCCCGGGGAATGGGCGCCGCACGCGGGCTGCATCATGGCCTTCCCGTGGGACGCCGCCGACAACTGGGGCCAGAAACTCCACGCCGTCCAGGACGAGGTCGCCGCCGTGGCCCGCGCCATCGCCCGGTTCGAGCCGGTCACCATGGTGGCCAACACGGGCATGGCCGCCTTCGTACGCCAGAAGGTCGGTCCGACGGTCGGCGTGATCGAGTACCCGATCAACGACTGCTGGCCGCGCGACAACGGCCCTGTATTCGGCGTCGACCCCGGCGGACGGAAGCTGCTCGGCCTCGACTTCGGGTTCAACGGCTGGGGCAACAAGTTCCCGTACGACAAGGACGACAACCTCCCCACGGGTGTCTGCGACTACCTGAAGGTGCCCCGGCTGCCCGTCGGCATGATCTTCGAGGGCGGTGCGCTCCTCCAGGACGGCCAGGGCACGATCATCGGCACCGAGGAGTGTCTCCTCAACCCCAACCGCAACCCGGACATGACCAAGGCCCAGATCGAGGCCGTGCTGCTCGACGCCTACCAGGCGACCAAGATGATCTGGCTGCCGTACGGGATGTACGGGGACGAGGTCACCAACGGGCATGTCGATCTGGTCGCCGCCTACGCAGGTCCGGCGCACCTCCTGATCAACCTGCCGTCCGACACCGGCGACCCCAACCACGCGCGCCTGAGCGAGAACAAGAGCGTGCTGGAGGCCAGTACGGACGCCCGGGGCCGCAGCTTCACCCTGACGGAGATGAACCACCTGCCCAAGTTCACCGTGGGCACGGACGAGGTGATCACCTTCAGCTACACCAACTACTACCCCACGGCCACCGGGGTCGTGGTCCCCACGGCGGACATCCCGGCATCCGACACCGCGGCGCTCGCCGTCATCCAGTCCCTCTTCCCCGCCAAACAGATCGTCGGCGTCCCCGCCACCACGCTCGCGTGGGGCGGGGGCGGCGTCCACTGCATCACCCAGCAGATACCGGAGACGGTCTGACCCGGACGGCGGGCCCGGAGAGCCGGGCCCGCCTCAGGGTCACCGCACCGGGCGGCCGGCGATGAGCTGGTCGGACACTGCGTCCCCGTAGTTCCATGGAGTTGAGCATCGCGGGACAGGAGAGCAGCTCCGATGTGGTGGGACATCCTGATCGGGCTCGGCGTGAGCCTGGCCGCCGTCTGGCTGGCCCTGCTCCTCGCCCTGCTGCTGATCCGCCCCAAGGGCGCCCTGCTCGGCGAGGCGGTGCGGCTGCTGCCCGATCTGCTGCGGCTGTTCGGACGGCTGGCCGCCGACGGCTCCCTGCCGCGCGGCGTTCGCCTACGGCTCGCGCTGCTGATGATCTATCTGGCGAGCCCGGTCGACCTGATTCCCGACTTCCTGCCGGTCATCGGCTACGCGGATGACGCCATCGTCGTCGCCTTCGTCCTGCGCGGCGTGGTGCGGCGGGCCGGCATCGAGGCGGTGCGCGCGCACTGGCCGGGCACCGAGGACGGCTTCGCCGTCGTGTGCCGGCTCGCCGGGCCGGCGCTCACAGAAGCGAGCGGCCGAGGGCCTGCTCCGCCCAGATGATCTTGCCTTCGGGTGTGTAGCGGGTGCCCCAGCGCTGGGCGAGCTGGGAGACGAGGAAGAGGCCACGTCCGCCCTCGTCCTCGTCGGCGGCGTAGCGCAGATGCGGGGAGGTGCTGCTGGTGTCGGAGACCTCGCAGATCAGGGTGCGGTCGTACAGCAGCCGGACGCGGATCGGGCCGGTGGCGTGGCGGATGGCGTTGGTGATCAGTTCGCTGAGGATGAGCTCGGTGGTGAAGGCCTCTTCCTCCAGGTCCCACCGGGTGAGCTGGCGGGCGAGGTCCGCACGCGCGTCGGCCACGGCGGCGGGGTCGGAGGGGACCTCCCAGTCGGCGATCCTGCCCGGGTCCAGGAGGCGGGTGCGGGCCACGAGCAGCGCGATGTCGTCGCGCTGGCGGTCCGGGAGCAGGGCGTGCAGCACCGCCTCGCAGGTCTGCTGAGGCGTCCGGCCGGCATGCGCCAGCGTGGTGGCGAGGGTCCGCAGCCCGCTGTCGATGTCCCGGGTGCGGTCCTCGACGAGGCCGTCGGTGTACAGGACGAGGCTGCTGCCCTCGGGCATCCGCAGATCCACCACCTCGAAGGGCAGACCGCCGAGGCCGAGCGGCGGACCGGCCGGTAGCTCGGGGAACTGCACGGTGCCGTCGGGGTGGACCAGCGCCGGCAGGAGGTGGCCGGCGCGGGACAGACTGCACACGCCGTAGGAGGGGTCGTAGATCGCGTACAGGCAGGTGGCGCCCGCGATCACGGCCTCCTGGTTCGCCGCGAGCGCCTCCTGGTCGATGCGGTTGACCAGCTCGTCCAGGTGGCTGAGGAGCTCGTGGGGAGGCAGGTCGAGGGTGGAGAAGTTCTGCACCGCGGTGCGCAGGCGGCCCATCGTGGCGGCGGCGTGCAGACCGTGCCCGACCACGTCGCCGATCACCAGGGCGACCCGGGCGCCGGGCAGCGGGATGACATCGAACCAGTCGCCGCCCACCCCGGTCTGCGCGGGCAGATAGCGGTGGGCGATGTCGAGGGCGTTCTGTTCGGGCAGGCCGCGGGGCAGCAGGCTGTGCTGCAGGGTGACGGCCATGGCGTGCTCACGGGTGAAACGGCGCGCGTTGTCGATGCAGACGGCCGCGCGGGCCGCCATCTCCTCGGCGAGCGAGAGGTCGCCCTCCTCGAAGCGGGGCCGGTCCTTGGTGCGCCAGAAGTTGGCGACGCCCAGGAGGACGCCGCGCGCCTGGAGGGGAACGGTGATGAGCGACCGGCACCCGTGGTTCACGACCATCCGGACGCGTTCGTCCTGGGCCCGCCAGTCGTCGGCGGCCCGCAGATCGCTGACCAGCACGGACTGGCCGGTGACAAAGCCCCTGGCCATCGGGGTGACCGCGGGGTAGCGGTGGAGCTCGCCCGCCGGGTGCAGGGGGTGGTCGTCGCTGATACCGGCGAGCGCCACCCGGCGCAGTTCCGGCGCCTCGCGGTACGACCCCGCCGGCGGCTCCTCACCGCTCAGCACGGGCTCGGCGAGGTCGACGGTGACATAGTCGGCGAACCACGTCGCGGCGACCTGGGTCAGCTCCTCGGCGGTGCGCTGCACATCGAGGGTGGTGCCGATGGTCATGCTGGCGTCGTACAGCAGCCGCAGCCGGCTCTGGGCGGACTCGGCCTTCCCCGCGAGGGCGAGCAGCTCGGTGGAATCCCGCAGGGTGGCCACGCTCCCGGGCGGGCCGCCGCTGCGGTCCGTGGGCCGGTTGTTCACCGCCAGCAGCCGGTCCCCCACGGGGAGCACCTCGTCGGTGGCGACGCGCCCGGAGCCCAGCAGCTCGACCGTGCGGGGACCGAGTCCGAGGTCGTCGACGCGGCGTCCCTCCACGTCCGTCGGCAGGGCGAGGAGCTGGCGCGCCTCGTCGTTCGCCAGCACGACGCGCCGGTCCGCGTCGACGATGACCACGCCCTCGCGCACCGCATGCAGCACCGCATCGTGGTGCTCGTACATGCGGGTCATCTCCGCCGGGCCGAGCCCGTGGGTCTGGCGGCGCAGCCGAGTGCTCGCCAGCGCCGAGCCGACCGTGGCCAGGGCGAGGGCGGCGGCCCCGGCGCCGAGCACGACCGGCAGCTGCCGGTCGATCGCGCTGCTGACGCGGCGGACCTTCAGGCCGGCCGACACCATGCCCACGACCTTGCCCTTCGCATCCATGACCGGGACGACGGCCTGCACCTCGCGGCCGAGCGGGCCGGTGACGCTCTCGAGGGTGGTGCGGCCGGCCAGCGAGGGCTTGATGGTGCCGACGAAATGCTTCCCGATCTCTTCGGGCTTGGGGTGGGTGAAGCGGATGCCGTCGCGGTTCATGACGACGATGAAGTCGACTCCGCCCTTCTTGCGGGCGTCCTCGGTCAGCGGCTGGAGCACCTTGCTGGGGTGCGCGCCGCGCATGACGCCGACCAGGCCGGGGCTGTGCGCAAAGGCCTCGGCCGCGGCCAGCGAACGGTCGCGCGCGCCCTGGAACCTGTCGGTCCGGGACTGGAGCAGCAGCGTGACCACCGCGGCCACGACCAGCAGCAGCACGACCAGGATCTGCAGGGCGAACATCTGACCGGCGACGCTGCGGACGCCCGGCAGCACACGCAGACGCCCCGCTGATGGCCGCGGCGGGCTGTCACGCCGCTCCCGCCGGTTGCCGCGGCCCGGGCGCCGACCGGTGAACCAGCGCCCCGAAGACGGCCACGGAAAGCGGCCGGAATTTCGGGCCATGCCTCATATGTACCTTGTGCCGGATACATCCGATACTCACCACGCCGAGGTATCGCATGCATGTACGACACGTCCTCGGCACGGGCCGGCCGGCGGCCTGCCCCGGTGACGGCCGCGCCCCGGACCGAGACCGGGGCGCCGCCCTGCCGAGCCAGGCCCACAGACCCGCCAGGAAACAGCCTCCAGCTCGGATGCGTAGCGGATGACCAGATGCGCCGGGTCCACCGCGGCGCAGGCGACCGCCAGGCGGGGCGCGAGCTGCCGGGGGCCGTCCCGGGTCCGGCCGGACCACACCCGCAGGCCCGACGTCCCGAGCCCCGTGGGACCGCCCGGCGGGCGGCTGCCACCGCCCCGGCTCGCCGGTGCGGCGATACGAGACGGCAGGGACACGGAATCTCCTTCGTTCGTGATCACCCGCCGGCAGCGGGAGACTGCCGCGGCCCCGCACCCGGGCGGGTGACCTCGACGTTCTCCAGGACGCCGAGCGCGTCGGGGACGAGGAAGCAGGGCCGACGGGAGTCGCCCGCACCACCGGCCGTTCCCCCGCGCGATTCCCCACGCCCGTTCAGGACGAGTGCGCGTCCTCCACCAGGGGAAGGACGCGCACTCTTTGCCGTTCCGCCGGCATCAGGCGGCCTGCTGCAACCGCTGCAGCGACGCCACCAGCTGGTCCACCTCCTGCGATGTGTTGTAGAGCGCGAGCGAGGCGCGCGCCGCGCTCTCCAGTCCGTAGTGGGCCAGGGCCGGCTGGGCACAGTGGTGGCCCGCGCGGACGGCGATACCGTCGCGGTCCAGCCAGTCGGCGATCTCCGCCGGGTCGTGCCCGGCCAGGGTGAAGGTGAGTACGGCGATCCGGTCGGGTGCGGAACCGAGCACCTCGAGCCCCGGGACCGTGGCCAGGGCCTGCTGTGCGTAGGCCATCAGCGAGGTCTCGTACGCGGCGATGGCGTCCCGGTCGAAGGACGTCAGCCAGTTCAGGGCGGCCAGCATGCCGACCACCCCGGAGATGTGCCCGGTGCCGGCCTCCATGAGGTGCGGCACGGGGGCGAAGGTGGTACGGCCGAAGTCCACCGACTCGATCATGTTGCCGCCGCCCTGCCACGGCGCCATGCCCGCCAGGACCTCCGGCTTCACGTACAGGGCGCCGATGCCCGTGGGGGCGAACAGCTTGTGACCGGAGAACGCGTAGAAGTCGGCGTCCAGGTCCTGCACGTCCACGGGGAAGTGCGCCACCGCCTGCGCCCCGTCGACCAGCACCTTCGCCCCGTAGCGGTGCGCGAGTGCGGTCATCTCCTTCACCGGCGGGACCGTGCCGAGCACATTCGACGCCTGGCTGACCGCGACCAGCTGGGTCCGCATGGAGAGCAGATCGGCGTAGGCGTCGAGGTCGATCCGGCCGTCCGGCTCCAGCGGTACGGGTACCACCCGGGCCCGGGTCTCCTTGGCGATCAGCTGCCAGGGGACGATGTTGGAGTGGTGCTCCAGCACCGGCACCAGGATGTCGTCACCGGGGCCGAGGTTGGCCCGCCCCCAGGTCTGCGCGACGAGGTTGACCGCCTCGGTGGTGCCGCGGACGAAGACGATGTTTTCCGGGGACGGCGCCCCCAGAAACCGGGCGACCGCCGCCCTGCCCCCTTCGTACGCCTCGGTGGCCTCCCGGGCCATGGTGTGCGCACCGCGGTGGATGTTGGAGTTGGCCGCGCCGTAGAAGCCGGCCACCGCCTCGATCACCTGACGGGGCTTCTGGGTCGTGGCCCCGTTGTCGAGCCACACCAGCGGATGCCCGTTCACGGTGCGGTGCAGGATCGGGAAGTCCCCGCGTACCAACTCCGGTGAGAACGCGGCGGGCCGGCCGGCCGTGGCCTGAGGGAGCGGCGGTGCGGCGGTCGCGGCCGGCAGGACCGCCGCTTCCGCCGGCAGGGCCGTGGCGGTCGGCACGGCGCCGCTCATCGGCACCGCGCCGCCCGGCGCGCTCAGCCCCGTCGGGGACTGCAGGCCCCCCATCACGTCAGGAGTAGTCATGGTAGTTGGACACCTCGACGTTCTGGAGCACGGCCATCGCGTCCTCCACCAGCACCGCGGCGTTGAAGTACGCCGTCATCAGGTACGACGTGATGCCCTTCTGGTCGACGCCCATGTTCCGCATCGACAGCCCGGGTTCGACCTCGTCGTTGACCTTCGCGGGACGCAGACCCACCACGCCCTGCTCCGCCTCGCCCACGCGCATCAGCAGGATCTCGGTGGTGCCGACGCCGGCGCCTCCGGAGAACCGCACCTTGTCCGAGGGCAGCAGCGGCACTCCGCGCCAGCTCAGCAGCGGGCTGCCGAACCGGGTGTCGATCACCGGGGGCACACCCCGGCGGGTACATTCCCGGCCGAACGCGGCGATGGCCCGGGGGTGCGCGAGGAAGTAGCCGGGGTGCTTCCAGACCCGGGACAGCAGCTCGTCGAGGTCGTCGGGGGTCGGCGAGCCGGTGCGCGCCTGTACCCGCTGGCCCGGCGCGACGTTGTGGAAGAGGCCGAATTCCGGGTGGTTGAGCAGCGAGGCCTCCTGGCGCTCGCGCAGCGCGTGGACGGTGAGGTTGGACTGGGCGCGGGTCTGGTCGATGGGCCCGTTGTAGAGGTCGGAGACCCGGGTGTGCACGCGCAGCACGGTCTGGGCGAGGGTCATGTGGTACTCGCGGGGCGTGTCCTCGTAGTCGACGAAGGTCCCGGGAAGGTCGGGTTCGCCGTCGTGGCCGGCCTTGAGGTCGACCGGCACCTCGGTGCCCGGCATCACCCCGTCCGCGGCGAGGTAGGCGTCCAGCGCGCCGCGGACGGCCGCGTCGCGGTCACACAGTCCGGCGAGCACGCTGCGTTCGACGCACAGCGCGGAGCCGGGGGTGAGCGCCTTGACCCGGTACGGCATGGGCTCGGCGCGGGTCCAGGCGTCGAGGTCGAAGAACTGGCCGTCGCCGATCACCTCGAGGACCGCGTCCTCGCCGTAGCGGCCGCTGACCCGCTTCTCGGCGCGGCCCTGGACGAGGACCCACAGCGTGTCGTGCGCATCGCCGTCCTGGGCCAGCATCTGTCCGGACTCGAAGGTGACCTCGGTGAAGGCCGCGGCGAGTTCGGCGAGCAGTGCGTCGTCGGCCTCCCGCAGATACGGAAGTTCGCGCAGGTCGCCCGGGATGATGCGCGGCGATCCGTTGTCGGTGTGGGTGCTGATGCGGTCGTCGCCGAGGACGTAGGTGCGGCGGCGGTTGACGCGGAAGACGCCGGATTCGACGTCCACCCAGGGCAGCGCACGCAGCAGATAGCGCGGGGTGATGCCGCGCATCTGGGGGCTGGTCTTGGTGGTGGTCGCAAGCTGCCGTGCGGCATCCGGGCCGAGACTCATGCGGTCGTTCACGGGATCCTCCTGGGGCAGGAAGCGGATGAAACAGGCATGCCGAGCGGCCGGCGCAACGGCCGATCGCTGGGGATGCAGGGACGGTCCCGATCGTGTGGCGGGACGCTGCGACCTGCAACGGCCCGTCGGCCGAAGGGCGTCCGGAAACGATCCCCGCACCGAATCGCCGATTCCGCATATGCGTGCGACTACTGTGCGTGGCAAGCCCGCCACCACATGTGGAGCAACCGGAATCCCCGTTCCGCGGCCCCCTCGAAGCACCCGCCCGCAGCCCACAAGAGACCTGATTTACCCTCATAAGGCCGCTTTGATATGCGAAAAGAGGGGCTTATGACCCCGCCGCGTGCTCCGTGACGCCCCCTGCGCGCCCCTCCCTGGAAGGCGGTCGCCACGGCCAAGGCCGAGGTGCGGCGGCAGGGTGGCCCCCGGCGCCGCACCTCGGCCTTGGCGGTTACCCGGTCCGACGCACCGTCACCGCGCCGGTTCCGGATAGAACTCCCGCGGCCGCCCGCGGCTGTCCTTGAGGCGGCCCAGCAGACTGGACGGGTACTCGATGAGCCAGTAGCTGGCGGTGGCCGCGGGTACCGCCGCCACGAACACGATCAGCAGGGCGAGCGGGAAACCCGCCTGGCCGGTGGGCAGGAGCCCCGCGTTGTGCAGCTGGAGCATCACCGGCTCGTGCCAGATGAACATGCTGTAGCTGACCAGCCCGACGGCGGTCAGCCAGCGTGACGTCAACAAGCCCTGCCAGAAGCTCTGTTGACGGACATGGAGGGTGCTGAAGATCAGCATCACCCACAGGGCCGACGCGATCGGGTGGTAGAAGGTGAAGGTGAAGTTCTCCGGGCCGGAGTGCAGGGAGAGCGCGAACAGCCCGGCCAGCGCGAGCCCGGCCAGCGGCAGCGCGGTACGCGGGCCGAGCCGCCCCCGCTCACCGAGTGCGGCCGTCGCCACGGCCAGTCCCATCCCCGCCGCGAAGCCGCCGAACCGGGCCTGCGGGCCGAAGTACACCACCCAGTCCGTGTGCGGCACCCCGACCACGTAGTGCGCCACGGCGATCCACACGAGCGGCACGACGAACAGGACCGCACACCCCGCCGCGCACACCGCCACCCGGCTGCGCCGCTGCCGCAGCAGCCGGCAGACACGTACCGCGAGCGGCCCCAGCGCCACCAGTACGAGGTAGAACAGCACCTCCAGCGACAGCGACCACGTAGGACCGAGGGTGTAGAAGATCCGCTGCTGGTCGAAGACGTGGGTGAAGGTGAGATGTTCCACCAGGTCCCGCCAGTTGCCCGGCAGGGTGGGGTTGCGCGTCGCCCACACGACCAGGACCGCCAGGACGTACAGCGGCAGGATCCGGATCGCACGCCGGAAGAGGAACAGCCGGGCGGGCTTCGTCGAGCGCCCGTCGATGGCGGCCCGCGCGTACGACAGCGTCAGCAGATACGCGGACAGCACGAAGAACAGGTCGATGACCTCCAGGGAGAGGACGCCGTTCAGTACCGGGTTGCCGACCGGTGGATGGCTGCCCTGGGCGTCGTAGCGGAAGTACTGCTGCCAGACGTGGAAGGCGACGGTGCTCAGCGCGGCGAGCCCGCGGAAGCCGTCGATGACGCCGGCCCGGCTGCCGGCCGGTGCGGCTCCGGTGCTCATCGGCGGGCCACCGCCTTCACCGCGGCGCGAGGGGTGACCCGCCACTGCCGGTCGCCGAGCGCCTCCTTCAGATGGGCCTGCCGGGCCACCATGTTCTTGAAGTGGCTGTAGAAGAAGGTGGAGACGAAGAAGTACGACCAGAACCAGGGCCTGCGGGTGCGCAGTTCGGGGACGGCCAGGCGCCAGGCGAAGAGTGCCTGGATCGGTCCGGCCGCCAGGGTGAGCGCCATCGCCAGGACGCAGACCGGCACCGCCCAGTCGAGCCGGTCGAAGCCGCCGGTGCGCCAGGCCGAGTAGAGCAGGATCGGCAGGATCTGGAGGGTGAGCCAGGGCTGCACTTCGCGCCAGCCGAGCAGGACCAGCAGACCGAGTTTCTGACGGGCCGTGAAGACGGGCGACCGCAGACCGTGCCACAGGTGCTTGAGCGAGACCTGGAGCCAGCCCTGGGCCCAGCGGGAGCGCTGGTTCCACAGGGCCTTGAGGGTGGTGGGGGCCAGTTCGCGGGAGATGAGGGTGCGGTCGACGGCGAAGCGGGCACCTTCGTTGAGGGCGCGCAGGGTGGAGTCGATGTCCTCGGTGAGCATCGAGCCGTGCATCCGGGTGCGGGCGAGCAGATCGGTGCGCCAGAAGCCGTTGGAGCCGCCGAAGACACCGAAGCCGTACAGCCGGGTGCGGCCGGGGTGGCTGACCGCGTAGATCGCCTCGAATTCGACGGCCACCAGCCGGGCGACGCGGGAGCTGTCGCCGTTGCGGATGACGCAGTGTCCCTGGACGACGTCATAGCCGTTGGACAGCCAGTGCCAGGCGTGCTGGAAGGCGGTCGGGGCCGGGTGGTGGTCGGCGTCGAAGATGCCGACGAACTCGCCGCGGATCCGGGTGACCGCGGCGTTGATGTTCTGCGCCTTGGAGGTGGAACCGGCGACCGGGAGCAGCACCAGGCGCGGATCGCGGGCGGCCATCTCGCGGAGGGTGTCCTCGACGGGCAGCGGGTGCGGGGTGTTGTACGCGAGGACGATCTCGAGCTCGCCCGGGTAGTCGAGGCCGAGGAACGACTCGACGGTGTCGACGATGGTCGCGGCCTCGTTGGGCAGGTAGGCGGCGATGACGGCGCTGGCGGGCGGGTAGGGGGCGCCGGGTTTCTCGGGCCGGGCGGTGGAGTCGAGCGAGTAGAGGCATTCCAGGACGATGAGCAGGGCGGACAGGACCAGGCCTGCCACCACCACCCAGTACATCGACGAGCCCAGGTCCCAGCCCAGTTCGTAGGTCTGCCGGTAGAGCGCGAACGGGACGCCGATGCCGAGCAGTAACGCCAGTACCGGCGAGAGCGAGGCGAGGGCGGGGCGGATGAGGGAGCCGATCGGGCGGCGCCGGTGGCGGTGGGGCGCGGGCCGCATCCAGGGGGCGTAGCGGACCGGGCGCAGGTCCCGGTGACGGAGCGCTTCGTTGGCCGCGTCGCGGGCCTTTTCCAGGGCCTGGGTGCCGGTGACGCACTCGGCCAGCGGGAGATAGCCGATCGCGGGGGTGAGGCGGACGTTCTCGTCGGCGACGATGAAGCGGGTGCCGGCCACGGTGGTGGCGAACTTCTCCAGACCGTGCCGGGCGGTCTCCTCGTCGACGCCGGGCAGCAGCATCAGCAGATGGCCGTCGTCGTTCCAGCCGAGCCGGTCGCAGAAGCTGCCCACGCGCTCGGCGACACCGGCCAGCCGCTCGGCGACCTCGCGGCGCACCCGGGGGCCGAGGCGGGTCTCCAGGGCAACCGTCTCGGCGACGGCGACGACGGCGAGGACACCGCCGCGCCGGCCGGCCGCGGGGCGCTGGAGTTCGCGGTCGAGCTCGTCATGGAAGTGCGGGTGGGAGTAGAGGCCGGTGCGCGGGTCCTGGAGGAGGTTCTCCACCGGGACGGGCACGCGGCGCAGTTTGGCCTCGATCCGGGCGGAGAGTTCGACCGGGTCGGAGGCCTCGGGTATGCAGTCGTCGGCGCCCTGGCGCAGCAGGTGCGCGACGCCGGCGGGCTCGGTGCCCGCGGTGACCATCAGGAGCGGCAGCGCCTGGCCGGCGGGGACGGTGCGGACCTCGCGGATGACGTCGAGTCCGGGGTGCGGGGCGGCGTGTTCACCCCCTTCGGCCCGCTCGTGCCGTTCGTCGAGGGCGACGATGGCGTCCGGGGCCGCCTGCCCGACGCGGCGGTTGACCTCACCGGGCGGGGCCTGGCTGACGTCGTGTCCGGTGGCGCGCAGGGTGCGGGTGAGCCGCTCCAGCCGTGGTCCCGGGGTGCCGACGACCAGGACGTGTCCGCCGGGGCGGGCCGGTACGGCGTCAGTGACATCAGGGGTGCGGGTATGGGTGTCGGGGTCGTCCTCAGTGCCCAGCAGGGCGGTGGGAGTGCCCTGAGAGCCTGTGGGGTGCGAAGTGAGCACCTTGTGGGGTCCTTTCGTACGACGAGGCATGCCGCAGCGGGTCCGGGCGCGCGGTGAGCGGCGGTCCGGACCGGGGCGGCATGGGGCGCGACGGCGTCGACAACGCCGGGTGCGCCGCGGCCATGACGGGCCGCCGGGGGATGTGGGGAAGCACCCGGGCGGTTACCGGAGCGCGCGCGGTGGCGCGGGCGTCATGAGGGGAGAGCGCCGGACAGCGACGCCGCACTTGCCAGATGCATGACAAGTACAGCTTTCGCGAGCACCGGCAGCGACTGTCTCTCCGCGGATCGGCCCGCCTCGTCGGAACGCAGGGCCAGGGAGCCAGTGGCCGTGGGGCCAGGAAATGCGCGGACGCATTCCAGCAGTGATCGCATATGAAGGGTCCCATCCTGATCGGATTGTGGGGGAGGACCGGATTTCAGTTGTGCCAAAGGATGCCGCGTGGCGGGCCTTACGGCAACGCCAGCCTCGGCGATCACTGTGACGCCGCCCCGTCATCCACGTAACGCTCTCATTACGGCCCATCGTCACACCGGTCTCAATGAGTGCTACTGCCCCGTACGCACCAGAGCATCGGCTATACACGGTAAGCAAGTTGATAAGCGATATCGGACGATAAGGACCAATTCCCGCCTCACCCGCCCGTACTCCCGGCCAACCGACCCGGCGCCTTCGTTTCGAAGGGGATCTGGAGATTCGTACGTCCGAACGATCTGTTAATCTGCCCGCCCCTGGATGTTCCTCCATCTCCCGCTCCCAAGCACCCCACCGCTCCGCCGGGTGCAGCGAGGTGTCCCGTACGTGTACAGCACTCCGTTTTCCCCCCAAGAGGCCCGTTCGGCGCGGGCCCGGGTGGGCCTGACCACCGCTCAGGTCGCCCAGTCCATGACGGCGTGCGGCGCGCCTGCCCGGCCCGAGACGATCGAGGCCTGGGAGTACGGCTCCCAAGTGCCGACCGAGTCGCAGCTCTTCGCGCTGGCCGATGTCCTGTGGTGCGCCCCCACGGTCCTGATGGGCGTCGAGCCGCGGACGCTGGCCGAGCACCGGATGGCCCGTCAGCTGGGCACGGAGCGGCTGGCGCAGCTGATCGGCATGGACCCGCACACCTACCGGCTGGCCGAGTCGGAGCAGCGCTGGACCGGTGACTACCGCCAGACCAAGGCGCTGGTGGATGCCCTGGGGCTGTCGCTGCGGAAGCTGATCGGCGTGATGGGCCGGGTCGACGAGCTGGCCGGACATCTGCGGGCCGCGATCGACGGGCGCTGGAAGACGCATGTCTCTCCGGTCATGGAGATCACCACGCTGAACAAGACCCGGGTCAGCGATGCGCTGCGCACGATGCACGGGGAGTTCGCGGAGTTCGCCGAGCGCTACATGGGGCATGTGGTGGCCCGTAACGACGACGCGCGGCTCAAGGAGGTGGCGGCCGAGCGTTCGGCGTATCTGCGCCGGCTGGTCGACCACTTCTGGGAGCTGATCGGCGAGGCCGGTGAGGCGCCGCCGTTCCACTCGGTGACGCACTGAGCGAAGCGGTGCCCCGGCGGGGCGCCGGCGCGGGTGAGGCGCCGGACACGGGCGGGCGGAGCGGCCCGCGTCCGGCGGTGCGGCTCAGTGCGCGGCGGCGCCCAGCGGCGGGCCCGCCGGATCCGTCGGCCCGTCGTCCTCGATGTCGTCCCAGTCGATCTCCATCGTCCTGCGGCGGGTGAGGACGTTGAAGAACAGATTGAGCAGGATGGCGGTCAGACCGCCCAGGGTGATCCCGCTGTCGAGGATCGCCTTCACATCGTCGGGCATCCGGTCGAAGAACGGCGCGACCGCGGAGGGCAGCAGCCCGGCACCGAGGCTGACGGCCAGGATCAGGGCGTTGCGCTCCTCGCGCAGATCCACCTTGCCCAGGATCTGGATGCCGACGGTGGCGACCATGCCGAACATCGAGATGGCGGCGCCGCCGAGCACCGGGTGCGGAATCACGGCGACCACGCTGCCGACCTTCGGCAGCAGCCCCAGGGCGATCATGAAGAGACCGGCCGCGACCACCACGAAGCGGCTCATCACCCTGGACATCCGCACCAGGCCGATGTTCTCGGCGAACGCCACGTACGGGAAGGAGTTGAAGACTCCGCCGAGCACGGTGGCCACACCGTCGGCGCGCAGGGCGTTGGCGACGGTGGTGTTGTCGACCCTTTTCCGGGTGATTTCCCCGATCGCGTACACATCTCCGGTGGTTTCCACCATCGTGATCAGCATGACGACGGCCATGGCGATGATGGGGAACAGCTCGAACTTCGGCATTCCGTAATGGAAGGGGGTGCTGACGCCGAACCAGTCGGCATTGCCCACCGCGCTGAAGTCGACATCGCCGAAGGCCCAGGCAACCGCCGTGCCGCCGACCAGTCCGAGCAGAACAGCCAGGCTGCTCAGATACGGCTTTCCGACGCGGACCACGGCCAGGATGAACAGCAGGGTGCCCAGGGCGTATCCGAGATTCTTCGCGGAACCGAATTCGGGATGCCCGGCCAACTGGGCGCCGCCGGCCGCGTCCTGGAGTCCCTGGGGTATGAGGGTGAGGCCGATGATGGTGAGGATCGTGCCGATGACGACCGGCGGGAAATACTTCACCAATTTGCTGAAGAACGGCGCGAACAGGAAGGTCGCGATACCCGCGGTGATGACCGCGCCGTAGACGACGAGCAGTCCGGCGACACCGCCGCCCGCACCCAGGCCGATAGCGATCATCGGGGAGACCGCGGTGAAGGTGACACCCTGGACGAGCGGCAGCCGGGCGCCGATCTTCCAGATGCCGAAGGCCTGGATGATCGAGGCGATACCGCAGGTCAGCAGGTCCGCGTTGATCAGGTAGACGAGCTGCTCATGGGTCAGGCCCAGGGCATTGCCGACGAGTATGGGGACGATGACGGCCGCGGCATAGAAGGCGAGGACGTGCTGGAAACCGTAGAGCGCGAGTTTGCCGACGGGGAGCACCTCGTCGACGGGATGCGTGCGCTGTCCGGGGAACTGCGGGGAGGAATGTCGGGAGGATCGTGCCATCTCTGCCTTGCCTTCACGAGGTAGGTGAATAAGAAGGGAACCGGCTCCGGCATGTCCGGATGGCATGACGGGACCGGCCTGGTCCTACAAAGCCGACGGTGAGCGGTGTTGCCGACACCACGTAGCCCTGCTTCTACTGCGTAGCCCTGCTTCTGCTGCGCATTGTGTCCTGGTTCGACAGGACTTCCTTCGATCGGCCGGGCAAATTCCGGTATTTCCTTTGAAATTGCAGGCGAGTCGATCGGGCGTTCACCATAGTTGACCTGGGGTATTTCTCGCGAGTAACCGGGGGTCACGCCCGTCGGTATTGCGGACCGGCACGGCGGTACGTGGGGCGCACACTGGCCCCGACCTGGCACACACACTGGCCCTGACCTGGCGTTTTGTGCGCCGTGCCGGCCTCCGTGAAGAGGCAGGGCCCGGCCCGTCGCCGTAAACTCCAGATATGGCCAAGCGCCCGGATGCCACCGCGCCGGAACTCCTTGTCGAGGCCGACGGCGGCTCGGTGGTGATGGATCCGCACCGGACGTACCACGTGGGCCGTGACCCCGCCAGTGAAGTCGTCCTCACCGACGCCCGGGTCTCCTGGCATCACGCGGTGCTGCGGACGACCGACGGCCACTGGATGATCGAGGACGCGCACAGCACCAACGGGACGTACACCGACGGGCGGCGGGTGGACCACTGCGATGTCGGGCCGGGCAGCGTGATCCGGTTCGGCAGCCCGGCCGACGGGCCGTGCGCGGTGCTCAGCGGCACGCCGGGGCCCCGGCAGGAATCCGGCCGGCCCTCATCGGTGCCGCACCCCTCCGGCACCCACACTTTCCGGCGGCCCAGTGCGGTGCGGCCGCTGCCCGCCGCCAGGACCACCCGGATCGGCAGGGCACCCGACAACGACCTGGTCGTCGACGATCTCGCCGTCTCCCGCCGGCACGCCGAACTGCGGGCCGGACCGGACGGCTACGAGATCGCCGACCTGGGCAGCCACAACGGCACCTACCTCAACGGCCAGCCGGTCACCCGCGCCCTGGTCATCCCCGGCGACATCATCGGCATCGGCCACAGCGCCTTCGTGCTCGTCGGAGAGGAACTGCAGGAGTTCATCGACACCGGTGAGGTCTCACTGGACGTCCAGGACCTGGCCGTCACGGTCGACAGGGGCCGCCGGACGCTGCTCGACCATGTGTCCTTCCCCGTCGGCGAGAAGTCGCTGCTGGCGGTGGTCGGACCGAGCGGAGCCGGCAAGTCGACGCTGCTCAACGCGCTGACCGGGCTGCGGCCCGCCGACGAGGGCACGGTGCTCTACGACGGACGGGACCTCTACCGCGACTACGCCGAGCTGCGCCGGCGCATCGGACTCGTACCGCAGGACGACATCCTGCACACCCAGCTGACCGTGCGCCGGGCCCTCGGCTACGCCGCCCGGCTGCGCTTCCCGGAGGACACCGCGAAGGCCGAACGGCAGGCCCGGGTGGACGAGGTCATCCGTGAACTGGGGCTCACCGAGCGGGCCGGGCAGGCCATCCACAGCCTCTCGGGCGGCCAGCGCAAGAGGGTGAACGTGGCGCTCGAGCTGCTGACCAAACCGTCGCTGCTCTTCCTCGACGAGCCGACCTCCGGGCTCGACCCCGGGATGGACCGCTCGGTGATGCATACCCTGCGCGGCCTGGCCGACGACGGCCGCACGGTCATCGTCGTCACGCACAGCGTGCTGAGCCTGGACGTCTGCGACCGGCTGCTGGTCCTCGCGCCCGGCGGGAAGATCGCGTACTACGGGCCGCCCGACGAGGCGCTGGCGTTCTTCGGGTTCGCGCAGTGGCCCGAGGCGTTCGAGGCCTTCGAGACGGACATCGCGCGGGACTGGGCGGGGCAGTACCGCGCCTCGCCGCTGCACCGGCGCTGCATCTCCGCGGACTCCCGGCAGCCGCGGCAGGCCCCCGAGGCCCCGCGGGGCTCCGTGGCCGCGCCCAAGGCGCAGAGCTGGGGCGGGCAGTTGCGCACGCTGGTGCAGCGGTATGCGGCGGCGCTGAGCGCGGACCGTACCTTCCTGATCGTCATGGTCGCGCTGCCCTTCGTCATGGGGGCGATGACACGCGCGCTGGCCGGAAGCGCCCTCACCCGGGACACGGCGCCCCAGACGCTGCTGATCCTGTGCGTCGGAGCGGTCCTGACCGGCGCCGCCAATGCCGTACGCGAGCTGGTCAAGGAACGGACGATCTATCAGCGGGAGAGAGCCGTCGGCCTGTCCCGCTCGGCGTATGTGATGTCCAAGGTGCTGGTGCTGGGTACTGTAACGGTGGTACAGGCTGTGGTGCTGACCACGGTCGGACTGTTCGGCGTCGATGTCAACTCGCCAGGCGGCAAAGGGCTGTTGGTACCTTCCCTTGCCGAAATCACGCTCGCCGTGGCGCTGTTGGCGTTCACGGCGATGATGCTCGGCCTCTTCGTGTCCGCCCTGGTGCGCAAGGAGGAGGTCACCATGCCGCTGCTGGTCCTCCTCGCGATCGTGCAGGTCGTCTTCTGCGGAGTGCAGCTGAAGCTGCACGGCGTGGCGGGGCTGGAACAGCTGTCGTGGCTGGTGCCGTCGAGATGGGCGCTCGCCGCGATGGCCGGGACGGTCGACCTGCACCGGATCGTGCCGGGGGACGTCACCGCGGACCCGCTCTTCCAGCACCGGCCGGTGGTCTGGCTGCTCGACATGGGCCTGCTGATCGTGCTGTCCGCCCTCTTCGGCTTCCTGGTCACCCGGCTGCTGCGGCGGCATGAGCCCGAGATCATGCGCAAGTAGCGTCAAGGAGCTGCCCATGACCACGCCCGAATTCCAGCCCAGCCACGTGGTCCCCCCGGACGGCATGCCGGCCTGGTCCGCGCCGGACGCCGCCCGGCCCACGGTGCCGCTGGACCCGCTGCTCCCCGTCCAGGTCATCGACCGGCTGGGCGACTGGGCGCTGGCACTGTGCCACAACGGCTGGTCGGCCTGGGTGGACGGCCGGCTGCTGCTGTCGATCCCGCACGGCCCGCCCGCCGCCGCCGCGCCGCCCACCCGGACCACGGACCCCCGGCCGCTGCTGGGCGGGGTCGAGAGCGAGCTGGTCCGCTACCGCCGGCTGGTCGAGGAGCTGGTCGCGGGGCGGCTGGACGGCGAGGCGTTCGGGCAGCGGACGCGCGGCATGCGGGTGGGGGTGGTGATGGACGGCGAGGCGGTGTGGCTGTACGACGCCCGGCACGAGCGGTGGTGCTACTGCGACGGGGTGTCGCTGGAGACCTATGCGGTGACGGCGGGGCCCTCGACGCGGAGCCGGGAGGGCGAGACCCCGGATCCCCCGGCGTCCGCGCCGCCTCCGACCGCGCCGTACGGGTCGTACGGGGCCTCGGCGGCCGGCGGTGACGCGGTGCGCGGCCGGCGCCTCGGGGGGTGACGCGGGGTGAACACCGGGGAGCCGGCGTCCGGGGTGCCTTCGACCGCGCCCGGGACCTCGGGGATGCGCGGCCGCCGGGTGGCCTGCTACGTCCTCGGGGACGAGATCGGCCGCGGCGGTATGGCGATCGTCTACAAGGCGGAGGACCTGAAGCTCCCCCGCACCGTGGCGCTCAAACTGATGGCCCCCGAGCACGTCCGCAACGAGACCTACCGCCAGCGCTTCGTGCACGAGTCGAAGGCGGCCGCGGCTATCAACCATCCGCACATCGTGCCGGTCTTCGACGCCGGGGAGGCCGACGACGGCGTGCTCTACATCGCCATGTGCTACGTCCCGGGACAGGATCTGCGGGCGCTGCTCGAGCAGGAGGGGCCGCTGCCGCTGGAGACCGCCTGCCGGATCGCCCTCCAGGTGGCCTCCGCGCTGGATGCCGCCCACGAGCACGACCTGGTGCACCGGGACGTCACCCCCGGCAACATCCTGATCGCCGAGGGCACCGACAGCGACCACCCCGAGCACGCCTATCTGACCGACTTCGGGCTGACGAAGCGGTCGATGTCCCTGACCGGCTTCACCGGCCGCGGCCAGTTCATCGGCACGGTGGACTACATGGCGCCCGAGCAGATCTCGGGCCGCCCGGTGGACGGCCGCTGCGATCTCTACAGCCTGGGCTGTGTGCTGTGCGAGATGCTGACCGGGGCACCGCCGTTCCGCCGCGACGATGTGATGGCCCTGCTCTGGGCGCATCAGTACGACTCCCCGCCCGCCCTGACCGAACGGCGCCCGGATCTGCCGCCGGACGTCGACCCGGTGCTGGCCCGCGCGCTGGCCAAGTCGCCCGAGCAGCGTTACGACACCTGCCGGGGGTTCGTCGCGGCGCTGCGGGCGGCGGGCCGAAGAGCGGCAGAGGACACGCAGCCGCCCCACCGCGGGCACCGGAAAACGCAGGTGAGCACGGACGCCGGGCCCGCACGTGCCACTACTCCCCCGCCACCGCCGACGTCCGTCCCCCCGCCACCACCGAGCTGGGCCACACCGATGTTCCTGGGCCGCTGACGGCTTGCCTGCCTTCTCTCCCCCACCTCCCCCGGATGCCGCACCCGCCGTCCCAGCAGGCTGCCCAGATACCCGGTGACCAGCCCCCATGCCGCGCCCACCCCCACCAGCCGCAGGAGTTGCGGCTGCAGGACGACCTCGCCGCCCAGGTTGCCGCCGAGATCGCCGACGCCGATCAGGGAGAGCCCGTAGTGGGCGTAGATCCGGGTGAGCAGTCCGACGACGAGCAGGGTGAGCGCCAGCGCCACGGCCAGCTCGACGGCGGGCCGCCAGGCCGGCAGCCGCGCCGGGGAGCGCACCGCCGCGAGGAAGGCGGCGGCCGACAGCACCACGACCGCCACCGCCACCAGCAGCCAGGCGCGGCCGTCGTGCTCGGCGATCGCGCCCAGGTCGAGGGTGCGTGGTCCGTGGCCGGTGCGCAGGATGTCGTCGAGCACCTGCGGCATGGGCAGCCCGATGGCCTTGTCGACATGGCCCGTCCAGGCGCCGCCGATGCCGATGCCCAGCGCCATCCAGGCCAGGTTCGGCAGCCCGAGACAGAGCACCGCAAAGGTATCGGCCGGGTGTTCCCCCGTGATCAGCTCGACGATGCCGGCAACCAGCCCGATCGCCACGTAGGCCAGCAGGATGCACAGCATCGCGAAGGCGGGCGGCCGGACGGAATCCTGGAAGTGCAGCAGCCGGGAGGAGAGCGGCGCCCGGCGGGAGACGAGGAAGGTCAGGACGAGCAACGCCAGCACCCACAGCAGCCCGAAGCCGAGGGTCGCGCCCAGATCGGCGTGGAAGCCGACGGTGGGCGTGGTGCCGAACTCGGCGCCGAGCTCGTCGACGAGGTCATTGCCCACCGAGATCCGGAAGTCGTGCCGGGCGGCCAGCGCGACGAGCAGCAGAAGCACCAGCCAGCACACCGTCGTGCGGGCGATCCGGCCGAGCAGCTCCTGGGTGCCGGCCACCGCGCGGTGGCGCAGCGGGAGCAGGAAGAAGGCCGCGACCACCAGCGCACCGGCCAGGGTGACCGACAGCGGTACCGCGTCGAGAGCGGCGGCCCCCTGTGCGATGATCCCGGCTTCGCCGGACAGGCCGACCGTGCCGCCCGCGGCGATCACCACGGCCGCCGCGACCACCGAGGGGAACGCCCCGCCGGGCAGGTCCGTCGCACCGGCCGCCCACAGCCCGAGCGCGGCGACGGCGATCATGGTGACGATGCCCGACAGGGCCGTACCGAGCGCTTGCGCCCAGGCCCGTACGGCGGGAGGTACGCCCGGAGCACCTACCGGGCCCGGAGGAGCGGCGGACGCGGGGCGTGGCATCTGTTGCCTCCTAGCAGGGCGGGACGCAGGGGAACAATCGGTGTGTCACCTCTGCCCGCACCACGTAAGCACGCCGGATTCCGCCCCGCTTGCAGACAGCGCCAGATAGCGGCACACAATGGTAGAGGAGTCGACAAACAGGGCAAATCCGAACGGCCGAATGGCTTATTTCGCGCCACAGGAGGGACCCGTGGCATCTCCACCACCTCCGGGCAGTCGCCCGACCGGGCCGCCGACGGGCCCGCTCTCCGGTCCCCCGCACGAGCCCACCCAGGAGCGCACCCGGCCGTGGCGACGGCAGCGGAAGCCCAGCCGCCCGGGACCGCCCGGGCCGCCCGGCGGCCCCGGAGGCCCCGGGGGTCCGGGAGGCGGCGGAGCGCGGGGCGGCGAGCCCTGGTGGCGGTCCGCATGGCGGGTCGCGATCATCGCGGGCGCCGTGGTCGTGGCCGTGATCGTGACCCTCCTCCTCACCCGCCCGGGCGGCTCCGGCACCGCCGAGGTGTTCGCCGAACCGGCCGCGGCGGCCGGCCGGAACCCGGTCACCGAGTCGACGGCGGACGAGTCCACCCCCTCCCCGTCCGCCACGCCCAGGAAGTCCGCCGGCACGACAAGCGCCTTCCACGGCTCGACGCCCGGCCTCTACGGCGGCGCCAGGAAGAGCGCGAGCTGTGACGTCGACAGGCAGATCGGGTATCTGCGGAGCGACCCCGCGAAGAACCGGGCGGTCGCCGGCGCCCTGGGCCAGGCGCCGAACGCGCTGCCGTCCTACCTGAGGTCGCTGACCCCCGTGCGGCTGGGCTACGACACCCGGGTCACCAACCACGGCTACAAGGACGGCAGGCTCTACGAGTTCCAGTCGGTGCTGCAGGCCGGCACCGCCGTCCTGATCGACGCGCACGGAGTGCCGCGGATGCGCTGCAAGTGCGGGAACCCCCTTATGGAACCGAAGGAACTGGAGAAGGGGGGGCACACGCGCGGCCGGACGTGGCCGGGATACCAGCCCTCCGACGCGGTGGTCGTCCTGCCCGCGAAGAAGGAGGTCCCGGAGTTCGTCCTGCGCGACCCGAAGACGGGCGAGTGGTTCGCACGCCCCGAGGGCGCCGACGGCCCCGCCAAGGACATCCCGACTCCCCCGCCCGACGAGACCCCCAGCGGGCCCCCGTCGTCCCTCCCCCCGCCGTACCGGGAAACGCCCCCGCCCGATGTGAGCTCCACCGGGCCCTCCGGCACTCCGCCCACGTCCGGCGGGACCGGCACCGGACCGTCCGGCTCCACCACCGGAGGGTCCACGGAGCCGCCCGGCACCACCACCGGAGAGCCGCCCTCACAGCCCGGCACCACCACCGGAGGGTCCACCGAGCAGCCCGGCACCACCGAACGGCCGTCCGAGCCGTCCGGCCCCGCCACCGGGTCCACCGAACAGTCCGGCCCCACCACCGAAGGGCCCGGCACCACCAGCGAGTCACCCGGCAGCGGCGGGACGTCACCGTCCCCCTGAGGCCGCGGTCGCCCACCCGCGGCTCCGATACCGAACCGTGTCATAAATCTCCGTTCGTCCAGACAACCTCCGAAACAGACAAACCCTCTGTAGATGCGGCGGGTTCCCCGCTGTCAACTGTCTGTTTGGAGGACCTCCGTGCACGCCGCACCCCGTCGCCACCCCGCCCGGTTCCTGCCCGCCCTGATCGCCACGGCCACCGTGCTGACCGCGTGCGGGGGGACGGGCACCGCCTCGTCGAAGGCGGACGGCCCCGCGGCCAAGGT
The DNA here is from genome assembly GCF_001294335.1 of Streptomyces chattanoogensis. GTDB lineage: Bacteria > Actinomycetota > Actinomycetes > Streptomycetales > Streptomycetaceae > Streptomyces > Streptomyces chattanoogensis. Next base: position 82,140 of record NZ_LGKG01000112.1, read on the forward strand.
CACCGTCACACCGGCCGCGGGCAGCAAGCAGGCCAAGCTCGGCGCGCCGATATCCGTACGGGCCGACGGCGGCAAGCTCACCTCGGTCGAGGTCAAGGACGACCAGGGCGCCAAGGTCGAGGGCCAACTGACCTCTGACGGCACGTCATGGAAGTCGGCCGGGAAGGTCCGCCCGAAGACCACCTACACCGTGAAGACCAAGGCGAAGTCGGACGGCGGCAAGGAATCCGCCGCCACCTCGGTCTTCACCACCGAGCAGGCCGACAAGGTCAACAAGCTCACCAACACCCCCGGCAACGGCCAGACCGTGGGCACCGGAATGCCCGTCTCGATCCTCTTCGACCACCCGATAGCCAAGGACCGGCGCGCCGAGATCGAGAAGGCGCTGAAGGTCACCACACAGCCGCACGTCCAGGGCGCCTGGGGCTGGGTCAAGGACTGGTCCGGCAAGGACCGGATCGACTGGCGGCCCAAGGACTACTGGCCGGCCGGCACCAAGGTCTCCGTCAAGGGCGCACTGTCCGGGATCGACTCCGGGGACACCGGCGGCTGGTTCGCCCGGGACTACAACTACGGCTTCACCATAGGCGCCGACCACAAGGCCGTCATCGACGTGCCCTCGCACACCCTGACCATGTACGAGAACGGCAAGAACATCGGCAGCGTCACCGGCTCCGCCGGGTCCCCCCAGGACCCGACCCGTGGCGGCGTCCACACCGTACGCAGCAAGAACGCGGCGGAGACGATGGACTCCTCCACCATCGGCCACGGCAAGGAGTGGATGCTGGACTCCCAGTGGGTCACCCACCTCACCGCGTCGGGCACCTTCCTGCACTCCGCACCGTGGAACAAGCAGCTCGGCGTCGCCAACACCAGCCACGGCTGCTTCGGGATGACCACCAGCGACGCCAAGAAGGTCTACGACTTCCTCACCATCGGCTCCACCGTCGAGGTCAAGGGCACCAGCAACCCGAACAAGACCGACGTCGGCAACGGGCTCGAGGTCTGGCAGGAGTCCTGGTCGCAGTGGCGTAACCGGTCCGCCCTCTGAGTTAGCCCGTCCGCTGCGCTTTGCCTGGGCCGACGCGTCCGGCTTTCCCACGGTTGCGCCTGCGGCGGGCGGTGCCGCTGCGCGGGGCTGTCCGGCAGCGGCACCGGGCTTACACGGCTCCGCCGCTACAGCCCGGCACCTCCCCGTTGAGCAGACACGGCGTCGTAAGAGGGAACCCGGTGGAAATCCGGGACTGCCCCGCAGCGGTGAGCGGGAACGACCGCCGTCATACGCACTGGACCCGACGGGTCCGGGAAGCGACGGCCAGTAGGTGTCCGCCGGAAGAGTCCGGCAGACGTGCCCGCGAGTCCGAAGACCTGCCACTGCCCCCGTGCGACCGGTGTACGGGGTGATCTCGGTGACCTCGAGGGCGGGTCGGCGGACACGGCAGGCGGCACGGCGGCGCGATCACGCCCGGCGGTCCGCCCGGTCGGTCATCCCTTCGCGTCCTCCCCCGTCGCCGGGGTCGTAGGAGACACGCTCGCGAAGGAGAGCTCCGTGACCAGCAATTCCGGCTCCGTGAACAGCAATCCCGGCTCCGTGACCAGCAATTCCGCCGCCACCGCGGTACGGGCCACCGTGCACGGCTACCCCCGGCAGGGACCGCACCGTGAACTGAAGAAAGCCATCGAGGGCTACTGGAAGGGCCGGGTCGGCGCGAATGCCCTCCGCCGCACCGCCGCCGAGCTGCGCCGCGGCAACTGGCAGCAGCTCGCCGCGGCCGGCATCGACGAGGTGCCGACCGGCGATTTCTCGTACTACGACCATGTGCTGGACACCAGCGTGATGGTCGGCGCGATCCCGCCCCGGCACCGGGCCTCGGTGGCCACCGACGGGCTGGACGGCTACTTCGCGATGGCGCGCGGCACCCAGGACGTGGCGCCGCTGGAGATGACCAAGTGGTTCGACACCAACTACCACTATCTGGTGCCGGAGCTGGGGCCGGACACCGTCTTCGCCGCGGATTCGAGCAAGCAGGTCGCGGAGCTGACCGAAGCGCTGGAGCTCGGGCTCCGCGCCCGCCCGGTCCTGGTCGGGCCGGTGACCTATCTGCTGCTGTCGAAGCCCGCCCCCGGTGCGGCCGCGGACTTCGACCCGCTGACGCTGCTCGACCGGCTGCTGCCGGTGTACGCCGAGGTGCTGGCCGATCTCCGGGCGGCCGGGGCCGCGTGGGTGCAGCTGGACGAGCCCGCCCTCGTCCAGGACCGCTCCCCCGCCGAACTGAACGCCGCCGCCCGCGCCTACCGCGATCTGGGGACCCTCACCGACCGCCCGAAGCTGCTGGTCGCCTCGTACTTCGACCGGCTGGGCGAGGCGCTGCCGGTGCTGGCCAAGGCGCCCGTCGACGGGCTGGCGCTGGACTTCACCGGCGCCGCGGCCGCCAACCTCGGCGATCTCGCGGCGGCCGGCGGACTGCCCGGCAAACGTCTGGTCGCCGGCGTCGTCAACGGCCGCAACGTCTGGCTCAACGACCTGGAGAAGTCGCTGGCCACCCTGGGAACGCTCCTCGGCCTGGCGGACCACGTCGATGTCGCGTCGTCCTGCTCCCTGCTCCATGTCCCGCTGGACGCCGCCGCCGAGCGCGACCTCGATCCCGGGATCGTCCGCTGGCTGGCCTTCGCCCGCCAGAAGACCGACGAAATCGTCACCCTGGCGCGCGGTCTGTCCCAGGGCACGGCCGTCATCGCCGGCCGGCTCGCCGCGAACCGCGCCGACCTGGCGTCCCGGTCCGGTTCGGCGCTCACCCACGACCCTGCGGTACGCGCCCGCGCGGCGGCCGTCACCGACGCCGACGGCCGCCGCGCTCAGCCGTACGCCGAACGGGCCGCCGCCCAGCGCGCCCACCTCGGGCTGCCGCTGCTGCCGACGACGACCATCGGCTCCTTCCCGCAGACCGCCGAACTGCGCACGGCCCGCGCCGATCTGCGCGCCGGGCGGATCGGCGCCGCGGCGTACGAGGAGCGGATCGCGGCCGAGATCCGCGAGGTGCTCGCCTTCCAGGAGAAGGCCGGGATCGACGTCCTGGTGCACGGCGAGCCGGAACGCAACGACATGGTCCAGTACTTCGCCGAGCGGCTGACCGGCTATCTGGCCACTCAGCACGGCTGGGTCCAGTCGTACGGCACCCGGTATGTCCGTCCGCCGGTCCTGGCCGGGGACATCTCCCGCCCCGAGCCGATGACGGTGCGCTGGACGGCCTACGCCCAGTCGCTCACCGACCGCCCGGTCAAGGGCATGCTCACCGGCCCGGTCACCATGCTCGCCTGGTCCTTCGTCCGCGACGACCAGCCGCTCGCCGAGACCGCCCGCCAGGTGGCGCTCGCGCTGCGGGACGAGGTGGCCGACCTGGAGTCGGCGGGCACCTCGGTCATCCAGGTCGACGAGCCGGCGCTGCGCGAGACGCTCCCGCTGCGCGCCGACGGTCACGCCGCGTACCTGGCCTGGGCCACTGAGGCCTTCCGCCTCACCACCGGCGGGGTCCGCCCGGACACCCAGATCCATACGCATATGTGCTACGCGGAGTTCGGCGACATCCTCCAGGCCATCGACGACCTCGACGCCGATGTCATCAGCCTGGAGGCCGCCCGCTCCCATATGCAGGTCGCCGGGGAGCTCGCCACGGCCGGCTATCCGCGCGAGGTGGGGCCGGGCGTCTACGACATCCACTCCCCGCGCGTCCCGTCCGTCGACGAGGCAACTGCCCTGCTCCACAAGGGACTTGAGGCGATTCCTGCCGAGCGGCTGTGGGTCAACCCGGACTGCGGTCTGAAGACCCGCGGCTGGCCGGAGGTGCGGGCGGCGCTGGAGAACCTGGTCGCGGCGGCGCGGACGGCGCGGGACGGGCTGCCGGGCGCCGGGTCCTGAGGCAGTACGGGCAGGGGGCCTACGTCCGGTCCGGGACGCAGGCCCCCTGCCTGCCAGTGACGGTTGGCTCAGCCGGTGATGATCGCCGGGTCGCTCACACCCACCTGGCCGTTCTCGACGTGCCCGGCGAACCGGCGCAGGAAGGAAGCGTCCCCGTCGGAGGTCACCGACAGGTCGTACCAGCGCTTGCTCGCCCGCAGGTCCACCGTGTGCTTGACGGTGGCACCGGCGCGCACCGTGAAGGTCTCGCTCGCGCCGCCGTAGGCGCTGACGACCTTCAGGTGGCAGTCGGTCTTGCCCGGGTTCTTCATGGTCAGGGTGAGGTTTCCGGTGGTCCCGTCATGGCGGGCGGTCACCTCGGGGCCGACGGTCTTGCCAGGGCCCTTGAAGACCCGCAGGAAGCCGTTCGGACCGAACACCGAAAGGTCGTAAACGTCCTTGGAGTACGCGGAGTTCCAGGTGTCGGAGATCGTCTTGCCGGCCTCCGTGGTGTACGTCCAGGGGCCGTCGGTGCGGTTGGCGGACCGGACGTGGAAGCACGCACCGGCCGCGTCGCCACCGCTGAAGGTGAGCGTGAACTTCCCGGCCGCCGGGTCGGCGGAGCCGTCCACCAGGGGCGCGTACGGCAGGGGGCGGGTGGGCCGGGAGCCGGACTCCTGCTTGGGCAGGGCCGGGTTGGCGGGGGCGTGCGGGACGTAGTCGGGGTGGCGCTCGTGGTCCGGCGGCTGGTAGCCGGCGGTGTCCGGGAGCTTCGCCGGGTCGGTGTCCTTGCCGCTGAAGTCGAAGGCGGAGGTCAGGTCGCCCGCGACGGCCCGCCGCCAGGGCGAGATGTTCGACTCCTTGACCCCGAACCGCTTCTCCATGAACTGGAGGATCGAGGTGTGGTCGAGCACCTCGGAGCAGACGTAGCCGCCGGTGCTCCACGGCGAGACCACGATCATCGGGACGCGCTGACCCATGCCGTAGTGGCCGGCGGAGTAGCTGGCGTCACCGGGGAAGTAGTCGAGGCTGGTGTCGACGGTGGACTTGCCCTGGTTCGCGTCGGCCGGGACGTACGGCGGGACGATGTGGTCGAAGTAGCCGTCGTTCTCGTCGTACGTGATGAACAGGGCCGTCTTGCTCCACACGTCGGGGTTGGACGTGAGCGCGTCCAGCACCTGGGAGATGTACCAGGCACCGTAGTTGACCGGCCAGTTCGGGTGCTCGGAGAAGGCCTCCGGCGCGGCGATCCAGGAGATCTGCGGGAGCTTGCCCGCCTTCACATCGGCCTTGAGCACGTCGAAGTAGCCGTCGCCCGCCTTGGCGTTGGTTCCCGTACGCGCCTTGTCGTACAGCGGGTCACCGGGCTTGGCGTTGCGGTATTTATTGAAAAACAGCAGGGAGTTGTCGCCGTAGTTGCCGCGGTAGGCGTCCTCGATCCAGCCCCACTTGCCGTTCGCGTCCAGCCCGTCGCCGATGTCCTGGTACACCTTCCAGGACACCCCGCCCTGCTCCAGGCGCTCGGCGTAGGTCGTCCAGTCGTACCCGAGCTCGGCGTTGCCGAGGACCGGGCCGCCGCCCTTGCCGTCGTTGCCGACATGGCCCGACAGCATGTAGTAGCGGTTGGGGTCGGTGGCGCCCATGAACGAACAGTGGTAGTCGTCACAGACAGTGAACGCGTCGGCGAGCGCGTAGTGGAACGGAATGTCCTGCCTGGTCAGATAGGCCATCGTCCGCTCGGACTTGGCCGGCACCCACTGGTCGTACTTGCCGTTGTTGAACGCCTTGTGGCCCCCGGCCCAGTCGTGGTCGAGGCCCGCGATGAACTGCATGCCGAGGTCCTCGGCGTCCGGGTGGAACGGCAGCACTTCCTTGCCGCCGTCGGGCTGGTTCCACACCGGCTTGCCGTTCGGCAGGGTGACGGGACGCGGGTCACCGAAGCCGCGGACACCCTTCATCGTGCCGAAGTAGTGGTCGAAGGAACGGTTTTCCTGCATCAGGACGACGATGTGCTCGATGTCCTTGATGGAGCCGGTACGACGCCGGGCGGGAATGGCCGCGGCCCGGGCAATGCTGCCGGCCAGGGCGGAGGCACCCGCCGTGGCTCCGGCTATCTGGAGGAAACGCCGTCGGTTGAGTTCAGGCATGAGTTCAGGACCCTCTTGGTCTGTGGGGGAGTTCGCGGACGTGGGGCAACGCTGGGGTCAGCGTGTGAGGGGTTGTGCGGTCACGGGACTCAGCAGAGTGTTCCAAGAGGATCGAGTGGTGGGGAAGGGGGGGTGTCCCACGTGTGACATATCACCGTACGCACAACGAACTCGCTGGTCGGGGCGGGGACATGGCGGCCCCTCCCGCGGGGACGGCCGCCTGGCGCGGTACCGGAAGGGCGGATGAACGGGCACCATACGGCGGGGAACGGCACGGAGGACGGCACGGTGCAGGTCAGATGTCGACTGTGGCCGTGACGGAGGCTGTCGCCGGACCGTCGTCAACCATGGAGGATCTTCAGAAGCGGCCGGCCGGGACGCCGTCGCCGAACACAGCGACACCTCCGCAGCGCCGGGCACGGCCCGAGTCCCGCCGGCCCAGGAATCGACACCGACACCGACACCGACACCGATGATGACCTGCACGTTTATCGAGAATCGGCGGTTGCGTGCGGATGCCACGCTTGTCCAGGCGCGCTGGTGCAGCGATGCGAGGCAAATGGATGGACCATGAGGGAAGAGGCGTATTCATCCGGAATCCAGAGATCCGGCGGCCGGAGATCCGGCAGCCGGAGGTCCGCGAGCTGGAGAGGTGAGTCAGATGCCGCAATTCATGGACGTCCATCACGGCATGAAAGGGATCACGGCCGATCAGCTCAAGGAGGCACACAAGGCTGACCTCGCGATCGAGAGCCAGGAAAACGTCCACTTCACCCGGGCCTGGGCGGACCCCGAGTCCGGTGAGGTCTTCTGCCTGTCCGAGGCCCCGTCGGCCGAGGCCGTACAGCGTGTGCACGAGCGTGCCGGCCACAAGGCGGACGAGATCCACCCGGTGCCGCTGACGGTGTGAGCGGCCCGGGCACCGCAACGGCCCCCACCGGCCGAACGCCGGCAGGGGCCGCTGTCATCGCGATGCAACGCTTCAGTCGCGGCTCGCCCCCTGCGAGCCACAACGCGCACGGGCCTACCCCACCCCAGAGCCGAGTGGCCCCGCCCTGGCTCCCTACGTCGGCGGAGTGCCGTTCACCGACGGGTGATCGGTGAGGATGGCGTCGAAGAACTCGAACGCCGACACCTGGAAGCCGGTGTGACCGGTGGCGCCCACGTGCTTGAGGCACCAGTCCCGGGCCTTGTCGGCGGAGCGGGTATCGACACAGGACTCCCAGCAGATCATGCACTTCCCCACGTGTCTGAGCCCCACCTTCGGATCGGCCCGAAGCGTCCACTCCAGGAACCCGTCCCGCGCCCTCATGACCTACCCTCCGTGCGCTCCGGGGCATCACTGCCCCTCTCCAGCACGGCATCGATGCACACGGTCAGACCACGCAGCATCTCCGCGATCTCCTCATCGGACAGCTGGTCCACCCACGCGGCACGGGCCGTGAGTTCCGCCCGCACGAGATCAAGCTGGCGGTACAACTCCCGATGCCTGACATGCCGGTTCCACGCTTCCCCAACCCGGTCGCACCACCGCAACCATGCGCCCGCGGTCATCGGCGCGCCGCCTTCGCGTGGGGGTGGCGACGGATCTCGATGTTGCAGTCGATCACCCTCGCCTTGTCTCCGACCGAACGCGCCGCGTCACGCTGGCGGGCCAGTGCCGCGCACACGTCGCACCCGGGTACCGGCTCAGGTTCAGGCACCGGAACGGGATCCGGCAGGTGAACGGGACGACAGTTGCGGGGCATCAGCCCATCACCTCCACACCGTGAATCCAGCGCGGCCCGGCGTCGATGCCATGCACCGCCAGCCACAGCGCCCGCCGTCGCCCCCGCTGCAAGCGACGCTCCCGCCACTCCTCAGACGTGAGCACGTACGGGCGGATCAAGGCCGAGTCCTCACCACACAGCAGCCCTGAATGCCGGACGGGCCCGCGGGGAGGCGTGAGCGTCAGCGCCCCCTCACACCACGCAGCAGGCAGCGCGCCGGCCGATCGGTGGCGGCCCCGCGTGGGAAACAGCAGCCGCAGCAGCGGCAAGAGAAGTCTCGCTGTAGTTTTGGGCACTGTCGTCAACCTCCGTGGGGTTGGTGGCCATGCCCCCGGACGTTCGCCCGTCGCGGGGGTGCTTGCCGTCAGGCACGAACACGCGCTGCCTGACGAGCTTCTGCACCGTCGGCCATTGATGTGGTGATGCCTAGTCAACGGCCGGCACGGCACAGCCGACAGGTGAAAGGTCCCCATCTCCCCTCGCACGACCCCGGTGATTTTTACCTTGTTCTGTGACTGGGCGATCGCACGTCGTTACCGTGAGAGCATGACGCAGGGGAATCGCAAGCTCGCAGCACGGATCGCCGAATTGGGCTTCTCTCAAGCCGAGTTAGCACGTCAGATCAATGCAGAGATCGAGCTCCTGACAGGCAAGCCGGGCAACGTCACCGACGCTGACATCCGGCGATGGCTGCGGGGCAAGACGAAGTGGCCGCAGGACCGCATCAGGCTGTGCCTGGAGAAGGTTCTCGATGCCGGCGCCGAAGACCTAGGGTTTGTGCCTCGCAAGAAGCGCATCGCACCACCGGAGGAAGATCCCGTGCATCGACGTGCGCTCCTCACCGCCGCAAGCGGTACAGCGCTGGCCATAGCCGCTCCGTACACACCCACCCATGGGCGCCTTGGCACCAACGATGTCCGGCGATTCCATCAGGACTACGTGGCAATCCTCCGAAAGGAACAAGCCGTAGGAGGATCGCGGAAGGTGGAAAACGTCGCGGCGGAACTGGCTTCCCGAATTCAGTCCACCCTTGCCGTGTCGTCGTGCTCAACTCGCGTGCGAAACATGCTTCATCAACTCGCCGCCGAAGTCATCAGCTCTGCGGCTTTCGCAGCCATCGACGCACGCTCTCCGCAGCGGGCACGCACTCATCTCGACAAAGCCCTGACCTTCGCCAGCTTGTCCCGCGACAGCGAGACGATGTTCCTCATCTGGAACCACCTGATCCTCACGTCCGGCCAGCGTGAGAACTACGCCGAAGCCGTCGCCGGAGCAGAGGTGATGAAGCGCTCCTCCGCCGCCCGGAGAGACCCGTTGTATGCGTCTTTCGGGCACATTCGGAACGCCATTGGACTTGCGCGCCTCCGGCATCGCTCAGAAGCTCTGCGAGCACTCAATGACGCGGAGCGCTCCTTCGCCCGTAGCGCCGACGCGCCAGGGCCAGAGTGGATCAAGTTCTTCGACGCCAGCGAGATGGACGCCCTGTCCTCGTTCGCATGGTCGGCACTGGGTGATCACGGACGGGCAGAGTACTGCCTGCATCGCACACTCGCCGCCATCCCTGATGGCATGGCCCGCAACAGGGCTCTGTACACAGCACACCTGTCGCTGGCCCAGGCCAGACAAGGGGACCTGGAGCTGGCCTGTGCGACAGGCAGGCAGGCTCATGCATTACTGCCGCCCTCTTCAGGTTCAAGGAGAATCGCTAACACTCAGGCCGCGACACGGAAGGTGATCGTAGCCTCAGGCTCAAAGAGTCCCGAAGTCGTCGAGTGGATCGAGGAATCCAGCCATTGGATCTGAAGCGCTACACCCATGCCGATGCACGAAACGTCAGGTCGCTGCTCCTCGACATCCACGACGAGGCATACGCGAATGATCCGAACCCTTTTCATTCGCGCGAACGCTTCTCGTATTTCGTCGACCTGTGGTCCTCACGTGAGAACTGGCAGTGTGTATCGGGTTGGGAAGAGGGCGGCCCTGTCGGGTGCGCATACGGTTCCATGCTCAAGCCGGGTGGATGGTGGAAGGGGCACCAACGGCCAGCCAATACCAGGGGATCAGTCTTCGCGTTGTCACAGTTGATGGTGGTTCCTCAGTGGCGCGGGACCGGTCGGGCAAAGCAGATTCATGACGCACTGCTCGAATCGGCCGAAGCTGATGTCGTAACTCTCCAGGTGGAGTCCGCCCACCAAAAAGTCCAATCCTTGTACGAGCGTTGGCATTACAACAAGGTGGGCGAAGCAAAGCCATCAGACGACTCGCCGCTATATGCCGTCATGGCCAAGGAACTGAAGCGCATCTGAGCGCCTAAGAGCTTGCAGAACGCTCCTGAAGGCCGGACGCAGCAGCAGACCGGCGGTGGCCGCCCCCGCGGGAGCGGCCACCGCCGCGCTCAGCCGGGCACCGGGGCCGGGCTCGCGGTCGCGCTGAGGCGCCCCGTGCGGTGCAGCCCGTACAGGGCGGTGCTGCAGGCCAGGCCGAGGAGTGCCAGGACGAGCCAGGGCAGGGCGGGGAGGCCGGCGGTGCGGGAGGTGTCCAGGGCGGCGCCGGTGAGGAGGTTGCCCAGGGTGATGCCGATTCCGCAGATGGTGTTGTAGAGGCCGTAGTGGGTGGCGACGAGGCGGTTGCCCGAGAGGCGGACGATGGTGTCCATCTCGAAGGGGTAGGCGATCATCGTGCCCAGCGCGAGCAGCAGTGCGGCGAGCGCCGGTGGCAGTGCCGCCAGTGCCCAGCGGCCCGGCCCGTCCTGCGGGACCGGCAGCGCCCCGGCCGCCAGGACCGGGACGAACGCCAGCCCCATCGTCAGCAACCCCCGGGCCAGGGCCCGGCCGGCCGTCAGGCGGGCCTTGCACCAGGCGGTCACCTTGGTCTGCCAGAGGATGGTGCTCAGGCCCGATACGGCGAAGAGCATCGCCACCGCCGCCGTGCCGGGCCGCCCCTCGCCGCCCAGCCGCTTCACCTCGAGCGGCAGGGCCAGGTAGACCTGGAAGGACAGGACGTAGGAGCCGATCATGGCGGTGGAGAAGAGGAGGAAGGGTCGGTTGGTGAGGATCTGGCGCCATTGGGAGAGAACGCCTTCGCGGCGGCCGACCCCGACCCCGTCCGTTCCGCCCCGGGCGCCGTCGCCCCGACGGGCGGGCAGGGCCCGGATCTGCACGATGCTCAGGACGGCGAAGATGCCGGCCGCCACAAGGCAGGTGATGCGGAAGTCGACGCCGGTCAGCACCATGCCCACCAGCGGGCCGAGCAGAATGCCCGCCTGGTAGAAGACGTTGAAGAGGGCGAACGCCTCCAGTCTGCGCTCCCCCGCGTCGGCGGCCAGATAGGCGCGGACCGCCGGATTGAACAGTGCACCGGCCAGCCCGGTCGCGGCCGACGCGGCCAGCAGGGCGGGCAGCGAGTCCACCAGGCCGAGCGTGGCGAATCCAGCCGTCCGCAGCACGCAGCCGGTGACGATCAGCGGCTTGTAGCCGAACCGGTCGGCCAGGGTCCCGCCGACCAGGAACATGCCCTGCTGGCTGAAGTTCCGTACGCCGAGCACGAGTCCGACCAGCCATCCGGCCAGGCCGAGCGTCCCGGACAGATGCGCGGCCAGATACGGCATCAGCATGTAGAAGCCGAGGTTGATGGTGAACTGATTCACCATCAGGAGCTGGACGCTGCGTTCGTAGGAGCGCAGCTGTGCGAGGGTGCCCTTCATCGGACCGCCTCCTGTGCGGTGGCGCCCCGCAGGGTGAGCGGGTCGACGACGCGGGCGCACCGGCTCCAGGCGGTGACCTCCTTCTCGTCGAGGCGCCGTACGGTCTCCGGCGCGTCCGCGGGCGGGGCGTCGAGGAGCCCGTGGGCCGCGCAGTACTCGTCGTCGTACACGGTCTCCAGGTAGCGCTGCGGACCGTCCGGGAAGACCGCCGCGATACGGGTACCGGCCGGTTCCGTACGGGCGAGCCAGCCCGCCACCAGCGCGACCGCGCCCACGCTCCAGCCGCCGGTGGCGTAGTGCGAGGCCGCCAGCCGGCGGCAGGTCCACACCGCTTCGCCCGGCGCGACCCAGTGCACCTCGCTGAACTGGTCGTAGGCGACATTGCGCGGATAGATGCTGGAGCCGAGGCCGCGCATCAGCCGGGGCCGGGCGGGCTGTCCGAAGATTGTCGAGCCGATGGTGTCGACGCCGACGAGCCGCAGCTCCGGGTAGAGCTGGCGCAGCACCCGGGACACCCCGGCGGAGTGCCCGCCGGTGCCGACGCTGCACACCAGGATGTCGATATGGCGGAGCTGGCCGGCGAGTTCGAGGGCCAGGGGCAGGTAGGCGGCGGTGTTGTCGGGGTTGTTGTACTGGTCCGGGCACCAGGAGCCGGGGTGCTCCGCCAGCAGCCGGTCCACCCGGTCGCGGCGCGCCTGCTGCCAGCCGCCACTGGGGTGCGCTTCCGGTACGACGTCGATGCCTGCCCCGTACGCGGTCAGCAGCCGGGTCATCGAGGGTTCCAGGCCGGGGTCGGTGACCAGGGTGACGGGATGCCCGTGCACCATGCCGGCGAGCGCGAGGCCCAGTCCGAGGGTTCCGCTGGTGGATTCGATGATCCGCCCGCCGGACGGCAGGTCGCCCCGGGCGCGGGCGCGCTCGACCATGTGCAGGCCCGGCCGGTCCTTGATGCCGCCCGGGTTACGGCCCTCCAGTTTCGCCCAGAAGCCGCGGCCGGGCGGGGTGAGCGGCTCGGAGATGTGCAGGACGGGGGTGTTGCCGACGAGGCCGGGCATACCGGAGCCCCGGCGGTCGGACCGGCCTCCGGTCACGGCCGGGGTGGGCAGGGGGGCGGGCGGGGCCGGGGTCGGGGTCGGAGGTGCGGACACAGGGGTGCTCCGAGTGGGGAGAGAGTGCATGGGTCGCTCTCATTCGGTGTGCGCGGAAAAGGTCGCTGATCTCGTGGGCCGGACCGCTCGGGTACGGCGCACGGCGGCAGGCAGAGGCCGGAACAGGCGGGAACCAGGCGGGGAGCAGGCCGGGAGCGGGCGGGAACCAGGCGGGAAAGCCGGACGCCCTCCCCCGGAAAAGGGCAGAGATCTACACCTGTTGAACGACGGAGCCCATGGTGCTGCGCAACGGCGGCAGGGCCGGCGTACCCGCGACCGCCCCGGACGGTGCCTGCACCGGTGCAGGCACCGGAACCGCGGCCGGCGGTGTGGGACCGGGCAGAGTCAGCACGGGGCCCGGCTGCGGCTGCCCCGAGAGGCAGAGCTCATGGGAGTGCGAGGGGGCCGGGTGCGCGGGATGTGCGGGGTGTGCAGGGTGTGCACGATGGTTGCCGTCGGCGTGGTGGGCGGCCTCGTGACCTGCCGGGTGAACGGCCTCGTGACCGGCGTGGTGACCGGACTCGTCGACCGCCGTGATCCCCACCGGAAGCCCGTGCGCGCTCTCCGCGTTCTCCGAACTCGCGCCATGCGCAAGAGCCACGCTGAACAGCAGCAACAGCGTCAGCCACAGCAGCGGGAACGGAACCGCTGCACCGCGGTCCCGCACCGTGCGGGGGAACGACCGAGCCGTTGCCATGCCGCGATCGTAACCGGCGCGGTCACCCGCTGACGGGAGCGGGACGCCGGATGGCGGAAACTGACGGGTCGGCTGTGACGGACCGGCCGTGGCGGGCCGGCAGTGGCTGGTCAGTGGGGGCGTACCGGCAAGCGCGGCAGGACCTTGTCCGGGGTGAGGGGAAGGTCGCGCAGCCGGACGCCGGTGGCATGCCACACCGCGTTGGCGACGGCGGCCGCGGTGCCGACGATGCCGATCTCGCCGATGCCCTTGCTGCCCATCGGGTTGAGGTGCGGATCGTCCTCGTCGAGCCAGTGGGCCTCGACGGCGGGGACGTCGGCCGAGGCCGGTACGTGGTAGGAGGCCAGGTCGCATTCGGTGAAGTCGCCGAAGGCGGGGTCCAGTCCGCTGCCCTCCGTCAGGGCCATGCCCAGGCCCATGGTCATGCCGCCGATGAACTGGGAGCGTGCGGTGCGGGAATTGAGGATCCGGCCGGCCGCGAACACACCCAGCAGCCGGCGCACCCGTACCTCTCCGGTGACGGTGTCGACCTGCACCTCGGCGAACTGGGCGCCGAAGGCGTGCCGGGAGTAGGGGCTCGGCGCGGCCGTCTCCTGCCCGGTGTCGGCGGTGGTGCCGATGCCCTGGGCCGGGAGCGGCCCCTGGTGTGCGCGCAGCCGCGCCACCAGTGCGGTGGCGGCCTTGTGGACGGCCCAGCCCCAGGAGCCGGTGCCCATGGAGCCGCCGGCCAGGACTGCGGGCGGCAGATCGCTGTCGCCGATCTCGATGCGGACCCGGTCTTCGGGGGCGCCGAGCGCGGCGGCGGCCACCTGGGCGAGGACGGTGCGGGCGCCGGTGCCGATGTCGGTGGCGTTGATGCGGATGCGGTAGCTGCCGTCGGCGGCGGCGTGCGCCTCGGCGGTGGCGGGCGCGAGGTAGACGGGGTAGGTGGAAGCGGCGACGCCCGTACCGAGCAGCAGGTCTCCCTCACGGCGGAGGGCGGGCCGCGGATCCCTGGGCAGCCAGCCGAACCGCTCCGCGCCTGCCTGCAGGCAGGCGGTCAGATGCCGGCTGCTGAAGCTGCGGCCGCTGTCCGGTTCGGTCTCCGGTTCATTGCGGATCCGCAGTTCCACGGGGTCCCTGCCGAGCGCCACGGCGAGTTCGTCGACGGCGGACTCCAGGGCGTACATGCCGGGTGCCTCGCCCGGGGCGCGCATCCAGGACGGGGTGGGGATGTCGAGCGGGACGACGCGGTGTGTGGTGCGGCTGTGGGGTGAGCGGTACATGATGCGGGCCGGGACGGCGGCCTGTTCGGTGAATTCGGTGATCGTGGAGGTGTGGGTGGCGACTTCGTGGGCCAGTGCGGTGATGAGGCCGTCGGTGCCCGCTCCCAGCCGTACGCGCTGGAGCGTCGGCGCGCGGTGGCCGACGACCGCGGCCATCTGACGGCGCGGCAGGACCAGCTTGACCGGGCGGCCGGTGAACCGGGCGGCCATCGCGGCGAGGACGACCTGCGGGCGGGGTGTCCCCTTGCAGCCGAAGCCGCCGCCCACGTGCTCGGAGACGACCGTGACCTCGTCCTTGCCGAGCGTGAACAGGGCCGCGAGGTCGTCGCGCACCCGGGTGGAGCCCTGGCTGGTGTCATGGACGGTGAGGTGACCGTCGTACCAGCGGGCGGTGGAGGCGTGCGGTTCCATGGGGTGGTTGTGCAGCGGGGGCACGGTGTACGTGGCGTCGACGGTGACGGGTGCGGCGGCGAACGCCGCGTCGAAGTCGCCGCGTTCGCGGACGGCCGGGTAGCCGCCGTTGACCTCCTCGGGGGTGTACAGGCCCGGGTGGCCGGCGGTCAGCCGTACGTCGTATCCGGCGGTGTCGTACGCGACCCGGACCGCTTCCGCCGCCGCGCGGGCGGTCTCGAGGCTGTCGGCGACGGCGAGCGCGACATACCAGCCGCGGTGCGGCACCCGGTCGTTCTGGAGCACGGCCAGGGTCGGGTCCTCGAGGGCGGCGAGGCGGGGCGCGTTCTCATGCGTCAGCACCGCGAGCACGCCGGGCAGCGCCAGCGCGTCGGCGGTGTCCACGGCGGTGATCCGGCCGCGCGCGACGATCGCGGGGACCGGCCAGGCGTAGGCGCAGCCGGGCGGGGTGTGCTCGGCGGCGTAGCGGGCGGCGCCGGTGACCTTCTCCCGGCCTTCCCGCCGGAGGAGCGGTGCGCTGAGGGGGTGCGGGGCGGGGGGCATGGGGGTGGGGTCCTTTCGTCACGCACGGGCCGCGGAACCGGCGAGCCCGGCCAGCACACCGACCGTCAGATTCCGGGCCAGGGCGACCTTGAAGCCGTTCTCGCGCAGGGGGCGGGCGGCGGCGAGTTCGGCGTCGGCGGCGCGGGCGAAGGTGTCCTCGGTGGCGGACGCGCCGTGCAGCACCGCTTCGGCCGCGCGGGCCCGCCACGGCCGGTGCGCGAGCCCGCCGTAGGCCAGCGCGGCATGCCGGACGGCTCCCTCGTGTACGTCGAGCACGGCGGCCACCGAGACCAGCGCGAAGGCGAACGAGGCGCGGTCGCGGGCCTTGCGGTAGCGCGAGTTCCCGCCGGGGCGGGCCGGCGGGAGCTCGACGGCGGTGATCAGTTCGCCGCGCCGGATCTCCGTGTCCTGCTCCGGCCGGTCCCCGGGCAGCCGGTGGAAGTCGGTCGCCGGCACGCTGCGTTCGCCGTCGGGGCCGTGCAGGTGAACGGTGGCGTCCAGCGCGGCGAGGGCGACCGCCATGTCCGACGGCTGGGTGGCGACGCAGTGCTCGGAGTGTCCCAGTACGGCGAGATCGCGGTGCGCCCCCTCCCGGGCCGGGCAGCCGGTGCCCGGTGCGCGCTTGTTGCAGGGCTTGGCGGCGTCCTGGAAGTAGGCGCAGCGGGTCCGCTGGAGAAGGTTTCCGCCGGTGGTCGCGGTGTTCCTCAGCTGCCCGGAGGCACCGGACAGCAGCGCCTGCGAGAGCACCGGATAGCGGTCGCGTACCGCCGGGTCCGCGGCGAGAACGCTGTTGCGGACCGTCGCCCCGATCCGCAGCCCGCCGTCCGGCAGCTCCTCGATCCGGTCGAGCGGCAGCCGGCTGACGTCGACGAGCAGCCGCGGCGTCGCCACGCCGAGTTTCATCAGATCGACGAGGTTGGTGCCGCCGCCGAGGAACCGCGCATCGGGCTCCTCGCCCGCGATCCGTACGGCCTCGGCCACGCTCCCGGCCCGCACATACCCGAACTGTTTCACGAGCCCGCCCCCGTGTCGCCGGGCCGGCCGTCCCTGATCCGGTCCCCGGCGTCGGCGACCGCCTCGACGATGCGGGGATAGGCGCCGCACCGGCACAGGTTGCCGCTCATCCGCTCGCGGATCTCGTCGGCGGTGAGGTCCACCGTGCCGCCGGGGTCCGCGTCGTACGGCGTGACGTGGGACGGGTGGCCGTCCGCGGCCTCCCGGAGCACCCCGAGGGCCGAACAGATCTGCCCGGGGGTGCAGTAGCCGCACTGCAAAGCGTCCCGCTCGACGAACGCTTCCTGCAGCGGATGCAGCCGCTGTCCGTCGGAGAGGCCCTCGACGGTGGTCACATGCCGTCCGTCCTGCGCCACCGCCAGCAGCAGACAGCTGTTGGCACGCCACCCGTCGACGAGCACCGTGCAGGCACCGCACTGCCCGTGGTCGCAGCCCTTCTTGGCGCCGATGAGGTCGAGGCGCTCGCGCAGCACGTCCAGGAGGGTGCTCCGGTGGTCCACGGCCAGCGTGTACGTCGTCCCGTTGACGCGGAGGATCACCTCGGAACGCGCGCCGGTCACCGCCGACCGCGGTACGTCGCCGCTGCCCGCCGGCGGATTGCTGGTCTCCACTCGTTCGCGCCTTTCCGGTCCGCGCTGACCTGCCGGCCAGCTGTCCTGCGTGTGCCGTGCCGGCGGTCCGTCAGAGGGTCTCCAGCCGCAGCTGGACCTCCTTCTCCTGGTCACCGGCGGCCGTCCCCACGACCCGCACCGAGAACGCGTGCGCCAGCGCCTTGCGGAGGCGGTCGACCGCCCAGTACCCGCCCTGGAGATCGACCGTCACGGGTGCGCTCAGCGGCCGTGGCGCGGCCTCGGCGCGCAGTTCGCTGACATCGACGGTGACGGTCCACACGGTGGCGGTCGCGCCGTTCACCTCCTTCGGCACATCGTTCGCGGACCGGTCGGAGACAAAGGACTCACGCAACGCGCTGAAGACCGCATGCGCGTCATGCGTCGCGCATCCGACGACCTCCACCAGGACCTCGTCCGGGTGTTCCGGGTGTTCCGTCTGTGACGCCTGTGCCGCGCTGTTCACTGTCGGGGCCTTTCGCTGTGCTTTCGCTGTCGGGGCCGTCCTGTGGGTGCCGAACGGTTCCAGGCTCGCCCGAGGGCCCGCTCCGTGCGACCGGAGACTCGAACGAATGGGATAAACGGCCGCACCTTGTCACCGGTGCGGTCCGGACACGCCGAGCTGAGCCGTACGGGCCGCATAGTTGCCACGGGCATCGGCCGGACGGATCATCCCGTACGGGACGGACCGGACGGCGCGGCCGTACGACGCGAGGGAGAGGCCCGATGACAGCGGTGGGGGAAGTCGCGGTGCACGGGCACTGTGCGGCCGGTTTCGAGGGGGTGCGGGAGGCCTTCGCGCGGAATTTCCGGGTGTACGGGGACGTGGGCGCGGCGGTGACGGTGACCGTGGACGGGGAGGCGGTGGTCGACCTGTGGGGCGGGCATGCGGACGCGGGGCGGACGCGGGCCTGGGAGCACGACACGCTGGTGAACGTCTACTCGACGTCCAAGGGGATGACGGCGCTGTGCGCCCATCTCCTCGTGGACCGGGGCGAGTTGGAGCTGGATGCGCCGGTTGCGCGGTACTGGCCGGAATTTGCGCAGGCCGGAAAGCAGGACATACCCGTGCGCTGGCTGCTGAGCCACCGGGCGGGGGTGATCGCGCCCCGGGAGCCGGTGGCCGCCCGGTATGCCTATGACTGGGATCATGTGTGTGCCGCGCTGGCCGCCGCGCCGCCCTGGTGGGAGCCGGGCACCGCGCAGGGCTATCACGCGGTGACGTTCGGCTACCTGGTGGGCGAGGTGGTCCGGCGGGTCAGCGGGCAGTCGCTCGGGGCGTTCCTGCGCAGCGAGATCGCGGAGCCGCTGGGGGCGCGGGTGTTCATCGGTACGCCGGCGGAGGAGCACGAGCGGTGTGCGGAGATGGTCGGGCAGCTGGACGAGTCGCGGCTCGCCGAGCAGTTCCCGGGCCTTCCCCGGCCGCCGTTCCGGGCGCTGTCCGACCATCCGCTGGCCGTGGTCATGCTGGCGCTGACCTACGTGCCCATCGGCGATGTCAACAGCGCCGCCTATCGCTCGGCCGAGATTCCGGCGGGCAACGCGCACGCCTCGGCGCACGGCCTGGCCACCGTCTATGGGGCGCTCGTGGCCGGGAGGCTGGTGCGGCCCGCCACGCTGGAGGCGATGCGCGAGCCCCAGAGCCTGCCCCATGAGCCGGATCTGGCGATCGATGCGCTGGCGCCGCCCGGTACGGAGCGGCGCTGGGGGCTGGGTTTCATACTCAATCACCATGGCCGGGCGGGCCCCAACCCCCGGGCGTTCGGGCACGGCGGCGCGGGCGGTTCGCATGCCTTCGCGGATCCGGAGAACGGCCTGTCCTATGCGTATGCCATGAACAGATACGGCAGCGGGGCGACCGGCGACGCCGACCCCCGCAACGCGGGGCTGGTCGCGGCGGCGTACGAGGCCCTGGGCCGGGTGCGCGGCTGACCCCACCGCCCCGCCGTGACGGCGTTTCCGCTGGTCACAGCCGTATCCACAGGCATTCCGCGCTTGCCGTCGCCCGGCGCAATAATGGAGAGATGCGGCACGGATCCGCGCCCGGCGTGAGGCTGCGCGGGGCCGGGGAAAGGCAGTGGTGACCATGGACGACAGGGACACCGAGACCGTTCACGAGGCGTATGCGTTCGTCTGCCTGCACTGCGGATACGGGTGGGAACAGGAGTACGAAATCCGCCACGCCACCGATCTCGCCGGACAGCGGCGGATCGACTACTTCGTGGGCAGCCGCCGGGTGGCCTCGCCGCTGGCCCGCGCCGACTGTCCCGCCTGCAACCGCGGCCCGCTGCGGATCCTGCACTCCGGCCGGGTGAAGGCCGCCCGCTCGATGTTCGCCTGGTCCAGCTACCCCGACTGGTCGTCACCATCCGGTGTACAGAAGGTGGTTGACGAGCAGGGCTAGGACGGCCTGGGCGGCCAGCCAGTGGCGATGCCGGGCGGCGGGCAGCAGGGCGGCGGCGGGCAGCAGCCAGACGGCGAACGGCAGCCAGATGCGTTCGGTCTCCGCCTTGCTCATACCGGAGAGGTCGGCGGCGAGGAGCGCGGCGAGGGCGGCCAGGACGACGGCGGCCAGGCGGTCGTCGGCCGCCGCCTGCCCGTGGCGCAGCCGGCGCAGCGCCGGGGGCGCCGCGGCCAGGACGCGCCGCAATCCGGCCACGGACGCGAGGCCGGTGATCAGTACGGTGCAGGCGAGGTTGCCCCAGATCCAGTACGCGTACGGGCGAACCGCCGCGGCGCCCTGGTAGTAGCGCTCCACCAGCAGGCGGTAGCCCTCCCACCAGTCGAATCCCGCGAGGGTGAAGACGAGCGCGACGGCCGCCGCCCCGGCCAGGGCGAGGGGCAGCGGGCGGGCGGTCCTGCTGACCAGCAGGACCGCGGCGGCGATGAGGGCCATGAGGGTGAGGCCGTACGAGAGGTAGCAGGTGAGGCCGAAGAGGAGGCCCGCGGCCAGGGCGGCGGCCGACGGGGCCCGCACGGAGCGGGTCGCGGCGAGCGTCAGGAGGGCGAGGGCCCAGGCGGCGACGGCGGCGAAGTAGCCGTCCGCGGAGGTGCCGACCCAGACGGCGGCCGGGGCCAGCACGAGGAAGGGCGCGGCCCGGCGGGCGGTCGTCTCGTCGGCGAGGGCACGCAGGGCGACGAGGACGGCGGCCGTGGCGGAGGTGCCCAGGGTGATGCACCAGGTGCCGGCCCAGGCGCCGCCGCCCAGGCCGATGCGGTCGAGGCCGACGAAGGTGAGGACGGCGGCCGGCGGATGGCCGGCGACATGGGCGGGCCAGGAGTCCGGCCCGCGGTGGAGAAGCAGGTGATGGGTGAAGTCGCGCAGCGCCGGGCCGAGGTGGTCGAAGCGGCGGATCACCGTCAGATACTCGTATTCCGTGGTGAGCCGGCGGGCGACGCCGGTGCCCCAGCCGTCGATCAGGGCCAGGGACCACGTCCAGGCCATCGACCCGAGCCACCCGGCGAGGACGAGGACGCGCCAGGGCAGCCGGGCGGCCAGCGGGGGTCCGTAGGCGATGACGAGGACGGCGACGGCGAGCGCGGCGGGGGTGCCGGGGCCGAGGTGGGGCGACCATGAGGCGTACAGCGGGGGCCAGTTGACGCGCAGACTGCCGTTGGCGTGCTGGATGACGGTGCCGACGACGGCGGCGAGCACGACGAGCAGGGCACCGAGGGCGGCGGCCAGCAGATCGGCGCGGCGCGCGGCGCGTCGGCCGGACGGCACACGGGTGGTCACTCGGGTGGTCACACCGGAACGCTAGGGCGCGGGCGGACCGCCGCGGCCCTGCGACGGCAGCGCCGTCAGGGTTTCGTCATGCGTCGCAGCGGCTCAAAGACCCGTGCGGCGGCTTACGGTCGGAGCGCGGCGGCGGACCCCCGTCGCGCGAACCGCCGAGGACCCCTCATGCGTGCTCACCGTCCCCCCGCCCCCGCCTCCCCGTCGTTCTGGCGCAGTCCGCTGCGCGGTCCCCGGCTGACCGCGCTGCTCGGCGTCGTCCTGCTGGCCGGTATCACGCTGCTGTTCGTGACCGGCATGCTGTCGTACGCCGCGTACAACCCGGATCTGGCCGGCGGTGTCAACGACCAGACGCCCGGCAAGGGCCTGCTGGGCTTCTATCTCTTCGCCTGGCCGACCGGTCCGCACTGGCTCTACCGGGTCACGCAGGGGGTGCATGTGACCCTGGGCATCACGCTGGTGCCCGTCCTGCTGGCGAAGCTGTGGTCGGTGATCCCGAAGCTCTTCGCGCTGCCGCCCGCCCGGTCGGTGGGCCATGCGCTGGAGCGGCTGTCGCTGCTTCTGCTGGTCGGCGGGGCGCTGTTCGAGTTCCTCACCGGGATCCTCAACATCCAGCTGGACTATCTCTTCCCCGGGTCGTTCTATCCGCTGCACTTCTACGGGGCGTGGGTGTTCATCGGCGCGTTCGTGGCGCATGTGGTGCTGCGCATTCCGCGCACGGTGCGGGCGCTGCGCGCGCGTACGGAGCCGGCGGCGGACGCCGACGGGACCGGGCTGGTCGCCCCGGAGCCCGCCCCGCCAACGGTCTCGCGGCGCGGTGCGCTGTGGCTGGTGGGCGGCGGTGCGCTGCTGCTGCTCGCGACGACGGCGGGGCAGAGCATCGGGGGGTGGTGGCGCCGTACGGCCCTGCTGGCGCCGCACGGCGGGGCCGACCCGGGGAGCGGCCCGAACGGCTTTCAGATCAACAAGACCGCCGCATTCGTGGGGATCCGGCCGCAGGACACCGGGGACGACTGGCGGCTGACGGTGGAGGGCGGCGGGCGCACGGTGCGGCTGAGCCGCGCCGACCTGCTGCGGCTGCCGCAGCACGAGTCGGCGCTGCCGATCGCCTGTGTCGAGGGCTGGTCGACGGACGACCAGCCGTGGAGCGGGGTGCGGCTGCGGGATCTGGCGGCGCTGGTGGGGCTGGGCGAGCGGCCGCCGGATGTCCTGGTCGAGTCGCTCCAGCTGCACGGCGCGTTCCGCCGGGCGGCGCTGCGCGCCAACCAGGTGCGGGACGGCCGTTCGCTGCTCGCGCTGCGGGTGGGCGGCGCGGAGCTGTCCGCGGACCACGGCTATCCGGCGCGGATCATCGTCCCGGCGGCGCCCGGGGTGCTGAACACCAAGTGGGTGTCCCGGCTGACGTTCGGGGGGCCGTCATGAAGGGGCGGCTCAGGGCACTGCCGGGGCGGCTCCGGCGGCGCCACTGGTACGGCGAGGGGCCGCTGCATCTGGTGCTGATGCTCGCCTCGTTCGCGCTCACCGGCTACGCGGGGCTGCGGCTGCTGGCCGGGGACCGGTGGCCGCTGGTCGTGGTGTGGTTCGTCGGGGCGGCGCTGCTGCACGATCTGGTGCTGCTGCCGCTGTACTCGCTCGCGGACCGGGCGGTGTGCGCGGCGACCGCGGGCACCGGGCGGCACCGGGCGTGGACCGGGTACGTCCGGGTGCCCGCCGCCCTGTCAGCGCTGTTGCTGCTGGTGTGGTTTCCGCTGATCGCGGGCTCGACGGACGCGCCGGGCGGCGCCTCGGCGGCGCACTACACGTCCGCCACCGGGCTGCCGGGCGATGTCTTCCTCTCCCGCTGGCTGCTGCTCACGGCCGCCCTGTTCGCGGTGTCGGCCGTGTTGCTGCTCGCCCGTACGGCGGCGCCCCGGCTGCGCGGTACGGCGGCACGGGCGCGGCGGCGCAGGGCCACGAAGCGGCGCTCGGCATCCTCCGGCCGGTAGTCCCGGGGTCCGGGCACGGACCACTGCTCGACGGACACCCAGCCCGTGGCCGCCGCATGGCGCAGCAGCGCGGGGGTGCCCACCCGGGCCCAGGGGAACAGCGCGCCGGACCCGTTCCGCGCGCGGCTGCCGCCGTACCCCGCGGCGGCCCGCCCCTCGACCCGTACCTGCACCCGCTCGTCGACATCCGCAGCGATGGTCTCGACGATGAGCAGCCCGCTCGGGGTGACGAGTTCGGCGGTCCGGAGCAGCAGGGCGCGGGGGTCGCCGCCGATGCCGATATTGCCGTCGAGGAGCAGGGCCGTGTCCCAACTCCCCTCTTCCGGCAGGGAATCGAAGACCGAGCGGCACAGGGCGGTGCCGCCGGCCGCGGCCGTACGGGCCACCGCGGCCTCGCTCACATCGATGCCGAGCGCCCGGCGGCCCCGGTCGGCGAGCGCGGCGACGAGCCGGCCGGGGCCGCAGCCGATGTCGAGGACCGCGCCCTCGCAGCGGCGCAGCGCCGACCTGTCCGCGGCATCGGCTCCGGCGCACCAGCGCTCGACCTCCAGCGGCAGCAGCCAGCCGTCCGGGCGGCGCAGGAACAACGGGCCGCGGCCGCTGCGCAGCGCATCGGCGTACGGGTCGGCGCCCCAGGTCAGGGGGTGGTTCGCGGCGCGGGTCATCGTCCGGCGGCCGGTGTCAGCCGGGCGAGGGTGGCGGCGAACCGTCCACCGGGCGCGGCGGCCGCGACCCGGCCGGCGTCGGCGGCCGTGTCGACATCGCGCAGCGGCGGCAGGTCCCGCACCCGCAGTCCGGCCGCGGTCAGCCGGGCGCGCTGGGAGGCACCGGTGTGCGGGGTCGACATCGGGACGCCGCGGAGCAGTCGGGGGTCGGGGACGGCCAGGCCCAGCGCCCAGAAGCCGCCGTCCTCGGCCGGGCCGAACCAGGCGTCGCAGTCCCGCCAGGCGTGCAACTCCAGGGCGGGTGCGAGGAGTTGGGGGCTGACTTGAGGGGTGTCCATGCCGATGAGCAGGGTCGGGCCCGCGCTCTCGGCGAAGGCGGCGGCCAGCCGTTCGTCGAGGCCGCCCGCGCACTGGGACCGGACCTCGAAGCCCGCCGGGAGCCAGGTCCCGGGACGGCCGTCGAGCACCACCACCCGCCGCCGGGCCGGCATGGCGCGGACGGCCTGAAGGGTGTCGTACAGCGCGGCCCACGCCAACTGGGCGGCCTCGGCGGGGGTGTAGGGCGGGGTGAGCCGGGTCTTGACCCGGCCCGGCACCGGCTCCTTGGCGATGACCAGAACGGCCGTCGGACCGCTGGGCCCCGGACCGGCTGCGGGCCCGTTCATCGCGCCGCCTCCCCTGGGCCCCCGCCGGCCGCCTCCGTACGGCCCGTCGGCGGCGGTTGCCGCAGCACAGCGCGCATATCGCGCACCGCGTGCCAGGTGCCGCGCCAGGTGCCGGTGACCTTGGAGCGGCCGGTGCGCGGACGGTAGGGCACCTCGCGCTCCCCGATGCGCCAGCCCGCGTCGGCGGCCCGTACGACCATCTCGAGCGGATAGCCGCTGCGCCGGTCGGCCAGGCGCAGTCCGAGCAGGTCCGTGCGGCGGGCGGCGCGCAGCGGGCCCAGGTCGTGCAGGTGCAGGCCGGTGCGGCGGCGCAGCATCCGGGTCAGCGCGAGGTTGCCGAGCCGGGCGTGCGGGGGCCAGGCGCCGCGACGTTGCGGGCGGCGGCGGCCCAGCACCAGGTCGTGTTCGCCGTCCCGCACGGCCTGTACGAAGGGGACGAGCAGGGAAGGGTCGAGGGAGGCGTCGCAGTCGCAGAAGCAGACGATGTCGGCGTCGGCGGCGAGCAGTCCGGCGTGGCAGGCGGCGCCGAAACCGCGGCGGGGTTCCTGGACGACGGTGGCCCCGAGGTCCCGGGCGAGCGCGGCGGAGCCGTCCGTGGAGCCGTTGTCGACCACGATCGCGCGCCAGCCGTCCGGGATGCGCGCCAGCACCCAGGGCAGTGCGGCGGCCTCGTCGAGGCAGGGCAGCACCACGTCCACCGGGGCCGGGCGCGGGGAGGCGGCCGCGCCCGGCGGGGCCGCACGCACACCCGCCCGCATTCCCTCCCGCGCGAACTCCGCCATCCCCGCCGCGAATCCGGTCTCCGCGCGCCAGCCGAGCTCCTCGGCGATCCGCCGCGACGACGCCGTGATGTGCCGGACGTCGCCCAGCCGGTACTCCCCCGTCACCACCGGCTCCGGCCCGCCGCACGCCGCGGCCAGCGCCCGCGCCATCTCCCCGACGGTGTGCGGCTCCCCGCTGCCGGTGTTGTACGCGGTCAGCACGCCGGGCTCCCGTCCGGACAGGGCTTCCAGCGCCACCACGTTGGCGGCCGCGACATCCCGTACGTGCACGAAGTCCCGCCGCTGGCCGCCGTCCTCGTACACGGTGGGCGCCTGACCGCGGGCCAGCGCCGAGCGGAAGAACGAGGCGACGCCGGCGTACGGGGTGTCGCGCGGCATCCCCGGCCCGTAGACGTTGTGGTAGCGCAGCGAGATGGCCCGGCCGCCGGTCGCGCGCGCCCAGGCGGCGGCCAGATGTTCCTGGGCGAGCTTGGTCGCCGCGTACACGGTGCGGGGATCGGCGGGCGCGTCCTCGCCGACCAGGCCCGGCCGCAGCGGCGCACCGCAGGCGGGGCAGCGCGGTGCGAACCGTCCGGCGTCCAGGTCCGCCACCGCGCGCGGCCCCGGCCGCACCACCCCGTGCGCGGGGCAGGTGTAGTGCCCCTCCCCGTAGACCACCATGGACCCGGCGAGCACCAGCGCGCCCACCCCGGCCGCCGCCATCTCGGCCAGCAGCACGGCCGTCCCCAGGTCGTTGCAGCCGACGTAGTCGGGCGCGTCCGCGAAGTCCTTGCCCAGGCCCACCATGGCCGCCTGGTGGCAGACGGCGTCCACGCCCCGCAGCGCGGCGGCGACGGCCGCGCGGTCCCGGACGTCCGCGACGATGCGCCGTTCCCCCGGCCGCGGCGGGGGCGGTTCGCGGTGGGCCGACGGGAGCAGCGCATCGAGGACGACGGGATCGTGCCCGCGCGCCGTCAGTGCCGCGACAACCTGCGATCCGATGAATCCGGCGCCGCCGGTGACCAGTACACGCATGCCGGTCACGCTAGGCGCGGCGGGGCGTTGCGGCCGGCGCGGCGGGGTGCGCGTCACGGGTCCGTAAGATCCCCGCCGCACGATCGGCTCCGCGCGAACGGCCCTCAACGGCGATTTGGTAACAGACCGGCATGCGAGGTATTTCGGTCCGGTATATGTCACATATCCTCAGGTCAGGTGCGGTTTCCCCAGCAGTTCGCCCTGCGGTCCCGCCCGGGTCTCCCCGTAGCGGCCCGCCCCGATGACCTCGTGACGAGTCGTGATGACTCGCGATGACCCGCCGGAGTACCCCTTGGCCGTGTCCAACCCTGTGCAGCGCACCGGCTCCCGGGTGCTGTTCGCGCTCCCGTACGCCGTGATGGCCGCGGTCTGCGCGGGGGACCTCGCCGCGGGCCCCGCGCTCGGGCTGCTGCCGCTGGTCTCCCTGGGGCCCGCGTTCGCCGGGCTGGTCGGCGGCTGGCGCCGTACCGTCCTCGTGGGGGTGGTGGCGGCCGTCCTCTGCGCCGGGCTGGGCCTGTACAGCGATCTGATCGGGGGGCGGCGCGGGCTGACCGCGCTGCTGACGGTCGCCGGGGTCACCGCGGCCGGTGTGGTGGCGGCCGTCATGCGCCAGCGCCGCGAGGCGGAACTGGCCAGCGTCCGGTCGATCGCCGAGGTCGCCCAGCGCGTCCTGCTGCGGCCGGTCCCGCGCGGCGCGGGCCCGCTGAGGATCGCGGTCTCCTACACCTCGGCGGTGGCCGAGGCCCGGATCGGCGGGGATCTGTACGAGGTGGTGACCTCACCCGGTGGCGTACGGATGATCGTCGGCGATGTCCAGGGCAAGGGCCTGGAGGCGGTGGAGACCGCGGCGGTGGTGCTCGGCGCGTTCCGCGAGGCGGCGCACGACGAGCCCGATCTGACCGCGGTGGGCGTACGGCTGGAACGGGCGCTGAACCGGCACCTCGCCGGCGAACGCTTCGTCACCGCCGTGCTCGCCGAGGTCGGTGACGGCCCGTACGCCACCCTCCTCAACTTCGGCCACCCGGCCCCTCTCGTCGTCCGCCCCACCGGCCCGGTCACCTACGCCGCCCCGCCCGACCGCGCCCTCCCCCTCGGCCTCACCGGCCACAGCTCCGACGCGCCGCTGCCCCACACGGTGCCGTTCGCCCCCGGCGACCAGCTGCTGTTCTACACCGACGGCGTCTCCGAGGCCCGCGATGCGGCGGGCCGCTTCTATCCCCTGAAGTCACGCGCCGGCCTCCTGAAGGACCCCGACCCCGAGGCGGCGCTGCGTGCGGTGCGCGAGGACCTGGTCGAGCATGCCGAGGGGCCGCTGCACGATGATGCGGCGATGCTGCTGGTGCGGTACCGGGAGGGGCACGGGGACTGACGGGGCCCGGCCTACGGCGTGTGGCAGACGGCCTCGATGTTGTTGCCGTCGGGGTCGCGGACGAAGGCCCCGTAGTAGGACGCGTGGTACTCGGGCCACACCCGCGGGGCGTGCAGGGACTCGGCACCCGCGGCGACAGCGGCGGCGTGGAACGCCTCGACGGCCGCGCGGTCGGCGGCGGTGAAGGCGAGGTGCAGTTCACGCGCCGGGGTGTCCTCGGTGGCGGGAACCAGCCAGAGATTGTGCCCTGTTGTCCCGTAGCCGATGTTCTTGCCGAAGGTCTTGGTCCGCCGGCCGCCCAGCGGGGCGAGGACGGCGTCGTAGAACAGCGCGCTGGCTGCTAAGTCCCGTACCTGTAGCGCAATGTGATCGATCATGCCGTCATCCTTCCACGGCATCCGCGGACACCAACCGCCCCCCCGCCTCACTCCAACGGCAACCCCGCATAGTTCTCCGCCAGTTCGGCCGCGGCATGCCGGGACGCGGCGATCCGGTCGAGCTGGGAGATCTGGAGCCGGGTCTCGAACGGGCTCTGGTCCGGGGCGGTGTGCAGGGTGGTGGTCATGACGTACGAGAAGTGTTCGGCGCGCCAGACGCGGCGGAGGCAGGTGGCGGAGTAGGCGTCGAGGAGGGCCGTCGAGCCGGTGTGGTGGAGGTGGGCGAGGGCGCGGGCGAGGACGGTGACATCGGCGACGGCGAGGTTGAGGCCCTTGGCGCCGGTGGGCGGGACGATATGTGCGGCGTCGCCGGCCAGCAGGATGCGTCCGTAACGCATGGGCTCGGTGACCGAACTCCGCATGGGGAGAACGGCCTTCGCGGTGAGCGGGC
The DNA here is from genome assembly GCF_001294335.1 of Streptomyces chattanoogensis. Classification (GTDB taxonomy): domain Bacteria; phylum Actinomycetota; class Actinomycetes; order Streptomycetales; family Streptomycetaceae; genus Streptomyces; species Streptomyces chattanoogensis. The sequence continues at coordinate 110,384 of NZ_LGKG01000112.1, forward strand.
CGCGCGCCGGTTTCCGGTCCGGGGCGCCGTCGAGGGCGGCGCGGGCCTCGAGTTCGTCCCAGATGCGGTCGTCGGGCCAGTCCGCCGGGTCGGTGCCGTTGGGGACCTGGAGGTAGAGGCGGCTGACGGCGGGCGTCCGCATGCTGAAGAGGGCGAAGCCGCGCGCGGAGTGGGCGTAGACCAGTTCGTCGGAGGACGGGGGGACGTGGGCGAGGACGCCGAGCCAGGAGTAGGGGTAGCGGCGTTCGTAGGTGCGGCGTGCGTGTTCCGGGACGGCGCTGCGGGTGATGCCGTGGAAGCCGTCGCAGCCGATGACGTAATCGCAGGTGAGGGTGTGGTGACGGCCTTTGTGGAGGTAGCGGATGCGGGGTCTGTCGGTGTCCGCGTCCGTGACGGCGAGCGCCTGGGCGCCGAACAGCAGCGGCGGGCCGGAGCGGAGCTGGAGGGCGATGAGGTCCTTCACGATCTCCGTCTGGGCGTAGACCGTCACCCGGCGGCCGCCGGTCAGCGCGGCCAGGTCCAGGCGGTGGGCGCGCCGGTCGAAGCGGAGCTCGATGCCGTCGTGGACCAGGCCTTCCCGGTCCATCCGCTCCCCCGCCCCGCAGGCGCGCAGCACATCGACGGTGCCCTGTTCGAGGATGCCGGCGCGCTGCCGCCGCTCGGCATAGGCGCGGTCGCGGTGCTCCAGGACGACGCAGTCGATGCCGGACCGGTGCAGGAGCCGGGCGAGCAGCAGGCCCGCGGGGCCGGCGCCGATGATGCCGACCGTGGCGTGGCGGGAACCCGTCACTGATCTGCTCCTTCCGCGAGGTGCCCGAAGGCCGGGATGCCTGTGGCGTGGGCGAGGAGGGCCGCGAGGACCGGGGCGGGGCGTTCGGCGCCGGCGAGATGGGCGGCCCCGGGGAGTTCGAGGAGGGTCGCACCGGGGATGCCGTCGGCGAGTTCGCGGGCGTGCGCGGGCGGGGTGGCGGGGTCCTCGCGGCCCGCGATGACGAGGGTGGGGGCGGCGATGCGCGGCAGCTCGGCGCGCAGGTCATAGGCGGCGAGGGCGGCGCAGCAGGCCGCATAGCCCGCAGGCGTCACCGTGCGACGCAGGGCGTCGACCAGGGCCGTGGCCTGCGGGGAGCCGGCGAAGGCGGGGGTGAACCAGCGGGCGGCGGCGGTGTCGGCGACCGGGCCGGTGCCTTTCGCCCGTACGAGTGCGGCCCGCTCGCGCCAGGCGCCCGGCGCCCCGAAGCAGGCCGAGGAGCAGATCAGGGCGAGGGAGACGAGGCGATCGGGGTGGTACGCGGCGAGCCAGGCGCCGACGGCGCCGCCGAGGGAGACTCCGGCGTAGGCGAAGCGGTCGATGCCGAGGGTGTCGGCGAGGTGCAGGACGCGGCGGGCCAGGCCGGGGACGGTGGTGGGGGCGGGGCCCGGTTCCGGGGCGCCGCCGTGGCCGGGGAGGTTCCAGCGGATGACGCGGAACTGCCGGGAGAGGGTGGGGAGTTGGGGTTCCCAGAGGGCGAGGGGGGTGCCGAGGGAGGGGCCCAGGAGCAGCGGCTCGGCGCCCTGGGGGCCGTCGACTGTGTGGTGCAGGGGCACGGCGGCGGGTGGGCGGGTCATGGGGTGGGCTCCTGCGGGTGGCGCTCGGGGCGGCGGGCCAGGGCGCGGTCCACGAGGGCGCCCGCTGACCCCGAGTAGCCTTCGGGGTCGAGGAGTTGGCGCAGTCTGGCCTCGGGGAGGGGGACGGGGCCGAGGGCTTCGGACAGCTCGATGCCCTCTTCCGCGGTGCGCCGGGCCGCCGCGTCCAGGGTGCGGCGGGCCGCGGCGCGGCCCATCAGGGGGGCGAGGGCCGCGGCGAGGCGTTCGGTGACGACCAGGCCGCGGGTCGCGGCGAGGTTCCGGCGCATACGGTGCGGGCGGATCCGCAGCCCGGCGGCCAGGTCGGCGGCGTCCCGCGCGGCGCCGCCCACCAGACGCAGGGCCGCGCGCAGCGGCTGCCATTCGGCGTGCCAGGCGCCGGCCGGGCGCTCGTCCTCGGCGGCCAGGGACCCGTACAGCACCGCGGCGTGCGCCGGGACCTGGCGGGCGGCGGCCGCGATCAGCGTGGCGCGCACCGGGTTGGCCTTGTGCGGCATCGCGGAGGAGCCTCCCCCGCTGCCCTCGGCGAGCTCGCCGGTCTCGGTGCGGGAGAGGGTCAGCACATCCGCCGCCATCTTGCCGAGCGCGCCCGCGGTGAAGGCGAGGGCGCCCGCGAGGTCGGCGACGGGGGTGCGCAGGGTGTGCCAGGGCAGGGCGGGTTCGGCGAGGCCGGTTTCGGCGGCGTAGGCGGCGAGGAGCCGGGTGCCGAGGTCGGGCGCGGGCCGGTGACCGTCGGCCTCGGCGTGGGCGTGGAACGCCGCGAGGGTGCCCGCCGCGCCGCCCAGCTGGACGGGCAGCGCCGTCCGTACGGCGGTGAGCCGGTCGTGGGCGTCGAGGACGAGGGCGCGCCAGCCCGCGGCCTTGAGGCCGAAGGTGGTGGGCACCGCGTGCTGGGTGAGGGTGCGGCCGGCCATGGGGGTGTCGCGGTGGCCGGCGGCGGTACGGCGCAGCGCGTCGGCGGTGCGGGCCAGGTCGGCGCGGACGGTGTCCAGGGCGCGGGCGGCGACCAGCATGGTGGCGGTGTCGAGGATGTCCTGGCTGGTGGCGCCCCGGTGGACGTAGGGGGCGGCGTCCGGGTCCCGGTCGGCGACGGCGGCGGTCAGGCCGGTGACGAGCGGGACGACGGGGTTGCCGGCGGCGCGGGCCCGCAGCGCGAGGTCGCGGGGGTCCTGGCCGTGTGCCGCGGCGGTGACGGCCGCGGCCGCCGTCCCGGGGGCGAGCCCGAGGGCGGCCTGGGCGCGGGTGAGCGCGGCCTCGGCGTCGAGCATGGCGCGCAGATAGGCGGCGTCGCCGGTGAGGGCGGCCACCGCGGAGCCGGACCAGGAGGGGGCCAGCAGGCCCAGGTCGGCGTCCCCGTACGGAGCTGCGGATGCGGTCCCGGTTGCGGTCCCGGTTACGGGCGTGGCTGCGGCCCCTGGCAGGTCATCGGAAGGCAAGGAAGACCGTCTCCTCGTGGCTGCCGTCCTCGGCGCCCTGCAGATGGATGTCGAAGCGGTAGTGGCGGGCGGGGCCGTCGGGGCGGGCGAGGAGGGTGCGCGCGCGGTCCTCGGGGAGCCGGGAGAGCAGGGCATCGGCGGCGTGGGCCGCCTCGTGCTCGGGGAAGTAAACGCGGGTGAAGAGGTGGTGGAGCAGTCCGCGGGCGAAGACGCAGACGGCGAGGTAAGGGGCGGCGCCGGGGCACCCGGCAGGGGCGGTGGCGGGCAGGGTGTGCAGGGCGTAGCGGCCGTCGGCGTCGGTGGGGACGCGGCCGAAGCCGGTGAAGTCCACGCCGTTGCGGCCGATGACCGCGCCGGTGACCGGGTCCCGGCGCAGCGAACCGGGCGCGCCCGTCAGGCCGCCGTCGGGGTCCGCCTGCCAGAACTCCAGCAGCGCGTCCGGAACCGGTGCGCCGGCTCCGTCCCGTACGTGGCCGTGCACGGTGACGGTGTCCGGATGGCCGGCGGGCGCGATCCGCTCGCCACCGGGGAACGGCAGGGCGTGCCCGAAGAACGGGCCGATGGTCTGGGAGGGGGTCACGGGGAGCGCCCCAGAGGGAGGGGTGGTGGGGGGCATCAGCGGCCTTCCTCGGTCCAGGTGGCGGACGGGCCGTCCAGGACGATGTCCCAGCGGTAGCCCAGGGACCGTTCCGGGCGGGACAGTTCGTGGTCGTACGCGGCCACCAGGCGGGCGCGGGCGGCGGGGTCGGTGACCGAGGCCAGGACCGGGTCGTACGGGAGGAGCGGGTCGCCGGGGAAGTACATCTGGGTGATCAGACGCTGGGTGAAGGCGGAGCCGAAGAGCGAGAAGTGGATATGGGCCGGGCGCCAGGCGTTGCCGTGGTTGCGCCAGGGATAGGCGCCGGGCTTGACGGTGGTGAAGGCGTAGCGGCCGTCGTCGTCGGTCAGCGCCCGGCCGGCGCCGGTGAAGTTCGGGTCGAGCGGGGCGGGGTGCCGGTCGCGCCGGTGGGCGTAGCGGCCCGCGGCGTTGGCCTGCCAGATCTCGACGAGCTGGCCGCGTACGGGGCGGCCGGTGCGGTCCAGGATGCGGCCGCTGACGGTGATGCGTTCGCCGAGCGGCTCGCCCGGGTGCTGCCGGGTGAGGTCGGCGTCGAGGTCGGTGAGGTCGGTGACGCCGAAGGCGGGGCCGGTCAGTTCGACGGCCTCCGGGTCGGCGAGCGCATCGACGGCGACCAGCGGCTGCCGGGGGTGGCGGTGGATGCTGCTGCGGTACGGCGGGTAGTTCCGCGCGGGGTGCGCGGAGGCGGGGCCGCCCTCGGGGCGGGCGTGGGCGGCGGCCTCGCGGGCGGCGATCTCGCGGCTGATGTCGGCCTGGGTGGGCTGGACCGCGGGTGGGGTCATGGACGGGGTCACAAGGCCTCCTTCAGAGCGCGCAGGGCGGTGAGTTCGGCGGCGGTGGGCGGGGCGGTGACGCCGATCCGGTCGGCCGTCCTGAGGTCCCAGCCGGTGGCGTCCCGTACTTGACTGACCGTCACTCCGGGGTGCAGCTCGGTCAGGACGAGTTCGGCGGTGCCCGGGTCGGGGCGGAGCACGCCGAGGTCGGTGATGACCGCGGTCGGTCCGGCGCCGGGCAGGCCGAGCGCCGCGCGGTCCCGCGGGCCGCTGCCGTGGCCGAGGGTGGTGACGAAGTCGAGCATGTCCACGAAGTTGCGGCGGCTGTGCCGCAGGACCATCAGCACCTCCCCGCAGTTGGCGGCGATCTCGGGCGCACCGCCCGCGCCGGGCAGCCGCCCCTCGGGCTTTCCGGGTCCGCGGTCGACGACGGTGGTGTTGATGTTGGCGAACCGGTCCACCTGGGCGGCGCCGAGGAAGCCGACGTCGATCCAGCCGCCCTGCAGCCAGTAGTTGAAGATCTCCGGTACGGACACCACCGCGTCGGCGGTGTCGGCCAGTTCACCGTCCCCGATGGACAGCGGCAGCCGGGTCGGCCGGGAGCCGAGGGTGCCGGACTCGTAGACCAGCACCAGGTCCGGATTGACGGTACGGCGGGCGAGGTTGGCGGCCGTACTGGGCAGTCCGATGCCGACGAAGCAGGTCCGGGCGCCGGCGAGGGCACGGGCGGCGTTGACCTCCATGAGCTCGTCGGGGGTGCAGCGGAGGGCGGGGCCGGGGGCGGCGGCCGCCGGGGGCGTGGGGGCGGCGGCCGGTTCCGGCGCCGCCCCGCCCGCCCGCGCCGGCTCCCCCCGTACGCCGCCCGTCACACCTCCCCTCACTCCGCCTTTCCCTCCGCCTTTCCCTCCGCCTTTCACCCGCTCCAGCCACCGCCCGAACGCCTCCCGGTCCCGGGCGATGCCGTCCCACTCCCGGTAGAAGGCGTTGTCCCGGACGGAATACCCCGCCGCGTACGAGGGGTGTGCGCCGCCGGGGACGACCACGACCGCATCGACGACCCAGCTCGGCAGGACGACGCCACCGGGGCGCGGCTCCAGCGTGCCGACCAGCTCCTCGACGGTGACCAGCACGCGCCGGGCCGCCAGCGCCGCCTCCTTCTGCACACCGGTCAGGCCCCAGAGCTGGACGTTGCCGGCCCGGTCGGCCCGCTGCGCGTGGATGACCGTGACGTCCGGGTTCAGGGCGGCCACGGCGGCGAGCTCCTCGCCCGTGAAGGGGCAGGTGACGGTGGCGACGGTGGGCGTGCGGCCGGGGATGTCGCTGCCGCGGTAGCCGCGCAGCACCGCGAACGGGAGCCCCGCGGCACCCGCGGCGTAGCGGTTGGCCATCCCGGCGTGGCTGTGCTCGTCGGTCTCCAGCGGGGCGGGCCAGCCGTTCTCGACGGCGTCCCGGAAGCGGTGCAGCGAGCCGACGCCCGGATTGCCGCCCCAGGAGAAGACCAGTTTGCGGGCCGCACCGGCGCCGATCAGCTGGTCGTAGACGACGTCCGGGGTCATCCGGGCGAGCGTGAGGTCCGCGGTGCCCTGGCGGATGATCTCGTGCGCCGCGGCGAACGGGATCAGATGGGTGAACCCCTCCAGCGCCACGGTGTCCCCGTCGTGGATCAGTTCCGCGACGGCGTCGTGCAGAGAACGGATGTCGGCCATACCCTCGCCCTCGTTGCGTTGTTCGTACAGTGAACTTAAGTTCAGAATCAGACTGCCCCGAGTGTGAACCCCGCCCCCGGCCCTGTCAACGGTGCGCCGGGTACGGTTCCGACGAGATCGCCCGCACCGTGGAGAGCCCATGAGCCGCCCCGCACCGACCGACCCGTCCTCGCCGCCACCGCCGCCGGAGGCGGTCGGGCCGCTGATGCGCAGCCTGTCCGTGCTGCGCGAGCTGACGGCCGCGGGCGGCCGGCAGGCGGTGGGCGACCTGGTCCGCGGTACGGGGCTCGCGCGCTCCACCGTGGACCGGGTGCTGAGCACCCTCGCCCGGCTCGGCTACGTACGTACCGAGGGCCGGGACGCCGTCCTCGCGCCCCGGCTGCTGGAGCTCGGGAACGCCTACCTCGCCGCCTGTGAACTCCCCGACCGGCTCGGCCCGCTCGCCGACCGGCTCGCGGACGAACTCGACGAGTCGGTGTCGCTCGCGGTCCCGGACGGCGACGGGGTGCGCTTCGTCCACCAGGCGACCCGCCGCCGCGCGATGTCGCTCGCCTTCCGCATCGGCGATCTGCTGCCCGCCGAACGGGGCGCGCCGGGCGCGCTGTTCGCGGACGCGTGGGACGCGGACGACTGGCGGCGCTGGCGGCGGCGGCGGGGCGCCGCCCCGGCGGACGCGGGCTTTCCCGCCGTACCGCCGCGGCGCCCCGGCGAAGCGCCCGACGATGCCTCCGGCACCGGCTTCGAGGCGCGGGTGGCCGCCGCCCGGACCGCCGGCTGGTCGCAGGACGACCAGCTGATCGAGCCCGGCCTGGTCGCGGTGGCCGTGCCGGTACGGGACCCGGCGGGGCGTACGGTCTGCGCGGTCAGCGTCGTCAGCCACACCAGCCGGCTGAGCGCGGACGCGCTCCGGGAGGCGGTACTGCCGCGGCTGCGGGACACGGTGGACGCCATGGAGTACGCCCTGAGCCTGACCGGCCGCCCCGCCGACGCCCCCGCCTCACCCCACGCCGCCTCCTGGATGCGGGCCTCCAAACAGGAGCTGGGCCCCGAATTCGTCGAGTCGGTGGCCCGCGGCCTGACCACCCTGACCGCATTCGGCGCCGGCCGCGCCGAACTCCCCCTCACCGCCGTGGCGGAGGCCACCGGCCTGCCCCGGGCCACCGCCCGCCGCGCCCTGATCACCCTGGAACACCTCGGCTACGTCGCGGCCGGCGGCAAGCTCTTCCGCCTCACGCCCAAGGTCCTGGAGCTGGGCTTCGCCCACCTCTCCGGCCTGACGCTGCCCGCCATCGCGCAGCCGCATCTGGCCGCGCTGGTCGAGCGGGTGCACGACTCCGCGTCGATGGCGGTGCTGTCCGGCGACGACATCCAGTACGTGGCGCGGGTCCCCACCGTCCGCATCATGAGCGTCAACATCACCCTGGGCACCCGCTTCCCCGCCTACGCCACGTCCATGGGCCGCGTCCTCCTGGCCGGTCTCCCCCCGGCCGAGGCGTCCGCCCGCCTCGCCCTCACCCGCCTCGAGCCCCTCACCCGCCACACGGTCACCGACCCCGACCGCCTGATGACCCTCCTGGAGAAGGTCCGCGCCGAGGGGTACGCCCTGGTGGACGAGGAACTGGAGGAGGGCCTGCGCTCCCTCGCCGTACCGGTCCACGACCGCACCGGCCGGGTCGTCTCCGCCGTCAACGTCTCGACGCATGCGGGCCGTTGCTCACCCGATGAGGCCCGGGAGGCCGTCCTCCCCGCACTGCGCGAGGCGGCCGCTGCCATCGAGGCGGATCTGCGGATGGCGGGGCGGTATGTGCGGATTCCGGTGGTGTGAGTCCCGGTAGGGCGAGTTCCCGCACGGCGAGGCAGGGGATCGCCTCGCCGTCGGCCTCCATCCGATTCAGCGCGACCGCCGCCGTCAGCCCCGTCCACGCCGGGTGGCCACCGCCACCAGGCCGATCGCCGCCGCCCCCAGCAGCCCCGCCGACGCGAACACGGCGAAGCCCAGCCGGCTGTTGCCGCCCGCCGCCAGGACGCCGCCGAGCCAGGGGCCGACCACGGCGCCGGTGCGGCCGATGCCGGTGACCCAGCCCATGGCGGTGGTGCGGTCGGCGGGCGGAAAGACGTGGTTGACCGCCGCGTACACCATCGTCTGGGCGCTGAAGAGCCAGATGCCGGTCAGGGCGACGACCACATAGGTGAGGCCGAGCGGCAGATGCCTGCCCAGGAGCAGCGCACCGGCGGCGGTGAGCAGGAACCACAGGGCGGAGACGGCGACCGGGCCGAAACGGTCGGCGGTGCGGCCGGCGAGGAACATCCCGGCGATGCCGCCCGCGTTGATGACGAGCAGGAAGCTGACGGAGGACGTGAGGCCGTACCCGGAGGTGCGCATCATCTGCGGGAGCCAGGTGTTGACGCCGTAGACCAGGAGCAGTCCGCAGAACGAGGCGAGCCACAGGAGCGGAGTTGCCCAGCGGACGCCCGAACGGAACAGGGCGAGGACCGAGCCGAGACGGCCCTTGGCGCCTTGGGGCGGCGCGTCGGCGGGGGCGGGGCGGGCCATGCCGTAGCGGTCGGCGACGGCATGGGCCTCGGCGGTACGGCCCTTGGCGAGGAGTACGCCGGGGGATTCGGGCAGCAGGCGGAGCAGCAGCGGGGCGGCGATGACGGCGGGCAGCACACCGGCCCAGAACACCGAACGCCAGCCGAGGGCGGGGGCGAGGGTCAGGCCGAGGCCGGTCGCGACCATGCCGCCCGCGTGGTACGAGGTCATCAGCAGGCCGGTGGCGAGCGCGGCCCGGCGGGGCGGGGCGAACTCCATGACCGTCGACAGGCAGATGGGCATCAGGCCGCCGAGGCCGAGGCCGGCGAGGAAGCGTCCGGCGCCGAAGGCCGCGGGGCCGCCGGAGACGGCGCAGGCCGCGGAGCCGGCGGAGAACACCAGGACGCTGGTGACCAGGACCGGGCGATGGCCGAGCCAGTCGGTGAGGGTGCCGGTGCCGAGGGCGCCGATCAGCATGCCGAAGGTGACCCAGCTGCCGATCGCGCCGGCCGCCGCGGGAGTCAGCCCGAGTGACGGATCGTCGAGCATATGCGGCAGGACGGCGCCGTAGACGCTGACGTCCATGCCGTCGAAGAAGACGGCGAGCCAGCACAGCGCGAGGACGGGGGCGACGGAGCGGAAGGTGTGGCGGGCGGGGAGGGGGACGGGGGCGGCGGAGGTTCCGGTGGGGGACGCGGGCGTACCGGTGGGCGACATGGGGACCTCGGATTCACGGTGATCCGGCGGCGGAACGAGAAGTTCCCGCGAGCATGCGGACAAGCGGCGTCGGCCGGCGCGCGGCCGCCCGCCCACTGTTCGCGTAGTGAACTTTCGTTCGTTCGATTAGCCGGGGATCCTCCCCGGGCAACCGGGGGCTGTCAATGACCCGCACACACCGCGCACTTCACAGCGCATCACCCCTCGCTCCCCTCCCCCACCGCATGCACCCGCCGCTCCCGCTCCGCGCGCCCCGCGGCCGTGGCGACCGACGGCCACACCCGGTCGAGGGCGGCGTTCATCGCGGCCCCGACCAGCACCGCGAAGGCGGACACGCCGATCCACAGCAGTACGGCGACGGGCGCGGCCAACGACCCGTAGATCGTGGGCCCCTCGACGGTCGAGGTGAGATAGATCCGCAGCAGAAAGCTGCCGAGCACCCACATCGCGAGCGCGACGACGGCGCCGGGGATGTCCTCCCGCCACGGCGAACGGACGGGTACGGACACGTGGTAGAGCGTGGTCAGGAAGGCCACGGACAGAATCAGCACGACCGGCCAGTACAGAGCCCGCACAACGCCGGCACCGGCCGGCAGCCAGCCTTCGACCGCGTCCGGCCCTGCCACCATCAGGGGCAGCGCAACGGCGCCGACGACCAGCGCGGCGAGGTAGAGGACGAACGCCAGCAGACGGGTTCTGATGATGCCGCGCCGCCCGTCGAGCCCGTACATGATGGTGATGGTGTCGACGAAGACGTTCAGCGCCCGGGAGCCGGACCACAGGGCGATGGCGAAGCCGAGGGAGATGACGTCGGGGCGGCGTCCGGTGAAGACGTCGTCCAGCAGCGGGCGGGCGATCTCGTTCACGCCCCGGTCGGAGAGCACGGTGGCGGAGGCGCCGAGGATGTTCTGCCGGATGCTGTCGACGGTGGCGTGGCCGATCCACTGCTCCGTATAGCCGAGCAGTCCGATCAGTCCGAGCACCAGTGGCGGCAGCGACAGCAGGCAGAAGAACGCGGCCTCGGCGGCCAGCCCGGTGACGCGGTACTCCATGCAGGAACGGACGATGTCCTTGAGCAGCAGCCATGTCAGCCGCCGCTTGGAGACATTGCGGTACAGGACCCGGGCTCTGCTCAGACGGCCCGCCGGCCGTCTGACTGGTTCGTTTGCGCTCGGCACCTCCTTACCGTAGCTGTCATGGCAGCCAGCACTCATACCGTCACGAACCAGCCTCCGCCGCTGGTCGGATACGACGTCTTCGCCTCCGACGCGGCACTGACCGAGGCGGTGGCCCGCTCCGTCGACGCCACCCGGCTGGAGGAGGTGCGCGAGGAACTGACCCGGCTCGGGCAGGCGGCCGGTTCGGCGCACGCCCAGCGGTGGGGCGAACAGGCCAACACCCATCCGCCCGTCCTGCGCACCCACGACCGCTACGGGCACCGCATCGACGAGGTGGAGTTCCATCCGGCCTGGCACCGGCTGCTGGGCCATGCCGTCGGGGCCGGGCTCACCGACGCCTGGTCGCGCCCGGACGGCCATCTGCGCCGCACCGCCGGATTCCTCGTCTGGAGCCAGGCCGAGGCGGGGCACACCTGTCCGCTGTCGATGACCCATGCGGCGGTGCCCGCGCTGCGCGCCGATCCCGAGCTGGCGGCCGAATGGGAGCCGCTGCTGACCTCGCAGGTGTACGAGCGGGAGCTGCGGCCGGCCGCGGAGAAGGGCGGGGCGCTGGCCGGGATGGCGATGACGGAGAAGCAGGGCGGCAGCGATGTACGGGCGAACACCACGCGTGCCGAGCCGCTGGCCGCGCCGGGCGAATACGTCCTGACTGGCCACAAGTGGTTCTGCTCGGCGCCGATGTCGGACGTCTTCCTGGTCCTGGCGCAGGCGCCGGGCGGGCTCACCTGCTTTCTCCTGCCGCGGGTGCTGCCGGACGGGACCCGTAACTCCTTCCGTATCCAGCGGCTCAAGGACAAGCTCGGCAACCGTTCGAACGCCTCGGCGGAGATCGAGTTCGACGGCCGGACCTGGGCGCGCCGGGTGGGCGAGGAGGGGCGCGGGGTCGCGACGATCATCGAGATGGTCGCGGCGACCCGGCTGGACTGTGTGACGGGGGCGGCGGCGGTGATGCGGCAGGCGGTGGCGCAGGCGGTGCACCACTGCACGTACCGGGAGGCGTTCGGCGGGCCGCTGATCGACAAGCCGCTGATGCGGAATGTGCTGGCCGATCTTGCGCTGGAGTCGGAGGCGGCGACGACGCTGGCGCTGCGGCTGGCGGCCGCGTACGACGGCGGCACCGAGCAGGACCGGCACTTTCTGCGGCTGGCGGTGCCGGCCGCGAAGTACTGGGTGACCAAGCGGTGCACGCCGGTGGCGGCGGAGGCCCTGGAGTGCCTGGGCGGCAACGGCTATGTCGAGGAGTCGGGGATGCCGCGGCTGCTGCGCGAGGCGCCGCTGAACTCCATCTGGGAGGGCTCGGGCAATGTCCAGGCACTGGACGTACTGCGGGCGCTGCAGCGCGAACCGGCCGCGCTGAACGCGTACTTGACGGAGATCGGTACGGCCCGCGGCGCGGACCACCGCCTGGACCGGGCCATCAAGGGCCTGCTGACCGAACTGGCCGATCTGGAGGGCCTCGAGGCACGGGCACGACGGCTCGTGGAGCGCCTGGCGCTCGTACTGCAGGGCTCGTTGCTGGTGCGCCATGCACCCCCCGAGGTGGCGGACGCCTTCTGCGCCTCCCGCCTGGGCGGCGACGCGGGCGCGGCCTTCGGGACCCTGCCGCACACGCTGGACCTGGCAGCGGTCGTGACACGGGCGCGGCCGGTTGCGGGCGGGTGAGCGGTACCCCACGCCGGATTCGCCCCGCCCCACGGCGAATTCACCCCGTCCCACGCCGAATTCATCCCGCCCTACGCCGAATTCACCCCACCCACGGGAATACCGCCCGGCCCCGCCGCGTTGTGGACCCGCAGGGGGCCCTCCCGACCCTTAGGGGTTCTGTTCGAAGAACCCCTAAGGGTCGGGCGCGGCGGCGATTCCTCGTCTCCTCCGGAGGGGCGGTGGCCCCTCGGGGGACGGGACAGGGGGTCACCGCCGCCGCGCCGGGCCGGGCCTGTGCGGTGGATCAGGGCCGCAAGGCTCCCGGCCGTGATCCACCACACAGGCTCCAGGAGCGGTGCCGCGCCGACTCGGCACCCCTCCCGGTCTTCAGGGCCATCGGGGCGGGTCCGCCGCGGTCCGCCCGCGCACGGCCGCATCGATGGCCACGATGAGGTCGCCGTCGGGCGCGTCCGGCCGGAAGCCGAGCAGCACCCCACGGGCCTCGTAGTAACGCAGCACCCGGCAGGCCTCCGCCCCTTCCGTACGGCCCGGTGCCCGCAGATGCACCACCAGGTCGGCGAAGGCCGGCGCGGGCGGCAGACCGCCGATACCTGCCACCCGGTCGAGCAGCTGGGGAGCGCCGTCGACGACATAGCCGTCGGCGGGCAGCGGCTGACGTCTGATCAGGACGTCGACCGCGGGCAGCCGGGGGACCCCATAGTGCGCGGCCAGCCGTCCGGCGCGCGCGATACGCGCTCCCTCCATCGCCCCGATCACCACGACGCGCGGAGCGATCGCCCTCACGATGAGCTCCCCTCCCCGCGCCGTGCCCTGCGGATGTGGCGGCGGCCGATGGAATCCCCGGCGGACAGCCGGCGGGCTCGCCGACGGGTGACCGGCGAAGCTCCGGCCGCGGGATGCCATCGGCCGCTGGGACCAGGTTCCCGGGACGGGTCATAGGCCACAACGGTTGCAGTCCGTTGCAGCGGATCTGCCCAATGAGCTCCCGCCTTCGGCCTGGTGACGGCACGATGGGCGGGGGCCGGGTGGCGGCCGCCGGGGACCCGTACCGGTGGCAGCCGTGACAGTTGCGGGGCGGGGAGCAGCGTGAAGGACACAGCGATCGGCAGCGCCGTCCGGTCGGCCCACGACATCCGCGAGACCGCCCGTCGTCTCGCCTCGGTCCGCGAGGCCGCGCTCGCGGGCGCGCTGGCGGCGGATGCTCCGCCGGGCGAGGACTCGCCGGACGCGCCCCGCCCGGTCATCGGCGAGTCCTGGCTCCGGGTCATCGGCTGGGGCGTCGACCCGGAGCGGGACCGCGCCCAGCACCCGCTGTCCGTGGCCGAGTTGGAGCACCGTCGGCAGAATTCGCAGCTGATGACGGTGCTGCCGGTGCTCAACGACGGGCTGCTGGCGGCCGCCGATGCCGCGCAGCAGATCATGGTCGTCACCGACGCCGAGGGCCGGGTGCTGTGGCGGGAGGGCAGCGCGCCGGTCCGGCGGATGGCCGACCGGCTCGGCTTCGACAAGGGTGCCGACTGGACGGAGGGCGTCGTCGGCACCAACGCGATCGGCACCGCGCTGGTGGCCCGGCGCCCGGTGCTGGTGCACTCCGCCGAGCACTTCGTCCGCTCCCACCACCAGTGGACGTGTGCAGCGGCGCCGCTGCACGACCCGCGCGACGGCCGGCTGCTGGGCACCGTCGACCTCAGCGGTCCGGCGCACTCCTTCCACCCCACGACGCTGTCCCTGGTCTCCGCGGTCGCCCGGCTCGCGGAGGGCGAGCTGCGCATCCGGCACCACGCGTCCCTGGAGCGGCTGCGCTCCAGCGCGGCGCCGGTGCTGGCGCGGATCGGCGGACGGGCGCTGGCGGTCGATCCGAACGGCTGGACCGCCGGGGTCAGCGGTATGACCCCGCCGGACCGGGTGGCGCTGCCCAAGGCACCGCAGGCCGGGCCGCTGTGGCTGCCGCGGTACGGGATGTGCACGCTGGAGCCGCTGCCCGGCGGCTGGCTGGTCCGCATCGGCCGCGACGAGCCGGCCGCCGGGCCCAGCCGGGTGCTGCTGGACGTCAGCGGGCGGGACGGCGCGACGGTCACCGTCACCGGGCCGGCCGGCGGCTGGACCCATGAGCTGTCCCCGCGCCACGCCGAGCTGCTGTTCGTCCTCGCCGTGCACCATCCGGACGGCCGTAGCGCCGCCGAGCTGGCCCAGGACCTCTTCGGCGACCGCAGCCGTACGGTCACGGTGCGCGCCGAGCTGTCCCGGCTGCGCCGCCATCTGGCGGGCGTCCTGGCGCACCGGCCGTACCGCTTCGCGGACGGGGTGGAGGTGGAGCTGCGGCTGCCGTCGCGGCCCGGCCGTCTGCTGCCGCAGTCGTCGGCGCCGGCGGTGGCGGCGGCTCGGCGCGGGTGAGGGGGACGGCCGAGCGGACGGCCGCGGGAAGAACCGGGTGCGGGCGCGCGTTCCCCTTCCACCCCCGGGGCCGCCGGTTCGACGGGCAGATGGCCGAGCTGCGGCGGATCCGGGCCGGTGAGCCGCTCGCCGAGGGCGTCGGGCCGGCCGGTCCCGCTCCGTCGCGGCCCGGCGGACCCGAGGTGCCCTTCGGCGGCTTCGTACCCGCCGTGGTGGAACGCGTCGCCCGCTTCGGCGACGGCTTCCTCGGCGCCGCGCTGCCGTCCCAGCAGATGGACGGCTGTTCCGTGATGTGGAGGCGGCCTTGTCCCGGGCCGGGCGCAGCGGACGGCCCCGGCTGACGGTGCAGGTCAACGCAGCCCTCGGCGCTCCGCCGGTGGTCGGCCGCGCCCGCCGCGAGCTCCGCGCGTCCTACGGGCCGGACAACAGCTGGACCGACCACATCGTGAACGGTCTGCTCACCACCCGGACGGCGATCCGCGAGGCGGCGGCCGCGCGTACACGGCGATCGGCGCGGACGAGGCGATGCTCTGCTGCTGGGCCCCGGACCCGGACCAGGTGGGCCTGCGCCCGGAGGCGGTGTTCGCGCAAGGCCAGGGCCTCTCCGACCCCGGCCCGCCGGACAGGCCCTGGCCCCTGCCGGGTCGTCGGGGGCCGGCGTCCACCCGACCGGCCGTCTGAGCTCGCCCCGTTCCTCGCGCGCGCCTAGCGTGCCGTCTGCGGACCGTGCGTGGCGGGGGCACGGTCCTGGGAGGAGTGCGATGAGCCTGACGGGCGGGCCGGAGGAGCCGCGCGCGGAGCCCCCGGCGCGCCGGCCCAACTGGGGCGCGATAGCCCTGGTCGGCCTCACCGGCTTCGCCATGCTGCGCAGCGGGCTGTCGGACGAGGCCGACGGCCCGCCGCAGCCCGGCGGCGGCGCCGCGCCCGCCCCCGCGCCCGTCCGCGGCCGCCCCTCGGGGCCGGCCCCGCTCGCCCGCTCCGCCGTCACCCGGGTGACCATCCCCTCCCTCGGGATCTCCGCCCCGGTGGTCCCGCTCGGTCTCGACAAGGACGGCTGGATAGCCGCCCCGCCCGCCCGGAATCCCCGTCTCGCGGGCTGGTACGCACAGGCCCCGGCCCCGGGCGAGCGCGGCACCGCCGTCATCGTCGGCCATGTGGACACCTATACCGGCCCCGCGGTCTTCTACCGCCTGGGCACCCTCGAAAAGGGCCGGACGATCCGGGTGACCCGCAAGGACGGGCGCACCGTGGTCTTCGAGATCTACGGCATCCGGGTCTTCGCCAAGGACCGTTTCCCGGCCCGCCAGGTCTACGGCGCCACCGGGCGCCCCGAACTCCGGCTGCTGACCTGCGGCGGCGGCTATTCCGCGAGCGGCGGATACGCGGGCAATGTGGTGGTCTTCGCCCGGATGACGGGGACGGATCCCCGATAGCCGTCAACTCCGGGTGAAACAGTGGCACTTCAGCCGGAGCCACCGAGGAGGACCGTTGTCCGCGTACGAGGACCCTTATGACCTGGATGGGCTGGATGGGCTGGATGAAGTGGAGGAGCGCATCGAAGAGGCACTCCTGAGCAATGCCGATTCGCTGGACCTCTCGGGTCTGGGGCTGGAAACCCTCCCCCGGAACTGACGCACCTCGCCGCCGTCACCGTCACCGAAATCGACCTCAGCGACAACGCCCTGACCGCGCTCCCCGAATCGCTGGCGGACTTCACGGCGCTGACCGAACTCCACCTGCACGGGAACAGCCTCACCACCCTCCCCGCATGGATAGGCGGCCTCACCGCGCTCACCCGCCTGGACCTGGGCGCAAACGCCCTCACCGCACTCCCCGAAGCGCTGACCGGCCTTTCCGCCCTCACCCACCTCGACCTGAAGGACAACGGACTCACCGCGCTGCCGGAATGGCTGAGGGACCGCGCCGCCCTCGGCGTCGTCCACGACGTCGAGGAATGACGTCCGGGAATTCCGGGCCGGCCGTCGGCCGGGACCGGGGGCGGCCCCGATTCCGGGCCCTGACGGGCGTGTGATGTCCTGACCGCATGAGCCATTCGGTCACGACCTGGTACCTCGAGCAGACCTCGCCCGCCGATCTCGTCCCCGCCGCGGCGCCGCCCGCCGGCCAGGATGTCCGTATCGTCAGGTCCGAGGTGCCGTCGCCGGAATTCAGCCGCTTCCTGTACACCACGGTGGGCCGGGACGTCCTGTGGACGGATCGGCTGAGCTGGCCGTATGCGCGTTGGGCGGAACATCTGGAACGGCCGGGGGTCGAGACCTGGGTGGTGTACGAGCGCGGGACGCCCGCCGGGTTCATCGAGCTGGATCCCCAGCCGGAGGGGGCGGTGGAGATCGTCTACTTCGGGCTGATCCCGGCCTTCCAGGGGCGCCGGATCGGCGGGTGGCTGCTGACGTACGGCGTCGAGCGGGCCTGGGACCTGGCCGAGCGGTGGCCGGGGCGGGAGCGGACGGCACGGGTGTGGCTGCATACGTGCAGCGATGACGGGCCGCATGCGATGGCCAATTACGAGCGGCGCGGGTTCCGCGTGTACGACACCACGGTGACGCAGGAGGCCGAGGTGGCGATGCCGGAACCCTGGCCCGGCGGCCAGGGGACGGCACCCGCCCGGAACCCCGGCGGAAAGTGACCCACGACACAGCGTTCCGCCATTCGGGACGCTGATGTCCAAATCCTGGACGACGGTGGACTGGCCGGAGAACGCCGTGCCACGCTTCCGTCATGTCCAGAGCTGGAATTGCCTTGGTGAGTCGGCGACACGTCGACCTCGGCCGCATGTCCAGCGCCATTTGTCGAGCGGGCTGACGTAGCGCCGCCCGGGGCCCGTCGGCCCCGGACAGCACCGCCGGCACCACCGATTTCCCGCCGTCCCCATCGTCGCGGACGCGGCCGCACCCCCGCCCAGCAGCTCACCCCCGACGCGTTGCCACGCGCCGCGCTTCGGTGTGTCTGCACAGGTCACCGCGGGTGTGTCGCGCCCGTCCGCACCCTTGAGCCCGCCCAGAAGGACGTACACCCATGGCCGCCGACACCCCGGAGAACCCCCAGCCCACGGCCGGGGCCGCAAAGCCGCGCCGCAAGGCCGGCCGCCACCGCGGCGAGGGCCAGTGGGCCGTTGGCCACTTCACGCCGCTCAACGGCAATGAGCAGTTCAAGAAGGACGACGACGGTCTCAATGTGCGGACACGCATTGAGACGATCTACTCCAAGGCCGGCTTCGACTCCATCGACCCCAACGACCTGCGCGGGCGGATGCGTTGGTGGGGCCTGTACACCCAGCGCAAGCCCGGGATCGACGGCGGCAAGACCGCGATCCTGGAGCCGGAGGAGCTGGACGACAGGTACTTCATGCTGCGCGTCCGGATCGACGGCGGGCGGCTGACCACCGAGCAGCTGCGGGTGATCGGCGAGATCTCGCAGGAGTTCGCGCGCGGTACCGCGGATCTCACCGACCGGCAGAACGTCCAGTACCACTGGATCCGGATCGAGGACGTCCCGGAGATCTGGCGGCGGCTGGAAGAGGTCGGGCTGTCCACCACCGAGGCGTGCGGTGACACCCCGCGCGTCATCCTGGGCTCGCCGGTCGCGGGTATCGCCGAGGACGAGATCATCGACGGCACCCCGGTCATCGAGGAGATCCAGCGCCGGATCATCGGCAACCCCGCGTTCTCCAACCTCCCGCGCAAGTTCAAGTCCGCGGTCTCCGGCTCGCCGCTGCTGGATGTCGCGCACGAGATCAACGACATCTCGTTCGTGGGCGTCGAGCACCCCGAGCACGGCCCGGGCTTCGATGTGTGGGTCGGCGGCGGACTGTCGACCAACCCCAAGCTCGGGGTCCGGCTCGGCGCCTGGGTTTCGCGCGAGGAGGCCGCCGATGTCTACGAGGGCGTCATCTCGATCTTCCGCGACTACGGCTACCGGCGGCTGCGCACCCGTGCCCGGCTGAAGTTCCTGGTCGCGGACTGGGGCGCGGAGAAGTTCCGGCAGGTGCTGGAGGACGAGTACCTCAAGCGCAAGCTGACCGACGGGCCCGCCCCGGCGCAGCCCGTCCAGCAGTGGCGCGATCACGTCGGTGTGCACAAGCAGCAGGACGGCCGCTTCTACGTGGGCTTCGCGCCGCGCGTCGGCCGGGTCGACGGCGCCACCCTCACCAAGATCGCGGAGCTGGCGGCGGAGCACGGCTCGGGCCGGCTGCGGACCACCGCCGAGCAGAAGATGATCGTCCTCGACATCGACGAGTCGCGGGTGGAGTCGCTGGTCGCCGGGCTCGAGGCGCTGGACCTGCGGGTCAAGCCGTCCCCGTTCCGGCGCGGCACGATGGCCTGCACCGGTATCGAGTTCTGCAAGCTGGCGATCGTCGAGACGAAGGGGCGCGGCGCCTCGCTGATCGATGAGCTGGAGCGCCGTCTCCCGGAGTTCGACCAGCCGCTCACCATCAACATCAACGGCTGCCCCAACGCCTGCGCCCGTATCCAGGTCGCGGACATCGGTCTCAAGGGCCAGCTGGTCCTCGACGACCAGGGCGAGCAGGTCGAGGGCTACCAGGTGCATCTGGGCGGTGCGCTGGGTCTGGAGGCCGGGTTCGGCCGTAAGGTCCGCGGCCTGAAGGTCACCGCCGACGAACTCCCCGACTACGTCGAGCGGGTGCTGCGCAACTTCCAGGAGCAGCGCACCGACGGCGAGCGGTTCGCCCAGTGGGCGGCCCGTGCGGAAGAGGGTGCGCTGAAGTGAGTGAACGTGCGGCCCCGTTCTACTGCCCGTACTGCGGTGACGAGGACCTGCGGCCCTCGGAGGAGGGCGCGGTCCGCGGTGAGGGCGCGGCCTGGGAGTGCCGGTCGTGCAGCCGCGCGTTCCGGCTGAAGTTCCTGGGCCTGCTCTCCCAGGGCCCGTCCACTGTCCCGTCATCGTCCGCCGGAGGTGCCTCGTGACTGCCGCCAGCGATCTGCCGCAGCTCGCCGAACGTGCGGGCCGTGAGCTGGAGGAGGCGGCCCCGCTGGAGATCCTCCGCTGGGCCGGCGAGACCTTCGGCGCGCGCTTCTGCGTGACCTCCTCGATGGAGGACGCGGTGGTCGCACACCTGGCCTCGCGTGCCGTGCCGGGTGTGGACGTGGTGTTCCTCGACACCGGCTACCACTTCCCGGAGACCATCGGGACGCGGGACGCGGTGGCCGCGGTGATGGACGTCAACGTCCTCACCCTGACGCCTCGTCAGACGGTGGCCGAGCAGGACGCCGAGTACGGGCCGAAGCTGCACGACCGCGACCCGGACCTGTGCTGCGCGCTGCGCAAGGTCAAGCCGCTGGAAGAGGGCCTGACCGGCTATGACGCCTGGGCGACCGGGCTGCGCCGGGACGAGTCCCCGACCCGGGCGAACACCCCGGTCGTCGGCTGGGACGCCAGGCGGCAGAAGGTCAAGATCTCGCCGATCGCGCGCTGGACGCAGGCCGATGTGGATGCGTACGTCGCCGAGCACGGCGTGCTCACCAACCCGCTGCTGATGGACGGTTACGCCTCCGTCGGCTGCGCCCCCTGCACCCGCCGGGTCCTGGCGGGCGAGGACGCGCGGGCGGGCCGGTGGGCAGGCAGCAACAAGACCGAGTGCGGCCTGCACTGATGGCCGGACTTCAGGAACATGATGTTGAGGAACGTGCGGATGTTCAGGAGAAGCCGATGACGGGCGCCACGGTGTGGCTGACCGGTCTGCCGAGCGCGGGCAAGACCACCATCGCGTACGCGCTGGCGGAGCGGCTGCGCGGCGAGGGCCGCCGGGCCGAGGTCCTGGACGGCGACGAGATCCGCGAGTTCCTCTCCGCCGGTCTGGGCTTCACCCGTGCCGACCGGCACACCAACGTCCAGCGGATCGGCTTCGTCGCCGAGCTGCTGGCGAGCAACGGGGTCATCGCCCTGGTGCCGGTGATCGCGCCGTACGCGGACTCCCGGGAGGCGGTGCGCAAGCGCCACCAGACCGAGGGCAGCGCCTATCTCGAAGTGCATGTGGCGACGCCCGTCGAGGTGTGCTCCGAGCGCGATGTGAAGGGGCTGTACGCCAAGCAGGCGGCCGGCGAGATATCCGGCCTGACCGGCGTGGACGACCCGTACGAGGCCCCCGAATCGCCCGACCTGCGCATCGAGTCGCACACCCAGACCGTGCAGGAGTCCGCAGCCGCGCTCCACGGGCTGCTCGTCGAAAGGGGACTGGCGTGACCACCGCGGCCATAGCTACCGAGACCGAGGGCGACAACCCCTACGCCCTGTCGCACCTGGACGCTCTGGAGTCCGAGGCGGTGCACATCTTCCGCGAGGTGGCGGGTGAGTTCGAGCGGCCGGTGATTCTGTTCTCCGGCGGCAAGGACTCCATCGTCATGCTGCATCTCGCGCTGAAGGCGTTCGCGCCGGCACCGGTGCCGTTCTCCCTGCTGCATGTCGACACCGGGCACAACTTCCCCGAGGTGATCGACTACCGCGACCGTACGGTGGAGCGGCACGGCCTGCGGCTGCATGTCGCCTCCGTGCAGGACTTCATCGACCGCGGTGAGCTGCGCGAGCGCCCCGACGGGACGCGTAACCCGCTGCAGACCGTGCCACTGCTGGACGCCATCGACAAGAACCGCTTCGATGCGGTCTTCGGCGGCGGGCGCCGGGACGAGGAGAAGGCGCGCGCCAAGGAGCGGGTGTTCTCGCTGCGGGACGAGTTCGGCGGCTGGGATCCGCGCCGGCAGCGCCCGGAGCTGTGGCAGCTCTACAACGGGCGGCACTCGCCCGGCGAGCATGTCCGCGTCTTCCCGCTGTCCAACTGGACCGAGCTGGACGTGTGGCAGTACATCGCCCGCGAGAAGATCGAACTGCCCGCCATCTACTACGCACACGAGCGCGAGGTCTTCGCCCGCAGCGGTATGTGGCTGGCGCCCGGCGAGTGGGGCGGGCCCAAGGACGGCGAGGTCCTGGAGACCCGGCTGGTGCGCTACCGCACGGTCGGCGACATGTCGTGCACCGGCGCGGTGGACTCCGACGCCGGGACCATCGAGGCCGTCATCGCGGAGATCGCCGCCTCGCGCCTCACCGAACGGGGCGCGACGCGGGCCGACGACAAGCTGTCCGAGGCCGCCATGGAGGACCGTAAGCGCGAGGGGTACTTCTAACCATGAGCACCACCCATGTTGTTGAGGGCGCGGTGGACGCCGGCGCGACCTCGCTGCTGCGTTTCGCCACCGCCGGTTCCGTCGACGACGGCAAGTCGACCCTGGTCGGCCGGCTGCTGCACGACTCCAAGTCGGTGCTCGCGGACCAGCTGGAGGCCGTCGAGCACGCCTCCCGCAACCGCGGGCAGGAGGCGCCGGACCTGGCGCTGCTGACGGACGGGCTGCGGGCCGAGCGGGAGCAGGGCATCACCATCGATGTCGCCTACCGCTACTTCGCCACGCCCCGCCGCCGCTTCATCCTCGCCGACACCCCCGGGCATGTGCAGTACACCCGCAACATGGTCACCGGCGCCTCCACCGCCGAGCTGGCCGTGGTGCTGGTCGACGCCCGCAACGGCGTGGTCGAGCAGACCCGCCGGCACGCGGCCGTCGCCGCGCTGCTGCGCGTCCCGCATGTCGTCCTCGCGGTCAACAAGATGGACCTGGTGGACTACCAGGAGTCCGTCTTCGCCGCGATCGCCGAGGAGTTCACGACGTACGCCGCCTCGCTGGGCGTTCCGGAGATCACGGCCATCCCGATCTCCGCGCTGGCCGGTGACAACGTCGTGACGGCCTCCGCCCACATGGACTGGTACGGCGGCCCGACGGTGCTGGAGCACCTGGAGACGGTGCCGGTCGTCGCCGACCCCTCGGACGACCCCGGCCGGTTCCCGGTCCAGTACGTCATCCGCCCGCAGACCGCCGAACACCCCGACTACCGCGGCTACGCGGGCCAGATCGCCTCCGGCGTGCTGCGCGTCGGCGACCCGGTGACCGTGCTGCCCTCGGGCCGCACCAGCACCATCGAGGCGATCGACGCGCTCGGCCAGGCCGTGGACGTCGCCTGGGCGCCGCAGTCGGTGACCGTCCGGCTGACCGACGACATCGACATCTCGCGCGGCGACCTGATCGCCCCGACCGCCTCGGCGCCGTCGGCCTCCCAGGACATCGAGGCCACGGTCTGCCATGTCGGTGACCGCCCGCTGACCGTGGGGCAGCGGGTGCTGATCAAGCACACCACCCGCACCGTCAAGGCGATCGTCAAGGACATCCCGTCCCGGCTGACCCTCGACGACCTCTCCCAGCACCCCGCACCGGGCGAGCTGGCCGCCAACGACATCGGACGGATCGTCGTCCGCACGGCCGAGCCGCTGGCCCTGGACGCCTACGCCGACTCCCGGCGTACCGGCTCCTTCCTCCTGATCGACCCGGCGGACGGTACGACGCTGACCGCGGGTATGGCGGGTACCGCCTTCGCGGAGGCGGCCGCGGACGCCGCCCCCGCCGACGAGGCGGACGACGACGGATGGGATTTCTGAACATGCTCAAGGACATGTTCTCCACTTTCGCCATTGAGGGCGGCCGGATCGGGAGCGGCGCTCTCGGCAGTGGCCAGGGAGGAGTCGGGCGATGTGTGTGCTGACGATGCTCGACTCCGTACCCCCCACTCCCCCCTTCCGAAGATCCATTGACCTGCCGGGCGTGCCTTAGAAGGGCGCTCACCGTCCCGGCCCTCCGAGAGGAACTCCTCCCGTGTCTGCCGTTCGACACCGCCTGCTGGCGGCCGCCGTCACCGTCCCGCTCCTCGTCGGCGCGCTGGGCGCCTGCGGCTACGGCTCCGAGGCCAAGAAGGACACCGCTGCCCGGGTCGCCCCCAAGGGCCCCAAGACCGATGGGCTCGATCAGGTGAAGATCGGGCTCTTCGGCAACACCACGCACGCCACCCCGCTGATCGGCCTCAACAAGGGCCTGTTCCAGAAGGAACTGGGCGGCACGGAGATCAAGCCCTCCGTCTTCAACGCCGGTCCCGCCGAGATCGAGGCCCTCAACTCGGGCGCCATCGACATCGGCTGGATCGGCCCCTCCCCCTCGATCAACGGCTATGTCAAGTCGCACGGCAAGAGCCTGAAGATCATCTCCGGTTCGGCCTCCGGCGGCGTCTCGCTCGTGGTCAACCCCAAGAAGATCAAGAGCCTGGACGACCTCAAGGGCAAGAAGATCGCCACCCCGCAGCTGGGCAACACCCAGGACGTGGCGCTGCTGAACTTCCTGGCGGAGAAGGGCTACAAGGTCGACGCCACGACCGGCAAGGGCGATGTCACCGTCCAGCGCATCGACAACAAGGTGACGCCGACCTCCTTCGAGCAGGGCGCCATCGACGCGGCCTGGGTGCCCGAGCCGACGGCCTCCAAGCTCGTCGCCGCAGGTGGCAAGCCGATCCTCGATGAGAAGAAGCTGTGGAAGGACGGCAAGTTCGTCATCACGAACGTGATCGTCTCCCAGAAGTTCCTCAAGGAGCACCCGAAGGCCGTCGAGGCAGTGCTGCGCGGCTCGGTGAAGACCAACGCCTGGATCCGGTCCCACCCGGACCAGGCGAAGCAGGCGCTCAACGAGCAGCTCGGCCAGCCGGAGTTCGCCGGCAAGAAGCTGCCGGACAACGTCATCGACCCGGCGTTCAAGAACGTCGCCATCACCGATGACCCGCTGGCCGCCACGCTGCAGGAGGAGGCGGACCACGCCGTCAAGGCGGGCCTGCTGAAGAAGCCCGAGCTCAAGGGCATCTACGACCTCACCCTGCTGAACAAGGTGCTCAAGTCGGAGGGCAAGGCGCCGGTCGACGACGCCGGCCTCGGCAGCTGACACCCCTCCGTTCCGTAGCACCGCAGTCCCCCAGGAGGTGACACCGATGACGACCACCACACTCACCAAGCAGCCCGCCCCGGCGGCTTCGGCCGGCACCGTGCCGTACGCGGCTCGAATCGACCACGTCTCGAAGTCGTTCGGCCGCCCAGGCGCGCAGCAGCATGTGCTGGATGACATCAGCATCGATGTCGCACCGGGCGAATTCGTCTGCCTCCTGGGGGCTTCGGGCTGCGGTAAGTCCACCCTGCTCAACCTCGTGGCCGGCCTCGACGCGCCGTCGGCCGGCAGCATCGAGACGCCCGGCGGCCGGCCGGCCCTGATGTTCCAGGAGCATGCGCTCTTCCCGTGGCTGACCGCGGGCCGCAACATCGAACTGGCGCTGCGGCTGCGCGGGGTGCCGCGTGCCGAGCGCCGCGCCGAGGCCGAGCGGCTGCTCGAACTCGTCCGGCTGGGCGGGGCGTACGGCAAGCGTGTGCACGAGCTCTCCGGCGGTATGCGCCAGCGCGTCGCCATGGCCCGTGCGCTCGCCCAGGACAGCCAGCTCCTGCTGATGGACGAGCCGTTCGCCGCGCTCGACGCCATCACCCGTGATGTCCTGCACGACGAGCTGACCCGCATCTGGCGCGAGACCGACCTCTCGGTCCTCTTCGTCACCCACAACGTCCGCGAGGCCGTCCGGCTCGCCCAGCGGGTGGTACTGCTCTCCTCCCGTCCCGGCCGGATCGCCCGCGAGTGGCAGGTGGACATCCCCCAGCCGCGCCGTATCGAGGACGCCGCGGTCGCCGACCTTTCCGTCGAGATCACCGAACAGCTCCGTGGGGAGATCCGCCGCCATGGCCAGCACTGAGACCAAGGCCCAGTCCGCCGCCGGACCGGCCGACGACGCAGCCGGTGCCACCACCGTCGCCACGCCCGACGATGCCTCCGGTGATCTCGCCGGTCTGGAGGCCGGGCTCGACGCCCTGGAATCCACCGTCGTCGCCCGTCAGCCCTGGCTGCGTACGGTTGCTTCAAAGACGTTCCCTCCTCTCATCGCCATCGCGATCGTGCTGGGGTTGTGGCAGCTCGCCTACCACTTCCAGGTCAAGCCGCACTATCTGCTGCCGAGCCCCGTCGACGTCGCCCGCTCCCTCCAGGAGAAGTGGCTCGAGGGCACGCTGCTGGGCTATGTGTGGACCAGCATCTCCCGCGGCGGCCTCGGCTTCCTGGCCTCGGTCGCCCTCGGTACGGTCCTCGGCCTGATCGTGGCCCGCGTCAAGGCCGTACGGTCCGCGATCGGCCCGATCCTGAGCGGTCTGCAGTCCCTCCCCTCGGTGGCGTGGGTCCCGGCGGCGATCATCTGGTTCGGGCTGAGCGATGCCACCATCTACGCGGTGGTGCTGCTCGGCGCCGTCCCCTCCATCGCCAACGGCCTGGTGGCCGGCGTCGACCAGATCTCACCCCTCTACCTGCGGGCCGGCCGCACCATCGGGGCCACCGGCCTGGCCGGCGTACGGTTCGTCCTCCTCCCCGCCGCGCTCCCCGGCTACATCGCCGGCCTCAAGCAGGGCTGGGCCTTCTCCTGGCGCTCGCTGATGGCCGCCGAACTCATCGTCAACGCTCCCGACCTGGGCACCGGCCTGGGCCAGCTGCTGGAGCAGGGCCGCGAGATCGGCGACTTGTCCTGGGTGCTGTCCGCCATCCTGCTGATCCTCATCGTCGGAATCGGTATCGAGCTGCTGATCTTCGCGCCGATCGAGCGACGGGTGCTGCGCAGCCGCGGCCTCCTCGTCAAGAGCTGAGCACGAGCCGGACCATGAACGCACGCCCCACGCTCCTCGTCATCGCCCACGGCAGCCGCGATCCGCGGCACGCGGCGACCGTCTCCGCGCTCTGCGCGCGGGTGCGGACGCTGCGGCCGGGGCTGCGGGTCGAGGTCGGCTACCTCGACTTCAACGCGCCCAGCGTGCCCCGTGTGCTGGAGCGTCTGTCGTCCGAGGGCGTGCGGGATGTGGTGGCTCTTCCTCTCCTCCTCACTCGCGCCTTCCACGCGAAGTCCGATATTCCGTCGGTGCTGCGGGAGGCCGCACGGCGGCTGCCCCTGCTGACCGTCCACCAGGCCGATGTGCTCGGCCCCTCCTCCCTCCTGACCGCCGCCCTGGAGCGCCGGTTGGAGGAAGCCGGGCTGCGGCCCGGCGACCGCCGCTCGACCGGGGTCGTCCTGGCCTCGGCGGGCTCCAGTGACCCGGAGGCGATCGCAGTGATCGCTGAAATCGCGCGGGAGTGGCGGTGCACCGCCAACTGGTGTGCCGTGCGACCTGCGTTCGCCTCCGCTGCTTCTCCCGCTACGGGGGTCCCCCGTACCGCGGACGCCGTGCGGGCGCTACGGGCCGAGGGTGCCGACCGGGTGGCCGTCGCCCCCTACGTCATCGCGCCCGGCTTCCTCCCGGACCGCATCGCCACCGGGGCCCGCGAGGCCGGTGCGGACCTCCTCGCGCCGGTGCTCGGCCCCGCCCCCGAGCTGGCCCGGCTGCTGCTCCGCCGCTACGACCAGGCGGCGGAGAGCCGCGTCCGGCCGGAGCTGACGGCGCTGAGCGCCTGACGCATGCCGGGTGCCGGGTGCCGGCGGGTCATGCGGCCGGCACCACGGACGCCGCCCCCGGCCGGAAATCGGCCCGGCCCTTCTCGTAGACCGTGAGGCCCCTGGCCAGGTGCAGCGGCACCAGCACCAGCTCCACGACGAGTGCCTTCCAGGCGTATACGAGGTTGACGGCCTTGGTTGCGTAGACGCAGGGGAGATTCACCAGGACGCCGCTCAGCGGGAGTTTGCGGCGGCGGGCTGCGTAGATCAGTGGTGGCGCCGTCAGCAGCAGCTCGGCTCCGGCCCACCATCCGAAGGCGACCGGCAGCGGCTGGTCGGTGGCCGCGGCGGCCACGAAGGGGGTGGCCCACCACAAGGGCGCGGTGAGGATCTCCAGCAGGGCGAGCAGCACCCAGACCGCCAGCAGGGGTTTGTGGATGACCAGCCGCCCGAGATGCAGCCGGACGTTCTGGCAGAAGCCGGCCATCCAGCGCCAGACCTGTTTCCGCAGATAGGTGAGGTCTTCCGGGTCGGCGGCCAGGGCGACCGCGTCCGCGACGTAGACGGCACGCCGGCCCGCGATCTGCTGGCTCCAGGTGTAGTCCATGTCCTCGACGATGGTCCGTTCCGGGAATCCGCCGAAGGCCACCAGGTCGTCGCGCCGGAAGACGGAGCAGCAACCCGAGCACACCATGGGGCTGTTGGCGCGAGCCTGGATGGGGCGGTGCCAGTGGAACCCGAAGAGATACTCGGTGGAGCGGCCGCGCTCCCAGACGGTGCGGGTGTGGCGGGTGCGGACCGTGCCCGCCGCGACGGAGACGCCGGGGTCGTCGAAGACGGGAAGGACCGTCGCGATGTAGTCCGGCGCGAGGACGGTGTCCGCGTCGACGGCCAGTACGAGGTCGGTGGTGCAGTGCGGAAGCGCGTAATTCTGCGCCTTGGCCTTGCTGCCGAGGTTGCGTGACGGGCGGAGAACGGTGACGCCGTGTGAGGCCGCTACTTCGCCCGTGCGGTCCGTGGAGGCGTCGTCCACGACCAGGATGCGGTCAGGTGGGACCGTTTGCCGGGCAAGGGACTCCAGCGTCGCCGGAAGTCCCTCCTCCTCGTTGTGAGCTGGGACGATGACGGTGATGGTGTGCATGCTGGGCTCCCCCTGTCCTGCGGATGGCGTCGGCCGCGACAACGGTCAGGCCGATCACGCCGTAGACGATGGTGCTGATGCCGATGAACGGCAGTCCTCCGTGCATGTCACCGACCGTAGCGGGATAGGGGTGTTGAGCGGTTTCGGAGGCAGCCTCCTGTGGATAACTCCGCCTTCGCGGTGCTCGGGGTGGCTGAGTCCTGCGGCGGGCTCAGCGCCCGACGAGCGCATCGAACAGCGGCCAGCCGTCGATCTCCCTCTCACCGGCAGCCACCGGCAGGGCGCCGCGTGCCGCTGCCTCCTCGAGGAATCCGCGGACGACGGCGGGCTCGTGGAGGTTGAGGTGGAGAGGGGGGCGGGGGCCATGCGCGCCGCCGGGTACGTGATCCCGGTCGCCGGCTCCGCCGATCCCACCCGAACCTTCAAGGTAGCGGCCGGGGGCGCCCTCGCTGAAGACGAGACGCAGAGTTGCCCTGGCGCCCTCGTAAGGAAGATGGAGCGAGAGAACCTCGCAGCATTCCGGCGGCCGGTGCCTGTGACGCACCGACCAGAGCCATGTCGCACCGCCCACGGCAAGGCGGCGAAGCTGGTGATCCTTCCGCACGGCGGCCATCCTACGGAGCGTGCCGCGCTCGTACGGGCGCGCCCGCCACCGCACACAACGGCGCCGGCCGCCGCGCCCCGTGGGGGAGAGCGCGGCGGCCGGCGGTGGGTGCTGAGGGGTTGAGCTGGTTACTCGACGACCTTCAGCAGCTTGTTGGGCGTGCCCTCACCCGGGTTGCTGATCTTGTCGGGCGTGGCACCGTCCGTCAGGGCCTTCTCCACGTCCGCGGGCTTGGCGTCCTTGTGGTTGGCCAGGTAGACCGCGGCCGCACCGACGACGTGCGGGGTCGCCATGGACGTGCCGGAGATGGTCTTGGTGGCGTCGTCGCTGCCGTTCCAGTCCGAGGTGATGTCGGAGCCCGGAGCGTAGATGTCCACCACGCTGCCGAAGTTGGAGAAGTCCGACTGCTCGTCCTTGTTGGTGCTGGAGGCCACCGTGATGGCCTCCTTGACGCGGGCCGGGGAGCCCTGGCCGGCGTCGGTGGACTCGTTGCCCGCCGCGACGCCGAAGGTGACACCGGAGTCGACGGCCTTCTTCACGGCCGCGTCCAGCGCCTCGTCCGCGCCGCCGCCGAGCGACATGTTGGCGACCGAGGGGCCCTTGTGGTTCTTGGTGACCCAGTCGATGCCCGCGACGACCTGCTCGGTGGTGCCGGAGCCCTGGCCGTCGAGGACCTTGACGGCCACGATCTTGGCCTTCTTGGCGACGCCGTGCTTCTCACCGGCGATGGTGCCCGAGACATGGGTGCCGTGGCCGTTGTCGTCCTCGGCCTTGTCGCTGTTGTCGATGGCGTTGAAGCCGTACGACGCACGGCCGCCGAAGTCCTTGTGGCTGATGTGGACACCGGTGTCGATGACGTAGGCGGTGACGCCCTCACCCGCGCTGTCGGGGTAGTTGTACTTCTTGTCGCCCTGGGTGTCCGCCTGGTCGATGCGGTCCAGGCCCCACGACGGCGGGTTGTCCTGGGTGGCGTCGATGTGGAACTTCTTGTTCTGGACGACCTTGTCGACGGCCGGGTCGGCGGCCAGGCGCTTGGCCTCTTCCTCGTTGAGACCGGTCGTCGAGAAGCCGTCGACGGAGGAGTAGCTCCGCTTGACCTGGCCGCCGTACTTGGCGGCGAGGTCGGTGCTCGCGGCGGTACGGATCGACTTCTTCAGCATGACGATGTAGCTGCCGTTCACGGCACCCTTGGCCTGGGCGCCGTAGATCTTGCCCTCGGCAGGAGCGGGCGAAGCACCGGCGGTGACCGCGGTGATGGTGGCGATACCAGTGGCGGCAACTGCGGCGGTTATCGCCGTGATGAGCCGCTTCTTGCTGGAACGCTTGTGATCCATTGCGAGGGTTCTCCTCGTTCGTGGTGTGGGGGGAAAGCGTTGCTGCAATAGACCGTGGAGACCGGAAGATCTGCGACGGACTGGTTCGAAACCCTGTCGGATTGACGGGGTCAATTCAAGGGCCGTCCAGCCGTGTGAGATACGCAACAACCCTCGATATTGGCGATAGTTAGCGGAATCGGGCAAAGAACGTCACGCAGTTGACGGAGGGCGACTCAACTCCGTTTACGTTTGCGCAATCCAGGTGTAATAGAGGGCGACGGAGGGTGACCTCCGTTGCCCAATCTGCGTTGCCCAGGAGGGCAGTTGAGCCTCGGTGCGGTCAGCCGCCCGGCGCGCGCCGCCCTCGGGACGAGGCGTCTCGCGCAATGCGAGGGAGTGCGGCTCCCCTCCCCCGGCTCATCTCTGATAGCGCGCCAGCACCAGATTGCCGTCCTCGACGAGCCGTTGGCGCAGGGCGTCCAGGCCGATCGCGCCGCTGTAGTACTCCTGCAGACCGGGCGTGGCGATCTTGTCCTTCCATTCCGGATAACCGCGTACGGACTGGGCCGGCGCCGAGCGCAGGGCGCCCGCCAGGGCGGTGCCGGTGGCCCAGTCGTGCCGGGCCACGTGCAGCGCCGGGTCCTGGAGCGCCTGCCGGCCGGTCGGCAGCAGCCAGTCGCCCAGGGCGAGCCGGACCATGTTCGGCGGGCGGAGGAGAAAGTCGATGAAGGCCATCGCCTCCTCCTTGTACGGGCAGTCCTCGGCCACCGACAGGGTCTGCGGGCTCACCCCCTGGTCCAGGGTCGTGCCCTTGGGGGCGGGCAGCACCGTCCAGTCGAAGCCGTCGGGGGCCTGCTGGACGATCTGCTGGCGGTAGGAGAACCCCAGCGGCACCATCGCGTACCGCCCGGCGAAGAAGCCCGGCAGGGTGTCGGCGCCGCCCATGCCGAGGGTCGAACGGGAGGCGGTGCGGGCGACGTTGACCTGGTGGTGGATGGTGCGCGGCACCACCTGGTCGACGGCGTCGAAGCGGACCTCCACCTTGCCGTCGGGGCGGCGGTGGAAGACCCGGCCGCCGGTGGACAGGGCGAGGTTGAGGGTGGCGGAGACCGGCTCCTTCAGCGGCCAGGCGACTCCGTAGGTGCCGCGATGGGTCAGCCGCTGAGCGGCGTCGGCGAACTCCTCCCAGGTCCAGGGGTGTTCGGGGGCCGGGATCCGGACGCCGGAGCGGTGCAGCTTCGTGCGGTTGGCGATCAGCACCCGGGGTTCCTGGAGGAACGGAACGCCGTGGATCCGGCCGTTGAAGGTGGCGGTGTCCCAGCTCTGCTGCGGGATGTCCGCCTTGAGGCGGGGCGGCAGCAGAGTGGTGAGGTCGGCGAGATCGCCGCCGTAGGCGAAGTCGGCGAGGTCGTCGGTGGCGTCATGGATGATGTCCGGCGCCTCGCCGCCCTCGAAGGAGGTGAGCAGCTGGTCGTGGACGGTGGCCCAGGCGCCCTGGACGTAGCGCACCTGGACGTCGGGGTGGCGGCGGTTCCATTCGGCGACCAGCTGTCGGTTGGCCTTGAGGGAGTCCTGCTGCCAGGCCAGGGACTGGAAGCGCAGGGTGATCCTGCCGCCGCGGCCGCGCCGCTGCCGGTCGTCGGAACAGCCGGGCAGCAGGGCCGCGGCGGGCAGCGCGGCGGCGGCCGCGAGCAGTCTCCGGCGAGCGGGGCCGGGGCGAGGGCGGGGGCGCGGCGGTTCGCTCTCGTACGGCATCAGCTCTTCACCGCCCCCGCCAGCATCCCGCCCGTGATGCGCCGCTGGATGACGGCGAACAGGAGCAGGCTCGGGAGGGTGGCGAGCAGCGCGGCGGCGGCGAGCGGGCCGAGGTCGGCGACGCCCTCCGTCCCGATGAAGTGGGTCAGCACGACCGGCAGCGTCTGTTTCTCCGGGGACTTGAGCAGGACCAGGGCGAAGAAGAACTCGTTCCAGGCGGTGATGAAGGCGAACAGGCCGGTGGCGACGATGCCGGGCGCGAGCAGCGGTGCGGTGACCGAGACGAGGGTGCGTATCCGGCCCGCGCCGTCGACGGCCGCGGCCTCCTCCACTTCGGGCGGTACGGCGCGGACATATCCGGTCAGCATCCACAGGGCGAACGGCAGCGACCACACCGCATAGACCATGACCAGCCCGGCCCGGGAGTCCACCAGATGGAAGTTCTTCAGGATCAGGAACAGCGGGATGATCACCAGGACCAGGGGGAACGCCTGGCTGATGACGACCCAGCCGGTGGCGGCCCGTGCGAGGCGGCCCCGGTGGCGGGCCAGGACATACGCCATCGGCGTCGCCAGGACGATCGCGATCACCGCGGAGACCGCCGCGGCGAGCAGGCTGTTGCCCGCCGCGGTCAGCAGCGGCTGCTGGGTGAACGCCTGCCGGAAGTTGTCCAGGGTCGGCGCGCCGGGGATCCAGGTGGGGTGGATGCTGCCCAGTTCACGCGGTGGCTTGAAGGCGGTGGAGACCAGCCAGAGGAACGGGAAGGCGAGGAACGCCAGATAGGCGAGGAGGGCGGCGTACTGCCCAGTGCGGGTGGCGGTGCGCCGGGCGGCCGTGCGGCGGCCCGCAGGGCGCACCGGGCTCTTCCGGCCCGCTCGGCGCACGGTGCTCACTTGGCTCATCTGTCGTCGTCCCCCTTCAGCCGGCCGGCCAGATAGACGGCCAGCAGGATGGAGATGACCGCGACCATCGCCAGGCCCATGGCGGCGGCGTATCCGAACTGCCCGTAGCGGAAGGCCTCTTCGTAGGCGAAGAGCATCGGCAGCCGGGTGCGGCCGCCGGGGCCGCCGTCGGTGAGCACGAAGACCAGGGCGAAGGAGTTGAAGTTCCAGATGAAGTTGAGGGCGGTGATGGCGAGGGCGACGGGCTTGAGGGCGGGCCAGGTGACCGTACGGAAGCGGCGCCAGGCGCCCGCGCCGTCCATGGCGGCCGCCTCGTGCAGCTCCTTGGGGACGTTCTGCAGGCCGGCCAGGAGGGAGACGGTGGTCTGCGGCATGCCCGCCCAGACGCCGACGACGATGACCGCGGGCAGAGCCGTGGCCAGACCGCTCAGCCAGTCCCGGCCGTCGCCGGTCCCGGACAGACCCAGATCCCGCAGCGTCTCGTTCAGGATGCCGGCGTCCGGGTGGTAGACCAGCCGCCACATGATGCCGACGACGACCTCCGGCATCGCCCACGGGACGATCGCCAGCGCCCGGGCCAGCCAGCGCAGCCGCAGGTTCACGTTGAGCAGCAGGGCGAGGCCGAGGGCGAGGAAGAACTGCGGGACGGTGACACCGAGCGCCCACACCAGGCCGATGCGGAAGGAGTCCCAGAAGAGGGTGTCGTGGAGGAGGTCGGTGAAGTTGAGCGCGCCGACGAAACCGGTGGCCCGGGTCCGGCCCGACTGGGCGTCGGTGAACGCCAGCCCGATGCCGTAGAGCAGTGGTCCGACGCTCAGCACCAGGATCGGGATCAGGGCGGGCAGGACCAGGAACCAGGTGGCGTGGTCGCGCCGGGGCGCGGGGGTACGGCCCGGGGCGGCAGAGCGCCGGGGCGCGGTGGCGAGGGTCACGGCCCGGGCTCCTCGCGCTCGGCTCCCGCCGTCGGCACTGCCCGCATCGCGCGCCACCTCTCCCCCGTTGTCCGCGTCATCGTCGTGACGGCCGTCACAGCAGTCAAGGCCCCGGCCGGATTCCCCGGCAGATCTCCCCGTCCGGGCCGCACCGGGGACCTGCGACACTGGTCGCGTTCCCGCACCGCAGGAGGCACCCCGATGACCGTTCCGAGCACCGTCGCCTTCACGGAGGCGCGCGCCCGGGACGTCCTGGCCGCGGCCGGACGGCCCGAAGCGGCGGCGGACGCCCGGCTGCTCTCGCTCGGCGAGAACGCCGTCTTCGCGCTCGGCGAGCGCGGGCCCGTCGTCCGGGTGGGCCGCAGCGCCGAGCTGCTGGAGCGCGCCGAGCGGGAACTGGGCGTGGCCCGGTGGCTGGAGGAGGCGGGTGTGCCGGCCGTACGGGCCGAGGAGCCGCTGGCCTCCTTGGTGGACGGGCATCCCGTGACGTACTGGCGGCGGCTCCCGGAGGCCGTCCGTCCCGCCGGGCCGGGCGATCTCGCCGAGCTGCTGAAGGCGGTCCACGCGCTGCCGGAACCGCCGTTCGCCCTCCCCCGCCGGGAACTCCTCGGCGGTGTGGAGCGCTGGCTGCGGCTGGCGGGCGACGCCGTCTCGGCCGAGGACGCGGAGTATCTGCGCGGGCGCCGCGATGCGTTCGCGGCGGCCGCGTCGGCGCTGGAGCCGCACCTGGGCCGCGGCCCCATCCATGGCGATGCGCTGCCGCGTAACGTCCATGTCGGGCCGGACGGGCCGGTGCTGGTCGATCTGGAGACCTTCTCCTCCGATCTGCGCGAACACGATCTGGTGGTGATGGCGCTGAGCCGGGACCGCTACGGCCTGGGGCCGGACGCCTACGACACCTTTGCGGCGGTGTACGGCTGGGACGTACGGGACTGGGCGGGCTGCGCCGTGCTGCGCGGGTCCCGGGAGACGGCGAGCTGTGCCTGGGTGTCCCAGCACGCGCCCGGCAACCCGGCGGCCCTCAGGGAATTCCGCCGCCGGATCGCGTCACTGCGCGAGAAGGACGCGACGGTGCGGTGGTACCCCTTCTGACACCCGGCCGGGCCGGCCCGTGGCCGTGCCGCGCCCCGGCGCTGCTCATGCCTGGTAGGGAATGAGGGGCCAGGCCCCTTCGACTATCGCCCGGGGATCGCCCGAGCGCCGCAAGTACGCCTGGAACGAGGCGGCTTGTCCGGCGGCGGCCTCCTCCTGGAGGGTGTGCAGGGCGCGCGGCGACGGGACGGCGACGGCCGGGTACTTCTCCCCGATGCGCCGGGCGACACCGGCCGCGGCCGCCGCGTCGGCACCCGCTTCGTGCGCACCGTCGAGCCGTACGCCGTAATGCCCGCACAGCGCCTGGAGCGCGCGCTTGCCCTTGCGGTAGCGGTCCACATGCTTGTCCAGGACCAGGGGGTCGATGACCGGCGCGGGGGCGTGGCCGAGGCGGTCGCTCAGCGTCCGTACGCCGTGCCGCCGGCATTCGCGGTCCAGCAGGGAGAGGTCGTACCGCGCGTTCATCACCACCAGCGGGATCTCGGCGCGCAGGGCCTCGGCCAGCGCCTCGGTGATCTCCTCTATCGCGGCGGCAGGGGCGCGGCCGTGCTCCCGGACATAGGCGGTCGAAATGCCGTGGATGTCCGCTGCCTCGTCGGGAATCGGGATGCCCGGATCGATCAGCCAGGACCGTTTTCCGGCCATCCGGCCGTCGCCCTCCAGCCGGATCAGCGCGGCGGTGACGATGCGGTCCCGCTCGACGTCGGTACCCGTGGTCTCCAGGTCGAAGCTGACCAGCAGCTCCTGATGCCAACTCATGCGGCCCCTCCTTCGGTGGTACATCCCCCGTTGCCGATTCACTCTCGCACGCACCACTGACAATCCCCCCTCCGCCCGTCGCGGCAGGGCAGCGGCGGCCTCCCGCCCGCCCCTACGCTGACCGCATGGACCTACGGCTGGCAGGACACGGCGCGCTGGTGACGGGCGGCAGTTCGGGGATCGGGGCGGCGATCGCCGGGACGCTGGCGGGTGAGGGATGCGGCGTCCTCGTCCACGGCCGGGACGCGGCGGCCGCGGCGGCGGTCGCCGAACAGGTCGCGGCCCGCGGGGTCCGCGCCGAAGTGGTGCTCGGCGACCTGACGGAGCCGGGCGTCGCCGAGGAGGTCGCGGTCACCGCACGCCGCTTCGGGGCCCGGATCCTGGTCAACAACGCCGGCCCGTTCACCGGGCACGACTGGGACAGCTCCGGGCCGGCCGACTGGCGGGCCGCGTTCGAGGGGAACGTGCTGCCGACCGTACGGGTCACCCAGACCCTGCTGCCCTCCCTGCGCCAGCACGGCTGGGGCCGGGTGATCACCATCGGCACCCGGGCCCTGCGGACTCCGCCCCCCGACACGGGCGCCTGCTCCGCGGCCAGGGCCGCCATGGTGAACATGACCACGAGCCTGGCGCACCACCTCGCCGGCACCGGGGTCACCGCGAACTGCGTCAGTCCCGGCGTCATCGTCATGGACGAGGAGCGGGTCGACGGTTCGGCGGGCGAGCGGTCCCGCCGGCCGGGCCGCCCGGAGGACATCGCGGCGGCGGTCGCCTATCTGGCCAGCCCGCTCGCCGACTACGTCAACGGGATCGAGCTGCGGGTGGACGGCGGGGCCACGGGGGCCCCGTAGAGCCGCCTCACGACACCGGCCGCGAGTCCGCCCACACGCTCTCGAACTCCTCGCGGTAGACCTCGAAGAGGCCGTGCTCGCCGTCGCGCCCGTCCCGGTCGTCCGCCCGGACGATGTCCCGGCCGCCCCCGCGCAGCACCAGGACCGGCGACTCCATCCCGCGGCTCTTGCGCAGATAGCTCTGCACCACCGCCAGGCCGTCCGCTCCGTCGCCGTCGACCAGATAGGCGGTGAAGCGCGGGGTCTCGTCGAAGACCTGGATCTCGAAGGCGCCGGGGTCGCGCAGCCGGGCCCGCACCCGCCGCATATGGAGGATGTTCATCTCGATGGAGCGGCTCATCTCGCCCTTTTTCAGGCCGATTTCGCGCTCCCGGCGGCGGACCGCGCTGCTTGCGGGGTTGAGGAAGAGCAGGCGGACGCGGCAGCCGGATTCGGCGAGCCGGACGAGGCGGCGGCCGGAGTAGTTCTGGACGAGGAGGTTCAGGCCTATGCCGACCGCGTCGAGGCGGCGGGCGCCGCCGAAGAGGTCCTCCGCGGGGAGCTGGCGCTGCAGGCGCACCCGGTCGGGGTGGACGCCGACGACATCGGCGTAGCGGTCGCCGACGAGGTCCTCCACGGCGTCGATGGGCAGCCGGCCGGAGATCCGGGTGCCGGCGCCGGAGCCCAGTATGTCGAGCAGCCGGGCCGAGGCCCGCTCCGCCTGGGCGAGTACGGTCTGGGACAGCGCGCGGTTGCGGGAGACGATGTTGCGGGCGACCTCGAGCTCGTCCAGGGCCAGCTCGACCTCGCGGCGGTCGTCGAAGTACGGCTCGAAGCAGGGCCAGTGCTGGACCATCAGCTCGCGCAGCTGGGGCAGGGTGAGGAAGCTGACGATGTTGTCGTCGGCGGGGTCGAGGAGGTAGCCCTTGCGGCGGCTGACCTCCCGGACGGCGACGGCGCGCTGCACCCATTCCTGCCCGGCCGGGCCGGCCGCGGCGATCACCCATTCGTCGCCGTGCACCGGCTCGTAGACGGGGCGCAGCACGGCCGCCACGACGGCCCGCAGCCGCTGCTCGACCAGATTCAGCCAGATGTAGGCGCGCCCGGCCCGGCGGGCGCGGGTGCGCACCTCGCTCCAGGCGTCGGCGCCCCAGTCCAGCTCCGCCCCGATCTCCAGCGGCCGTGCCAGGGACACCGCGCCGGGCGGTGCGTCGACGGAGCCGCCCTCATGACCCTCGTGACTCCCGTCACCAGGGGGCAACTCCAGCCCGCCGCTCACCTGCCACCGCCTTCCGAACCCCCGTGCCAACGATCAAGGCAGACTACTGCGGTGCGGGAGACGGTGCAGCAGGATGGATCGAGTCGGCTGCCAACTCCCCTGCACCGCAGGGCGCGTTGGCCCCGGGCCGGGACGGCGGAGTGAGCGGATTCATAGCTGTGACGTCGCAGGGAACCGGGCGGAGGCGATGCCGGCCCACGCGATGGGGTGTTTCGGCGGCCGGCCGTTGACCCGCGTGCCGGTCCGCGGTGGACCGCGCCGCCCCGGGGTGCGTGCGGGCCCGGAACGAAGGGCGGACGACGGCCTCGGTACGACCATCCGACCACCGTCCGGCTTCGCCGCCGATTGCCCACATTTCAGCGAAGTTACCGGGAAATTCACCGGGCCGGGGCCGGGTCCGGGCCACATTGGGGAAGCATTTCGGTTCGGTCCGCGGACGCGTGTCGTGGAGTCGCCGCAGCCCCCGACGAGAAGGTGGAAGAGTCTACGCATGCAGGTCTGGCCGGGACAGATGTATCCGCTGGGCGCCTCCTATGACGGGGCGGGCACCAACTTCGCGGTGTTCTCCGAAGCCGCGCGACGCATCGAGCTGTGTCTGCTGCACGACGACGGTTCGGAGACCGCCGTCGAGCTGCGCGAGAGCGATGCCTTCGTGCGGCACGCCTATCTTCCGGGCGTGATGCCGGGGCAGCGCTACGGCTTCCGGGTGCACGGCCCGTACGAGCCGGGGCTCGGGCACCGCTGCAACTCCGCGAAGCTCCTGATGGACCCCTACGCACGGGCGATGAGTGGGCGGATCGACTGGAGCGAGGCGGTCTACGGCTACCACTTCGGGCGGCCGGAGGCGCGCAACGACCTGGATTCGGCGCCGCACAGCATGGCGTCGGTGGTGGTCAATCCGTACTTCGACTGGGGCGACGACCGTCCGCCGCGGACGGCGTATCACGAGACGGTGCTCTACGAGGCCCATGTGAAGGGCCTGACGATGCTGCACCCGGAGCTGCCGGAGGAGCTGCGCGGCACCTACGCGGCGCTGGCGCATCCGGCGGTCATCGACCATCTGACGAAGCTGGGGGTCACGGCCCTGGAGCTGATGCCGGTGCATCAGTTCGTCCAGGACCACCGGCTGGTGGACGCGGGGCTGACGAACTACTGGGGCTACAACACCATCGGCTTCTTCGCGCCGCACAACGCGTATGCGTCCTGGGGCGACCGCGGCCAGCAGGTGCTGGAGTTCAAGACCGCGGTACGGGCGCTGCACCGGGCCGGGATCGAGGTGATCCTCGACGTGGTCTACAACCACACGGCCGAGGGCAACCATCTGGGCCCGACCCTGTCGTTCCGGGGGCTGGACAACGCCTCGTACTACCGGCTGACGGACGACAAGCGCTACTACATGGACACCACCGGCACCGGGAACTCCCTGCTGATGCGCAGTCCGCACGTGCTCCAGCTGGTGATGGACTCGCTGCGCTACTGGGTGCAGGAGATGCATGTCGACGGGTTCCGGTTCGATCTGGCGGCGACGCTGGCGCGGCAGTTCCACGAGGTGGACCGGCTGTCGTCGTTCTTCGACCTGGTGCATCAGGACCCGGTGGTCAGCCGGGTGAAGCTGATCGCGGAGCCGTGGGACCTGGGCGAAGGCGGCTACCAGGTCGGGAACTTCCCGCCGCTGTGGACCGAGTGGAACGGCAAGTACCGCGACACGGTGCGGGATCTGTGGCGGGGCGAGCCGCGCACCCTGGCGGAGTTCGCGTCCCGGCTGACGGGGTCGTCGGACCTCTATCAGGGCGACGGGCGGCGGCCGCTGGCCTCGGTGAACTTCGTGACCTGCCACGACGGCTTCACGCTGCACGATCTGGTCGCGTACAACGACAAGCACAACGAGGCCAACGGCGAGGACAACCGGGACGGTGAGACCTTCAACCGGTCCTGGAACTGCGGCGAGGAGGGGCCGAGCGACGATCCCTCGGTGCGGCGGCTGCGGGCCCGGCAGATGCGGAACTTCCTGGCGACGCTGATGCTGTCGCAGGGGGTGCCGATGCTCAGCCACGGGGACGAGTTCGGGCGCAGCCAGGGCGGCAACAACAACGCGTACTGCCAGGACAACGAGCTGTCGTGGGTGCGGTGGCCGGAGGGCGGCACCAAGGCGGATGCCGAGGAGGCGGACGGGGCCGAGGAGGCCGGGGCACCGGACGAGGAGCGGGAGCTGCTGGCGTTCGTACGCCAGATGGTGTGGCTGCGGCGCCATCATCCCGTGTTCCGGCGGCGGCGGTTCTTCCAGGGACAGCCGGCCGAGGGGACGCAGGACGAGCTGTCCGATATCGCGTGGTTCACGGCGGAGGGCGAGGAGATGGGGACCCGGGACTGGCAGTCCGTCCATGCCAAGGCGCTGACGGTGTTCCTGAACGGCAGCTCCATCTCCGAACCCGGGCCGCGGGGCGAGCCGGTCTCGGACGATTCCTTCCTGCTGATGTTCAACGCACATGAGCAGGACAAGGAGTTCACGGTGCCGGTGCACCACGGGCAGCAGTGGCAGGTGGTGGTGGACACCGACCGGCCGCAGGCGGCGGCGGACGGCCGGGGTGCCAAGGTCAAGGCCGGTGATCTGCTGACGCTGACGGGGCGGAGTCTGCTGGTGCTGCAGCGGCCGACGTGACCGGGCGGGCGGCGGTGGGCACCCGGGTGGTGGCCGCGACGGCGAGGATCAGGGCGGCGGCCCCGACAGCCACCGCGAAGGCGGCGTACGGGCCGTGGGCGGCGGCGAGCCGCCCGGAGACGGCCAGCGCCAGGGCCTGGCCGCCGACCACCGCGCTGGTGAGGAAGGCCATCGACTCGGCCAGCCGGGCGGCGGGCACGGCCCGTTCGGTGAGCCCGAAGACGGTGATCAGATGCGGTGCGAAGGCCACGCCGAGGACCACGACGACCAGATAGAGCGCCCACAGCGACGGGACGAACAGCAGCGGCACCGACAGCACGATCAGCGCGGCGCCGGACGCCCGCCACCGCGTCGGCAGCCCGATCCGGGCGGGCACCAGGGCCAGCGACAGGCCCGCGGCGGCGCTCATCACGCCCATCGCGGCATAGACGAGACCGGCCTGCGCGGGCTGGTGGAGGCGTTCGGTGAGCGCGGTGATACCGGCCTGGCAGGCGCCGAACATCCCGCCCTGGAGCGCCATCGAGGCCCGCATGGCGTGGACGCCGCGCGGCAGCCGGGCGCGGGGCGGCCGGGCGCCGGGCGGGAACGCGACGGGCCGGAGCACGGTCGCCGTGCGGTGCAGTGCGAAGGCCGAGCCGCAGCCCGCGAGCAGCACGGCGGCCAGCCCCAGTGCGACGGCCGGATGGGCGACGGTGGCGGCCAGCCCCACCAGCGCCGGGCCGAGCACGAACGACACCTCGTCCAGGGTTCCTTCGAAGGACAGCGCGGCGCCGACGGTCCGGTCACCGGCCCCCGCCCGACGGGCGAGGGCCACCGTGCGGGTGCGGGCCAGCGGCCCGATCCCCGGCACGGTGGCGCCGGCCAGCAGCCCGATCAGAGCCAGCGGCGGCGTCGCGATCCGCGCGAGGGAGGCCGCCACCAGGGCCGTTACGGCGAGCGCGTTGCACCAGCAGGCGATCAGCACGACGGGGCGCTGCCCGCGCCGGTCGGCGAGGCGGCCGATCAGCGGCCCGGCGACGGTCTGCCCCGCCGCCAGCGCGCCGCCCACCAGGCCTGCGGTGGCGAGCGAGCCGCTGGTGCGCGCCACCAGGAGCAGACTGCCGAGCTGGCACATGGCGGTCGGAAGTCTGCCGAGGAAGGAGACGACGGGCAGCACCGGCCCGCCCAGTGCGATCACCCGGCGATAGGTGGCGTATGCAGCGGTCATCGGCCGACGCTAGCCGGGACGCGCCGCGCACCGTAGCCACGGGACCTACGAAGGGACGGGGCGCATCGCAGGACCGGTTCGGAGGAAACGCCGACGCGGATGCCCCGGATCGAGGGCACAACGAGGCGTCAACGGGGTACGGGTGTTCCCATGACGCAGCCTTCGAGACCGTCGCCGACCGCCACCTACCGGCTGCAGCTCCAGCCGGACTTCCCGTTCGCCGCGGCCGGGCGGGCGGTGCCGCAGCTGGCCGCGCTCGGCGTGTCCCATCTGCACCTCTCCCCCGTCCTGGAGGCGGTGCCGCGGTCCACCCACGGCTACGACGTCGTCGACCACACGGCGGTACGGGCCGAGCTCGGCGGCGAGGACGGGCTGCGGGCGCTGGCGGCCACGGCCCGGTCGCACGGCCTGGGCCTGGTCGTCGACGTCGTGCCGAACCATATGGCGCTGCCGGCCCCGGCCTCGCTGAACGGGCCGCTGTGGGAGGTCCTCAAGGACGGCCCCGGCTCGCCGTACGCCCGGTGGTTCGACATCGACTGGGACGGCGGGCACGGCGGGCGGGTGCTGCTGCCGGTGCTCGCGGGGCGGCTGGGCGAGGAGATGCGGCAGCTGCGGGTCGAGGGCGGGGTGCTGCGCTATCAGGAACACGCCTTCCCGCTGCGCCCCGGTACGGAGGGGCTGCCGCTGGCCCGGCTCCTGGAGGCCCAGTGGTACCGGCTCGCGTGGTGGCGGCTGGCCCGCAGTGAGCTCAACTACCGGCGTTTCTTCACCATTTCGGAGCTGATCGGGGTGCGGGTGGAGGACCCCGAGGTGTTCGCGGCGACCCATGGCACGCTGCTGCGGCTGATCCGCGAGGGCGTCATCGACGGGCTGCGCATCGACCACCCCGACGGCCTGGCGGACCCCCGCGGCTATCTGGACCGGCTGCACACCGCCACCGGCGGCCGCTGGACGGTCGTCGAGAAGATCCTCACCGGTGACGAACGGCTGCCGGACGGCTGGGCGTGCGCCGGCACCACCGGCTATGACGCGCTGCGGCACATCGATGCGCTGTTCGTCTGCCCGCAGGGCGCCGGGCGGCTCTTCTCCCACTACCGCGACTTCGTCACCCCGCTGGCCGACGAGGGCGGCGACTGGGAGGAGACGGTGCGCCGGGCCGCGTACGAGGTCGTCACGCACGATCTGGCCGCGGAGGTGGCGCGGCTGGTGCGCACGGCGACGCGGATCAGCGAGCGGGCGGCGTGGCCGGGCGACCATGCGCCGTGGGCGCTGCGGCAGGCCGTCCGGGAACTGCTGGTGCGGCTGCCGGTCTACCGGCCCTACGCCACGGACCCCGGGCGGGCGGCGCACGACGCGGCGATGCTGGGCAAGGCCGCGGCGCGGGCACGGGGCACGTTCCGGGTGCCGGAGGAGGCGCGGGCGGTGGATCTGATCCACGATCTGGCGCTGGGACGCTACGGCGAAGGCCCCGACCGCGACGGCCCGGACCCCGTCACCGCCTCCGACCTGGCCGACTTCGCCGCCCGCTTCGCCCAGACCGCCTCCGCGCTGCACGCCAAGTCCGTGGAGGACACCGCCTTCTACCGCTATCCGGTGCTGCTGTCGGCCTGCGAGGTCGGCGGCGACCCCGGGACGCCCGCGCTCGGCCCGCAGGCGTTCCACGACTTCTGTGCCCGGGTGC
This sequence comes from Streptomyces chattanoogensis, assembly GCF_001294335.1. GTDB lineage: Bacteria > Actinomycetota > Actinomycetes > Streptomycetales > Streptomycetaceae > Streptomyces > Streptomyces chattanoogensis. The sequence continues at coordinate 153,584 of NZ_LGKG01000112.1, forward strand.
AGCGCGACTGGCCCGCCACCGGGACGGTGCTCTCCACCCACGACACCAAGCGCAGTGCCGATGTCCGGGCGCGGATCGCGGTGCTGTCGGAGTGTCCGGACCGGTGGCGCGATGTGCTGGGCGAGGTGGCCGACGGGGCGGGCGGCCCCGTGTCGGCGAACGGAACGGCCGATCCGATGGTGGCCTGGCCGGCCTGGCAGACCGTGTTCGGGCTGGGCGGGCCGTCGGCCGGTGGTGCGGTGGCCGCCGACCGGGTGGCGCCGGCGGTCCTCAAGGCCGTACGGGAGGCCGGGCTGCGCACCTCCTGGACGGAACAGGACGCGGAGTACGAGGAGGCGGTGGCGGAGTTCGTCCACGGCGGGCCGTGCGGCCCCGCGGCCGGCCCGCTGGCCGTGCTGGCGGACGAACTCGCCCCGTTCGTCCGCGCCAATGTGCTCGGTGCGACGCTGCTGCACCTCACCATGCCGGGCGTGCCGGACCTCTACCAGGGCACCGAGCGGGAGTACACCGCGCTGGTAGACCCCGACAACCGGCGGCCCGCCGCCTTCCGGCCGGACCTGCTCGCCGGACCGGACGACGGGGCCGCGGCCTGCGATCTGTCCGCCGAGAAGCTCCGGTTGACGGCCGCCGCGCTGCGGCTGCGCCGCGCGCACCCCGAGTGGTTCGGCGACCGGGCCGGATACGCACCGCTGCGCGCGGAGGGGCCCGCCGCCGAACACTGTGTGACCTTCTGCCGGGGCGGGCGGGTGGTGACGGTCGCGACCCGGCTGTCGCTGCGCCTGGTGGAGACCGGCGGCTGGTGGGACACGGTGCTGCGGCTGCCGCCCGGCGGCCCCTGGCGCGAGCTGCTGACCGGCCGGGTGGTGGACGGGGGCGCGGCGGTGGGGCTGAGCGAGCTGCTGGAGGGGTCGCCGGTGGCGCTGTTCGTGGCGGAGTGACCAGGTCCGGCGGGACCCGGCTCAGCGATTCCCGGCGTCCCGCAGCAGCTGGGTGAACTCGGCGGCGGCGCCGGTGAGTTCGACGCGTGAGAAGACCGTGATGTCGCGTCTCCAGGGCGGGTCGGTGGGGACCTGGGCGCAGTCGAGTCCGGTGAGTTCATGGGCCGCCGTCAGCAGCACCCCGACGCCGGCCGCGGCCATCCGGACGGCGGTCGAGCTGTGCTGCGTACGGACCGCGGTACGCGGGGTGAAGCCCGCGCGTGCGCATTCCCGGTCGAGCCAGCGCACGCCGTCGATCACCGGCTCCAGGCTGCAGCGCACCCAGGGCCGGTCCGCCAGGTCGGTGAGGCGTATGGACTGCCGGGCGGCGAGCGGGTCGTCGCACGGCACGACCAGCACGATCTCCTCCTGTCCGACGACGGTGACCGGTCCCGGCCAGTCGTCGGGGCGCGGGCCGACCGCCACATCGGCGACGCCGCGCGCCATCTGGTCGTACAGCTCGTCGGTGGTGGCGTATTCGTGGAGGACGAGCCGCACCCCGGGGTGCTCGCGGGCCCACCGGGCGCAGACCCCGGGCAGCACGCCGATGGCCTGCGCATGCACCGTGGCGATGTGCAGTTCGCCGCTTTCCGCCCCGGCGGCCGCCAGTGCGGCGCGGCGGGCCTGCCGGGCGCTGCGGACCGCGAGTTCGGCGTAGGGGAAGTAGGCCCGGCCCATGGGGGTCAGCCGCACCCCGCGCGGCATCCGCTCCAACAGCGCGCCGCCCGCCTCCCGTTCGAGCGCCTTGATCTGGTGCGAGAGCGCGGACTGGGTGACATGCAGTGCCTCGGCGGCGCGGGTGAAGGACTCCTCCTCGACGACCGCCACCAGGTATTCCATCTGCCGCAGGCTCATGCCCGGCCCCTCCCATGCAGAGCGCTCATCGCCTCCATAAAAACATTGCCTTGGACTCATCGCCCCAGGTGGGCGGAGCCTTACCGCATGAGCGAGCGCATGACCGAGACAGACATGGTCAAGACAGGCAGCACCAAGACAGGCACGAACACCGCGGATGTCATCGTCATCGGCGGCGGCACCGGCGGCTACGGCACCGCACTGCGCGCCGCGTCCCTGGGACTGCGGGTGGTGCTGGCCGAACGCGATCTGATCGGCGGTACCTGTCTGCACCGCGGCTGCATCCCCAGCAAGGCGATGCTGCACGCCGCCGAGCTGGTGGACGGCATCGCGGAGGCACGGGAGCGGTGGGGTGTGAAGGCCACCGTGGACGCCCTGGACTGGCCCGCCCTGGTGGCCACCCGGGATGACATCGTCGCCCGTAACCACCAGGGCGTGGCGGGGCACCTGGCGCACGCCGGAGTGGAGGTGGTGCGCGGCACGGCGCGGCTGACCGGGACGCGTACGGTCCGGATCGAGGGCGCCGGGGAGTTCACGGCGCGGCGCGGCATCGTGCTGGCGACCGGCTCCCGGCCGCGGCTGCTGCCGGGCCTGACACCCGATGGCCGACGGGTCGTCACCAGCGACGACGCGCTGTTCGCCCCGGGGCTGCCGGCGTCCGTACTGGTCCTGGGCGGCGGCGCGATCGGCGTGGAGTACGCGTCCTTCCACCGCTCCATGGGAGCCGAGGTCACGCTCGTCGAGGCGGCGGAGCGGCTGCTTCCGCTGGAGGACGAGGCTGTTGGCCGCCATCTGGTGCGCGGCCTGAAGAAGCGCGGCATCACGGTCCGTACGGGCTCGACGCTGTCCGGGGCCGAGCTGCTTCCGGACGGGGTGCGGGCCACCCTCCGCACCGCCAAGGGGCAGGACGTCGTCCTGGAGGCGGAGCGGCTGCTGGTCGCCGTGGGGCGGACGCCCGTGACGGTGGGGCTGGACCTGGCGGCGGCCGGGCTGTCGGCGGACGCGCGGGGGTATGTGGCGCCCGCCGACTGGTCGCGGCTGGAGACCGCCGTGCCGGGCATCCATGTGGTCGGCGATCTGCTGCCGCCGCCGTCCCTGGGCCTCGCACACGCCTCGTTCGCGGAGGGACTGCTGGTCGCCGAGACCCTGGCGGGCATCCCGTCGCCCCCGGTGGACTACGCGGCCGTGCCCCGGGTGACGTACTCCTCGCCGCAGACCGCGTCGGTCGGCCTGACCGAGGCCGAGGCCCGCGCCCGGGGGCTGGCGGTCAAGGTGAACACCCTGCCGCTGACGGCAACGGCCAAGGGGATGGTCCACGGTCAGGGCGGCATGGTGAAAGTGGTCGCGGCGGCGGACGGGGCGGGCGGTGAGGCCACGGGGACGGTGCTCGGCGTCCATCTGGTCGGCCCGCATGTCTCGGAGATGATCGCCGAGAGCCAGCTGATCGTGGGCTGGGACGCCGAACCGTCCGATGTGGCCCGGCACATCCATGCGCACCCGACGCTGTCGGAGGCGGTGGGCGAGGCGTTTCTGACGCTGGCGGGGCGGGGGCTGCACCAGCACTGAGCGGAACGGGGCGAGCGGTTAATCCGGTTGCGCTGCCGCGCACGTCCGCCGACCATGGCGCGGTAAGCACATCCCCCCACTCAGGAGCACGGAATGCGCCGATTCCTCGGAACTACTCAGCGCCCCCATCGGACGTCGGTTTTCGAGGACTCAATCACCCATGCACATCCGTCACACCCTGAACATCGGGATCGTCGCCCACGTCGACGCGGGTAAGACCAGCCTCACCGAGCGGCTGCTGTTCGACACCGGCACCATCGACCGGCTCGGCAGCGTCGATGCCGGTGACACCCGTACGGACACCGGCGCGCTGGAGCGGCAGCGCGGGATCACCATCCGCTCCGCCGTCGCCTCCTTCACGGTCGGCGACACCCGGATCAATCTCCTCGACACCCCCGGCCACTCCGACTTCATCGCCGAGGTCGAGCGCGCCCTGGGGGTGCTCGACGGCGCCGTACTGCTGCTGTCCGCGGTGGAGGGCGTCCAGGCCAGGACCCGGGTCCTGATGAAGACCCTGCGACGGCTGGGGCTGCCCACCCTCCTGTTCATCAACAAGATCGACCGGGTCGGTGCCCGGGACGAGGCGCTGCTGGCGGACATCCGCCGGCTGCTGGCCCCGGTGGCCGTGCCGATGACGTCCGTGACCGGTCTGGGCACGGCGCGGGCCCGGGTGTCGCCGTACGACCTGGAGGACGCGCGGACCCGCGACCGGATCGCGGAGGCGGTGGCCGAGGCGGACGATGCGCTCCTCGCCCGGGTGGTGGACGGTGCGCCGCCGACCGCGGTGGAGGTGCGCGCGGCGCTGGCCGCGCGCACGGCCGACGGGTCGCTCCACCCGGTGTACTTCGGTTCGGCGCTGGGCGGGCAAGGCGTCGGTGCGCTCGTCCAGGGAATGGCAGCGCTGATCCCGCCGGCGCCGGTGGCCGCGGGCGATGAGCCGCGGGGCACGGTGTTCGCCGTCCATCAGCCGCCGGGCGGCGAGCGTACGGCGCATATCCGGCTCTACGGGGGCGAGTTGCGGCCACGTCAGCGCATCGAGCTGCACCGGCGCGCAACGGACGGCGGCCTGGGACGGCTGACCGGCCGGATCACCTCCCTCGAGGTCGTCGGCCGGCCACCGGGCGACTCCGGACCGCTCACCCCGGGCAATATCGCGGTGATCCGCGGGCTGCCGGGTATCCGGACCGGCGACCGCCTCGGGCCGCTGCCGGAATCCGACGACGCCCTGTTCGCCTCCCCCACCCTGGAGACCGTCGTCCGGGCCCACGATCCGGGCCGCGCCGCCGCCCTGCGCGCCGCGCTGCTGGCGCTGGCCGACCAGGACCCGCTGCTGCAGGCGCGCCCCGCGGCCGACGGCGCCACCTCCGTACTGCTGCACGGCGAGGTGCAGAAGGAGATCATCGCGGCCACCCTCCGCGACGAGCACGGCATCGGGGCGGAGTTCGCGCCCAGCCGGGTGGTGTGTGTGGAGCGGCCGTGCGGGGTCGGCGAGGCGTCCTACGAGATCGCCAAGCGGGGCCACACCGGGCACTGGGCCACGGTCGGGCTGCGGGTCGAGCCGGGTGCCCGCGGCTCCGGCCCGATCTTCACCTACGAGACCGAACTGGGCGCGCTGCCGCACGGCTTTCACCAGGCCATCGAGGAGACCGTCCTGGCGACGCTGCGGCAGGGGCCGCGGGGCATGGCGGTGACCGACTGCCGGGTGGTGCTGACCCGGTCCGGGTTCGTCGGCCCGGTGAGCACGGCCGGGGACTTCCGTACGGTCACGGCGGGCGTGCTGCTGCGTGCGCTGCGGCGGGCCGGAACCCGGGTCCACGAGCCGTATCACGCCTTCGAGGCGGAGCTGCCGCCCGATGCGCTGGCACCGGTCACCGCGCGGCTCGCGGCGCTGGGCGCGGAGCTCGGCGAGACGGCGGGCGGACGGCATTCCTGGCTGGTGCGCGGGGTGCTTCCGGCGCGTCACGTCCAGGAGGCCGAGGGGATGTTGCCCGGCCTGACGCACGGTGAGGGGGTGTGGAGCTCGTACCCCTCGGGGGACCGCCCGGTGCGCGGGACCGCCGGGGCCGGGGGTGAGCGCGCCTCCGGGGCGTAGTGCTCAACGCTCCGTCAGGACGTAATCCACCTGTCCGAACCTGATGTGATCGCCCGGCCCGACCGGCACCTCGCCCACCACCCGGCGCCCGTTGACGCAGGTGCCGTTGGTGGAGCCGAGGTCGCGCAGCATCCAGCCGCTGCCCGCGCTGCGCAGTTCGGCGTGGGCGCGGGAGACCGTCTCGTGGTTGAGCCGCAGGCCCACGCCGGGTGCCCGCCCTATGAGCAGCGGAAAGGGGCCGGGCTCCGGCAGCAGAAGCTTCGGCAGCCGCTCCGTGCGCCAGGCCCGGCGCACCCGGATATGGAACGCCGACACCCGGCCGACCATCCGCAGGACCGCCCCCTGGACCTTGCCGCGGCTTTCCAAGTCGGCGGTGGCCAGGTCGAGATCGGAGTGCTGCTGGGCGGTGAGCACGAGTTCCAGCCGGCGCAGGAAGGTGTCCTGGGACAGCCGTCCCTGGGCCGCGCCGTCGCGCAGCAGATCGAGGGCGCGTTCCCGGTCGGCGTCCGACGGGCGCGCCGGTCGTGCGGGGAACTCGAGCGACGTCATGCCGTGATTCTCCGGCCGGTGTGCGCCGCTGTCCAGCGAGGTAGCACGCACGACCGGCCGTTATGCGGCGGCCGGTCACCCGGCGGCGCGGCGGAATGGCGCAATTACCGGTGCGAAGACGCGCCATCTCGCCACGTCGGGCTGTCGGCCGGGCGGGCAGCGTGCTTTCTTCGTCTGGAGGCCGGGCGGCCGGGAGGGCACCCCGCGGGGCGAGTGAGGAGGCAGCGCCGTGCTGTTCGAGCTGTGGGCGCCGGGCGCCGGACGGGTCGTGCTCCAGTGGGCCGGCGGCCGGGCCGGCGAACCGCCGCTCGCTCTGGAGCGCGACGGTGAACGCGACGGCTGGTGGCGCGCGGAGGCGCCGGCCCACGACGGCGACCGCTACGCCTACCGTCTCGACGGCGGTCCGCCGCTGCCCGATCCGCGCGCCGCCCGGCTGCCGGAGGGCCCCGGCGGCCCCGGTGCGGTCGTCGACCACGGCCGCTTCACCTGGCGCCATTCGTGGCCCGGCCGCCCGCTGCCCGGCGCGGTCCTCTACGAGCTGCACATCGGCACGTACACCGCCGAGGGCACCTTCGACGCCGCCGCCGAGCGGCTGCACCACCTCGCCCACCTGGGCATCACTCATGTTTCCCTGATGCCGGTGTGCCCGTTCCCCGGTACGCACGGCTGGGGTTACGACGGGATCGCCCCGTGGGCGGTGCACGAACCGTACGGCGGGCCGGACGGCCTCAAGCGGTTCGTGGACGCCGCGCACGGCCACGGCCTCGGGGTCGTCCTCGACGTCGTCCACAACCACCTCGGCCCGTCCGGCAACCATCTCCCGTCCTTCGGGCCGTATTTCACCGACACCCATCACACGCCCTGGGGAGCGGCGGTCAATCTCGACGCCCCCGGTTCCGACGAGGTGCGCCGCTACTTCATCGGCAGCGCGCTCGCCTGGCTGCGCGACTACCGGATCGACGGGCTGCGGCTGGATGCCGTCCACGCGCTGCACGACTCCCGCGCCCGGCACTTCCTGGCCGAACTCTCCGCGGCCGTGGATGCGCTGGCCGGGCGTCTGCGGCGTCCGCTGTTCCTGATCGCCGAGTCGGACCGCAACGATCCGGCCACCACCGCGCCGCGTGCGAGCGGCGGTCACGGCCTGCACGCCCAGTGGAACGACGACTTCCACCACGCCCTGCACACCGCCCTCACCGGCGAATCCCACGGCTACTACGCCGACTTCGCCCGGGCCCCGGTCGCCGCCCTCGCCAAGACGCTGACCGGCGGCTTCTTCCACGACGGCACATACTCCAGCTTCCGCGGCCGGACCCACGGCGCCCCGCTCGACCCGCGCCGCACACCCCCGTACCGGCTGCTCGCCTACGCACAGACCCACGACCAGATCGGCAACCGCGCCCTCGGCGACCGTCTCGCCGCCGCCCTCTCCCCCGGTCTCCTGGCCTGCGCCGCCGCGCTGGTCCTGTGCTCGCCCTTCACGCCCATGCTGTTCATGGGCGAGGAGTGGGGCGCGCGGACGCCCTGGCAGTACTTCACCGACCATCCGGATCCCGAGCTGGCGGAGGCGGTACGGGCCGGGCGCCGCCGGGAGTTCGCCGCCCACGACTGGTCGGGCACGGACGCCGACTGGCCCGACCCACAGGATCCGGCCACCCGCGACCGCTGCGTACTGGACTGGAGCGAACCGGACCGTGCACCGCATGCCGCCCTGCTGGCCTGGTATCGCACCGTGCTCGGCCTGCGCCGCGGGCTGCCCGCGCCGGCCGGTCCCGATCCGGCCGCCACGCACGTCACTTACGACGAGGACGCCCGCTGGCTGCTGCTGCGGAACGGGGCCGTCCGGGTGGCGGTCAACCTGGCACGCGACACCGTGGCGGACATCCCGGTGGGCACGGCGGGCGAACCCGACCCGGAGCTGCGGGTGCTGGCCGCTTGGGGGGTGGTGGACGGGGCCGGTGGGGCGGGGATGGTGCGGGTGGGGGCGGAGTCGGTGGTGATTTTGGGGGAAATCCCCTGAAGAACGAGTGGACCCCTTGTGACCATAACGCCGGAGACGAGCAGATAATTCCGGACCGGACGTCATTCCTCAGGACGCGGGCACCCGACGCCTCCAATACGCAGAAGATGCGGACATCTCCCGCCTTCTCAGTCCGTCGGACACCCGTTGAACCGAAAACGCATATTTGCCCGCAGAGGGCTTGCACAAGGAATTTACCGGAAGGTTGCCCCGTAGACGGCTTGCCTGGTGATTCGCCATCTAGAGATCAGCAAAGACCCAGGTCAGGGCGATTGTTGCGGCGAATTTCCTACAGGTAAAAAACCTCACGGTGAGTTGCCCGGCACCCCGTCGGCGTGATTGCATCCTGCGCACATGAGTCGCCGTTATTGACGCCGTATTCGAGCGGACAGTGACCGTGTGACCGGCCTTATTGACATTTCCGTCAACTCGGCCGGTATGAGTTCCAAAACCCACCGCACCGAAGGAAAGGGCACGCCATGCGCAACTCCACCCCGGCGATCGACACCTACGAGATTTCCGACAGCGAGCTCGACGGCATTTCCGGCGGCATCGCCAGCGCCGGCGGCGAGGTCGCCGGTCACGGCGCCGCTGTGAGCATCGGCGATGTCGCCGGGACCGCCCAGTCCCTCGCGCCCCAGCTGCCCGTCTCGCAGTTCGCCGGCCTCGTCACGGTGCAGAGCACGGACGTCTGAGCACGGACTCCGAGAACACCGCGGGCCGCACGCCGCGGCGCGTGAACCCCGGGACCACGGTCCCGGGGTTCACGCGTTACCGGGCAGGAATTCCTTGACGACGGCCGCGTCGAACGCCTCCAGGTCCCGCGGCCTCCGGCTGGTGATGAGGGTGTTGGGGCCGGCCGTGCAGATGCTGACCTGCTCGTCGACCCAGGTGCCGCCCGCGTTGCGGATGTCGGTCCGCAGGCTCGGGTACGAGGTCAGCGTGCGGCCGCGTACGACATCGGCCTCGACCAGGATCCAGGGCGCATGACAGATGGCGGCCACCGGCTTGCCCGCGCTGAAGAACGACGCGACGAAGGCCACCGCCCGGGCATCCAGGCGCAGCGCGTCCGGATTGGCCAGACCGCCGGGCAGCACCAGACCACCGAAGGGCACCGTGGACGCCTCGTCGACGGTCAGGTCGACGGGGAAGCTGTCGGCACGGTCCAGGTGGTGGAACGCCTGCACCTCGCCCGACGCCGTGGAGACCAGCTTCGGGGTGCCGCCCGCGTCGGCCACCGCCTGCCACGGGCGGGTCAGCTCGGCCTGCTCGGCGCCCAACGGGGCCACCAGGAACGCCACCTGCACAGCGCACTCACCTCCGTCCGGCGGGCGGGAACGGCGGGAAAGTCGGACGAGGAAGGCGGACGAGGAAGGGCTCGCCCGCCCCCATTAATCGACCATAACGGGGCGAATCCCCCACGGCGAGCGCCACGGCAGCGACCGATCGTCCATCCCGTGGAGATGTGCTGGACACTATGTCCATGCCACTGCACATCGCGGACCTCCTGGCCCGGCCCGACCTGAATCTGTCGGTCACCTATGACGTGCCGGCCCCGCTGCTGGCCCGCACCGTCGAGGCGGCGACCGTCTCGGATCTGCCGGCCCCCGGGAAGTGGCTGCAGGGCGGTGAGCTGCTGATGACCATCGGCCTGCTGCTGCCGATGGAGCCGGGCGCGTGCAGGGCGTACGTACGGGATGTGGCCGAGGGCGGGGCGGCCTGTCTGGCGCTGGGGCTCGGACAGGGGCTGCCGTACCAGGAGGCGCCCGAGCCGCTGGTGCGGGCCGCCGAGGAGGCCGGGCTGCCGCTGCTGACGGTGCCGGACGAGGTGCCGTTCATCGCCGTGACCAAGGCGGTATTCGACGCCCGCGCCGACGAACAGCGCGCGGCCCTGCACCGGGCGTTCGCCACCCAGCGGCGGCTGACGGCCGCGGCGGCCGGTGACGGGCTGCGGCCGATGCTGGAGGAGTGGACGGCCGCCACCGGGGTGGGGGCGGCGGTGCTCGACCCGTTGGGGCGGCTGCTCGCGGCGGGTGAGCGGGAGGCGAGTCCGCCGCTGGGGGAGGCGCGGGAGCTGATCGAGCGGGTCGCCGCGCGGGGGCTGCGCGGCAGCGCGTCCAGTACGGCCGCGGGGCGCCAGTTGGAGGTCCAGCCGCTGGGCGCCCGGCGGCTGCGCGGCCTGCTGCTGCTCACCGGCCGCCCCGACGACGCCGCCCGTTCGGTCGTACCGGGTCTGGTCTCGCTTCTCTCGCTGGAGCTGGAGCGCCGTCATCTGCGCGATGAGCCGGAGCGCCGCCGCAGGTCGGCGCTGCTGTCGGAGCTGCTGGCCGACGAGGAGCCGTCGGGCGCGCGGGCCCGCGACCTGCTGGCCTCGGCCGGTCTGACCGCCGAACGGGTGCGCGGCGTCGTGGTGGAGACCGTGGGGGACCAGGGGCACGGGGCGCCGTCGCCGCCCTCGGAGAGCGCCGCCCACGACACGGCGGCCGACCTGGCGCTGGCGATGCCCGGCGGCCTGGTCAGGGTCGCGGGCGGCGTCATCGAGGCGGTGGTCGGCGAGGATCTGGACATCCGCGATGTGCTCGGCCGGTTCGCGCCGCGCTGCCCGGCCGGCATCGGCCCGGCCACCGCGCCCGAAGCCGTGCGGGTCTCGCTGCGCCAGGCGACCGGGCTGCTCGCCGTCAGCCGGGCCGGCGGCGCGCCCGCCGAGGCCCGGCAGAGCGAGGCCAGCAGGCTGCTGCTCGACCTGGGCGACCGCCGTACGCTGCACGGCTACGCCGATACGGTGCTCGGCCCGCTCGATCTGGCGGACAACGGCGAGGAGTTGATCGCCACCCTGGCGGCCTGGCTGGAGACCGGCGGCGCCTGGGACGCCACCAGCCGACGGCTCGGCGTGCACCGCCACACCGTACGCAACCGCCTCGACAAGGCCATGGACCTCACCGGCCGCCGCCTCGACGACCCCGACGACCGCTTCGACCTCTGGCTGGCCACCCGCATCCGCCGCGGCGGCACCCCACCCGGCCCCTGACGCAACGCGCCGGACCCCGACCGCCCTTTCACTCTCACCCCGCCACCGTCTTTACTTCGACCATGGCTTACGAGATCCGGAGCATCCCCAGGGAGACCACCCCGGCGCGGGACACCGCCCCGACACCCGCCGCCGGCCCGCCAACGGGCCACGGCCCAGGGCAGCGGCAGGAACGCGGCAAGCTGGTGGCCGTCAGCGATCTGCATGTCCGCTACGAGGAAAACCGCGACATCGTCGAGAAGTTGCGCCCGGAGTCCGACGACGACTGGCTCCTGATCGCCGGCGACATCGGCGAGTACATGGCCGACATCCGCTGGGCACTCACCCTCCTCAGCAGCCGCTTCGCCAAGGTGGTGTGGGTGCCGGGCAATCACGAACTGTGGACCCCGGCCGACGACCCGGTACAGCTGCGCGGCGTCGCCCGCTACGACCATCTCGTGGCCCTCTGCCGGGAGTTGGGCGTGGTCACCCCCGAGGACCCCTACCCCGTCTGGAACGGCGAGGGCGGCCCGGTCGCCATCGCGCCCCTCTTCCTGCTGTACGACTACACCTTCCGGATGCCGGGACTGGACACCAAGGAGGCGGCGCTCGCCGCCGCCGAAGAGGCGGGCGTGGTCTGCACCGACGAGTTCTTCCTCCACCCCGACCCGTATCCGTCCCGCGAGGCCTGGTGCCAGGCGCGGCTGGCCGCCACCGAGGAGCGCCTCGCCGCCCTCCCGGAGGAGCTGCCCACCGTGCTCGTCAACCACTGGCCGGTGGTACGCGAACCCACCCGGCCCCTGTGGCATCCGGAGTTCGCCCTGTGGTGCGGCACCGAGGCGAGTGCCGACTGGCCCCGCCGCTTCCGGGCCGCGGCCGTGGTCTACGGCCACCTCCACATCCCCCGGCTGCTGATCTGCGACGGCGTACCCCACCAGGAGGTCTCGCTCGGCTATCCGCGCGAGTGGCGCCGCCGCTCCACCGCACCGGGCCGCCCCGTACAGATCCTGCCCGCCACGCCCGCCACCGCCGCCGCCGACACCACCGGGACCCCCGCATGATCGACAAACTGCTCCCGGCGCCCATAGCGACCGCCGAGTCTTTCGAGGACGAGCCGCTGTCCGCGATGTTCCCCGAGGAACGGGCGCTGGTGGCCAACGCGGTCCCGCACCGCCAGCGCGAATTCGGCACCGTACGCCACTGCGCCCGCACCGCCCTGTCGGAATTCGGCATCGAGCCGGCCCCCATACTCCCCGGCCCCGGCCGCGCCCCCCGCTGGCCGCACGGCATCGTCGGCGCGCTGACCCACTGCACCGGCTACCGGGCGGCGGCGGTGGCCCGCGCGACGGACCTGCACGCCATCGGCGTGGACGCCGAACCCAACCAGCCGATCAGCGACCCCGGCGTCCTCGACCTCATCGCCCTCCCCGAAGAACGCGCCCAGCTGCGCCACTTGGCCACCCTCGAACCCGGCGTCAGCTGGGACCGCCTGATATTCAGCGCCAAGGAATCCGTCTACAAGGCGTGGTACCCCCTGACATCCCGCTGGCTCGGCTTCGAGGACGCCCACATCACCCTCGACCCCACCGACGCCACCTTCACCGCCCGTCTCCTCGTCCCGGGCCCGGTGGTCGCCGGGACCGTGCTCGAGGAGTTCAGCGGGCGCTGGACGGTGGGTGCGGGGCTGGTGGTGACGGCGGTGGTGGTCGAACGGTAGGCGTCCTGGCCGTCACCGCCCCGCGTCCGCATCCACCGGACGGTTGTCAAGCCCGCGGATTCCCTGTCCGGCAGGCCACTACCGTGGAGCCGAGCGGTCTTCCCGAGACAGGTGATTCCCATCGGCTCCCACGGTTCGGCGCTGACCCGTTGGCTGCGTACGCTCGCTGCCGGTCGGCTCCAGGAAGTACTGGACACACGCCCCGACAGCGCATCCGCCCCCGAGCCCCTCACCTTGGGTGAACTCGCCGACCGGCTGCAACGGCCGGGATCGGTCGCCCGGGCCTTGACCCGGGTGCCGCTCCCCTGCCTGCAGGCCGCCGAGGCGCTCGCCGCGCTGGGCGCCCCGGCCCTGCGCGAGGATCTGGAGCGGCTGCTCGGCACGGATGCGGCCGGTCTCGACCCGGTGCTCGACACGCTCGGCGCGCATGCGCTGGTCTGGCCCGGACCCGGGGGCGAGCTCCAGATGGCGGCGGCGCTGCGCGACGTCTGGGAGGCGCCCCTCGGTCTCGGCCCCGGGCTCGCCGAGCTGTTGGCCGGCCAGACCTCCGACGAACTGCGCAAGACGGCCACCGCTCTCGGTCTGCGTCCCGGCTCCCGTAAACAGGACCGCCTCGATGCCGTACTTGCCCACCACCGTGACCCGGCCCGGCTCCGGGCGCTCATCGACTCCGCTCCGCCGGCCGCCCGGGAGCTCCTGAGGCGCCGCGACCGGCCCGAACCGGCTTTCCTCGTGTTCGGCTCGGTCACCTCGGATCCGGCCGAGCGCTGGTTGGTGGAACGGGCGTTGCTGGTGGGCCGCGCCTGGTCGCCGGAGCCCGCACGGGTACCTGCCGAGGTGACGCGCGCGGTGCGGGGCCCCGGCTGGCACGCCCCCTTCGAGCCGGCTCCGGCCGGTCCTCCGCTCGTCTCGCTCACCACCGCCGAGGTGGAGCGTGAAGCGTCGGCCGCGGCCTCCGCCTTCGTCGGGCAGGCCGGTGCACTGCTCGCCGCCTGCGCGGCACGTCCCCCGGCCACGCTGAAGTCCGGTGGGGTCGGCGCCCGCGAACTGGCCCGCCTCGGCAAGACCGCCCGGTGTGCGGAGCCGGTGGTACGGCTGGTGCTGGAGACCGCCCACGCTGCCGGTCTGCTGGCGTGCGAGAGCACTGCTCTTCCGGTCACCGAGGCGTACGACGACTGGGCCGGGCAGGAACCCGCCGAGCGCTTCGCCGCTCTTCTCGGTGCCTGGTGGCTGCTCGGCCTGACGCCGTCCGGCTCCCGGGACGAGGACGGCAAGGTCCTGCCCGCGGTGGCCCGCGGACCGGCCTGCACCGGATGCCGGTCCGCCCGGCGAGGTCTGGTGACGGCCGCGGCGGGCCTGCCCGGCTCCCACGGCGTACGCAACCCTGCCGATCTGGGCCCGCTCGTGGCGTGGCACCGGCCGTTCGCGGACGAACTGCCGCAGGACAGCACGCCGTTCGCCACGCTGGTCCGGGAGGCCGAGCTGCTGGGTGTCCTGGCCCGCGGCGCCCTGTCCCCCTTCGGTGCGGCCCTGCTGCACCGGAGCGACGCCCCGGAACTGCTGCACACCCATGCCCGGCGCCTGTTGCCGCCCTCCGCCTCCAAGGTCCGCATCGGCGGCGACCTCACCGCGGTGGCAACCGGTACGCCCGCCGGCCGGCTCTCGTCCCTGCTGGACTCGCTGGCCGACCGGGAGACCCAGGGCACGGCCTCCGTCTGGCGGTTCGGCCCGTCATCGCTGCGCCGGGCTCTCGATGCGGGCCGGACTCCGGAGGGGATCGAGGCCGACCTGCTGGAGATCTGCGAGGGCCCGCTGCCCCAGCCCCTCCTCTATGTGATCGCCGATGTGGCACGGCGGCACGGCCGGATCCGCCTGGCCTCCGCGGCGTGTGTCCTCCACAGCGACGACACGGCGCTGCTCGCCGAGATCTCCGCCCACCGCAAGCTGTCACGGCTCGGTCTGCGCAGCATCGCGCCGACGGTGCTGCTCTGCCGCACCGCACTGCCCGAGGCACTCGACGCCCTGCGCGCCGAAGGGTACGCGCCGGTCGCCGAGGAAGACGACGGAGCGCTCCGCCTGGAACGGCCCGAGCAGCCACGCGCCACCCAACTCCTGCCCCGCCCACGAGAGGCCTCCCGGGCGGTGGCTCCGGCTCCCGGGCTCGCGGAGCGCCTGCTGTCGGCGCCGGACCGCGATCCGTACCCCGAGCCGGAGCGCGGTATCCCCTTCCCGTCCGATACCGAGGAAATCCTCGCCGGGTGCGCGAAGGCACTGAATCCGACGGACATCCGGCAGCTGGCCCATGCCGTCCACGAGCAGGAGGCCATCACCATCGAATACGTCGCGGCCTCGGGAAGCCGCACCGTGCGCACCGTGGGCGCACTCGACGTCGACCCGCCCTACCTCTACGCGTACTGCCATCTCCGCGAGGACCAGCGGGTCTTCACGCTCTCCCGGATCCAGGCCGTCATGCCGGTCTGACCCGGCATCCGGCCCCGCCCGGCCTATCGCTCCCCGGTGACCGCACGGAAGCCGCGGTCCAGGACGGTATCCGGCAGCAGCCGCGCCAGCCTTGCGGCCGCCCGCGCATCGGAGCCGACGCAGTAGCGGGTCCGGGGCCGCGGGGCGGTCAGTGCCCGGAAGACGGTGCGGGCGAAGTCCTCCGGGCGGGTGGTGCTGGACTGTGCCCGTTCCTCGTTCATCTGCAGGAACCGTGCGAAGGACGCCCGGTAGAGGGCGGCGATGTCTTCGGGTGCCCCGTCCAGGATCTCCTGGCCGGCCTCCCGCACCTTGTCCCAGATCGGGGTCGCGATCGCGCCCGGCTTCACGACGGAGACCGAGACGCCGAAGGGCCGCAGCTCGCGGCGGAGCGCATCGCTCATCCCCTCCTTCGCGAACTGGCCCGCCGCATAGGCGCCGAGGTAGGGAAGGGCCACGCTGCCCAGACCCGAGGAGACGTTGACGATGCGCCCGCGGCTCTGGCGCAGCTGGGGAAGGAAGGCCTGGGTGACGGCGAGCGCACCGACGACGTTGGTGTCCAGCTGCTGCCGCAGCCGTTCGGGCGGCACACACTCCAGGGGTGCCGAGACGCAGGTACCGGCGTTGTTCACCAGCGCCCACACGCCCCGCTCGCCGGTGGACCCGGCGGCCTCGGCCGCGGCCGCCCGGACCGACTCCTCGTCGGTCACGTCGATGAGCACCGGCCGTAAGGACGCGGAGGGTGCCTCGGCGCGCAGCCGCTCGCCGTCCTCCGCCCTGCGCACTCCGGCGAAGACGCGGAAGCCGCGCTCCGCCAGCCGGAGCGCGCACTCCTTGCCGAGCCCGGAGGAGGCGCCGGTGACGACGACGGTGCGTCCGGCCGGGGGGAGGGGCTTGGGCTGTGGGTTCAGCACGTCGCTTTCCTTTGGTAGTCGGTTATGCGCGGTCGGACAGGTGCAGCGCGGACAGCAGGGTGTGTACGGAGGCGTCGGCGAGGTGCCGGGCGCGGGGTGCCGTCACCATGCCGTCGATATAGCTGAAGTTCCAGGCGAGTCGGCCGTGGCTGGTGAGGGCGGTGGCCACGAGGGCTCCCGTCACCGAAATGCCCGCGACGAGCTGGGTACCGGAGACGCGCCAGGGGCCCACCCGGTCGGGGAAGCCGTGGCGGCCGAGGTTGGAGAGGCACAGGTTGAGCGGGCCCTGTTCGTCCAGATAGCGCATGAAGGCCTCGCCGTCGGCCGGTGTCCTGGGCCCGGCCCGGTCCAGCAGGTTGACCAGGGACAGGTGTTCCGCACGCTGCCGGCGGTCCGCCAGGTCCCGGGCGATGGCGCGGGCCATGGGCCACAGGGGCGTGCCGGGCCGGTAGAGGACGCGGGAGGGAAGGGTGGCCGCGTAGGTGCCGGCCTCGTCGTAGGCGACGGCGGGGTCCAGTTCGCCGCGGAAGTCGAGCGGGGAACCGATCGAGAAGTGGGCCGGCTCCGGTGTGCCCGCCTCCTGGGCGACGGCGGTCACCATGGCAGCGGCAAGGGCTCCGTGCACCGTGGTCCCGTGCCGCTTGCAGGCGTCCACGAGCAGCTCCAGCTGCCCGGCGGTGAGGGACCGGTGCACCATCCGGGTGCGCCGCCGTGCGAAGGGGACCGGCCGGCTGGGGGTGAGGCGCCGTGGCTGCAGCCGGCGGGCCTCCTCCGCGTCACGCTCCATCAGGGCCGCAAGAGCGGCGGCGCCCGCCTCGCCCCTGTGGGGGCGCGGAAGCAGATCCTCCGCGGCGGGCAGCGCCCGGCGCGACGTACGGGACGGCTCCTCGCCGGCGCTCAGCTGCGCGGCGATGTCGATCCACTCCCCGAGCACGGACAGCCCCGTCATGCCGTCGGCCATGCAGTGCGCCGCCGTGAGGAGGAGGTCATGGACGTCCGCCCCGCGCCCGGCGCCCTGTTGTGTGATCACGACGGCCCGCAGCAGGGGTCCGGTGCGCCAGTCGATGCCCTCGGCGAGCTCGTGCTCGTCGATCTCGCGTTGCCACCGTGCGTCCGCCTCGGGGTCGCCGGCCGGCACCTGGACGTGGCGCAGCGGGATGGGCCGTCCGCCCACCGGACGGAACGCGGGGGCTGCGCCCTCGTCGTCGCCGCTGATCGCGACGCGCAGCAGAGGGTGCCGGGCCTGGAGAACGTCCAGGGCGCGGCGCAGCAGCGGCAGCTCCAGGGGGCCGTGGAGCCGGGCCCGGATGACGCCGTTGAGCGGTGAGGTCCGGTCCGCGATCCAGTACCAGCGCTCCAGGGGGCTGAGGTTCCGGCGGACGCGGGGTTCGGGGTCCGGGATGCCGGGGAAGGTGAGGGCCTCCTCGTTCCGGCGGGCAAGTTCCTGACGGGCCGTCAACCTGAAGTAGTCGTCCCGGACCTTGCGCCGTTCGGGGGTGTCGGCCTGTTCGAGGTCACTCATCGACCGGGACGCGGCGACCATGGCCCGGGTGCGGTCGCGGCGGCGGTCCTCGTACGTCCGCAGGGCGAGCGGCAGATCGTCGCGCGCCCCGGGCTCGGCCAGGGTGTGGGCCAGGACGACGGCGTCCTCGATCGCCATGGCCGAGCCCTGGCCGAGGGTGGTCAGCATGGGGTGCGCGGCGTCGCCGAGCAGGGTGACGGGACCCTCTCCCCACCGCTCCAGGAAGGTGCGGTCGCGGGAGGGCACGGCGAGGATGTCCCCGGGCGGGGTGGCTTCGATCACGGCCCGGACCTCGTCGGCCCAGCCCGCGTAGGCCTGGGCGATCTCGTCCTTGGTGCCGTCCCAGGCGTGCGAGCGGGCGGCGGGCATGTTCGTGGTGCCCCACCAGTAGGCGCGGCCGTGGCCGATGTCGACGAGGCCGAAGCGCTGTCCGCTGCCCCAGTAGTGGCGCACGCCGCCCGGGGCGAGGGCGGGGTGGCGGAAGGGGACGATGCCGAGCCAGCAGACATAGCCGCTGTCCTGAGACGTCTCGGGCCCGACCAGCCGGGCGCGGACGGCGGAGTGGAAGCCGTCGGCGCCGATGAGGAGGTCGCCGTGGGCGGAACTGCCGTCCTCGAAGCGGACGGTGACGCCCGTGTCGCCGGTCTCGAAGCCGGTCGCGACGGCGCCCAGCCGGACGGGGCAGTCGGCGGCCGCGTCCAGCAGGGCCTCCTGCAGGTCCGAACGGCTCAGGCAGACGCTGGGCGCGCCCGCCTTCTCGCAGACCTCCTTGAACGGCAGGTCCCTGATCTCCCGGCCGCGGTGGTCCAGGACCGTGAAGGACTCCACGACCCGGCCGCGCTTGTCCAGGCCGAGGTCGATGCCCAGCGTGGCGAGCGCGGTGACGGCGTTGGACATCACCGACAAACCGGAACCGGCGGCGCGCAGCTCGGTGGCGCGCTCGTACACCGCCACCTCGATGCCGACCCGCCGGAGGGCGACGGCGCAGGTCAGTCCGCCGATACCGGCTCCGATGACGAGGGCCTTCACCGGCCAGTCGCCTGGCATTGCCGACTTACGTGACATGTGGTCAGTTCTCCTCGGGGGATCCGGCATCGGGGGATCCGGCCGGGCCGGATCCGATCAGGTCGGCGACCGTTCTCGCCACTTGCGCCACGTGCGGTTCTTCCATGATCGAGAGGTGGTCACCGGGCACGCTGACGACCTGGAGCGGGCCGTCGGTCATCGCGCTCCAGCCGTTGGCCGGGTCCGCGTGGCGGCTTCCGGCGGCGCCGTGCATCGCGGCGAGGACGTCCGGCAGCGGTTCCATGGCCCGGATCAGGGTGAGGCCCTGGTCCCCGGGCCCGGGCCGGTAGTCCAGCGCCGCCTGCCAGTTCGCCCGGTAGACGCGGAAGAGCCGGCGTATGACGGCCCCCGAACTGCCGGCCGGCAGCACACCCGCATCGGTCGCGAGACGGGCGATATGGTCGAACTTCTCCTCCAGCGAGGTCAGTTCGTCGGGTATGGCCTCCATCGGGGAGTCGCCGCCGCGCTCCAGCCAGAGCAGTTCCCAGAAGAACCACCCCAGCAGTGCGTCGTCGGCGTGGCGGGGACGCTCTCCCTGGGTCAGCGCGGTCGTGTCCAGGAGCACCAGCCGGGCCACGTCCTCACCCGAGGCCCGCAGCCGGCGGGCCATCTCGAAGGCGACGAAACCGCCGAAGGACCACCCGCCGAGGGTGTACGGACCGTGCGGCTGCACCCTCCGCAGCGCGGCGAGGTAACTGTCCGCGATCTCCTCCACGGTGCGCAGCGGCGTGGTGCCGGGGTCCGCCCCGGCCGCCTGGAGCGCGTACAGCGGCTGATCGTCCGGAAGGTGCCGGGCGAAGCGTACGTAGCACAGGACATTGCCGCCCATGGGATGGACCAGGAACAGCGGCGGGCGGGTGCCCTCCGGGCGGATGGGCACCAGGGGGTCGTACGCCGCGACCGCGCCGCCCGCGCGCAGCCGTGCGGCGAGCCCGGACACGGTGGGGGCCGCGATGAACTCGGACAGCGGGATGTTCACCCCGTAGCGCTGCTCGATCCGGACCACCAGCCGCATCGCGGTGAGGGACGTGCCGCCCAGGTCGAAGAGGCTGTCGTGCACGCCGACGGCGGGCCGTTGCAGCAGGTCCGCCAGCATCTCGGCCAGCGCGCGTTCGTAGGCGTCGCCCGGCCCGGCCCCGGTGGCTTCAGTGGTGGGGGCGAGCGGGATCCGGCGCAGGGCGGCGTCGTCCCGCTTCCCGCTGGGGGTCAGCGGGAGGTGGGTCACCCATTGCAGGTGGGCGGGCACCATGTGGTCGGGCAGCGTGGTGCGCAGCCGCCTGCGGATGCCGGCCAGGTCCGCGGCGGTGCCTTCGCCGACGAGGAAGGCCGCGAGGAGGCATTCGCCGTTCCCCTGCTGCCGGGCCACGACCGCGGCGTCGCGCAGGCCCGGGTACCGCCGGGCGAGACCGGTGACGGCCAGCTCCACCTCGGCGAGTTCGACGCGGAAACCGCGCACCTTGACCTGGGTGTCGGCCCGGCCGGCGTAGGCGATCGTCCCGTCGGGCAGCACCAGGCCGAGGTCCCCGGTGTCGTAGAGCATGCGGTCCTGGCCCGCGAAGGGATGCGGGACGAAGCGCTCCTTGGTGAGGTCGGGGCGGCCTTCGTAGCCGTCGGCCAGGCAGCTGCCGCCGAGGTGGATGGTGCCGCGCGCTCCGGCGGGCACCGGGCGCAGCCGGTCGTCCAGCACATGGGCCTCGGCGCCGTCGACGGGGCGGCCGATCGGGGGCAGCGCCGGGAAGGCCGCCGGATCCCCGGTCATGGTGAAGGCGGTGGCGACATGGGTCTCCGTCGGCCCGTACTGGTTCTCCAGGACGGCGCCCGGGAGCGCGGCGCACAGCCTGCGGATCTCCTGGGTGACGCGCAGCTGTTCGCCGGAGGAGATCAGCACCCGCAGCGCACGGGGCGTGATGCCCAGCGCCTGTGCGGTCTCGGCCAGTTGCTGGAGTGCCACGTAGGGGAGGAAGACCCGCTCGATGCCCGCGCGGTCGATCAGCCGCAGCAGTTCCGGCATATCGCGCCGCTCGGCGTCGCCCACCAGGTGCAGCGTGCCGCCGGAGCACAGCGTGGAGAAGATCTCCTGGAAGGAGACGTCGAAGCTCAGCGGCGCGTACTGGAGGGTGACGCCGCCCGTGGCGCCGCTGGTGGCCGCTGTCTGCCAGGCGACCAGGCCGGCCAGGGAACGGTGCGGCATGGCCACGCCCTTGGGCCGGCCGGTGGAGCCGGAGGTGAAGAGGACGTAGGCGGTGCTGTCGGCGGGGATCTGTGCCGGTGGCTCCGCGCCGGGGTCCGTGGCCGGACCGGTCAGCGACTCGGCGGGCAGCAGCAGCGACGGGTCACCGGCCAGGTGGGCATGGGGAGCGTCGGCGATGACGCGGAAGGGCCGGGCCGCCTCCAGCATCGTGGCCAGCCGCCGGGCGGGGTAGCCGACGTCCAGCGGCACCACGGCGCACCCGGCCCGCAGCACGCCCAGGAGCACGGCGACCGTCTGCGGTGAGCGGTCCATGGCGATCCCGATCCGGGCCCGCGGCGGGGCTCCGAGCGCGCACAGCCGCCGGGCCACCCGGTCTGCCGCCCCGGCCAGCCGTGCGTAGCTCCACCGCTCCTCACCGCTCACCACGGCCGTCGCGTCCGGAGTGCGGGCGGCCTGGCGTGTGAAGCGTTCGACGACCGTGGGACGGGGCGTGGTGCGGGCGAGGACCGGCCGGTCGGCGAGGAAGGCGAAGTCGGGCTCCGCGTGCGGGTCCGTCACCATCCTCCGCAGGATCTTGCGGTACCCGTCGGCGAAGAGGCGGGCCTGGCCGGCGGAGAATCCGTCGCCGTCGATCCGCAGCCATACGCGTCCGCCGTCCGGTTCGGTGACCGCGTTCACCAGGAGCCGGAAACTGGTCTCTTCCCAGGTCCGGAAGTCCCGCAGCCGTATGCCCGGGAGGCGGAGGACCTCGGACAGCTGGTGGAAGTGCACATAGTTGAAGGCGGTGTCCAGGACCGGGCCGCCGTGGTCCTCCTGGACGGCGCTCAGCGGGTAGCGGCGGTGGGGGTGGCCGTCCTGTTCCTGCCGGAAGGCCTCGCGCGCCACGTCCAGCCAGGTGGCCTGCGCGACGTCGAGACGCAGGGGCACCGTGTTCAGGAAGAGCCCGGCGGTGCGTTCCGCATGGGCGAGCTCGGGCCGGCCATGGGTGATCAGTCCGGTGGTCACGTCGTGAGTGCCGGTCGACCCGGCAGACCCGGTAAGCCCGGTAGACCCGGTGAACCCGTTGAACATGGCCAGTGTCAGGCAGTGCGCCGCGAAGAGCACGGACTTCACCGGCAGCTGGTGCGCGGCGGCGAACTGCCGTACCTGTGCGACGAGTTCGCCGGACAGGTCGGCGCGGTGCGTGGCCGGCTCCTGGCCGGTACCGGGCAGATGCGCCCGGAACGCTTCGATCCGGAGGGGTTCGCAGCCGGCCAGCTTCTCCTTCCAGTACCGTCGCGCCTCCGCGGACCCCAGGGCGGCCAGCTCCTCCTGTACGTGGGACGCCGCCGAGGGCGACGGGGTGCCGTCGACGGGGCCGATGCCCAGCCCCAGGCGGTGCGCGTAGTCCTGCAGGAGTTCCTGGAGGAGGTTCGCCACGCTGCCGCCGTCGAGCAGGGCGTGGTGGAAGCTGAGGACCAGGTCGACGGTGCCGGGCCGGATGTGCGCCCGGAAGAGGTACAGCGGCGCCCGTTCGACGGCGTAGGCGTGGCGGCGGCGTTCCTCGATGTGCGCGCGGATCTCGGCGTCGGCCGCGGCGGCATCGAGCGGGCGCAGATCGACGACGTCCAGGCCGCCGGGCGCCTGCGGGCGGACGATCTGCAACGGCTCGGAGCAGCCCGCCAGGTCGAAGGCGGAGCGCAGCGCCGGATGCCTCGCCACCAGCCCGTCGAACGACCGGCGGAACGCGTCCTCGTCCCAGGGGAGTTCGAGGGTGTACCGGAAGACGTCCTTGTAGGTGGCGGAGCTCTCGTGACGGCGGCTGTGGTAGAGCAGGCCGAGCTGGAGCCGGGTGAGCGGCCAGGCGTCCTCGGCGCCGTCCAGACGGGCCCGGTCCCTGCCGGACACGAGGGCGAACGGGGCCGGGGCGTCGTCGCTCCCGGGCGCTGTCCGGCTCTCGACGCGGGTGGCCAGCCCCGCCACCGTGGGGTTGCGGACGAGGTCGGTGAGGGAGAAGCGCAGGCCCCGTGCCTCGGCCTGGGCGCGCACCGTGAGCATGAGGATCGAGTCGCCGCCGAGGGTGAAGTAGTCGTCGTGGACGCCGACGGTCTCCCGGTCCAGTACCCCGGCCCAGATCTCGGCCAGGGCGGCCTCGGTGCGGTTGCGCGGCTGCCCGTCGGCGGCGGTGTCCGCGGTGTCCTGGGGCGGGGGCAGCGCGCGGCGGTCGGCCTTTCCGTTGGGGGTCAGTGGAATGGCGTCGATCCGTACGAAGTGGGCCGGGACCATGAACGCCGGCAGCGTTCGTGCGAGCAGTTCGCGCAGCCGTGCGGGGGCGATGGCGGCGTCGGCGACGTAGTAACCGACGAGGTGGGTGCCGCGGGCGGCGGTGGTGCGGTCCACGACGAGGGCGTCGCGGATGCCGGGGACCGCGCGCAGGGCGCCCGCCACCTCGCCCGGCTCCACGCGATTGCCCCGGATCTTGACCTGGCCGTCGATCCGTCCGAGGTACTCCAGGGTGCCGTCCGCCAGCCATCGTGCGAGGTCACCGGTGCGGTAGAGGCGGCCGTCCGGTACGAACGGGTCGGGGACGAACTTCTCGGCGGTCAGTTCCGGGCGGTCCAGGTAGCCCCGGGCGACACCGGCTCCGCCGATGCACAGCTCACCGGCGACACCCACCGGCTGCGGCAGATCGCCGGGGCCCAGTACGTACAGCCGGGTGTTGTCGATCGGCCGGCCGATCGGGACCCGGGTGACGCTCCGGGCGGGATCGGCCGGGCAGTCGTAGGACGAGACGTCGACCGTGGCCTCGGTCGGCCCGTACAGGTTCACCAGCCGGACGGGACGCTCCGCGCGGGGTGTGGTCAAGACGCGGTGGAACTGCTCGACCCGTTCCGGCGGCAGGGCCTCGCCGCTGCAGAAGACGTAGCGCAGGGAACGTAAGCCCTCCGGTGCCTCCGGTAACTCCTGGAGCAGGTCGAGGAACGGTCCGAGCATCGAGGGCACGAAGTGCACGACGCTGACCCGCCGTTCACGGACGGTCCGCAGGATCTCCCGCGGATCCTGCTGGCCACCGGGCGGCAGCAGGGCCACCGCGGCGCCCTCGACGGCCCACCAGAACAGCTCCCACACCGACACGTCGAAGGAGACCGGGGTCTTCTGCAGCAGAACGTCGCCGTCGCCGAGCGGATAGCGGCGCTGCATCCATGCGAGGCGGTTGACCACACTGTGGTGCTCCACCATCACGCCCTTGGGCCGGCCGGTGGAGCCGGAGGTGTAGATGACGTAGGCCAGGTCCCGGGAGCCGGCGAGCGGTGGGAGCGGGGCGCCGCTGCCGTGCAGCAGCTCCTCGACATGCCGCACCTTCGCGCCTTCTGCTGCCCCGGTGGCCGGGCCGTCGCCGTCCACGATCACGACCTTGGCGCGGCTGTCCGCCAGCAGGAACCGCACGCGTTCGGCCGGGTAGCCGCGGTCCACCGGTACGTAGGCGCCTCCGGCCTTCAGTGTGCCGAGGAGCGCCACCAGCAGCTGCGGCCCCCGCTCCATCATCACCGCGACCCGGTCGTCCGGGCCGACGCCCTCGTCGCGCAGGGCCCGGGCGACCCGGTTGGCGCGCTCGTCCAGTTCGGCGTAGGTCAGGGTCTCGCCCGTGGCGCCGATGACGGCGGTCTGCCCGGGGCGGCGGGCGGCCTGCTCCTCGAACAGGCCGTGGAGCGTGGCCTCGTCCGCGTACGGCACCTCCGGGCCGTGGCTGCGTACCGCGGTGAGGTCCCGGTGTTCGGCGGGCTCCAGCATCGGGACGGCCGACGCGGGCCGGTCCAGCATGTCCACGCCGCGCTCGAGCAGCGTCCTGAGGTGGCCGGCGACCGAGGCGATGGGCAGGTCCTCGTCGAACACGTCGAGGGCGTAGTCCAGGGCGATGTGCAGGTCGGCGGTGTCGTCGAAGGCGCACACGAGGACGCCCAGGGCGTCCTGTTCGTGCGAGGGGGCCATCATGGCCGTCTGCCGTTCGACTCCCGGTATCGGTGCCGGGCGCGACCAGTGCAGATAGGAGACCGTCACGTCGAAGAGCCGGCGGGGGCCCTGCGCGGACGGGGGCAGTTGGCGCAGGACGTCGCCCAGCGAGAGCCGTTCGTGGCTCCGGAGCGCACGGGTCGCCTCCTGGGTCGCGGCGACCAGTTCCCGCACCGTCCGCCCGCCGGGTGCCGCCACCCGCAGCGGAAGGGTGTTGGCGAACTGGCCGAGGACGGCCTTGTGGTGAGGCTCCGGCCGGTTGAGGAAGGGGATGCCGAGGACCACTTCCTCGCTGCGGTGCAGCCGTGTCAGCCAGGTGCCGAACATGGTGGCCAGGTACGCGAACGGCGAGAGGCCGGCGGCGCGGACCCGGTCGGCGAGAGCGCCCCCGACGACGAACGAGTGGCGGCCGCGCCCGCTGCCGCCCCATGCACGGAGGAAGAGCGCGGGCGCCACGCCGGCGAGGGCCTCCCGGTGGAAGGCACGGTCCCGGTCGCCGTCGGCGCCGGCGCGGTAGGCGGCTTCCTCGTCGACGAACGCGAGGTAGGAGGACGGCTCGCGAGGGCCGGTGTGCTCAGGGCCGGGGTGCTCACGGACGTCGCCCGTGGCCCGCGCGTAGTCCTCGAGGATCTCGTGGCTCAGCCGGTCGACGGTCCAGCCGTCGGCGACGATGTGGTGCGCCTTGATGTGCAGATGCGTGACGTCCGGGCTCTCCCGCAGCAGCGTGGCTTCGACCAGGGAGCCGCCGTCCGTGAGCGGCAGCGCCGTCGCCATCGAGCGCCGCATCCACGCGGCACACGCGGCGTCCGGATCGGGCTCCTGAGAGAGGTCGATGCCGCTGACCCGGATGTTCCCGCCCGCCACCCACTGGAACGGCGTCCCCGCGCGCTCGCCGAACCGCAGCCGGAAGGTCTCGTGGCGGTGCAGCGCGCGCTCGGTGCACTCGGCGAGCACGCCATGGTCGACGCCGCCGCGCAGACGTTCATGGAGGACGCAGTTGAACTGCGGTGATCCCGGAGCCTGAGAACCGGCGGCCCAGATGTCCCGCTGATACGCCGTCAGCGGGCTCTGTGCATGTTCCGGCACCTGCGTTCCACGGAGGGCTGCCCGGGCAGCCGCGGTCCTCGTCATGATCAACATCATGCCTACTCGCGAGTAGAGCCACGGCGGGGCCGGATCGCGGGAGGGCAAAGGGAGACGAAATCACGCCAAGGCCCGCGAGCGTCCCTCAGCCGCGCATACCAGACCCGGCGGTCCGGCGATCTACCGGAGTGCCCCCCTCCGCCGGCCGGAGCGACAAGCCTCTTTACACGCCGGTTACATGGGCCGGAAGTTGTCCGAATCCGGAGGGAGGCGTATGAGGCGCATGAGGCGGGCGTTGCGGACCGGCACTCTTCCCGCTCCTCAGCTGCGGACTCTCTGCCGGGCTGTGTCCACGGCATCAGGGTCGACGTCCCGCGCCCGCTGGCCCATCTCGTCCCAGAACCGGCGCATACCGGCGACCGGCACCTTGCGCTGCCATGGAGCCTTCCGCCAGAACTGCAGACCGAGCCACGACCGGGGCCGCCACCACCGCAGCAGATCGTGCTGCTGCAGGCAGAAGACCTCGCTGAACTCCATCCGCAGGTCCTCGACCTTCGCCGGGTAGGGGCACATCCTCAGCCGGCACTCGTCCGTGCAGTTGGAGCCCGGCTGCGAGGCGCGCTCCGCGCCCCGTACGGGGTCCAGGCGGTTGCGGTCCCTGATCACACAGGACGGGATCTGCGTCCGCTCCTGGGAACAGAAGTCCACGACGCGGAACAGGTCCTTCGGCCGGTACGCCCGCTCGCCGAGCACCACCAGCAGCAGTACGTCCGACAGCAGTTGCTGGGCGATGGGATCGAGGGTGCTCCACCCGCTGGACGGCGGGATCCAGAGGTTGTGGGCGCGCTGGTCCCCGGGAAGACCGACCTGTGTACCCACGCCGTCGGCCGTGGCGGCGTCATCGATCCACAGATACCGCTCCGGCCGCCGGGTCTGCAGCGCGCGGACCGCCAGCTCGCCCGCCGCCTTCACCAGCGGGTGTTCCTTCTCCTTGCCGTCGCCCATGGCCAGCCACTCCTGGACCTGCCCCTGGGGATCGGAACCGTGCCCGCGGATCGGCATGTCCTCCGTGACGTCATCGGGCAGGGACCACAGCGTCAGGGCATGCAGAAGGGTCAGCCGGGTGTACCAGAACGTGCTGCGCTTCAGCATCTCCTGGGCCTGCTTGACCAGGAACTCCCGGGCCTGCCGGTCGGACTGCGGGACCGGACGGCGGTTGGCGGCGTACCTGAATCCCTGGGCAAGGGCAACGCCGAGGCCGATGTTGATGCCTGGCGTGGCCTCGGCGGCCGGAGAGCCGGATTCCCCGGTCGCGATACGTACCCAGTTCTCCAGGTCGGCGCGCGGGGTGCCGATGTGACGGGTCATCCTGGCGGAGTCGACGAGCATGGGGAGGATCCATGCCTGCAGGGTGTCGCTGTACCATCTCCGCTTCTCCGCCATGGCCTCGTGCTCGGCCCACTGCCACTCTTCCCGTTCCAGGTACCTCACCCACACCCGCCGCCGCGCGCGGTCCATCCGCTCTCCCTGCGTCGGGTCCGACTTCGGCTTCCAGTGGCATCCGCGCTCCGGACGGTCCGTGGCGATGACCGCATCGAGTTCGGGCTCGCGCAGAGAGTGGTACACGGCCAGGTACGCCTGCTCGCCGCCGGCTCCTATCTCCTGCACGATCCCGGCGCGCACCCGGTAGTCCAGTTCCTTGCAGCCGACCTTGAACAGTTCCAGGTACGCGGGATTGCAGCTGCGGTCGGCAGCCACCCGGCGGGCCGCCGCGCCGCACTGTTTCACCAGAGTGAGTTTCGCCTCGCGCAGCCGCACGGGGTCCTCGCCCTGTTCCAGGTCTTCCCATCTCTCCTTGATCATCTCGATGAGGCGCTGCTGTTGCGGGGCGGCCGCGACGTTGTCGATCTCCACGGCGGTGCCGAAGAGCTCCAGGGCCCTCAGGCGCGGGCTGCCACGGTCGTCAAGGCCGCCTGCCGGGGAGCTGCCGGCCTGCCACCGCCCCTGCATGTGCTCCCCCCTCTTCGCCTTCTTCAGCAGGTCCAGCGCCCGCTGCTCCAGCAGCTTGGGCAGGGTGAAGTCCGCACACGCTTCGGGTCTGCTCGCACCACAGCCACAGCTACGGCGATGACCTGCGCAGTGCCCCTTCCACGAGCGCGAGCGGAGCGTGAGGGCTATGAGGAGTTCCCGTCCGCCGGCTTCCAGGGCCGTGGCGAGGAGGCGTTCCGACGCCTTCGGACGCGACGGTGTGTCCCCGGCCGCCGGGAGGAGACGGGAACCGAGATATGCCTGCATGATGCTGTGCTGGAAGTGGACCTTCTCCCCTTCCTCGTGGACCAGCCCCATGCGCCTGCCCCATGTGGCAGCCAGCCGGACATCGATCCGGGCTCCGTGCACCGGGACCTTCCTGTCCTCGCGCCCGTACTCGGGGCCCCAGCACTGCTGAGCCCTGACGGCCTCCATGCGGTCGTCGAACTCCTTCGGATCGCGCGACCACCGCAGCGTCGACAGCGCCCGGTCCAGTTTCTCGGCGACGCACTGGTTCCATGCGTCGCCGTCGACAGGCCGCCCTGTGCCCACGGACGGGTCGAGTTCCCACAGCCCGACATCGGCACGGTCCGACGCCAGCCCGATGCAGGCGAGCGCGGAGAGGTACTCCACCACCACCTGTCTGGTGTCGCGGCCGATCGGCAGTTCGGGGTGGATCTCCCCGTCGACCAGCGCGTCGACCCACCTCTCCAGGAGGTCCGCCCGCAACGCCCAGCTGTCGTGGAGCATCAGGTCGGCCCCGCCCTCGTCCTGCGTCCACAGCGGCTCCAGCAGGTTCTTGCCGTGCAGATCCCTTGCGATCTGCAGGTAGAGCGGGGATTCCGACATTTTGGCGGCTTCCACGACCCGGTCGAGCAGCATCGGGTCCGAGCGCCGGCCGCCGCTGCCGGCGATGTACTGCAGTGCCGCCTCATCGCTCAGCGGCTCCAGCTCCGTGATCGCGGCCTGCATCGCCCGCAGCGGGTCGTGCGGCCGCGAGGCGATGACCAGCGGCAGCCCCTCCTCGTCGGCCCGGGCGATCGCCTCCCGGATCAGAATGTCGCGCTGGCCGTTCACCCGGTCGTCGTGGTTGAGCGCCTCTTCCAGACCGTCGGCGAGCACCACGATCCGGTCCGTGTGCTGCCGGAGCCACCGCCAGACCCGGTCCACTTCGCCATCGGACCGGACCACCGGCCGCACGATGTCCTCGAAACGCTTACGGGCCAGCTCGGCGAAGTCCAGACGGTCCTGGGCATCGCGCAGCCGTACCGCTATGGGGACCGCGGCCTCCGCGGCAAGCCGCTCGGCAAGACGGACCAGTACCGCCGTCTTGCCCGTCCCGACCTTGCCGGAGACGACATGCGGACGCCGGACCTTCCGTTCCCGCAGATTGTTCATGATCGAGTTGCAGAGCTGGTCGCGGCCGACCACCTCGCCCATCAGACTCCCTGCCGTCGGCACGAAGCGGCAGGGGTCGCTCCTCGCCCGGCTCGCACAGAACCGGCGGATCCGTCTCAGCCGCCAGTAGAGGAACAGCGCGGTCGAGGCGGCCAGCAGCAGCACCGGCATGGCCACGTCCTGCACCGCGGGCGTAACGGGAATGCGCACCAACTCCGCCGAACGGTGATGCTTCTCGCGGAGGGTGCCCACGACGCCGTCGAGCACCCACGCCACGAGCGCCAGAGCCAGGAGGGAGACGATCCAGGCTGCCAGGGTGGTCCGCCACGGATTCCACCACCGATGGGCATGGATGGCGCCCCGGCGCAGCAGCCACCGGGTACGCCAGCGCCACAGCGGAGCGACGAACCAGAGGCGAAGGTGCGCCCAGCCCTCCCTGATGACGCCGCCCTCCGGCGGCCCCGTCACGATCCTGACCCTGGGCGGTCGGAACGTGGCCTTGGGCGGGTGGAGTTGGTGCGCCATGGCCGCCACCTCCGTACGCTGCCGCCGGGAGTGGCGCTTGCGTCTGGGACGGTCGGAAGAAGCCCATCGGCATTGCGGCCCGCTGGGCGCCCGACCCCGATACTCCGGTGCGGGATGTTGCAGTGAGGCATCTCCTCCTTCCACAGCTACCACCCCTCACCCGGCCCCGCCACCGGGCGACAAGGCCCCTTCCCTGCCTGTGACGTGGGGGCGCGGGCCCTGGAGACGGCGGTCATGAGCCGGCCTCTTCCGGCCACCTTTGCTGCTCCGGCTCCCATGCCTGCTGCTTCAGCGCCATACGGGCAGCCGGCGCATGGCCCGGGATGCTCGTCCAGTACGGGTGCGTGGTGATCCGTACGGACAGCCGCTGCAGCGTGCGCCGCAGAACCGTGGTCTGCGAGGGATTCTCCGTCGTGGCCAGCTGCTGATACGCGGCGTACCAGTCGCGCTGCGCCTGCAGGAGATCGTCGGGGAAGGCGTAAGGCATCACCCAAGAATTGCATCACATGTTCGAATTACGAGGCAGCACACTCAAGGGTGAATTGAGCGCCTCGGACAGCCGCTTCGACGCTCCGGACCGGCCGCCGTCAACCCGCCCCCGCAGTACGGCGGTTCCGCCCGTTCCCCAGAGGCCGGGTCCCGCCGTTCACTCCTCGTCCGACACCGGTCGCAGCGAGATCAAGTTGATGCAGTACCGCTGATCAGTGGGGCCACGGCGCCCTTACCGCGCGCATCGTAGAAGCTCGGCCGGCTGAACCATCCGCACGGTGAGCGCAATCGCAGACGACCCGCCGTACCTCTGCGCGTACTGCCATCACCTCCGCGAAGACCAGCGGGCCGTGGGCTTCGGCCTCACATAGCGCGTCCTGGACCAACTCGGCGGAATTCCCACGGTGGAGAAACCGCACCGTGAGCCCGAAACCCACGCCTCCGTGCTCAACCCGGCCTACAGGGCAAGGCACTGCGGCAGACTCGACGGCGCGGCGGCGAACGTTCCGTCCGTGGAAAGGGAGCCATCGATGAGTCCGCTGAGTCTGGAGAAGGTGCAGCAGTCTGCACCACCGCTGGTGAGCCTCTACAAGGAGGCCGGCGTCAGCCTGCGCAAGCACGGGCTGCAAGGGCAGCGGGCCACGGTGTACCTGGTGATGGACCGGTCGGGGTCGATGCGTCCGTACTACAAGGACGGGACGATGCAGCATCTGGCCGAACAGGTGCTGGCCGTCTCGGCACACCTGGACGATGACGGTGTTGTCCCGCTGGTGTTTTTCTCCACCGATGTCGACGGGGTCCATGAGATCGGTCTGGACAACCATGCGGGGCGCATCGCTGCCTTGCACGAGCAGCTGGGCCACATGGGGCGCACCCACTACGAGGCCGGGATGGATGCTGTACTGGATCACTATCTCGCCTCGGATGCGGCCGTCCCGGCACTGGTGATCTTCCAGACCGACGGCGGACCCACCAGCCGGCGCGCCGCCGAGAAGTGGCTGTGCAAGGCGGCAGAGCTGCCACTGTTCTGGCAGTTCATCGGTTTCGGCGACCCCGACGACCGGGACTTCGAGTTTCTGCACCGGCTGGACGAACTTCCCGTACCGAGCCGCCGGATCGTCGACAACGCAGGCTTCTTCGCCGCCGGCACCGACCCACGCTCGCTGTGCGATGCCGACCTGTACGACCGGCTTCTGGGGGAATTCCCTGCCTGGCTTGCCGCCGCCGGGCATCGCGGCATCCTGCCCCTCTGATCGCTGAGGCGCGGCGGGGCAGCGGAGGACTCGCCGTACAGCACACGGGACAGGCACAGCCGACGGCGCGCGTATGCCTGGACCGCTCAGGCTTCCCTCTCGCGCAGGCAGTGCTGAGCGCCGACGGCTGTCCCGTACCTGGCCGGCCCGGCCGATACCTACGGCCCGGGCGGGCGCTGGGCCTGCCGCAGGGTGCCGGCCCTCAGAAAGCGGCACATCTTCACGGGCACGAGAGGACGCTGAGCCCCACCGCTCACGTCTCGTCTCACGTCTCGTCTCACGTCTCGTCCGGAACCAGCCGCAGCGAGATCGAGTTGATGCAGTACCGCTGGTCCGTGGGCGTCGGGTAGCCCTCCCCCTCAAAGACATGCCCCAGGTGAGACCCGCACTTCGCGCAGCGGACCTCCGTCCGCACCATCCCGTGCGAACGATCGGACACAAGCTCCACGGCGTCCGTATCGCGCGGATCGTAGAAGCTCGGCCAGCCGTGACCCGTTACCCCCAGGAGCCAGAGGAGTTCACTTCCGCCACGCTCACACCGGGACGATGTGAGCGTCCGGCGGCTGCAGCACCTCCAGGTACGCGTGGATGTCATCCGGGTCACTGGTGAAGATCACCGCGCTGCGGTGCCGGGCAGCAGCCGGCGCCACCCACACGTCCACCGCGTCCGAGCGCTTCTTCGCCGGCATTGCCGCCTGCCCGAGCATCGTCGCGATGCGCCGCCAATCGGCGGCATCCGGGCCAGTCGCGCAGGTCAGACACTCCGGCCGACCCGCCTTCGCCTCCTGTATCGCCGACTCGGCCGACCGGGCCTGCGACACCGTGCACTCTTTCGATGCCCCGGCCAGAGCGTGCACCAGGGCCGGGTCGGCACGCCAGACCTGCGTCAGAACAGGCCCGAGCACCAGCGTACGGTGCGGGGAGGTGCGCAGCCCTTCGTGCAGAGCGACCGCTTTGGCCTTTCGGTCGGCAGGAGCGATCAGCATGCCGGAGTCGTACACCGGCGCCCGCCCACTCACGCGGCGTGGCCGCGACGTCCGGCTTCCCCGCCGATGCTCACCACGCACCAGCGCCTCATCGACCTCTGGGCACTCCTGCTCGGTCAGCTCCCCCGCCTGGGCCGTCGGCTCCATAGTCGCAACCAGCCTCTTCTTCCACCCGCGCGACCAGCGTATCCACCCCCGCGAACTGCTCTGGCATCGCTCTCCGACATCTGCCGCGTCGCCGCGTGCACCAGGTATGCCGAGACGTCCATACCTGCCCGCTCCGCATGCGACGACCGGACCAACCCGAAGTGGACTCCCCGGAGGCCGACCCCTCGGGTGGCTCGCCGACAAGCCGTTGAGCGGGGCTGACTCGTGCTCCGCGCCGCTCGCCGACATGATCCGCCGTTGCTGGAGCCCGGCTCGGCACCGGTCGGCGACTGGCACAATGCATCGAAAAACCACGGGAGTTCACGGGGACGGGGGATGCGTCATGCGGCGTCAGGCGTTGGTGGTGGGCGTCGAAGGACCTGCCGCGGACCCCGCCGACGACTCACCCCCACAGTGGCAGCAACTCACCTACGCGGCACCGTACGCGCAACGGGTGAGTAAGACACTGGAGAAGGAGTACGCCTATGTCCTCCTGGAACCCGCTCACGACGCCGCGTCCACCGCCGCCGCGCTGGGCGGCGCCCTGACTCAGGCCGTCAGCAGCGAGGCCGACTTCACCGTCATTCATCTCCTCGCACACGGAGAACCGACCCGCAACGGTCACGGCATCCAGGCGGTGGGCGGGGACGGCCGCCTCACCGAGGAGCTGGCCCGTTGGGTCAACATGGCAGAGAACCAGGACACGGACGACAGCGGCGATCCAGCCGTTCTGCTGATCCTCGATCTGTGCCATTCCGGCGCCGTGGTGACCGAGCACCTGCGGTCGCTGGTCCGGCCGGAGCGTCGCCGTGTCTGGGTGCTCGCCGCCTGCCACTCGGAGCAGGACGCCTATGACGGCCGCCTGAGCGCCGCCGTCGACGAGGTGCTTCGCGGCTTCGCCTCCGGGACCCTGAAGCTTGACACATCGGTGCCGTACATCCCGATCGCCCGGTTCTGCCGCGAGGTGGCTCTCCACGTGGAGTCGCGGAGTACATCCCTGAATCCGCAATCCGTCGAGCAACCACTGGCCGCGCTCGGTGCAGACCTCTCGCATCTGAGGTTCTTCGCCAACCCTCGATACGAACCGGCCGACGCGCGCAGGCTCAGTGGCGTGGATTCTGCTGTATTCACCCTCCTCGACGAAGTGGCCGACGCCCGCCATTTCGTGATCCGGGCGCATGGTGCCGACAGCGCCTTTGGCGACCTCGGCGCTCCGTCCTTCACCGGACGGAGCGACGAACTCCGTAAATTGGCAGGCTGGTTGGAAGGCCGCGGGCCCTCGTTGCGCGTGGTCACCGGCGTACCAGGGGTCGGCAAATCCGCTCTGATCGGCACCTTCGTGTGTGCTGCGCATCCGGCGCTGCATGAGACCACCGAGCAGTTGTGGCGGCCATCGGGCGGCGACATTCACGAGACCACCGACGACCTCGCGATCGTGCACGCGCGACGGCGCGGTGTCCCGGAGATCCTCACCTCGCTCGCCACCCAGTGGGAGCTCGGATCTCCCGGCGACGCAACGACGTGGACAACGGACCAACTGGTCACGGCACTGCGGGTCAAGCCCGTACCCCCCTGTCTCGTCATGGACGCGGTGGACGAAGCCGAGCACCCGGCCGATCTGGTCAGCGCCGTGCTGCTGCCATTGGCATCCATTCGGCGATCGGACGGGGGACCGCTGTGCAGGATGCTCGTCGCGACGCGGCCGGAAGCGGCACCACGGCCGCTCATTGAGGCGGCCCGTGCGTGCGATGGGCTGATCGACCTGGACGAGGTGTCGCCCCTGCGACTCCGCAAGGACCTGACCCAGTTCGTTCTGCGGGTACTGCGGCCGCTGCTCCCCGGCGTATCGCCGTGGTGCTCACTCGCGGCAGCCGAGAGCCTGGGCGGCGCGCTGGCCGACACCTTGTTGAGCGGGTCACGCGAGTGGGGCGAGTTCCTTGTCGCCGGGCTCTATCTGAGGCTCCTCCAGGAACAGGTGCCACCGCCGGCGACGACCGAGCAGGCCGAGCACCTGGGCAGTGACGTGCCCCGTACGCTCGACGCGGTCCTCGACCTCCATCTCCGTCTTGACCCCCGACCGGGCCTGCACGACCTACTGGCCGCGCTGGCCTGGGCGGAGGGCGCGGGGATGCCAGAGGACCTTCTTGCCCAGGTCGCGAACCCCGATCCAGCTCCGGCCGGAAAGGACCGGGCACCCACCGCTGATCTGCTTCGGGCCGCGCGTTTCTACATACGCCGCAACGTCGATCGTGAAGGCGCTCCGCTCTACCGGCTCTTCCACCAAGGGCTGGCCGACCGGCTCCGCGAGCATCCTGTCCTGGACGCGACCACTGTCTGGGAACGCCTGCTCGCGACGGTGCGAACGGGCGGCTCCGGCCGCCGCCGGTGGGCGACCGCCGAGCCGTATCTGCTGCGGCATGCGGCGCGCCACTGCGCGCTCGCCGGCCGGCTCGACGAACTCCTCGAGGACAGTGAATACCTGGTTCACGCGGACCCGGCCCCACTGGCCCAGGAGCTCTACCACGGTGAACACGGCCCTCACGGAGCGGTCTATCTGACGTCGTACGGAGCCCACCACGACGGTCCGCCCGGGCAGCGGCGCGACATCCTGGCTGTCGACGCGGCTCGGCACCAGAAATGGCAGCTCGCGGCAGACCTCACGCAGGACACCGGCCGCCACATCGTCTGGACCGCCGGCCGGTCACTGCACACCAACCTCCTGACGACACTGACCGGTCACCGCGGCAGGATCTGGGACCTGACAACCCTCGAGATGTACGGCCGCCCTCACGCCTTGACAGCTGGTCAGGACGGAACGGCTCGGCTGTGGGACCTCGACTCCGCAACGACGACGCTCGAACTCGGGGACCACGGTGCTCCGGTCGGAGGCGTGGTGGCCGGGAAAGTCGACGGCCGCCGTGTCGCCGTGACTGGCTGCGACAGCGGCGAACTGCGGGGATGGGACCTGGCCACAGGACATCTCCTGTGGACCGCCCCGGCCCATACGGGTCCGATCTGGTCCATGGTGGGCGTGCGCTACGAGGGGGTCCCCTCAGTGGCCAGCGCGGGCGAGGACCGGATGATCCGCTACTGGGAACTCTCCACCGGAACTCCGCTCGCCACCACACACCTGTCCGCCATCAATGGCCATGTGTGGCACCTGTCCCGCGTCTCCGTCGACGGCAGGGGCGACTGCGTCGTGGCCTGTTGCGACAACTGGGTCAAGGTCCTGACCGTCCATGGCGAGGAGGTCGAGCTGCCGCACACCAACTGGGAGCGGCTGTCGTGCTACCGCTATCTCGATCTGAGACACGGTCCCGAGCCGGTCGCGGGCGATCGGGACGGAATCGTGTGGGTCGGCGACGAGTTCCTCGAGCTCCTCAACGAGGATCGTCCTCATGCCGACGCCGTCTCCGATCTCGCCGCCGTGTTGCTGGACGGATCCATGTACCTCCTAAGTGCAGGGGAGGACGGTGTCGCACAGCTGAATCCGCTGGACGGCAATGGCACCGCACGGCAGGTCGTCAGCCACACCACCGCGATCACCCGTGTCGCGATCGTGTCCGAACCGCACCGGACTCGAATTCTCACTGCGAGCAACGGCGGCACCGTCCGCGTCTCGGACGCGGCCGGGGGCGAAGTGCCGCAACGCCACCCCGGGCACACCCACGCCATCAATGATCTGACGGTGCTTCCCGACGGCCGACTGGTCTCATGCAGCGAGGACGGAACCATGGCGCTGTGGACCGCGGACGGTGCGGTCGAGCGGCGGATCACCCTGCTGCACCACGCAGACTTCCCGCTGCCGGACCGAGCCACCGGCATCGCAATCCTGGAAGCCGGCGAACATCCACGGATTGTCGCCTCGTGCGCACACAATGGGGTCGCCCTGTGGGGCACGAACACGACTGAGAAGCACCTGGAACGACGCGACCTGGGTGAAGGCCCAGGTGCCGCTGCGATCGTCACCATCACCATCGGTGGGGCCCAGCACGTCGTCTATGCCTCCAACAGAGGTGAGGTCGCGATAGCCACCGCCGACCACCTGGACCGGATGTCCCACTGGCCCGACGTCGACGTGACGGACCCGGCGTGGAGAGGAGAACCGGAGCGTGTCCTGCTCTCGCCGTCCGAGGCCAGGACCATCGAAGAACTGGGAAGGAAAGTCCCTGTTCCCGTGCCCGCGACATGCCTGGCAGCCTCCGGTGGCCATGTCCTGGCCGGATACCGCTCCGGCCACGTCCGGTCCGCACGCCTGCTGGGCCCGCCCCTGCCGCAGCTCGTTACCGAGCACCCTGCCGCCGTCCATTCCGTTGCCGCCGTCGACCTCGACGGGCAGCCGTACGTCGTCAGCGGTGACGACCGGGGAGAGGTTCGCGTGACGGCACTCGACGCCACCCGGACGTTCACACTGGCCGGTCACACTCGTGCCGTCTTCGCTACGGTCCCGGTCCTGCTCGACGGACACCCGCACCTCTATACCGGCGGACTCGACCGGTCCCTGCGGCTGTGGGACCTGAGAGGCGGCAGAGAGGCCGACATCTTCTGGTTCCCGGACACCGTGTGCGCCATCGCCGTCGCCCCCGACGGCGCCCTGTACATCGGGGTAGGCCCGGACATCATCCACATGACACCGCACGACCAGCTCCAGGTACGCCCGATTCCGACTCCCGACCAAGGAACAAGCATCCGATGACCGCCTTCGTGGCCGTACACGGCGTGGGCCACTACCGGTCCGCACTCTCACCAGCCGATATCGTCACCGCCCGCTCGGCCGTCTGGGCCAAGGACCTCGCCGTCGGGCTGGGCATGGCCGCCAAGCACGTGCCTGTCACGTACGCCTACTACGCCCACCATCTCCACCACGGCAGGCCCGTCGCACAAGGTTCCGAGGACCTCGGCCAGCTGGAGCGCGAGCATCCCCACGTGGCCGAGAACATCACTCACTGGGCGGAATCGCTGGACGCGTCACTGGGCCTGAGACTTCCGCCACCAGCAACGGCTCAGGGACGCCTGGCCGTTCCGCTCCGGCAACTCGTCTCCGCGATCTCCGAGCGTCTGAGCCTCGACGGCCGCCTGACCCGCGCGTTCATCGCCACGTTCTTCCGCGACGTCGCGCGCTATCTCGGCGGGCCGGACGACGCTGCCCGCGCTGCGGCGCGAGAGGAGGTCGCAGGCGTCATCTCCTCGACGGGCGCTCGCGTGGTCATAGCCCACTCCCTCGGAAGCGTCGTGGCCTACGAGGCCCTCCACGCCCACCCGGAACTCGAAGTCGACCTGCTCCTGACACTCGGCTCCCCCCTCGCACTCCGCCACGGAGTTTTCGACCGCCTGTCACCAGCTCCGCTTGCCGGCACCGGCGAACGGCCTGCAGGGGTCCACCGGTGGGTCAACCTGTCCGATCACGGGGACATCGTCGCCGTCCCTCGCCCCCTCAAGCGGCGCTTCCCGGCGGTCGATCTCGATCTCACGGACAGCATCGCCCCCTTCGACTTCCACCGAGTGGCCCCCTATCTGAGGTCCTCTGTCGTGGCCGCGACGTTGGCGCCATACCTCACCAAAGACACCGATGTACGCGGATCCGACGCCAACTGATCCAAGAGTGGGCGACCACGCCCCTGCCGGGCACGCCTCCGGACCGCGCCGCCATGATCCTTCCGAAGCCAGCGAACCTCATTGGGGGTTCACCGCGAATACCGAGCATGCCCGTTCCTTGTCTGCGTATGAGGCGAACCCCTCCGCCGACGGTAACGGCTGCGTTCGGTAAACCGGCCCACGGGCTCCGTATCGATGCCCCGCGTGGAACCACCACACGGGGCATCACTTCTAGTCACAGGCGCTACAAAAAGCGGCTTCCGGTCACTCCTCGTCCGCCACCAGCCGCAACGAGATCGAGTTGATGCAGTACCGCTGGTCCGTAGGCGTCGGGTACCCCTCCCCCTCGAAGACGTGGCCGAGGTGCGAGCCGCACTTCGCGCAGCGGACCTCCGTCCGCTCCATCCCGTGTGAATTGTCGGACAGAAGTTCGACCGCGTCCGAGTTGCGTGCATCCCAGAAGCTCGGCCAGCCGCAGTGGCTCTCGAATTTGGTGTCGGAGCGGAAGAGTTCGGCGCCGCAGGCGCGGCAGGAGTAGACGCCCGCGGTCTTGGTGTCGGTGTACTCGCCCACGAAGGCGGGCTCCGTGCCGGCCTCGCGCAGGACGTGGTACTCGGCGGGGGTCAGCTCGGCGCGCCACTGGTCGTCGGGCTTGTCGACTTCGTACGGCATGGGGGCCTCCTCGGCTCAGCCGGCCAGGCGGGTCAGGATGGCGGGGCCGAGGTCGGTGACATCGCCCGCGCCCATGGTGAGAACAAGGTCACCGGGCTTGGCCATTCCGGCGATGACGTCCGGGATGGCGCCCATGTCGCTCTCGGCGGTGACATCGGCGCCGGCGGCGCGCGCGGCATCGATGATCAGGGCGCTGGTGACGCCGGGGACCGGGTCCTCGCGGGCCGGGTAGATGTCCAGGACGACGGAGCTGTCGGCGAGGGCGAGCGCCTGGCCCATCTCCGTGCCCAGCTCCTGGGTGCGGGAGAAGAGGTGGGGCTGGAAGACGACGAGAACCCGGGAGTCCTCGCCGACGGCGCCGCGGATCGCCTCGAGGTCGGCGGTCATCTCGGTGGGGTGGTGGGCGTAGGAGTCGATCACCTGGACTCCGGCGGCCTCGCCCTTGAGCTGGAGGCGGCGCTTGACGCCGGTGTAGGTGCCCAGCGCGGAGGCGAGGTTGTGCGGCGGCAGGTCCAGGGCGACGCCGGCGGCGAGGGCGGCGACGGCGTTGTGGGCGTAGTGCCGGCCGGGGACGGAGACGGTGAAGGTGAGGATCTTGCCACTGGTGAGGGTGACGGTGACGTCGCTGGTCAGGCCGCGGGGGTTGACCTTGAGGATGCGGACGTCGGCGTCCTTGGACTCTCCGTAGGTGATGACCTCGATGTCGTGGCGTCC
The DNA here is from genome assembly GCF_001294335.1 of Streptomyces chattanoogensis. Taxonomy (GTDB): domain Bacteria; phylum Actinomycetota; class Actinomycetes; order Streptomycetales; family Streptomycetaceae; genus Streptomyces; species Streptomyces chattanoogensis. Next base: position 193,414 of record NZ_LGKG01000112.1, read on the forward strand.
GGAGATCTTCTCGGTCAGCTCGCGGGCGCCGGGGTGGTCGGCGGCGATGACGAGGGTGCCGCCGGGGCGGATGCGGCCGACGAAGGTCTCGAAGGACTCGTAGATCTCGTCCATCGAGGCGTAGTTGGCGTGGTGGTCCAGCTCGACGTTGAGGACGATGGCGACCTCGGGGGCGTACTTGTGGAAGCTGCGGTCGCTTTCGTCCGCCTCGGCGACGAAGATCTCGCCGGAGCCGTGCTCGGCGTTGGAGCCGGGGGCGTCGAGGTCGCCGCCGATGGCGTAGGACGGCTTGAGGCCGAGCGAGGTGAGGGAGACGGCCAGCATCGAGGTGGTGGTCGTCTTGCCGTGGGTGCCCGCCACCGCGATGGGGCGCAGGCCGTCCATGAGGGCGGCGAGGGCGTCGGAGCGGTGGACGACCGGGATGCCGCGCTCCTGGGCGACGGCGAGCTCCGGGTTGTCGGCGCGGATGGCGGAGGAGACGACGACGCAGGTGGCGTCCGCGGCCAGATGCGCGGCGGCGTGGCCGATGTGGACGGTGGCGCCGAGGTCGCGCAGCGCCTGGGCGGTCGCGGAGTCCTTGGCGTCGCTGCCCGCGACCTTGGCGCCGCGCTGCGCGAGGATCTTGGCGATGCCCGACATGCCGGCTCCGCCGATACCGATGAAGTGCGGCCGGTCCATCGAGGCTGGGATGGCGGGTGCCATGGTGCGTCTCCCTGATCGTCGATCATCGCGAGCGGTGGTGCTGTCGTGCGGTGGTGCTGCCGATGATTCTCGCACCCGGCACCGACAGCGACGGTCGCCGCGGTCGCACGGGGGCGGATCCGGAGCTCAGCGGCGGATCAGGCCCTGGGTGGTGGCGGCGGCGACCGCGGAGGTGCGGGAGTCGACGCCCAGTTTGGCGTAGATGTGGACAAGGTGGGATTTGACGGTCGCCTGGCTGAGGAAGAGCTGTTTGCTGATCTGGGCGTTGGACAGGCCGTCGGCGACGAGCTGGAGGACCTCCGTCTCGCGGCGGGAGAGGGCGGTGGCGGGGGTGCGCATGCGGTCCATCAGGCGCAGCGCGATGGTGGGGGCGAGCGCGGACTTCCCGGCGGCGGCGGTGCGCACGGCGGCTGCCAGCTCTTCGGGCGGGGCGTCCTTGAGGAGGTACCCGGTGGCACCGGCCTCGATGGCGGCGAGGATGTCGACGTCGGTGTCGTAGGTGGTCAGGACCAGGACCCGGGGGGCTCCGTCGCGGGCGGTGATCTCGGCGGTGGCCTGGGAGCCGAGCATCCTGCCGCCGAACTGGAGGTCCATCAGGACGACGTCGACGTCCAGCCGGGCGGCGAGGTCGACGGCTCCCTCGGCGGTGGGGACGTCGGCGACGACCTCGAAGTCCGGTTCGGTCTCCAGGACGGCGCGCAGTCCGGCCCGTACGACGGGGTGGTCGTCGGCGAGCAGCAGCCGGACGGGGGGCTGGGCGGTCATGCGGTGACCCCTTCGGAGGCGGCGGCCGGGCACGGCAGGGTGACGGCGATGGCGGTGCCCTCTCCGGGGGCGGACTCGACGGCGAGGGTGCCCTGCAGGGCACGGGCCCGGGCGCGCATGGCGGCGAGGCCGAAGCCGGTACCGGAGGCGGCCGCGGAACCCGGGGCGGGGAGCCCGGAGGGGACGAAGCCGGTGCCGTCGTCGACGACGTCGAGAGCGACCTCGGTGTCCATGTAGCTGAGGGTCAGCTCGACGCGGCCCGCGGCGGCGTGCTGGACGGTGTTGGCCAGCGCGGACTGGGCGATGCGCAGCAGGGCGACCTCGTGCGGGGTGGGGAGTTCGGTGGGGGCGCCGGAGACCTGGCAGTGCACGGCGAGTCCGGAGGTGCGGGCGGTGGTGGCGCAGAGCCGTTCCAGGGCGGCGGGCAGCGATCCGGCCTCCAGGTCGGGCGGGCTGAGGGCGCGGACGAAGCGGCGGGCCTCGGCCAGGTTGTCGACGGCGGCGAGACGGGCCTGCCGGACATGGCCCAGGGCGGGCTCGGGACGCTCCGGCAGGGCACGCTCGGCGGCCCGGAGCAGCAGCTGGATGCTGGAGAGGCCCTGCGCGAGGGTGTCGTGGATCTCGCGGGCGAGGCGTTCGCGCTCGGCGAGGACCCCGGCGGCGTGTTCGGCCGCGGCCAGCTCGCTGCGGGCGGCGGTCAGCTCCTCGATGAGGCGGCGGCGGGCCTCGCTCTCCCGGTAGAGCGCTTCGTAACCGAGGACGACGGCGACGGCGACGGCCGCGCCCAGCACGGGGCCGACGACCGTGCCGACGCTGAGGGTGTGGGTGTGCCAGCCGAATCCGGCGATGGCGACGACCGTGGTGGTCGCGACGGCGGGCAGCGCCCCCCGCAGCGGCAGCAGATGCATCTGGACGAAGAAGAGCGGGAAGGCCAGCCAGATGCCGTCCGGGGTGAGGGCGAGCAGCACCGTCCAGAGCAGCGCCACGGCCCCCAGCCACAGGGCGGCGGCCCGGGTGGAGGTGCGGATGCGGGGCAGCGAGGGGCCGGTGGCATAGAGGGCGAAGAGGGCCACGGCGGTGACGATGACGGCCGGGGCGTCGGCGGCACGGTCGGCGACGGCCCGTGCGCAGGCGAGCGCGAGCAGCGCGGCCACCATCAGGTGGAGGCAGGTGCGCAGCACCCGCAGCACGGGGGTGAGGGAGTGGTCCCTCCCGGCTCCGCGGGGCGGGGCGTTCTCGGGCGCGGCGTTCTCGGTCACGGTTTCTTCAGGCTAAGGGCCGCTCCGACCTGCGGCATCAATCGAAAGGTGGAGCCTGGGGTGATCGGAAGGAGGAGCACGGGTTGATTCCTTCGATCCCCGCGAACCAGACCGTGGTGCGATGCCGCGGGCCCCTGCCGCGGGCGACCGTGGATCCAGCGCCGGGCGGTGGGTCCGGGGCCCGGATCCGAGGATGGCCAAGCCTGTGTTCGTCGCCTGGAGAGACCTGAGGTTCGCCAAAGGGCGGTTCGCCCTGATGGGCGGCGTCATTGTGCTGATCACGGTGCTGGTGGGACTGCTGTCGGGCCTGACAGCGGGCCTGGGCCGGGAGAACACCTCGGCGGTCACCGCGCTGCCCGCCGACCACCTGGTGTTCTCGGCGCCGGCCGGGGACGGCGCCGTCTCGTTCGCCGATTCACGCCTGACGGCAGGGACGGCGGCGGCCTGGGCGAAGGTGCCGGGCGTGCGGCGTGCCGAGCCGCTGGGGATCGCCAGCGCGAAGGCGGAGGCGGGCAGCCGCAGCGCCGCGGTGTCGGCGTTCGGGGTGCGCCCCGGGTCGCCGCTGGGGCCGGGCGGGGTGCCGGTCGGTGACGGCGAGGCGGTGCTCTCCGAGAAGGCCGCGCAGTCCCTGGGGATACGGGCCGGCGGCTCGGTCGCGCTGGGCGGCCACCGGGTCGAGGTGGCCGCGGTGTCGGGCCCGGCGATGTACAGCCACACCCCCGTCATATGGACCTCGCTGGGGGACTGGCGGCGGCTGACCGGCGGCTCCGGCGGCTCGACCGTGCTGGCCCTGTCCACCGCCGGGGCGGCCGATCTGTCCGCCGCCGACAGGAGGCTCGGCACCCGGACCGTCACGGCCGGCGATGCCCTGAAGGCGATCGGCTCGTACAGCGCCGAGAACGGCTCACTGCAGCTGATGCGCGGTTTCCTCTTCGCCATCTCCGCGCTGGTCATCGGCGCCTTCTTCACGGTGTGGACGATCCAGCGCAGCGGCGATGTCGCCGTCCTGAAGGCCCTCGGTGCCTCGACCCGCTCGCTGCTGCGCGACGCGCTCGGCCAGGCCGTCGTCCTCCTGGTGATCGGCACGGGCCTGGGGACGGCCGTGGCGGCCGGGGTGGGCGCGGCGGTCGGCGGCACCGTGCCGTTCGTGCTCGATGTGCCCACCGTGCTGATACCCGCCCTGATCATGATCGCGCTGGGTGCCGTCGGCGCCGCCCTGTCCATCCGCCGCATCACGTCCGTAGACCCGCTGACCGCCCTGGGAAGTGCCCGATGAGCCTCGAGATGACCGATGTCACCCTCACCTACCCCGACGGCGGCGGCCGGCTGACCGCGCTGGACGCGGTGTCGCTGGCGGTACCGGCCGGCACGATGACGGCGGTGATCGGCCCGTCCGGCTCCGGCAAATCGAGCCTGCTGGCGGTGGCCGCGACGCTGATCACGCCGGACTGCGGGCGGGTGGTGGTCAACGGCACGGACACCGCGGGCCTGAGCCGCGCCGAGCTGACCGCGCTGCGCCGCACCACCATCGGCACGGTCTTCCAGCAGCCGAATCTGCTGCCGTCCCTGACGGCCGCCGAGCAGCTGCAGGTGATGGCCCACCTGGACGGCCGCTCGCCCCGTACGGCCAAAACGCGGGCGCGGGAGCTGCTGGCGGCGGTCGGCCTGGAGGGGCAGGCCGACCGGCGGCCGCATCAGCTCTCGGGCGGTCAGCGGCAGCGGGTCAATATCGCGCGGGCGCTGATGAACGAACCGGCCGTGCTGCTGGTCGACGAGCCGACCAGCGCGCTGGACCACGAGCGGGGCGCGGCGGTGCTCGATCTGCTGACCACGCTCACCCGTCAGCGCGCGACGGCGACGGTGCTGGTCACCCACGACCGTTCGCATCTGGAGGCGGCGGACGAGATCGCCGAGGTGCTGGACGGCCGGCTGAGCACCCCGCTGCGGGCCTGAGGCCGGGGCCCTAGCTGCCGCCCTTGGCCGGTTCGTCGGGGGCGTGCGAGAAGAGTTTGAGGACCGGCACGCCGACCTTGTGGCGGGCGCGGGAGGCCCAGTCGCGGTGGAAGAACTCCTCGACGAAGTGCGGGGCGGTCAGCACGATCACCTCGTCGGCGTGGGTCTGCTCGACGACGGAGCGCAGGAGGTCGATGGGGTGGTCCTCGACCACCTGGCCGACGGCCTCGGCACCGGTGTCGCGCAGCGAGGCGAGGGTGTGGGACAGGGCGCGCTCGACGGGGAGCTCGTCGGTGGTCTCGTCGCCCTCCCGCACCGCCTCGTCGAACTCGCCCAGCGCGACGTCGTCGATGGCGCGGAGCAGGACGTCCTGTTTGCCGCGGGGCTGCATGAGGACGATGAAGGATTCCTGCTCCTCGCCGTGCAGGGTGGTCACAAACTCCACGTCGGCGGGCGTCAGCGGCTTCTCGATCATCAATACGCTCGTGAACACGACGGACGCCCTTCTTCTCTTCGGGCCCGCATGGCACGGAGCCCACAGAAACCATCCTGCCCCGTCGCCACACAGGGCTGTCGGTCTTTAGTGTGCCCAACGGAAGCTAAGCGGAACTGATAATTCCGCCATTGTCAGGACCGACGGTATCGGGTGAAGAGGAACCCGGCCTCCTCGAGAACGGACGCCAGGACGAACCGCTCGGGGACCGCGACCGCGGGGCCGTTCATGATCCTCGGCGCACCGCCGACGGCGACCACCGGAGCCAGCGACAGACACATCTCGTCCAGCACTCCGGCCGCCGCGAACTGCCCCAGGAGCGAGGGCCCGCCTTCGGTGAGCAGCCTGGTGTGCCCCCGCTCGGCGAGCACCGCCGCCACCCGCGCCGGATCCACGCCCAGCCCCTCGCCGGCGAAGAGCACCTCGACGCCCGCCGCACGCGCCTCGTTCACCCGGTCCGCCGGGGCACCCGCGCCGGTCAGTACGAGGGTGGGCACCAGGGGCGCGGTGAACAGCGGCAGCGAGAAGTCCAGGCCGAGCCCGGCGGTCACCACGGCGATGGTGGGCGCCGGGCCCTGGCCCGCGGCGGCCCGGCGGGCGGCGAACGCCTCGCGCGCGCGGGCGGGCCGGTAGCCCTCCTGCCGCACCGTTTCGGCGCCGACCACCACCGCGTCCGCAAGGCTCCTCAGGACGCCGAAGATCCGCATGTCGGCGGCGCTGGAGAGCGGCTGGGAGCGCCCTTCGTGATGGGCCGCGCCGTCCATGGAGGAGACCATGTTCGCGCGCAGCCACCCGGTGCGGCCGGTCCGTACCGGGTCGTCCGCCGCCGGATACGCGTAGGCGTCGGCCAGCTCGTCCAGCGACCACTCGCGGTCCGAGGCGTCCGCCGGCACCGCCCCCGGCACGGGGCTCCGGTCATCCAAGGCGGCCGCGGACGGCGCGGTGGGCTGGGCAAACGGGGGGACGAAGGGCGGATACAGGCGTCGCATGGCCGCAGTGTGACATGCCTCGCTCACGGGACCGAGGGGTACCGCGGAGCGACTAGGCTGGACGGCTGTGTCGTCGTCTTCCCAGCCCTCGCCGCCCTCTCCCGCTCCGATAGCCGGAGCGCTCCAGCCCGTCCCGTCAGCCGGGGCGCCGGCTGACGGGAGCGACGCGTCCCCCGCCGCGCTCACCGCGCGGGCGCCGCACGTCCCGGCCGACCGTCTGGTCGCCGAGATGGTGCCGCCGCCGCGCTTCCAGGGCGCCCGCTTCGACACGTACATACCCGACGCGAAGCAGCCCAGCCAGGCCGAGGCCGTCCAGGTGCTGAGCACCTTCGCCGCGAGCATCCAGGACATGGCGGCGGGCGGTACGGCGAAGCGGCGCTGGTTCGCCAAGAAGCCTGCCGCCCCCAAGGGCCCGCGCGGCGTCTATCTGGACGGCGGCTACGGCGTCGGCAAGACCCATCTGCTCGCCTCCCTCTGGCACGCCACCCCCGCCCCGCCCGAGCGCAAGGCCTTCGGCACCTTCGTCGAGCTGACGAACCTCGTCGGCGCGCTCGGCTTCCAGCAGACCGTCCGGACGCTCGGCGACCACAAGCTGCTGTGCATCGACGAGTTCGAACTGGACGACCCCGGGGACACGGTCCTGGTCTCCACCCTGCTCGGCAAGTTGGTGGACGCCGGTGTGGCGCTGGCCGCCACCTCCAACACGCTGCCCGGCAAGCTCGGCGAGGGCCGGTTCGCCGCCGTCGACTTCCTGCGCGAGATACAGGGGCTCAGCGCCCACTTCCGCCCGCTGCGCATCGACGGTGAGGACTACCGCCACCGCGGCCTGCCCCAGGCACCCGCCCCGTACGACGACGAGACCGTCACCCGCACCGCGTACCACACCCCCGGCGCCTCGCTCGACGACTTCCCCTCCCTGCTCGACCACCTCTCCAAGGTGCACCCCAGCCGCTACGGCGCCATGTGCGACGGCATACAGGCCGTCTGTCTGACGGACGTCCAGGCGGTGCCCGACCAGTCCACCGCGCTGCGCCTGGTGGTCCTGGCCGACCGGCTCTACGACCGCGAGATACCGGTGCTGACCTCCGGCAAGGCCTTCGACGAGCTGTTCAGCGAGGAGATGTTGCGCGGCGGCTACCGCAAGAAGTACTTCCGCGCCATCTCCCGGCTGACGGCACTGGCGCGCGATGCGGGGTCGCTGGTCGCGCGATAGCGCGATGGGCAGCCGCACCAGGGGCATCCGGGGGAACGGTGGTTCACCTGGTTCCCGGCAGCCGGGGCGCGTGGTACACACAACCGGGTCACGTCACCTGTCCGCCAACAGGAGTTGCCCATGTCCGCGACACGACGTCAGATCCTGGCAAGAACCGGTGCGTTGGGTGCGTCCATCGCCTTCGCCGGAAACCTCTCGGAGATCTTCGCGGGGACCGCGACCGCCCAGAGCATGGGCGCGAGCGGCTACGGACCGCTGGTCCCCGACCCCGACGGACTGCTCGATCTCCCCGAGGGCTTCCGCTACCGCGTCCTCTCCCGGGAGGGCGATCCGCTCCCCTCCGGGGAGGGCAGGGTGCCCAGTAACTGTGACGGCATGGCCGCCTTCCCCGGTCCTCCCGGCCGCCGCGGCGGCACCCACCTCGTCCGCAACCATGAGAACCGTACGCACTCCCGCTCCGCGGTCCCCCACGTCCCCGGTCTGACGTACGACCCCGGCGGCGAGGGCGGCTGCACCGCCCTGGAACTGGACCGGGACAACCGGGTGCGCTCCGAGCGGGTCGCCATCGCCGGTACGTCCACCAACTGCGCGGGCGGCCACACTCCTTGGAACACCTGGCTCACCTGCGAGGAGACCGAGCTCCGGGCCGGGGACGAGAACTACACCAAGGACCACGGGTTCATCTTCGAGGTCGATCCCTACGATCCGCAGCGCACCGGAGCCGTGCCGCTGACCGCGATGGGCCGCTTCCAGCACGAGGCCATCGCGGTGGACCCCGGCACCGGCACGGTCTACGAGACCGAGGACGCCTTCGAGAAGCCGTTCGGGCTCTTCTACCGCTTTCTGCCCGTCAAACCGATGGGCGGGCGCGGCTCACTGCGCGCGGGCGGCCGCCTCCAGGCGCTACGGGTCCCCGGCGTGCCCGATCTGTCCACCGTCCAGCAGCCCGGCATCGTCTTCGACCACGTCACCTGGGTGGATGTCCCGGACCCGCTCGCGCGCCGGACCCCGATCCGCTTCCAGGACTTCGGCCCCCTGGGGATCACCCACGCGCAGAAGCTGGAGGGCTGCTACTGGGGCGGCTCCTGCGTCTACTTCGTCTCCAGCTTCGCGCACCGCGACGACGGCTCGGCGGCCGACCACTACGGCCAGGTCTGGAAGTACGACCCGAGGCGGCACCGGCTCACCCAGGTCGTGGCCTTCGGCCCCGACACCGATCTCCAGCTGCCCGGCGAGTCCCCGGACAACATCTGCCTCGCGCCCAGCGGCGGCCTGATGGTCTGCGAGGACGGCGAGGGCGCCCAGCATGTCTTCGGCCTCACCCGGCACGGCGAGGTGTACGCGATGGCCCGCGGCCGCCAGAACATCGGCACCCCGGACAAGCCGGAATGGGGCGAGTTCGCGGGCGTGACCTTCTCCCCCGACTTCCGGACGATGTACGTCAACTGCTACACGCCGGGGACGACGTTCGCGGTGACGGGTCCCTGGAACCACTGACCCGGACCGGCCGGAACAGGCTCGGCGGCTAACCGGAGCAGGCGGAGCGCTGGGCCTCCTGCCATTCGCACACCGGGCAGAGCACGATGCCGGGACGGTCGGCCGGATACTCGGTCGGCTTCCTGCACTGCACACAGTCCGCGTACGGCGGTCCCTCCGCGGGGCCGCCGTACGCGGCGCCGCCGGGATCGGCGCAGTAGCCGCTGTCGGCGTGATCGGCGGCCGTGTCGCTGGTGTGGTGATCGGTGCCCGGCATGGCCTCGAGCCTACTCGCCGGGTACGCCGGGTTGCCCGGTCAGGTGCGCCGGGAACTCAGCGCGCAGGCGGCCGCGACGGCCGCCACGGCTATCGGGACCGTCCCGGCGAGCGGCAGCCAAGGGATGCTGACCGTGCCGTGGTCGGAGCCGGTGACCAGGCCCGTGACGGCGGCGTTGGCCGGCGAGGCACCCACGACGGAGAGCAGCAGCGCGGCGAGCAGCCCGGCCGGTATGGCGGAGCCGGGGCTGCGCAGGACCGGCCAGTTGCACAGCGCGCCGATCGCGATGCCGAGCAGCACACAGACCAGCGCGCTGAGCAGCCCGGCGCCGGTTGCGGAGACGACCGGGACGGCGTGGTGGTCCGAGGAGCGCGGGTCGGACACCAGGGCGACGAACGCCGTGCCCGGGAGGGCGAGGAGCAGCGTGCCGAAGGCCGCGGTCAGCAGAGAGGCGAGGTGGACGCGGCCGGGCCCGGCGGCGGCCGCGGCGCAGTTCCGGGCGGCCGGGGGCTCGTTGGTGACGCAGATCCGGGCGAGCCAGACGGCGATGGGCAGCAGCCCGGCGGCGGCGAAGCCGTAGGCGTCGAGGATCGGACCGCCGGCCTGGATGCCGACGGCCAGGTAGGCGCCGTAGAGGATGACCGGCGGCAGCCAGCGGTGCGAGCCGATGAGCAGGGCCGCCTGGTAGCGGAGGAGGGCGGTCATGGACGGGCCTCGTCGTCGGAGTGGTGGGCGAGGGCGGCATCGTGGCCGGGGGACGGCACGTGGTGCGGAGCCGGGCCGTGGCCGGAAGGGCGGGGGTGGCCGGGGTCTGCGGGCGGGGCACCGGGGCCGCCCGGTGGCGGTGAGGCGAGGACCGAGCGGATGTGCCAGGTCGGGCGCGCGGTCAGCAGGGCCCGTAGCAGCGCATCGGAGTGGGCGGCCGCCACGGTCAGCCGGAGGGCGCCGTCCGGGCCCGGCGCGATGTCAGGTCGGCCGGGCAGGTGCGGGGCGTGGGCGGGGCGCGGCACGGTGCCCGGGGCGCCCTCGACCTCGATGATCACCCGGGGGCCTGTGACCGCCGCCGTCTCCTCGGCCCGGCCGCGCTCCTCCGGCACCAGCCGCCCGTCCGCCACGCGGTAGCGCGCATCGGCCGCCCCTGCGAGGCGGCGCGGGTCGTGGTCGACGAAGACGACGGTGCCGCCGTCCGCGAGCCGTTCGGCGACCGCGCGGTCGAGGACCTCGCGGGCCCCCTGGTCCAGGCCGGTCCAGGCCTCGTCCAGGACGAGGAGTCCGGGCTCGGCGAGCAGCGCCTGGGCGACCGCGACCTTCTGGCTGGTGCCCTTGGACAGCTCGGCCAGCGGCGTGCTGCCGTGCCCCGCCGCCCCGAAGCGGTCGAGCCAGTCGGCCGCGCGACGGGCCGCCTCGGGCCCGCTCAGGCCGTGGATACGCCCCAGGTGAGTGAGGTAGCCGACGGCCGTGAAGGGCAGCGCGGCCGGAAACCGCTCGGGCACATACGCGGTGCGCGGGCGGCCGGTGATGCGGCCGGTGGTGGGCCGGTCGATGCCGGCGAACAGGCGCAGCAAGGTGGACTTCCCGCTGCCGTTGGTCCCCTCGATGCGCACCAGCGCACTGGCCGGCACCTCGAGCTGGACGTCGCGGAGCACCCACGGCCCCCGCACCCCGTAACGCCGCCCGACCCCGTCAAGCCTCACGCCCTCCGGCACCTCCCCCGTACCCGGTCTCCCGGTCCATCGGCCCCTCGGTCCCCCGAAGATCCCCTCACTCCCCCAACTCCGGCCGCACCCGGATTAGTTCCCCATCCAGTTCCCCATCCAGTTCCCCATCCAGTTCCCCATCCAGTTCCCGATCAGTTCCCCGCGGCCTTCTCCGGGCGCAGCTCGCTCGGCCGTACGATCACGAATCCCTCGCCGTCCAGGCGCAGTTGGACCGCCTCGCCGGAGCCGCCGCGGAGCATCGAGCCGAGGCTCTGGGAGCGGTGCAGCGAGGTCTGCAGGGAACTGCTCCAGCCGACCACCGCGTCGGTGTCGACGAAGACCGGGTCCTGGGGGGCGACGGGTATGACGATGGGGTTGCCCTCGCACATCACGCCCAGCTTGCCTTCGCCGCTGAAGACGGAGTTGAAGATTCCGCCGCCGGCCATGCCGGCGCCCTTGACGACCTTGATCTCGTAGGAGAGGGACGGGTCGAAGCAGAGCACGTTGCGGCCGTTGATGGTGATGCCGTCGCCCTGGGTGAGGTCCATGATGAAGCAGTTGGCGGCCTCGTGCGCGAACCACACCTCGCCCTGGCCCCGTACGGTCATCAGCGCCAGGCCCTCACCGGTGACGGCGCGCTTGAGGAAATTGCCGACCCCCTGGCCCTGCTTCTCGAACTGCAGATTTCCGCGGTAGGCGATCATCGCGCCCTGGCGCGCGTAGCACTCACCGTTCACCGCGTACTTGATCGACTTTGCGTTCTGCTGCGTCATACCGGGCGCGGTGGCCGGCTTGGCCATGTTCTCGGCCGCGAAAAGGTCACTGTTCATGGCCGGGATGCTAGGCGGATTCGGCCCGGCGGACAGCGCCGGGGGCGCTGTCGGCGACGGCTGGCAGACTGGGCCGGGTGAGAGGTACCGAAACCACCAGCCCCAGCAGCCCCTTCCAGCACGAAGAGACCGGTCGGGACGCGGCGCCCCAGTTCGTCCTGCCCCTGGTCGCGCGGATCGAGCGGGCCGAGCCGCCGGCGCGCACGGACGCACTGGAGACGGCGGCGCGGGCGGTGCTGGTGCTGCTGTCGGACGAGCGGGCCGCCGGCGAGGGCGAGTGGGCCCAGGCGGTACGGGACTGGCAGGACGCCCGGATCCGCAAGGTGGTGCGGCGGGCGCGCGGCGCGGAGTGGCGGCGGGCCGAGGCGCTGCCGGGCATCACGGTGACCGGTGCGCACGCCGAGGTACGGGTCTTCCCGCCGGTGCCTCTGGACGGCTGGCCCAAGGACCTGGCGCGGCTCCAGGTGTCGGGCACGGAACTGGACGACCCGGAGCCGCCGCCCGCGCCCGAGGCCGGCCGGCCGGTGCTGTGGCTCAACCCCGAGCTGGAGATGTCGGCCGGCAAGGAGATGGCGCAGGCCGGGCACGGCGCGCAGCTCGCCTGGTGGGAGCTGTCCGAGGAGGAGCGCGCGACGTGGCGCGCGGCCGGTTTCCCCCTGGCCGTACGGACCGCGGAACCGGCCGCCTGGAAGGAGCTGACCCGCAGCGGGCTGCCCGTCGTACACGACGCCGGCTTCACGGAGATCGCGCCCGGGGAAACCGTCGTGGCCGAAGGGGGCAGTCGCTTCTGCCCTCTCCCCCGCGAACGACGCCCGTAGAAGGGCGACTTCTCCGCCCCCACAGCCCAGAGGGCCGCCGCCCGCCAGGCGCACCCGCGCTCCTCCACCCGCCCACCCCCCGAAGGGGGGTGGGCGGGTGGGAAACAAAACCCTGGGCAAACAAATCCCGCGGCGGGGAAACGAAACCCCCCGTACCGTTGCGTCCCATGCTCACCTCACTCCTCGGCTTCACCGCCGTCGCCGCGCTGCTCACCGTCTCGCCCGGTCCCGACTTCGCGGTGGTCCTGCGGACCGCCCTCGGTTCGGGGCGGCGGGCCGCGTTGTGCAGCGCGCTCGGCATCGCCGCGGGGTGCTTCGTGTGGGGGCTGGCCGGGGCGGTCGGGCTGACGGCGATGCTGGCCGCCTCCGAGGTCGCGTACGACGTGCTCCGGGTGGCCGGGGCCCTCTACCTGATGTGGCTCGGGGTGCAGGCGCTGCGCAGCGCCCGGCGCATCCGGGCCGGGCGCGGGTCGGCGCGGCCCGTCGAGACCGCGGTCGGCCAGGAGACGGCGGGCGGCCAGGAGACCGCGGGTGATGAGGTGCGCCTGACGCCGCTGCGGGCGTTCCGCACCGGTCTGCTGACCAATGTCCTCAACCCCAAGGTCGGGGTGGTCTATATGTCCCTCCTGCCGCAGTTCATCCCGCACGGTGCCTCGGTGATCGCGACGACGCTGCTGCTCGTCGCGATCCATGCCGTACTGGGCGTCGTGTGGCTGGGGAGCATCGCCGTCGCGGTGCACCGGGCGCGGGCCGTCTTCCAGCGTCCGCGCGTACGGCGGCGGCTGGATCAGGCCACCGGCGGGGTGCTGCTCGCGCTGGGCGCGGCGGTCGGATTCGAGACCGCCCGCTGATCCGGCCGTCCCCCGGGACCGGCGCGGCGGACCGCCGCAACCCGTCCGTGTCCGACCGGCAACGCCAAGATCCACCGCGCGGCCCGCAGCTCCCCGCCGAAGCTCAAATCAACCTCTGAACACCGCGGGTGCAGGATTCGGCCCGCTGTCAGTGGCCATGAGTACCCTCATCACAGGGAGAGGGGGAACCATGGAGCGCTCTGGTACGGGCATCGCGCACCTGGGTACGGGGATCGGCTGGCGGCCGGAAATCGCCGCGGAGATTGCCCGGCTGCCCGGTGTCGACTGGGTGGAGGTCGTGGCCGAGAACATCTGCCCCGGCCATCTTCCGCAGGCCGTACAGGAGTTGCGCGAACGGGGCACGACCGTCATCCCGCACGGGGTCTCGCTGGGCCTCGGTGGCGCCGACCGGCCGGATCCGGGCCGGCTGACCGCGCTGGCCGAGCGTGCCGAGGCGCTGGGCGCGCCGCTGGTCACCGAGCACATCGCGTTCGTCCGGGCCGGCGGGCCGCTGACCGCCTCGCCGGTGATGGAGGCCGGGCATCTGCTCCCGGTGCCGCGCACCCGCGACGCACTGGACGTGCTCTGCGAGAACGTCCGGATCGCCCAGGATGCGCTGCCGGTCCCGCTGGCCCTGGAGAACATCGCCGCGCTCATCGCCTGGCCGGGCGAGGAGTTCACCGAGGGCCAGTTCCTGACGGAGCTGGTAGAGCGGACGGGGGTGCGGCTGCTGATCGATGTCGCCAACCTCCACACGAACCACGTCAACCGGGGCGAGGACCCGGCGGTCGCGCTGGCTGAGCTGCCGGTGGAGGCGATCGCGTACGTCCATGTCGCGGGCGGTGTGGAGCGGGACGGGGTGTGGCACGACAGCCACGCACACCCGGTGACCCAGCCGGTGCTGGACGTCCTCGCCGAGCTCTGCGCCCGTACGGCGCCGCCCGGCGTGCTGCTGGAGCGGGACGACAACTTTCCCGGCGTCCCCGAGGGCGGGGAGCTGGCCGCGGAACTGGACGCGATACGCACCGTGCTGAAGGAGGCCCGTCATGTCCAGGCGGCTTGAGGTGGTGCCGGGCGGCAAGGGCGCGCCGGGGTCCGGTACGGATGCGGCGCGGCAGCGGCTGGCGCTCGCGCAGACCGCGCTGTTGTCCTCGCTGGTCGCCGGGACGCCGGCCCCGGAGGGCTTCGACCGCACCCGGCTGGGGGTACAGAGCCGGGCGCTGACCGCCAAGCGGGCGTCGGTCGTCGCCAAGGTCGCGCCCGAACTGCCCGAGATCCTCGGCGACGGCTACCGGGCCGCCTTCCTCGGCTATGCGCGGCACCGCCCCATGAGCGGCGGCTACCGCCAGGACGCCCTGGACTTCGCGGCGCATCTGCTGGCCCAGGACCGCCCCGAGGACCCGGAGGCGCGGCGGCGGCTGACGCAGTGGTGGCGGGACCGCGCGGGACCGAAGCCGCCGTCCGCCGGGCCCGCTGCCCGGCTCGTCCGTGCGGTCCGGCTCGCGCTCCACCGGGGGGAATGACATGACGTACCCAACGCTGATGGTGTATCTGGCGGTTCTGGTCTCGTCGCTGGTGCTCGTCATCGGCACGGTCGCGGTGCACAGGGCCGCACCGCGTGTCCGGGTGACGGACCCACGGCCGCACGACGTCTGGGAGACCGCGTTTCTCGTGGGCGGTCCCGGCCGGGTGGTGGACACCGCGCTCGCGGTGATGCACGAGGACGGCCGGCTGGCGGTCGGCGGCCCCGGTGTGGTGACGGTACGTCAGCCGGTCTCGCATCACCCGGTGGAGGCGGCCGTGCTGAACGCGGTCGCCGGGACGCCCGGCGGGGCGCTGCCCACGCTGCGCACCACCGCCATGCAGAGCCTGCCCGTCCAGGCGATCGGCGATGGGCTGGCCGCGCGCGGGCTGCTGCGGCATCCGCGGGCCGGGAGCGGCTGGCGGCTGACGGCCCGAATACAGCTGGCGGCCTGTGCGGTGCTGTTCTTCGGCGGCTTTCTGCTGGCGATCGTGGGCGCCACGGGGGAGGACATCGAAGAGGTGCCGACCGTCGTCACCTGGATGCCGGGCCTCGTGGCGGGCATGGCCGTCGCCGCGGTCTGCAAGTCGGCGCTCGGCCGGCGGGTCACCAAGGCGGGCACCCTCGCCCTGAGCACGGCGCGGGCCGAGGGCGACGCCGGTGCGGCCGGCAGCGCGGCGAGCGGTGCCGTCCAGGCCGCCGGGGTCGCGGTGGCGCTCGGCGGTGCGGCGCTGATCGGGGACGAGGTGTTGCGGGAGCAGCTGGCGGAGGCTCAGCGCACCATGGCGGCGGCCTCCGCCTCGTCCGCCACCGGCCCGGCCGGCTCGTCCGCAAGCAGCTGCGGCTGGGTGACACCGGGCGGCGGCGCCTCCTGGTGCGGCTCCTCCGACGGCGGGTCCTCGTCCGGCTGCGGGAGTTCTTCCTCCGGGGACGGTTCGGGTTCCGGCGGAGGATCGTCCTGCGGGGGCGGTTCGTCCTGTGGAGGCGGTTCCTCCTGCGGGGGCGGCGGAGGCGGGGGCTGCGGCGGAGGCGGGGGCGGGGGCGGCTGACCCCACGCCCGCCCGGGTACGGCCGCTCTCCAAGCGGCCGGCGGCCGTGAGCCGCACACCGCCCGCACACCGCCCGCGCACGGCCCGCACGGCAGTCGGCCCGCACGGCAGTCGGCCCGGCGGTCCGCCGTGGGTGAGGGCGGCAGCCGGGTGATGGCCGGTCCGGAGATCCCTCCGTACGCCAACTGGGCTCCCCGGCGGGCGTCGGCTGCTGCGACCGCGTGAACGGACCGCCCCGGACCCGCCCCAAGCCCCCGCGCCCTGCTCGCCATACACGGCTGAGCCGGCCTCACCACCCAGCGCCGCGGCCGCCCCCCACTCTTCCGGGGCATAGCGTCCGACACCGGTGCCCGGTGCTTTACTTCGCGAACCACCGCCTCAACTATCCCTTTTGTATGCACACCGTGCGGCCTAGTGCACCGAGCCTCTCGTCGTGCGCCACGCACCCCGCACCCCATGAAGGGACGGCTCGTGAGATCTCCTGCGTTGTACGGCACCATCGGGTCGCTGGTCCTGACCGCGCTGGCCACCGCCCCTGCCGGCGGTGCCGGCGCGCCGCCCGTCGCACCGCCCGCGCCGGTCCCCCACCGCATCGTCTTCGGCCGGTGCGCGCCCGAGGAGCATCTGCCCGCCACCGTGCAGTGCGGCAAGCTCTCCGTACCGCTCGACTACGCGCGCCCCGAGGGCAAGAAGATCACCCTCACCGTCAGCCGGATCCGCGCCACCGCCCCCGAGGAGCGCCAGGGCGCCCTGGTCTTCAACCCCGGCGGGCCCGGGGCGAGCAGCATGGAGTTCCCGCTCTACGGTGCGCTGCCCAAGTGGCGCCGGACCGCCCGCGCCTATGACTTCGTCGGTTACGCACCGCGCGGGGTCGGCCGCTCGGCGCCGTTGTCCTGCCAGGACCCGGAGGAGTTCACCAAGGCGCCCACCGACGCCCAGCGCCATCCCACCGAGGAGTTCAAACGGCAGAAGGTCGCCGAGGCGCGGGCGTACGCGCAGGGCTGCGCCCGCAACGCCGGGGCCGACCTGCCCTACTACAACTCCGTCAACAACGCCCGTGACCTGGACATGCTGCGGGCCGCGCTCGGCGAGCGGAAGCTGACGTTCATGGGCGCGTCCTACGGGACGTACTTCGGCGCCGTCTACGCGACGCTCTTCCCCGGCCATGTCCGCCGGATGGTCTTCGACAGTGTCGTCAACCCCGACCCCCGGCAGATCTGGTACCGCAACAACCTCGACCAGAACGTCGCCTTCGAGCGCCGCTGGGGCGACTGGCTGCGCTGGGTCGCGGCGCATCACGCCACCTACCGCCTCGGGGACACCCCGCAGGCCGTCCAGCGCGCGTACGACCGGGCCGTCGAGCAGGTGCGCCGGGAGCCGATCAACGGGAAGATCGGGCCGGCCCAGCTGCAGGCGGCGTTCCTCAAGAACGGATACAACGACCTCTACTGGCCGCTCAGCGCCCAGTCGCTCGCGACGTATCTGCACGGCGACACCAAGGCGCTGGTCACCCAGGCCCTGCCCAAGGGGGAGAAGGCCAAGGACGAGGAGAACATGAACGCGGTCTACACCGCGGTCGAGTGCAACGACGCGCCCTGGCCGCGCGACTGGGCGATCTGGGACCGGGACAACACCCGGGTCGCCCGTTCGGCGCCGTTCGAGACCTGGGACAACGCCTGGATGAATCTGCCGTGCGCCTTCTGGCCCGATGCGTCGGAGTCGGCCGAGGCCGGGGTCGATGCCGCGGCGGACAAGGCGGTGATGCAGGGCGCCGTTCGGGGCGGCGTCGCGGAGGAGCTGGCGGGCGCCGGCAACAATGTGGCCGCGACCGCGCTCGACGCGGCGCTCGGGCGGCAGCGCGTCCCGCTCGACATCCGTACGGCACCGGGCGCGCTGCCCCCGGTGCTGCTGCTGGCCGCCGAGCGGGACGCGGCGACCCCGTACCCGGGCGCGGTGGAGCTGAACCGGCGGCTGGCCGGGTCCTCGCTGGTCACCGAGCACGGCGCGGGCACCCATGGCATCGCGCTGGGCGCCAACGAGTGTGTGAACCACTACGTGGAGGCGTATCTGCTGCGCGGGGAGACCCCGGCGCGCTCGGTGGGCTGTGCACCGCGCGCCGAACCGACGCCGGTCCAGCGGCAACGGGGCAAGGCGGGCCCGGCCGCCTGAGCGAACGCTGCGGGCCGCCGTCCCCCTGGGGGGCGGCGGCCCGCAGCGTTGCGGCGGACCGGGCCGGGCCCGCGGCCGCTGCGGTTACGCCAGACCCGCGACCAGCTCGGACACCGGCTTGCGGCGCCCCGTGTAGAACGGGATCTCCTCACGGACGTGCATCCGCGCCTCGGAGCCGCGCAGATGACGCATCAGGTCGACGATGCGGTAGAGCTCGTCGGCCTCGAAGGCCAGCACCCACTCGTAGTCGCCGAGCGAGAAGGACGGCACGGTGTTGGCGCGCACGTCCGGGAAGCCGCGGGCCATCTTGCCGTGGTCGGCGAGCATGCGGCGGCGGTCCTCGTCGGGGAGGAGGTACCACTCGTAGGAGCGCACGAAGGGGTAGACGCTCACATAGGCGCGCGGCCGCTCGTCGGCGAGGAAGGCCGGGATGTGCGACCTGTTGAACTCGGCGGGGCGGTGCAGCGCCATGTTCGACCAGACCGGCTCCAGCGCGCGGCCCAGGCGGGTGCGGCGGAAGAGGTTGTACGCCTCCTGGAGGGCGTCCGAGCTCTCCGAGTGCCACCAGATCATCAGGTCGGCGTCGGCGCGCAGACCGGAGACGTCATACGTGCCGCGCACCACGACGTCCTTGGCGGCGAGCTGCGCGAACAGCTCCTCGACCTCGTCGGCGTAGCCGCCGCGGTCCTCCGGGAGGACATCGCGCAGCTTGAAGACCGACCAGAGGGTGTAGCGGATGACCTCGTTGAGGTCCTTCGCCTTCTTGCCGGCGTTCGGGATCTTCTCGGAGGTCTTGTCGGGGGTGGCGGGGGTCGAAGCGTCTGTCATGTCGTCCATTCTCACTCGCCCGCGGCGGCGTGCGGCGGCAGGGTGCCCAGGATGTCATCGGCGGCCTTGCGGGCCGAGGCGATGCAGGCCGGGATGCCGACGCCGTCGTAGACCGCGCCGCACACCCGCAGCGGGCCGGGCATCGCGGCCACGGCCGCGCGGATCCTGGCCACGCGCTCCAGATGGCCGACGGCGTACTGCGGCAGGCCGTCGTACCAGCGGGTGACCGTGCTCGCGACGGGCCGCGCGGCGAGGCCGACCGCGGCGCCGAGATCGGCGAGCGAGAGATCGACCAGCTCGGAGTCGTCGCGCCCCAGGTCGGCGTCGTCCTGATAGCGGCCGAGGGAGGTGCGCAGGACGAACAGATCCGGGTCGGCGCCGCCGATCCAGCCCCACTTGTGGCTGGCGAAGGTGGACGCCTTGATGCGGTGGCCGTCGACGGGCGGGACGAGAAAGCCGCTGCCGCTGGGCACACGGTCCAGGTCCGAGCGGCGGAAGGCCATGGTGACCAGCGCCATCGAGGCGTAGTCGACGGTGGCCAGCTCGGTGGCGGCGGCCGGGCAGTCGTGGCGCAGGATGCGCGCCGCGTCGCCCGCCGGGGTGGCCACGATCACCGCGTCCGCCTCGATAGACCAGTCGTCGACGCAGACCTCCCAACCGTCGTCGCCGACCCAGCGCAGATCGTGGACAACCGTGTTGGGGTAGATCTCGCAGCCCTTGGCCCGTACAGCGTCGGCGACCGCGCCCGGCAGCGTGCCGATGCCGCCGTCGATGCCCATGAAGACGGGAGCGCTTCCGGGCGCCCCGGTCGCGGCGGGTCCGGTCCGGTGGACCGTGGCGGCGGCGCGCTCCTGGATGCCGCGTACGCCCTCGAGCAGCGAACGGCTGGTCCGTGCGGCCTCGAACAGCTGCGGAACGGCGGCGCGCATCGAGATCTGGTACGCATCGCCCGCGTACACCCCGCCCAGCAGCGGCTCGACGAGCCGGTCGACGACCTCGCGGCCCAGGCGCCGGGCGACGTACTCGCCGACCGCGACGTCCTCGCCGATCTCGGTGCGCGGCAGGCGGGCGTCCTCCTCGATCCGGGCGAGCCCCTCCGCAGAGATCACCCCGGAGGCGGCGAGCGGGGCGAGGTCACCGGGGACGCCCATGACATGGCCCTTGGGCATCGGGCGCAGCGCGTCGCGGGTCCACAGGGACGCGGCGGCGGTGGTGGGCGGCTGCAGCCGGTCGCCGAGGCCGACGGCGCGCGCGAGCTCCACCGCCTCCGGCCGTCTGGCCAGCATGGATTCGGCGCCGAGGTCGACCGCCACGCCCGCGATCCCGCCCGTCCGCAGCTTGCCGCCGAGGCGGCCGGACGCCTCCAGGACCGTCACCCGGGCGCCCCCTTCGAGCAGGCGGTGCGCGGCCGCCAGGCCCGAGATGCCGCCACCGATGACGACGACATGACCGACGCCGCCGGACGAAGGGTCCGTACTGGTGTGCACTGCGCTCATGCCCCCAACTCTCTCAGAGCCCACTGACAGCACGTTCCACACCCCTCGGAGTCCGCCGGTACCCGGGCCCGCAGGCGGGACCGTGACCGGATCGCGACCCCCGGACGGCAACCCCGCTCCCCCCGGCGCCGTCGAAACGGCAACGTCGTCAAGCCACTTGGAGGGTGAGCCGCCGATGCGGGGAGTACGGAAAGTACGGGGGCTGCGGGGCGCGGCAGACGGGAAGCGGCAGCCCGGCCGCCGGGCGGCGGCGGGCATGCTGCTCGCCGCGTCGCTGGCCGTGGCCGGGTGCAGCGGGACGGACGGCATCGGTACGAGCGCCGACGCGAAGGCGGGGGGCGGGGCGGCGGTCGCGCCGTCGCGGGTGCCGGCCGCCGGGCAGACCACCGGCGCCGGTGCGGCGGCCGCGGCCAGGGGCCGGGAGGACAGGGCGGCGAAGCCCGTCCCGGACCAGATCATCCGGACGGCCACCCTCACCGTGCGGACCAAGGACGTGCAGGCCGCACTGGCCAAGGCCCGTACGGCGGTGGACGGCGCGGGCGGCTACGCCTCCGACGAGACCACGGACCGGGACAGCGGGGGCCGCGACCGGTCCCGGATCGTGCTGCGGGTGCCGCCCAAGGAATACGACGCGATGCTGGGGCGGCTGGCCGGACTGGGCAGGCTCCTCTCGCGCGAGGTCTCGGCGAAGGACGTCACCGACCGGGTGGTGGACGTCGACAGCCGCCTGAGGACGCAGCGGGCGAGCGTCGGCCGGGTGCGGGCGCTGATGGACAAGGCGACGTCGATCAGCGACATCGTGTCGCTGGAGTCCGAACTGAGCACCCGGCAGGCGAACCTGGAGTCGCTGGAGGCCGAGCTGAAATCGCTCAAGGGGCGGACCGGCATGGCCACCATCACCCTGCTGCTGCGGTCCCCGGACGCCCCGCCCGCACAGATGCCGGACCCGGACGGGCCGACGTCCTTCGGGGACGCGCTCTCCGGCGGCTGGGACGCGTTCATGACGGCCGTGCGGTGGGTGCTGGTGGCGATCGGTGCGCTGCTGCCGTTCGCGGTGGCCGCGGCGCTGCTGTACGGGCTGTGGCGGCTGGTCCGGCGGCGGCTGCCGCTGGGGGCGCGTACCCGGAGGCGGGCGGACGGGGGCGACGGCTCGAAGGCGGCGGCCCCCGCAGCGGACCCGGCAGCGGTTCCGGCAGCGGGCGCTCCCGCGGAAGGTGGCCCGGGGACCCGTTGACAGCGGGCCACCGCAGGCAAAGACTCGGAGCCGGCGGCGACGATCTTCATACCGGACACCGGTCGTCGCACGCCGGCCACCACCACCGCCGAGCCGGGACAGCGAGGACAGCGCCTGATGACCGACCCACGCGTACGGGATCACGTTCGGGATGTCTACATCGTCGATGCCGTACGGACCCCCGTCGGCAAGTACGGCGGCGCCCTGGCCTCCGTCCGCCCCGACGATCTGGCCGCCCATGTGGTCAAAGCCCTGGTGGACCGCACCCCGGGGCTCGATCCGGCGCGCATCGACGACGTGTACTTCGGCGATGCGAACGGCGCGGGCGAGGACAACCGCAATGTCGCGCGGATGGCCGTGCTGCTGGCCGGGCTGCCGGTCACCGTCCCCGGTGTCACCGTCAACCGGCTGTGCGGTTCCGGCCTGGAGGCCGTCATCCAGGCCGCCCGCGCCATCGCGCATGGCGATGCGGCGATCGCGGTGGCGGGCGGCGTGGAGTCGATGAGCCGCGCGCCCTATGTGCTGCGCAAGCCCGAACGGGCCTTCCCCGCGGCCCATCAGGAGATGTTCTCCTCGACGCTGGGCTGGCGGATGGTCAATCCGCGGATGGCCCCGGAGTGGACGGTGTCGCTGGGCGAGGGCGCCGAGCTGATCGCCGACGCGCACGGCATCACCCGCGAGCAGCAGGACGTCTTCGCGCTGGCCAGCCACCAGAAGGCGGCGCGGGCCTGGCGGGAGGGCGCGTACGACGCGGAGGTGGTGCCGCTGCCGGACGTGGACCTGGCGCGCGACGAGACGATCCGCGAGAACGCGTCCCTGGAGTCGCTGTCCAAGCTGAAGCCGGTGTTCCGTACGGCCGGAGGCACCGTCACGGCCGGGAACTCCTCGCCGCTGAACGACGGTGCCGCCGCGCTCCTCCTGGTCGACGAGGAGGGCCTGCGCGCCACCGGCCGCGAACCGCTGGCCCGGATCCGCGCGAGCGCGGTGACCGGCATCGAGCCGCAGCTGTTCGGCCTCGGCCCGGTGGAGGCGGTACGGCGCGCCCTGGAGCGGTCCGGCCGGACCTTCGCCGACCTCGCGACCTTCGAGCTCAACGAGGCGTTCGCGGCCCAGGCGCTGGGCTGCATCGGCCAGTGGCCGGAACTCGACCCCTCCGTGGTGAACCCCCGCGGCGGCGCCCTCGCCATCGGCCACCCCCTGGGCGCGTCCGGCGCCCGCCTCGCGGGCTCGGTTGCCCACCAGCTCGCCGCCCAGGGATCGGGCACGGGACTGGCGGCGCTGTGCATCGGCGTGGGGCAGGGGCTGGCGCTCGTACTGGAGCGTTAGGCTCGGCGTCACGCGTGAAGGCACCCGGTGAAGGGCTGCCCGGCGAAGGGACACCCGGCATGGCGGCGGAACGACTGGTGGTCGTCGGTGGCGATGCGGCGGGCATGGCCGCCGCATCGCACGCCCGGCGTCTGAAGGGGCCCGGCGAGCTGGCCATCACCGCCTTCGAGCGCGGCCACTTCACCTCGTACTCCGCCTGCGGCATCCCGTACTGGGTCGGCGGATCGGTCGACGGGCCGGACGCGCTGATCGCCCGCACGGCCGAGGAGCACCGCGCCCGGGACATCGATCTGCGGCTGCGCACCGAGGTCACCGAACTCGACCTGGACGGCGGCCGGGTGCGTACCCGGGATCTGGACAACGGCGGCCAGGAGTCGTGGACCGGCTTCGACAAGCTGGTGCTGGCGACCGGCGCGCGGCCGATACGGCCGCCGCTGCCCGGCATCGACGCGCCGGGCGTGCACGGCGTGCAGACCCTGGACGACGGCCAGGCCCTGCTGGACAGCCTGACCGCGGCCGAGGGCCGGCGGGCCGTGGTCATCGGCGCCGGCTACATCGGCGTCGAGATGGCCGAGGCGCTCATCAACCGCGGCTACCGGGTCACGGTCCTGGAGGCCCGGGAGCAGCCGATGTCCACCCTCGACCCGGACATGGGCGCACTGGTGCACGAGGCGATGTGCGGGCTGGGAATCGAGACGGTGCGCGGCGCCGCGGTCACCGCGGTGCTGACGGACGCGTCCGGGCGGGCGCGCGCGGTGGCCACGCAGGACGCCGAGTACCCGGCGGACGTGGTGGTGCTGGGCATGGGCGTACGGCCCGAGACCGCCCTCGCCGCCGCGGCCGGGCTGCCGCTGGGCGAGTCCGGCGGGCTGCTCACGGACCTGGCGATGCGGGTGCGCGGCAAGGAGCACATCTGGGCGGGCGGCGACTGTGTCGAGGTCCTCGACCTGGTCTCCGGACGCGAGCGGCACATCGCGCTGGGCACCCACGCCAACAAGCACGGCCAGGTCATCGGCGCCAACGCGGCCGGCGGCTATGCGACGTTCCCGGGTGTGGTCGGCACGGCCGTCAGCAAGGTCTGCGATCTGGAGATCGCCCGGACGGGGCTGCTGGAACGCCATGCCCGCGCCGCCGGTCTGCGGTTCGTCAGCGTCACGATCGAGTCCACCAGCCGCGCCGGCTACTACCCGGGCGCCCGCCCGATGCACGTCAAGATGCTCGCCGAGCGCCGTACGGGACGGCTGCTGGGCGTGCAGATCGTCGGCCGGGAGGGGGCGGGCAAGAGAGTGGACATCGCGGCGGTCGCGCTGACCGCCGGGATGACCGTCGAACAGATGACGACCCTGGACCTGGGCTACGCCCCGCCGTTCTCGCCGGTCTGGGACCCGGTGCTGGTGGCGGCGCGCAAGGCCACGGCGGCGGTGCGGGAGGCGGGGATCTGAGCGGGGGCGCTCACTCCTCGTCCGCCTCCTCGTCCCACTGCTCCATCGACTCCAGCCACTCCTCGGCGACCGGGGCGAGGTTGCGCGGGCAGGCCCAGGCGTCGAGCGGCCGGGCTCCCTCGGGTTCCGGGAAGGACTCCGGGGCGCAGAGGTGGGCAAGGTGGGCGCTCACCTCGCCGGGCAGGCCGTCGCCGGTTCCCGGGTGATCGTCCCCGTGCGGGCAGGTGTCGGGCGGCGGTGCCGAGGCCGCCTCCTCGAACAGGGGGCGTACGGACCGGTAGACGGACGACGGCGGGTCCGGGTAGGCGTTGTCGAGGCTGCGGGCGGCGGCCAGGAAGAGGAAGAGGCGTTCTCGGGCGTCGCCGGTGCCTTTGGCGTGGCGGCGAGCGGCCCACAGCGCGAGGTCCTCGGCATACGTCTCGTTCGAGGAGCAGGGCTCCAGCCGTTCCGCGATCCTGCCCACGGCCAACTCCCCGTCGGCACGCAGGTATTCGGCGTCCAGGTGGCCGGTGAGCCGCTCGCCGAAGAGCCGGTCGCGGGCTTCGGTGAGGTGGTCACGGGTGTCCTGGGCGAGGTCGCGCAGCAGGGCGGGACAGGTCCAGACGTCCGGCAGGGCGTCCCCGTACCCCTCCCGGAGACGGGCGCGGCCGCCCGGGGTGAGGAGGTAGTAGCCGGTGCCCGCGGCCGTGTCCGGGTCCTCCGAGACCTCGGGATGCTCCTCGTCGGTGTGCGCGCAGGCCGCGCCGTCCAGCCGCACCAGTGCGTCCTCCAGGGCCTCGATCATGTCGTCGAGCACCCAACGCTGCCGGATCATCCCGGAAGCGGCGTACCAGCAGCCGGCCCTGAGCAGGACGAGGTGTCCGGCGAGCGCTCCCCTGCTGGGGTGCGTGGGCATCCAGGATCCGGCCGCGATCTCGTACGCGGGATCGGCACCACCGCGCGGGTAGCCGTGCAGGACCGATGCGAGGTCCCTGATATTGCCCTCGTGATGCTCCGGCACCCGGTCGGGAATGCCCTCCACGGTGCCGGGCGCGATGATCTCCGCGGCGATCCGGGCGGCCATCGCCACGGCGTGCGGGCAGCGGTGCTCCGCCCCGAGCAGTACGGGATCGGGCACGTCGGCGCATACCGAGAGCTCGTCGGACTCGATGCCGTCCAGGGCGCTCTCGTACGGGTGGGTCTCGTGGCCGCAGGGCGGCGGGTCGCCGATGGCGCGGTACGCGGCCCGCAGCGCTTCGACGGCGGGCCCGGTCACCGCCGCACCCTCGCGTGTGGCGATATAGCGGGTCATCGAGAGCAGTCCGTAGACCCATACATGGGCGCGCTCGCCGCCCGGGTCGGCGGCGAGCCGGCGTATGCAGTCGAGGACAACCGGACCGGCCTCGTCCGCCGGGGATTCGGGCCCGACCTGCTTCCAGGCGGCGGTCAGTGCGGCGAGGTCCGGAGCGTCCGGCGGCGTGGCGTTCATGATCCGTACGACGCGCGGCCGCCCGCCGGAGTTCCGCTCAGCGCGCGCTCTGCTCGTGCACGTACTCGACGAGCCGGGTCAGGGCCTCGGGGTCCGTGTTCGGCAGCACGCCGTGCCCGAGGTTGAACACATGTCCCTCCAGCCCGGCGGCCGCGTCCAGGACCTCGCGGGCCTTGGTTTCGACGGCCTCGCGGGGGGCGAAGAGCACGGCCGGGTCGATGTTGCCCTGGAGCGCCTTGCCGGGGCCGACGCGGCGGGCCGCCTCGTCGAGGGGGACGCGCCAGTCGACGCCGACGACGTCCGCGCCGGCCTCGCCCATCAGGCCGAGGAGTTCGCCGGTGCCGACGCCGAAGTGGATGCGCGGGACGCCGTAGTCCTCGACGGCCCGGAAGACCTTGGCGGAGGCGGGCATCACGGAGCGGCGGTAGTCGGCGGGCGCGAGGGCGCCGACCCAGGAGTCGAAGAGCTGAACCGCACTCGCCCCGGCCTCGATCTGCACCTTGAGGAAGGCGGCCGTGATGTCTGCCAGGCGGTCCAGGAGGTCGGCCCACAGCTGCGGGTCGCCGTACATGAGGGCCTTGGTGCGCTCGTGGTTACGGGACGGGCCGCCCTCGATCAGATAGCTGGCCAGGGTGAAGGGGGCGCCGGCGAAGCCGATGAGCGGGGTGCTGCCCAGCTCGCGCACCAGCATGCCGATGGCCTCGGTGACGTACGAGACGTCGCCGGGCTCCAGGGCGCGCAGCTGCTCCAGGTCGGCGCGGGTGCGGATCGGGTTCTCGACGACCGGGCCGATGCCCGGCTTGATGTCGAGGTCGATGCCGATGGCCTTGAGGGGGACGACGATGTCGCTGAAGTAGATGGCGGCGTCGACGTTGTGGCGGCGTACCGGCTGGAGCGTGATCTCGGTGACGAGGTCGGGCCGCATGCACGAGTCGAGCATCGCGATGCCCTCGCGGACCTTGCGGTACTCCGGCAGTGAGCGCCCGGCCTGGCGCATGAACCACACGGGGGTGTGCGGCACCGGCTCGCGCCGGCAGGCCTTGAGGAATGCCGAGTGGTACGTACCGGTCTGCTGCTGGCCCGCGGGCTCGTCGTTGGCGCTCACGCCCCAAATCTTCGCACGAGGGGCCCCTGCCCATTCCGGTAGGTGGCCCTCCGTGACCGGCGCACGGGGGCACACGTCCGAATGGGCGACGCGCGCACCGGGTGTCCTCCCCGGATGAGCGCCTCCTTCCGCCTAATCTTCCGGGCATGGCTGCGGCTCATGAACACCTCGCGGACAGCGCGGACGAGACCCCGATCCCCTTCCGTCAGGCGGTCGAGGCGCTCCGTGCGGCACGGCTGCGGCCGGAGATCGAGATCGACCCGACGCCCGCGCCCAAGCGGCTCGCCCCGTTCGCGTACGCCCTGGAGGCGGCGGTGGTCGAACCGGGCGCGGGGCCGGACGGCGAGGACGTGGACCTTGCGGACGGGCGGCTGGTGCTGCTGTACAACCCGGCCGGGGACGATGCCTGGCAGGGCACCTTCCGTGTGGTGACGCTGGCACGGGCGGAGCTGGAGCCGGAGATGGGCGCCGATCCGCTGCTGCCCGAGGTGTCCTGGTCGTGGCTGACCGGTGCGCTGGAGGCGCGCGAGGTGGAGTACGGCGAGCCGAGCGGTACGGTCACCCGCGCCGCATCGCACTACTTCGGGGGCCTGGCCGCGCGGGAGCCCGCGACGCAGATCGAGATCCGGGCGTCGTGGACGCCGGCCGAGGGGCCGGACGGGGCGCCGGACATGGCGGCGCATCTGGCGGCCTGGTGCGATCTGCTGTGCCAGGTGGCGGGCCTGCCGCCGGCCACCCTCGACCCGGTACCGCGCGGCGGGGTGGTGGCGCTGCCGCAGCGCCGGGGGCCCAAGCCGCACTAGCCCCGTACGGAGGGGCGAACCGGGGCGGGGGCCGTTGACCCTTGCGGCCGGTGATCAGGGACCCGGTATGCCTTACACACGCCGATCATGTTCGCGCATGATCGGCGTCTTGGCGTGCCCAGGTGAAGGCGGGTGCGCAAGCACTGCTCACTCGATGTTCACCCTTGATCGCTCAGGCATCCGATTTGCCCGAATTGCCCCTAACTAAATCGTGATCAAAGTCTAAAGTCCCGCCGGATTGCTGCCGAAGAGGTCAGTGACCCTTCCAACACGGAGCTTCCGGCTCTCCCCAGCCGGCTTCCGTCCCCGCCACTCCCCCAGGAGGCCCGGTGTCTGTTCTCCTCGAGCAACCTTCGAGCCTGGTCGCCTACCGCCCGAACAAGCCGACGGCCATGGTCGTCGTGGCCGACCCTCGCGTCCGCTCCACCGTCACCCGCCACCTGTGGGCCCTCGGAGTACGTGACGTGATCGAGGCGTCGTCCATCGCGGAGGCCCGTCCCCGCGTCGGCAACCCGCGCGACATCTGCGTTGCCGACGTCCACCTGCCCGACGGCTCCGGCCTCACGCTCCTGTCCGAGACGCGCGCCGCGGGCTGGCCCAACGGCCTCGCGCTCTCGGCGGCCGATGACATCGGCGCGGTACGCAACGCGCTGGCCGGCGGCGTCAAGGGCTATGTCGTCACCGGCACCCGCACCAACCTCGGCCTGCCCGGCCGCCCCGGCGCCGCCCCGATCGGCGCCAACGCGGCCCGGATGCAGCGCCGGCCTCCGGGCGCCCCCGGGCACCCCGGTGGCTACCGCGAGCTGTCGGGCCGGGAGGTCGAGGTGCTGCGGCTGGTTGCGGAGGGCCAGTCCAACAAGGCCATCGGCGTCTCGATGGGGCTCTCGGCACTGACCGTGAAGAGCCATCTCGCCCGTATCGCCCGCAAGCTCGGCACCGGTGACCGGGCCGGAATGGTGGCGGTGGCACTGCGCACCGGCATCATCCACTGACCCCTTCACCCGACCGTCCCGCCCGTCGAGGGAACGTTCCCTCGACGGGCGACGTGCATACACAGATACCCTTGGCCACGTGACCGACGCCCAAAAGACCGCAGCAGAGACAACAGACACGACACTGCGAGCACCCGGAGACTCGCCTCCGGACACCCGACCGGCGCCGGTCCCGCTCCTGGAGCCGCGCGAGGGCATCCCCCCGGTGACCGCCGATGACGCGGCGCTCGCCGAGGTGATCGCGGCCTTCGCGGCGGGCCACGGCCCGGTCGCCGTCGACGCCGAGCGCGCGTCCGGCTACCGCTACGGCCAGCGCGCCTATCTCGTCCAGCTGCGCCGCGAGGGCGCCGGCAGCGTGCTGATCGACCCGGTCGGCTGCCCGGACCTCGCCGCGCTCGGCGAGGCGATCGGCGACACCGAGTGGGTCCTGCACGCCGCCACCCAGGACCTGCCCTGTCTGCGCGACATAGGGATGGTCCCCACCCGGCTGTTCGACACCGAGCTGGCCGGGCGGCTGGCCGGCTTCGCCCGGGTCGGCCTGGGGGCGATGGTCGAGAACGTCCTCGGCTTCGCCCTGGAGAAGGGCCACTCCGCCGTCGACTGGTCCACCCGCCCGCTGCCCGAGCCCTGGCTGCGCTATGCCGCCCTCGATGTCGAGCTGCTGGTGGATCTGCGCGACGCGCTGGAGGAGGAGCTCGAGCGGCAGGGGAAGCTGGAGTGGGCCCGCCAGGAGTTCGCGGCCATCGCCGCCGCTCCCCCGCCGCCGCCCCGCAAGGACCCCTGGCGCCGTACGTCCGGCATGCACAAGGTGCGCCGGCGCCGCCAGATGGCCGTCGTACGGGAGCTGTGGACGGCCCGGGACCAGGTCGCCCAGCGGCGCGACGTCTCGCCGGGCAAGGTCCTCGGGGACGGCGCGATCGTCGAGGCGGCGCTGAACCTCCCGGCGAACAGCCACGCCCTGGCCGCGCTGCCCGGCTTCGGGCACCGCATGGGCCGCCGTCAGCTCGAGCAGTGGCAGGCCGCGGTGGACCGCGCCCGCGCGCTGCCCGAGAACGAACTGCCGCAGCCCGGCCAGCCGCTCAACGGCCCGCCGCCGCCCCGCTCCTGGGCCGACAAGGACCCGGCCGCCGCGGCGCGGCTGTCGGCCGCCCGCGCCGCGGTGACCGCGCTCGCCGAGCGGCTGAACCTCCCGCAGGAGAATCTGATCACCCCGGACACGGTGCGCCGGCTGTGCTGGGAGCCCCCGGCCGAGCCCGCCCACGAGGCGGTCGCCGAGGTGCTGGCCGGGTACGGCGCCCGCGCCTGGCAGATCGAGCTGGTCGCCCCGCTCCTCACCGAGGCGCTGCGCAGCAACGGCGGCTGACCAGCGACAACCGGCCACTCAAGGCCCCGGCCGCGTGCAAGGACACGCGGCCGGGGCCTTTTTGCACGGCCGGACACACCGCGACACTCCGCTCGATACGCGTCCATCCGGTGTGATGTTCGCCGCTCCCGGCGGTGGGGGTGTGCAGCCTGGTTACCCGTAAGTAGCATGTCGGTGTGAAGCGTCCCTGGGGGCGCCCCGCAGCAGTGCCATCCCGCACCTGGAGGAGAGCCAACGTGCCTCGTACCGCTAGGGACGTCGTCTTCGTCGACGGCGTCCGCACCCCGTTCGGCAAGGCGGGCCCGAAGGGCATCTACCACGAGACCCGCGCCGACGATCTCGTCGTGAAGGCCATCCGGGAGCTGCTGCGCCGCAACCCGGACCTGGACCCCGCGAAGATCGACGAGGTCGCCATCGCCGCGACCACCCAGATCGGCGACCAGGGCCTGACCATCGGCCGTACCGCCGGGATCCTCGCGGGCCTCCCGCAGTCCGTCCCGGGCTACTCCATCGACCGCATGTGTGCCGGCGCGCTGACCGCCGTGACCTCCGTCGCGGGCAGCGTGGCCTTCGGTGCGTACGACGTCGCCGTCGCCGGCGGTGTCGAGCACATGGGCCGCCACCCCATGGGCGAGGGCGTCGACCCGAACCCGCGGTTCGTCTCCGAGAAGCTCGTCGACGAGTCGGCTCTGTTCATGGGCATGACCGCGGAGAACCTCCACGACCGCTACCCGCAGATCACCAAGCAGCGCGCCGACGAATACGCCGTGCGCTCGCAGGAGAAGGCGGCGAAGGCGTACGCCAACGGGAAGATCCAGCAGGACCTGGTCCCGATCTCGGTGCGCAACACCAACGCCGAGGTCGGCGAGACCGGCTGGGGCCTGGTGACGGCCGACGAGCCGATGCGCCCGGGGACCACCCTGGAGAACCTGGCCGGGCTCAAGACGCCGTTCCGTACGCACGGCCGCGTCACCGCGGGCAACGCCGCCGGTCTCAACGACGGTGCCACCGCCTCGATCATCGCCTCCGAGGACTTCGCCCGGGAGAACAACCTCCCGGTCAAGATGCGCCTGGTCTCCTACGCCTTCGCGGGCGTGGAGCCGGAGGTCATGGGCTACGGCCCGATCCCGGCGACCGAGAAGGCGCTCGCCAAGGCGGGCCTGGGCATCGGTGACATCGGCCTGTTCGAGATCAACGAGGCGTTCGCCGTGCAGGTGCTCGCCTTCCTCGACCACTACGGCATCGCGGACGACGACGCGCGCGTCAACCAGTACGGCGGCGCCATCGCCTTCGGCCACCCGCTGGCCTCCTCCGGCGTCCGGCTGATGACCCAGCTGGCCCGCCAGTTCGAGGAGCAGCCGGAGGTCCGCTACGGCCTCACCACCATGTGCGTCGGCTTCGGCATGGGCGCCACGGTCATCTGGGAGAACCCGCACCACAAGGACGCCGGAGGCGACAAGTGAGCACCACCACCGCTGAGCTCCTGAAGGGCGCGGCCGAGCTGTTCCCGGACGAGGTCGTCACGTCGGCGCACGTACGCCACCTCGAACTCCCCTACGGCGCGGGCCGGTTCGCGCTGATCACGCTGGACAACGGCTTCGACCACACCAAGCCGACCACCTTCGGGCCGGGCTCGCTGGCGAACCTCAACGCCGCGCTGGACCAGGTCGAGAAGGAGGCCGCGGACGGCGAGATCGTCGGTGTCGGCCTCACCGGCAAGCCGTTCATCTTCGCGGTCGGCGCCGACCTCAAGGGCGTCGAGCTGCTGAAGAAGCACGACGACGCGCTGGCCATCGGCAAGGGCGGCCACGAGGTCTTCAAGCGGCTGTCCGCGCTGGCCGTGCCGACCTTCGCGTACTACAACGGTGCGGCGATGGGCGGCGGCGTCGAGGTCGGTCTGCACTGCTCGTACCGGACCGTGTCGAAGGCGCTGCCCGCCTTCTCCCTGCCCGAGGTCTTCCTCGGCCTGGTCCCGGGCTGGGGCGGCTGTGCGCTGCTGCCGAACCT
This sequence comes from Streptomyces chattanoogensis, assembly GCF_001294335.1. Lineage (GTDB taxonomy): Bacteria > Actinomycetota > Actinomycetes > Streptomycetales > Streptomycetaceae > Streptomyces > Streptomyces chattanoogensis. Next base: position 225,541 of record NZ_LGKG01000112.1, read on the forward strand.
GATCGGCGCGGACAAGGCCGTCTCGGTGATCATCGAGAACTCGCTCAACCAGAACAAGCAGCTCAAGGGGCAGCAGGTCTTCGACCTGGGGATCGCCGACGCGATCTTCGAGGGCGCGGACTTCCTGGAGCAGTCGCTGATCTGGACCGCGAACGTCCTCAAGGGTGACGTCACCGTCGAGCGTCCCGAGATCGACCGCGGCGAGGCCTGGGACCAGGCCGTCGCCAAGGGCAAGTTCATCGCCGACGGCAAGGTGCACGGCGCCGCCCCGGCCGCGTACCGCGCGCTGGAGATCATCGCCGCCGCCAAGGACGGTGACCTGCAGGCCGGTTTCGACGCCGAGGACCAGGCGCTCGCCGACCTGATCATGGGCGGCGAACTGCGCGCCGGTATCTACTCGTTCAACCTGGTGCAGAAGCGCGCCAAGCGGCCCGCCGGTGCGCCGGACAAGAGCCTGGCGCGTCCGGTCACCAAGGTCGGCGTCGTCGGCGCCGGTCTGATGGCCTCGCAGCTCGCCCTGCTCTTCCTGCGCCGCCTCGAGGTGCCGGTCGTGCTGACCGACATCGACCAGGAGCGCGTCGACAAGGGTGTGGGCTACGTCCACGCCGAGATCGACAAGCTGCTCGGCAAGGGCCGGATCAACCAGGACAAGGCCAACCGCCTCAAGGCCCTGGTGACCGGTGTGCTGGACAAGGCCGAGGGCTTCGCCGACGCCGACTTCATCATCGAGGCCGTCTTCGAGGAGATCGGCGTCAAGCAGCAGGTGTTCGCGGAGGTGGAGGCCGTCGCCCCGGCGCACGCGATCCTCGCCACCAACACCTCCTCGCTGTCCGTCTCCGAGATGGCGTCGAAGCTCAAGCACCCCGAGCGGGTCGTGGGCTTCCACTTCTTCAACCCGGTCGCGATCCTCCCGCTGCTCGAGATCGTGCGCGGCGAGAAGACCGACGACGCCTCGCTGGCCACTGCCTTCGGTGTCGCCAAGAAGCTGAAGAAGACCGCGGTGCTGACGAAGGACGCCCCGGCGTTCGTCGTGAACCGCATCCTCACCCGCTTCATGGGCGAGATCCAGAACGTCATCGACGAGGGCACCCCGGTCGAGACCGCGGAGAAGGCCATCGAGCCGCTCGGTCTGCCGATGTCGCCGCTGGTGCTGCTGGAGCTGGTCGGCCCGGCGATCGGTCTGCACGTCTCCGAGACGCTCAACGGCGCCTTCCCGGAGCGCTTCAAGGTCTCCCCCAACCTGAAGGCCGTCGTCGAGGCCGGCAAGCGCGGCTTCTACGTCTACGACTCCGGCAAGCCGGAGCTGGACCCGGAGGTCGCCGCGCTGCTCAAGCAGGGCGACTCGGTGCTGACGGAGGACCAGGTCCGCGACCGCGTCCTGGACGCCGTCGCGCAGGAGATCGGCCTGATGCTGGACGAGGGTGTCGTCGCCGAGGCGCAGGACATCGACCTGTGCCTGATCACCGGCGCCGGCTGGCCCTTCCACCTGGGCGGCATCACGCCGTACCTGGACCGTGAGGGTGTCTCCGAGCGGGTGACCGGCAAGAAGTTCCTGGCCCCGGGCGTGGCGAGCGTGCCCGCGTAAGGGTGCACCGCTGATCGCGGGATGCGCGGGCCGGCTCGGCGGAGCCGGTCCGCGCATTCGCGTTCGTGGGAGGGTTGCGGCATGGATTCCATGAATTCATTGGTCATTGTCGATGCCGCGAATGTCGTCGGCTCGGTGCCGGACGGCTGGTGGCGGGACCGGCGCGGGGCGGCGGAGCGTCTGCGGGACGCGCTGCCGGAGTACGCCGGGAGCGGACTGCCGGGCCTGGTCTCGCCGCCGCTGGAGATGGTGCTGGTCGTCGAGGGCGCGGCGCGCGGGGTGGCGTCCGTCGAGGGCGTACGGGTGGAGTCCGCGGACGGCAGCGGGGACGACCGGATCGTGGAACTGGTGGCGGCCGAGGGCGGTGGCCGGAACTGTCTGGTGGTCACCGCGGACCGTGAGCTGCGCCGGCGCGTGGAGGCACTGGGGGCGCGGGTGACGGGGCCACGCGCCGTCCGGGGCGGACGGCAGGACGGGCGTCAGACATGAAAAGGGCCCGTACGGCCATGAGACCGTACGGGCCCGGCGGATTCACGACGGGGTGCCCGCCGTACCCTCCTGCTCCTTCTGCCGTGTGCGGAGCCCGAGGCGGCTGTGCCCGCGCCCGTACACGAAGTAGATGCCGAAGCCGACCACCATCCAGATCGCGAAGCGGACCCAGGTCTCGGCGGGCAGATTGAGCATCAGCCACAGCGAGGCGAGCACGGACAGCAGCGGGACCAGCGGAACCAGTGGCGTACGGAACGTACGGTGCAGGTCGGGGCGGGAGCGGCGCAGGATGATGACGCCGACGGCGACCACGACGAACGCGAACAGGGTGCCGATGTTGACCAGTTCGGCCAGGACGTCGATCGAGGTGAAGCCGGAGGCGACGGCGACCACGACGCCCAGCAGGATGGTCGCCCGGTACGGGGTGCCGTACCGCGGGTGGGACCGCGAGAAGACCCGCGGCATCAGACCGTCCCGGCTCATCGCGAAGAACACCCGGCTCTGGCCGAGCAGCAGGATCATGCAGACCGACGTCAGGCCGACGGCGGCGCCGAAGCTGATGATGCCCGCGAAGAAGGGCTGCCCGAGGTCCTTGAAGGCGTCGGCGAGCGGGGCGTCGGTGGAGAGCTTGCTGTATTTCTCCATGCCGGTGACCACGACGGACACGGCGACGTAGAGGACCGTGCAGATGGCGAGCGAGCCGAGGATGCCGCGCGGGACGTCGCGCTGGGGGTTGCGGGTCTCCTCGGCCGCGGTGGCCACGATGTCGAAGCCGATGAAGGCGAAGAAGACCACGGCGGCCGCGGCAAAGATGCCCATGGTGCCGAAGTTGGCCGGGGTGAAGCCGAAGATCAGCTGGATCAGCGGCGCGGACAGTCCGCCGCCGCCCGTGGTGGGCTCACTCTTCGGCACGAACGGGTCGTAGTTGGCGCCGCTGATGAAGAAGGCGCCGGCGATGATGACCAGCAGGACGACGGTGACCTTGATGCCGACGATCACGGCCGTCACCCGCGAGGACAGCTTCATCCCGAGCACCAGGATGCCCGTGATGACCAGGACGAGGACGCAGGCGAGCAGGTCGAAACCGAACTGCCCCTCGTGGGTTCCGGACAGGCCCGGCGGCAGATGCCACCCGGCCTGGTCCATCAGCGAACGGATGTAGCCGGACCAGCCGACGGCCACCACCGCACAGCCCAGGGCGAGTTCGAGGATCAGGTCCCAGCCGATGATCCAGGCGGGGAGCTCGCCGAGGGAGGCATAGGAAAAGGTGTAGGCCGAACCGGCGACCGGGACGGTGGAGGCGAACTCCGCGTAGCACAGTGCCGCCAGCGCGCAGACCACGCCCGCGACGACGAAGGAGACCGCCACGGCGGGCCCCGCCTGCTCCTTGGCGATCTTGCCGGTGAGAACGAAGATGCCGGTTCCGATGACGACACCGACACCGAAGACGGTCAGATCGAGCGCTGAAAGGGATTTTTTGAGTGTGTGTTCCGGCTCCTCGGTGTCCTGGATCGACTGCTCCACAGTCTTCGTCCGGAACATTCCTCGATCCCGGCGTGAAACTTTCCCTGTGCCGTGTTGTGTGCTCATGGGCGAACCTCCGCCTGGACGACCCTCTCGCAACTCTCCTGAACTGACCGAGTCTCCGCAATGTCTGGAAACAGTCAGCTTTGGCGGGCCTTCGCGCGGCGGTGATTCACCCGATGGGGCGTGCGTGCGGATATGCCGATGGGCCGGGCGGAACACCCGTACGGGTGGCCGTCCGGCCCATCGTGGTGCCGTATGGCGGAACGCGCCGCCGGTCGTGGCTCAGTCGCGGGCGACCTCGGCGGCCCGCTCGTCCGCGGCCTCCACGGCGTCGCCGCCCCGGTTGTCGATCCTGGCGACAAGGCCCGTCACCTGGCGGGCGATGTCCGGCGCGGTGAGCCCGATCTCGGCCATGACCTCCTTGCGGGAGGCGTGGTCGAGGAACTTCTCGGGGATGCCGAAGTCGCGCAGCGGGAGGTCCACACCGGCGTCCCGCAGCGCCTGGGCGATGGCCGAACCGACGCCGCCGGACCGGATGTTGTCCTCGACGGTGACCACGACACGGTGCTTGGCGGCGAGCCCGGGCAGCGCCGCGTCGACCGGCTTGACCCAGCGCGGGTCGACGACGGTGCTGGAGATGCCCTGCTTGTCCAGCAGATCGGCGACCTCGAGGCACATCGGCGCCAGGGCGCCCACGGAGACCACCAGGACGTCGGGCTTGTCGGCCTTGCTCTCGCGCAGCACGTCCATGCCGCCGATCTTCCCGACCGCGGGTACGGCCGGTCCGACGACGCCCTTGGAGTAGCGCAGCACCGTCGGCGCGTCCTTGACCTCGACGGCCTCGCGCAGCTGGGCGCGCAGCTGCTCGGCGTCGCGCGGTGCGGCGAGCCGCAGCGTGGGGACGACCTGGAGCATGGACATGTCCCACATTCCGTTGTGGGAGGCGCCGTCGTCACCGGTGACCCCGGCCCGGTCCAGGACGAAGGTCACGCCGCACTTGTGCAGGGCGACGTCCATCAGGACCTGGTCGAAGGCCCGGTTGAGGAAGGTGGCGTAGACGGCGAAGACCGGGTGGACGCCGCCGGTGGCCAGGCCCGCGGCCGAGGTGGCGGCGTGCTGCTCGGCGATGCCGACGTCGTAGATACGGTCCGGGAACGCGTCGGCGAACTTCTTCAGGCCGACGGGCTGGAGCATGGCCGCGGTGATCGCGACGATGTCGTCCCGCTCCCGGCCGAGCCTGACCATCTCGTCGCCGAAGACGGAGGTCCAGCTGGCGGCGGCGGTCTTGACCGGCAGGCCGGTGTCCGGGTGGATCGGGCCGATGCCGTGGAAGCGGTCGGCCTCGTCCTGCTCGGCGGGCTTGTAGCCGCGGCCCTTCTCGGTGAGGCAGTGCACGATGACCGGGCCGCCGAAGCGCTTGGCGCGGGCCAGCGCGGATTCCAGGGCCTCGATGTCATGGCCGTCGATCGGGCCGACGTACTTCAGACCCAGGTCCTCGAACATGCCCTGCGGTGCGATGAAGTCCTTCAGGCCCTTCTTGGCGCCGTGCAGGGTCTCGTACAGCGGCTTGCCGACGACGGGCGTGCGCTCGAGGAGGTCCTTGCCGCGGGCCAGGAAGCGCTCGTAGCCGTCGGTGGTACGCAGCGTGGCCAGGTGGTTGGCGAGACCGCCGATGGTCGGGGCGTAGGAGCGCTCGTTGTCGTTGACGACGATCACGAGCGGGCGGTCCTTGGCGGCGGCGATGTTGTTGAGCGCCTCCCAGGCCATACCGCCGGTGAGCGCGCCGTCACCGATCACGGCGACGACGTGGTCGTCCTTGCCGCGCACCTCATTGGCCTTGGCGAGGCCGTCGGCCCAGCCCAGCACCGTCGAGGCGTGGCTGTTCTCGATGATGTCGTGCGGCGACTCGGCGCGCGAGGGGTAGCCGGACAGGCCGCCCTTGCTGCGCAGGCCCGCGAAGTCCTGGCGGCCGGTGAGCAGCTTGTGGACGTAGGACTGGTGTCCCGTGTCGAAGAGGACCTTGTCCTTCGGGGAGTGGAAGACGCGGTGCAGCGCGATGGTCAGCTCGACCACGCCGAGGTTCGGGCCGAGGTGTCCGCCGGTCTTGGACACTGCGTCGACGAGGAAGGTACGGATCTCCCCCGCCAGCTGCTCAAGCTGCGCCGGCTCCAGCCGGTCCAGATCGCGCGGTCCCCTGATACGGGAAAGCAACGCCACCCCTGCCTCCTTGCGTTCTGCCTGCTGCCTGTGCCTGTGCCTGTTGCCGTGCATCGAGCTTGCCGATCAGATGAGTCTAATGTTCCGCCCGTGGCGCCGACGGCCGGGCCTTGCGATGTATGTCACCGGGGTGCGGCACCCAAACGGCCCCGTCCATGAACACGGGCCGGCCCCCACGGGCGGTTGCCTGGTGGGGGCCGGTTTTCCGGGAATATCCGGTATGGGTCAGGTGCGCCCCGCGGTTTTCTGCGTCCGCCGCGACACCGAGTCGATCACCACGGCGGCCAGCAGCACCGCGCCGGTGATCATGTACTGGATCTCGCTGGCCATGCCGAGCAGGTTCAGGCCCTGCTGGATCGACTGGATGACCAGCATGCCCAGCAGCGCGGACCAGATCTTGCCGCGGCCGCCGAAGAGGCTGGTACCGCCGATGACGGCCGCCGCGATGACGTTCATCAGGGTGTTGCCGGAGCCCAGGTTCTTGGTGGCACCGCCGGAGAGGCTGGCGATGAACAGTCCGCCGAAGGCGGCGAGCATCCCGGAGATGGCGAAGACGCTGATCCGGATCCTGTTGACGTTGATGCCGGCGCGGCGGGCCGCCTCGGCGTTGCCGCCGACCGCGAAGATCTGCCGTCCGTAGGTCGTACGGCGCACCACGAAGTCCGCGATGACCAGTACGGCGAGGAACAGCACCAGGGCCAGCGGCAGGCCGCGGGCGCCGGCCGGCTCGTTGAGGACGTAGGCGACCGCGAAGGAGATCACGGCGACCACGCCGGTGCGCAGCAGGATCTCGCTGAGCGGGCGCGCGGGCAGCGCGGCGGCCTTACGGCGCTTGGTGTCCAGCAGCAGCGATCCGGCGTAGGCGAGCACCGCGACCAGCGCCAGCCCGTACGCCGCGGCCTTGTCCTCGAAGTAGTAACCGGTGAGGCTCTCCACCAGGCTGCCGCTGGGCGTGTTGATGGAGCCTTCCTTGCCCATCATCCAGATCTGCAGGCCGCTCCAGCCGAGGAAGCCGGCCAGCGTCACCACGAACGCGGGCACGCCGATCTTGGCGAAAAAGAACCCGTGCAGCGCGCCGATGGCGATGCCGACGGCGATGGCGATCAGCAGCGCCAGGTTGTCATTGACGCCATGGGTGACGCTGAGCACCGCCCAGACGGCCGCGCCGACGCCCGCCACCGAGCCGACCGAAAGATCGATCTCACCGAGCAGCAGGACGAAGACGATGCCGACGGCCATGATGCCGAGGCCCGAGGTGTAGACGCCGATGTTGGCGAGGCTGTCGGCGGACAGGAAGCTGCTGTTCTTCAGCTGGAAGACGATCGCGATCACGATCAGGCCGATGATGACCGGCAGCGAGCCCAGCTCACCGCCGCGCACCCGGCGCTTGAAGTCGTTGAGGTAGCCGGCCAGGCCCTGCTCGCGGACGAGCAGACGGGGGTCGACGGCGGCGGGGGCGGTCTCGGTCGCACCGGCCGTCTCCACAGCCTCGGTGGCCTCGGTGACCTCCGCGGCCTCGGTGACCTCGGTGGCCGCCTCCGCCACCGGCTCCTTCTCGGCTACGGGCTCCTTCTTGAGGTCGCTCATGCCGACACCTCGCTTCGCTCGGCCCCGCATACGCGAGGCGCGCACCTTTCAACGATTCGCTCGCTGCGCTCGCTCATGCCCCGGCCTCCTTCTTCACCTGATCCGTACGCGCCTTGCGGCGGGTGACGGCGTTGTCCGAGGCGCCGGTGATCGCGGCGATGATCTCTTCGTGGGAGGTGCCCTCGACGGGGAAGACACCGTTGTTACGGCCCAGCCGCAGCACCGCGACCCGGTCCGCGACGGCCTGCACATCGGCCATGTTGTGGCTGATGAGGATGACGCCCAGGCCTCGCTCGCGCAGCCGCTCCACGAGGTCGAGGACCTGCGCCGTCTGCTCGACGCCGAGGGCCGCGGTGGGCTCGTCGAGGATGACGATCTTCGGGTCGCCGATCAGCGCGCGGGCGATGGCGACGACCTGCCGCTGACCGCCGGAGAGCGCGGCGACGGGGATCCGGACGCTGGGGATGCGGATGGACAGGGTGTCCAGCAGCTCCTTCGCGCGCTTTTCCATGGCGATCTCGTCGAGGACGCCCGCGGTGCGGGTCTCGTTGCCGAGGAAGAGGTTGGCGACGACATCGAGGTTGTCGCAGAGCGCGAGGTCCTGGTAGACGGTCGCGACGCCGAGTTCCTGGGCGTCGTGCGGCTTGGCGATGCGTACCGCCTCGCCCTCCCACTCGATGGCGCCGTCGTCGACCGGGTGGACGCCGGAAATGGTCTTGACCAGGGTGGACTTGCCGGCACCGTTGTCGCCGACAAGGGCGACCACCTCACCGGGGTGGATCTCCAGGGTGACGTCCGTGAGTGCCTGGACGGCACCGAACCGCTTGGAGATTCCGCGCAACGCCAGCACAGGCGTAGCGGACACGTGAATCATCTCCTTCGCCGCCGTCACAACGGCGGGGATGGTGGTGCGAAGAGCGCGAGAGGGCTCTGCAAAGAGGGGTGGGGGGTGGCCGGGCCCGCGCCAGGGACGGGGCGGCGCGGGCCGGGCCGGGCCGGTGGGCGCGGGTTACTTGATGCCGGCCGCTTCGCAGGCCTTCTTGACGTCGCCGGTGCAGATCTGGCTCGCCTTGTAGACCTTGTCCTTGAGGATCGTGTCCTTGATGTTGTCCTTGGTCACGATCTGCGCGTCGTACAGCTTGGCGGGAATGCCCTTGACGTCGCCGCTGAGGCTGTCGACCTTGGCGTCGGTCAGGGAGCCGATCTTCTCGCCCTTGAGGAGCTTGACCGCGATCTCGGCCGTGGAGTCGGCCTGCGGCTTGATCTGCTTGTAGATGGTGAACGCCTGCTGGCCCTTGAGGATCCGCTGGAGGCCGGCGAGTTCGGCGTCCTGGCCGCCGACCGGGACCTTGACGCCCTGCTGCTTGAGGGCGGTGATGATGCCGCCGGCCATGCCGTCGTTACCGGAGTAGACGCCCTGGAAGCCGTCCTTGCCGAGCGAGTCGATGGCGGAGCTCATCTTCTTGTTGGCCTCGTCCGGCGACCAGTCCGGGATCTCCTGCTCGTATGCGATCTTCTTGACCTGCTTGTCCAGGACGCTGTGTGCGCCCTTCTTGAAGAACGGCATGTTCGGGTCGGTGGGCGACCCGTTGATCATGACGACATTGCTGTCCTTGGCCTTGTCGCCGAGCGCCTTGACCAGCGCCTGGCCCTGCAGGCGGCCGATCTTCTCGTTGTCGTAGGAGACATAGGCGGAGATGTTGCCCTCGGCCAGCCGGTCGTACGCGACGACCTTGACGCCCTTCTTGGCGGCCTGGTTGACCCAGGTCTTGGTGGCCTTGAAGTCGACGGCGTCGAGGATGATCACCTTCACGCCCTGGGTGATCAGCGCGTCGAACTGCTTCTTCTGGGTGTCGGTTTCCTGCGAAGCGTTGTTGTACAGGACCTTGCAGTCGCTGCACAGCGCCTTGATCTTGCCCTCGATCAGCGGGCGGTCGAAGGTCTCGTAGCGCGTGGTCTTGTTCTCCGGCAGCAGCAGACCGATGGTCTTCCCGTCGCCGCCGCCCGCCTTGGCGCCGTCACCGGCCTTGCCGCAGGCGGCCACGGAGAGCGCCATCGAGACGGCGGCGGTTCCTATGACGACGCGGCGCGTCCAAACGTTCATGGGGGTTGCCTCCCTGACGAGGCCGCGTCGTTGCGGCCGAGGTGGCTGGAAGTCAACTCGGCCGCCGCCCCACCGTCAAGAAGTAAATCCTTAACGAGATGGCAACGGTGCCATGCGTTAGCAGTGTGAACTCAAGCCGAACGCGCTACGGGGGCGGCGGCCGCGGGCGCCGAGGCGCCGCGGCGAGCCTGGCCGAAAAGCGATGCCGCCGTCACGCCATGGCGGGTGCGTCCGCGTTCCGTGCACCGTCGAGCAGGGTCGAATCACCCATCTCGCTCAGTACGAGCGCGAGCGCGCCCAGCACCTCCGCACGGCCGCCGAGCGTGCCGGGGACGATCCCCAACTGCCGTGCCGCGCTGGGGATCGCATACCGCGACACCGACTCCCGGATCGGCGCCAGCACCAGCTCACCGGCCTCGGCAAGATCGCCGCCGAGCACCACCCGGCTCGGATTGAGCAGATTGCACAGATTCGCCACACCGCTGCCGATATGGCGGCCCACATCCGCGATCACCCGCCGGCAGCCCGGGTCCCCCTCACGGGCCAGCTGCACCACCCTGGCCATGGTCAGATCCGGACCGTGGCTGGGCTGGAGCAGGGGGAGCACATACCGCGCCGCGGTGAAGGTCTCCAGACAGCCGCGGTTGCCGCAGCGGCAGACCGGCCCGGACTCGTCCAGCGTGATGTGCCCGATCTCGCCCGCCGTACCGCCCGGTCCCCGGTAGATCTGCCCGCTGATCACCAGGCCCGCGCCGACACCGCTGGCCACCTTGATGTACGCGAGATCGGCGGCCCCGCGCCCGCCGCCCCACACCAGCTCGCCGAGCGCGCCCAGGTTGGCGTCGTTGTCGACGTACACGGGCACGCCGAGGCGCCCGGACAGCTCCTGGCTGGGGTTCGTACCGGACCAGCCCGGCAGGATCGCCGTCGAGCCGAGCGTCCCGGATTCCACGTCGATGGGCCCCGGGACACCCAGACCGACGCCGATGACCTTGTCGGCACCGACCCCGGTGGCCGCGATCAGCCGGTTGACCAGCCGTTCCGCCCGGTCGAAGCCCTCGGCCGCGGAGGCGTCCACATCGATCGGCTCGGCCTCCTCGGCGAGCACCTGGTGCGCGAGGTTGCCGACCGCCACCCGCAGATGGGAGTGCCCGAAATCGACGCCGACGACAATGCCCGCGTCCCCGGAGAGCGACACGCTGCGCGCCCGCCGCCCGCCCGCGGAGGTGGGCGTGACCTCGACGGTCCCGCCGTCCTTCAGCTCGCGAACGATGTTGGAGACGGTGGCCGCGGACAGCCCCGTGCTCCGGGCGATCTCCGCCTGCGTGAGGGAGCCCGCCATACGCACCGCTCGTACGACCCGCTCCAGATTGGCCCGGTGCAGCGAGGACTGCGACCCCGGAGTCTCCATTGACTCATCCACTCCCGTCTGGGGCTGGGCCACATCAGCGGGGCCCGGCTGTCTCCAACATGTGAATCTAAGCTGACGCGCCCGGGCCGTCTCCCGTCAAGTACTTGAGTGGCCAAGAGATCAAGTGGAATGCAGACGGAATGACCATGGCAGGCGTGGTCCGGCACCCTGGCGGGGCGGCGGGACCTGCCTGCGGAGCCGGTGGCGAGGGTGTTGCCGGCGTTGTGTCCGGTCGGTGCCGTGTCTTTTCGATCACACCGATGACATCGGGCACGCCGAACGTGCCGGACACATCCCTCGCGCCGCATGCACCCCGGGGATCAGACGCTACTTCAGCGCCCCGGCCGTCAGACCGGCCACCACCTGCCGCTGGAAGATGATGTACGCCGCGAGCACCGGCAGCATCGCGATCGTCAGCCCGGCGAACAGCCCCGACCAGTCCCCCTTGTAGCCCTGGCTCACGGCCAGCGCCACCAGCCCCTGGGTCAGCATCTTCTTGTTCGGGTCACCGACATTGAGCACCGTCGGCAGCAGGTACTGGTTCCACTGCCCGAGGAAGTTGAAGATCCCGACGCTGATCAGGCCGGGGCGGGCCATCGGCAGCATCACCTGGAAGAAGGTGCGGGTGTGCGAGGCACCGTCGATGAGCGCCGCCTCGGCCACCGACGTCGGCAGTGTCCTGAAGAACCCGCTGAGGAAGAAGACCGTGAACGGCAGTGAATAGGCGATATAGACGAGGATCAGGCCGTGGTAGGTGTCCAGCAGCGTCATGTTCTTCATGACGAAGAACAGCGGGACCAGCGCCAGGATGACCGGGAAACCCATGCCGCCCACGAACAGGAAGTAAAGGAAGCGGTTCCCGGGGAAGTCGAAACGGGCCAGCACATACGCCGCCATCGACCCGAGCAGCATCGTGCCGATCAGCGAACCCCCCACCACAATGAGCGAGTTGAGGAAGTACTGGCCCATGTTCGCCTTGTCCCAGGCGCGCGCCCAGTTGTCGAAATGCAGGACGGACGGCAGCCCCCACGGCGAGCCGAAGATCTCGGCATCGTCCTTGAAGGAGCTGACCACCGCCCACAGCAGCGGCATGGTGACCAACAGGCCCCAGATCACCAGGACGCCGTGGGAGAAGACATTGAGGACCCCGCCCTCACCCCTTCCGCCGCCGTTCCGCTCCTTGCGGGGCGGCGCGGAAAGGCCGTCGTCCGGCCTCTCCTTGACGACAGCCGTGGCGGCACCCGTCACCACGCCTTCCGTGGCGCCTTTCGGGGCGCTCTGGGTGACGCCTTCCCTATCGCCCGGAAGCCCCGCGGGATCCGTCTGCGCACTCATCAGAACTCCAGTCGCTCGCGCCGTCCCAGCCGCATCACAATGGCCGAGAAGATGAGGGTCACGATCAGCAGGGAAACGCCGATGGAGGTCGCGTATCCGGCCTGACCGTCGCGGAAGGTCTTCTGGTAGACGTACAGCGGAAGGACCTCGGTCGCATAGTCGGGGCCGCCCGGACCGACGCTCATGATCTGCACGAACGCGAAGGCCGACACGTCCAGGGCGAGGATGCCCATATAGATCCAGCCGGTCTGCACGGTGTCCCACAGCAGCGGCAGGGTGATCCGGAAGAACGTGTTGAAGCGGTTCGCGCCGTCCAGCAGCGCGGCCTCGTAGAAGTCCTTCGGGATGGAGCTCATACCGGCCGAGAAGAGCACGACGTAGAAGCCGACATTGGCCCACACCATCGCGCCCATCACACACCACAGCGCGATCCCCGGATCACCCAGCCAGTCCGGCTGCACATTGTCCAGACCGATCGCCTTGAAGAACGCGTTGAGTGCGCCGCTCTCCGGGTTGTAGGCGAACTGGAACAGCAGCGCGACGATCGGTACGGACAGCACCTGCGGAAAGAAATAGAGAATCTTGTACGCGCTCGAGCCGCGTACGCCGCCGATCACCGCCTTCTTCCTCCGGCGTCCGCCGACATTGAGCATGAAGGCGAAGAAGAGTCCGAGCGACAGCGTCACCACCGGCAGCAGGAGCAGCAGCGTCACACTGTTGCCCACGGCGGCCCAGAAGACATCGTCCTGGAAGAGCCGCGCGTAGTTGTCGAAGCCGACCATCTTCATGTCCGGACTCAGCCCGGTCCAGTCCGTGAAGGAGTAGTAGATGGCCTGCACGAACGGCGAGATCACAAAGATCGCATAAATCGCCAGCGGGATGACCAGGAACCCCGCGATGAAACGGTATTTGCCGTGCTGCATGACTCCCGATCCCGTTCTCTCCCTGCGGATGCCGCCGCTGGTGACGCTCCCCCGGCCAGCGCCGGGAGGTACCCCCACGAACTCGGCGCCCGACGCAACTCGTCGCTCAGCGCCGGTACTTGTCGGCGCCGGCACCCGCCACTTGTCAGCGCATGTGACCGTCAGCGCTTGCAGGTGTGTCAGCGCTTGTACTTCTTGACGCTGGAGTCGTCGCGGGTGTCGTCCGCGTACTTCTGGATCTTCTTTATCGCCTCGTCCGGCGTCATCCGTCCGGCCATCATCTCGCCCAGCGCGCCGACCCCGATCCGCTCCTTCTGCAGCGCCACATACCAGTCCTGCAGCCGGGGATTGACGATGTTCGAGCCGGCCTTCTGCAGCGCCGCATGCGCCGACGTCAGCCCCGGCGGGAGCGTGACGCCCTCCGTGCCGCCGTTGAACGAACAGAGCGAGGAGACCTGCTTGATGAAATTCTGCGCTGACTTCTTGCTGAGCATGATGCGCAGCAGTTCCATGCCGCCGTCGGAGTTCTTCGCCGCCTTCGGGACGATGTACGGCTCGCCGCCCGAGGCCCAGATCGTGCCGAACGGCATCTTGTCCGAGGAGGAGAGGCTGGACGGCGCGCCGACCGCGAGGTCGAAGTGCGGATTCGCGGCGATCTGCTTGGCCGATTCGTTCTCCACCCAGGAACCGTTGGGGATGAACAGCGCCTTCCCGTCGGCCCATGCCTTCTGCGACTGGAGGTGGTCGAGACCCGGCGAGCCCTTGAGGACGTACCCCTTCTTGTAGAGCTCGTAATAGGCGTCGAATGCCGCCTTGACCGCGGGGTCCTTCCAGGCGTTCGGCTCCAGGTTGTCGATGCGCCGCAGGACCTCCGCGCCGCCGATCTTGGCGATGAACGGGTAGAGGCTGAAGGGCAGGTAGTAGGGGTACTTGCCCGGGTAGGTCCAGCCCGCGATGCCCTTCTTCTTGGCCTTCGCGCACAGCGCGAGCATCTCGTCCCAGGTCTCGGGGTATTCCGCGTCCAGCTTCCGGAGATTCCCCTTGGAGTACCACACGCCGTACACCGTGTAGGCGTAGTACAGGATCCAGGTCTCCTTACCGCCGAACTGCCCCATCTCGATGACGCCCGGGCGCAGCGTGTCGCGCACCTTCTTGTTCGGGTCGTCGACCGAGGGGGCGTCGAGGAGCGGCGTCAGATCACTGAGCTGGTTCTTGCCGACCAGGGTGCCGAAATCCATCTGCTCGGCGCCGGAGTTGTCGACGAGATCGGGCGGATTCCCGCCGTTGAAGCGGGGCTGCAGCGTCGACTGGATCTTCTGCGTCGAGGACAGCTTGACCTTGCCCTCGGCCTTCGGGAACGCCTTGAGGTACTCCGCCTGCGCATCCTTGGCGTACTTGTCGCCGAATCCACCGTCGAAGATGACGACGTCCAGCCCCGCGGACTCATTGACGGCCAGCGGATTCTTCGCCGTCTTCTTTCCCTTGGCGACCTTGTCCCCGTCTCCGCTGGAGGCCCCGGCGCACGCCGACAACATGCTCATGGCCGGTACGGCGACGATTCCCAGGGCCGCGGCCCGCTTGACCAGATCGCGGCGGTTGAATTCTGAGGTGGATCCCATGCTCAAGTCCTCGCCTTCTTCAGGACTCAGGCGGTGTACCGGAGCCACCCCGGCACCGCAGGTCAGATGAAGCTGAGTTGTACGGGATGTGCACCGGACGCGCGGGATACGCGCTAGGGAGACCCGGGGAAATCATCCATTCCCCCGCACTCCCCCGGATCCACGGCCCAGTCGCACGGGCCGGTCGGATGCCGACAGGTATAGTCCACTTCCGGCCGAAGGGGCAAGATCGAACGCAGGGTTGGACGGCGTCTTTCCCTAGTTGAGACCTCCCCGGTATGCACGGGGATGCACCATTGGCCGACACCCCGCCCGCCCACGGCGGGAAGGCGGTCCGGCGACCGCAGCGCCGACCCACCGACCGCACCGGCACCCTTGACACCCCTCTCCCCACCCCCCTTACTTGTCTCTGCTCATCCCCCGCATTTCTCCGGATCTCCCCGTATCTCTCCGGATCGCTTCGCATCACCCCTGCGCCACCACACATCGCCACCACCCATCAATTGACAACGATGTCACCTTTGTTGAGAGGGCTCGCGTGCGGCACAGACACCGGTACCGTCCACCGCGTCCACCGCGGAAGTTCACCCGCCCCGCCGCCCTCGCGGCGGCCGCGCTGTTCGTCATCACCGCGCACCTCCCGGCCCAGGCAGCACCCGCGCAAAAGCCCCCGGGGGCAACGGAGTTCCGTTCCTCCTTCGAGCCCGGTGACCCGGCACCGACCTGGTCCGACACCGTGGACACCACCCCCGACGGCACACCTCGCGCGTCCGGCGTCACCCAGGAGACGACCCCCGCGCGCCCCGGCATGACCAGCCACCCCGACGCCGGCCCCACCGACTCCCCCACCGCCAAGGCGCACGCCGGCTTCACCGGCACCCACGCGCTGCGGTACGGCGGCACCCATACCGGCCCCGCCCGCGGCTACTCGTACAACAGGCTCTTCGACGTCGACATCCGCATCACCGCATCAACGTCCCTCTCCTACAAGCTCTTCCCGGAGATGGCCAGAACCGATCTGTCCTACCCCGCGACCCACGTCGCCGTGGACCTGGCTTTCACCGACGGCACCTACCTCAGCGATCTGCACGCCGTCGACCAGCACGGTGCGCCCCTGACGCCGCAGGGTCAGGCCGCCTCCAAGACCCTCTACGCCAATCAGTGGAACAACCGTGAGGCGCGCATCGGCGCGGTGGCCGCCGGCAAGACCGTCGACCGCATCCTCATCGCCTACGACGCGCCGAGGGCGCCGCGCACCGCACCGACCTTCCGCGGCTGGGTGGACGACATCACCCTCGCGCCCAGCCCCCCGGACAGGCGGCTCCGTCACCTCTCCGACTACGCCCTCACCACCCGCGGCACCCTCTCCAGCGGCAGCTTCTCGCGCGGCAACACCTTCCCCGCCACCGCCGTCCCCAACGGCTTCAACTTCTGGACCCCGGTGACGAACGCCGGCTCCGCCGACTGGCTCTACGAGTACGCGCGGCGCAACAACGCCGACAACCTCCCCGCCCTCCAGGCCTTCAGCGCCAGCCACGAGCCCAGCCCCTGGATGGGCGACCGCCAGACGTTCCAGGTCATGCCCACCATCGCCCCGGGCACCCCGGACGCCTCCCGCACCGCCCGCGCCCTCCCCTTCCACCACAGCCGCGAGACCGCGCGCCCGCACTACTACGGCGTCACCTTCGACAACGGCCTCAAGGCGGAGATCACCCCCACCGACCACGCCGCCCTGATGCGCTTCACCTTCCCCGGCAGCAACGCCGGCCTCATCTTCGACAACGTCGACAACAGGGGCGGCCTGACCCTGGACACCGAGCGCGGCATCGTCACCGGCTTCTCCGACGTCAAGAGCGGCCTGTCCGTCGGCGCCACCCGGCTCTTCGTCTACGGCGTCTTCGACGCGCCCGTCACCGGGGGCGGCAAGCTCGACGGCGGGGGCGGCAAGGACGTCACCGGCTATCTCCGCTTCCGGCCGGGCGCCGACCGTACGGTGACGATGCGGATCGCCACCTCTTTGATCGGCGTGGACCAGGCGAAGGCGAACCTGTCCCGTGAGATCCCGGCCGGTGCGGCCTTCGCCGACGTCAGGGGCCGGGCGCAGGCCCAGTGGGACGGCCTCCTGGGCCGCGTGGAGGTGGAGGGCGCGAGCCGGGACCAGCTCACCACCCTCTACTCCAACCTCTACCGCCTCTACCTCTACCCCAACTCCGGTTCCGAGAAGGTAGGTTCACGCACCCGCTACGCCAGCCCGTTCTCCCCGCAGACCGGCCCGGACACCCCCACCCGCACCGGCTCGAAAATCGTCGACGGCGAGATCTACGTCAACAACGGTTTCTGGGACACCTACCGGACCACCTGGCCGGCCTATTCGCTCCTCACCCCGCACCGCGCCGGACGCATGGTCGACGGCTTCGTCCAGCAGTACAAGGACGGCGGCTGGATCTCCCGCTGGTCCTCGCCCGGCTATGCGGACCTGATGACCGGTACGAGTTCCGATGTCGCCTTCGCCGATGCCTATGCCAAGGGCGTGACATTCGACGCGAAGACCGCCTATGAAGCGGCCGTGAAGAATGCCACCGTGGCCCCGCCCAGCCCCGGCGTCGGCCGTAAGGGAATGTCCACCTCCCCCTTCCTCGGCTATACGAGTACCGATACCCGCGAGGGCATGTCCTGGGCCCTGGAGGGCTATCTCAACGACTTCGGTATCGCCCGTATGGGCGAGGCCCTCTACAAGAAGACGCACAACCGGCGCTACCAGGAAGAAGCGACGTATTTCCGTCACCGGGCGCAGAACTACGTCCGGCTCTTCGACACCCGTGTCGGCTTCTTCCAGGGCAAGGACGCCCAGGGCAAATGGCGCCTGGCACCCGGGAAATTCGACCCGCGCGTCTGGGGCCACGACTACACCGAGACCAACGCCTGGACTTTCGCCTTCACCGCCCCCCAGGACACCCGGGGCCTGGCCGGCCTCTACGGCGGCCGGTCCGCGCTGGCCAGGAAGCTGGACGCGTACTTCACCACCCCGGAGACCGCCGCCAAGGAGTTCGCCGGGTCCTACGGCGATGTCATCCACGAAATGACCGAGGCCCGCGACACCCGTATGGGGATGTACGGCCACAGCAACCAGCCGTCGCACCACATCGCCTATACGTACGACGCCGCCGGACAGCCGTGGAAGACCCAGGAAAAGGTCCGCGAAGCGCTCTCCCGCCTCTACCTCGGCAGCGAAATCGGCCAGGGATACCCGGGCGACGAGGACAACGGCGAGATGTCGGCGTGGTACCTCTTCAGCGCGCTCGGCTTCTACCCCCTGGTCATGGGACAGGGCGAATACGCCGTCGGCTCCCCGCTCTTCACCAAGGCCACCGTCCACCTGGAAAACGGCCACGAGCTGACCGTGAACGCGCCGCGCAACAACGCCCGCAACATCTACGTACAGGGTCTCAAGGTCGACGGAAAACCCTGGAATTCCACCGCATTGCCCCATGCGCTGCTCTCCCGGGGCGGCCGGCTGGACTTCGCGATGGGGCCGAAGCCCTCGGCCTGGGGCAGCGGAAAAAACGCCGGGCCGACGTCCCTCACGCACGACGACCGCATCCCCACCCCCGCCCGGGATCTGACCGTGCCGGGCAGCTCACCCCTCCTGGACGACACCTCTGCCACGGATGCCGTGCTCGGGGCGGCGACGGACCTGCCGGTGGTCTCCGCGGGGAGCCATGCCGCGCAGTACACCCTCACCTCATCGGACCGTGAAAAAGCGCCCACGGGGTGGGTACTGCAGGGTTCGCCGGACGGCGCGGCATGGACCGATCTCGACAGGCGCGCGGGAGAAACCTTCACCTGGAACCACCAGACCCGGGTCTTCACGGTCGCCCACCCGGGCACGTACGCGCACTACCGACTGGTGCCCGCGGGCGGTTCGACGGCACGGCTGGCGGAGGTGGAACTGCTGAGCGCGGCCGGGTGAAACGGCGGACGGGCCGTACCCCCACCCGACAGGTGGGAGTACGGCCCGTAACGCCTGAGGGCGGCTGAGGCTTACTTGCGGATGAGCGAGCGCAGCACGTACTGCATGATGCCGCCGTTGCGGTAGTAGTCCGCCTCACCGGGGGTGTCGATGCGGACCTTGGCGTCGAACTCCACGTCGCCGGCCTTGACCTTCACCGTCTCCGGGATGCCGCCGTCGTTCAGGGCGGTGATGCCGGTGAGGGAGAAGGTCTCCTCGCCGGTCAGGCCCAGGGACAGCGCGGAGGCGCCCTCGGGGAACTGCAGCGGGAGCACGCCCATGCCGATCAGGTTCGAGCGGTGGATGCGCTCGTACGACTCGGCGATGACGGCCTTGACGCCCAGGAGCGCGGTGCCCTTGGCTGCCCAGTCGCGGGACGAGCCGGAGCCGTACTCCTTGCCGGCCAGGATGACCAGCGGAATGCCGGCGGCCTGGTAGTTCTGCGACGCGTCGTAGATGAACGACACCGGGCCGCCGTCCTGCGTGAAGTCGCGGGTGAAGCCGCCCTCGGTCCCCGGCGCGATCTGGTTGCGCAGACGGATGTTGGCGAAGGTGCCGCGGATCATGACCTCGTGGTTACCGCGGCGCGAGCCGTAGGAGTTGAAGTCGCGACGCTCGACGCCGTGCTCGGTGAGGTACTGGCCGGCCGGGGTGTCGGCCTTGATCGCACCGGCCGGGGAGATGTGGTCGGTGGTGACCGAGTCGCCCAGCTTGGCCAGCACGCGGGCACCGGCGATGTCCTCGACCGGGGTGGTCTCCATCGTCATGCCCTCGAAGTACGGGGGCTTACGGACGTAGGTGGACTCCGCGTCCCACTCGAAGGTGTTGCCGGTCGGGATCGGCAGCGCCTGCCACTGGGCGTCACCCGCGAAGACGTCGGAGTAGGACTTGTTGAACATGTCCTCGCCGATGGCGTTGGCCACGACGTCGTTGACCTCGGCCTCGGTGGGCCAGATGTCCTTGAGGTAGACCGGGTTGCCCTCGGTGTCGTTACCGATGGCCTCCTCGGTGATGTTCACCTTCATGGAGCCGGCGATGGCGTACGCGACGACCAGCGGCGGGGACGCCAGGTAGTTCATCTTGACGTCGGGGTTGATCCGGCCCTCGAAGTTACGGTTGCCGGAGAGCACCGAGGTGACCGCGAGGTCGGCCTCGTTGACGGCCTTGGAGACCTCTTCGTCCAGCGGGCCGGAGTTGCCGATGCAGGTGGTGCAGCCGTAGCCGACGAGGTTGAAGCCCAGCTTGTCCAGGTACGGGGTCAGGCCGGCCTTGTCGAAGTAGTCGGTGACGACCTTGGAGCCCGGGGCCAGGGTGGTCTTGACCCACGGCTTGCGGGTCAGGCCCTTCTCGACCGCCTTCTTGGCCACCAGCGCGGCGGCGACCATGACGTACGGGTTCGAGGTGTTGGTGCAGGACGTGATCGCGGCGACGGTGACGGCGCCGTGGTCGATCTCGTAGACCGTGCCGTCGGCGGCGGTCACCTGGGTGGGCTTGGTCGGCGCACCGTTGTGGTCCACGGCCGGGGCGTCCGAGGCCGGGAAGGACTCCTTGCCCGCCTCCTCGTCCGCCTCGCCGACGTAGTTGCGGACGTCCTGCGCGAACTGCTGGGCGGCCTCGGCCAGGACGATACGGTCCTGCGGGCGCTTGGGACCGGCGATCGACGGGACGACCGTGGAGAGGTCCAGCTCCAGCTTCTCGGAGAAGTCGGGCTCGGCGGCCGGGTCGAGCCAGAGGCCCTGCTCCTTGGCGTACGCCTCGACGAGCGCGACCTGCTGCTCGGAGCGGCCGGTCAGCTTGAGGTAGTTCAGCGTCTCGCCGTCGATCGGGAAGATGGCGGCCGTGGAGCCGAACTCCGGCGACATGTTGCCGATGGTGGCGCGGTTGGCGAGCGAGGTGGCGGCGACGCCCTCGCCGTAGAACTCGACGAACTTGCCGACGACGCCGTGCTTGCGCAGCATCTCGGTGATCGTGAGGACGAGGTCGGTGGCGGTGGTGCCCGGCTTCAGCTCACCGGTCAGCTTGAAGCCGACGACGCGCGGGATGAGCATCGAGACCGGCTGGCCGAGCATCGCGGCCTCGGCCTCGATGCCGCCGACGCCCCAGCCGAGCACACCGAGGCCGTTGACCATGGTGGTGTGCGAGTCCGTACCGACCAGGGTGTCGGGGTAGGCCTGGCCGTTGCGCACCATGACGGTCCGCGCCAGGTGCTCGATGTTCACCTGGTGGACGATGCCGGTGCCCGGCGGCACGACCTTGAACTCGTCGAACGCGGTCTGGCCCCAGCGCAGGAACTGGTAGCGCTCCTTGTTGCGGCCGTACTCCAGCTCGACGTTCTGCTTGAAGGCGTCGTTCGTGCCGAACTTGTCGGCGATGACGGAGTGGTCGATGACCAGCTCGGCGGGGGCCAGCGGGTTGATCTTCGCCGGGTCACCGCCCAGCTCCTTCACGGCCTCACGCATGGTCGCGAGGTCCACGACACACGGCACACCGGTGAAGTCCTGCATGATCACGCGGGCCGGCGTGAACTGGATCTCCTGGCTGGGCTGGGCCTGGGAGTCCCAGCCGCCGAGCGCCCGGATGTGGTCGGCGGTGATGTTCGCGCCGTCCTCGGTGCGGAGCAGATTCTCCAGCAGCACCTTCAGGCTGTACGGGAGGCGGGCCGAGCCCTCCACCTTGTCCAGCCGGAAGATCTCGTACGACTCGTCGCCCACCTGCAGCGTGCTGCGGGCGTCGAAGCTGTTCGCCGACACGACAGTCTCCTTCATGCATGAATTCGCGCGTACCGCCGCAATCCTGCCGTCACAGGTTCTTGCCCCATCCGCTAAGGTGAGCCTAAGTTAGGCACGCCTTACTGGCGCGGCAGCGGTACACCTCTCGGTAGATATCTCGATGTCGAGATAACTCTAGTACATCGGTGGGTCGGGGTCATGCCCTGGCGGGGGTGTGCTGTGTCATCCCAGGGGTGTCCCGCGTCATCAGGGACCGGCGCCCCGGTCGTCACGGGCGGTGTCCGGGCAGCCGTCGGCCGCCCCTCGTCCGAACAGGTCAGACGAGGCGTGACCGGTGTCCACAAGGGTCATTCCTTGGACTATGAAGAAGACCGTTATCACCGCAGCCCTGGCCCTCTCCGCCGTCCTGCCGGCCGGCCCGGCACAGGCCGACGCCGGCCCCGGCGCGATGCCGAACGTCAAAGGCAAGGGTCTGGTCGCCGCCTTCGAGGCCCTGCACTTCGACCCCACCGTGCGCTTCAAGGACGGCCTCGGCAGGGGACGCCATGTGCTGTGGCCCGCCCGCTGGAAGGTCTGCGAGCAGCAGCCGGCCCCCGGGGCCCATATGACCCAGCTGAAGATCACGCTGACCGTGGTCAAGAAGAACGAGCAGTGCCGGCGGCGGTAAGGCAGTCGCCGGCCGGCGGGCGCAGGGGCACGGCCTGACCCCACGGCCGCTCCGGGCCGGGTGTGCCGCATCGCTGTCACCTTCCCGCGCCGATCGCTGTCACCTTCCCGCGTCGATCGCTGTCACCTTCCCGCGTCGATCGCTGTCACATTCCCGCGTCGCCATCCGTCAGTGCGGTGACGACGCAATCCAGCGGAGCGAGAGCCGTCGGCGGAGGAGAGGCCGGCGGAGCGAGGGACGCAGGGGAAACAGGGAGAGCAACGATGCAGGCACGTATGAAGAACCCGGCCGTGGTCATCCCCGACGCCATGCCGGCCATCCTCGACCTGGTCAAGGCCGCGCAGCAGGGCGGGGTGCCGGAGAAGACACTGGAGCTGGTGCATCTGCGCGCCAGCCAGATCAACGGGTGCAGCTACTGCGTGGTGGGCGGCGCGCTGAAGGCCAAGAAGGACGGCGAGAGCGATGAGCGCCTGCACGCGGTGGCGGCCTGGCGCGAGGTACCGTACTTCAGCGAGGCCGAGCGGGCCGCACTGGCGCTCGCCGAGGCGGCCACCCGGCTGGCCGACCGTTCCGACGCGGTGCCGGACGCGGTCTGGGAGGAGGCCGCCTGGCACTACGACGAGAAGCAGCTGGCCGCACTGACCCTGATGATCGGCGCGACCAATCTCTTCAACCGCCTCAACGTCACCACGCAGCAGGTGGCGGGCGCGACCTGGTAGTTGCCGGACCACACGGTACGGCCGGAGCGGTCATCCGACAGGATGGGCGGTGTCCGCTCCGGCCCGGACTCCCTCTTGAGGTCACCTCGGCAGGTCACCTCGGCAGGTCACCTCGGTATGTCACATCGGCCGGAAGTCGTTCGTCACTGCCGTGACGGACCGCGACCGGAGGAATGTGAGCGATGGACGAGTTCGGGAAGCAGACCGAGGACGGGTACGGGAACCGGCCCCGGAGCGGGAACCAGTGGCTGGCCGAGCGGTTCGAGCAGCACCGCGGCCATCTGCGGGCGGTCGCCTACCGGATGCTCGGCTCGCTGACCGAGGCGGATGACGCCGTACAGGAGAGCTGGCTGCGGCTCAGCCGGTCCGGTGCGGACGGTGTGGAGAACCTGGGCGGCTGGCTGACGACGGTCGTCGGGCGGGTCTGCCTGGACATGCTGCGCACCCGCAAGGCGCTGCGCGAGGACTCCCTGGACACCCACGTTCCCGAGCCGGTCATCAGCCGCGAGGAGGGCATCGACCCCGAACAGGAGGTGCTGCTGGCCGACTCGGTCGGACTGGCGCTGCTCGTCGTCCTCGAAACGCTCGCCCCCGCCGAGCGGCTGGCGTTCGTCCTGCACGACATGTTCGCCGTGCCCTTCGACGACATCGCCCCCATCGTGGAACGCACCCCCGCCGCCACCCGCCAGCTCGCCAGCCGCGCCCGCCGCCGGGTCCAGGGCACGGCGGCCCCCGAAGCCGACCTGCCCCGCCAGCGAGAGGTCGTGCACGCCTTCCTCGCCGCCTCCCGCAACGGCGACTTCGATGCGCTGCTCGCGGTCCTCGACCCGGATGTGCTGCTGCGCGCCGACGGCGGCTCGGTGGCCCCGAACCTGTCGAAGGTGGTGCGCGGGGCGCGGGCCGTCGTGGAACAGGCGCTGCTGTTCTCCCGGGTCGCCCTTACCGCACGGCCGGTGCTGGTGAACGGAGCGCCGGGGGTGGTTGCGGTCCAGCAGGGCCGGGCGTTCTCCGTGATGGCCTTCACGGTCGCGGACGGCAGGATCGTCGAGATCAATATCCTCGCGGATCCGGAGCGACTGGGGAGCGTCGATGTGACGGCCCTCTGAGACACGTCCGGCAGCGGGGCAACGGGCCGGTACCGGCCCGCCGTTGTCCGGTGCCGCTTCAGCGCGACCGCCCCAGGAAAGGAACCGGGGCCGGCCGCCTCTCCCCCACCCCGTCCCCTCTACCGCCCCGTCAACCCCACCCGCACCACGCTCACAATCTCCTCGTCCGAGAGGCCCAGTTGGCGCGCCTGGACGATCAGCTGGTCAGTGACCTCGCCGAGGCGGGCGCGGGCGGGGGAGGCGGCGCCGGTCACCACCGCGCCGCGGCCGCGGCGGAGTTCGATCAGGCCCTCCTCCTTCAGACGCTGATAGCCGCGCAGCACCGTATGGACGTTGACTCCGAGGGACGTGGCGAGCGCACGGGCGGCGGGCAGCCGTTCACCGGTGTGCACCGATCCGTCGGCGATGGCGCCGCGGACCGAGGCCGCGATCTGGTCCCCGAGCGGGACGGCGGAGCTGGGGTCGACCCGGAAGAGCACCTCGTCTCCTCACTGTTCCCGCGCGCGGTCGAGACAGGTGTTGAACAATGCGGCGGCGGTGGCCGCATCGTCGACCGTCACCACGAACTCCCGCCCATTGGTCAGCCGCAGCACCAGCCCGTCACCCGAACGGAGCACCAGGCCGCTGCGGCCGGGGCAGGTGCGATAGCCCCAGCCGCCGAAGTCGGTGAGGGGGTCGACCCTCCGGCTGGTGGCCTCCTCGACCCGGTCCAGCGGGATGCGACGGAAAGGGTACGGCACCAGCGTCGAGGCGAGTGCCAGTCCGCGCCGGTCCACGGTCACCCGTACGGAGGCGATCGCCCCGATCACCACAGCGGCGACGAGGAGACTGCCCGCGACGAGCCGGTCCCCCAGGAAGCCGATCACCAGGGCGGCGCAGAGCGTCACGACCGCCAAGGCGGCTACCAGCGGTGAGCCGACGCTGCGCGACCAGCCCGCCGTCTCGCCCCGGCCCAGGGCCAGTCGCTCGGCGTGCCCGGCCGGCCGCCGGTCCGACGGCCGGCGGTCCGGGCCGGCGAGCAGCCAGCCGAGTGCACCGCACAGGAGGGCCCCGGCGAGCCCCACGGCCACCCGCCACAGCGGAAGCCGTACATCGGCCGCGTCCGTGACGTCGACGTTGATCAGCAGCGTCACACACGACAGATAGCCGAACGCCGCGGCCAGCCCCCATCCGAGGGCTATCACCCAGCGGGTACCCGGTGCGGTGCGCCGCAGATACACGAAGACGCCGAGGACGATGCCGAGGACGAGGAGCTCGACGAGGTTCCAGGTCAGAAAGCCGTGGGCGGACGTGTAGCCGTCGATGTGTCCGCCGGTCCCGTTGAAGTGGGTGCCGAGCGGCTCGGGCAGCCGCCCGGACACCCCCGCGTAGACGCCGGCGATCGTCGCGATGGCCGCGATGAAGGGGAAAGCGGCGAGCCAGTTCCGCAACGGGCCGGCAGGGGGCTCGGGGGAAGCCGGGGACGTCGTCCTGGCCTTCGTGGCGGGCATCGCAACCTCCAGTTGTCGTTGTTCGCATAGTAGTAGAACAAGTAGAGGTGGAAACAAGGAAACCAGCGGCGAGCCAACCGAGTGACAGACCGACGAAACAAGACAATCCGACAAGCTTCAATACACGCATCCATCTCATATCTGAGATACGGTCACTGCATGGCAGACGACTACCTCGTACGCATCGGCAGGCTTATCCGAGACGCCCGACAGCACCGGGGCTGGACACAGACGCAGCTGGCCGAGGCGCTCGGCACCAGCCAGAGCGCGGTGAACCGCATCGAACGCGGCAACCAGAACATCAGCCTTGAGATGATCGCTCGCATCGGCGAGGCCCTCGACAGTGAAATCATCTCGCTCGGCTACGCCGGGCCGATGCATCTGCGGGTGGTCGGCGGCCGCCGGCTGTCCGGCAGCATCGACGTCAAGACGAGTAAGAACGCCTGCGTCGCGCTGCTTTGCGCCACGCTGCTGAACGCCGGACGCACAACTCTGCGCCGGGTGGCACGCATTGAGGAGGTCTACCGGATCCTCGAGGTGCTGGCCAGCATCGGCGTGCGCACCCGCTGGATCAACAACGGCAACGACCTGGAGATCGTCCCGCCGGCCGAACTGAACCTCGACGCAATGGACACCGAGGCGGCGCGCCGCACCCGCAGCGTCATCATGTTCCTCGGCCCGCTGCTGCACCGGATGGACCGCTTCAAGCTGCCGTACGCAGGCGGTTGCGACCTGGGAACCCGTACGGTGACGCCGCATATGACGGCGCTGCGGCACTTCGGGCTGGAGATCACCGCGACGGACGGCACCTACCTCGGCGAGGTCGACCGCACCGTCGCCCCCAAGCGCGCGATCGTACTGACCGAACGCGGGGACACCGTCACGGAGAACGCCCTGCTGGCCGCCGCCCGGCACGACGGCGTCACGGTCATCCGCAACGCCTCCTCCAACTACATGGTCCAGGATCTGTGCTTCTTCCTGGAGGAGCTGGGCGTCAGGGTCGAGGGCGTCGGGACGACGACGCTCACCGTCCACGGCGTCGCGCACATCGACCGGGACGTGGACTACGCGCCGTCCGAGGACCCGGTCGAGGCGATGAGCCTGCTGGCGGCGGCGGTGGTCACCGAGTCGGAGCTGACGATCCGCCGGGTGCCGGTGGAGTTCCTGGAGATCGAGCTGGCGGTCCTGGAGGAGATGGGCCTCGATCACGAACGCAGCACGGAGTACGCCGCCGACAACGGCCGCACCCGGCTGATCGACCTCACCGTACGCCCCTCCAAACTCCAGGCCCCCATCGACAAGATCCACCCGATGCCCTTCCCGGGCCTCAACATCGACAACGTCCCCTTCTTCGCAGCCATCGCGGCCAGCGCCCAGGGCCAGACCCTCATCCACGACTGGGTCTACGACAACCGCGCGATCTACCTGACAGACCTCAACCGCCTGGGCGCCCAGGTCAAACTGCTCGACCCGCACCGGGTACTGGTCGACGGCACCACCCGCTGGCGCTCCGCGGAAATGATGTGCCCGCCGGCACTGCGCCCGGCCGTCGTCGTCCTCCTCGCGATGATGGCCGCCGAAGGCACCTCCGTACTGCGCAACGTCTATGTCATCAACCGGGGTTACGAGGACCTGGCGGAGCGGCTGAACTCGATCGGTGCGCAGATCGAGATCTTCCGGGACATCTGAGCCAACAACCGGCCGTCACAGGAGCGGGGTCAGCGGCGGCGCGCCCTGACCCTGCTCCCCTGGGCCCCGTTCCCCAAGGGTTCAGGCTGCAGGTGGCTGTGGTGTCAGGACCACGAACTCCGCGCCCGCCGGGTCGGTGCACACGGCCAGGCGGCCGACGCCTTCGGCGGTTTCCGGGCCCATGGATACGTGGCCGCGGCCGGCGGTCACCAGGGCCACCGTGTCGTCGCAGTCCGCCGAGCCGAACACCGGGTGCCAGTACGGTTTTCCGCCGCCCTTGAAGAAGTCCGCGGGGACGCCCATGATGCCGCCGTGCATCCGCTCCTCGCCGCCGCCCTCGGGGGCGATCAGGGTGTACGCGCCACCGCCGCCGGGGAGCGATATGTCCTGGGTGGTCCAGCCGAACACCGAGCGGTAGAAGGCCTGCGCGGCGGGCGAGTCGGTGGTGTAGAGCTCGGTCCAGCCGAGGCTGCCGGGCGCATCCGTCAGCTCCAGGCCCGGATACCTGCCGGGCTGCCAGACGGCGAACTCCGCTCCCTGCGGGTCCGTGAGCTGGGCGAAGCGGCCCTCGGTGTCGCCGACCTCGGCCGGTGCCGCGCGGACCGAGCCGCCGGCCTGCTCGACCGACTTGACCGTGGCGTCGGCGTCCGGGGTGTTGAAGTAGATGGTCCAGGCGGAACGGGCGTCCTCCTCGGTGAGCGGGCCGACCGCGCCGACGACCTTGCCGTCGAGCCGGAAGAGGGTGTACCCGTCCGGCTCCTCGCTGTAGGGCGCGGCCTGCCAGTCGAACACGGCGCCGTAGAAGGCCGCCGCGGCATCCACATCGGGGGCGCCCAGATCGATCCAGCAGGGGGAGCCGGGGAGGAAGTCGGTGGTGATCATGGGCCCTTCCCTTCGCAGATTCCCGTGCCGCGGCGTGACTCCCGGTGCTGCTGCACGCCGTGGCTTCCGCGGTGCCCTGGCCGCGGATTCAGCCTGCATGTCCAGCCTGATGTCCAGCCTGACATCAGGCACTGACAATCGCCCGTCGGCCGCCCGTCGCCCCGGCCCTCGCCCGCGCGGAGCCCGCCCGGAGCCCGCCCGTCGGCCGTGATTCCGCATCCGGGCGCGCATCTGTGTAACCTGACGCGCGCTCGTCAAGAGACAGTAAAGCGCCGCCGTTGCGGCCGCTCCGAATCGGGGGAGAAACCATCATGAAGCTTCGCCATGTCCGCGCTGTCGCCGCCTGTGCACTGGTGGTCGTCGCGCTCACCGGCGCGCGGCACTCGCACGGTGGAGGCTGCAGCAGCCACAGCTCCAGCAGCAGCAGTTCCGGCAGCAGCAGCGGCGAGTACAGCAGCTCCAGCAGCAGCGGCGGATACAGCAGCTCCGGGAGCACCACCAGCAGCGGAAGCACCGGCGGTTCGCCGACGGCGTCGGCCACCACGCCGGCCGAGTCGGACGTCCACATCACCGAGTGCAAGGTCGACAGCGCGGCCGGCACGCTCAGCGCCAAGCTGAGCATCACCAACGGCAGCTCCCAGGGCACGGCGTCCTACAACGGCAGCGTGCGCTTCACCGACGCGAGCGGCGGCTACGTCGGCACCGCGTATCTCTCGTCGGTCGATGTGGCGGCCGGCCAGACCTATCCCGCCTCGGTCACCGGCACGTTCGTCAAGAGCCCCGGCGAGCAGGGGCCGCTGTCGGGCAAGTGCAGCCTCGGCCTGATCTCGAAGCTGAACCGCTGAGAGCGGCAGCTGCCGCGGCCCGTCCCGGAGCTCAGTTCCGGTACAGCTCCTTGGCGATGATCGATCTCTGCACCTCCGTCGCGCCCTCGTAGATGCGCGGGGCGCGTACCTCGCGGTAGAGGTGTTCGAGGAGATGGCCGCGGCGCAGCGCCCGGGCGCCGTGGATCTGGACGGCGGCGTCGACGACGTACTGGGCGGTCTCCGTCGCCAGCAGTTTGGCCATGGCCGAGCGGCGGGCGATCCCGGGGGACCCGGTGTCGTACGCCGACGCCGCCGCGTACACCAGGAGGCGCGCGGACTCGACGCGGGTGGCCATCTCGGCGAGCTGGTGGCCGACGGACTGCAGGTCCCGCAGCGGGCCGCCGAACGCCGTCCGCGCGCCCGCGTGCGCCAGCGCGGCATCCAGCGCGGCCTGCGCCATCCCGACCGCGAAGGCGCCCACGCTGGGGCGGAAGAGGTTCAGGGTGGCCATCGCGACGCCGAACCCGCGGTCCACCTCGCCCAGCACATCGGCCCCGGTCACCGGCACACCGTCGAAGACCAGGGTGCCGATGGGGTGCGGGCTGAGCATGTCCAGGTGGTCGCCGGTCAGGCCCGGCCGGTCGGCGGGAACGAGAAAGGCGGTCACGCCGCGGGCGCCGGGCGCACCGCCGGTGCGGGCGAAGACGGTGGCGAAGTCGGCCTCGGGGGCGTTGGAGATCCAGCATTTCTCGCCGGTCAGCCGCCAGGCGCCGGGGCCGTCCGGTTCGGCGGCCAGGGACAGTGCCGCGGCGTCCGAGCCCGCGCCCGGCTCGCTCAGCGCGAAGGCCGCGACCGCCCGTCCTGCGGTCACCTCCGGCAGCCACCGGGCGCGCTGGGCGGCCGTCCCGGACTGCACGATCGGACAGGCACCGAGGCCCTGCAGCGCCAGCGCCGTCTCGGCCTCGGTGCACTCCTGGGCGAGGGATTCCCGTAGCAGACACAGGTCCAGGGCGCTGAGGGTCCCGTCGGCGGGGAACAGGCGGCGCAGCAGGCCGAGTTCGCCGAGGGCGGCGACCAACGGGCGGTTGATACGGCCCGCTTCGCCCTTCTCCGCGAGGGGGCGCAGCCGTTCGGCCGTCACCGCCCGTAGCTCGGCGCACCATTGCTGTTCGTCCGGTCCCAGCGCGAATACGGTCACGCGGCGGCTCCCTGGTAAGCGGTAGCAGTAGCGGTGCGGTGGTGCGGTGGCCCGGTACGGGCCGGGCCGGCCCTTCCTCGGCTCGGGCGGTACCGCGAGTCGGCCGGTGCCGCCCCCGAGTCCGGTGATATCGCGATCTGTTGACTGCCGTCACGAACACGTTACGCTGACGAAGGGCCGTACGGCAGTCCCCCAGCGCCTCCTGAGCACCTTCCGAGCCCAGTCGACACGTACGTGAGCAGTCCCACGCACTCCCGCGCACTCCCGAAGCCGTCCGTTGACCGGCCACCGCCCGGTTCCCTCACCAGCTCTCCACAGTCGCCCATCCCTCCCCCGGCCGCTTGTCGGCCGCCTCGCCGTCAGGGGGCGCATCCGCCATGGAGCTACGGCCCTCGGCCCATGCCGACACGTTCGCGCGCGACCGGCTGCCGCCCCGCGAGCAGTGGCCGCACCTCACCGATCTGGGCTATCCCGACCGGATGAACTGCGGCGCCGAGCTGCTGGACGCCACCGTCGGGCGGCTGGGGCCCGACCGGCCCGCGTTCCGCGATGCGGGCGGGGTGGTGTGGACGTACGGTCAGCTGCAGGAGCAGGTCGATGCGATCGCGCACGTCCTGACCGGGCAGCTGGGGGTGCTGCCCGGCAACCGGGTACTGCTGCGCGG
Organism: Streptomyces chattanoogensis; assembly: GCF_001294335.1. Lineage (GTDB taxonomy): Bacteria > Actinomycetota > Actinomycetes > Streptomycetales > Streptomycetaceae > Streptomyces > Streptomyces chattanoogensis. The sequence goes on from NZ_LGKG01000112.1 coordinate 256,297, forward strand.
CCCGACCACGCCATGGCTGGCCGCCTGCTGGCTGGCCGTCATGAAGGCGGGTGCGGTGGCGGTGACCGTCCTGGCCACCCAACGCCCGGAGGAACTGGCCACGATCGGCCGGCTCGCGCAGGTGCGGCACGCGCTGTGCGATATCCGGTCCGTGGACGACCTGGTCCGGGCCGAGGTCCCGGAGCTGCGGATCACGACGTACGGCGGGGACACCCCGGGCGACCTCCAGCGGCTCGCCAAGCCCGGCGCCGGGCCGTACGAGGCCGTCGCGACCGCCGCCGACGATGTCGCGCTGATCGCCTTCACCTCGGGCACCACCGGCCGTCCCAAGGGCTGTCTGCACTTCCACCGGGATGTGCTGGCGATCGCCGACACCTTCTCGGCGCAGGTGCTGCGCCCGAGGCCGGACGACATCTTCGCGGGCAGCCCGCCGCTCGGCTTCACCTTCGGCCTCGGCGGCCTGGTCGTCTTCCCGCTGCGGGCCGGCGCCTCGGCGTTCCTGGCCGACTGGCGCGGGCCGGAAGGGCTGCTCGCCGATATCGCGGCGCACCGGATATCGGTCCTGTTCACCGCGCCCACCGCCTACCGGGCGATGCTGCCCCGGCTCGCCGGGCACGACGTCTCCACGCTGCGCCGCTGTGTGGCGGCCGGCGAGAATCTGCCCGCCGCGACCTGGCAGTCCTGGTACGAGGCGACCGGCCTGCGGATCATCAACGGCATCGGGGCCACGGAGCTGCTGCACATCTTCATCTCCGCCGCCGACGACGCGGTCCGGCCGGGCACCACCGGGCTGCCGGTGCCGGGTTTCGAGGCGCGGGTGGTGGGCGCGGACGGGGCGCCCGTACCGGACGGCGAACCAGGACTGCTGGCGGTGCGGGGCCCGACCGGGTGCCGCTATCTTGCCGACGCCCGCCAGACCGCGTACGTACAAGGCGGCTGGAACCTCACCGGCGATACGTACGTCCGGGAACCCGACGGCTACTTCCGCTATGTCGCCCGCGCGGACGACATGATCATCTCGGCCGGGTACAACATCGCCGGGCCGGAGGTGGAGGAAGCGCTGCTGCGGCATCCGGATGTGACGGAGGCGGCGGTGGTCGGACGCCCCGACGGGGAGCGCGGGACGGTGGTGGTCGCGCATGTGGTGCTGCGCGAGGGAGTTCCCCAGGGGGAGGAGACCGTCGCGGCGCTACGCGCCTTCACCAAGTCCCGTATCGCGCCGTACAAATGCCCGCGCGACATCGTCTTCCACGCCTCTCTGCCGCGCACCCCCACCGGCAAGCTCCAACGCTTCCGCCTGCGCGGTCCGGCTTCCGAAGGACCCGATCTACAGTGATCCGGTGAGCGACCAGCAATCCCACACCCCACGGTCCTTGATCGTCACCTTCTACGGCGCCTACGGGCGCGGCGGGCCCGGCTTCGACGGCATCGACGGGCCGGTGCCGGTCGCCGCCCTGATCCGGCTGCTGGGGGTGCTCGGCGTGGATCCGCCGTCGGTGCGCTCGGCCGTCTCCCGGCTCAAGCGCCGCGGACTGCTCGTCGCGGACCGTACGGCCTCCGGGGCGGCGGCGTACGGTCTGTCCGGCGCCGCCCACCAGCTGCTGGAGGACGGCGACCGGCGGATCTACGGGCGGCCCGCGGCGCGGCTGTCCGACGGCTGGGTGCTGGCCGTCTTCTCGGTTCCCGAGGAGGAGCGCAGCAAACGCCATCTGCTGCGTTCCCGGCTGGCCCGGCTCGGCTTCGGCACCGCCGCGCCGGGCGTGTGGATCGCGCCCGCACACCTCTGCGAGGAGGCCCGGCACACCCTGGAGCGGCTGCAACTCGCCTCGTACGTCGATCTGTTCACCGGTACACATGCGGGTTTCGAGCCCACGGTGCGGTCGGTGGCCAGGTGGTGGGATCTGGACGCCATCGCCGCGCAGCACCGCGCCTTCCTGGACGTCCATGAGCCGGTGCTCCGGCGGTGGTCGCGGCGGCGCACGGTGGCCCCGGAGGCGGCGTACCGCGACTATCTGGCGGCGCTGGACGCCTGGCGCCGGCTGCCGTACGCGGATCCCGGACTGCCCTCTCCCCTCCTGCCCGAGGACTGGCCGGGCGGGCGCGCGGCCGACGTGTTCGGCCGACTGCACGCCAAGCTCCGGGCGGCAGGCGCCCGTTACGCGCGCGAGGTGGCGGCCTGATGCATCAGGGTGTCAGCGACGGCGCGGCGGTCCCGCCATCGCGGCGGCCGAACGCGGCCGGGCGGCGGCGATCACGGAGACCACTTCCTTGAAGGAGCTGCACATCCGGGTGCCGGCGACCCCAGCCAGCTCGCCGAACTTCCCGACGCCGTAGGTGACCGCGACCGGCTCCATGCGTGCGGTGACCGCCATCCGCATGTCCCCCACGGTGTCCCCCACATACGCGCTCTCCCAGGCCGCGACCCCCAGCCGGCCGGCCGCCCGCAGCACCATCTCCGGGTGCGGCTTGCCGCGGCGGACCATGTCCTGCCCGATGACCGGGCCGACCAGGTCGCGGATGCCCATGACGTCGAGCAGCGCCTCGGCGCTGCGGGTGGTCTTGGACGTGGCGACGGCCAGCTCGACGCCGTGGGCACGCAGCGCGGACAGCCCCGCCGTGACCCCGGGGAAGAGCAGCTGCGGGCCCTGGCACAGGACTTCGTAGGAGAACAGCTCGCGGTAGCGGCTGATGGCGGCCTGCACCCGGCCGTCGTCCTCGGGCCTGCCCAGCAGCCGGCCGAAGGCGGGGCCCGGCGGCTTGCCGATGGCAGCGGCAGCCTGCCGGGCGGTCACCGAACATCCCTGCTCCGACGCCACCTTGACCAGCAGTTTGCTGATCGCGGGGAGGGTGTTGGCCAGCGTGCCGTCGAGATCGAAGACAGCGGCCCTGATCGTCTCGCCGCCGGCGGTCCTCCGCATGCCTCTGACGGGACGTTCGCGGAGTTCCGTTGATACACGCATGGCTGGAGACCTTTCCGGGTTCCGGTGGATGCAGTGGCTCGGGTGACGTGCTGGCTCGGCTGTTTCGAACGGCCTGCGGTCGGCGGCGGACGGGGGCTGGGGCGGTCTCACCATGACGTACCGCTGTCCCCGGCGGTACGTGACAGTCCAAGGCGGCTCAACGGAAGGAGATCGTCCCGTTTATCGCCTCAGGAGATTTAAAAACCGTCCGCGCTGTTTGTCAATGTGCCCCTGACGCGGCGCCGGGGTCGACATCGTCACCGCTCAACCCCCAAACTGTCAGGCGTACGGCGCCCCGTGCGCGGCCCGGTGCGGGCGCTCGACTCAGGGGACACTTCGCGCCGCGGCAGGCAGTTCCGGCCAATCCCCGGGAAAAGACAGAACCGTATGGTCGGTTTTTTTGTAGGCTACAGCCAGCTTGCAGCCGTACTAGAGACGGGACGGACACCGTGCCCACGCAGCATCGCGCCATCCAGAGCCGCCAGGCGCTCATCCGCTCGGCCGCAGAGACCTTCCTGGAGAAGGGAGTGCCCGCCGCGGGCATGGTCGAAGTCAGCCGGCGCGCCCGCCTGAGCAAGGGCGCCCTCTACTTCCACTTCACATCCAAGGACGACCTCACCCTCGCCGTCCACGACAGCGCGCTCGCCACCCTGCAGGAGGTCGAGAGCGCCCTCGCCCGCTCCTCAAAGCCGCTGGTCGCCGCGGTACGCGACTTCGCCGTGGAGCTTTTCGAGCGGGTGCAGTCGGACCCCGTGCTGCGTGCCGGGCTGCGGCTGCGGCCGGACACCGTCCCGGGGCTGGGCATCCATGCCCTGGAGCACCGGTGGTACGGGCTCTTCCTCGACAAGGCGAGGGCGGGCGGGGCGTACGGCGCCGCCTACGACGGCGACGAGACGGACGGCGCACCGGCGGCCGACGGTGAACCGCACCGCACCGCACGGCTGTTGACGACGGTCGTGGCCGGGCTGCTGCACCTCGGCGCGGAGGACCGCGCGTGGTGGGACAGGGAAGCCGTCATCGGGCTGTGGGACCGGCTCGCGGTCATGCCGGGCGGGGGTGAGCCGGCCCGCGGTCACATCCCCGCGCCCGGCCCGGACCCGGCCCCGGCGCAGCCGTCCGGTGCCGCTGCGCCGGGTGCCGGCCGGCACCCGGAGGTCACCACCCACTCGGGCGTCACGGACCGGCCCGGTCTCACAACTCAACCAGCACGGATCCGGTGTGACGCCCCTGGGTGAGCTCGCACAGGGCGCGCGGCGCCTGCGCGATACCCCGCAGGAGGGCGTGCGGGAAGACCAGCGAGCCGTCCCGCAGACCCTTGCCGAATTCCCGGGTCCACTCCTCGGCGAGGTCCGGGTGGGCATACCGCCCGAAGCCGCGCAGCGTGACCCGGCGGGTGATGATCAGCCCCGCGTCCAGACCGGCCGGGGAGGTGATGGAGCCGTCCCCGCCCAACTGCGTGGACAGGGCGCCGACCAGCGCGAAGCGGGCATCGGGGCGGGCCAGCTCGAGCGCCGCGGTGAGCTGTTCGCCGGCCACGGTGTCCAGCAGGACGTCGATGCCGTCCGGGGCCGCCCGGCGCAGCTGGTGTTCGATGGGGCCCGCGCCGCGCACGACGGTGTCGTCGTAACCCAGCTCGGCGCGCAGCCGGACGGCCTTGCGCTCGGAACTGGTACTGCCGATGACCCGGCCGGCCCCCAGCCGGCGCGCGATCTGGCCGGCCATGCTGCCCACGCCGCCCGCCGCGCCGGTGACGAACACGGTGTCCCCCGGCCTGATCCCGGCCGCCCGGCGCAGCGCGCCCCAGGCGGTGGCGCCCTGCGACAGATGCGCGGCCGGCATCGGCAGCGCATCCGGTTCGATGCGCTTTAGCACAGATTCCTCGGCGACCGCGAACTCCCGCCATCCGTACGGGTGATGGACCAGCTCACCCGGGGTGAAGCCGCCGTCGGGTGCCGCCACGACCTCGCCGACCGCCGCGCCCCACAGTGCCCGGCCGGGTACGAACGACGGCATCGGCAGCTTTACGCCGGTCATCTGCGTCCGCATCGCCGCGGTCACCGCCATCAGACGGGTGCGCACCAGGACCTGTCCGGGCCCGGGCTGCGGCACCGGCACCTCGGCGACCAGGAAATGACTGGACGTCAACTCCCCTTCGGCGTGTGCGGCGAGCCGCACCTCCCGGTGCATGGCGGGCAGGGCGGTCAGGGACATCGGTCACTCCTAGGGGCGCTCGTGGGGGAACCGCGGGGATCACTCCGCCGGGCGGCGTCGTGACCCGGTACGGCATGGCCCGCTTCCTTATCATGCGGAAGGAGCCTGGGCAGCCCGGGGTGAGGGTCTGTGCTCGGGCACCACAACTCCAGGAGAGCATACGGAGGATGATCAGTGGCCAAGCAGGCACGCGCGGTGCGCACCCGGCGCGCCGTCCTCGAAGCAGCGGCCCACGTCATCGGCGCACATGGGTACCAGGCGGCCACCATGGCCGAGATCATCCAGCGGGCCGGGGTCACCAAGGGGGCTCTCTACTTCCACTTCACCTCCAAGGACGCGCTGGCCCGCGCGGTCGTCACGGAGCAGAGCCACCCCTTCCTCCCGCAGGTCAGCGACTCCCGGCTACAGGACGCGATCGACTTCAGCCACCGGGTGGCGCTGGCGCTGCGCAGCGATGCGCTGTTGCAGGCCGGGACGCGGATCGCGGTGGAGACCACGTTCAGCGAGGACCCGCTGATGCCCTACCGGTCCTGGACCGACATCATCACCACGATGTTCACGGACGCCCGGGGCAACGGGGAGCTGCTGCACGGCGTGGTGCCGGACCGGGCGGCGGAGTTCTTCGTCGCCGCCTATATGGGGGTGCAGCTGTTCTCGCGTGCGGCGACCAACCGCGCCGATCTGCCGGAGCGCGTGACGGCGCTGTGGAAGCACACCCTTCCGGGGCTCGCCTCGCCCGGCGTGCTCAGCCATCTCGACCCGCAGGGCCGCAGTGTGACGGCGGTCGTCCGGGCGCCCGAAGCCCCCTGCGCGAAGGCCTGAGACCGCCCGCGGTCGCCGACCGCTATCCCTGGGGCCCCAGGGTGAGGCGGGGTCTGGGGGCGTCGGTGCGCCCGGTGGGCGGGGTACGGCTGCCCGCCTGGTAGGGCAGCGGCCAGGGGGCGCCGGGGCCCGCGTAACCCTGCTCCGCGGCGGCGTGCAGGGTCCAGTGCGGGTCGTACAGATGCGGTCTGGCCAGCGCGCACAGGTCGGTGCGCCCGGCCAGGACTAGCGAGTTGACATCGTCCCAGGAGGAGATGGCGCCGACCGCGATGACCGGTATGCCGAGGGTGTTGCGGATCCGGTCGGCGAACGGCGTCTGGTAGGAGCGGCCGAAGTCGGGGCGTTCGTCGGCGACGACCTGGCCGGTGGAGACGTCGATGGCGTCGGCGCCATGGGCCGCGAAGGCACGGGCGATCTCGACGGCGTCGTCCGCCGTGGTGCCGCCGTCCGCCCAGTCGGTGGCGGAGATCCGCACCGTCATGGGTCGCTCGGCCGGCCACACCTCGCGGACCGCGTCGAAGACCTCGAGCGGGAAACGCAGCCGGCCCGCCAGGGAACCCCCGTAGGCGTCCGTACGTTCGTTCGTCAGTGGGGAGAGGAAGCCGGACAGCAGATATCCGTGGGCGCAGTGGAGTTCGAGGAGGTCGAAGCCGCAGTCGGCGGCGCGGCGCGCGGCGGTGGCGAACTGCACGCGGATGACGGCGAGTTCGCGCTCGGTCAGCTCGTGGGGGCGCTGGCTGCCGGGCTTGTACGGAAGGGGGGATGCGGCGACGAGAGGCCAGTTGTCGTCGTCGAGGGGGTCGTCGATGCCCTGCCACATCAGCTTGGTGGAGCCCTTGCGGCCCGAGTGGCCGAGCTGGACGCCGATCGCGGTGCCGGGCGACCGGTCGTGCACGAAGTCGGTGATGCGGCGCCAGGCGGCGGCCTGCTGCGGGGTGTAGAGGCCGGCGCAGCCCGGTGTGATGCGGCCCTGCTCGCTGACGCACACCATCTCGGTCATGACCAGACCGGCTCCGCCCAGGGCTCGGGCGCCCAGGTGGACGAGGTGGAAGTCGCCGGGTGTGCCGTCGTGCGCGGAGTACATGTCCATGGGTGAGACGACGACGCGGTTGCGCAGGGTCAGGCTGCGCAGCCGGAAGGGGGTGAACATCGGCGGGGTGCTGTCGGGGCAGCCGTACTCGCGCTCGACGGCCCGGGTGAAGTGCCGGTCGCGGAGCCGCAGATTGTCGTGGGTGACGCGGCGGCTGCGGGTGAGGAGGTTGAAGGCGAACTGGTGCGGCGGCTGGTCGAGGTAGGTGGCCAGTTCCTCGAACCAGGCGAGGCTGGCGCGGGCGGCGCGCTGGGTGGAGGCGACGACGGGGCGGCGCTCTTCCTCGTACGCGGCCAGTGCGCTTGCGGTGTCCGGCTGTTCCTGCAGGCAGGCGGCCAGCGCGAGGGCGTCCTCGACGGCGAGCTTGGTGCCGGAGCCGATGGAGAAGTGCGCGGTGTGCGCGGCGTCGCCGAGCAGGACCGTGTTGCCGTGTGACCAGCGCTCGTTGACGACCGTACGGAACGCGGTCCAGCTGGAGTTGTTGGAGCGCAGCGGGCGGCCGCGCAGGGCGTCGGCGAAGGTTTTGGCGCACCAGTCGGCGGACTCTTGTTCATCGGCGCGGTCGAGTCCGGCGGCCCGCCAGACCTCTTCGCGCATCTCGACGATGACGGTGCTCGCTTCGGGCGAGAAGGGGTAGGCGTGGAGCTGGGCCACGCCGTGCGCGGTTTCCGTGATCTCGAAGCGGAAGGCGTCGAAGGCGAAGTCGGCGGCGAGCCAGATGTAGCGGCAGCGGTGGGTGGTCAGCTGCGGGCGGAAGACGTCGGCGTGCGCGGTGCGGCTCGCGCTGTGCACTCCGTCGGCGGCGATGACCAGGTCGTAGGTGCGGGCCAGCGCGGCGGCGGGCGGCGCCTCCGTACGGAAGCGCAGGTCGATGCCGAGGTCGCGGCAGCGCCGGTGCAGTACGGCCAGCAGCCGGCGCCGGCCGAGCGCCGCAAAGCCGTGCCCGCCGGAGGTGAGGGTGCGGCCCCGGTGGACGATGTCGATGTCGTCCCAGCGGACGAACTCCGCCTGGAGCGCGCGGTAGACCTCCGGGTCGGCGTGCTCGATGCCGCCGAGGGTCTCGTCGGACAGCACGACCCCGAAGCCGAAGGTGTCATCGGGGGCGTTGCGCTCCCAGACGGTGATCTCGCGGGCGGGGTCGAGGCGCTTGAGGAGGACGGCGGCGTACAGCCCGCCGGGCCCGCCGCCGATGACGGCGACCCGCATGGCTATTTCCCCTGCCACTTGGGCGTCCGCTTCTCGGTGAAGGCGGCGTGGAATTCCGCGTAGTCGGCGCTGTTCATCAGCAGTGCCTGGGTCGCGGCGTCCATCTCGACGGCGGCGGCGAGCGGCATGTCCAGCTCGGCGGTGAGCAGCGCCTTGGTCTGGGCATGGGCGAGCGCGGGCCCCTGGGCGAGCCGCCGGGCCAGCGCGGCGGCCGTCTCGTCGGCCCGCCCCTCCTCCGCCAGCTCACTGATCAGCCCGAGGCGTTCGGCCTCCGGGGCGCGCACGGTGTCGCCGAGCATCAGCAGCCGGGTGGCGTGGCCGAGGCCGATGACGCGGGGCAGCAGATACGCCGCGCCCATGTCGCCGCCGGACAGGCCGACCCTGGTGAAGAGGAAGGCGAAGCGGGCGGAGGGGTCGGCGACCCGGAAGTCGGCGGCCAGCGCAAGCACCGCACCGGCACCCGCCGCGACGCCGTGCACGGCCGCGATCACCGGGAACGGCGCTTCCCGCAGCGCCCGTACGACCTGCCCGGTCATCCGGTTGAAGTCCAGCAGCTGCCCGGTGTCCATGGACAAGGTGGCGCCGATGATCTCCTCGACATCGCCGCCGGAACAGAAACCGCGCCCTTCGCCGCCGAGGACGAGGGCACGTACGGAACGCTCTCTGGACAGCTCCGAGACCAGATCGCGCAGATCCGCGTAGGCCTCGAAGGTGAGCGCATTGAGCTTGTCGGGGCGCGCGAGGGTGACGGTGACGACACCGTCCTCCGTGGTGACGCGGAGGTGTTCCCAGTTGCTGGTGGGCCGGGCGGATCCTGCGAACGGGCTCATCGGGCGTCTGCCCCCTTTGGCCGGACGGCTGCGCTGGCACGGGATGCTGCCCTGCGAAGCTATCACCGCTTCGTTACTGTCGTCACGAGAGCGCGATAGACCTTCACGTTCCGGAGGCCGTTCCCCTTAGCGTTTCGGCCATGCCGCAGCGGTTTCAGGACCCCGAGGGGCTGTACGAGATCGCCGTCCGCGCCGCTTCGACCGGCTTCCCGAACGGCGGACACTCTGGCCGCCGCGCACACCACGGGCGACGATGTGCCGGCCGCGCTGTTCCTCGCCGCGTTCGCGGGCGGCATACGGCCCGCGCGGGAGGGGGGCGCGTACGCGCGGCCGGCAGTCTGGCGCGGCCCGTATGCGCTGCTGGACCTGCCGCGGGACGTCCCCCACGCCGATGCGGTCCGGCAGGCGGCCGCGCACCGTCGGCTGCGCTTCGCCATCGCGGAGGACACGGACAACGGCTGGTTCGTCGGCGGCTACAGCGAGCACGACGTCGGCCGCATCAGGCTCGGCTTCGCGGTACTCGATCCGACGCGGCGGCGGATCACGTTGCCGGCGGCGACGGACACGGATACGGATACGGACATGTGCTGAGGCCGGGACCCGCGGCCGGCGGGGCCGGGCAGGTGCCCGGAGGTCCCGGCCACCGTGTGACGGAAGTCCCGCCCGCCGCAGGACTCACGTCCCAGGGATCGCGGCCGCCCGGCCCTGCCCCCGCCTTCGCGCGCTTCCTACCGTGGAAGCCATCCCCTCGGCCTCCGTGAACGGAGCAGCGCCATGCCGGACATGCCAGAACCCCTCTCCCCTGCCTGGCGGATCGCGCTGCCGCACGCCCCAACCGCCGTTTCCCTGGCCCGCGCGCTGGTCCATACGGCCCTGCTCGATCTACGGGCCGCGGCCAACGGCGCCACGGCCGAGCTGCTGACCGCCGAGCTGGTCGCCCACGCCGTTGAGCACACCCGGGGCCCGCACCCCATTCATCTGGTGGTGGAACGGGTACCGGCCGGCTGCCAGGTGGAGGTGCACGACAGCGGCCATGGCGCCGGCGACAGCGGCAGCAGCGACACCGGCACGGGCACCGGCGTCGGCCGCATCCCCGACGGCCGCGGCCTGATGCTGGTCCAGGCCCTCGGCTCGGCCGCCGGCTGCCGCCCGACCCCGTACGGCAAGGCCGTCTGGTTCACCCTTCCCGCGTAGCCAGGGCAGGAGCCGGACCGGCGGGGATGTCGTCGGCCGCCGCCGTCGCAGCGGTCCCCGCCAGCCGCGACCGCTGCCGCCCGTAGCACGCGTAGACCAGCGCGCCCACGACCACGAACCCGGCGAACTGCAGCCAGGTGGCCGGGCCGGTCCCGTACATCAGGTAGAGGCAGAAGCCGATGCCGAGCAGCGGGCTGACCGGGAAGAACGGCACCCGGAAGCGGCGCGGCAGATCGGGGCGGGTGCGGCGGAGAACCATCACGCTGACGTTGACCACGGCCATGACCGCCAGCGTCCCGATGGTGGTCAGGTTCATCACCACATCGAGCGGGACGACGGCCGCTGGGACCGCGAAGACGACCGCCACGATCCAGGTGTTGGCGACCGGCGTGGACGTCCGGGGCGAGATCCGCTCGAAGACCCGCGGGACCAGGCCGTCCCGCGACATCGACATCAGGATGCGGGTCTGGCCGTACATCACGGCGAGGACGACGGAGGCGATGGCGACGACCGCGCCGAAGGCGATCACCCCGCCGCCGAACGCCGAGTGGGTGACGTGGTTGACGATCAGCGACAGCGCGGCGGGCTGATCGGCGACCTGGTCGGAGGAGAGCGCGCCGATGGCGGCGACCGCGACCAGGCTGTACAGCACGGTGACGACGCCGATGCAGATCAGGATCGCGAGGGGGATGTTGCGCCGGGGGTTCTTCACTTCCTCACCGGCCGTGGTGATCGCGTCGAAGCCGATGTACGAGAAGAACGCGACGGAGGCGCCGGAGGTGATCCCGGCGATGCTCTCCGGGGCGAACGGCGACAGGTGCCCGGCCCGGAAGGCGCTGAAGCCGATCGCGCAGAACAGCACGAGGATCGCCAGCTTGAGGACGGCCATCGCGGCGGTCGCCCGGGCGCTCTCCCGGATGCCGCGGACGAGGAGCAGCGCGGCGAGCAGCATCACCACGACGGCCGGGATGTTGACGATGCCGCCGTCACCGGGCGGGTTGGAGAGCGCGGCGGGCAGCTGCCAGCCGGTCAGGCTGCCCAGCAGTTCGTTGAGGTACTGCCCCCAGCCGACCGCGACGGCCGACACCGAGATGCCGTATTCCAGCAGCAGGCACCAGCCGACGAGGAAGGCGGCGCGCTCGCCGAGGGTGGCGTAGGCGTAGGAGTACGAGCTGCCGGAGACCGGGATCGCGCCGCCCAGCTCCGCGAAGGAGAAGGCGGTGAAGACGCAGGTCACGGCGGCGAGCACAAAGGAGACGATGACGGCGGGGCCCGCCTCGGCGACGGTGTCGGAGAGGCCGACGAAGATGCCGGTGCCGACGATGGCGCCGATGCCGAAGCACACGAGCTGGAAGAGGCCCATGCTGCGCTTGAGGCCGTTGCCTTCGAGGTCCGCGCCGGATTCGGCGACGAGGAGGTCGGGGGACTTGATGCGCAGCCCGGAGGGACCTGGCGAACTCATGGGGTGGTTCTCTTCTCTGGTGGTGCGGTGCACGCGGCGGGGGTGGGCCACGCACAGAACGGGGTCCGGACCGGTGGGTCCGAACCCCGTGAGCGGCTCGATGGTAGCCGCGAGGACTGGATGATCGCCCGTCGAGGCGTATGGCTATGCGGCGAATAACGGTGTGACGTTCACTACGGCGCGGTGTCCGGTACGGCCCCCCGGCCGACGGCCGCCGCCGCTACCGCTACCGCTACCGCTACCGCCCCAGCGTCGCGACCATGACCGCCTTGATGGTGTGCATCCGGTTCTCCGCCTCGTCGAAGACCACGGAGTGCGCGGACTCGAAGACCTCGTCCGTGACCTCCAGCGACTCCAGCCCGTGCCGCTCGTGGATCTCCCGGCCGACGGCCGTGCCCAGGTCGTGGTACGCGGGCAGACAGTGCAGGAACTTCACCTCCGGCTTCCCGGTGGCGCGCAGCACCTCCATGGTGACGGCGTACGGGGCGAGCAGCGCGATCCGCTCGTCCCACACCTCCTTGGGCTCCCCCATGGAGACCCAGACGTCCGTGGCGACGAAGTCCGCGCCGCGCACCCCCTCCGCCACGTCCTCGGTGAGCGTGATGCGCGCACCGCTCGTGTCGGCCAGCGTGCGGGCCCGGTCGACGACCGTCTCCTCGGGCCACAGCTGCTTCGGCGCCACGATCCGTACGTCCATGCCGAGCAGGGCGCCGGTGACGAGGTAGGAGTTGCCCATGTTGTTGCGGGCGTCGCCGAGGTAGGCGAAGGCGGTCTCCTCCAGGGGGCGGCCCTCGCCGTGCTCGACCATGGTCAGGACGTCGGCGAGCATCTGGGTCGGGTGCCATTCGTCGGTCAGGCCGTTGAACACGGGCACCCCCGCAAACGCGGCGAGCTCCTCGACGTCCGCCTGCCGGCTGCCGCGGTACTCGATGCCGTCGAACATCCGGCCCAGCACGCGCGCAGTGTCCTTGACCGACTCCTTGTGCCCGATCTGCGAGCCGGAGGGGTCGAGGTAGGTGGTCGACGCGCCCTGGTCGGCCGCGGCGACCTCGAAGGAGCAGCGGGTCCTGGTCGAGGTCTTCTCGAAGATCAGGGCGATGTTGCGGCCCTTCAGACGCGGGATCTCGGTACCGGCGCGCTTGGCGGCCTTCAGTTCGGCCGCGAGGTCGATCAGCCGGCGGAATTCCTCGGCGCTGAAGTCCAGCTCCTTGAGGAAGTGGCGGCCCGTGAGGTCTATCGCCATGGTGGACTCCTGGTTCGCGGCAATCGGGGTGGACGGACTCGGACCCTGGAAGTGTATACGAACCTACGTATCACTATACGTCCGCGTGGGCGGCGCAGCGCGTCCGGCCGGGGCCCGCCAGGCGGTCCACGCCGTCCCTCGATCCCTGCCGGGCCACGGCGATCCGTGCCCGGCTCCGTCAGGCCGCGCCCGGCCCCGACAGGCCATGCCCGGCTCCGTCAGGCCATGCCCGGTACAGCCTCCCTCGTCACCGGGCAGCTCATGCACCGAGGTCCGCCCCGTCCCCTCCCCAGCTCACTCCCGGGGATGGTGATCACCTCAATGCCCCGCTTCCGCAGGAACGTGTTCGTCGTGACGTTCCGCTCGTACGCCACGACCACACCCGGCTCCACCGCCAGCACATTGCAGCCGTCGTCCCACTGCTCCCGCTGCGCCGAGTGCACATCCTGGGTCGGCGTCAGCACCCGGATGTCGTCCAGCCCCAGGGCGGCCGCTATGGCGCGGTGCATATGCTCCGGCGGATGGTCGGTGACCTTGAGGTCCCGCTCCCCCACACCGGCCTCGATGGTGTACGAGCGGAGCATCCCCAGCCCCGCGTACTGGGTGAAGGTATCCCCGTCGATCATGGTCATGACGGTGTCCAGATGCATGAAGGCCCGCCGCTTGGGCATGTCCAGCGCCACGATGGTGCGCGCGGACCCCGCCGCGAACAGCCCCCGCGCCAGCAGCTCCACCGCCTGCGGCGTGGTCCGCTCGCTCATTCCGATCAGCACCGCCCCGCTGCCCAGCACCAGCACGTCGCCGCCCTCGATCGTCGAGGGGAAGTCGGCCTGCCCCTCCGACCAGACGTGGAAGCCCTCGCCCCGGAACAGCGGGTGGTAGTGGTAGATCGCCTCGTAGTGCACGGTCTCGCGCTGCCGGGCGGGCCAGCGCATCGAGTTGATCGAGACGCCGTCGTAGATCCAGGCGGAGGTGTCGCGCGTGAAGAGGTGGTTGGGCAGCGGGTCGAGCAGGAAGTCGTCCATCTCCATGACGTGGAAGCGGACCGAGGTCGGCTCGGGATGCCGCTCCAGGAATTCCCGCTTGGTCATACCGCCCACCAGCGCCTCCACGAGCTCGGACACCGGCAGCGCATCGAAGGCCGCCCGGAGATGGTCGGTGGCCAGCGGGCCGTACTCCTTCTCGTCGAAGACCCGGTCCAGGACGAGCTTCCGCGCCTCGGGCACCTGCAGGCTCTCGCCCAGCAGATCCCCGAAGAGATGCACATCCACCCCCCGGTCCCGGAGCACATCCGCGAACCCGTCGTGCTCGGCCCGCGCCCGGCGCACCCACAGCACGTCGTCGAAGAGCAGGGTGTCCTTGTTCGAGGGCGTGAGCCGCTTCAGCTCCAGATCGGGGCGATGCAGGATGACCCGGCGCAGCCGCCCGGCCTCGGAGTCGACATGGAATCCCATCTCCCCATCTTGGCCGCTCGGGGGCGGGTACGGATATCGCCGGGCGGATGTCGGCCTAGGTTGTCGGGTGGCGAGGGAGCCGTACCGGGGTGCCCGGGGGCCGCAGGGGGCCGCCGGGGCTGGTGATGCCGAGGGGACGGTGCCGGGGGAGTGCAGGCGGTGTCGTGGCGGCGCTTCGGTGGTGTCCTGGCGGTGTGCGCCAGAACACCACCCCCCAAGCAGGGGTTGCAGGCCCAACGCACCGCCCGTGCCCGCCACTTCACCCGCGCCGCGGCGCGCTACAGCCGCGGGTCCACCGGCTCGGACTCCAGCGCGAGCACCGCGAAAACCGCCTCGTGAACGCGCCACAGCGGTTCGCCGTCGGCCATCCGGTCGAGCGCCTCCAGGCCGAGCGCGTACTCGCGCAGGGCGAGCGAGCGCTTGTGGCCCAGATGGCGGACCCGCAGGCGCCGCAGATTCTCCGGGCGGGTGTACTCCGGCCCGTAGATGATCCGCAGGTACTCGCGGCCGCGGCACTTGATGCCCGGCTGGACGAGCCGGCCGTCCGCACCGCGCACCAGCGCCTCGAGCGGTTTGACCACCATGCCCTCACCTCCGTCCGCGGTGAGATCCAGCCACCAGGCGATACCGGCGGCGACCGACGCCTCGTCCGTGGTGTCGACGACGAGCCGGCGGGTCGGGGCGAGCAGCGCCGTACGGCCGCCGCCCGCCGGACCCTGGGCCCCGGCCGCCGCCTCCGCGTCTGCCCCTGTCTCCGCCTCCGCCTCCGCCTCGACAAGCCGGTCGATCATGGCGAGTTGTTCGGTGTGCGGCAGCCCGGCCAGGCTGCGGCCCTGTACGGCGAGGATCTGGAACGGGGCGAGGCGGATGCCCGCCAGCTCATCGGTCCGGGGCTCGGCGGTCCCGGCCTCCTCGCTCCGGAGCTCGCCCGTCCCGGCCCCCGCGGGCCGTTCCGCGCCGACGCGCCAGCAGTAGCGGCGGTACGCCTCCGTGAATGCGGCGGCGTCCGAGGCCCGGTCCCGCTGCCGGCCGAGCAGCGCCGATACGTCGACACCGCGCGCGGCCGCCGCCTCCAGCGCCCCGAGCGCCCCCGGGAACACCCCTGCGGACGCCGCGCCCACGGCCGCGTACTGCTTGCGCAGCAGTCCCGTCGCCTTCAGTGACCACGGCATCAACTCGGCGTCCAGCAGCAGCCAGTCGGTCTCCAGCTCCGCCCACAGCCCGGCACGCTCGGCACACTCGCGGACCCGCTGCAGAATGCGCTCGGCCGGCTCCGGGCTGTCGAAGAACGGCCGTCCCGTACGGGTGTAGAGCGCGCCCGATATGCCCTCCGGCACGCCGAAGCGCTCGCGGGCCGCGGCCTCGTCGCGGCAGACCAGGACCACCGCGCGGGAGCCCATGTGCTTCTCCTCGCACACCACCTCGCGCACCCCGTCCGCCCGGTAGGCGGCGAACGCCTCGGCCGGATGCTCCAAAAAGCCCTCATCGGCGGCTCCGCCACGGACCTCCTCCTTGGAGGTCGCGCAGGGCGCCATGGTCGGCGGGAGGTACGGCAGCAGCCTGGGGTCGATCGCGAAGCGGCTCATCACCTCCAGCGCCGCCGCGGCGTTCTCCTCCTTGACCGCGAGTCGGCCCATGTGGCGGGTCTCGACGATCCGCCGCCCCGCCACATCGTTCAGGTCCAGCGGACGGCCGTCCGCACCGCCGGGCGCCTCCGTGGCCAGCGGCTTCGCGGGCTCGTACCAGACCCTTTCCGCCGGTACGTCCACCAGCTCGCGCTCCGGCCAGCGCAGCGCGGTCATGGTGCCGCCGAAGACACAGCCGGTGTCGAGGCAGATGGTGTTGTTGAGCCAGGTGGCTCGCGGGGTGGGCGTGTGGCCGTAGACGACGGCGGCGCGGCCCCGGTAGTCCTCGGCCCACGGGTAGCGCACCGGCAGGCCGAACTCGTCGGTCTCGCCGGTCGTGTCGCCGTACAGCGCGAACGACCGCACCCGGCCTGACGTCCGGCCGTGGTACTTCTCCGGCAGTCCGGCGTGGCAGACCACCAGTCCGCCGCCGTCCAGGACGTAGTGGCTGACCAGGCCCTGGATGAACTCCGCGACCTCGGCGCGGAAGCTGTCGCCCTCCTTCTCCAGCTGCTCGACGGTCTCGGCGAGACCGTGGGTGTGCTGGACCTTGCGTCCCTTGAGGTAACGGCCGAGCTTGTTCTCGTGGTTCCCGGGCACGCACAGGGCGTGACCGGCCCCGACCATGCCCATGACCAGGCGCAGCACACCGGGGCTGTCCGGCCCGCGGTCGACGAGGTCCCCGACGAAGACGGCCGTACGGCCCTCCGGGTGCGCGGCGTCGACGGGCCGGCCGAGTGCGTCGCGCTCCAGGGCGTAGCCCAGCCGGCCGAGCAGGCTCTCCAGCTCGGAACGGCAGCCGTGGATGTCGCCGATGATGTCGAACGGTCCGCTGAGGTGCCGCAGATCGTTGAACCGCCGCTCGGTGACGATCTCGGCGGCCTCGACCTCCTCCTGGCCGCGCAGGATGTGCACCTTGCGGAAGCCCTCGCGCTCCAAGTGCCGCAGGGAACGGCGGAGTTCGCGCTGATGCCGCTGGATGACACGGCGCGGCAGCCCCGCCCGGTCGGCCCGCGCGGCATTGCGCGCGGCGCAGACGTGCTCGGGTACGTCGAGCACGATGGCGACCGGCAGGACGTCGTGCTCGCGGGCCAGCCGCACCAGCTGGGCGCGGGCCTCGGGCTGCACGTTGGTGGCGTCGACGACGGTCAGCCGGCCGGCCGCCAGCCGCTTGCCTGCGATGAAGTGCAGCACCTCGAACGCGTCGCCGCTGGCGCTCTGGTCGTTCTCGTCGTCGCTGACCAGTCCGCGGCAGAAGTCGGAGGAGAGGACCTCGGTCGGCCGGAAGTGGCGGGCGGCGAAGGTCGACTTGCCGGACCCGGTGGCCCCGATCAGCACCACGAGCGACAGATCGGGCACGGCGAGCGTACGGGGCGACCGCTGGGGCCGGGGCTGCGGCCGCGGGTCGCCCTCCCGCTCGCGCCCGCTCCCCTGCGGGCCCTCGTGCGGGCGCTGCTTCTCGTCCTCGTGCTCGTACTCCGTACGGTCGGCGTCCGTCATGCCGCGGCCTCCTTCCCCTTCATCGAACCGCTACTACCGTCACTACTGCCACTGCCGGCACCACTGCCACTGCTGTCGTCACCGGACAGCCGGAAGTGGGCGAGCTGGGTGGGCGGCCCGACCTCGGGGTCCTCCGGGCCCACCGGGCCGAAGGCCACCGCATAGCCGTGCCGCGCTCCGACCTTCTCCGCCCACTGCCGGAACTCCTCCCGGGTCCACTCGAAGCGGTGGTCCGCGTGGCGTACGTGGCCGGCCGGCAGCGACTCCCAGCGCACGTTGTACTCGACGTTCGGCGTCGTCACCACGACCGACCGGGGCCGGGCCGCCCCGAACACCGCGTACTCCAGCGCCGGCAGCCT
Source organism: Streptomyces chattanoogensis (assembly GCF_001294335.1). Lineage (GTDB taxonomy): Bacteria > Actinomycetota > Actinomycetes > Streptomycetales > Streptomycetaceae > Streptomyces > Streptomyces chattanoogensis. Next base: position 274,253 of record NZ_LGKG01000112.1, read on the forward strand.
CGCCGGGTCCACATGCTCGACGACCTCGCTCAGCACCACCGCGTCATAGCCGTTGAGCCTGCTGTCGGTGTACGCCAGCGACCCCTGTACAAGCCGTACCCGGTCCGACTGCCGCTCGGACATCCGGTCCAGCCGCAGCCGGCGACGCGCCTCGTGCAGCGCCCGCATCGACACATCCACCCCGACGATCTCGGTGAACTGCCGCTCCTTGAGCAGCGCACCGACCAACTGCCCCTGTCCGCAGCCCAGGTCGAGCACCCGCGCCGCCCCGGCCGCGCGCAGCTCCGCCAGGATCGCCTCCCGCCGCTGTACGGCGAGCGGTACGGGTTTCTGCTCGGTGTCCACCTCCTCGTCCACCGCGTTGTCGAGGTCCTCGGCGGCGGCATCGTCGGACTCGGCCAGCCGCTCCAGCTCCAGCCGCTCCATGGCCCGGCGGGTCAGTGCCGAGCGCCGTGCCAGGTAGCGGCCGACGATCACCCGCTGCTGCGGGTGGTCCTCGAGCCAGCCCTCACCGGCCCGCAGCAGCTTGTCGACCTCGTCGGGCGCGATCCAGTAGTGCTTGGCGTCATCCAGGACCGGCAGCAGCACATACAGATGCCGCAGCGCCTCGGCGAGCCTGCACTCCCCCTCCAGTACCAGCCGGACGTAGCGCGAGTCGCCCCATTCCGGGAACGTCTCGTCCAGCGGCAACGGCTCGGCCAGCACCGTCCAGCCCAGCGGCTGGAACAGCGTGCGCACCAGCTCCGCACCGCCCCGGGCAGGCAGCACCGGCACCTCGATCCGCAGGGGCATCGCCCGCTCGGGCAGCTCCGGACGCGCCTTGCACTGCCCCTTCATCGCACTGCCGAAGACGCTGCTCAGCGCCACCGCGAGCAGCGAGGACGCCGCGTACGGACGGTCGTTGACGTACTGACCGAGCGCCGAATCCGGAGCGCCCCCGCGGCCCTTCCCCTTGGCCCGGCGTACCAGGGCGATGGGGTCGACCTCCAGCAGCAGCGCCGCCGTGCACCGCCCTGTATCGGCCTCCGGGTAGACGACATGGGCGACGCCGTACGCCGTCGAGAACTGCTGGGCGTTGTCGGGATGCTTGTGCAGCAGGAATCCGAGGTCGGTCGCGGGACGGTCGGCGCTGCCGGTGGCGGTTATCGTCAGGAACACGCATCTGAGTATCGCTGCGTGTGCTCCGATCCCCCACCTGTTTTTCCCGCTGCGCCGGCCCGCGACCGCGCCCGGAATCCGGCGTCAGCTCAGCTGCGACTGCACCTGCGAGGAGATCAGCTCCAGGTGATCCAGGTCGTCGAGGTCCAGCATCTGCAGATAGATCCGGGACGCGCCGATGGCGGCGTACCGGCCGATCTTGTCCACGACCTCGGCGGGCGAGCCCGCGAGGCCGTTGGCCTTCAGTTCGTCCACCTCCCGTCCGATGGCCGCGGCTCGCCGCGCCACCTCCGCATCGTCCTTGCCGACGCAGACCACCAGGGCGTTGGAGTACACCAGGTCGTCCCCCTTCCGCCCGATGGCTTCGGCGGCCGCCCGCACCCGTGCGAACTGGCGCTCACTGTCGTCGAGCGAGGCGAAGGGAATGTTGAACTCGTCGGCGTACTGCGCCGCCAGCCTCGGCGTACGCGTCGCGCCGTGCCCGCCGACCAGGACCGGTACCTTGCCCTGGGCGGGCTTGGGCAGCGCGGGCGAGTTCTCCAGCCGGTAGTGGTTGCCGTCGTAGGAAAACTCCTTTCCTTCCTCGGTGGCCCACAGGCCGGTGATGATCTCCAACTGCTCTTCCAGGCGGGCGAACTTCTCCTTGGGGAACGGAATGCCGTACGCCCGGTGCTCCTCCTCGAACCACCCCGCCCCGAGGCCGAGCTCGACCCGGCCGCCGGACATCTGGTCGACCTGCGCCACCTGGATGGCCAGCACTCCCGGGAAACGGAAGGTGCCCGCCGTCATCAGGGTGCCGAGGCGGATGCGCCGGGTCTCGCGGGCCAGGCCGGCCAGCGTGATCCAGGCGTCCGTCGGGCCGGGCAGCCCGTCGGCGTTACCCATCCGCAGATAGTGGTCGGACCGGAAGAACGCGTCGAAACCGAGGTCCTCGGTGGCTTTGGCGACGGTGAGAAGAGTGTCGTAGGAAGCGCCTTGCTGGGGCTCTGTGAAGATTCGTAGGTCCATACCTCCATCCTGCACGCTCGACGGCGGGCCAACCGTCGGAGCGAGCCGATGCACCGGGTCGGGTCATCTCCGGCCCGGCACGGGCCCGCCGACGGCGGCGATTTGGGGGCCGTGCACGGTCGCGAGGGCAGTTGCTGCGGAAGCCGGTACGGCCGGGCAGCAGCCATGGCGGCAGCGGTGACGGTGCGGAGACGGCCGGGGCCGCCTCGGGCGGGGGCGACTCGGGTGAGGGCGACTCGGGTGGGGGTGCAGAAGTCGGGTACGGGACGGTTCGGCAACGGCTGGCGTGCCACTGCGGGGAGGCACCCCGCGTCGGCGCGCTCCGGGTACGCCCGTGGTACGTCAGGCGAGGTTCCGTTCGCGCGCCTCCAGCTTTTCCAGTATTCCGGCCACGTGGTCCCTCGACTCATCGGCCGTGTCCATGGCCTCGACGCAGGTCCAGTACATCCCCTCCTCATCCGCCGAACACACCACACTCACCAGTGCCTCGCAGACCTCTTGCAGCAGCCGGCCCAGGCCGGTCAGAGCGGCCTTGGCATCGCGCACTTCGGACAGTTGCGCCGCCCGCAGCCCGTCGGTGGCCGGCGCCTGGCACAGCAGTCCCCCGCTGAACCGCCCGCCGGCGTCACCCAACCCCCGGGCTCTGGACCGCACTTCATACGGCCCCACTATCGCGAGATGGCTGCCTATCGCTTCCGCCAAGGCTTGTGCCTGCCACGCCTCGACCACCACGTCCTCAACCGTGCTCGCCTGCGCCAGACCGCGCCGACTGGCCGCGATGATCAGCACCGCGTCCATCCGCGCCCCCTCCTTTCCTCATCACTTGCCTTCACCCCGCACTCTGTCCACTACCCAGAGTGAGGGCGAACACCCGAAAACGCCAGAGGATTTCGCAAATCTGTGGACAAGCAAGGCGCTGTGGAAAGATCGATGACTCCAAAGAGTGACGAACGGTGCGCCCAGCCCCGCTCCTACCCCTCGAGCCGCCCTGCCCCCGTCAACAACACTGCCATCTCAAGGCACTTGAAACTTCGACGACACTCCTGCCACGCCGATCGACGTGATTCTCCTCGATCGCCCCGCGGCACGCGAAGGGGAGGAGAGGGGCAGAAGCAGGGAGAAGGAAGGTCCCCCGCCGCTCCTCCTCCCCCCGCCCCTTCACTCCTCCTGCGGCCGGTCCGGCCGGTCCGGCCGGTCCGGGCGTTCCGGGTGGTCCGGGCGTTCCGGGTGGTCCGACCGGTTCAGGCGGTTCGGGCGGACCGGCGGAAAGCGCGACTCATTGCGCTCGATCTTCGCGGCGAGCGCGGTCAGCGCATCGATCCCCAGCGCCTCACAGAACTGCAGCAGATACGCCAGCACATCCGCGACCTCGTCCTCGACCCGGCCGGCCGCCTTCGGGTCGGACATCACCGTCGACGATTCCTCGGGCGTCAACCACTGGAAGATCTCGACGAGTTCGGCGGCCTCGACGCTGAGCGCCGCGGCCAGGTTCTTGGGCGTGTGGTACTGCTGCCAGTCCCGGGCGGCCGCGAATTCGGCCAGCCGTCGCTGGAGGGCATGAAGATCGTCGCTCATACCCCTAGGTGTAGCACCTGCACGCCGGGCAGCCCCTCGGCGACCGTCTGGTCCTGTACCGCCCCCAGCAGCCGGACGTGCCCGCGCCGGGTCATCCGTGCGGCGAGCGACAGCAGCTCGCGCGCCTGCCTGCGGTCCATGCAGCGGTCCAGCCCGTCCGCCATGACCGTCAGCTGCTGCTGGGCCGACGGAATCTCCCCCGCCGGATCCATCGCCAGCACTCCGGGCCCGGTGAGCAGCACCAGCGCCAGCGCGAGAAACCGCAGCTCGCCGTCGCCGAGCTGTTCGACGGGCATCATCCCGAGCGCACCGCGGTCGACCAGGGCCTGCAGTCCGTCCGTGGCAGGCGGTGCCTGCGTCCCGACCGGCCCCGGGGCGGTACGCGTCGCCACGCCGCCTTGCGCACCCCGGCTCTGGCCCCCGCCCCGCGGCCCCGGTGCCGCCCCGCGCCCGGCCGGCCGCTCCCCGGCACCGGGAGCGGACACCTCGTCGGCGGCCTTCACCTCTCGCGGAACCGCATGCAGCCCGTCGACGGGACCCGCGCAGGCCTCCCGTACCGCCGCCACCAGGAGCGCATGCCGCCGGGTGCACTCGCGGCTCGTACGGTCCAGCACCGCCGGGAGGTTCTCGCAGGCGGGCCGGAGCCGCCCCTCGTCCGCGTCCCGGGTCCAGCCGCCGGCCGCGCCGCCCCGCGTGCCCGCCCGCCCCTTGGAGCCCGCGCCCCCGCTCCCCGCACCCGCCTTGCCCCCGCCGGACCCCGGGGACGCCGCCCTTCCCGCCTCCCGCATGGCCTCGGGCCGGGGATCGCAGGCGAAGACCGACCGCAGCGCGACCACGACCTGCTCCGCCGCGGCCAGGACCAGCTGCTGCCCGGCCGTCTTGCCCGCGACGCGCAGCGGCAGGAGGGAGGTGGCCAGCCGGTCGTCGGGCAGCGGGGCGCGGGTCACCGGTGTTGCGCCGGCCGTGTGCCAGGCCGCCTGGACGGCACGGCGGGCCGGATCGGTGAGTGCCGTGGTGAGCAGCGTCTCGCCGCCGCCGGTCAACCGCTCACCGACGATGCGGAGTTCGGGTTCGGCCTGGACGGCGAGGTCGAGGCTGACGGGGCCGGCCGGGCCGTCGACCGTGCAGCCGATGCGGAAGCCGCGCCGCCCCTGCCCGTCGGGGCGCGCCCCCGCCGGAATGCACGCCGCCGGATCGCCCGCCACCGCCCCGACGGCCCGCGCCAGCGGCTCTCCGCTGCCGAGCCGGGAGAGGATCTCGTACGCCTGCAGCGCGCTGGACTTGCCGCTGCCGCTGGCGCCGGTCAGCAGGGTCAGCGGGCCGATCGGCAGGGTGACGCCGCGGTGCGTCTTGAAGGCGGAGAGGCGTAATTCGGTGACCGCCGGACGCGCGCTGTCGGTATTCATGCAGGGACGCTATGCAGCGGCCCGCACGGAGAACCGTTACGCCCAACAGCTCTTCCTACGAATGGGGGACGGCTCCGGCGGCCGGTTCGGCGACCTCGGTACCGATCGGCGCGAGCAGGAAGACATTGGTGTCGACCCGGTGCATCCCGCTGCCGAGGCCGAAGACGACGCCGCTGGAGAAGTCGAGGATGCGTTTGGCGACGTCGGTGTCGGCGCTGCTGAGGTCCAGCAGAACCGGGATCTGCGCCATGAGGTACTCCGCCACCTCGCGCGCGTCCGCGAAGGTCTGGACGCGGATCACCATGAACCGCCGCTTCTCCTCCGTCGGTTCGTCCTCGGGCAGGGCGCGGTGGTCCGGCCAGGAGGGCCATTCACTGCTGCTGCGGAGCGGGACGACCTCGGCGAGCCCTTCCCACTGCTCGTCGGTGGCATCGGGGCCGTTCACCGAATCACCTCACTCAGAGGGGGGCTGACTGTCTGCGGAATCTGCATCGGTATCTGCATCGCGCGGATTCTACCGATAAACACACAAACCTCGTGGGACGCGACACACGCGGCGTCATCTCCCCGTCCATCCTGCACCATGGCTCCTGACCTGTGCCGACAGCCTCGGCGGTTGGTGCGTCGAGTCTGTGTGTGCCCGTTCATCCGATGTTGTGAGGGGTACGGGTTCCGGTGCGGCGGCGCCGCGCAGCCGGGCCCTCCGCTCGCCGATGCAACCATCCCAGGCCCCGCGGTGTTTTTGTGAGTGATGGACGAGACAGCCGAGCCACTCCCCGAACGCATGGCGACGGATCTGGACGACGGTTTCACGGAACTGGTCCGGGTCCACGCCTCAGCGGTCCATGCCTTCTTGCTCCGGGTGACGGGAAACGCCGCGGAGGCGGATGACTTGGGCCAGGAGACCTTCCTGCGTGCCTATACGGCGCTGCAGGGATACTCCGCGGAACGGCGCAGTGCGCTGCGCCCCCGTGCGTGGCTGATGACGATCGCCACGAACGTGTGGCGCAACCATGTGCGCACCTGCATCCGCAGACCCGTCGCCGCGGCTCCCGTGGAGGAATCCTGCGAGAGCTGGCCGGACGAGGGGCCGGGACCGCAGGAGCATGCGGAGACGGCCGCCGACCGGGCCCTGCTGGTCGCGGCGCTCGCTCGATTACCCGAGCGGGCCCGGGTGGCGGTGGTGCTCCGGCATGTGGTCGGGATGAGCTACGCCGAAGTGGCCGAGGTGCAGGGATGCCCGGTCGGTACGGTCAAGGCTCAGGTATCGAGAGGGCTGAGCGTCCTGCGTGAATTGCTGGAACCAGAAGTCGCGTTGCTGAGGGAGGTGACGATGTGAACCGAGGTGGGGAATGGACCCCGCAGCCGGAGAGCGGCGTGGAGGCCGCCCTGGCGGGGCTTGCGGGTCCCGCTCCGGGAGATTTCGCGGCGCGGGTGCTGCAGCGGGTGGGAATCCCGAGGGACCGGTACGACATGTATCTGCACCTCGAAGCGCCCGCCGGCGGGTTGTACGTCGCGTACGGGGCGCAAGCCGTGACCGGGGCCGCGCTGGGCAGGACTCTGGCCGGTCCCCAGGCGTTCGAGGAGGCGCATCGCGCCCGCACGGGACGGAGCGCGATCCCTACGACGCGGCCCCTGCCGGGGCTGCGGACCGCGCTGCGCACCGGGCGTGCCAAGAGTCTGGTGATCGATCTGCCGGAGCTCACCGAAGCCGAGCGGGCCGCGCTCGATGCGGTACGCACCATTCCGCGAGGGCAGTTGAGGCCGCTCGCCTGGGTCGCGCGGGAGGCCGCGCTGCCCGACGACGCGCCCGTCACCGAGGCCCTGGTGGCCAATCCGGTGCCGCTGCTGATCCCCTGCCACCGTGTCACTTTCGACAACGGCGGACCATGTGATCTGCGGTACGGGCCCATAGTGGGCGCGGTGCTGCGCAAGGCCGAAGGGATAGACGACGCATTGGTGGGGCTGTCCCGTTCGGGGACGGCGTTCCTGGGCAGCGACACCACACGTATCTACTGCCATCCGACCTGTGCGCATGCGCGGCGGATCACCCCGCCCCATCAGGTGCCGTTCCGTTCGGCACGGGCTGCGCGCGAGGCGGGATACCGCGCCTGCAAGAGCTGCCGCCCGATAGCGGCGTAAGGCGCACGGCGGAGTGAGGTCCGCCGAGGAGTGAGACCGGCCGTGGCGCGAGGTCCTCGCGCCGGGCGGGACACCGCCGCGTGCCAGGAGCCGCGGAGCAAGGACAGCCAGTCATGTCATCCAGCAGGGGAGGAAGACATCATGCATGCCAAAAATCACGGCGCAGCCCCCGAAGTGGTGGGCACCGTGGTCGTCGCGGAGCACCACACACCGATCGGCCGTCTGGCGCTCGCCGCCACCGAGGAAGCCCTGCTCTACTGCGGGTTCTTCCCGCCGGACGCCGTACGGCAGCGGCTGACGGCGGGAGCGCGGGAGTGTCTGGACGAGTCCGGGGCCGGCCCTGACCAGCTGGCGGTGATGCAGGAGACACGCGGTCAGCTCGACGACTTCCTCGCGGGGAAGCGGCGCTCGTTCTCCGTGCCGCTGGACCCGAGCCTGGCCACGCCGTTCAGCAAGGAGGTGGTCCTGGCGGTCGCCGAGCATGTTCCGTACGGCGGGACCGCCACCTACGGAGAGCTGGCCGCCGCGGTGCACCGCCCCGGTTCCGCGCGGGCGGTGGGCAAGGCCCTGGGGGCGAATCCGCTGTGCGTCGTGCTGCCGTGCCACCGCGTCGTGGGGGCGTCGGGCCGGCCGACGGGGTACGCCGGCGGGGTCCAGGCCAAGCGTTTCCTGCTCGACCTGGAATGTCAGGGCTGAGCCGGCGATGCGGCCGCTCACCCGCCGAGTCCGAGGCGTACGGCGAAACCGATGAACACCGTGCCCACCACCGCCTCGACCACACGCGCGGCACCGGCGCCCGCGTCCGGCCGGCGCGCGGCCACCCAGCGTCGCAGGACATACACCGCACCGCTCAGCAGGGCCAGCCACAGCGCCGCCAGCGACAGATGGACGGTGGCCAGCACCGCCATCGTGCGCGCCGGGGGATCCCCGGGCGGTACGAACTGGGGCAGGAACGCCAGCAGGAACAGCCCGACCTTGGGGTTGGCGCCCGTGCACAGCAGACCCTGCAGCCAGCAGCGCCGCAGGTCCACCGGTGGCGGGCGCCCGGTGCCGGGGCCCGGCGCGTCCGACGGGTCCGACGGCTGCGGGCCGCGCAGGGCGGACCGCAGGGCCCGTACGCCCCACACCAGCATGACGGCCGCGCCGCACCAGCGGACGGCGGTGAACAGCTGGGGCCGGCCGGCCAGCACCAGGGACACCCCGCTGATGGCGAGCGCCGCATGGACGGCACCCGCCGTGAGCATGCCGGCCGCCGCGGCGAATGCCGGGGCGCGCCGTCCGGTGCGCAGCACCAGCTGGGTGACCAGCGCCGCGTCCGGCCCGGGAGTGGTGATCACCAGAAGCGAACTGCCCAGGAACCACCCGCTGATCATGGGCGGCCCCCGGGGCGCGCTGCGGTGGCGCCTGGAGGCGGAGGGCTCATGCGGCGTCCGGCCCCGGGTCCACGGTCAGCAGCGACTCGATCCGCCGGATCTCGGCATGATCGGCGTCGAGCTGCGCCGGGTCCTCATGGGCGAGCACGACGAAACCGAGCGACAGCGTGCCGAGCAGGTCCTTCGTCGGGGCGATCCGGTCGCCGTTGCGCACCGGAACGGCCGAGACGTGGTGGCTCTTCACCTCGGCTATGGCATCGAGCACTTCGGCGTTGCGGACCACTCCGGAGGACCGGCTGATCAGGAAGACGACGCGGACCCGGCGGCGCAGTTCGTATCCGGAGGGCACGGGGACGCGGCTGGTGAAGTACGTCACCGCGCGGTCGACCTGGCTGTCGCCGGTCGCGGCGCGGCAGAAGCGGGGGTGGCCGCCGCCGTGCGGGCGGGCGTTGACCTCGATCAGCCGCGGCCCGTCGGCGGTCATCATCACCTCGACATGCGCGGCGCCCCACCGGAAGCCGACCGCGTCCAGCACGCCCCGGGTGTAGCGGACCAGTTCCGGCACTTCGGGGCGGTCCTCGGGGACCCAGTCCATGGACTCGTACACGGCCATCTGCCCGCCATTGTCGATCTTGCGGTAGCGGCACACATCGGTGATGGTGTGGTTGCCCGCATGGCTGAAGACGTCGACGACATACTCCGTGCCGGTCGCGTACTCCTGCACCAGCATCTGGTCGTTGCGGATCGCCCACTGGTTGAGCTGTCCGAGCTGGGCCTCGAACTCCTGGCGCCAGCCGTGCCCTCCGGGGATCCGGGTCACGCCGTCGGTGCTCGCACTCTTCGGCGGCTTGACCACCAGATCACGGCCGGTCAGTCCCTCCTTCCCGAGCCAGGCGGCGACCTCGTCCGGATCGTCGGAGCACAGCTGCCGGATCACCGGCAGTCCGGCCGCCGAAACCGCCTGCGCCATCGCGTACTTGTGGCGTCGGGCCGCCGCGAGTCCGGGGACGTTCGCCACCTCGGGCACGACCCGGGCCGCCAGCCGGTCGGCGAGTTCCACCCCGATCTCGGCGCCCGGCAGCACGCAGCGCGGCCGCAGCGCCCGCAGCCGCTCCACCAGCGCGGCCTCGTCCCCGTCCCAGCTGAGGATCGTGTCGTAGTCCTCGGGACGGAAGGACCCGGCGTAGGCCGGCGGGATCTCCGGATACGAGACGACCGCCACCGTCGGCACGCCCGCGGTGCGGAAGGCCGGGGCGTACAGACCGCCGGAGGAGAAGGGATCGACGATGACGGCGGGGCTGCCGGATGGATTCGGAGACACAGCTGTTCCTTGTCCGCTCAGGGGAATCTCGGGGGGGGGGAACTCAGGGGCAGGGCTGCGGGCCGGGACGGGCCGCGGCCGGGACCGTCGAGGCCCCGGCCGCACCACGCGGTCAGCCCGCCAGGTCCGCCGACAGCGGCCGGTGCTCCCTGCAGACCTCGGCCTCGGGCAGACCGGGAAAGACCGCGGTGACCGTGTCGCCGCTGCGTACGGCGGGGATCTCCTGCCGCAGCCGGGTCAGCGAGGTCTTGCGCTCGTGCCACGGGCACACCAGGCGGTTGCCCTCGGGGGCCAGTTCGGCCAGGTGCAACGGACCGCCGCGGTGCGGACAGCGGGCCCGCATCACGAAGGAGCCCTCCTCGGTCCGGGCATACACATACGGCTCGCCGGCGACCACCGCGCAGTTGCTCCGGCCGGCCACGGAGAACGTCACTACATGCACTTCTTGTAGTCCCCCACCGAGTGGATCTGGTAGACGCACTCCTCGGACTCGATGATCGCCCCGTGCAGCCGGTTGCGCTGGATGACGGTGCCCTCGCCGGCCTCGAGGATCTGGTGCGAGTCGAAGCCGGAGACGAACTTCATCGTCCCGGACACGATGTGGCACAGCTCGTCGCCGTCGTGGCAGTGGGTGTTGGACAGTTCGCCGTACGGCTCGACGATGTCGGCCACCGGGGCGGTGACGCGGCCGCTGGAGATGGCGTCCCACACCGGCGCGTGCAGCTTCTTGAATTCGGGGCCGTTGTCCATCCAGGCGATCTGGGTGGCGAAGTCCTCGTCGGAGAGCTCCTGGATGCGGCGGTACTCCTCGATGCCGCGGACGATCTCCGGGATGATCTGCTCACCGTGCTCGGCGACCAGCGGGCGGATCAGCTTCTCCAGCGCCATCCGGCCGTGGTGCTGGTCGATGTGCACATGCTCGGTGAAGTACTGGGTGTCGGCGCGGTCGCCGAAGACGTCTTTAAGCAGCGCGGTGGCCCGGCGGCAGAAGTCCACCAGGGTGGCCTCGGTGTAGTACAGCGCGCCGACGTACCGGAAGAACAGTTCGTGGTTCTTGCCCAGGTAGTGGAAGTAGTTGTTCATCAGCAGGCTGCTGTTGAGGTAGTACTGCCAGTACCGGTGGACATCGGTCTCGAGGCCGACCGACTCCAGGGTGCGTTCGAAGAGCTGGCTGTGCTTGGTGTCGTGGACGCCGTAGCCGTACTCATCGATGATGATCTTGAACCACTCGGACTGGGCGGCGCCGTAGTAGCCGAGCACATTGCGGATCATCGGCGAGGCCTCGGAGAGGAAGTCCGGGGCGAACTGGATGAGCCACATACGGGCGGCGCGCTCACGGTCGGTGGAGTCGGTGATGGCCTTCTCGGAGAGGGAAGGGCCGGCCGGCTCATGGGCGTTGAGCGATTCCAGGTAGGTCTCCAGGCTCTCGGCCGTCCACTTCCCGGAGGTCTCCACCTCCTCGTCGAGGAAGCCGAAGGCGTACCGCTCCAGTGCGGGCCGGATCATCTCTCCGAGCACCCGGTTGGTGGGGCTGTAGAAGCGCTTGAAGTCCTCCCACTTGCCCTTGCCCTTCAGGCCCGTCTTGGGCAGGAAGACCAGGTCGGCCTCGTAGATGCTGGTGAGCAGGCGCTGCACGGCCAGGCTGCTGTAGTCGAGTATCTCGTCGCGGCCCGGGACCCGGTCGAGGTCCAGGTGCCGGAGCACCTGGGGGCGCAGCTGGCGCCGGTAGGGGTTGTCGCTGTTCTGCCACTCCTCGTTGTCGAGGTAGATGGGGTTGCTGGCATAACGGACAACCGCGTCGCGCAGTTCCTGGCCGTGCAGCTCGAACGGTTCGTAGGGGAACGGAGTGTGGCTCATCGGATCAGGTCGGCCTTCCTGTGAGGTGCTGCGAGTGCCTGTGCGGCGGATGCGGGAGCTCAGCGTGCGGAGAGGGTGTAGTCCGTCCAGCGCAGCTCCACGTCCAGCCGGTCGCCGGGGCTCACCGGCACGGGCTTGTCGAACGGGATCAGCGCCTGCATCCAGTGGGACCCGACGTTGTCGGGAGAGTTGCGCAGTACGACCCCGGAGCCGAGGTCCAGTTCGAACCAGGCGACCAGCGCGGTGGCCGGGCCCCCGGCGGTGACGGGCACCGGGATCACCCGGCTGCCGGCCTCCAGCGGGTCGGCGAGCAGATCGAAGTCGAGGAGCTCGACGGGGGCGGAGAGGATCTCGTGCGGCCAGGTGTGCAGCCGCACGGGGAAGTGGCCGCGGGTGGATGCCGTATTCATCAGCGATACGTCGAACCCGCCCGCGTTGCCCACCCGGTTGAGGCCGTCCGCCACCTCGCTGTGAATGAGCTGGCCGTAGACCCGCGCGGCGCCCGGGATCAGTACGCCGCCGGGGGCGAGGAGGTGCGTACGGGCGTGCCGCATCGTGGGCAGCAGCCCTTCGCCGATCAGTCCGCAGTCGACGATCTCGGAGATGAGGACGTCGACCGGGCGCTCCAGGTCGGTGCCCATCACCAGGTGGGTGGAGCGCTTGTTGACGACGCTGATCACATCGGACATCCCGTGCTCGGCGATGATCTGACGGGCGATCTCGGCGAGCAGCGGGTTCTCCTCGCAGGTGACGACCCGTCCGGCGCCGGCGCGGGCGGCGGCCATGGCCAGCAGACCGGTACCGGTGCCGATGTCCAGGACATGGGCACCGGCCGGGATGCGGCGCTCGAGCGCCACGATGAGGGCGTCGTTGCGTTCGGTGTCGTTGAGCATGGCGAAGTGCCAGCGCGGCACCGTCCGGGCGGCGATCGCGGCGAAGGCCGCGGAGTGCGGGGACAGGCTCTCGCGGGGCCGGGCCATGGCGTCGACCGTGGCGGTCACCAGTCGGCTGAGCTCCTGCGCCTGGGTCTGCAGCGAGGCGAGCGCGAGACGCAGCCCCGGAGACGCTTCGAGGTCGAGCGCGGTGAATTCCTCGTCCCGGAATTCGGTATTCCCGTTGGTCAGGGAGTTGGCGGAAATACTCATGGCGGTGTGTGCACACTCCTCCGGAATGAATTTCCGAATTGACGGCCGCTGGGGTGTCTATTGCCCATGAGGGCGAAGCGGGTCGTTCTCATCCTCAGGACACCACCCGCCGCGGGGGCCGGGCAAGGAACCTTTCGGAGTGCGGTCCTACTGCGGTACTTGGACAATTCCCGAAGGTCGGAACCCAGGTTTCGGGCGGGACTCATCACTGATTACCGGCGCAGTCCCGGGAGTTCACCGACTGCTCATGTGCAATCACGTCAACGGCCCTGCCGCAAGAGAATGGGGACCTTGGGAATTCGGGCAGGCGTCAGCCCGGCGCGGCGCCCAGGGGCGTCGAACCGGGCTGACGGACGGGCGAATCCGCCCGCGGGGAGCGGTGTGCGGGCCGTTCTCAGCCGGCCCGGCCCATGGCCACCGTATGGGCGGCCATGGCCAGGAGGGAGAGCGTGATGTGCCGGTACCAGGCCGTCCACGTGCGGATCTCGTGCCGGTCGAGCCCGGTGTGCAGCCGGGCCGCGTCCAGGTGACGCCGCGCATCGCAGCGGGCCGCGGCGGCGGCCACCATGGCATGGCCGTGGGTGCCCCGGGGGGCGTGCACCAGATAGCAGTCGGTCCGTGGTGCACCGGGCCGGCGGTGCAACAGCAGCGTGCGGGTGAAACCGTCGCACGGCGGCGGTGCGGAGCCCCAGTGCGAGGTGTCCGGCACCGTCAGCCGGACCCATTCGCCCGGTACGGGGCCGAGATGGCCCGGCACTTCGGGGGACGGCCACCAGCGCTGCTTCGGGATGGCGGCAGCGGCCGAGGCGGTGCCGAGCTGTCTGGCCGGTACGGCGAACGCATAGGCGATGCCTTTCTCCTCCAGCCAGCCGCGCAACGCCTCGTCCTGGCCGTGGTCCTGGCCTCCGCACACCCACTGGAACGGGACGGACGCGTCCAGGGTCCGCTGGATCATCATCCGGGCCAGCTCGGGTTTGGTCCGGTAGGCGAGGCGCTCCTCAGGGACGCCGGCCTTGATGCAGCGCTGCGGATCGTCGGTCCAGGACTCCGGCAGAAGGAGTTCACGGTCCATCAGGGCGTGGCCCTGCGGGGAGATGTAGGCGGCCATCACCGCGGTCTGGCAGTTCTCCACACGGCGGGTGACCTCGGTGTACTGGCGGGCAGCAGCGACGGTTTTGGCGCCTTTCTTGAGGGCGTCGCTCTGCCCGAGGACGAACATCGCCCCCGGGTGGCCCAGGTTTTCCCGGAGATAGCCGCGGACGGCGTCCTGGACGGCCTCCGCGTCCCATCGGGCGCGGGTGAGCAGGCGCTGCATCCGCCAGGGTGACGCGTCCCCGACCCGCTGGGCGAGCTGCCAGGTGTTGCTGCGCCCGCCGTCGGCGAGCAGTCCCAGGGCGTACTGCATCGCCTGCGCCCGCGGTTCGGGCCGGGCGAAGAGCGGGCCGATCCGCTCTCCCAGCTCGGCGAGGACCGCGTTCAGCCGGCGGGCGTCGGCACGGGAAGCCCGCTGCCCGGCCGCGGCGGACGGGTCCCAGCCGGTGTCCGGGGACAGCGGGTCCGGCACCCGGGCGCCGGCCGCCTCTGCGGGCGGCGCGTGCAGGACGGATTCCGGGGTGGGTATGCCGACCGGTAACCCGGCGTCCTTCGGTCTGGTAGCGCACTCGGTAACGATCACTAGAGCTCCTCCGTCGGGCGCACGGCTGCAGCGCCGCGCGCCTGCTCTGGCGCGGTACGTGCTTCATTCCAGGTGGGGGGATAAAAGCTCAGGGGGCAGCGAGAAAACGGACAGACGCCTTCCGGTATTCGCGCGCATCCGTGCACTCGCACAGGCACTCGCCCGAAGCCCGGCCGTTGCGGCCCGGTCCGTCGTGAAACCCCCCGTGACATCGAACGGCCCGGCCGGCGACGGAAATCGACCATTCAGCCAGTTTGCTTCCCGATCGCCCGAAGGCGCCCCCCGTGCACCTTTCCGGACCATCCCCAGCGAACCCCACGCGCCGAAGACTCGGCAACTAAAAGATAGGTCAAAGAAAACTAAAGCAGAGGTCATGGCGAGATATCTACAGTGGCGAGCCCGCACAACATATCCGCTGGTGAGCGGGGTACCAGTGGCCCGGCGGGCCCAGAATTGCCCGGATCGGAGAAATGATCCACTCGGGCGGTTTGACTCGAATGCCGTTCCTGAAGCGGGGCCTCCGCAACCTTCCGGGGCGCTGCGGTGTTCCACAGGCATAGGGCGGAGAATCGACGACGGAGATCGGCGGCACGGTATGCGGTATCCGACCTCAGGGAACACCCCGGAAAACTCCTTCCGGCTGACGTCGGCGGCCGCCGGAGCGGCGGGCGGAATCCAGCCACATTCCGCCGCCCGCAGAGCCAGGAACCCTCGGGGCGTGCCGGAAGAGAAGGCCCCCCGGAGGCCAGGAGCCGTCCAGGGGGCCCGGGTCCGGCGCCGAAGCACCGCGCCGGAAGGCCGCGTGGAGATCAGGTCGGCTGATGGCTCGTCAGGGCGCTTTCGACGTCGTAGCCGTGAAGCCAGTCCTGCCCCTCCGGCGCGGGCCTGCCCATCGCCGCGTCGCGCTCGCGCTGCGCCGCACCGTCCGGCAGGTGGAACGCCGTGCTGTTGCCCCGGGAGCGCTCCTGCACCAGCGTGGTCCGCGGCCTGCGCAGCGACTCATAGCGCCGCAGCGCCGCGGACAGCTCCCCCGGACCGGCGTCCCGCAGGCAGGCCGCCAGCGCCACGGCGTCCTCGATGGCCTGGTTGGCTCCCTGGCCCATGAACGGCAGCATCGGATGCGCCGAGTCGCCCAGCAGCGTGATGCGGCCGGTGCTCCACCGCTCTATCGGGTCGCGGTCGTGCAGCGCCCATAGGCTGACCTGCTCCGCCGCGCCGATGACGGAGGTGACGTCCGCGCACCACCCCTCGTAGGCCTCGGCCAGGTCCGCCACCCGGCCCCGGCGGGACCACGACTCGCCCCCGGGGCCGCCGGCGGGCACCGTCGCCACGAAGTTGACCAGCCTCCCGCCCGAGACCGGGTAGCACACGAAGTGCTGACCCGGCCCCAGCCACAACAGCACCCGGGGCTCCGCCACCAGCGCGGGTATCCGCCGGCTGTCGGCCAGCCCCCGGTAGACGGACTGGCCGGAGAACCGCGGCCGGTCGGCCACCAGCGCCTGGCGCAGCACGGAATGGATACCGTCCGCGCCTACGACGGCGTCCGCCACCGCCTCCGAGCCGTCCGCGAACCGCAGCACGACCTCGTCCGGACCCTCCTCGGCCAAGGTGCACCGGGCGTCCAGCCGCACCGCACCCGCAGGCAGCGCCTCGACCAGCGCCCGGTGCAGATCGGCGCGGTGTATCGCGTAGTACGGGGCGCCGTACCGCTCCTCGCAGTGCTTTCCCAGCAGCCCGCGGCTGATCACCGAACTGTCCGCCCAGCGGCGGAACTCCATGGCCTCGGGCAGCACGGCCGACGACCGCAGCGCGGGCTCCAGGCCGAGCCGGTGCAGCAGCCGGGTCGCGCTCGGCGACAGCTGCACTCCCGCGCCCACCTCCCCCAGCCGGGGTGCCTGCTCGTACACCCGGCACTCCAGCCCGGCCCGGTGCAGCGCGAGCGCGAGCGTCAGGCCCGCCAGTCCTCCTCCGACCACAGCGATACGCGGCGGCGTGTCCTTCCTCATCGGCCCCTCCTCTACAGGCGTGGTGCCCCTTCGGGCGCCTTCACCCGCAGAACACCGAAGAGCGCAACTCAGTTGCGTTCCCGGGGAAATTGGCCTCCATCGGGCCGCGAAGTACCGCTGTAGCCGCCGACTTCTTCTCCCTTCGGCGCCGGAGCCCCGAGGATGTTGCTCCGGGCGCCGCGGGGCCTTAAGAATCGGTATCCGGCGGGAACGTACACGGGCTGCAGCCGGAGCGCTCCAAAAGTCTTTCACCCGGCCTGGGTCGGCCCGTTTCCCAAGAGTTCATCATCATTCTCCGGGTCTTTATCAAACCGAGGTTCCGACTGACGGTTCCCGTATCACCCGTGCTTACGGAGGGTGCTGTGCCCCTACTACCTCTGAGCGGAAAATCGCTGCGCCTTACCCGGCTTTCAAGGCCCGGCGACGGAAAGTTTCTCATCGTACCCATGGACCATTCCGTGGCCGACGGACCGATCTCCGACGCCGCCGGGTTCAGCCGGATCGTCGGTGACGTGGTGGCCGCCGGGGCCGACGCCGTCGTCGTCCACAAGGGGCGCGCCCGCACCATCGAACCGGTCCTCCTGAACGGCGCCGCCCTGATCGTCCACCTCAGCGCGAGCACTCCGCACGCCCCCGACGGCGACGCCAAGGTGCTCGTCGGCGGCGTCGAGGAAGCGGTGCGCGCCGGGGCGGACGCGGTCAGCGTGCACATCAACATCGGCTCGGACACCGAGAAACGGCAGCTCGCCGACCTCGGTGCGGTCGCGGCGAGCTGCGAGCGGTGGGGCATGCCACTGCTGGCAATGATGTACGCACGGGGGCCGCGCATCGCGGATCCCCGCGACCCCGCACTCCTCGCGCATGTGGTGAGCATCGCCGTCGACCTCGGCGCCGACCTGGTCAAGACCGTCGCGGCGGGCTCGGCTGAGGACATGGCCGGCATCGTCGCCAAGACCCCGGTCCCGATCGTCGTGGCCGGCGGCACCGCCGACGGCCGTGACCTCACCGACTTCGCGCACTTCGCGATGGACGCCGGCTGCCGCGGACTCGCGGTCGGCCGCCGGGTGTTCCACAGCCCCGACCCGGGGGCGGCGGTCCGCACACTGGCCGCCGCCGTCCATGAACCACGTCCGGAAACCGCCCCGAATCCAACCTCCCTACCCGAACTGGCAGGTGCGATGTGAAGTTCGCCTGGATTGACATTCGTTCCGTTCCCGCCGACCAGCGCGAGGCGCTGGTCGAGGCGGCCGTGCACGCCCGGATCGACGGCATCGTCGACGACGGACCGGAGATCCTGGCCACCCTCCCCCCGACCGTGCGCAAGGTGCTGGTCGCCA
Source organism: Streptomyces chattanoogensis (assembly GCF_001294335.1). Lineage (GTDB taxonomy): Bacteria > Actinomycetota > Actinomycetes > Streptomycetales > Streptomycetaceae > Streptomyces > Streptomyces chattanoogensis. Next base: position 292,256 of record NZ_LGKG01000112.1, read on the forward strand.
AGGGTCCCGGCGACGGGGCCGCCGCGAGCTGGGACGGCTACGACGTACTGCTCACCGACGTCACGGACAACGCCGGGCTCGCCACCCTGCAGGGCCGCGTCCTGGAGGGCCGGGATTCCGTCGCCGCCCATGTGCCGGTCGACGACGACGCCTCGCTCACCCTGGCGTGCTCGGCCGCTCGGGCCCTCCCGTACACCGCGGTCACCTTCAAGGACCCCACCAAGATCCCGCTGGAGATCGTGATCGCCGCGGCCGACAAGGCCCCGGGGCAGCTGATCTGCCGGGCGGACTCCCTGGAGGAAGCGAAGATCATCCTCGATGTGCTGGAGAAGGGCTCGGAGGGCATCCTCCTTGCGCCGGCCTCCGTCGCCGAGGTGCTGGAGCTCGCCGAGCTCCTGCAGACCGACACCCCGCCGCTGCAGCTGACCGAGCTGACCGTGGAGTCCATCGAGCACAGCGGGCTCGGCGACCGGGTGTGCGTCGACACCTGCAGCTATCTGCACAAGGACGAGGGCATCCTGGTCGGTTCGTACTCCCACGGTTTCATCCTGTGCTCCAGTGAGACCCACCCGCTGCCCTACATGCCGACCCGGCCGTTCCGCGTCAACGCCGGTGCCCTGCAGTCGTATGTGCTCGGCACCGACAACCGCACCAACTACCTGAGCGAACTCGGCGCCGGCGACACCGTCCTGGCCGTCAGCACCACCGGACGCACCCGCCGCGTCGTCGTCGGCCGCGTCAAGCTCGAATCGCGCCCGCTGCTCACCATCAAGACGCGTGCCGAGGACGGCACCCTGGTGAGCCTCGCCGTCCAGGACGACTGGCACGTACGGGTCCTGGGCCCCGGGGACGCGGTGCGCAATGTCACCGAGCTCAAGAAGGGCGAGAAGCTGATGGGCTACCTGGCCACCGACCAGCGCCATGTCGGCTGGCCGGTGGGCGAGTTCTGCGTCGAGAAGTAGCCGGACGCGCCGGTTCGGGCGCCCCGTACGGGCCGTGTCCCACAGGTCCGCGGGGGCGCCCGGACCGGCCGCGTTGTGAAAGGGAGGGAAGCGCACCACCATGGATGAACTCGCCTATCAGCCGGCCGCCCGCCTGGCCGGGATGATCCGCCGCCGGGAACTGTCCCCGGTCGAGCTGGTCGAGGCCTGTCTCGACCGCATCGAGCGCCGTAACCCCACCGTCAACGCCTTCGTCACCGTATGCGCCGACGAAGCACTGGACGCCGCCCGGCGCGCGGAGCGCGAGGTGCTCACCGGCAACCCGCTGCCGCCGTTGCACGGTCTGCCGGTCGGCATCAAGGACCTCGACCCGGTGGCGGGGATCCGCACCACCCAGGCGTCGTACGCCTTCCAGGACACGGTGCCGGAGGCGAACGGCGTGAGCGCCGAACGGCTCCAGCAGGCCGGCGCCATCGTCATCGGCAAGACGAACACCCCGGAGTTCGGCCACAAGGCCATCACCGACAACTTCCTGTTCGGGCCCACCAGTACGCCCTTCGACCTGACCGCCAACGCGGGCGGGTCCTCCGGTGGCGCCGCCGCTGCCGTCGCCGAGGGTCTGGTGCCTCTCGCCCAGGGCTCCGACGCCGGCGGCTCGCTGCGCGTCCCGGGATCCCTGTGCGGGGTGTTCGCCCTGATGGGCACCTTCGGCCGGGTGCCCACCGTGGTACGGCCCAATGCGTTCGGCCTGCTCAACCCCATGGTGTGCTACGGCCCGGTCACCCGCACCGTCGAGGACGGGGTGCTGATGTTCGAGGTGATGGCCGGCCCGCACCCCCGGGACCCCTACTCGCTCCCGGCCGCGCCCGAGCGCCTCTCGGAGGCCCTGCGGCGCCCGCTGACCGGCCTGCGCATCGCCTACTCCCCCGACCTGGGCGGCTTCCCCGTCGAACCCGATGTGGCCGCAGTCGTACGGGAATCGCTCGGCGCGCTCATCGAGGACGGCGCCGAGGTCGTCGAGGTCGACATCAAACTGCCGCGCCCCCACCAGGAGTTCACCGCACTGTGGCGGCGGATGCAGGCGGTCCGCCAGGTGGAGTTCCTCACCCGCATGCGGCGCGCGGGCGTGGATGTCCTCGCCCACCGCGACCGTATCGCCCCCACCTATCTGGAGCTCCTGGAGATGGGCGAACGCCCCTCGGCCGTCGACTACCGCCTCGAGGACGTGCTGCGCAGCGAACTCCTCGACTCCCTGGAGGACGTCTTCGACGCATACGACCTCATCGTGAGCCCGGTGACGTCGGTGGCGCGGATCCCCAACGCCACCGACCGCACCACGGTGGGTCCCTCCGAGGTCGCGGGGCAGAGCATCAATCCGCTGGTCGGATGGTGTCTGACGGGCCTGTACAACTTCATCGGCAGCCCCGCCGCCACGGTCCCCGCGGGCTTCACCCCGGCCGGGCTCCCGGTCGGTCTGCAGGTCGCCGCCCGGCGGTTCGACGAGCCGCAGGTGGTCGCCGCCTGCGCCGCCGTGGAACGCCGCCGTCCCTGGCACGAGGGCTATACGCGCCTGGAGCTGCGGCGCGAGCGGGAAGGCTGACTCACGGTGTCCCTCCACTCCCGCCGGGACGCCGACTGGTGGGGCGCCGGGCTGCTGGAGAGCCGGCCGTCCGACGCCCCCTGGGCGATCGCCCGCAGCACGGTCAGCTACGGCCAACTGCGTGCCCAGGTCTCCTCGTTACGCCACACCCTGCGCTCGTACGGCATCGGGGCGGGCAACACCGTCGCCCTCCAGGGCGCCCGCAGCTTCACACAGATGTGGGCGCTGCTCGCACTGTGGTCGTGCGGCGCCCAAGTCATGCTGATGGGGCCCGGTCTGCGCGGCCGCGAGCTGGGCACGCTCCTGGACCGCTGCCGGCCCCAGTACCACCTCTCCTTCGACGCCCCCGGGTGGGCGGCCGGAACCTTCCACGACGAGTGCGAGGTCCTGGTCCGCCGTCTGAAAGGCGGCCGCCCGGCCGAAACCCCGCACTGCCTGGTCCAGTTCACCTCCGGCAGCACCGGTATCGCCAAGGCCATCGGCCGCACGCCCGAGTCCCTCACCACGGAGCTCGGGCGGTTCCGTGCGATCGGCGGGATGCCCCGGGACGGTGAGCGGGCGCTGCTGCTGGCGCCGCCCGAGCACTCCTTCGGGCTCATCGGCGGGCTGTTGCACGCCATGAACGCCGGCGCGGTCACGGTGTTCGCCCGGGACACGGGCCCCCGGGCGGTGCTCGAGGCCTGCCGGGCCCATGACGTGGATGCGGTTCTGGGGGCGCCTGCGCACTTCGCGGGGCTCGCGGCCCTTCCGGGATCCGTGGAACCCCCGGTCGCCCCAGGGCCGCCGGGGCCCCCGGCGGCCTCTCCGGCTTCCCCGGCGTTCCCGGCCCACGGCGGCGCAGCGCCGCTGCCCCGGCTGCGGACGGCGGTATCCGCCGGTGATGTGCTGGTCCGGCAGGTCGCCACGCGCTTCGCCGAACGTTTCGGGGTGCGGATCGGCCAGGCGTACGGGACGACCGAGACCGGCATCATCGCCGTCGACACGGCAGGGGTGCACGGGCCGGGCACGGTCGGGGTGCCGGCGCCCGGCGTCCGGGTCCGCCTCGTCTCCGGGGAGTTGCAGGTACGGCTGCCCGGCTCGCCCTATCTCGCGCCGGAGGACCCTCCGGCGCGTTTCCTCGCGGACGGCGGGCGCGACCCGGGCGGCTGGCTGTGCACCCGTGACCTCGTCGAGGTCGATCCGGCCGGCGGGGCGTTGCGGCTGCTGGGCCGGCTCGACCCGCCGGCCGACCGGCGCGGGCTGACCGCCGGTGCCACCCAGCGCCAGGTCACCGACCGCACCATCGTGCGGCAGCTCGGCCGCGACGGCTCCCTCGCCATCTGAAAACACGCATCCCGGGCCGCCTGCCGGCCCGGGATGCAACCGTTCTCGATCCGGCGGTGTTTCCCCTTTGCATGGCACTGAACCGGACGCTCCGAGTCATCACGACTCGCTTTCCGCACTCACCCGAGCTGGAGGCCCCATGACCGAGGCAACGACTACCGAGGGAAAGTTAGACGCCCCGGAGCGCCCGCAGCGCGTCCTGCACGTCCCCGCAGGCGAGGGCCCGACCGTCTGGGTCGACGGCAACACATACACGATCAAGGCGAGCCACGAGAACACCGGCGGCCGCCTGGCCTTCGTCGAGGCCTCCGTGCCGCCGGGCTGCGGCCCCGATGCCCATATCCACCGCGGTGAGGACGAGGCGTACTACGTGCTCTCCGGTGAGCTCGAGGTCCTCGACGGGAAGCGCACGTTCACGATCCGGCAGGGCGACTTCGTCTTCATCCCGCGCGGGGTGACCCACCGGTTCAAGAACCGCGGCCTGCATGCGGCCCGGATGGTCTTTCTGTTCACCCCCGCCGGATTCGACAGGTTCTTCATGGAGGCCGGCGACCCGGCCCGGCCCGGCGTACAGCCCCGGCCATGGCTCGAGGAGCACTTCGTGCACATCGCGGAGATAGGCGCCCGCCACCGCTGGGAGCCGGGCGAAGAACCCGCCTGCTGACCCGTACGGCACACACCCCGCCGACCGCGCGCTCGCGAGAAGCACGCGGCAAGGAACGCACTGACAGCACGGAAGGTATCGATGGAAGAGACCGCGGCGGCATCCCCGCCGGAAGCCGACAACGCCCCGCGCGCCGAGGCAGCCTCCGAAGGAGGCGGGCAGGAGGAGAAGGGCCTGCTGCCCATCGGCTCGACGCTGTCCCTGGGCGCCGTCATCGCCCTGCTCAGCACCACCATCGTGTCGGTGGGCATGGGGCGCCTCGCCGAGGTGTTCTCGGTGCCCCTGTCCACCGTGCAGTGGGTCAGTACCGCCTATCTGCTGGCGATCGCCGTCGCCATCCCGATCGCCGGCTGGGCGATGGACCGGTTCGGGGAGAAGGCCCTCTGGCAGGCCTCCCTCGTCGTCTACCTCGTCGGCTGCGTCCTGGCCGCCGTCGCCAACAGCGTCGGCATGCTGATCGGCTCCCGGATCGTCCAGGGCATCGGCGGCGCCATGTTCGAGCCGATCATGCTGACGATGCTGGCCCGCGCGGCCGGTCCCAAGCGCGCCACCACCGTGCTGAGCATGGTGCAGATCCCCATCACACTCGCCCCGGTCTTCGGCCCGATGGTCGGCGGCGTGCTCATGGACAACCTGGACTGGCGCTGGCTGTTCTGGTTCAACGTCCCGCTCGGCCTGCTGTGCGCGGTGCTGGCCCAGCGCATCCTGCCCACCGACCCGCCCCGCGAGGAGCGCGGTGTCTCCCGGCTGGATGTACGGGGCCTGATCATGCTGCCCGCCGCCCTCGCCGGACTGCTGCTCGGCTTCTCCCAGCTGGCCACCAGCGGCGGATTCGGCGATCCGGTCGTCCTGGTCTCGTTCGGCGTCGGCGTGGTTCTGCTGATCGCCTATGTGGTGCACGCCCTCCGGATGCGGGGAGTCCCCCTCATCGATGTGCGGCTGTTCGCCACCGGCCGGTTCACCGCTTCCGCCCTGGGATCGTTCCTGTTCGGCTCGTCGGTCTACGGCATGATGTTCCTGCTGCCGCTGTTCTTCCAGCAGGGCGGCGGTTTCGACGCATGGACCTCGGGCCTGCTGCTCGCCCCGCAGGGCGTCGGCACGGTCCTGATCCTGCCCGCGGTGGGACGCCTCGTCGCCCGCTTCGGCCCCCGCGCCGTGGTCCTGGCCGGTATGGCCCTCGCGGCGGTCAGCACCGTCGCGTACACCCAGCTCGACCCCGCCAAGGACACCGCGCTGCTCGTCGTCGCGCTCCTGGTACGCGGCGTGGGCCTGGGCACCACACTCGCCCCTGCGCTGTCCACGGGCTTCGCCAGCATCGCTCCGGAGAACACCGGCCGGGCCAGCAGTGCCCTGATCGCCTCCATCCAGCTGGGCGGCTCGGTCGGTACGGCACTGCTCGCCGTCGTCGTCCAGCAGCAGCTCACCGACCGTCTGGGCCCGTCCGGTTCCTCGGCGTCGGTGGCCTCCTCGCCCCGTCTTGCCGGGCCGATCACCGAGGCGTTCGGTGCGGCCTTCTGGTGGACGCTGGGGCTCTGCGTGGTCGGCGCGATAGTCGCCCTCTTCCTGCCCAGCGCCGAACGCGGCAGCACGCCTGCCGAAGCCTGATCCCCCGGGGCGGCACCTTGCGCATCGCCGCCCCTCGTCAAGCCATCACCGAGGAAACCACCACACCGATATCGCCACACCAGTATCGCCACACGAGAAAGCGCAACACCCGGAAATGCAGCACCCCCAAGTGCGGCACCCAGAAGTGCCGCACCTGAGAAATCGAACCACCTGTGAGAGGACGCACGACGTGACAGACACGCTCAACGGCAAGGTAGCCCTGGTCACCGGGGCATCCCGCGGCATCGGGGCGGCGATCGCGCAGCGCCTGGCGGCCGACGGCGCCGCCGTGGCACTCACCTACTCCCACTCCAAGGACCGTGCCGAGGAGGTCGTCGCCGGTATCCGCTCCGCAGGCGGACGCGCCCACGCCGTTCAGGCCGACAGCGCCAAGGACGAGGACATCGCCGCGGCCGTCGACGAGACGGTGCGGGTCCTGGGCGGCCTGGACATCCTGGTGAACAACGCCGGGGGCGGCACCTTCGGCCCTGTGCAGGATCTGCCCATCGACGCCATCGACACCATGATCGATGTGAACATCCGTGGCGTGGTCGTCGGGATCCGGGAGGCGCTGCGTCATCTCCCGGACGGGGGCCGCATCATCACGATCGGCAGCATCAACGCCGACCGCATCCCCTTCGCCGGCGGTTCCGTCTACGGCATGACCAAGGCGGCGGTGGCCGGCCTGACCCGCGGTCTGGCCCGGGAGCTGGGGCCGCGCGGTATCACCGTCAACAACGTCCAGCCCGGCCCGACCGACACGGACGCCAACCCTGCGGACGGACCGATGTCCAGCAGCATGCTGGGCTGGATGGCGCTGGACCGGTTCGGCCGGTCCGAAGAGATAGCGGCGATGGTCTCGTACCTCGCCGGTCCCGAGTCCGGGTTCGTCACCGGCGCGAGCCTGGACATCGACGGCGGCTTCGGCGCCTGAGCGCTCCGGGCGCGGGCCCGCTGCCGTCCCGCCCGGGGCAACCAGCTCCGGGCGGGACGGCCCACCGGGACAGCGTCACCGGAACGGCCTCACCGGGACCGCTTCACGGTGCGGCGGGCGCCGCCTACGGCAGGCGCACCGACTGTCCGTGGTTGAAGTGGTTGCCCGGGTCCCACTTCGCCTTGACCTGCTGCATACGGGGGTAGTTGTCCCCGAAATACAGGGTGTGCCACGGCACTCCAGAGGTGTTGTGCCGCGGGTCGTTGAGATCGATGTCGGCGTAATTGATGTAGCAGCCGTCGGTGGTGTCGTCGAGTACCGGTACTCCGCCGGTCTTCTGGTACACGTCCTCGTAGAAGGACCGCAGCCAGGAGATGTTCGCGGCGTCGTCGGCCGGGTTATTCCAGTACGTCTGGTACAGCAGCTTGAAACGTGAATCACGGTGCACACTCGCGGTGTCTCCCGCTCGCACGCTGTTCACCGCGCAGCCGAAGGAACTGAACTGCACCATGGCCCGCGGGTTTTCGAGGTCCGTATGAGCCAGGTGCTCGTACATCGCCTCGATCTGTTCCTCGGTCACATTCTGTTTGTTGTAGGCCGACTTGTAGTCCGCGCGCAGGGTCGGGTCGACCAGGAAGTTGGTGGTGGTGCCGAAGTACCGCGTGGCCTGCAGCCACGGAAGCCGCTGCGTTTTGTGGTACTGCGGCATCGGCTTGTGCTCACCCATGGTGTTGGTGACGGGGCCGTGCTCGATGTCGACACCGTCGGTGACGGCGGCGATATAGGCCTCCAGCAGTTTCTCCGCGTTCGGAGTGGTGGCGTCCATCTGGGACACCAGGCCTATCTGACCATTGGACTTGTGGTTGAGCAGCAGCGAACTCATCAGTCCGCTGTAGGCGCTGCCGGGCTCGGAATTCTCGTCCGCCGTGTGCCAGGCCGAGTAATTCCGCGCGAGCCGGGTGAACGCCTCCTTGGTCATGTCGCCCCAGGACCAGGCGACGGCGCTGACCAGCACCTCACTCGGCGGCTTGATGAGCGCCTGCTCCGGCCGCCGGCCGGTGGCCTTCGGGGAGCGGAACCAGTACCGGGTGATGACCCCGAAGTTCCCGCCGCCGGCCCCGGTGTGGGCCCACCACAGCTCCCGGTTGGGGTCGGACTCCTCGCGGGTGGCGACGACCGTACGGGCGGTGCCGTGGGCATCGACCACGACCACCTCGACCGCATAGAGATGGTCGACGATCAGACCGTCCCGGCGGGCGAGCATGCCCCATCCGCCACCGCTGACATGGCCGCCGACGCCCACCGAGTAGCACATACCGCCGGGGAGGGTGACGCCCCACACCTTGTACAGGCGCTCGTAGACGTCGAGCAGCGTCGCACCGGCCTCCACCGCGAATGCGGAGAACCGGTCGTCGTAGTAGACCGACGTCATCTCCGACATGTCGAGCACTATCTTGGTGTCGGCGTTGAAGACGAAGTTCTCGTAGCAGTGCCCGCCACCACGGACCGTCAGTTTCTTTCCGGCCCGGACCGCTTCTTGCACCACGGCCTGAACCTGCTGGGTGGAATCGACCACCCGTACGGATTCCGGCCGTCCGACCCACCGCTGGTTCATCCCGCGCACCAGGTCCCCGTAACGCGGATCGGCCGCCGCGATCGTCGTCGCGGAGAATTCGGCCGCAGGGGCGGGCTCGGGCCTGCGCCCCCTGCTTTCCCCGCCCCGTTCCTGATCCTCGTGTTCGTTCGTCATAACTGTTGTCGAGCCCTTCCTGAGTGAATTACCCCGGACCTACTCGATCCCCGTGCGACGGGAATCCGTGTGCTGTCCGCACAGCAGCAGCGGACGATGGGCATGTGCGCCACCAGAGCCGAAGGGGCGACCGTCGCGATCGCATGCCGTATGGCAGACAGAGAATGCGCACGGAGCGCCAAGAACAGATCTCCCCCCGGATCCTGGACTCCCCGACGCTCGACACGGGAACGCAATGCCCCGGACCCAAAAGGGGAGTCACCGCGATAATGGAGCCCGATCCACAGGATTTCAAGCCAATCGGGGATATCCCCGCGCAGTGTTTGCCATTCCGACAAGAGGCTGTGACGGAAGTGGCGGAAACCCACCTGCCAGAACGGCCTGCCGAAATCGGAGTTCCGCCTTCCGGGCCCCGCAGCCGCGCATCTACGTGTCGTGCTGCCCCGAGGAACCGCGGCGATGGCACCCCACCAGATGCGTATCGACCAGGCCGATGGCCTCCATGAGGGCGTAACTCGTGGTGGGGCCGACGAACCGGAAGCCGTACGAGCGCAGTTCGGCCGCCAGGGCCTTCGACTCGGCGGTCCTGGTGGGGACTTCGGAGACCGTACGGGGCACCGGGGTGCGGACGGGTTTGTGGGACCAGATCAGCCGGTCGAGTCCGCCGTGCTCGCGCAGCTGCAGCACGGCCTGCGCGTTGGTCCGTGCCGCCTCGATCTTCGCGCGGTTGCGGACGATGCCGGCATCGCCCATGAGACGTACGACGTCCCCGTCCGTATACGCCGCGACGGCCTCCGGGTCGAAGGCGTCGAACGCCGCGCGGAAGGCCGGGCGTTTGGCGAGAATCGTCAGCCAGCTCAGCCCGGACTGGAAGGCCTCGAGAGTGATCCGCTCGAACAGCGCCTGCTCGCCGCGGACCGGCAGTCCCCATTCGGTGTCGTGGTACTGCTGGTTGAGCGGGTGCGAGACGGCCCACAGGCAACGCCCGAGCCCGTCCTCCCCCACGACGGCTTCCCCCTCCGCCGGCCGGGCGTCCGGCTCGCTGCCGGTTGTACTGGTCACGCACTCACTCTCTCTTCCACCGCTGCCCCCGGGACAGCCTCACAACGCGCCGTTCCTCCGGTCCTTCCACCGCGCGTACTGCCAGGGCAGGCACACCGCGCAGGGCCGGTGCCCCGCGGCGACAGCGGTTTCTTCATCGGCGAAGAAGACCCGATGCCGTACGTAATGACCGCGGGCGAGGGCACGCAGCGCGGAAGGACAGTCGAGTCGCCCGTACAGCTTCAGATTCCCCCGCCGGTATCCGCCGAGGGAGCCGGGCATGGCACTCGGATAGGACCGACCGTCGCGCCCCGTCAGGGTGTACGTCGTGTCGGCCATGAGCCGAGTGTGCACGCCCGGCGGCCAGGGATCCGGCGGTATTCGGACGTCGTGCTACCGCTCGGCGCCCTGCGGGTACCAGCGCAGTTCCACGGTGTTGCCATCGGGGTCCGCCACGTGGACCGACTGTGCCTCACCCCGCGCGGCCGGTCGACCAGATCGATGATGGTGGTCGGGCTGACCCGCGCCGACGGGAACGCGGCATCACCGCACATTGAGCACCAGGTGTGCGAACTCCTTGACTCGCATGAGGCTGTGCAACCTTCCGTCTGCCGTGGAGTATGTGCGCGTCCTCGCCGGCGTGGTGGAACTCCAGGAACTCGCCGAACGCCGGGCAGCGGCGGTGCAGTGCCAGTCCCAGCCCGGTGCCGGCGGTTCGCCGGGTCCGGGCCGGGCATCCGACGGCGGAAGCGAAGGGCAACGACCACGCGATGCCGCCATATGGCACCGCCGTGCCGTCCGTCACGGACGCGACATTCGAGAGGGAGGTGCTGTGCTCCGAATTTCCCGGGCGCGCGCGAAGCGGCGGTTGCGGCAAGAGCTCGCAGGCGTGGTGTGCCCGGTTCCCGTCGTAGCGGGACCGGGCGGCGCGGGCCCTCGGGCGTCTGGGTATCGTGACGCCGCGTGGGCGACAGCACGGTGTGGACGGTGGCGATCGCGGCGCTGACCGGGGGCACGGCGGTGCTCGCCAGTTGGGTGACCAGCCGCGGCAGTACCCAGGCGGCCAGGATCCAGGCGGAGACCGCGGCGCGCTCGCAGCGTGCCGAGCGGCTGCGCGAGAGCCGCCGCGCGGCCTATCTGGATCTGATCGAAGAGACCCATCTCATGGGCGAGTTGTTCTGGGACATAGCGGCCGCGCTCCGTCTTCCCGACTCCGCGGACCGTACCGCGGCCCTGCGTACGCTGCACGACCGTCAGGTCGCCGGGTACGGGAAGATCCGCCGCTGCGCGCGTGTCGTGGAACTGGAGGGACCGCCCGCTGCGGCCGCCGCCGCGCTCACCGTGCAGAAGAGGACCGGGCCTTTCCATGCGGCCCTCACGGCCGCGCTGTCCGGCGACCGCGACAGCCACGCCGCGTTCGACGCCGCTTTCAGCCCTTTCTGGAAGGCGTTGGAGGACTTTGTGGAGGCGGCCCGCACCGCCCATCAGCGGGAGTGAGGCGCCCGGCCGGCCGGGGCCGCGGTCCATATGGACGGGCCGTTTGGCGCCGGGGCGAATCCTCAATACGATCCGGCGATGATCATAAGAAAACGGCTGGCGGCCGGGGTGTGCGGGCTGCTCGCCACCCTGGCCGTCGGGCTCCTTCCGGCCTCCGCCGTCGCGGACGAACCCGATGCGAAACCCTCCCCCAAAGTCGAGTTGGTACTCGACGTCAGCGGCTCCATGCGGGCCCGCGACATCGACGGACAGTCGCGGATGTCCGCGGCGAAGCAGGCGTTCAACGAGGTGCTGGACGCGGTCCCGCACGAGGTGCAGCTCGGGATCCGTACCCTCGGCGCCAACTACCCCGGTGACGACCGCAAGCGCGGCTGCAAGGACACCAAGCAGCTCTACCCGGTCGGCCCGCTCGACCGGACCGAGGCCAAGACGGCGGTGGCGACGCTCGCCCCCACCGGCTGGACCCCGATCGGCCCGGCCCTGCTGGGTGCGGCCGATGACCTCAAGGGCGGCGACGCGACCCGCCGGATCGTCCTGATCACGGACGGCGAGGACACCTGCGCCCCGCTCGACCCCTGCGTAGTGGCGCGCGACATCGCGTCCCGGGGAATCCACCTCACCGTCGACACCCTCGGCCTGCTGCCGGACGCCAAGACCCGTGACCAGCTCAGCTGCATCGCCGAGGCCACCGGCGGTACGTACACGTCGGTCCGGCACACCGGTGAACTCCGCAAACGCGTCCATCAGTTGGTGGACAGAGCCGCCAGACCGGTGGTCACGCCGGTGGCGACCAAGGGCGCGGATCAGTGTGACGGTGCGCCCAAGCTGACGCCCGGTCTCTACAGCGACCGCGAGAAGTTCGCCGAGCACCGCTGGTACCGGGTGGACGTCCGGCCGGGCCAGGAACTGCGGGCGTCGGTGAGCGTCGCCGCGGACCGCACGGTCAACAACGACTACGGGGTGCTGCTGCGGGCCTCGACGGTCCATGGCCGGGAAATCGTGCGGGGGTCGGAGGCCGGCAGCGGCCGGACCGATGTGATCTCGTCCGGGCTGCGCTATCCGAAGTCGTCGGACGATGCCGCCGAGGGGGACGACAAGCCCGCGGCGGAGACGGTGTGCCTGCAGGTCAGCAACTCCTTCTCGGCGCCGGCCTCGGTCAAGACCGCGCCCGGTCTGCCGGTCGAGCTGACCGTCGACCTGGTGGACGCGCCGCATGACGCCGCGGACATCGCCTCGTTCGGCCTGGGGCGCGGCTGGTGGCTGCTGGGCGCGCTGGTGCTGACCGGTCTGGTCGCCGGGCTGGTGTGGGGCTGGATCTCGCGCTGGCGCATTTCCGTCTGGAGGACCAACTGATGCGTATCGTGCAGGGACTTACCGGACGGATACGGACCCGGCGTGAACGGGCCCTGGGCGCACGGACCTGGCGTGTACCGGCCGGCCGGGTGCTGACGTCCTGTGTCGCGGCGGGAGCCGCACTGTGGGGTGCGGCGGGCATGGCCGCGGCGGACAGCCCCACCCCGGCTTCCAGTGCCTCCGCTTCGGACGCGAGCGGCGACGGGCCGACCGAGGCCGGTACGTCGTTCCGTACCGCGACGGCGGTCAAGCCGGGCCAGCGGGCCACGGCCGACGCCTCGACCGGTGACTACCTCTACTGGGTGGTCCCGGTGGACCAGGGGCAGCAGGCCACGGTGCGGGCCAAGGTGACGCTGCCCAAGGCCGCCCGGCGCGGCACCGCCACCTGGCAGCTCGATGTCTACGACGGGCTGCGGCGCCGCCAGGCCTGCCGGTACGGGGCGCAGACCAGGGCGGCGGCGCAGGACGCGTCCTCCGTCGAGCTGTCGTGCACCCTGCGGACGGTCCGCGGCTGGGCGGAGCCGTGGGCGAACGATCCGCTGCCGGGGAGCTATTACGTACGGCTGACGGTCGTGGATCTGCCGCAGGAGGACCTCGGACAGCCGGTGCACGCCGAGGTCCGGGCCGATACGGCCGAGGCGGGCGGTGCGCAGGCCGTCGACGGTTCCCTCGCCGCACCGCTCGTGCCGGGCGCCGGCACCGCGACACCGCAGGACGAGGCGACACCGCAGGACGGGGCGAGCGCATCGCCGGACCGGGCGACGGCTCTGGCCGAGCCGGACGGCGGCTGGTCCTCCGGCTGGTGGTCCGACCGCTGGATCTGGACGGCGGCCGGCGGGCTGCTCGCGGCCCTGGCCGGGATCTGGGGTTACTCCCTGACCCGCGGCTCCGGCCGTCCCTCGCGGGTGCCGCCGGGCGCCTGACCTGCCGTACCGCCTGACGAAGTCACCGCAGCCCCGCGCTGCGGTGACTTTTGTCTGTGCTCCGCCCTATCCGAAAGTGACGGACGATTGGTGACTTTCCGCAGCTGTGCGTAATCGCTCGGCGCTCTACCGTCGATATCAGGAGCCGGGACGCGGGAAGGCACGGGAGGGGGCGACCAGCGGGCGGGAGAGGGAGGAGTGGCCTGGGGCTCAGGCGCGGAGGAAGGTAGAGGGTGTGGAACGGAGCGAGACCATGAAGGACGTCATCACGGTCGGTCTGGACGGTACGCCCGAGTCGTTGTCCGCCGCGCGGTGGGCGGCTCAGGAAGCGCGGCTGCGCAACGCCCGGCTCCGGCTGCTGCACGCCTGGGTCATGCTCGCGCCGGAAGAGGCCGCCCACCCGGTCGACGAGCAGGACCAGAACTACTGGCCGCACCGGATCATGGACGAGGCGCGAGCGACCGTACAGGCGCAGGAGCCGGACCTGCCACTGGACGAGGCCCTGGTGACCGAGGACCCGTTGGAGGCCCTGAAGAGCGCCGCCGGGGAGTCGGACCTGCTGGTCCTCGGGTCGCGGGATCTGGGGCCCCTCTCGCGCTATGTGCTGGGCGAGACCGGGCTGCAGATCGTGGCGCAGACGGAGACCCCCGTCGTCCTAGTACGGGCCCGGCAGGAGACGGCCGCGACCGAGCGCAACGCCGATGTGGTGGTCGGGGTGAGCCTGCACGAGCCCTGCGAGGCGCTGCTCGCCTTCGCCTTCCACAGCGCCGCGCGCCGCGGCGTCACGCTGCGGGCCGTCCACGGCCGGCACCTTCCGGCGCATGCGTACAACCGCGGTGGCGGAGTGGAGCCGTACGCCGCGGAGATGACGGCGAAGGACGCCCAGGGGGAGCTGACCGAGGCGCTGCGGCCCTGGCGGGAGAGGTTCCCCGAGGTACGGGTGGCGGAGCGGGTGGAGCTGGAGAGTCCGGCGTCGGCGCTGCTGCACGGCGCCGAGGACGCCGGGCTGCTGATCGTCGGACGCCGGCACAAGCGCCGGATGCTGGCGGCCCGGATCGGACATGTGGTGCAGGCGGCGGTGCATCACGCGCCCTGTGCGGTGGCGGTGGTGCCGCACGAGTGACGGGCCGGCGGCGGCGGGCTGACGGACCGAGGGGCCGGCCGGCAGGAGGAAGCGGAGGCAGACCATGGCGACGACAACGGAGTGGGACGTGCGTCTGTACCTCTCCGAGGAGAACGGGACGACCAAGGCGCGGGTGGAACTGGACACCGGCACCATCGCGCTCACCGGGCACGGCATCGCCCGGTGCAGTCCCCAGGACGTGGACGTCCCGGTGATCGGGGACGAGCTGGCGGCCGGGCGGGCGATGCACGATCTGGGCTCGAAGCTGATCCAGGTGGCCGATCACGACATGGCAGGCGTCGGCGCACCGCCGCCCGAGCGCCGGCCGCGACAGGCGTACGGCTGGATGAGCGAGATGGCGTGACCCCGCGGCGGGTGCCCGCCTGCGCCCGGTGCTGCTGTCCCGGCTCTCCCCAGGACACGTCCGGCGTGCGACCGTCTACGCACGGGCGGAAGGCGGTGGTGTGTGATGCGGCTCCCGATGGTTCTCGCACGGCTCCGGTGCGGCCCGCTGCGGCGCGGTTGTGATGTGGCGGAGTCCTGGCTGGTGCTGGTCACCGCAGTGCTGATGGCGCTCGCCGCCCCGGCCGCCGGGGTGACCGCGGCGCATGCGGTGGCCGATGCGGCCGCCCGGCAGCACCAGGACCGGCACGGCGTCACCGCCGTCCTGACCGAGGATCCGCCGGCCCGTATCGGGGCGGACCCCACCGGCGGCGTCGGCGGCCGGGCGCACGCCACGGTGCGGTGGACTGCCGCCGACGGCACGTCCCGTACGGGAGAAACCAGGGTTCCCACCGGCCTGCGGGCCGGCGACCGGACCACGGCCTGGCTCAACGAGGACGGCGCGCTGCTGCGGGACCCCGTCACCGAAGTGGAGGCCACGATCCAGAGCATCGCGATCGGCACGGTGGCGGCGGGCGGCACCTGTCTGCTGCTGCTCGCCGCGGAGCGGGCCGGCGGAGTGCTCATCGACCGCCGCCGCTCGGCCCTGTGGGAACGGGAGTGGGCAGCCGGGGACGCCCAGTGGGGACGCCGGGAGCGGGGCAGCCCGTGACGAGCGGCGGCCATGACCCATCGGTCAGGTTCTCATGCCCGGCTGTTCGAGGAGTGTCCGTGCGGCGAGCGCATGGGGATGTGCTGGGCCGAAGGCGGCGTCGCAGGCCCGTACCGCCGTCTCGGCCAACGCCCTCGCCTCGTCCCAAGTGATCTTTTCCGGGCGGGAGTTGGTGCCGACCGTGCGGTCCAGGAAGCGGACGACCGGTGCCGGGAACATCCCCACCCCCCGCGACCGGCTCGCACCCTCCTCGCGCAGGGAGCGGACGGCCGCCGTCATCACCTCCGCGTGCGCGAGGCGGAGCAGCGCGGCATCGCGCGGGCGGTCCCGGTCGAGTTCGGCCCGCTCCCGGTAACTGAGAGCGTCGCGGACCAGCGCGAGCGCTTCCTCCCACAGCCGCTGGCGTCCCAGCGCGCGGGCGCGCCCCAGCTGGGCCAGCATGTACGCCGGGTGCAGCGCCCCCAGGACCCGCCAGCGCAGCCCGGCGGCCGAGTGCAGCAGCCGCTCGCACTCGGCGTAGCGGCGCAGCCCGTACAGGGCGTCGGCGAGGGCGTGCTGCACATCGGCGGCCTGCGCCAGGACGTGACAGTCGGCCGCGGAAAGCCCGCTGGTGAACGGGCCTTCGGCGTTCTCCCGGAGGATCTCGAGCAGGGACGGGCCGGTACGCCCGGCCAGCGACAGTCCGCGCCCGGCCGCCGCCCG
Organism: Streptomyces chattanoogensis; assembly: GCF_001294335.1. Lineage (GTDB taxonomy): Bacteria > Actinomycetota > Actinomycetes > Streptomycetales > Streptomycetaceae > Streptomyces > Streptomyces chattanoogensis. The sequence goes on from NZ_LGKG01000112.1 coordinate 308,766, forward strand.
CTCCGCCTGCGCGAGCACCGGACGCAGGACGGCTTCCGCCTCGCCGAAGTCGCCGCAGCCGGTCCGGAGCCGCCCGAGCGCCAGGCCGTCGGCGACCGCCGTCCCCGTGGCCGCCTCCGCGATCCGTACGGCGAACGGCAGCGCCTGCGCATAGCGTCCGCGGCTCTCGTACGCGTCCCGCAGACGGCGTGCGGCGGTGCGCGCCGGTTCGCCGCCGGAGCGCCAGAGCAGCGCCATCGCATGCGGGGCGAGCAGGTCCAGCGCGGGGCCCTCCGGCGAGCGCAGCAGGGCGTGGTCCAGCAAGGCCGCGGCATACGTGGAGAGCTGTCCGCGCTGGTCGTCCGTCAGTTCCCGGGCGGATGTGGCGAGCGCCGACGCATCCGGTCGCAGGCACGGGATGTCACCGGCGTCGTCCGGCAGCGCGCCCAGCTCGGCCGCCACCCGCTCCACGGGCAGTTCCGGCATCCGGACGGCGGCGACCGCCTCGGGGGACAGGACGGACACCGGGAGCGGGGCGTCGGCGAAACACGCCAGCAGATGCCGCAGCGAGAGCCGCGCCGCCTCTCCGGGTGCGGGGGAATCGCCGCCCTGCCGATAGGTGATGTGCAGATCACGGGCGGCCTGATAGATCCGCGCCGCATCCCGCCCGTCGGCCCGGAAGGACGGCTCCTCGCTCGTCAATCCTGCACCCGCAGGTCACGGCCCGCCTGATAGATCCGGGCGTTGCCGTCCGCGCGGGCCTGCAACTGCACGCTGCGCGGGGCGGCTTCGGGCGGCAGCGTCCCGCGCGCCTCGTCCAGGAGGCGCCGCAGCTCGGCGGCGGCCGACGGATCCTCGCGCAGCACCCGCAGCAGCCGTCGCTGCCACTCACCGGCCAGTTCCCGCTCGGTCTCGTCCCCGCCCTCGTCCGCCTCCCTGGCCTCGACGAGTTCGGTGCGGGCCGCGTCGAGGTCCCGCCCCACGGCGTCGGCGTCGGCGGGCCGCAGCCGCCGCCACAACGCCACCACCCCGTCCCGGGCCTGCCCCCAGGCCTCGGTCACCATCAGCCCGACCAGCGCCGAACCCGCACTGGCAAGCATCGGATCCATTTGCCCCACCCCCTGAACTCGTAGTCTGCAACGCCCGGTTGCACCCGCTCAAGCCTCGATCGCGGCGACGCACGCCCGTACCGGCGGGCTCTCGTTGAGGGTGAGCCAGGCGGCGCGGACATCGCGGCGCAGCGGCGGACGGGTGTGCAGGAAGCGTACGCCGGGCGGGGCGGGGTGGCGGGACATCGCGGGGATGAGGGATGCGGCGAGATTGCGGGCCACCAGAGCGAGCTGGGTGAGGTGTTCCGCCACCGAGTAGCGGATGCCGGGTTCGACGCCGCGGGCGCGCAGGGCCTGGACCAGGGCTTCGTAGGGCTCGGTGCCGGGTGGGCAGCAGGCCCAGACCGTGTCCGGGAGGTCCGCGAGGTCGACGCTCTCGCGGTCGGCGAGGGGGTGGCGGTCGGAGACGGCGACGTAGACGTCCTCGCTCACCAGGGTGCGCAGGGTGACTCCCTCGGGGACGGTGAGCGGGCGGTTGGCCCAGCTTTCGATGAGCAGCAGGTCGAGTTCGCCGCTCAGCAGCCGGGGCAGCAGGTCGACCGCCTCGCCGTCGACGACGGTCGGGGTGAGCCGGGGGTGTTCGGCGGCGAGGGCGGCCAGTGCATCGGGGAGGAGGGTGCGCACCGCGCTGCCCACGCCGCCGATACGGAGCGGGCCCAGCACCTCGTCGCCCAGGTCGGCAAGGTCCGCCTGTGCGGCGGCGAGCTGTGCGAGGAGCCGGTCGGCGTGCCCGGCCAGGATCCGGCCGGCATGGGTGAGGCGGACGCTGCGGCCGTGCGGCTCCAGGAGCGGGTGGCCCGCCTCGCGCTCCAGTTTGGCCAGTTGCTGCGATACGCCGGAGGGCGTCATATGCATGCTCCGGGCGGCCTGCGCGATCGAACCGTGGACGGCTACGGCGGCGAGGGCGCGGAGCCTGTCGAGAGTGAACACGTTACGGATGCTACCGAGTACCCGGATCACATCATCGCTTTTTGTTCTGAGTTCGGACCGGCACAGTGGATTCATGATGTGGGAGGAGAGGGTGACGGAGACGTTGCCGGAGACGTCGGGGAAGAGACCGGTGGAGAAGCCGTCGCCCGGCCGGGCCTGGCGCGGCGGTCCGGTCGTGTCGGCCGTCGCGGGCTCCGCCTGCATCTCGGCCTCGGCCGTCTTCATGAAGCTGTCCGGTACGAACGCGGGCACCGCGGCGTTTCTGCGCTGCGGGCTCGCGCTGGTGGTGCTCGTACCGCTCTCCTGGCGCGAGGTGCGCCGGGCCGGCACGCGGCCGCTGCGCCATGTGCTGATGGACGCCGGTGCCGGGGTGCTGCTCGGCGTGGACATGGTGTTCTGGGCGGCCAGTGTCCTCACCGTCGGGGCGTCGGTCGCCACGGTGCTGCTGAACGTCCAGGTGGTGTTCTTCCCGCTGCTGGCGTGGCTGGTGTCGGGGACGCGGCCGTCCGGGCGTTTTGCGTTCATGGCGCCGCTGATGCTGGCCGGTGTCGCGTTGGCGAGCGGCGCGGCCGGGCACGCGCAGCCGGGCAGCCATCCGGTCGCCGGGGTGGCGTTCGGGACGGTGGCGGGTGTGGCGTATGCGGGCTATCTGTTCCTGATGCGGCTCGGCGGCGGGCGGGGGCACACCGTGACGCCGGTGTGTGTGTCGACCGCGTCGGCGGCCTTCGCGGCCGCGGTGACGGGCGGGCTGTGGACCGGTATCGACCTGGCCCCCGGCCGGGCCGCCTGGGGCTGGCTGATCACGCTCGCCCTGGTGGGCCAGGTGCTGGCCTGGCTGCTGATCACCACCGCGCTGCCCGAGCTGGCGCCGAATGTCGGCGCCGCGCTGTTGCTGCTGCAGCCGGTGATGGCCTTCGCCCTCGGCGTCGCCATCGGCGAACGCCCGACGCTCACCCAGGTGGGCGGCTGTGTGCTGGTGGTCGCGGCCGTCGGGTACAACAGCCGGGCGGGACGGGGCCGTACACGTGGCCCGGGGAGCTCACCAGGGCGCCGGCCCGGCTGATGCCATGTCAACTGGCGACCCGGTCCCGCGCTTGTGTTCACCGGGACCGCGACACGCCGGAGCCGGGTGCTGAGGGGGGCGAAGCCGGGGGCTCACTTCCTGCGGTACAGGGACTCACCTCCTGCGGAAGAGGAACTCCGGTCCGTAGGTTCGGCCGCTGCCGTCGGGGAGGGGGATGACGACGATCTCCCCGGCGATCTCGCGCATCTTCCCCATGGCGCCGATGGCCTTGCCGATCGGCTGCTGCGGGCTGCTCCAGGCGTCCTGCAGGGCCTGGAGCATGTCGGTGTAGGTCTCGTTGAAGCCGTCCAGCAGTGTCTGGGTCGTCGCGTTCGGGCGGTTGACGGGGTCGTTCTGCCAGCCGCCCCGCGGGACCATCGCCACGGGATGAGCCTGCGGCAGTTCCACCACCGGTCCCGTGAACTCCCACCTTTCGGTCGTGGGATTCTTCACCAGTTTCTTTCCGTGGTACATCTCCCGGAAGGTGTAGTAGTGCGAGAGTTCCCCCTTCTTCCCCGGGAAGGGATTCTCGGGGGAAGTGCTGGTCCCCTCCCCCTGTTCCTTGATGATCTTGATTGCTTTCTTGACGTCCTCGATTTTTGTGATCGGCACGATGTCATTTCCCTGGCCGTGCTTCGCACCGAGCGGAAATTTCACCTGCCGCTCCCCGGTGAACTCGACCTGGGAAGTGCGGAACGCATCGAGGATCGCGTCGTAGAAAACGCCGATGGAGGAGTAGGTCTCGCCCGGCCGAAGCCCTTCGGCGCGCATGGTGATGACGGGCGTCTCGGGCTTCTCGATCTCGGAGAAAAGTTCCACGGAGTCGCGGTTCAGCCCGCTGAGGAACGCCCGGATACAGGGGCGTACGCCGCCGGGGAGCGGGCCGGGGTATTTCGGGACCACCGCTTCGTCGGCGATCAGCGGAGTGCCACCGATGGTGGTGAGCATGTTGCACACCAGGCCGAAGTGGGACATCTCATCGAAGATGATCTCGCGGATGTCCTGGTAGATCTCGATCTCCATATCCGGCGTGCGGTCGATCGACCACAGGGCGGTGGAGTACGGCGGAATGGTCGCCAGCTCGATCAGCACGGCCTGCTGCAGGGCCTCCTTGAGCCACTCCACGTCCCGCTCCTCGTCGGGCGCGCGCAGCAGCCGGGTGATGGCGTCGCTTTCGTAGCGGGCGGCAATGGTGGTCATCGGTACTCCCTTCGTCTTTCCCGCGGATGCACCGGCGGGTGCAGTGGCGGATGCAATGGCGAATGCGGTGGGGGACGCAGTGGCGGTGGAATGTGCGATGACCCACCGCCTTCGTGACACTGCTCGTTCGTCGGCGCAGGTCACCATCATGCGCACCGTCGGCGGAACGAACTCACCGATACGAGCGAACGGTTGCTCTGATCGGCTCTCGTGCATATGCGGGCCGCACAATTCGATGTTGGGCTGGCGCCACAACCGCATGCCGGCTCCCTTTGGCGTGCCTTTGCGCTCTCCCCTGTCCGCTTCCGCATCCGTGTGCCGGAGGCCGTATCCGCCTGCGCGTGACGGCCCGGTGCCGCCATTTTCCGTGAAGGAGAGAAGTGACCACCATCTCAGTGCGCCCGACCGCTGCCCCGGAAATCGAGCAGCTTCCGGAGCCGCCCTTGCGCCGGTCCAGGGAAATCCAGGGCAACATTCTGGCCGCCTTCAACAAGGACTACATGGCCTTCCGCTATGTGCGCTTCCCCGACGGCGCGGGCGGCCGTGGCTGGCTGTCCGTCATGCTCAACACCGTCTCGGTGACCGCCGCGGTCGAGGACTTCAACGAGGAGTTCTCCCTGTCCCGCCGCGCCTACGGACAGGATCCGTCCATCACCGCCACCTGGGTCGGGGTGTCGCTGACGTACGAGGGTCTGCTCCAAGTCGCCAACAGACCCGCAGATGTGACCGCGGATCTGGAGAGCTTCACCGCATTCACCCAGGGCCCGGCCCGGCGGGCGGCGGATCTCGGCGACGACGGTACGAGCGCGCCGCAGTACTGGCTGTTCGGGGCGGACAACAGCGGTGTCCACGCGGTGCTGATCGTCGCCGCCGACACGGCGACGGCGCTCAACGAGAAGCTCGAGAACATTGCCGCCGCGGATGCGGCACACGGAGTGACACTCGTCCACCAGGACGACGGCCGCACCTTGTCGGGCGATCTGCGCGGCCATGAGCACTTCGGCTACAAGGACGGCATCTCCCAGCCGGGGGTGAAGGACTTCCATCGCGAGGACCGGGATCACCCGGGGCACCGGGAGAACCGCCAGGGGACCGTCCTGGTCGAGCCCGGCGAGTTCGTCTTCGGTCACAAGAGCGAGAGCGGACAGCCGCCCGCGGCACCCGCCTGGATGAACAACGGCTCCCTTCAGGTGGTGCGCCGGCTGCGGCAGGACGTCAGCGGCTGGAACCAGGCCGTCGTCCGCGAGGCGGAGAAATTCACCCCGCGCACCATCTCCCCCGATCTTCTGGGTGCCTGTCTGGTCGGCCGTTGGAAGTCCGGCAAGCCCCTCGCCAAGCCGCAGAACCCGGTGACCGGGACCGGCTCGGACGACAACGACTTCACCTACGAGAACGACCCACAGGGCGAGTACACCCCGTGCGCCGCACACATCCGCCGCACACACCCCCGTCACTTCGAGCGCAGCCAGCGGCGCCGCATCATGCGCCGCGGTATTCCCTACGGCCCCGAATACACGATCGCCGACGACGAGAGCGACCGCGGCCTGATGTTCGTCTGCTACGGCACCTCGCTGGAGCAGCAGTTCGAGTTCGTCCAGAAGATCTGGTCGAACAACCCGGATTTCGTGCCCGGAAACGACACCGCACCGAACGGCATCGACAAGGTGACCGGCACCGTCACGGGGGAATACCCCGGCACCCCGGACGCCCACATCGTGCTGGCCGACGGCTCGGAAGGCACCGTGAAGATGCAGCGCTTCGTCCAGACCACCGGCGCGGTCTACGCCTTCACTCCGTCCGTCTCCACCCTGCGCAAGCTTGCCGCCAACCAGCCGCTGAACACGAAGGGCTGAGCCACGATGACCCACCCCAGCACCAACGGCTTCCGGCGCGTGCACACCGGAGTCGAGCGCGCCACCGAGCGGGCCTATGAGCAGCTGGCCAGGGAACTGCTGCTGGTCGGCCCCGAGCCGGCCAACGAGGACCTCAAGCTGCGCTACCTCGACGTACTGATCAACAAGGGGCTGGAGCCGCCCGCGGCACGCAAGCGCATCCTGATCGTCGGGGCGGGCATCGCCGGTCTGGTCGCCGGCGACCTGCTCGTCCGCGCCGGTCACGAGGTGACGATCCTGGAGGCCAACGCCAACCGCGTCGGCGGCCGGATCAAGACGTTCCACGCCAAGGACGGCGAACCGCCGCCGTTCGTCGATCCCGCGCAGTACGCGGAGGCCGGGGCGATGCGCCTGCCCGAATTCCATCCGCTGACCCTGGCGCTGGTCGACAAGCTCGGTCTCAAACGGCGGCTGTTCTACAACGTCGACATCGACCCGAAGACCGGCAATGAGGCCCCGCCCGTACCGCCGGTGGTCTACAAGTCGTTCAAGGACGGCAAGATCTGGACGAACGGCGCCCCCAACCCCACGTTCCGGGCGCCGGACAAGCGCTACCAGACCTGGATCCGCACCAACCGCACGCAGGTGCGCCGTGCTCGGTACGCCCAGGACCCGACGACGATCAACGAGGGCTTCCAGCTGACCGGCTGCGAATCACGGGTGACCGTCTCCGACATGGTCAACGAGGCGCTGGAGCCGGTGCGCGACTACTACTCCGTCAAGCAGGACGACGGGAAGCGGATCGACAAGCCGTTCAAGGAGTGGCTGAAGGGCTGGGCCGACGTCATCCGTGACTTCGACGGCTTCACCATGGGCCGCTTCCTGCGCGAGTACGCCGGCTTCAGCGATGAGGCCATCGAGGCCATCGGCACGATCGAGAACATGACCTCGCGGCTGCACCTCGCCTTCTTCCACACCTTCCTGGGCCGCAGCGACATCAACCCCCACGCCACGTACTGGGAGATCGAGGGCGGCAGCCACCGCCTTCCGGAGGAGCTCGCCAAGGGGCTGCGCGACCGGATCGAGATGGGCCGGCGGATGGTCCGGCTGGAGTACCACGACGTGGCGCGCGACGGCCACGCCGGCGGGCTCACCAGCCCGACCGACCCCGTCGCCATCCAGACCGTGGCCGAGGACGACCCCACCGGCGCGACCAAGACCCATTACGCCGATCTGGCGATCGTCACCATCCCGTTCTCCAGTCTGCGGTTCACCACCGTGACCCCGCCGTTCTCCTACAAGAAGCGCCGCGCCGTCATCGAGACCCACTACGACCAGGCGACCAAGGTGCTGCTGGAGTTCTCCCGCCGCTGGTGGGAGTTCACCGAGGACGACTGGAAGGAGGAGCTGGAGAGGATCGCGCCCGGTCTGTACGAGTACTACCAGCGCTGGGGCGAGGACCCGGCCGAGGCCGCGCTGGCGCTTCCGCAGAATCTGCGGAACACGCCCACCGGACTGCTCGGAGCCCATCAGAGCGTGGACGAGAAGCTCATCAGCCGGGAGCAGGTGGACTATCTCCGCAACTCCCCGCTGCGCGACGGCGTACGGCCCCCCACCCATGTCTACGGCGGCGGCTCCACCACCGACAACCCCAACCGCTTCATGTACTACCCCTCCCACCCGGTTCCCGGCAGCGACGGCGGCGTGGTGCTGGCGAGCTACTCCTGGTCGGACGACGCCGCGCGCTGGGACTCCTTCGACGACTCCGAGCGCTACGGCTACGCCCTGCGCAACCTCCAGTCCGTGCACGGCCGGCGTATCGAGGTCTTCTACACCGGGGCCGGCCAGACGCAGAGCTGGCTGCGCAACCCGTACGCCTGCGGTGAGGCCGCGGTCTACACCCCGCACCAGATGACCAGCTTCCATCTCGACGTGGTCCGGCCCGAGGGGCCGGTGTACTTCGCCGGGGAGCATGTGTCGCTCAAGCACGCCTGGATCGAGGGCGCGGTGGAGACCGCCGTCCGTGCCGCCATCGCCGTCAACGAGACGCCGCCGCCGGAGGGGACCGCCTGGCTCGCCGCCGCGGCGGAGCGGCCGCGCGAGGAGGTGCTGACGTCATGACCACGTCCCGGACCTGCACGGTGGCCGAGTATCTGGCCGTCCGGCTGGAACAGCTCGGCATCACCCATCTGTTCGGCGTCCCGGGCAACCATCTCGGCCCATTTCTGTCGACGCTGCACGAGAAGACCAAGGTGCACTGGGTGGGCACCCCGACCGAGGGCGGCGCGGGCCAGGCCGCCGACGGTTACACCCGGGTGAAGGTCGCCGATGCCGAGATCGCACTCGGCGAGCAGGGCATCGGCGCGGTCGCGGTCACCTACGGCGTGGGCGCCTTCAACCTGCTCAACGCGATCGGCGGCGCCTATACCGAGTATGTGCCGGTGATCGCGATCAATGCGGCCCCCACCTACGAGGAGTGGCTGAACCAGCGGGCGATCGGCCTGCTCACCTCGCATATGTCGCAGCGCCCGGAGTGCAACCTGGACGTCTACCGCCAGGTGACGGTGGACGCCCAGGCCATCTCCAACCCGGGTCTGGCCCCCAGCCAGATCGACGGCGCCCTCACCGCCTGTCTGACCCACCGCCGGCCGGTCTACCTGGAGGTGATGGAGGACGTCTGGGAGGCCCGGTGCCCCGCGCCGCGCGGCCGGCTGACACGACGGGAACGGCCGCTCACCACGAAGAACAAGCGCATGCTCGACGCGGCGGTCACGGCCTGCATGCAGCTGGTGAGGGACCACGACCACAACCCGATCCTGTGGGCCGGCGAGGAGATCGACCGCTTCAATCTGGCCGGGGAGTTCGAGTCTCTGGTCCGGATGACCGGCATCCCGTACTGCACCACCGTCGGCGCCAAGTCCGTCATCTCCGAGGACACCCCGGGCTTCTCCGGTGTCTACAACGGCAAGGCCAGCGATCCGAAGGTGGCGGACGTCTTCCAGAACGCCGGCTGCCGCATCGGCCTCGGCTCGTGGGCGACGTCCAAGAACCTCGGCGGCAAGCGGTCGATCGGCGAGGACTGGGCGGTCGCCGCCCACGAGGGCGTGCATGTCGGCGCCTCGTACTTCCCGGACGTGCAGCTGGAACAGTTCCTGCCCGCGCTGCAGGACGCCTTCATCGAGTACTTCGGCGTCGGCTACTTCACCGCCGACTACTTCGCCGCCGCGCACAAGAACGGCCTCGACGTCCCCGCCACCACCGACGCCTATCTGGCCTCGCTGACCGGCGGCCCTTACCCGGAGAGGGTGACCTACGACAGCCTCTTCCGGCATGTCAACGCCTTCCTCGCCTCGCAGACCGTCGAAGGCCCCGGCGAGCGGACCACACCGTTCACCGTGATCAGCGATGCCGCGTTCGCGCTGATCGGCTCGATGAACCTGCGGATGCCGGAGCGCGCCTCGTACGTGGCGCAGAACAGCTGGCTGTCCATCGGCTACTCGGTCGGCGCGGCCACCGGGGTGGCGTTCGGCCGCCGGCACGCCAGGAAACGCCCCATGGTCTTCGTCGGCGACGGCTCGTTCCAGGAGACCTGCCAGGAGATGTCCACGCACACCCGGCACGGGCTGCGCCCGGTGGTGTTCGTCCTGGACAACGAGGGCTTCTACGGCATCGAGCAGATGCTGGTCCACCCCTGCTACTACAAGGAGGGCACCCCGCCCTCCGACGGCGCCGACTTCTACAACGAACTGCACCCGTGGCAGTACGAGAAGCTCGCCCAGGTCTTCGGCTCCGACAAGCACCCGATGTACGGCTGCACCGTCGGCACGCACAGCGAGCTCGCCGCCCTGCTGGAGAAGATCGCCGAACCCACCCACGAGATCAACCGGGGCCCCGTCGTCGTACGGGTCCAGCTGAAGCGGCACGACTACCCCAAGGCACTCCAGTACAAGATCACCGAAAACTGCCCGCCGCCCGTCGGCACCGCTTCGGAAGGGACCGCACGATGACCCCGAACGGAAAGCAGCCGTCGCCGGCGGGCGCCCCCGCCGGCGACGCCGCGAAGGTGCTCCGGCACGCCATGAGCGGTCTGTCCGGACCGGAGGCCACCGGGTGGACCGGCACCGTGGGGGCCGACGGCTCCCCGGGCGAGGGCGAGAAGGTGCTGATCCTGGGCGCCGGTGTCGCGGGCCTGACCGCCGCCTACGAGCTGAGCCGGCTCGGCTATCAGGTCACCGTCCTGGAGGCACAGAACCGCGTGGGCGGACGCAACCGCACCGCGCGCAAGGACGACGAGCTCTATGAGATCGACGGCAAGGGCGGCACCACCCTCACCCACACCTGCGCCTTCGACGACGGCCTGTACCTCAACCTCGGGCCGGGCCGGATCCCGTACCACCACCGCCGGGTGCTCACCTACTGCCGTGACCTCGGGGTGGAGCTCGAGCCGTACATCATGGAGACCACGGCGAACCGGGTCCGGCCGCCGGGGGCGACGGTGACCTGGCCCAACCGCCGGGTCGCCAACGACACCCGCGGCCATCTCGCGGCAAAGCTCGCCGAGACACTGGTCAGCAAGGACGCCTTCACCGGTGAACTGCGCGATCTTCTGCGGGTGTTCGGCGCGCTCGACATCAACGGCAAATACCGCGGCTCCACCCGCTCCGGCTATCTGGACCAGCCCGAGATCGAGGAGTGGCCGGTACCGGCCCCGCCGCTGTCGTTCGAGGAGCTGGTGAACTCGCACTTCTGGAAGGCCCGCTTCTACCAGCCGGTGGACTATCTGTGGCAGGCCACGATGTTCCAGCCGGTCGGCGGCATGGACCATATCGTCAAGGCGCTGGCCCGCGAGGCCAAGCGGGCCGGTGCGAAGATCGTGCTCGAGGCGGAGGTCCGCACCATCGGGCTCCGCGATGCCGGACCGGGAGCCGTGGTCACCTACCGCAAGGGCGGCGAGGAGTTCTCCGCCGACGCGCGCTACTGCGTCAGCAACATCCCACTCCCGGTGCTCCGCGGCGTCGCCCTGACCAACTTCTCTGACCCGTTCGCGAAGGCGATCCGCGCCGTGGAGTTCGAGAAGACCTGCAAGGTGGGCTGGCAGGCCAACCGCCGCTTCTGGGAAGGCGATCTCGGCGGCCTGGACGACACCGAAGGAATCTACGGCGGCATCAGCTGGACCGGGCACAACATCACCCAGCTCTGGTATCCGTCGAACGACTACTTCACCGACAAGGGCACCCTGACCGGCGCCTACAACTTCGAGGAGGCGGCCGAGGACCTCGGCAACCGCACGCCCGGGAAACGGCTCGAGCTGGCCCGCCAGGGCGCCGTCGAGCTGCACCCGGAGTTCAAGGACAGGAAGCTCGTCCCCGACGACAAGGGCGTGACCATCGCCTGGCACAAGGTGCCCTTCCAGCTGGGCGGCTGGGCGGCCTGGAAACCGAACGAGGAGGCCCACAAGAAGGCCTACCGGCAGCTGCTCCAGCCCGAGGGCGACGACACCTTCTATGTCACCGGCGACCAGATCTCCCCGCTGCCCGGCTGGCAGGAGGGGGCCATGATGTCCGCCCACTACGTCATCCAGCAGATCCTGGGGATCATGCCGCTGACCGCACCCGAGGAGGTCGCCGTACCGGACTCGGTCGCGCTGACGCAGGGTCTGCACTGACGCAGAGTCTGTATGGCGCAGGGTCTGTGCCGGCGCAGGCCTGTGGTGACGGGCGGGAGGGGCGGGGCGGCCGTGTCCGGGCTCCTCCAAGGATGCGGGCATGGCTGTCCGGGACCCCTCCCCCTCCCCCACTCTCGGCTTCGCTCGGTGAAACAGGGCGGCTCGCGAGAACACCGGGGCGCTGCAACTGCGCCCCGGACGACGCATCGGCCCGCCAGTTCGAGCAATTCCTCGACCGCGTGCTGGAGTTCTTCGAAACCTGGGCGTCAGCACCTGCCGCCTGGAGGCGTTCCACACCCCTGACGACTGGTGCTGTGCGAATTGACGTCTCCCCCTCGGTGAACAAGGGGGATCTCCGCCTGGCCGTCGTTGGTGAGCAGCGGCCTTCGGATGGTTCCTGTTTCCTCGACCACCGCCCGGCTTGCCGGGTCTTACACGGTCTCCCCAGGCGTTTTACGTGTCGGCCAGCCCGGCCGCCACGATGCTCCGCCCCTCAAGGCGGAGGTTGTACTCAGCATTCTGGTCCCGGTCGTGGAAAGTGCCGCAGTCGCACGTCCACCTGCGCGTCCGCAGCCCTTCCTTTGTCCACCCGGACCGACAGCGGCCACCAGGGTTCCGTCGTGGGAATGGTCGCGGCGTCCAGCGCCGGGGGCGGCGTCGTCTTCGCTTGGCGGTGATGCCGTGACGCCGCGCTGTCGGCGCCTCGTGAGCCCGTGCCCCCGTCTCCTGGTTCCCAACCTTGCAAAGTGGTTTCGGACCTGGCGCGGAGCTGGGGGCATTTGCCGCTGGTGTGGTCACACTTGCGAAGGCGGGGGGACGGACGCCGTGAGGGGTTCCTTGGGTTGCGGTGGAGAATCAGGGGGCAGGAGTGGACGCCGGGATACTGGGGCCGCTGAAGGCGGCCGACCGAGGGCAGTCGGTCCGGATCACCTCCGGTCAGCAGCGCACGCTGCTGGCTGCGCTGCTGCTCAGTGCCAACACCCTCGTCTCTCAGGACCAGCTGGTGGATGTCCTGTGGGACAGCAAGCCCCCGCGCAATGCCCATGCCGCGATGCGCACCTATGTGATGCGGCTGCGCCAGACACTCGGGGCGGAACTGGGGGCGCGCATCCTGACGCAGGCCGGTGGATACCTCCTCCAGGCGGAGCCGGAGGAGATCGATCTGCTGCACTGCGGTCTGCTCCATCGCGCGGCGCAGACGGCCGTCCGGCAGCGCGACTGGGCGTCGGCCGCCCGGGACCTGGAGCGGGCGCTCGCGCTGTGGCGGGGCGAGCCGCTCGTCGATGTCGCCTCCCAGCGGCTGCGTGAGCGGGAGCTTCCGGCGATCGGACAGCTGCGGCTGGATGTGCTGGAGCTGCACTACGAGGTGCAGCTGGCGCTCGGGGCCCACCAAGAGGTGCTGCGCGACCTGCAGGCCGCGGTCGACCGGCATCCCCTGCACGAACGGTTCTGTGCGCAGCTGATGACAGCACTGCATCTGAGCGGGCGGCGCAGCGACGCACTGGACGCCTACCAGGCCACCCGCCGGCGCCTGGCCGAGGAACTCGGTATCGATCCCGGCCAGGAGATGCGGCAGCTCCAGCAGCAGATCCTGGCCGATGCGGTGGTCGCGCCGTCCGGGCAGACCGATGCCCGGGCGGCTCCGGCACCCCGGGACGCCGCGCCCGAGCGGGAACGGCAGGAGCGTCCGGCACCGATCGTGCCGCGGCAACTGCCGGTTCCGGCGTCCCACTTCACGGGGCGGGAGGAGGAGCTCCGCAGCCTGGACGAGCTGCGGGCGGGCATGGGGGCGATACGGCGGGGCGCCGCGGTGGTGACGCTGGTGGGCACCGGCGGCATCGGGAAGACCGCACTGGCGGTGCACTGGGCCCATCAGGCGGCGGCGGAGTTCCCCGATGGTCAGCTCTTCGTGGACCTGCGGGGATTCGACCCGGCCGGGGATCCGCTCGCGCCGTCGCTGGCGGTACGGCGGCTGCTGGACGCCTTCGAGATTCCCGAGGAGCGGATACCGTCCGAGTTCGAGGCGCGGTGTGCGCTCTACCGCAGTGTGCTGGCGGAGCGGCGGGTGCTGCTGGTGCTGGACAACGCACGGGACGAGGAGCAGGTGCGGCCGCTGCTGCCGGCCGGGCCCGGCTGCATGGTGGTGGTCACCAGCAGACAGAAACTGCCCGGTCTGCTGACCGGTGACGCGGGTCTGAGCATCCATGTGGGCCTGCTCTCCCCGGCGGAGACCCGCAGTCTGTGTGAGCGGGTCCTGGGCCAGGAGCGGTTCGCCAGTGCCGGTGCGGCCGCCGACGCCATGATCGAGCTGTCCGGCCGGATACCGCTGACCACCCGTATCCTCCTGGCCAGCGCCAACGCCCAGCCGCGGCTGAGCATGCAGGAGGTCATCGGGCACTTCAAGGCCGTGCCCAGCCACCTCGACCGCTTCGAGACCGGTGATGCCAGGACGAGCGTGCGGACGGCGCTGATCGGCTCGTACCGCAATCTGGGCTCGCTCGGTGCGCGGCTGTTCCGTGCGCTCGGGCTCTACCGAGGGGACCGGATCGCGCTGCCCGCGGCCGCGGCGCTGGCCGGTCTGCCCGCGACGGAGGCGCACCGTGCGCTGGCCGAACTCACCCGGCATCACCTGGTGACCGTGGAGGGTCCCGGGCGCTATGCGATGCACGACATCGTCCGGGACTTCGCCTTCGAGCTGGCCCATCAGGACCCTGCGGAGGAGCGCGCCGCGGTCCGCGACCGGATCCTCACCTATTTCCTCCGCTCCGCCGAGGCCGCGGTGGCCCTCGCCGATCCCGCGGCGGTCCGCCGCTTCGAGGCGGTGGCACCGGCCCGCCGGCCGGATGTCACGGTCGAGGTCTTCGCCGACGCACCGGCCGCGCGCCAGTGGTTCGTGACGGAGCGGCATGCGATGCTCGCCCATCTGGCGCACGCCCGTGAGGACGGGTTCGCGGAGTTCGGCTGGCTGCTGGCCGAGCGGATGGGTGCCTTCATGCACCGTTCGGGGCACTGGCAGGAGTGGGCCTATGCGGCGCGGTGCGCCATGGCCGCCGCCGTCGCGCGGGCCGATCTCCGCGGGGAGGCGCTGGCCCAGCTCCAGCTCGGCTGGGCGAGCGATCTGATCGACCAGGGCGGCCGGACCGCGCATCCCCCTCTGGTCCGTGCCCTGGAACTGTACGAGCAGCTCGGCGACCCGGCCGGCCAGGCGCGGGCTCATCTGCGGCTGACCAGGTACTGCGGCCGGCGGGGACAGGAGGCCGCCTGCCGCGATCACGCGGGCCGGGCGCTGAAGCTGTTCCGGGCGGCCGGCGACCGGGACGGCGAGGCCGAGACGCTCAACGCGCTCGGGTGGCACTGCGTCGAGTTCGACGACCACCCCACCGCGACGACCAGCCTGCTGCGCTCGCTGCGGCTCTACCAGGAGCTGGGCAACCGGCACGGTGAGGCGGATGTGTGGGACAGCCTCGCCTGGGCCTACCACTACGCCGGGGAGTGCCGCGAGGCGCGGCGCTGCTACCTCCAGGCGATCGAGCTGGATGCGTCGCTGGACCAGCTCGGCAGCCGTCACAACCAGGCGCAGACCCTGATCCGCTGCGGTGAACTCCACCTGACGACAGGCGACTTGACCGCCGCCGCCGGCTTCTGGCGCCGGGCCGCGGCCATCCTGGAGGAGCTGGGTCTCCCGCAGGCGGTGGAACTGCGGGCCCGGATACGGTCGTTGGCGGCCGGCGACAGGTGAACACCCCGGTGGTGCGGGCGTGCGGGCGGGCGCTCACCGCGGGGGCCGGTCCGGGACGAGGAGCGCGGACCGGGTGTCACCGAAGCTCCGGAGGTTGGCGGGGAAGAGGCGTTGGCGGATGTCGATGTCGACGAGGCGGCCGAGCTTGTGGCCGACGCGGCGCAGGCTGCCGGTCCGGACGTAACCGGCCTCGGCGAACAGGCGGTGGGCGGCGAGGTTGGTCGAGGCGATCAGGGCCAGGGCGGTGGTGAGTCCGGCCTGTTCGGCATGGTGGGTGAGCGCCGTGCACAGGGCGCTCCCGATGCCGTTGCGCTGGTGCTGCGGGGCGACGCAGAGCGAGATTTCCGTGCTGGCGCGGTAGCCGTCGCCGGGGCCGAAGGGGCTGAGGGTGCCGTAGCCGACGAGTTCGGCGGCGCCCGAGGGGCCGGGGAGGTAGGCGCCCAGTGCCGGGGTGTGCGGGGCGCCGTGTGCGGTGATCCATGCCTCGGCCGACCGGACGGTGCGTTCGGCGGTGTCCATGGTGGCGTCGGTCTCGCGCACGGCATGGTTGTGGATCCGCGCCGCCGCCTCGGCGTCGGCGGTGGTCAGGGGGCGCAGCGCGATGGTGGTCATGGCGGTGGGTTCCTCAGGAGGTAGGGGGCCGCGGGCCGGTCTCTGTCAGACCGGGCGGGGTGCGCGGAGGGCCAGGGCCGTGGGTTCCCTCTCTGTGGGTTCCATCTCTATGGACAGCCGCCCCAGGAGGGTGTCCGCGGCCCGGTCCGCGGCGGGGGCGTTGTCGGCGCCCACGACCACCGAGCCCCGGCGGTCGCAGTTGGTGCGCAGCGGTCCGAGGCGGTCGCCGGGTGCCAGCGGGCACTCGGCGGCGAGCACTTCGGGGAGTGCGCCGAGGTGCTGCCAGCCGTGTACACCGCGGACCGTTCCGGGGGGCGACAGGGCGAAGCGCACGGCGGCGGCCCGGGTGGCGGGCGGGATCCGCGGGACGGTGCCCAGCAGGTCGTCCAGCCAGCTTCCGTACAGTTCGAAGCCGGGCCGGCACCATTCGAGCATCGCGTGGATCCAGCCGCCGCCCTGGCGGACATGCACCGCGCCGAGCACCACGCCCTCGGGCACGGTCCAGCACTCCACATGGAACGGCCCGCTGCGCAGCCCCAGCACCTGCAGCGCGGCGCGGACCTCGCCCCGGACCGCGTCTTCGGTCTCCGGCTCCAGGGGGGCCGGCATGGTGTGGCCGGCCTCGACGAAGGTGCCGGGTACGAGGTGCTTCCGGGTGACCGCCAGGATTTCCGGGCGGCCCGCGACGATCAGTCCCTCGACGCTGTACTCGGCGCCCTCCACCCAGGTCTCGACGAGCACCGGAGTGGTCCCGTCGGCCTCGGCGGCCCGGAACGCGGCGGGCAGCTGGGCGGGGTCGGTGACCTGGCTGACGCCCTCGCCGGCTGCCTTGCGGCGTGGTTTGACCACCACGCACCCCTCCGCGCGCAGCAGGTCCTCCGCCTGCTCGGGCCGGGTGCACAGCTGGAGACGCGGCTGGCGGAACCCGTGCCGGCGCAGGTAGTCGCGACATCGGTCCTTCGTCCGTACCCGCCGGACCGCCGTCGGCGGGTTGCCGGACAGCCCCAGGGCATCGGCCACGGCCGCCACGGATTCGACCGCGTACTCGCGGAAGCCCATCACGGCGTCGAACCGCGCGTTCTGGGCCCCGGCCCAGGCGGTGCAGTCCGCGGCATCCGCGAAGTCGAGGGTGTGCACCTCGTCCGCGAGGACGGTGAGTTCGGGGGCGGCGGCGAGGTTCTCGGCCCGGTCGGTCAGGACGATACGGGTGCCCCGGGCGCGCAGCTGGTTCAGGGCGCGGAGCGGGATGTCGTAGCCGTGGCCCGCGCTGCGCGGAGCGGCGCCGCCGAGGATCAGGGTCGTGGTCGCGCAGGCGGTGCTCTCTGGGCTCATACGGGGATCAGTCCTTCGGCGGCGAGTCGGTCGAGGGCCCCGGGATCGGCGAGAGCACCCGGGTCTGGTGAGCGGGAGGGGCCGGGCGTCGCTCAGGCGAGGGCGAGCTCGCTCCAGAGCAGCAGGGCGAAGAGGGCCATGACCAGGGAGGAGGCGCGGGCGATCCACAGCCGTCCGCGCCGGGTCAGCCGTCGGCGGATGGCGAGGGCCGCGGTGCCCAGCAGGGTGAACCACACCAGGGAGGCCAGCACGCAGCCGCCGGCGAACCACACGCGGGCCGCCCCGTTGCGGGCGATGCCGACGGCGCCGATCACGCCCACGGTGTCGAGGATGGCGTGCGGGTTGAGGAGCGAGACGCCCATGGCCCGGGTGACCGTCCGGCGCACCGTAAGGGTCTGCTCCGCTTCCGGTGCGTCGAGGCCGGCGGCGTCCGGACCGCGCAGGTTCTGCCAGGCGAGATACAGCAGATATCCGCCGCCGGCGGCCATCAGGACGGTGCGCAGGGCGGCGTGTCCGGCGAAGAGCGTGCCCAGTCCCAGGGAGCCGGCCGTGATGAGGAGGGCGTCGCAGCCGGTGGTGGCGAGGGTGGCGTAGAAGACGCGGGGGGCGCCGAGCGAGATGCCCTGCTGCACGATGAAGAGGTTCTGTGCGCCGATCGGCATGATCAGGCCGAGTCCCAGCAGCAGCCCGGCCAGCAGTTCGTTCAGGGCCTGGCCGGGGATCACAGGATCACCCGGGAGGCGGCGTGTGCCCGCTGGTCGCGGGAGCGGCGCAGGTCCGCGGTGACGGTGATCTTCTTCAGCCAGCGGTCGGTGCCGTCGTAGCGCGCCGTGAAGCTCTGCCGCCCGTGGACGGCGCGGTAGTTGTCGATGAGCAGGATCTCGCCGGGGTGGACCGCGACCGTCTGCTGTGCCCGGTCGAGTTCGCCGGTGAGGTTCTTCAGGGCCGGTTCGGCGGCGGTGTCCCCGGGCAGGCAGCGCATGTAGACGGGGTCGATCCGCAGATACGGGGAGTCCTGGGCGCCGAAGAGCACGGCCACCGGCTCCGGTTCGTCGCGCATGCGGCGCATTCTCGCCAGGCCGGGGTGGTGGGGGTCGAGTGCGGCCGACTGCCGGAGGTGTTCGTCGTCGGGGAGGATGTGAAATCGCTTCTCGGCGAGGATCGCGCGGTCCTGCGCGCTCAGCCGGACATCGCGGACCGACGCCAGCGTGGTGCCGATGGCGTCGTGGTTGCGCATGCCCATCAGGAGCAAGTGGTCGCAGCGGTAGGGGTGGAAGCCGTCCTCGGTGTGCCATTCGAGCGTCACCTGGCCGTGTCCGTTCTGCTCGGCCTCCTCGCCGGCGATCGGCAGCACATTCTGGATCATGCGGCCCTGTTGCAGGGTGGACCAGGTGAAGGGCTCGCCCAACGCGAGCCCCACGAGGGCCAGATACGCCTCTTCGCGGCGTCCGGCGGGCGAGGCCGCGGCGGCGCGCCAGTGGGCGGGGGTGGGCCCGATGGCGGCGTCGTCGACGGGGAGTCCGCGGACGATCGCCGCCGCGGCCGGTTCCTCGGTGCGGAAGGTGTACAGGAAGCGCCGCAGCCCGGCGGGCAGCCGGGTGGTCAGTTCCTTGCCTTCGCGGTAAAAGGCTTCGCCGCCGGGGTCGGCGGCTCCGGCGGTGAAGGTGTCGTGGGCGATGTCGTCCAGAAGCTCCTCGATCTCCTGGAGTTCACCGGGGTCGAGGTCGTAGACGGCCGGGGCGTCCACCTGCGGCATGGCTTTCCCTTCTTCGGGCCCGGACGTCACGTGCCTCCGGAGCGTTCGCGAAAAGCTTCCAGTGAGGCTGTATCAGCGCCGTAACACCGCCGTAGCGGCCGCCCGGACGAGAAGGCGGACTGACGAATTCCGGGATAGGGAGTTGACCGAGGCGCTCGTTTCCTGTCACGCTTTTCCGGCGGCACAGCTGTGTCCGCTTGCGCTCCGGCCGGCGGTTATCTCCCGCCGGCCGCTGTATTCCCCGGCCGTACAAGGCCCTCCGATGCCTCTCCCGGCGTCTTTGTCTTCGTCTTTGTCTTTGTGGCAGTCCCCCCGCGCTTTCCCCTTGCCGCGGAACTGCCCCTCCGTGGCCGGGCCTGGTGCCCGCCCCCTTTGTCGTCGGCAGATGTCTGCCCTGTGGCGGACGTCTGCCGGATCTCAGCTTCCGGACGGAGTCCACTGTGTCCCACCGCGCTGCCCTGACCCCGCAAATGCTGCAGTACGCCGAGAAGTTCGACGACCGAGGCGATATCCGCTGGCTGCCCTATCTGATGTACTTCCACGCCGCCGGGCACCGCTCGGAGGTCGTCAACACCGACAGCCTGGGTTTCCGCCTGTCGCAGGGCCCGGACGGGCAGAAATCGGCCGTCGCCGAGCACCTTCCCGAGGGACCCGTACGGCTGCTCGCCGGCAGTTCCACCGCCTTCGGCATCGGCGCTTCGGCCGACCGGCACACCCTCCCGTCGTACCTGTGGTCCAAGCACGCGTCGTCCCTGCCCTGGCTCAACTTCGCCGGCCGAAGCCACAACTCCACCCAGGAGTTGCTGCTCTTCCTCCTCCACCGGCATCTGCTGCCCCAGGTCGACGAGATCGTCCTGTTCTCCGGCTTCAACAACCTGGGCCTGAGCCGGCTGCCGGCCTCCGTCCGCGGTGACCACGGCGCCTTCTTCAACTGCAACGACTTCTACGGCCAGATGGAGGAACTGCGCGCCAAGAACCGCAAGGGCTCCGGCTTCGGCCTGTTCGGCGGCCGCCGCGGGGCGGGCCCGGCCGCCCCTGCGCAGGACCGGACGCTGCCCGAGCTGGCCGAGCAGATCGACCTCGCCAGCGAACTGACGTTGCGTCATCTGGATTCCTGGCGCATCCTCGCCGAGGGCATGGGAGCCAAGCTCACCTACGTCCTCCAGCCGCTGGCCACCTGGGTCCGGGAGGAGCCGGCGCCCCAGGAACGCCTGCTGTTCCAGGAGCTCGATGCGCTCTCCGACTTCGGCGCCGTCTACGGTGACATCTCCTCGATGAGCGCACGGGAGTCGTACTCCAAGGAGCTCCAGACCGGCTGCGAGCGGCTGGGTGTGAACTACCTCGATCTCAACCCGGTCCTGGCCGACGCGCTCGGCCCCAAGGACTGGATCTTCGTCGACCGGATCCACTTCACCGACGAAGGCCATGACCTCGTCGCCGGACTGCTCGCCCGGCACCTCGGCCTGTCCTGATCCGG
Source organism: Streptomyces chattanoogensis (assembly GCF_001294335.1). Taxonomy (GTDB): domain Bacteria; phylum Actinomycetota; class Actinomycetes; order Streptomycetales; family Streptomycetaceae; genus Streptomyces; species Streptomyces chattanoogensis. The sequence goes on from NZ_LGKG01000112.1 coordinate 329,460, forward strand.
TACCGCGGCCGTACCGAGGCCGTACCGACCGGTACCTCACCGCCGTACCGAACCGGTAATTCCTCCGTCCGGTAATTCCTCCGTAGCGAAAGGCATTCCCATGGCATTCCTGCGCAAGCTCATCGACAAGCTGTTCCGCCGCAAGCCCAAGCGCAAGAACGACGCGTCCATCTACCCCATGTTCTGAGCCGGGTGCACCGCTGCCAGCACCCCCGGAACACCTGAGAGAAGAGGTCGTACGTGTCCGCCGTCTCCGTGCCCACACCAGCCGAGCCGACGACCAGCACGCTCACCCCCCGCACCGCCTACCTGCGGGCCACGGACGCCGAGGCCGGGCTCCCCGGCGGGCGCCTCCTGGAGCAGATACGCGCCGAACTCCGGCGCACCACGGTCCCGGACGACACCCTGGACGCCCTCGTCGTCCGGGCCGCACAGTGGTCCGCCGACGAGAGCATCCGGTTCGGGGACCTGACCGGTCACTTTCCCGAGGAAACGGACCGGGCCGTACTGGTCCGCCGGATCGCCCTGGGCTGCGCCCCGCTGGCCCTGCACTCCGGTGCCTGGCTGCAGTGGCTGAGCAGCTCCGGCAACGGCGACGACCCCACCGTCCTGCGCATGCTCGCGCTCTACGCCTACGACGTCGGCGTCGGCAATCCGCACGCGTCGCGGGGCGACGCCTATCTCGCGCTGCTGCGTCACCTCAAGCTGTCCGAGAACGCGGTCCCCGCCGGCCGGCTCGGCGGTGACCAGCGGGTCGGTGACGGGCACTTCGTCCTGCCCGCCCTGCTCCTGACCATGAGCCGGCGGCCGGAGGACTTCACACCGGAGATCCTCGGCGCCGATCTGTGCCTGCGCGCGGTGGGCCTGCTGCCGGCCCTGACGCTGCTCCGCAAGGAACTGCCCACCGCCGCCGGCTGGGACGTCATCGACCCGGCCACCGGCCGGGGCGAGAACGGGGAGTCCGCCCTCGCCCTGTGCCGCGCCACCGTGGACAGCCTGATCGCCACGGACGGCCCGGACGCCGCGGACGCCGTGCGGCTGGGCTTCCGCTGGACGTTCTCCTGCCTGACCCAGTGGAGCGAGCGCCTGCACGCGGAGCTCGACACGGCGCGCAGCCCCGCCTTCGAGATGGCCGAACTGATGCGGCTGCGCTCACGGGAGGGGGCGGTCTACCACCAGACGTTCCAGCTGGACGGCAGGCCGCTGGCCCACTGGCTGCGGGAGTGCGCGACCGACCCGTACCCGATGCTCGACGCGCTGTCCCGCAGCCGTCTGGTCAAGCCCGGACGGCCGGAGAAGAGCCCGCTGGTCACCGGTCTGGTCAGCGAACGCGGGCGGATGTTCCGGGTGTTCTCGCCCGAGGACCTGGCGGTGGTCCGCCGCTGGATCGGTTCCCTGGCCACGCCCGCCGACGGCGATACGGGCGGCGGGCGCACCCCCCACCGCGCGCTGCCCGCCCCGCCCCGGCTGGACCTGTCCGCCTGGGACGCCGGCGCGGACGAGACGGACCGGGCTCCGGCGGACCTGCGGGAGGCCTACCACGCGCTGCTGCGCCGTACCGGAGGTCCGGCGCTGCGCCAGTGGGCCACCACGTATGTGCACGGCTGGCTCGGGCGTTCCCGGCACGGCATCGACCGCAGTGAGATGCCGCTGCCCGAACGGTGGACTCCGCGCGGGCTGCGCGGCTGGCTGGCCGAGATGCACGACCAGCACAGCGAGGAGTTCGAGCGCGACGGCGCACAGGATCTGCCCGAGCGCGAGGCGCTGATCGACGCGACGGTGCAGCAGGCACCGCTGACGCTGATCGACGGCGCCTGGATCCAGGGCTTCACCGACTACGCCCATGCCTCCTCCCAGATCGGGCACTCGCTGTTCGATACGTACTGGGACGAGCTGGGCAACGGGGAGGCGCATCTCAACCACCCGCTGATCTACCGCGAGGTACTCGGCGAGATGGACGTGGACCTGCCGCCCACGGCCAGCCGCGCCTTCGCCCAGTGGGAGGGCTTCCGGGACGCGTCCTTCGAACTCCCCGTGTACTGGCTGAGCATCGGGCGGTTCCCGCAGACCTTCCTGCCGGAGGTCCTGGGGCTGAACCTGGCCATGGAGCTCTCCGGGGTCGGCGGAAGCTACCGGCGGGCCCGGCTGGCGCTCAAGCAGTACGGCTTCAGCACCCGCTTCGTCGACATCCACAACACTGTCGACAACGTGGCAACCGGACACTCCGCATGGGCCGCCGACGCCATCGACACTTATCTGTCGTCGATCACCGCCTCCCAGGGCGAGGGCGCGCTGGGACCGGCCTGGGAGCGCATCCGGACCGGCTACCGCTCCCTGAACCCGCCGTCGGGTTTTCTCGCGCGGAAGGCGGGCCGCCGCGCGGCTCACCTCGCGTCGCGGTCGAAGGCCGGCCGCTGACCGCCCGCACCGTCGTATCTCCTCCCTCTCGGACTCTCTTTCAGGAGCATCCCCATGTCTGATCTGGTGCTGGGCATCTCCGCCTACTACCACGACAGCGCTGCCGCGCTGGTCGCCGACGGCGTCCCGGTGGCCGCCGCCCAGGAGGAAAGGTTCAGCCGCGTCCGGCACGACTCCGCCTTTCCGCGCCTGGCGGTGGAGTACTGCCTGCGCGAGGCCGGTGTCACCCTCGACGACGTCTCGGCCGTCGCCTACTACGAGGACCCGGCGCTGAAGTTCCGTCGCGTCCTGACCACCTTCGCCGGAGCGGCTCCCACCGGGTTCGCCTCCTTCCGCGACACCCTGCCGGCGTGGCTGTCCTGGAAGCGGCGCACCGCGGACGTGGTGCGCGGGCAGCTGGCCGAGCTCGGGGCGGGACGGGTGCCGCCGCTGGACATCCGCCGCCACCACGAGTCGCACGCCGCCTCCGCGTTCCTCCCCAGCCCCTACGAGTCCGCCGCGGTGCTGTGCATCGACGGGGTCGGCGAATGGGCCACCACAACCCTGTGGCACGGGAAGGACACCGGGATCACCCCGGTCTCGGAGATCCGCTTCCCCCACTCGCTCGGGCTGCTCTACTCGGCGTTCACCTACTTCTGCGGCTTCAAGGTGGACTCCGGCGAGTACAAGCTGATGGGTCTGGCGCCGTACGGGAAGCCCCGCTACGCGCAGCTCATCAAGGACAAGCTGATCGACATCAAGCCCGACGGCTCGTTCCGCCTGGACATGCGCTACTTCGAGTATCTGCGCGGCCAGGTCATGACCGGGCGCGGCTTCGAGCAGCTCTTCGGGGGGCCGCGGCGCGCCCCGGAAGGCCCGCTCACCGAGCGGGAGTTCGATCTCGCGGCGTCGGTGCAGCAGGTGACCGAAGAGGTCGTCGTCCTGCTCGCCCGGCACGCCCGCGAGGTCACCGGTGAACGGCACCTGGTGCTGGCCGGCGGTGTGGCGCTGAACTGTGTCGCCAACGGCAAGATCATCAAGGAGAAGATCTTCGACGAGGTGTGGATCCAGCCGGCGGCGGGGGACGCCGGCGGCGCGCTGGGCGCGGCGCTGGTCGTCGCCGCGGAGCGCGGGGCGCCACGCGACCACCTGGCGACCGGCGGTGACGGTATGTCGGGATCGCTGCTCGGGCCCGGGTTCAGCGACGAGGAGATCGTCGCCTACCTGGACGGCCAGGGCGCTCCGTACACCCTGCTGTCGTCCGAGGACCTCCACTCGCAGGTCGCCGAGGGGCTTGCGGAGGGCAAGATCGTGGGATGGTTCCAGGGCCGGATGGAGTTCGGCCCGCGCGCTCTGGGAGCCCGTTCCATCATCGGGGACCCGCGCGACCCGGCGATGCAGTCCGCGATGAACCTCAAGATCAAGTTCCGGGAGTCCTTCCGGCCGTTCGCCCCGGCGGTGCTCGCCGAGGACGCCAAGGAATACTTCAACATCGACCAGCCGAGCCCCTACATGCTCGTGGTCACCGACATCTCGCCCGGCCAGCGCATCGAGGCCGCCGACACCGCCGAGGCCGCCGGTCTCGACCTGCTGAAGATCCCCCGGTCGACGATCCCCGCGGTCACCCATGTCGACCATTCGGCCCGCGTGCAGACCGTCACCGAGACCAGCAACGCGCCCTTCCAGCGGCTGCTGACCGCCTTCAAGGAGCGGACCGGCTGCCCGGTCCTGGTCAACACGTCCTTCAACGTCCGTGGCGAGCCGATCGTGGCCTCGCCCGCCGAGGCCTACGCCTGCTTCATGCGGACCAACATCGACCTGCTCGCCCTCGGCAACGTCCTTCTGCACAAGGAGGACCAGCCGGAATGGCACGAAGAGGGCGACTGGCGCGAGGCCATCCCGCTCGACTGACCTCTCACCGCCGGCGCACCCCTGCGCACCGCTCCCTGCCACGCCTCACGAAAGGAACGACATGTCCACCACGACGACCCAGGAGAACACCATGTCCCCGATCCAGGACCGGATCCTGCTGCTGCTCTGCCCCGAGGCCGACACCGTCACCTGGTGCCAGACCGCCGAGGAGTTCACCCGCTCGATCTTCCCCAACGTCGAGGCCATCTACTGGGCCCCGGGCGACCCGTACCCCGCCGAGCTCGACGCCTGGGAGGGCGAGTGGATCATCTCCTTCCGCGGCGATCTGATCGTCCCCGAGCGCGTCTACACCAAGGCCAAGAAGGGCGCCCTCAACTGCCACCCCTGCCCGCCGCACTTCCGCGGGCTGGGCGGCCACATCTACGCCATCTACGAGAACCACGAGACCTTCGGCTCCACCTTCCACCACATGGCCAAGTCGGTCGACACCGGCCAGATCATCGACGTCAAGCGCTTCGCCATCGCCCCCAACGAGACCGCCACCTCCCTGCGCCACCACGTCGGCGCCGTCTCCCTGGCCCAGTACTTCGAGCTGGTCTCGCAGTACATCGCCAAGGGCGTACCGCTGCCCACCTCGACGGAGAACTGGGGCGAGAAGCTCTTCACCAGCAAGGCACTGGCGAAGTGGATAGAGGAGAAGAAGGCGGTCGAGCCCGACCACCGGTGCTTCCGGTGATCCTCCAGAGCCAGTACGCGCTCTTCGCCCTCACCTTCGCGGCCTCGGCGGCGGCTCCGGGACCGGAGATCGCCGCCCTGCTGGGACGGCAGCTGTCGGGTGGCATCCCGCGCAGCGTCCCCCTGGCGCTGGGCATCGCCACCGGCAAGCTGCTCATGCTCACCGCCGCGATCGGGGGCCTCGCCGCCCTCGCCGCGGGCATGGGCCCGGCGTTCTCCGTCCTCCAGTACTGCGGCGCCCTGTATCTCGTCTGGCTCGGCGTCAAACGGTGGCGCCGCGCCGGCAACGCCGTGGTGGCCGAGGAATCGGACGAGAAGCCACGACTGCTGCCCGATCTGTCCCTGGGCCTGGCGATGACCCTGTCCAACCCCATCGCGCTCGCCTTCTACCTGGCCCTGCTGCCCGGTGTCATCGACATGGCGAACGTGGGTGTCCAGCAGTACCTCCTGCTGGCCGGCATCCTCCTGACCGTCGTCGTGCTCGTGGTGCTGGCCTACGGTCTGCTCGCGGAAGCGGCGCGCAAGGCGTTCGCCGGCGCCCGGTCCAAGATCTGGATCGACCGCATCGCGGGATGCATGTTCATCGCCGCCGGAGCGCTGGTAGCCCTGCGCTGAGCCGTCCGCCGTCGTCCGAAGCCGCCTGAAGCCCGACCGTCCGAAGCCGCCGCGGCCGTCCGCCGATCCGTCGCGGACGGCCGCGGCCGGCCCCCAGACCCCGACCACCCCCAGCACCCCACCGCCCCCCAGACCCCCAGACCCCCGAAACCGGCCCTCATCAGCAGAAAGGAGTGCCCATGTCACTGGTCAGCGTGCACAACGAATGGGACCCCCTCGAAGAAGCCATCGTCGGCATCGCCGACGGAGCCCGCGTCCCCTCCCCCGACCGCGGGCTCTTCGCGATCGACTACGCCGACGACGTCCAACACCTGGCGGACATCCCCAGCGGCCCGTACCACCCACGGGTCATCGAGGAGGCCAACGAGGACCTCGAGGGATTCGTCGCGCTGCTCCGCGGCGAAGGCGTGACGGTACGCCGGCCCTCGGCCACCGATCACACCAAGCCGTTCGGCACCCCCGACTGGACCGCGGACGGCGAGTACAACTACTGCCCGCGGGACGTTCTGCTGACCGTCGGACAGACCGTCATCGAAGTCCCCATGACGCTGCGCACCCGGTACTTCGAGCCGTTCGCCTACCGGGAGATCCTGCTGGACTACTTCGACAGCGGAGCGAAGTGGTTCTCCGCCCCGAAGCCACAGCTGCCCGACAGCACCTACCGCGTGGCGCCGGAGTCCGGCCCGGTGCTCGCCAACCACGAGCCGGTGTTCGACGCCGCCAACGTCCTGCGGCTCGGCCGGGACATCCTCTACCAGGTCTCCTGCAGCGGCAACGAGTACGGATACCGCTGGCTGCAGCGTGTCCTGGGGGACGAGTACCGCGTCCATGCCCTCTCCGGCGTGTACGACGGAACGCATATCGACACCACCATCACGCCCGTACGGCCCGGCCTGGTCGTACTGAACCCGGAACGCGTCCGCGAGGACCAGCTCCCGCCCGTCTTCAAGAACTGGGACATCATCTGGACCCCGGAGATGGCCGACACCGGGTACTCCGGGCCCTTCCCCCGGGGTTCCCTCTGGATGGGCATGAACTTCGTCATGGTCAATCCGGATCTCGCCGTGGTCGGCGAAACCCAGCTGCCGCTCATCCGCGCACTCGAGAAGCACGGTGTCACCGTGGCCCCGCTCCGGCTGCGGCATCCGCGCACGCTCAGCGGCGGATTCCACTGCGTCTCCCTGGACGTCCGGCGGCGCGGCGGGCTCGAGGACTACAGCTGAGCGAGGCCCGACATGGCGTATCTCTCCCTGATCCTGTTTGTGATCGCGACCTGCGGCACACCGGGTCCGAACAACAACATGATCATGTCCTCCGGCGTCTCCCACGGCTTCCGGCGCAGCATTCCGCATGTGGTGGGAATCAACATCGGTTTTCCCGTCATGGTGATCGCCATCGGCTTCGGCCTCGACGGCATCCTCAAGGACTATCCCGTCATCTACGACGTCCTGCGTCCCGTCGGAGCCGCCTACCTGCTCTACCTCGCCTACCGGATCGCCGTCTCCCCGGTGGGTGAACAGAAAGAGGCCGAGGCGAAGCCGCTCACGTTCCTGCAGAGCGCCCTGTTCCAGTGGGTCAATCCCAAGTCATGGGTCATGGCGGTCGGCGCGGTCACCACCTACGCGACGGGCGCCGGCGGCGATGCCGTATGGAACATCGTCGCCGTCTCCGTCATCTTCCTGGTGTTCGGGACCCCCTGCACCGTCTCCTGGCTCGCGATCGGCGTCGCGCTCAAGCGGGTGCTGTCCAAGCCCCTCCAGTTCCGCATCTTCAACGTGGCCATGGCTGTGCTGCTGGCCGTGTCCCTGATCCCCGTACTCGGCGAGATCATCGCCGACCTGCAAAAGATCACGTCTTGACCAGCACGTCTTGACCAGCACGTCTTGCCCAACACCGTCTTGACCGTCACCTCTTAACAACAAGATCCACAAGAGAAGTGAGAGTGAGTCCGTGCGCACAGCACTCCTTGCCTTCCTCTACGCCTTCGTGGTCACGCCCATCGGTCTGCTCCGCCGACTGGTCCGCGATCCGCTCAGCCGGCGCTGGGACCCACGGGCCCACACGTACTGGACGCCCAGCGCGGCCCGGACCCGCTAGCGCGTCTCCGCGCAGCGCGGCCAGCCGCGGACGAGGGTGGTTCGGGCCACCCTCGTCCGCTCCACGACAGAAGTGAGCAGGTGCACTGATGAAGACCGGGAAATCGGAAACCGGGATACCTGCCGCGTCAGGAACCCGCATCCCCGCCGTACTCGTCCTGGAGGACGGCCGCACCTTCCGCGGCCGTGCCTACGGGGCCGTGGGGGAGACCTTCGGCGAAGCGGTGTTCTCCACCGGCCCAACTGGCGCGCCAAGCGCTCGCTCGACGCGGAACTCGCCGCTCAGAACATCGTCGGCATCTCCGGCATCGACACCCGGGCCCTCACCCGCCACCTGCGCGAGCAGGGCGCCATGCGGTCCGGCATCTTCTCCGGCGAGGCACTGGCCCGGGAGGCCGAACTCGTCGCCCGCGTCCGGGCGCAGCCCCCTATGAAGGGCGCAAGCCTGTATGAGGAGGTCGCCACCAAGGAGGCGTATGTCGTCCCGGCGATCGGGGAGAAGAGGTTCACGGTCGCCGCGGTCGATCTGGGTATCAAGGGCATGACGCCGCA
>NZ_LGKG01000113.1 GCF_001294335.1 Streptomyces chattanoogensis
AGCCCGCCGCCCGTGCGGCCGCCGGCCGCTCCAGCAACGGAAGCTCGGTGAACAGAATCGACAGATTGACGTTGAAGCGCGTGTCCGTGAAACCCATGAAGTTCGGCGCCCCTTCCGAATTGTGGAACTTGTTTTCTGCGTGATGGAACCCTGCCTGTCCTGCTCCGACGCTGTCAAGGGGGGCCCGGGGCAATTTCTGGTGGCGGGGGCGATGCGCGCGTAGGTTGAGCGGCGTGCGATTGAGAGTGGAGTTCACGACGGAGCCGTTCGACCTGGATGAGGCGCCGGCCCATGCGGTGGTGGCGCGGGACATCGTCACCGGCGCCGAGCTGGACGCCGTGGACGTCGGCCCGTTCGGCAATACCGCCGAGGGCGACGCCGACCGGGTGCTGGGGGCGGTCAACGCCCTGCTGCGCGAATCCCTGGAGGCGGGTGCCACCCGGGTTTCCCTGCAGGTCAATGTGATCGCGGACGCCGGGCCTCAGAAGCCGGGCGCCGCTGCGGGCGAGGGGGATGCGACGTGACCGAGCCCGCCGACCACCCGTTCGTCCAGGCGGTCAAGCCGCTGGTGGATGCGATGGGCGGACAGATGATCGCGCCCGACCTGGCCCAGGGTGACGATGTCGTCCTGGCCTGGGAGGGGCAGGACCGGGTGGCCGTGCGCCTCCCGCATCTGTCGGATTCGCTCGACCACATCCTCGCCGAGCTGGAGCGCCGGCACGGGATGCCGCTGGCCGAACTGGACCGCAAGACAAAACAGTCGGTCGTGCGCATCCTGGAGACGCGCGGCGCCTTCTCCGTACGGCACGGCGTGGAGACCGTGGCGAGCGCCCTGGGCGTCAGCCGCTTCACCGTGTACAACTACCTGAACAGGGAAAACGCCGCGAAGGGCGCCGACTGAGGCGAACCGGTCGCTGATCCCGCTGCGAACCGCTGAGCCGCCGCCCGAAGGCACCGGGCGGCGGCTTTTGTGTCGCCGACTTTTCAACAAAGTGTTGACGGGATGTTGCCGGGGGTCTTAGCTGTTTCCAGCCAAGCAGAGCTGTCCAGCACCAGGCCACGGAGGCTTCCCGTGTCTTCGAGTTCGACCCCCGGTCTTTCCCGGCTCAACGACGCCGACGACGGTGCGGCTGCCGCCGCACTGCACGAGGTGTGTGCCAGCCGGGCATGGGGGAACAAGATTCTTGCCCAGCGACCGTACGCCACCACCGACGCCCTGTTCGCCGCCAGCGACGCCGCCATGGCCGAGCTGACCGCGGAGGACCTGGCCGAGGCGATGGCCGGGCACCCGCCCATCGGCCGGCCCAAGCCGGGCGATGCGACCTCGAACCGCGAGCAGAGCGGTATGGCCGGCGCCTCCGACGAGCTCAAGGAGGAGCTGCTCGAGCTCAACCTGGCCTACCAGGAGAAGTTCGGGCACGTCTTCCTGATCTGCGCCACCGGCCGCACCGGGGAGCAGATGCGCGATGCGGTCCGTAACCGGATCGACAACTCGCCGGAACAGGAACGAGAGATCGTTCGTGTGGAGCTCGGCAAGATCAACCGGATCCGCCTGACCCGCCTCACCGAAACCGCAGAAGGAGACGCAGCATGAGCAGCGAGACGGCTGCAGCGACGTCGGTGTCCACGCACATCCTGGACACCAGCGTGGGCCGCCCCGCGGAGGGCGTCGCCCTCACACTCTCTGTGCGCTCCGGAAGCGAGGGTGCCTGGACCGCCCACGGTGCCGGCAAGACCGACGCCGACGGGCGCTGCAAGGACCTGCCGGCCCTGCCGGACGGCACCACGCACGTACGCCTCGACTTCGCCGTCGAGGACTACTTCGTTTCCAGCAAACACTGCACTCATCACAAGGCAATCCAGCAAGCCGAGGAACAGCAGGACGCCCCCCGCGTAAGGGACAGCGGAGCCTTCTTCCCGGAGGTGGCAATCACCTTTGCCGTCAAGCCGGGCGAGCACTACCACGTACCGCTGCTGCTCAACCCGTTCGGCTACTCCGTATACCGAGGGAGCTAGCACCGACATGCCCACGATTCTCGGCCAGAACCAGTACGGCAAAGCGGAAAACCGCGTCGTCAAGATCACCCGCGACGGCGACACGCACCACATCAAGGACCTGAACGTCTCGGTCGCGCTCTCCGGCGACCTGGAAGAGGTCCACCTCTCCGGCTCCAACGCCAACTGCCTGCCGACCGACACGACCAAGAACACCGTGTACGCGTTCGCCAAGGAATACGGCATCGAGTCGGCCGAGCAGTTCGGCATCCACCTGGCCCGGCACTTCGTCACCAGCCAGGAGCCGATCAAGAAGGCCCGGATACGTATCGAGGAATACGCCTGGGAGCGGATAGCCACCTCCGACGCCAACTCGAAGTTCATCGGCTCGGACGACGTCAGGCACTCCTTCGTCCGCAAGGGCCAGGAGACCCGGGTGACCGAGATCACCTACGACGGTGAGCAGTGGCAGGTCATCTCCGGTCTCAAGGACCTGATCGTCATGAACTCCACCAACTCGGAGTTTTGGGGCTACATCAAGGACAAGTACACGACCCTGAAGGAGGCGTACGACCGCATCCTCGCCACTCAGGTATCCAGCCGCTGGCGGTTCAACTGGACCTCCGACGAGCAGCGGATGCCCAACTGGGAGCGTTCGTACGAGCAGGTGAAGAAGCACATGCTGCAGGCCTTCGCGGAGACCTACAGCCTGTCCCTCCAGCAGACCCTGTACCAGATGGGTTCGCGCATCATCAACAGCCGTTCCGAGGTCGACGAGATCCGCTTCTCGCTGCCGAACAAGCACCACTTCCTGGTGGATCTGGAGCCGTTCGGGCTGAAGAACGACAACGAGGTCTACTACGCGGCGGACCGCCCGTACGGCCTGATCGAAGCCACTGTTCTGCGCGACGGTGTCGAAGCCCGTATCCCGATGGATATGACCAACCTCTGACGGCTGAGACGCAGCGCCGTGCCTCGTGACCCCTCCCCGTCCGACAGCGGGGAGGGGGCGCGAAACCCGAGGGGAACGACCCATGGCACAGCAAGAGCACGTTGAGCACCACCCCAGTCCACCGGTGCACCCGGTGGACGAGAAGCCGGCGGCCAAGCGGCTCGTCCCTGCCGCACTCCAGCACATCGCTGCCATGTACGCCGGCGTCGTCACCCCTCCGCTCATCATCGGCCAGGCCGTCGGCCTGGACACCGCCGGGCGCACCCGGCTGATCGCCGCAAGCCTGCTCATCGCGGGGCTCGCGACACTGCTCCAGACCCTCGGCATCCGCCGATTCGTCGGCAACCGCCTGCCGTTCGTCAACGCGGCCAGCTCCGCCGGTATCACCCCGATGCTCGCCATCGCCGAGAGCAACGGAAGAGCTCACCAACTCCCTGCCATCTACGGGGCGGTGATGGTCGCCGGGGTCTTCTGCCTCGCGGTCGGCCCGTTCTTCGGGAAACTGCTGCGGTTCTTCCCGCCGCTGGTCACCGGCGTGGTGATCACCCTCATCGGGGTGACGCTGATGCCCGTACCGGTCGGCTGGGCACAGGGCGGCGACCGGCACGCCGCCGACTTCGGCGCCATGCAGAACCTTGCGCTCGCCGGCTTCACCCTCGTGGTGATCCTGCTCATCCAGCGCTTCGCCCAGGGCTTCGTCAAGCAGATCGCGCTGCTGATCGGCCTGGTCGTCGGCACGCTCGCCGCGATCCCCTTCGGGATGGCGAGCTTCGAGGGCCTGCGCTCGGCCCCGGTCGCCGCACTGCCCGCCCCGTTCGCCTTCGGCGCCCCCGAATTCCAGCCCGCCGCGATCCTCTCGCTGTGCATCGTGATGCTGGTGCTGATGACGGAGTCGTCCGCCGGCATGCTGGCCCTCGGCGAGATCTGCGACCGCCCGACCACCGGCACCACCCTCACCCGGGGACTGCGTACCGACGGCATCGCCACCCTCCTGGGCCCCGTCTTCGGCGGCTTCCCGACCAGCGCCTTCGCGCAGAATGTCGGTGTGGTGTCACTGACCCGGGTCCGCAGCCGGTACGTCGTCGCCCTCGCCGGCGCCGCACTCCTGGTCCTCGGCGCCTTCCCCGTCCTGGGCGCCGTGGTCTCCCTGGTGCCGATGCCGGTGCTCGGCGGTGCGGGTATCGTCCTCTTCGGCTCGATCGCGGTCAGCGGTATCCGTACGCTCTCCGAGGCCGGACTCGACGACAGCTCCCACATCACCCTGGTGGCGGTGTCGCTCGGCGCAGGCATCATCCCGCTCGCCGCGCCGACCTTCTACGCCGACTTCCCCGCCTGGGCCCAGACCGTGCTCGGCTCCGGGATCAGCGCCGGAGCCCTGGTAGCGGTCCTGCTCAACCTGTTCTTCCATCATCTCGGCACCCGGAGCACCCCACGGGCGGCGGTACTGTCAGCCGCTTCGCCCGGCTCCGGCACTCAAATCCCGTAGGGCCATGCCGTGCCCAACCGCCAGTATTCGAAAGAAGGAAGCACCATGGCTGCATCGGCATCCCCTGACAGCGCGGTGAAGCAGCGCATCGTCATCGAGAACGCTGCCATCGCGACCGTCGACGCCGACGACACCGAGTACGCCACCGGCCACATCGTCGTCGCCGACAACATCATCGAGTCGCTGGGCGCGGGCAAGGCCCCCGAGGGCCTGGAGAACGTCGTCCGCCGGATCGACGCCACGGGACACCTGGTCACCCCCGGCCTGATCAACACCCATCACCACTTCTACCAGTGGATCACCCGGGGCCTGGCCACCGACCACAACCTCTTCAACTGGCTGGTCGCGCTCTACCCGACCTGGGCCCGCATCGACGCCCCGATGCTCGCCGCCGCCACCCAGGGCTCGCTCGGCATGATGGTCAAGGGCGGCGTGACCACCGCCTCCGACCACCACTACGTCTTCCCCCAGGGCTCCGGCGACCTGGTCGGCGCCGAGCTGGCCGCCGCCGCCGAGATCGGTGCCCGGATCACCCTGGCCCGCGGCTCCATGGACCGCAGCGAGAAGGACGGCGGGCTGCCCCCGGACTTCGCCGTCGAGACCACCGAAGGTGCCCTGCTCGGCACCGAAGAGGCCATCGACAAGTACCACGACGCCTCCTTCGGCTCGATGGTGCACATCGCCGCCGCGCCCTGTTCGCCGTTCTCCATCTCCACCGAACTCCTCAAGGAGGGCGCCAAGCTCGCCCGCCGCAAGGGCGTACGGATGCACACCCACGGCTCGGAGACCGTGGAGGAGGAGAAGTTCTGCCACGAGCTGTTCGGCATGGGCCCGACCGACTACTTCGAGTCGACCGGCTGGCTCGGTGACGATGTGTGGATGGCGCACTGCGTCCACATGAACGACTCCGACATCGCCGCCTTCGCCCGTACGAAGACCGGTGTGGCGCACTGCCCCTCGTCCAACGCCCGTCTCGCCGCCGGTATCGCCCGCGTCCCCGACATGCTCGCGGCCGGCGTCCCGGTCGGCCTCGGCGTGGACGGCACCGCCTCCAACGAGTCCGGCGAACTCCACACCGAGCTGCGCAACGCGCTGCTGATCAACCGCCTCGGCGCGCACCGCGAAGCGGCATTGAATGCCCGTAAGGCGCTGCGGCTCGGCACCTACGGCGGTGCCCAGGTCCTCGGCCGGACCGACGAGATCGGCTCCCTGGAGGCCGGCAAGCTTGCCGACCTGGTCCTGTGGAAGCTGGACACCCTGGCGCACTCCTCCATCGCCGACCCGGTCACCGCCCTGGTCTTCGGCGCGGCCGCCCCGGTCACGCTGTCGCTGGTCAACGGCAAGCCGGTCGTCGAGGACAACCACCTCACCAACGTCGACGAGGACGCCATCGCGCGCACCGCCCGCGCCGAGGCCCAGCGTCTGGCACGTATCGCCGCCGAGGGCTGATCCCCTCGGAAGCACCACCCAAGACTCGGCCGGGAGGGACGGCTCCCGGCTGAGCTTGTGGATCCGAGCGGGATCCACAAGCGCCGGACCCCGGGGGTACCGGGATCTCCCCGACGGAGATCCCGTCGTACCCCCGGGGCCGGGTACCCCCTTCGGGGCGCCCGACCGCCCCGTGCCCGTCCCCGCGCCACAAGCGCACCGCATCGCCGCCACGCTCACCAGCGCGACTTCTCGCACCACCGCACCACATGGCAAGACCTCCGTGACAGCCTCGCCTCGCCGGCCGCCGGCGACGCAGAAAATCGAAGGAGGCCCGCAGTGGCCGCAACTCCCGGGCAGAAGTCGGAGGTCGACCGGAAGCATCCGGTCGACCAGACCCTCCCGCCCTTCAAGATGTTCACCAGCGGCCTGCAGCATGTGGCCGCGATGTACGCGGGTGTGGTGGCCCCGCCGATGATCGTGGGACCGGCCTGCGGGCTGAGCCCCACCGAGACCGCGTTCCTGATGGGCGCCAGCCTCTTCACCGCCGGTATCGCCACCCTCCTCCAGACCCTCGGGTTCTGGAAGGTCGGCGCCAAACTCCCCTTCGTCAACGGCGTCTCCTTCGCCGGTGTCACGCCGATGGTCGCCATCGGCAAGGCCCAGAGCCCCGGGAACGCGCTGCCGATCATCTTCGGCGCCGTCATCGTCGCCGGTCTGCTCGGCTTCGTCCTCGCCCCCTACTTCTCCAAGCTCGTACGCTTCTTCCCCCCGGTCGTCACCGGCACCGTCATCACCCTGATCGGTGTCTCCCTTCTCCCCGTCGCCTTCAACTGGTCCCAGGGAGGTAACTCCCAAGCCCCCGGCTACGGTTCCCTGACGAACATCGGGATGGCCGCGCTGACGTTCCTGATCGTGCTGGTACTGCGCAAGGTGCTGCGCGGCTTCCTCCAGCAGATCTCGATCCTCCTCGGCCTGGTCGCCGGCACCCTGATCGCGATACCCGTCGGCATCACCGACTTCGCCGCCATCACCAAGGCGGACATCGTCGGCTTCCCGACGCCCTTCCACTTCGGGGCGCCACAGTTCGACATCGCCGCGATCGTCTCGATGTGCATCGTGATGCTGGTGTGTATGACCGAGTCGACGGCTGACATGCTCGCCCTCGGCAAGATCGTCGGCCGCCCGGCGGACGAGCGCACCATCGAGGGCGGCCTGCGCGCCGACACCCTCGGCACGGCCGTCAGCCCCCTCTTCAACGGCTTCGCCAACAGCGCCTTCGCGCAGAACATCGGCCTGGTCGCGATGACGAAGGTCCGCAGCCGGTTCGTGGTCGCCACCAGCGGCCTCATCCTGGTCGTGCTGGGCCTGTCGCCGGTGGCCGCCTCGGTCATCTCGCTGGTCCCGCTGCCGGTACTGGGCGGCGCCGGCATCGTGCTCTTCGGTTCGGTGGCCGCCAGCGGCATCCAGACACTGGCCTCCGCCGCGCTGGACAAGGGCGAGAACTCGCTGATCGTCGCCGCCGCCGTCGGCATCGGCCTGATCCCGATCGCGGCGCCGGACTTCTACCACAACCTGCCCAAGGACCTGCTGGTCGTGCTGGACTCCGGCATCAGCACCGGATGCCTGGTCGCCATCGTCCTCAACCTCGCCTTCAACCACTTCGGGAAGGGCAGTGGGGAGGAGGGTGCCGTAACGGCGGATGCCGTGGGTGCCACGGATGCCGCCGATGCCGAGGGGGCCGGTCCTGACGCCACCGGTTCCGACGCCACCGGTTCCGACGAGGTCCGCATCCCGACGCAGCCCGACCGCCGCGCCCAGGACTCCGGCGACCCGGCATCCGCGCCCGTGCACTGACCCATGGGCAGCGGATTACCAGCGCACAGCGGATTACCCCGGCACACCCCCGAGGTCGGCAACGGCCCGTAGGAAAGCGGCAACTGCCGTTCTTCTGCGGGCCGTTGAGTCGTCCAGGGCGGTACGGGACGAGCGGGTCAGCCGATGTGGAAGCTTTCCCCGTACACCTTCCAGTCCAGCGGCGTATGCAGGTCGAGATTCCCGTTCTTCAGAAACACCCGCTGCGCGGTGTCCACCCGGCTGGTGTCGCTGTGCGCCTCCTCCTGCTTCATCGCCCATACCCGGGCATCGAGGAACGCATCGAGATAGGCCTTCTCGTCACCGCCCTGAGCCGGCGGCTTCGCCTTCGCCAGCGCGCGCTTGCGGATGCCGGAGAAGCTGGTCCTGTCGTCGCCGTCGCCGTGCATCACGATCGCGTCGTAGTACGTGAACTGGCCGAGCACACCGAGCCCGTCGGTCTTGCCCTGCTTGACCGCCGGGTTGAAGTAGACCCGGTCGCGCTCGTCGTTCTGCGCCTTCTGGAACTCGGGGTCCCGGGCCGCCTTCTTCCAGTCCTTGGGATAGTCGGGGTCCAGCCCCTCGTGCGAGTCGCTGCCGTCCACTTCGCGCAGCGCGGGAAGGTACTTGGCGAGGACGTTGCCCGGCTTGTGCTTGGTGTAGAGCTCGACGAGCTCCAGCATGTCGTGCGTACCGGAACAGAAGCCGATGATGCCGCCGGTGTAACCCCGCCCGTCACCGATGTCCTCGATGTACTGGTACTGCGCCTTCCAGTCCAGCGACGAGTTCTCCGCACTCGACACCAGCTGCATGGCGATCTCCTTCTTCGCCGGGTCGTCGAGACCGGTCGCGGCCCGCGGGGCGTGCGGGGCGTGCGGCGAGGTGCGGGCGGGGGCCCGGTCCTCGCCCTGGGTGGCCGTGGTGGCGACTGCCGTGGCCGGTACGGCGACCAGGGCGAGGCCGAGGGCTATTCGGGCGGCCGCCTTGGGCAGGCCTCGGTCGCCTGTCGATCGGGTGCGCATGGAGTCCTCCAGCTTGGAGTGGGCCGTGGGGGGGCCGTGGGGGTCCCCAATCGTTAGGAAGCTTTCCTACCAGACTTGTTGAGCGCCGTGAACCCGTCGCGCGACGCCAACGGGCCGTACGGCCCGCCGTGTTCACCCCGTCGGCCGCTCAGCCCAGCAGCCCGTCCAGCAGCTCCCTGATATCCGGAGCGGGATCGAACTCCTCATCCGGAAAGACGA
Source organism: Streptomyces chattanoogensis (assembly GCF_001294335.1). Taxonomy (GTDB): domain Bacteria; phylum Actinomycetota; class Actinomycetes; order Streptomycetales; family Streptomycetaceae; genus Streptomyces; species Streptomyces chattanoogensis. The sequence goes on from NZ_LGKG01000113.1 coordinate 8,957, forward strand.
GTTGATGCAGGACGACGCCGTCGAGATGGTCGAGCAGCATCCGCCCGTGCCGCTCCGGGGCGCCCGAGCCGAAGCGGCCCGCCCACTCCGCGGCCCAGGCGAGAACCCGCTGGCGGCCCCGGGCGAGGGGGGCGCGCAGTTCGGGCCGGGCCGCGGACTCCAGGAAGAGCGCGAAGCGGGCAGCCGTACGGGCCCGGCCCGGCCCGGTGGCCTGCCGGACGAACCCGGCCAGCGCCTCGGCCAGCTCGCCGGTATCGGCCGGGTCCGTACCGGCCGCGAAGCGCTCCCACTCCCGCCGCTCCAGGGCCTGGAGGTGGTCGACGATGCCGTCGATCAGGGCCGCGCGGTTGCGGAAGTAGTTGGACGTCGTGCCGGTGGGGACACCCGCGGCGGAGTCCACGGCCTGATAGGTCAGCCGCCGCAACCCCTCGGCCCCCAGCACCCCGACCGCCGCATCGAGCACCTGGTCCCGCCGTCGTGCCACGCCATCCGCTCCTTTTACTACGTTCGTAGTATCCGCTTGCGGCCAACATACCGTGTGCTCGGGCGGCCTCCCGTGGACGCCGCACCTCATGGCCCGCCGTGGTCGAGGGGCTGCACCGCGCCGGGTCGGCACACCCCGGCGGCTGCCCCTGACCTGGAACGTCGCCCCGGCGCCCGTAGCGGACCCGTCCTGGCCATCCCGCATCCACGGCGGCGGCGCCCCGACATCGCAGGACTCGGGCCCCCGCTCCCGCTCGTCCGCCCCGCGCGCGAGCGGCCACCCCGCCACGGCGAGATGCAGCGCAAATGTCGCCAGCCCCTGGCCCCGTCGGCTCGACCGCTTCCCCCAGCGCCGGCTCGGCCGGCGCCGCCAGCTCCCACGAGGCGAACCGCCGCCCTTCACCCAGCACCACGGGACGCAACCCGGCCGTCTCCGCCGGCAGTTGATGCACCTTTAACGTGTCGTAATCGCTCATGCACACACCGTACGGCCCGCCACTGACAACGCCCCGCCGCATCGTGTCCGCCGGGTACGACGAAGGGCCCGTGCGCGCCGCTGCGGTGCGGTGCGTACGGGCCCCTTCGGGCGTGCGGATCAGCCCAGCAGCTCGTACGCCGGGAGGGTCAGGAAGTCGGCGTAGTCCGCGTCCAGCGAGACCTGCAGCAGGAGGTCGTGAGCCTGCTGCCACTTGCCGGTGGTGAAGGCGTCCTCGCCGACCTCCGTACGGATCGCGGCCAGCTCCTGCGCGGCGATCTTGCGCACAAGGTCAGCGGTCGCCTTCTCGCCGTTCTCGAAGACGACTCCGGCGTCGACCCACTGCCAGATCTGCGAGCGCGAGATCTCGGCGGTGGCGGCGTCCTCCATCAGGCCGAAGATGGCGACGGCGCCCAGGCCGCGCAGCCAGGCCTCGATGTAGCGGGTGCCGACCTGGACGGCGTCGATCAGGCCCTGGTAGGTGGGCTTGGCGTCGAGGGAGTCGATGGCGATGAGGTCGGCGGCCGAGACCGAGACGTCTTCGCGGAGGCGGTTCTTCTGGTTGGGGTGGTCGCCGAGCACCGCGTCGAAGGAGGCGCGGGCGACCGGGACCAGGTCCGGGTGGGCGACCCAGGAGCCGTCGAAGCCGTCGCCGGCCTCGCGGTCCTTGTCGTTCTTGACCTTGGCCAGGGCCTTCTCGTTGGCCTCGGGGTCGCGGCGGTTGGGGATGAAGGCCGCCATGCCGCCGATGGCGTGCGCCCCGCGCTTGTGGCAGGTGCGGACGAGGAGCTCGGTGTAGGCGCGCATGAAGGGTGCCGTCATCGTGACCGCGTTGCGGTCCGGGAGGACGAACTTGGCGCCGCCGTCACGGAAGTTCTTGACGATGGAGAAGAGGTAGTCCCAGCGGCCGGCGTTCAGGCCCGAGGCGTGGTCGCGCAGCTCGTAGAGGATCTCCTCCATCTCGTACGCGGCGGTGATCGTCTCGATGAGGACGGTCGCGCGGATGGTGCCCTGGGGGATGCCGACGTAGTCCTGGGCGAAGACGAAGATGTCGTTCCAGAGGCGGGCCTCGAGGTACGACTCGGTCTTCGGGAGGTAGAAGTACGGGCCCTTGCCGAGGTCCAGCAGGCGCTGGGCGTTGTGGAAGAAGTACAGCCCGAAGTCCACCAGGGCGCCGGGGACCGGGCGGCCCTCGAACTGCAGATGGCGCTCCTCCAGGTGCCAGCCGCGCGGGCGCATCACGACGGTCGCGAGCTCCTCGGCGGGCTTGAGGGCGTACGACTTGCCGGATCCGGCGTCGGTGAAGTCGATGCGGCGCTCGTAGGCGTCGATGAGGTTGATCTGGCCGCCGACCACGTTCTCCCAGGTGGGAGCGGAGGCGTCCTCGAAGTCGGCGAGCCAGACCCTGGCGCCGGAGTTGAGCGCGTTGATGGTCATCTTGCGGTCGGTGGGACCGGTGATCTCCACCCGGCGGTCGTTGAGCGCGGCGGGCGCCTCGGCCACCTTCCAGCTGTCGTCCGCCCGGATGTGCGCGGTCTCCGGGAGGAAGTCCAGGGTGCTGGTGCGGGCGATCTCGGCGCGGCGCCCGGCGCGGCGGGCGAGGAGCTCGTCGCGGCGCGGGGTGAACCGCCGGTGGAGCTCGGCGACGAAGGCGAGTGCGGCGTCGGTGAGGACCTCGTCCTGCCGTGCAGGGGTGTGTTCGGGGTCGACTTCGACGATGGCCAGCGGGGACGGCGCTGGTGCGGACATGAGCTGTCACTCCATTCAGCGGCGGTGCCTGGCGGCCGCCGGGGGCGCCCGTGCGGCACGGGGTGTCGCGGGCTCCGGGATACGGTCGCGGGCGCCGTCTGGATTCAGGGCGCTTCTGACCAGTGGAGAGTAGTTTCCTTATTGCGGAACTTCAATGGTTTGTTGATGTCGAGATTCTCAGGGTCGACACAAGTGGAGATCAAATGGCTCTCAGTGCCACCGGTGTCACTCTCCATGACGTCACCCGATTCTCCGGCGCCCCGCGCTGCGCCGCAGGTCGTGCCCCCTGCCCGGTCACTCCAGTCGCCGCAGATCCTCCGGTGTGTCGATGTCGTACGGCTCGGCCACATCCGCGCATTCGATGAGCTTGATCACACCGGCGTGCTGCCGGAGGTAGTCGCGCGCCCCCTGGTCGCCCTCCGCGCTCGCCGCGATGTCCGCCCAGCGGTCGGCGCCGAACAGGGACGGATGGCCGCGCCGGCCCTCGTACGCCGCTGATGCGAGCGAGGCGCGGCCCTCGTACGCGGCCACCACCCGCGCCACCGCCGCGGCGCCGATGCCCGGCTGGTCCACCAGGGACACCACGACCGCATCCGCCCCCGAGCCGGCCAGTGCCGCGAGCCCCACGCGGAGCGAAGTGCCCATCCCCTGAGCCCAGTTGGGGTTCTCCGATGTGGTGTAGGCGGTGAGATCGGCGCGCTCCCGTACGGCGTCGGCGGCCGCGCCCAGCACGATGTGCACCGGATCGCAGCCGCCGTCCCGCAGCACCCGGGCGGCGTGCTCGACCAGGGGCCGGCCCCGGTGGTCGAGCAGCGCCTTGGGGCGCCCGCCCAGCCGCCGTCCGCCACCCGCGGCGAGCAGAAGCCCGGCCACCCGGCCCGGTGGGGGAGTAGAGGGAGTTGAAGGGGTGGATGCGGTGGATGTCATGGGGAGTGCTTACCTCATGGCGGCCACCGCGGCGCGGTGCCGTGGGGTCCTGCGCCTCGCCTCATGCCGCGCCGCCGGATGCCCGCTGGCGCGGGATTCTCGGCCTGAGTCGGTCCCGGAGTTGGTGCGTGCGCTGGTCCGTGAGCCGGTGTTCGGTGACGTAACGGTGTATGTGCTCCACGGTGATCTCGGACGCATCGGTGAGGCCGTAGGCCCGGCAGATGAGCTGTACGACGCTGTCGGGGTGCGGGTTCGGGCCGGATTCCGGGCCGGTGTTGGGCTCCAAGACAGTCTCCGATCCAGTGATATGCCGGAAATTTCCCTGAACGTGAGAGTGCTCCATCGGGCCGCGCCATACGCATCGGATTCCCCACGCCCACGCCAACGGGTGCCGGGACGAACGCATGTCTGATGCATGATCGGGGCAGATGTGGGCAGCGCGTGGCGGCGGACCGGTGACCGGCCCGGCGGAGGAGCGCGAAACCGGCCGCGAATCCGGCGCTTCGGACAAGGCGCCAACCGGGTTGGCGCAGATGTCACAACGCGGCTGTCGGCCGGATAAAGTTCTGCCCCGTTGCGGACATCGTGGCCGCCGTATCGGTACGGCGTGCCCATTCTGAGTCGGGGGACCTAGTGGTGAACAGTGCGGGCTCGTCCGGGATCTTCCAGCCGCTGGAAGGCGACGACCCGAAGGCGGTCGCGGGCTACCGGCTCACGGCGAAGCTCGGCTCCGGCGGTATGGGCAAGGTCTATCTCTCCTACACGCCCGGTGGCCGCCCGGTCGCCATCAAGGTGATCCGCCCCGAGTTCAGCGAGGACAACGAATTCCGCCGCCGCTTCAAGCAGGAGGTGCAGTCCGCGCAGCGCGTCCAGGGGCTGTTCACCGCCCCGGTCATCGACAGCGACCCCGACGGCACCAGCCCATGGCTCGCGACCGCCTACGTGCCCGGCCCCTCGCTCTCCGCGGCCGTCGCCGAACACGGCAAACTGCCCGTCCCCACCGTGCTGTTGCTGGTCGCCGGGATAGCCGAGGCGCTGCAGGTCATCCATGGCGCGGGCATCGTCCACCGGGACCTGAAGCCGTCCAACGTCCTGCTGGCCGCCGACGGTCCGCGGGTCATCGACTTCGGCATCGCGCGCGCCGCCGATGCCACCTCCCTGACCAGCAGCGGCGTCACGGTCGGCACCCCCACCTTCATGGCGCCCGAACAGGCCGCCGGCAGCACCGTCACCCCCGCCACCGACATCTTCGCGCTCGGCCAGGTGGCGGCGTACGCGGCCATCGGGACACCGGCCTTCGGCGAGGGCACCTCCCACGGCGTGCTCTACCGCATCGTCCACGAGGACCCGGATCTGACCGGACTCCCGGACGAGCTGCGCGAGTTGGTCACCCGCTGCCTCGCCAAGGACGCCGCGCAGCGCCCGTCCGTCGCCGAGGTGATCGCCCTGTGCGGCGAAGCCTCCGGCCAGACGCAGCTGCGCCGTCCCGAGGACTGGCTGCCCACCGCCGTCGCCGCCGACATCACCACGCGTACGGCGGCCCCCGCGCCCGTGCAGGCCCCGCCGCCCCCGGTGGAGGCGCCCACCGCGCAGCTCGCCGCACCGCAGGCAGCGCCGCAGGCCCCGGCACAGCCGCCCGCCCCGCCGGCGGCGACCGTGCCGAACCACCCGCAGACCCCGCCGCCGGGTTTCGGCCCGGCGGCCCAGGAGCCCACCGCCAACGTCACCGCGCCCCTCACCCAGGTAGCGGGCGCCCCCGCCCCCGCCCCTGCCCCCGCCCCCGCCGGCCCGACGGCTGCGGTGCCGGCCGCGCAGCCGCCGAAGAAGAAGCGCAAGGGGCTGGTCACCGCGCTGGTGCTGGTGTGCATGCTGGCCTTCGCGGGGGCGGGCGGCACGGCGGTCTACTACGTCATGAAGGGCGACGGCCAGAAGGCGAAGAACCAGGCGGACGCCAAGGGCACCAAGGGCAACCCCAAGAAGACGCAGAACAGCGACGCCTCCGGGGGCGCCACCGGCGGCTCGACGGCGAGCCCCGGCACCGACGGCGGCGGCAGCGGCTCGGACGCCCCGGTGAAGGACCCGGAGCCGGTCGACAGCAAGGACTTCGACCTGTCCGACGACTACCACCTGACCTTTTCCGACGACCCGCTCAAGGCGAAGTCCTCGGACGACGGGGATGTCGATTTCGTCTACAACGACAATGAATTCACGGACGACACGGTCAGCACCTCGACCGGCAAGATGGTGCTGCTCGACTCCGGAGAGCAGGGCTCGCTCGATGTCTGCCGGTCCGAAACCCGGTTCACCACGACCATCAGCTCCAAGCGGCTCACCAAGGGCTCGCAGATCTGCCTGACCACCAAGTACGGCGCGCTCGCGCTGATCACGTACAAGGGCTCCGCGCCGGGGACGTCCCCGAGCCGCTACATCACCATCGATGTGCGGGTGTGGCGCAATGCGGTGGAACCCGAGCAGAGCTGATGAGGGGGCCAGTGGCGAGGGCCCGCGGATGGCGGCCGAGGCGGGCCGTGAGCGGGCCCTGAGGGGCGTGGGGCGGCTCCGCCTCGCTCCCGCCTTCTCCGCCCCCGCAGCGCCGCCTCGCGGCCGCTGAGCGCTTCGCGCCCTGTTCGGGCTGCCCGGGGGGAACTGCACCACCAGGGCCGGCACCGGGCGGCACCCGCCCGCCCCCGCCCCGCGCCACCCCCACCCACCCCACGCACTGATCGGTTTTTTCGCTCTCCGTATGGCGCTGTCAGCGCAGAGTGGCGTTAACTGTCCCGCATTGTGAACCGGTCAACGACCACGGAGGCCGCTGTCGTTGTGGAACAGGTGCAAACGCAGGTGCAGGTGGAGACGCAGGGGCAGAGGCGCGGGCGAGTGGCCGGGCAGGTGAATGGGGAAGAGGGCGACACGCGGGTCCAGGCGCTGCGCGGTGCGGTGGCCCGGCTGCGGCGCCAACTGGCCGTGCTTCCGGGGGAGTTACCCGACCGGGCCGTCGCCGACGACGAACTGGCCGCGCTGGATGCGATGGTGAGTCACGGCCTGCCCGAAGTGCCCCGGCTGCGCCGTTCGTTACTGCTCATCGCGGGGGCGGTCGGCTCGGTGAGCGCATTGTCGCCCGCGCTGACGGAGGTACGTGAGGGGATCGACAGCTTCGGCGAGCTTCCCCGGGGGTGATGACCCATCACCGGAGCCAGTGGCCAGTGCCCAGTGGCTCACCAAAGGGCTGATGGCTCGTCATGCCGCGGGTGAATCGCTTAACCAGCCCCCGTATACGAGATGCGACGAGACGCGGGTGCACGGTCGTGCGGACCGGCGCGGGCCGGAGCGTGCGCGCCCCGGCCCGAACGGGAAGGCGGCACAGGCCGCCACGGCCGTCCTTACGCCGGTGACTGACTCGCCAGCGCCACCGAAAGCTGCGCCGCGATCTCCTGCAGCACCGGCACGATCTTGTCCGTCGACGCCTCCGTCACCCGGCCGGTCGGGCCCGAGATCGAGATCGCCGCCGAGGTGGGGGAGTTGGGCACCGGCACCGCGAAGCAGCGGACGCCGATCTCCTGCTCGTTGTCGTCCACCGCATAGCCGAGCCGCCGCACGTCGGCGAGTGCCTCGAGGAACGTGTCCGGGTCGGTGATGGTCTTCTCGGTCGCGGCGGGCATGCCCGTACGGCCGAGCAGTGCGCGGACCTCCTCCGGCGGGTGGTTGGCCAGGAGGGCCTTGCCCACGCCGGTGGAGTGCGGCAGTACGCGCCGGCCAACCTCGGTGAACATGCGTACCGCGTGCCGGGAGGGGACCTGCGCGACATACACGATCTCGTCGCCGTCGAGCAGCGCCATGTTGGCGGTCTCGCCGGTCTCCTCCACCAGGCGGGCCAGGTACGGCCGGGCCCATGTGCCCAGCAGCCGCGACGCGCTCTCGCCCAGCCGGATCAGGCGGGGGCCGAGGGCGTACCGGCGGTTCGGCTGCTGACGGACATAGCCGCAGGCCACGAGCGTGCGCATCAGGCGGTGGATGGTGGGGAGCGGAAGGCCGCTGCTGCTGGAGAGTTCGCTGAGGCCGACCTCGCCCCCGGCGTCGGCCATCCGCTCGAGCAGGTCGAAGGCGCGCTCGAGGGACTGGACACCGCCGCCGGCGCCCGCGGGCTTGGCTTCGGCTGCTGCGGAGGTGCTGGCGCTGGTCGGCGGCACGTCGCGTTCCTTTCGGGGCGGGTCGGATCGGTCTCGGCTGGTGCGTGCCCTGGGGCTTTCGCGCGCCGGGCCCGACCGGAGCAGCCTACCGGTCCCCTCTCCTGCACACATCGTCTCTCGCACACTCGTTCCCGCCGGTCAGGCTGTCATTGTCCCAAGGCGTGAGAAGGGGCCGGGGCCTAGACGACATCCCCTTGACGGTGCCAGTAGCCGTAGCTACGTTCTGCTGCGCGAAAACTACTGTCCATTCTGTGGAATCCTCCAAATGGCTGGAGTGTTATGCGCCTTCTCGTCATGAACCCGAACACCACGGTTTCCATGACCGCGTCGATCCGCGCCACCGCCACCGCCGTCGCCGCCCCCGGGACGCAGATCATCGCCGCCGAACCGCTCTGGGGCCCCGAGTCGATCGAGGGCCATTTCGACGGCTTCCTCAGCGCCGCGGCCGTCCTGGACCGGCTCGCCACCCTCGATACGCCCTTCGATGCCCTGGTGATGGCCGGCTTCGGCGAACCGGGCCGGGAGGGTGCCCAGGAGCTGCTCGACGTCCCCGTACTGGACATCACCGAGAGCGCGGCCCAGATGGCCATGATGCTCGGCCGTACCTACGGAATCGTCACCACGCTCGACCGCTCCGTACCGCAGATCCGGGACCGGCTGCTGACCGCCGGGCTGCTGCAGCGCTGCGCCGCCGTCCACGGCACGGGGCTCGGCGTCCTGGAGCTGGAGGCGGACCCGGAGCGCACCGTCGAGGTGATCACCGAGACCGCCCGTGAGGTCGTGCGGGCCGGAGCCGAGGTGATCTGCCTGGGGTGCGGGGGGATGGCCGGACTGCAGGAGAGAGTGGCGGCGGCGCTCGGTGTGCCGGTCGTGGACGGGGTCGCCGCCGCGGTGAAGTTCGCGGAGGCGGTCGTCGGCCTGGGGCTGACCACCAGTACGGCACGCAGCTTCGCGCCGCCCCGCCCCAAGGCCATCGGATCCTGGCCGTTGAGCGCCCATCTGCCCCTGGGGCCCGCTCGGGGCGGCTCACGTAACACCGAATTTTCCCCCCAGACATCAGACATCTGATGACTGGCGCTAGACCGGTACGCGGGACGCGAGCCCGCCCCGCACCCTCCACACCTCCACACCATCCCCAAGCTCCACCCGCCCAGCCTGGGAGGACACATGACAACGCCCCCGCCCACCCCGCAGACCCGGCAGAACGAGCAGCTCCCCCCACCCGACCCGCGGCTCTTCAACGCGGACCTCGCGCCCGCCCGCGAGCGCACCTGGGGCGCGTACAGCATCTTCGCGCTGTGGATGTCCGACACCCACGCGATCAGCAACTACGCCTTCGCCGCCAGCCTCTTCGTGCTCGGCCTGCCGGCCTGGGAGGTGTTCGCGGCCCTGCTCGTCGGCATCTCGATCGTCCACTGGCTGATGAACCGCATGGGGCACGCGGGGCACCGGACCGGCGTGCCCTATCCGGTGCTGGCCCGCGCCAGCTGGGGCGTCTACGGCGCCAATGTCCCCGCGCTGCTGCGTGCGGTCATGGCGGTGGCCTGGTACGGCATCCAGACGTGGCTCGCCTCGACGGCCGTGGTCCTGCTGACGCTGCAGATCGCGCCCGGGCTGGCCGCCTACCACCACAATTCGGTGCTGGGGCTGTCCACTCTGGGCTGGATCGCGTTCCTGGTGATGTGGGGGCTGCAGGCGCTGCTGCTGACCCGGGGGATGGAGTTCATCCGCAAGGTCCAGGACTTCGCGACCGGGCCGGTGGTCTGGCTCGTGCTCCTCGCGCTCGCCGTCTATCTGGTCGTCAGGGCCCACGGTGACATCTCGCTCACCCGCAGTCTCACCGGCCTCAGCGGCGCCTCGCAGGCGAAGGAGAGTCTGATCGCGGTCAGCCTGACGGTGGCCACCTTCCTGACGCTGGTCCTCAACTACGCGGACTTCGCCCGCTTCACGCCCGACCACCGTTCCTACCGTCGCGGCAACCTGCTGGGCCTGCCGGTGAACTTCACCGCCTTCGCCGTGGTCGCCGTACTGGTCACCGCGGGCACCATCGCCGTCTTCGGTGAGGCGGTCCACGACCCGGTGAAGGTGATCCAGAAGATCGACAACCCGGTGGTGACGGTCATCGGCGCGCTGTCCTTCATCGTCGCCACCATCGGCATCAATGTCGTCGCCAACTTCGTCTCGCCCGCCTACGACTTCGCCAACCTCGCGCCGAAGTATCTGGACTTCCGGCGCGGCGGCATGATCACGGCGGTGCTGGCCGTCCTCGTCATGCCCTGGAAGCTGTACTCCTCGGCGCTGGTGATCCAGTACTTCCTGGGGGCGCTGGGCGCCTTCCTCGGGCCGCTGGTCGCCATCCTGCTCGTCGACTACTACCTGATACGGCGTGGCCGGATCGATGTCGATGCGCTGTTCTCGGCCGATGAGCGCGGCACGTATTTCTACCGTCGCGGCTACAACCCCAAGGCCGTGATCGCCTTTCTGCCGGCCGCCGCGGTGTCCGCCTCGCTCGCGCTGATACCGGTCTTCGACGCGGTGGCGCCGTTCTCCTGGATCTTCGGGATGGGGATCTCCGGCGTGCTCTACGCCGTGGTCTCGCGCCGGGGGCGGATCGCGGCCACGTCCGGGCCGATTCCGTACGAGATGATCCCGTCGCAGGTCAGGGATGGTGCGGCCGAGGAGCCGGTGAGCCCCGGCGGCTCCGGGGCGGTCCTCGCGCCGGTGCCGGCGAAGGGGTCTTGACGGGCCGGGGTCCGGAGTGAAGACTCATTCAACAGACTGTTGAATTCTGTATGTCGTCGCGGGGTGACCGCCGGCCGGGAACCGTACGGCTCCCGTCAGCCGTGCGCACCGGGCGCCGTCACGCAACGATGAAGACACGATACGAGGAGGGGACCGGGTGTCCGAAACAGAGCTGGTGCTGCGCTCCACGCGCGTCGTCACCCCGGAGGGGACGCGCGCCGCGTCCGTCACCGTCCGGGACGGGAAGATCGCGGCGGTGCTGCCGCACGACGCCGAGGCTCCGGCCGGGGCGCAGGTCGAGGACCTCGGTGACGACGTCCTGCTGCCCGGCCTCGTCGACACCCACGTCCACGTCAACGACCCCGGCCGCACCGAGTGGGAGGGCTTCTGGACGGCCACCCGCGCGGCCGCGGCCGGCGGGATCACCACGCTCGTGGACATGCCGCTCAACAGCCTCCCGCCCACCACCACCGCCGCCCACCTCGACACCAAACGCGAGGTCGCCCGCAGCAAGGCGCACATTGACGTCGGCTTCTGGGGCGGCGCCATCCCCGGCAACGTCAAGGACCTGCGCCCGCTGCACGACGCCGGGGTCTTCGGCTTCAAGTGCTTCCTGTCGCCCTCCGGGGTGGACGAGTTCCCCCAGCTCGACCAGGAGCAGCTGGCCGCCGCGCTCGGGGAGATCGCCGGTTTCGACGGGCTGCTGATCGTGCACGCCGAGGACCCCGGCCACCTGGACGCCGCCCCCGAGGCGCACGGCCCCAAGTACACCGACTTCCTCGCCTCCCGGCCCCGCGTCTCCGAGAACGACGCCATCGCCGGGCTGATCGCGCTGGCCAAGCTGCTGGATGCCCGGGTGCACGTCCTGCATCTGTCCTCCGGTGACGCGCTGCCGCTGATCGCCGCCGCCAAGGGCGAGGGCGTCAAGATCACCGTCGAGACCTGTCCGCACTTCCTCACCCTGACCGCCGAGGAAATCCCGGACGGCGCAACGGAGTTCAAGTGCTGCCCGCCGATCCGCGAGGCGTCCAACCAGGACGCGCTCTGGCAAGGCCTGGCCGACGGCATCATCGACTGCATCGTCTCCGACCACTCGCCCTCCACCGCCGACCTCAAGACCGCCGACTTCGGCGCGGCCTGGGGCGGCATCTCCTCCCTCCAGCTCGGCCTGCCCGCCATCTGGACGGCGGCCCGCGAGCGCGGCCACACCCTGGACGACGTGGTGCGCTGGATGGCCACCGCCCCGGCGGCACTGGTCGGCCTCGGCCGGAAGGGCGCCATCGAGCCCGGCCGGGACGCCGACTTCGCGGTCCTCGCCCCCGAGGAGACCTTCACCGTCGACCCGCAGGCGCTTCAGCACCGCAACAAGATCACCGCGTACGCCGGGAAGACCCTGTACGGCGTCGTACGGTCCACCTGGCTGCGCGGCCGGCAGATCAACGACGGCGCCACCCTCGCCGAGCCCACCGGCGAGCTCCTGGAAAGGCCGTAGTGCGCATGACCACCGCTGACGTCCCCCGCTCGCCCAGCTCGGACATACCCCGCTTCACCGGCGACGCCCGCCCCTACGGCGGCGGCGACCCCTACGCCGACTACCGCACCCCGGGCCCCGGCGGCTTCCCCTTCACCCACCTGCCCGACCTCGCCGACCGGCGGCTGGGCGCGGGCGTGATCGCCGCCAACGACGAGTTCTTCGCCGAGCGCGAGAACCTCCTCAAGCCCGAGGCCGCCCACTTCGACCCCGAGGCCTTCGGCCACAAGGGCAAGATCATGGACGGCTGGGAGACCCGCCGCAGACGCGGCACCGACGGCGAGCACCCCTTCCCGACGGACGAGGACCACGACTGGGCGCTGATCCGCCTCGGCGCGCCCGGAGTGATCCGCGGCATCGTCGTCGACACCGCCCACTTCCGCGGCAACTACCCGCAGTCGGTGAGCGTGGAAGGCGCCTGCGTCGAGGGCTCGCCGTCGCCCGACGAGCTGCTCGCCGCCGATGTCACCTGGACGCCGCTGGTCCCGCGCACCGCCATCGGCGGACACGCCGCCAACGGCTTCCCCGTCGATATCGCACAGCGCTTCACCCACCTGCGCCTCAACCAGCACCCCGACGGCGGCGTCGCCCGCCTCCGGGTCCACGGCGAGGTCGTCCCGTCGGCCGACTGGCTCGCCGCGCTGGGCACCTTCGACCTCGCCGCACTGGAGAACGGCGGCCAGGTGGAGGACGCCTCGGACCGCTTCTACTCCTCGCCGACCCACACCATCCAGCCGGGCCGCTCCCGCAAGATGGACGACGGCTGGGAGACCCGGCGCCGCCGCGGCACCGGCAACGACTGGGTCCGCTACCGCCTCACCGAGCAGTCCCGGATCCGCGCCGTCGAGATCGACACCGGCTACCTCAAGGGCAACTCGGCGGGCTGGGCGGCCCTCTTCGGCCGGGACGGCGAGGACGGTGCGTGGACGGAACTGCTGCCGCGCACCCGGCTGCAGCCCGACACCGTCCACCGCTTCCTGCTGGACGACGCCCCGGCCGCCACCCACGTCCGGATCGACATCTTCCCCGACGGGGGGATCGCCCGGCTGCGGCTGCACGGCTCGCTCACCGAGGAGGGGGCGCGCCGACTGGCCGCCCGGCACAAGGAGTTGGCCGGGTAGCCCGGCGACCGTTGACCGGTGACCGGGCGGATGTGCCGCCCGGTCACCATCGGGCCGTACGGGCGGTCAGGGCCGTCGGGCCGACGGCTCACTCGCCGACCGAGTGCCAGAACATGATCTCGTATGCCTGGAGCAGCCGGCCGTAGCGGTGCGCCGCGGCCGGCCGGGTCTGGCCGGTGTCGAGGCCGTGCTGCACCGCCGCGCGTGCCTTGTCGTCCAGCTCCGGTGCCGGCTCCGCGAAGAGCGCGAAGAAGCCGCGGGCCGCCTCGGAGAAGGCGTAGTGGTCGCGCATCGCGGCCTCGACGACGGCGCAATAGCCGCACCAGGCCGAGAAGTTGGCGGCCAGGGCGATCACGACATCGGTCGGTTCGGCGCTCAGGGCGAGCCGTGCCCCGTAGGAGGGATAGGCCTGGCAGCCGGGCCGCGGCCGGTAGCCGGCGATCTCACGTTCCGTCAGCTCGCAGGCGTCCAGCAGCCCGGTCAGCCGCTGCAGCGCCAGCGTCTCGCCCTGGGCGAGCAGATCGAAGAAGTCGGCCACCGGCGGATCGCCGTCCGCCCGGCGCGCCAGGTGCTGAAAGCTGAGCCGGTCGCAGGTGATCACATGGTGCTGTTCGAGGGCGAAGGTGGCGAACACGGACCGCGGCGCCCGCCCCGCCGCGATCCGCTGGACGAGCCGGTTGGCGTCCGCGTGCGGGGCGAGCGAGCAGACCGCGTCGTCGAGGACGGCGGCCGCGGTCTGACGGGGGGCGTAGGCGGCGGGTCGGACCATGGTCGGTCTCCTCAGGTGCAGGGTCGCGAGGGTGGCGGCGCCAGGGCCTCAGAGTAGGGCCGGAGCCGCCCCCACCCCGCGTGACATCACCCCGTCAACTGCGATTCACCCCATTCACCCCATCCGCCTTCAGTGCGTCCTAGACGAACGTGTCCAGCACCCCGTCCGCGACCACCACCGGGACCTTCTTCCCCTTCATGTCCACATAGACGAAGGACTTGGCGGCCTTCACCAACTCCGGGATCCGCTCCCGCTGTTGGCGCGGCGTCGCCTCGTCACCCGCCTTGACCGCCTCGACCAGCCGGAGCGCCGTACGGGCCGCGTCGCCCCAGGCACGGGCCGCATCCAGCCACGGCCCGCTGTCGTCGACGAAGCGGCGGTCGGCGAGCCGGTCGCGCAGCGGGACAACTCGGCCGACTTCACATACGGCAGCCCCGCCGCGTGTGCTTCCTTGCGGTCGCGCAGGCAGTCGTTCCACACCACACGCGCACACCCGAACGCACTCGCCAGCGCACGGTGCTGGGAAGTGTCCGGGTACGCACGGTAGCTGTAGCGGAGCTGCATGCACACAAACCTACCGGCATCGGTCTCATCAGGAGAACGAGTTTCATCGTGGACGGCACATGGTTTCAGCGATACACGTGCACGTGGTCTCTGTGACGAAGTACCGGCGTGGAGTGTTCAACATGGACGTTGCCGGAGCTGGGCCGGATGGCCTGTTCCCGACGGCCGGGCGGGCGGGCCGGGTGATCGCGACCTCCCGGACACCGCAGGCCCCTGCCGTGCGAGGATCCAGAGACTGTGCGCGGCCACCGAGGAGGACGGGCACGGCCACCGAGGAGGACGGGAATGTTCGCGATTTCGCTGGGTGACGGAGCCGAGCTGCGGCCCCTGGAGCCCTGGCAGGCCGAGGAGTTCCTCGCCCACATCGACCGCGGGCGGGAATACATAGGCCGGCATGTCGGGCTCCCCGACGTCGCGGCCGACCTCGGCTCCGCGCGGGGCTGGCTCCAGTCGTACGCCGACAAGGCCGCCACCGACACCGGCCGGCTCTACGGCATCTGGCTCGACGGGCTCCTCGTCGGCGGCGTCCTCTTCCGGGTCTTCGACGCGGGCAACGGCAGCTGCGAGGCCGGCTGCTGGCTGGAACCGGCCGCCGCCGGACGCGGTCTGGTCACCCGTGCGGTGCGCGTGATCATCGACTGGGCGATCGAGGAGCGCGGAATGCACCGCGTGGAGTGGCTGGTGTCCTCCGAGAACACGCCGAGCATCAACGTGGCCAAGCGCCTCGGCATGAGCCGCGACGGCGTCCAGCGCGAGAACCACCTCTACCGGGGCGTACGGCAGAACACCGAGATCTGGTCGGTGCTCGCCCCCGAGTGGCGTGCCGCGCGCGGCACCCGCTGAGTGCGGACGCGGGCGTGTCACGGGAACACCGCCCGGCCCCGCCGCGTCCGGCGTGTCCAGGGCGTGTAGCGCGTCTAGCGGGTCTTGGCGATGACCACCAGCAGGCTCATGAAGGCCAGCAGGACATGCGTGGCGACGACATAGATGAAGACGCGGACATAGACCCCGCGGGGCGTCCTGGTCTCGACGTACTCGCGGGCGGGGCTGGCCTCGGGTGTCTGGTCGGGCACGGCTTACGGTCCTTCCCTGGGCTCGGTGGTGGTGTCGGCTGTGTCACAGACCACGGCGCGGGGCCCCGTCCCCCAGGCACAGCTCCGCGGCCCCGCTCTGCAGCAGTGTGTGGACGAACAGCAGCTCCGTGCCGCCGCGGGAGGCGGCCGCGATCCGGTGCGGCGTCAGCGAGTCGAAGTGCGCGGCGTCCCCCGGATCCAGCACATGCACCGCCTCACCGAGCGTCAGCCGCAGCCGCCCCTTGAGGACGTACAGCCATTCCTCGCCCGGATGCACCCGCACCAGCTCACCCTGCGCCCGCTGCGGCACATGCACCCGCAGCGCCTGCATCGCCCGCCCGGCACCGCCCACGGTCCAGTACGTCCAGCCGCCGGCCTCCGAGGGTTCCGTACGGCCGGCCCGCAGGATCGGGTCCCGCTCCGGCGCGGTCTCGCCGAGCAGGTCGGATACCGTGGTTCCGTACGTACGGGCCAGGGCCAGCAGCATCGGCAGCGACGGCTGGCGCCGGCCGGTCTCCAGCCGGGACAGATGCGCGGGCGACAGCCCGACCCGCCGCGCCGCGGTCTCCAGCGTCAGCCCGCTGCGCCGCCGCAGGTCACGCAGCCGGGGCGCGACGGTGGGCAGCTCCCCGGGGCCGAGACCGGGAGCGGGGTCGGGCGAGGTGCCCGGAGGGCCGTCGGGAGGCTCGGCAGGGTCCGTGTCCGTCATGTTCCCGGTATAACGAGCCCTCGCCTAAGAGGCAAAGATTTTGCCTCTTAGGCAAAGGCGCGGCATCCCCCGTGATCGGTCGGCGCCGGGCGCAACCCGGGCGCGGTGCGAGGGGAACCGGCAGGTGCGGAAGGGGAGTTGAGTGAGCCCTTCCTGCCACGGCTGTGGCTGCCGGCACAGACCGTGCCACGGTCCGCGTGCGATGATCGCGCCATGACACAGGACACACGCGACACTTCCGACAATGATTACCTTCTGGACAACCGGCAGGCCGAGGCGGGGGAGCGGTTCACCGCGCTGTCGGCGCTCTTCGACCCGTCGACGTTCCGGCACTTCGAGACGGTCGGGGTCGGCGAGGGGTGGCGGTGCTGGGAGATCGGCGCCGGCGGGCCCGCCACGCCGGCCTGGCTGGCCGAGCGTGTCGGCCCGACCGGGCGCGTGGTGGCCACCGACATCGACACCTCCTGGATGCGGGAGGCGGCGGGCTTCGAGGTGCTGCGCCACGACGTGGCGGCCGAGGAGCCCCCGGCCGGGGGCCCGTTCGACCTGATCCACGCCCGGCTCGTACTGGTCCACGTCGCCGACCGCGACAAGGCCCTGCGGTCGATGGTCGAGGCGCTTCGCCCCGGCGGGTGGCTGGTGCTGGAGGACGGCGACCCGGCGTTGCTGCCGCTGATCTGCCCCGACGAGTACGGACCCGAGCAGGAGCTGGCCAACAGGCTGCGCCGCGGCTGCCGTGAGCTGCTGCGGCAGCGCGGCGCGGATCTGGCGTACGGGCGCAAGCTGCCGCGGCTGCTGCGCGAGGCCGGGCTGGCCGACGTCGAGGCCGATGCCTACTTCCCGATCACCTCGCCCGCGTGCACCGCGCTGGAGGAGGCCACCGTCCGCCAGGTCCGCGACAAGCTCGTTGCCGCGGGGCTGGCCACCGACGACGAGATCGACCGGCACCTGGCCAACATCGCCGCGGGCGGCCTCGACCTGGGCACCGCGCCGATGATCTCCGCCTGGGGCCGCCGCCCGGCGGCCTGAGGGGCTGTCCCGAGCCGGGATCACGCCGCCGTTGCGGTCGCGGCGGGGACGGGGCGGGGCGGGGGACGAGGCGGGATCCGAGGTGGGGATCCTGTGAACTCCTGGGAAACTTAGGCCTGTTGGGATTGACAGGCTCATGTCTACGCGCGTCATGCTGGACGGTATGAGAATCCCCCCACGGATCACCAGGATCGGCGCCGCCGGCGCCCTCGCCTCGGCCCTGCTCATCGGCGGCACCGCGGTCGCCGCCACACCGGCGGTCGCCACCCCGCACCAGGTCACCGCGTACGCCGCGACGGCGCACGCCACGCCGGTGCACGTGAACGCCGTCGGCAACATCTGCTACTCCAAGCTGCCCTCCCAGGCCCACGACACCCTGGACCTGATCGGCAAGGGCGGGCCCTTCCCGTACCCGAAGGACGGCACCGTCTTCGACAACCGCGAAGGCATCCTCCCGGCCCAGAACACCGGCTACTACCACGAGTACACCGTCGTCACTCCCGGCTCTCCCGACCGCGGTGCGCGGCGCATCGTGACTGGTGAGAAGAAGAACGAGGACTACTACACCGCCGACCACTACCGGACGTTCGACCTCGTCGACTTCAACTGCTGAGGCCACGGGACAGCGAGAGAACCGCTTCACGCACAACCGCTTCACGCAGAACCGCTTCACGCAGAACCGCTTCACGCAGAGCCGATTCACACGGAACCGCTTCATTCGAGAACCGCGGCGGCCGGGGGGCACAGGCACCCCGGCCGCCGCCGTGCTGTGTCCGGACCCGGACTGTCGGTTCCGCCCATTCTTGGCGGAAGGGGGGTGCGGGGGCGCACCCCCGGGGGAGGATTGTCAGGGGATGCCGGTAGCGTTTCGGTGGAAACGAGGAGTGGGCGGGCATCGGCGGCGAAGAGACCATGTAGTGGTCAGTGCCATCCAGCGGAAAGTGCCGGGCAGCGGTCGCGCCGTGGAGCGGCCGGTGGCCGTGACGCGGCCCGTGGCCAGGGCACGGTCCCTGACGTGAGGTGGCTGGTCGCCACGACGTGGTCGGTTGCTTTCGCGCGCCCCAGGAAGTGCGGTCATCGCCGTCGGGTACGGCGAGCGGCGGCATGGAGCGTTGGAGACAAGGAAGGACGGCGAACTGCCGTGTATCGCTGGGAGATCACCCGGGCCGCGCTGGCGCAGCGGGTTTTCGCCATCGTCCGCAGCACGACGTACGACGAGGCGAGCGCCACCGCCGACACCCTGCTGTCGGCCGGCATCACCAGCCTGGAGATATCCCTGACCACGCCGTTCGCGCTGGAGGCGGTCACCACCCTCAGCCGGGAGCTGGGCGAGGACGCGGTCATCGGCGCGGGCACGGTCCTTGACGCGGTGTCGGCCCGGATGGCGGTGGACGCCGGCGCCCGTTACCTGGTCTCGCCGAGCCTGGACGCCGAGGTCATCCGTACGGGCCACCGCTACGGCGTCCCGGTCTTCCCCGGTGTGTCGACGCCGACCGAAATGGTCCGCGCGCTCGAGCTCGGCGCGGACGCCCTCAAGCTGTTTCCCGCCTCCGCGCACCACCCCTCCTGGATACGGGACGTCCGCGCCGCCCTGCCCCAGGTGCCGCTGCTGCCGACGGGCGGGGTGACGGTCGAGGACGCGCCGGACTGGATCGCGGCGGGCGCGGTCGCCGTCGGCATGGGCGCCGAGCTCTCCGAAGGCGACCGCGACACCGTCGCCAAGCGCGCCGCCGACCTCGTCGCCCGCCTCGCCGAAGCCGCCCCCGACCACCAGGCGCCCGGCGTCACGGCCGAGCTGTACCGCGGCTGAGGAATGCTCCGGTCCCGGTCCCGGACGCGGGCAGCTCACCGACGCCCTCGCAAGGGGAGTGACGACCGATGAGCTGCCCGCGCCCCGTCCCGCCCCGTCCCCAGCGGTACGACACCGCCATGCGCTTCTGCATGCCCCGGGCACGCCCTTCCCACGACGGCACCGGGCCCTGCGGCTGCCTCCCCTCCCGCTGGCCGGTCAAGCACTTCACCAAGACGTAAGCCTCTGCCACCCTGATCGTCCCGATCGCATGATCACGCTCGTACCGCAGTGGTCACCATGCCGCAGTAGTCCCCATGCCACCGTAGTCACCGTGCCGCAGGAGTCACCATGAAGCGCGCCGCCACGCTGTCCGCTCTCGCCGGTCTGCTCACTCTCACCGCCGCCGCCCCCTCGCCCGCCACCACCCCCGCACCCACACCGGGTTCCGCCCCCACGGCCGCCGCCCGGCACCCGGGGGCCACGTTGCTGGACGCCGTCCCCCGGCGCGGGGTGCTGCGTGTCTGCACCACCGGCGACTACCGCCCCTTCACCTACCGCGACTCCAAGACCGGCAAGTACAGCGGCGTCGACATCCAGATGGCCCGGGACCTCGCCAAGAGCCTGGACGCCAAGCCGCGTTACGTTGCCACGACGTGGGCCCGCCTCGTCGGCGACCTCGCGGCCGGCCGCTGCGACATCGGCATGGGCGGCGTCTCCCTCACCCTTGCGCGGGCCCGCGCCGCGTACTTCAGCGAGCCCACCCGTACGGACGGCAAGACACCCATCGTCCGCTGCGCCGACAAGGACAAGTACCGGACGCTGGAGGAGATCGACCGCCCCGGGACAAAGGTCGTCGTGAATCCCGGAGGCACCAACGAGGAGTTCGCCCGCGCACACATCAAGCGCGCCACCCTCACCGTGCACCCCGACAACACCACGATCTTCGACGAGATCATCGCCGGCCGCGCGGACGTGATGATGACGGACGCGAGCGAGACCCGCTACCAGGCCAAGATCCACCCCGAACTGTGCTCGGTCCACCCCGACAAGCCGTTCACCTTCTCCGAGAAGGCCTATGTACTGCCGCGCGGCGACGAGGAGTTCAAGGCGTATGTGGATCAGTGGGTGCATCTGGCCACGCACGACGGGACGTACCGGAAGTACGAGGATGCGTGGATGAAGTGAGGGGGGTGGGGTGAGCGGGCGCGCCGGTGGTCAGGGCCACCTCGTGCACCGCCTCGACATCGTCCACCTCGATCCTCAGGTCGGGCACGATGCGGCGTACGGACAGGGGTGCTCCTTGGGCGGGGGCTTCGATGGGCGGGGTTCGATGATGATGTCTTGAGGGGGCGTCAGGGGGGACGCAAGCGAGGGGAAGCGATGGGAAACCCCGGAACCCTGGAACCCAAGGAGGAAGAGCGTGCAGGTGGGCGACGTGAGGTGAGGGAACGGGTGTGACCGGCTACGTATCCCTATCCCTATCCCTGTGCCTATGCCTATCCCTACGCCTGGCCACCATCCGCCCCAGGAGCCTCCGTATGCCTCCCACGCCTGCCCCCTCCGCTCCCACCGATCCCGACCCCGACTTCGCCCCCACCTCAGATCCCACCCCTGACTCCCCCTCCCCTGTCTCCCTCGTCACCGGTGCCACCCGCGGAATCGGCCGGGAGGTGAGCCGGCAACTGGCGACCCTCGGGCACACGGTCGTACTGACCGGGCGCTCCCTGGAAGCCGCCGAGTATGTCGCCGGAGAGGTGGCGGAGGAGACGGGGCGTGCCGTCCGGGCGCTGCGCCTCGATGTGACGGACGAGGGCAGCATTGCCGCCGCCACGGCCCAAGTCGCCCGCCACTACGGCCGGTTGGACGTCCTGGTGAACAACGCGGGCATCCACTACGACACCTGGCAGCGTGCCGTCACCGCCGACCTCGCCATCGTCCGGGAGGCGGCCGAGACCAATCTCTACGGGCCATGGCGGATGGCGATCGCCTTTGCGCCGTTGCTGCGTGCCTCGGCCCATCCGCGACTGGTGAATGTCTCCAGCGAGGCCGGTTCGCTCGCCGGGATGGGCGGCGGTACGCCCGCCTACGCCGCCTCAAAGGCCGGTCTGAACGCGCTGACCCGGATGCTGGCCGATGAGCTGCGCGCCGACGGAGTGCTGGTCAACGCGGTCTGTCCCGGCTGGGTGGCCACCGACATGGGAGGGCCGGGCGGGCGGCCGGTCGCGGAAGGCGCGGCGAGCGTCGTCTACGCCGCGACGCTGCCGGACGACGGTCCGACGGGCGGCTTCTTCCGCGACGGGCGCCCGCTGCCCTGGTAGCCGCCGCGGCGCCCGGGTCCGCACCCATGCGTGTGCCCCTGCCGGCGCCCCATGCCCGTACCCCTGCCCGTACCCCTGCCTGCACCCCCCTTGTCCGGACAATGTGACCTCTGGACTTCCCGTCATGTGCGCGGACGGATACGCTCGCCAGCGTGGGGAAACGCGATACAGACGCCGCGGGCGCCGAGAGCCCTGTCCAGTTCAGCGTGGACCGGAGCAGTCCGGTCCCGTTGTATTTCCAGCTCTCCCAGCAGCTGGAGGCCGCGATCGAGAACGGCAGGCTGGCGCCCGGCAGCCTGCTCGGCAACGAGATCGAGCTGGCCGGACGGCTGGGACTGTCCCGGCCGACCGTGCGCCAGGCGATCCAGTCGCTGGTCGACAAGGGGCTGCTGGTGCGCCGTCGCGGCATCGGCACCCAGGTCGTACACAGCCAGGTCAAGCGCCCGCTGGAGCTGAGCAGCCTCTACGACGACCTGGAGGCGGCCGGGCAGAAGCCCGCCACCCGGGTGCTGCTCAACACCACCATCGAGGCCGACGCCGAGGTGGCCGCCGCGCTGGGTATCGCCGAGGGCGCGGAGGTCGCGCTGGTCGAGCGGCTGCGGCTGGCGCATGGTGAGCCCGTGGCGCATCTGCGCAACCATCTTCCCGCCGGGCTGCTGAAGCTGGAGACCGCCGAGCTGGAGGCGACCGGGCTGTACCGGCTCATGCGGTCCGCGGGGATCACCCTGCACAGCGCCCGTCAGGCCGTCGGCGCGCGGGCCGCCACCGCGGAGGAGGGTGAGCGGCTGGACGAGCCCGAGGGCGCCCCGCTGCTCACGATGCAGCGCACCACTTTCGACGACACCGGACGCGCGGTGGAGTTCGGCTCCCACGTGTATCGCGCGTCCCGGTACGCGTTCGAGTTCCAGCTGCTGGTGCGGCCCTGAACTCTTAGGGGTTGTTCGAACAGATCCCCTAGGGAATGCGTGGGCCCCTTGCAGCTCCACAACGCGGCGGTCCGGGGCGGCATTCCCGGATGGTGGTCCCCGGCGGCATTCCCGTGGCGGCCTCCCCCCTCACGGCGGCATGCCCGCTGCCGCATGCCGCATGTGCATGCCGCGCGTCGGCCGAGGCCTGCCCATGGCCGCATCCCCGCGACGGCCTTCCCTCAAGCCGCGGCCGCCCCCCGCGCCTTCGCCGCGCCCCGGCTTCCGTCGATGCGATGAAGCGCCGCGGCGGAGTGGAGCGCATGGGATGCCTCGTCCGTCCTTGAGGTGGTGGTGCGGAGCGGCGGGCGCCGCGGGCTTTCGGCGCCGGTCCGCCGGACAGCCGCGTCCCGCACCCGCCCCCGAGCCAGGCCAGTCATCAGAATGTTCGGACAAAGTATTGACGCGGCTCCGCGCCCGCCGTTAGATCTGCTCCAGCCGCATTCCGGCGGCCTGGAGCAAAGGCGGTTCCACGATGATCGGCGTGCGAAGCGCGCGAAAAGTGCGTACGGCCAGACCCGTCACCGTCCGCGGTGCCGCCGCCCTGGTGGCGGCCCTCGCGCTGGTCGCCGGGTGCAGCGGTTCCGGTGGTGAGGACGCCGACGGGGAGTCCCGTGCGCCCCGCATGACCATCGGGATGGTCAGTCACTCCGGCGAGGGCGACACCTTCTGGGACATCGTCCAGAACGGCGCGGAGCGGGCCGCGGCCAAGGACCGGGTGAAGTTTCTCTACGCCAACGACAAGGAGGGCGCCAAACAGGCCGAGCTGGTCCAGTCGTACATCGACCAGAGGGTCGACGGGCTGATCGTCACCCTCGCCAAGCCGGAAGCCCTCAAGGCGGTGGTCCGCAAGGCCGTGGCCCACGGCATCCCGGTCGTCACCATCAACTCCGGCGGCCAGTTCTCGAAGGCGTACGGGGCGCTGACGCATATCGGCCAGGACGAGTCGGTGGCGGGCGAGGCGGTCGGCGCGGAGCTGGACAAACGCGGCAGGAAGAAGGTTCTCTGTGTCATCCACGAGCAGGGCAATGTGTCGCTCGAGGACCGCTGCGCCGGTGTCCGCAAGGGCTTCGGCGGGCGGGTGGAGAACCTCAACGTCGACGGCACCAACGCCCCCGCCTCACAGTCCTCCGTCGAGGCCAAGCTGCAGTCCGACAAGTCCATCGACGCGATCGTCACCCTCGGCGCACCGATGGCGGCGATCTCCGTCAAGGCCAAGCAGGAGGCCGGCAGCCGGGCGGCGATCGCGACCTTCGATCTGAACGCCGCCGTGGTCAAGCTCCTCAAGGCCAAGGACGTCGACTTCGCGGTCGATCAGCAGCCCTACCTCCAGGGGTACGAGGCGGTGGACCTGCTCGCGCTGCACAAGGCGAACGCCAACGTCCTGGGCGGCGGCAAGCCGGTGCTCACCGGGCCGGAGCTGGTCACCGGCAAGGATGTGCCGAAGCTGGAGGAGTACACGGGACGGGGCACCCGATGAACGACCCCATGAACGATCCCATGGACGGCCCCATGAATGACCCCACGAACAACCGCATGAACGACCCCATGAATGACCCCACGAACCGGTACAGATCACCGGTAACGGATACTTGGCCGGTTGGGCCGGTACCGGCAATGCGTCCGACACAGCGAGATCAGCGGGAAGGGCAAGTCCTCGTGGCAACGGTTCGGAGAAGAGGACGGGTGCGCAGAAAGGGACGCGTCGCGAGTGCCGTGCTGGCGGCGGCGCTCGGCGCCTCCCTGGCGGGGTGCAGCAGCACCGGAGGCCTGCGCGCCGAGCAGGAGCGCGCCGCACAGACGGCGGGCGGCAAGGCGGCGGTGAACACCCCCAGGTGGACGTTCGCCATGGTCACCCACTCCGGCGACGGCGACACCTTCTGGGACATCGTGCAGAAGGGCGCCCAGCAGGCCGCGGTCAAGGACAACATCAAGTTCCTGTACGGGCACGACGAGGAGGCCCAGCGGCAGAGCCAGCTGGTGCAGTCGTACATCGACCAGAAGGTCGACGGGCTGATCGTCACCCTCGCCAAGCCCAGTGCCATGAAGGACGTGGTGGAAAAGGCGGAGAAGGCCGGGATACCGGTGATCACGGTGAATTCCGGGGCCGCGGAGTCCAAGGCGTTCGGCGCGCTCAGCCACATCGGGCAGGACGAGACGGTGGCGGGCGAGGCCGTCGGCGACGAACTGAACAAGCGGGGCCGGAAGAAGGCCCTGTGTGTGCTGCACGAGCAGGGCAATGTCGGGCATGAGCAGCGCTGCGACGGAGCGAAGAAGACCTTCAAGGGCACGATGGAGAAGCTGTACGTCGAGGGCACGAACATGCCCGATGTGCAGTCGTCCATCGAGTCCAAGCTCCAGGCGGACGACTCCATCGACTCCGTCGTCACGCTCGGCGCGCCCTTCGCCGCCACGGCCGTGAAGGCCAGGGAGCAGGCCGGCAGCAAGGCCGAGATCGACACCTTCGACCTCAATGCCCAGGTGGCCAACGGCCTCAAGGACGGTTCGCTCGGCTTCGCCGTCGACCAGCAGCCCTACCTCCAGGGCTATGAGGCGATCGACCTGCTCTGGCTGTACAAGTACAACTCCGACGTCCTCGGCGGTGGCAAGCCGGTGCTCACCGGACCCCAGGTGATCACCAAGAAGGACGCCGCCGCCCTGCAGGAACTCACGAAGCGGGGGACCCGATGAGCACCACCGTCAAGGCATCGATACGGGACGAACGGCTGCTGCACCGCTCCCTGGTGCGCCGTCTGATGGGCCGCCCCGAACTGGGCTCGGTCGTCGGCGCCGTGGCCGTCTTCCTCTTCTTCGCCCTCACCGCCGAACCGTTCCTGCGGGCCTCCAGCCTCTCCACCGTGCTCTACGCCTCGTCGACGATCGGCATCATGGCCGTACCGGTGGCGCTGCTGATGATCGGCGGGGAATTCGATCTGTCGGCCGGTGTCATGGTCGTCAGCTCGGCACTGATCTCGTCCATGTTCAGTTACCAGATGACGGCCAACACCTGGGTCGGCGTCGGGGTGTCCCTGCTGGTCACGCTGGCCATCGGCGTCTTCAACGGGGTGCTGCTGACGCGCACCAAACTCCCCAGCTTCATCATCACGCTCGGCACGTTCTTCATGCTGACCGGCCTCAACCTCGGCTTCACCAAGCTGATCAGCGGCACCGTCTCCACGAAGTCCATCGCCGACATGGAGGGCTTCGAGTCGGCCCGTGCGCTCTTCGCCTCGCATCTGACCATCGGTGAGGTGGACGTCCAGGTCACCATCATTTGGTGGATCGTGCTGGTCGCCGTCGCCACCTGGATCCTGCTGCGCACCCGCGTCGGCAACTGGATCTTCGCGGTGGGCGGCAATGCGGACGCGGCGCGGGCGGTCGGCGTCCCGGTGACCAAGACCAAGATCGGCCTGTACATGGGCGTCGCCTTCGCCGCCTGGGTCTCCGGCCAGCATCTGCTGTTCTCGTACGACGCGATCCAGTCCGGCGACGGTGTCGGCAACGAATTCCTCTACATCATCGCGGCCGCGGTCGGCGGCTGCCTGATGACCGGCGGTTTCGGCTCGGCGATCGGTGCCGCGGTCGGCGCCTTCATCTTCGGCATGACCAGCAAGGGCATCGTCTACGCGCAGTGGAATCCGGACTGGTACAAGTTCTTCCTCGGCGCGATGCTGCTGCTCGCCACTCTCCTGAACGCATGGGTCCGCAAGCGGGCGGAGGACAAGTCATGACAGCCCTGGTCGAGCTCGACAAGGTCAGCAAGTTCTACGGCAACATCAAGGCGCTGGAGGGCGTGTCCCTGGAGGTGCACGCGGGCGAGGTCACCTGCGTGCTCGGCGACAACGGCGCCGGCAAGTCCACCCTCATCAAGATCATCGCGGGGCTGCACCAGCACGACGCCGGCACCTTCAC
Organism: Streptomyces chattanoogensis; assembly: GCF_001294335.1. Classification (GTDB taxonomy): domain Bacteria; phylum Actinomycetota; class Actinomycetes; order Streptomycetales; family Streptomycetaceae; genus Streptomyces; species Streptomyces chattanoogensis. The sequence continues at coordinate 35,303 of NZ_LGKG01000113.1, forward strand.
CATCGAGGGTGAGGACACCAGGCTCGCCTCGCCGCGGGAAGCCCTGGACCGCGGTATCGCCACCGTCTACCAGGACCTGGCAGTCGTTCCGCTGATGCCCGTATGGCGGAACTTCTTCCTCGGCTCGGAGCCGACCACCGGAGTGGGCCCCTTCAAGCGGCTCGATGTCGCCACGATGCGCGAGACCACCCGCAGCGAGCTGCTGCGGATGGGCATCGATCTGCGCGATGTCGACCAGCCGATCGGCACCCTCTCCGGCGGCGAGCGGCAGTGCGTGGCCATCGCCCGCGCCGTCTACTTCGGCGCCAAGGTCCTCGTCCTGGACGAGCCGACGGCGGCGCTCGGCGTCAAGCAGTCCGGCGTCGTCCTCAAGTACGTCGCGGCCGCGCGGGACGCCGGGCTCGGCGTGGTGTTGATCACCCATAATCCGCATCACGCCTACCTGGTCGGCGACCGTTTCGTCCTCCTCAAGCGCGGCACCATGGCCGGCAGCCACGCCAAGTCGGAGATCGCCCTGGAGGAGCTGACCCGCCAGATGGCGGGCGGCAGCGAGCTGGAACAGCTCAGCCATGAGCTGGCCCGCACCGCGACCCCGGAATTCCCCGGAGGTCACCGGCCGGAGTGATCTTGTATCACGCCCCGCGCCGGCCTCCGGGCCGCGCGGGGCGCGGCGTCCCGCGCCGCGGTGCGCCGGACACCGCGGGTGATGCACAATCGCACCGAGCCATCCGAACCATCCGCAGCATGCAGGCCATGCGAACGATGCACGCCGAGGCCCCGGCCTCCTGAGACCCGCAGGGACGAGACGACTCTTGCGCGCACGCAGCCGCCGCGACCGGAACGGCATCCGCCACGGAGCACGTCACGGGAAAGGGGCGGGCCGATGAGCATGTACCGGGACCGGGTGCACCGCGGAACCGCCAGAGCCACCGTCCTGCGCACGGTCGGCACCCGTGAGCGGCGCTCGCATCTGACCGCCCCCCGGGTGCCCACCGTCGGCATCGACATCGGCGGCACCAAGGTCATGGCGGGCGTGGTCGACGCCGACGGCACCATCCTCGAGAAGGTCCGTACCGAGACGCCGGACAAGTCCAAGAGCCCCAAGGTCGTCGAGGACACCATCACCGAGCTGGTCCTCGACCTCTCCGACCGGCACGACGTCCACGCGGTGGGCATCGGCGCGGCCGGCTGGGTCGACGCGGACCGCAGCCGAGTGCTCTTCGCCCCCCATCTGAACTGGCGCAACGAGCCTCTGCGCGACCGCCTCGCGGGCCGGCTGGCCGTCCCCGTCATGGTCGACAACGACGCCAACACCGCCGCCTGGGCGGAGTGGCGGTTCGGCGCCGGGCGCGGCGAGGACCATCTCGTCATGATCACGCTCGGTACCGGCATCGGCGGCGCCATCCTGGAGGACGGCGCGGTCAAGCGCGGCAAATACGGCGTGGCCGGCGAATTCGGCCATATGCAGGTCGTGCCCGGCGGCCACCGCTGCCCGTGCGGCAACCGCGGCTGCTGGGAGCAGTACAGCTCCGGCAACGCCCTGGTCCGCGAGGCCCGGGAGCTGGCCGCCGCCGACTCCCCGGTCGCGTACAACATCATCGAGCGGGTCGGCGGCCGGATCGGCGACATCACCGGCCCGCTGATCACCGAGCTGGCCCGGGAGGGCGACGCGATGTGCGTCGAGCTCCTCCAGGACATCGGCCAGTGGCTCGGCGTCGGCATCGCCAACCTCGCCGCCGCCCTCGACCCGTCCTGCTTCGTCATCGGCGGGGGCGTCAGCGCCGCCGACGACCTGCTGATCGGCCCGGCCCGGGACGCCTTCCGGCGCACCCTGACCGGCCGCGGCTACCGCCCCGAGGCCACCATCGCCAAGGCCCAGCTGGGCCCCGAGGCCGGTATGGTCGGTGCCGCCGACCTCGCCCGTCTGGTGGCCCGCCGCTTCCGGCGGGCCAACCGCCGCCGCGTCGAGCGCTACGAGCGCTACGAACGGTCCGGCCGCCGATGACCGACACCGACCTGAATCCCATGAACGACGACCATCACCCCACCCCGCCGCCCGCCGGCAAGCCCCGCCGTCCCCTGCTGATGGCGCTGATCATCTTCCTGCTGATCGCGATCCCAGCCGGCTATATCGTCATCTCCGCCGAACAGAGCCGGGACAGCGGCGAGGGCAAGGAGGCGGAGGCCGCCGCCACCGGCCTGACCAACGCCTTCCCCTCCAAGGTCCAGCAGCGGATCTACGACGTCCCGGTGCCGCTGGGCTCCACGCCGGTCTATTACTACGAGACCAACTCGTGGAAGACCAGCTCGCTCTTCGTGCAGTTCCGCACCAACGACTGGGGCCTCGACCACTACCTCAAGGCCGTGGGCACAAGCACCGCCGCTCTGAAGAAGGGCGCGAAGACCATTCCGCCCGAGCAGGGCGCGAAGGTCGGCTGGGACTTCAGCGTCGACTGGCCGTGGGCGGGCACCGTCAATCCGAAGCCGGCGCCCCACCCCTCGCAGCGGATCATGGTCAGCTATGACGAACCCGGTCATCCCGTCGTCTACACCGTCTCGACCGTCAAGTTCTGATTTCTTTCCGGGGCTCTTCGTCCTGTTTCTTCCTGACCCGGGTGTCAGGACCGCGTCAGAGAGTCGGTAGCTTGGTCGGGTGAGTGAGAAGACCCTGCAGCACCGGATCGACGGTCCCGACGACGCACCCGTACTCGTACTGGGAGCATCGCTCGGTACCACATGGCACATGTGGGACCGGCAGATCCCCGAACTGACCCGCCACTGGCGGGTCATCCGTTTCGATCTGCCCGGTCATGGCGGCTCGCCCGCCCACGCCGCATCCTCCATCGCCGAACTCGCCGACCGCCTGGTGGCCACCCTCGACCTCCTCGGCGTCGAACGCTTCGGCTACGCCGGCTGCAACATCGGCGGTGCCATCGGCCTTCAGCTGGCGCTCACCCGGCCGCACCGGGTCACCTCCCTCGCCCTGGTGTCCTCGTCGTCGCGCTACGGCACCGCCGACGCCTGGCGCCAGCGGGGCGTGGTGATCCGTACGAACGGACTCGACCCGATCGCCCGCACCTCCCCCGAGCACTGGTTCACCGCCGGCTTCGCCGCTGCCCAGCCCGCAATCGTCGAATGGGCCGTCCAGATGGTGCGGACCACCGACCCCGGCTGTTACATCGCCGCCTGCGAGGCGCTGGCCTCCTACGACGTACGGTCCTCCCTCAGCCGGGTCGGCGTGCCCACGCTCGTCGTCGTCGGCTCCGAGGACCAGGTCACCCCGACGTCCGACGCCCGCAGCCTGGTGGCCGGAATCCCGGACGCGAGCCTCGCCCTCGTGCCCGGCACCTCCCACCTCGCGCCCGTCGAGCAGCCCTCGGCCGTCACCGAACTCCTCATCCGGCACTTCACCACCGCCTGGCACGACAGGCCCGGCCCGGCCGGCCAGCCCGCCCTCGGCGCCGCCGCCCCCAAGGCGCAGATCGCACCCCCGCCGCCCCCGCCCCCGGCCGCGCCGCCCGCCGCCATAGAGTCCGGCCTCACCAAGCAGGAGCCGGTCCGCGGCGGTACGTACGACGCGGGCATCAAGGTCCGCCGCGAGGTCCTGGGCGACGCCCATGTCGACCGCGCCGAGGCCGCCGCCGACGACTTCACCGGCGACTTCCAGGACTTCATCACCCGCTACGCCTGGGGCGAGACCTGGACCCGCCCCGGCCTCGACCGCCGCACCCGCAGCATCATCACGCTCACCGCCCTGGTCGCCCGCGGCCACCAGGAGGAACTGGCGCTGCACACCCGCGCCGCCCTCCGCAACGGTCTCACCCCCACCGAGATCAAGGAGGTCCTGATGCACACCGCGGTCTACTGCGGCGTCCCGGCGGCGAACTCCGCCTTCTCGGTGGCTCAGCGGGTGATAAGGGAGGAGACGACCCCGGAAGGCTGATCCCGGAGGGCTGACCCCGGAGGGGCGAGGGGCACGCGCCCCGGGGCGGGCCGGGAACACCGCCCGGCCCTGCCGCCCGCGGCAAGATGGCCGCATGGAACTCACGAAGAAGACCCATGCCTGCGTCCGGCTCGAGAAGGACGGGCAGACGCTCGTCATCGACCCGGGGGTGTTCAGCGAGGAGGACGCGGCCGTCGGGGCGGACGCGATCCTGGTGACCCATGAGCACATGGACCACTTCAACGAGGACCGGCTCCGCGCGGGGATGGAGGCGAATCCGGGCGCCGAGATCTGGACCCTGGCGAGCGTCGCCGGGCAGCTCTCGGCCGCCTTCCCCGGCCGGGTCCACACCGTCGGCGAGGGCGACACCTTCACCGCCGCCGGGTTCGACGTCGAGGTGCACGGCCAGCTGCACGCCGTCATCCACCCCGACATTCCCCGCATCACCAACGTCGGCTATCTGATCGACGGCGGTGCGGTCTTCCACCCCGGCGATGCGCTCACCGTCCCCGAGGGCCGCAGCATCGACACCCTCCTGCTTCCGGTGCACGCTCCCTGGAACAAGGTCGCCGAGGTCATCGACTATGTGCGCGCGGTCGCGCCGCACCGGGCCATCGACATCCACGACAGCCTGCTCCAGGACCACGCCCGGCCGGTCTACGACTCCATGATCGACAAGCTCGGAGGCGCCGAGCACGGCCGGCTGGCCCCCGGCACCGCCACCACGGTCGGCTGACCGCCCCCGCCCTCCTGCCCCGCCCGCCTGTCACACCCCCGCTGTAGGTTTACGTACATGCGCATCGCGACCTGGAACGTCAACTCGATCACCGCCCGCCTCCCGAGGCTGATGGCCTGGCTGGAGAGCACCGGCACGGACGTGCTGTGCATCCAGGAGACCAAGTGCTCCGCCGAGCAGTTCCCCTACGAGGAGCTGCGCCAGCTCGGCTATGAAGCGGCGGTCAACGCCGACGGCCGGTGGAACGGTGTGGCGCTGCTGTCCAAGGTGGGTCTGGAGGACGTCGTCAAGGGCCTGCCCGGCGGCCCGGACTACGAGGGCGCGCAGGAGCCCCGCGCCATCTCGGCGACCTGCGGCCCGGCCCGCGTCTGGTCGGTGTACGTCCCCAACGGCCGCGAGGTCGACCATGCGCACTACGCCTACAAGCTTCAGTGGTTCGAGGCCCTGAAGGCCGCGGTCGCCGAGGACGCGGCGGGCTCCCGCCCGTTCGCGGTCCTCGGCGACTACAACGTCGCCCCGACCGACGACGACGTCTGGGACATCTCCGTCTTCGACGGGGCCACTCATGTCACCCCCGCCGAGCGCGCCGCCCTCGCGGCCCTGCGCGACGCGGGCCTCACGGACGTCGTCCCGCGCCCCCTGAAGTACGACCACCCGTTCACGTACTGGGACTACCGCGCCCTCGGCTTCCCCAAGAACAAGGGCATGCGCATCGACCTGGTCTACGGCAACGAACCGTTCGCCAAGGCCGTCTCGGACGCCTACGTCGACCGCGAGGAGCGCAAGGGCAAGGGCGCGTCGGACCATGCGCCGGTGGTGGTGGACCTGGAGGTGTGAGCGGTCGCCACAGGGTGTTTCCGGGCGCCGGTGGCTGACCCTCCGTCAGCCCTGCCCCGGCACCAGCGCCCGCAGGTCCACCGAGTCGCCGAGCGCCTTCAGCCCCGCATCGCCGGGGTGGAGGTGGTCGCCGCTGTCGTAGGCGGGCAGCAGTCGCTGGGGGCGCTGCGGGTCGCGCAGTACGGCATCGAAGTCCAGCGTCGCGTCGAAGACGCCGCCGTGGGCGCGGACGAATGCGTTGACGGACCGGCGGCGGGCCTCGACGTCCGCGGTGCAGTCCTTGTAGCCCTCACAGGGGGCGACGGTGGCCGCCACGACCCGCAGCCCCCGCTCGTGCGCACGCCGGGCGAGGGCGCGCAGACCGGCGATGACCTCGTCCGCCGTGGTGCCCCAGCGCACATCGTTGATCCCCTCGAAGACGACGACCGTGCGGGCGGCGGGCTGCGCCAGCACATCCCGCTCCAGGCGGTGCTGGGCGCTGACCCCGCCGGTATCGGTGCTGACCCCGTCGCCCTGGTAGCGGTCGGTGACGATGCGGTTCGCGGAGATGCCCTGATTGAGTACGCCGTAGCGGGGGAGGGCGCTCTGGGCCTGGAAGCGGCGGGCGAGCACGTCGGGCCAGCGGCGGTTGGCGCCGCCGGTCGACTTCACGCCGTCGGTGATCGAATCGCCCAGCGCCACGACCGAACCGGGTCCGCCGTCGACATCGACGCCGGTCAGGAACGGCCAGACGGTCAGGGTCTCCGGATAGGCCGCCCCGCCCGTGTCACCGGTGCGGTCCCCGCTGTCCGTGGCGCTCAGATACGAGACCTGGCCGGCCTCCTGGTGGACCGGCGCCGCCGTCACCGTCCCGGGAAGATGGATGCTGACCAGCAGGCTGGTGTCGGCCGGGACCCGGAAGCCGACCGGGTCGCTGACGGCTTCGGCGCCCGCCGGTATCCGGGTGCCGCCGTGGCCGCCGTCGAAGGTCACCGGCACGGGCGCGGCCTCGGCCGCGGCCCCCGCGCCCTGCACCGCCACGCTCGCCGCCCCTATGTCCACCGGCGCCGCCGCGAAGGTGTTCGCCAGCCGTATCCGCGCGCGCGGCCCGCCCGCACCGGCGTGCACGACCAGCCGCAGCGTACGGTCCGTCCAGGGGCCGACCGCCCGGTAGCCGGCCGTGCTCGCCGACCAACTCCCCGTTCTCCCGGGCGAGTTGGATTTCACCGCTACCGCGAAGACATGGAGATCGGCCGCCGGACCCGGGTCCCGCGGCAGCACCACCGACGCCACCTCGCGCCCGGCCCGCAGCGGTACGGACACCGCGTACAGCCGCGCCGGGTCCTGTGCGCTCTGCCCGTCCGGGCCGTTGACGTGCGGCAGCGCCACCGCCTTGGTGCTGAGCGGGCCCGAACGCCAGTCGGGCGCGGTGAGTTCATAGGCGGACCGGGAGCCGTCGCGGTAGCGGACCGTCCCGGTGCTGGTGGCCGGTGCGCCTTCCGTTCCCGTCCCGGCGGCCGGTACACCTTCTGTCCCCGTCCCGGCGACAAGGAACGTCAGCGCGCTCCCCTGTCCGTGCAGCGCCACCGTCTGCCCGTCCGCGACGACGTTGTCCGCAGCGCCGGGCGCCGTACGGGGCCAGCCGAGCCGGGCGCCGTCGAGGGTGAGCCGGCTGCCCGGCCGCCAGCCGGCGGCCGCCAGGTCCTGTGCGGAGAGCGAATGGCCCGCGCCGTCGAAGTCCGCGGCGCCCGGTCCGGCGTCGTCGCTGATCGCCTTGTTGTCGAAGAGCCTCGCCAGGGGCGACGGCCGCAGCGGGTGCGGTGCTCCCGGAGCCCCCGTGGCCGGCGCCCCGAGGGCGGTGGCGGTGCCGGTTGCGGTGACGGCGGGCAGTGCGGTCGCGGTGAGCAGGAGTGCCAGGGCGGTGCCCCATCGTCGTACGCGCATCATGGCCTTCCCTCTCGTGGATCCGGGCGAGGTCAACGGGCAGGTGCTGAGCTGCGATCCGGCCGTTCCCGTGAGGGGTGGGGGGCTCCGGCGGACCGGGATATCCGATCCGAGCGCCATGACCGTAGGAAGGCGGGCGGGGGGCGTCAAGGTGACGATCGGGGATTTGTCGCGCCGCGCGCCTGTGGCCCCGGCCCTGGTGCGGGTGGGACCCTCACACCATGAACACGTCTTTTCTGGACAAGTGGCGCAAGCGGTCGCGCCCCGGCCGTTCGGTGCCCCTCGCGGAGTCGGTGAGCGCCGACCCCGACAGCGTCATCGAGCTGTTGTCCGAATGCGAGCTGCTGCGGGCGCAGGCCGCTGTCGAAGGGGTGGAACTGGACGACTCCGTAGCGTCGTTGGAGGCGCTGGACCAGCTGCAGCCGGTGTGGCGGGACGACCCGGAGGTGGTGGCCTGGCTCGGCAATGACGCCGGGCTCTATCTGGGCACGGTCCTGGTGCGCACGGTGCCCGGCGCCGTCTGGCATGTGTGGCCGGACGGGCAGCCGGTGGTGAGGCTGACCTCGGGCCGGGAGATCGATGTGGTGGAGGCCGGGCACCAGTGGGCCGACGTCGGTGCGCCCGAGCTGTCCCAGGTCTATGCGGAGGGCGCGGAGAGCTGACCGGGCGTCAGCGGCGGCCGCCGTCGCCGGGTTCCTCCGTTGCCGGGTTCCCCCGTCGCCGTGGTTTCGGCACCCCCGTCCCTGCCTCCGTGCGTGTCCGGGAAGGATCGCCCCTTTTGTCCCGGTAGTTTGCGGGCACTCCGCTGTACGGATGAGAGTGGGCAGGTCTGCATATGGCCGGTGATGCGCTGATTGAAATGCGCGGGGTCAACAAGTACTACGGGAAACTGCACGTCCTCCAGGACATCGACCTCACCGTCGGCCGCGGAGAGGTGGTCGTGGTCATCGGCCCCTCCGGGTCCGGGAAGTCCACCCTGTGCCGGGCCATCAACCGCCTGGAGACCATCGAGTCGGGCACCATCGAGCTGGACGGCAGCCCGCTGCCCGAAGAGGGCAAGGCGCTCGCCCGGCTGCGGGCCGAGGTCGGCATGGTGTTCCAGTCCTTCAACCTCTTCGCCCACAAGACCGTGCTGGCCAACATCATGCTGGCGCCGATGAAGGTCCGTAAGAAGAAGAAAGAGGAGGCGGCGCAGCGGGCCCGCGAACTCCTCGACCGGGTCGGGCTCGGCTCCCAGGCCGACAAATACCCGGCCCAGCTCTCCGGCGGCCAGCAGCAGCGCGTCGCCATCGCCCGCGCCCTTGCCATGGACCCCAAGGCACTGCTCTTCGACGAGCCGACCTCCGCCCTGGACCCGGAGATGATCAACGAGGTGCTGGAGGTCATGCGCCAGCTCGCCCGGGAGGGCATGACGATGGTCGTGGTCACCCATGAGATGGGCTTCGCCCGCTCCGCCGCCAACCGCGTCGTGTTCATGGCGGACGGCCGCATCGTCGAGGACCGCACCCCCGAGGACTTCTTCACCGCTCCGCGGAGCGAGCGTGCGAAGGACTTCCTCTCCAAGATCCTCAAGCACTGAACGGGGGCGCCGCGATGCCGTACATTCCCCTCACGCCCCTGCGCCGCACCTTGGCCGCCCTCGTCCTGACCGCGCTCGCCCTGGCCGCCGCCGGCTGCGGCCGGGAGGGCAGCCCGCCGGTCAAGGGCCCCGCGGGCAGCGAACTGCCCGCCTACGTCGTCGCCCGGAACTTCACCCTGCCCGCCTCCCCGACCTGGGAACGGGCCAAGCGCCGCGGCCACCTCGTCGTCGGCGTCAAGGAGGACCAGCCCTACCTCGGCGAGAAGGACCCGGCGTCCGGACGCTACTCCGGCTTCGACATCGAGATCGCCCGGATGATGTCCGCCGCCCTCGGCTTCCCGCCGAGCACCATCGAGTTCAAGACGATCGCTTCCGCCAACCGCGAGACGGCCCTGCAGAACGGCCAGATCGACTACTACGTCGGCACCTACACCATCAACGACAAGCGCAAGAAGCTGGTGGGCTTCGCCGGGCCGTACTACATGGCCGGTCAGTCGCTGCTCGTCCGGACCGACGAGAACGACATCCACGGACCGCAGGACCTGGCCGGCAAACGCGTCTGCTCGGCGGCCGGCTCGACCCCGGCGCAGCGCATCGAGGCCGAATACCCCAGGGCCGACCTGGTCACCTACGACACCTACTCGGTGTGCGTCGACAATCTGCTGACCTATCAGGTCGACGCGGTGACCACCGACGACGCGATCCTGCTGGGCTATGCGGCCAAGGTGCCGGACGAGCTGAAGGTGGTCGGCAAGCCGTTCTCCGAGGAGCCGTACGGGATCGGCGTACCGCGCGGCGACAACGCGCTCCGCTTCGCGCTCGACGAAGCGCTCGCCGTCGACGAGAAGAACGGCGACTGGCGCAAGGCGTACGACGCCACGCTCGGCCTGTCCGGAGCGCCCGTACCGAAGCCGCCCCCGATCGACCGCTACCCGGCGAGCTAGGACCCTAGGACCCGCCCATGAACGTTCTCCTCGACAACCTTTCCCTCTACGGGGACGGGCTGCTGGGCACCATCGAACTCACCGTGTTCGCCTCGCTCCTGGCCCTTGTGCTGGGCTTCGTCATGGCGGCCTTCCGCGTCGCACCGGTCGGTTCGCTGCGGGCCGTCGGCACGGTGTGGGTGACGGTGCTGCGGAACACGCCGCTGACCCTGCTGTTCTTCGCCGTCGTCCTGGGCCTGCCGCGCTTCGGCCTGGTCCTGCCGTTCAAGCTGTTCGCCATCCTCGCGCTGGGCTGCTACACCTCCGCCTTCATCTGCGAAGCGGTGCGCTCCGGCATCAACACCGTGCCCGTCGGCCAGGGGGAAGCGGCCCGCAGCCTGGGCATGACCTTCCCCCAGACCCTCGGCGACATCGTCCTCCCGCAGGCCTTCCGCTCGGTCATCCCGCCCATCGGCTCCACGCTCATCGCGCTCGCCAAGAACTCCGCGATCGCCGGCGCGTTCAGCGTCACCGAACTCCTCGGCGTCTACAAACCCCTCAACGAGCTGGGCTACAGCATCATCTGGACCTTCGTCTGGATCGCCGTCGGCTATCTGATCGTGACCCTGTCCATCAGCGCGATCTTCAACCTGCTGGAGAAGCACCTCGGAGTCGCACGATGACCACGACCACCGCCCTCTACGACATTCCGGGCCCGCGCACCAGACAGCGCCACCGCCTCTACGGGATGGCCTCGATCCTCGTCATCGTGGCCCTGATCGCCTGGATCGTCTACCTGCTCTTCTCCACCGGCCAGTTCACCGCTGCCAAATGGACCCCCTTCACCTACAAGGGAATTCAGGAACTCCTGCTCACCGGCCTCGGTAACACCCTGCGGGCCTTCGGTTTCGCCGCGGTGTTCTCGCTGGCGTTCGGCGCGGTGCTGGCGACCGGGCGGCTCTCCGCACACCGCCTCATCCGCTGGGTGAGCACGCTGGTGGTGGAGTTCTTCCGCGCGATGCCCGTGCTGGTCATGATCTTCTTCATCTATGTGGCGCTCAAGGCCGAGCCGCTGACCGCCCTGGTCGCCGGACTGACCCTCTACAACGGGTCGGTGCTCGCCGAGGTCTTCCGCAGCGGCGTCAAGTCCGTCGAGAGCGGTCAGGGGGAGGCCGCCTATGCGCTCGGTATGCGCAAGACCCAGGTCATGATGCATGTACTGGTCCCGCAGGCGGTCCGCGCCATGCTCCCGGCGATCATCAGCCAGCTGGTCGTCGCCCTGAAGGACACCTCGCTCGGCTATCTCATCACCTACGAGGAGTTCCTCCACGCCGGCAAGCTCATCGCCTCCAACCTGGACTACGGTCTGCCGTTCATCCCGGTCGTCATGATCATCTCGCCGATCTACATCGGGATGTGCATGCTGCTGTCCTGGCTGGCCAACTGGGTGGCCCGGCGTCAGCGCCGCAACCCGAAGGTCGAGACGGCGGAGGTGGCACCGCCGGAGCCCGGGACACTGCTGACGGGGGCGCATCGGCCGCCGCCGACGTAACCGGCGGGCGCAGTCGGCCGGCGTGAGCATCCGGCGCTCAGCGGACGTTGCGCGCCATCCACGGGCTGAGCGCGCCCCGGAAGACCAGCTCCTTGTACGTCTCATCACCGGGCAGGGGAACCACCAGCCACTGCCCCGGCGGGAAGAAGCGCGCCTTGACGTGCGCGAGCCCGCCGTACACGGACCGCAGAAACGCCGGCACCGCATCCCGCGGGACATCGGCGAACTCCACCCCGTCCACGGTGATCTTCGCATCGTCCTCCGGGAAGACCTGGACGGTGACGGCCGGGGAGCCGCCCAGTTCCACGAACGCCTCGTGCGGCAGCGAGCCGTCCGCGTCCAGGACGGTGAAGGCCCCGGCCGAGGTGCGACGGGAGGTCTGGTCCGCACCGATGTCGTCGGAGACGGTCACCTCCAGGCGGTACTCGTCGGCGATCTCCCGGATCGCGGTGACGGCCGCCTCGGTGGTGGGGAGGCGGGGAGGGCGAGCGGGCTGCGACGGTCGGTGTCCCATGACCACGATCATGCATGATGCGCGCCGGCCCATGCCCTCCCGGGGCGCTCACACCGCCCAGACCCCCTCCCGCATCAGCTCCCGGCCCGCCAGCTCGTTCTCCTCGCGCCAGGCCAGGACCCGCTGCGGCCGGAACGAGAGAAAGACCCAGGCGGGGTGGCCCCGTGGATCCCAGCCCAGCTTCTCGGCGAATGCCTGGCCCGCCGCGTCCGGCAGGCCGTCGGACCCGATGACCTCGGCCGTGCAGTCCAGGAGCACCACATCCCGGGTGGGGCCCAGGGCGATCCGGCATACGCCGTTGTCCCGGAGGTTGCGGGCGGTGGGGTTGGCCGACTTGGTGGCCATCAGCAGCCGCTCCCCGTGCCAGACGAAGGACAGCGGTACGAGACAGGGCGCGCCGTCCGCGGACGCCGAGGACACCCACGCGTCCTCGTCCGTCTCCAGTCGCCGCAGGGCGTCCCGCTTCCGCTGCCCGGCCTCGCGTGCCGGTGGAAAAGTAGCCACGGCGGGAGGCTACTGATCATGCGCTCCCGCCACCTCGGGCCCGGGGCGTACGCCTGGGGGCGTAGGACGTGGGACGTCGTACGACCGTCAGTCGCGCACCGGCACCGACACATACGACGGATCGTCCGCCGGGGAGGAGAACGTCAGCCGGGCGCCCAGCGGGTTGTGCTCGATGTACAGCGGGTCGACGGTGTCCACGACCACCGCGAGGCGGTGACCGGCCGGAACGTCGTAGGCGGTGGAGAAGAGGTCCAGGTCCACGCCGAAGGGCTTGCCGGGGGTCTTGCCGTGGAAGGTGAACGGGGCGTGGGTGACCAGTTTGCCGAGGCCGAGCGGGCCGACGTCGTAGAGGTAGGCAATGGCGGTGCCGCTCTCGGCGGTGCTGGTCACGGTGGTGTGCAGCCGGGTGGTCCCGCGCACCCGTTGCCCGGCCTCGTAGCGCTCGGACTGCCAGACAGCGGCCAGCGGGCGCGGCAGCAGCGGGATCGACGCCATCGGCGGCAGCCGGAAGAACTGGTCCAGCATGCTGGAGAGGAAGATCAGCCCGCCGTCCGCACCGGAGTCCAGGTTGGTGTGGATCTGCCGGCTGCCGCCCAGCTCGATCCTCCGGTGCGCGGACGGGACGTCCTTCCAGCTCTGGTAGCCCTCGTAGGCGCCGGTGGAGCGGGACTTGAGCAGTACCGGCGACTCCCGGTCGATGCCGTTGTCCGCGCCCTTCAGATAGTGGTCGAACCACCGCTTGGTGTTCGTCCAGGTGTCGTTGGGCAGCCCGAAGAGCCCGGTGGCCTCGGCCGTCGCATGGTCGCCGGGCCGGAACTCCAGCCGCTTCGGGCCCTTCAGCTTCTCGTAGAAGGCGGCGTACTGGTTGGGCGGGAACAGCGAATCGCCCCAGGCATTGCCGAGCATGATCGCCGCGCCATTGGCATTGATCTTGTCGAGATAGGTCGCGGGGGAGCGCTTCTTCCCCCACGCGATCATCTCCTTCTCCTTGGCCAGGTTGGACGTCATGAAGTTCTTGAGGATCTCCTGGAGTTCGGGGCTGGGGCGTCCGGTCAGTGCGCCCGCGCCGCCGAGCATCGCCGCGGCCTGGACATGCTGGGTACGGCCGCTGTAGATGGAGTTGATCAGGTCGCCCCAGCCGCTGAGCGCCGCAACCGCCTTGATCCGCTTGTCGAACGCGGACGCCAGCAGACTGATTCCGGCCCCGTACGAGACCCCGCCCATGCCGACCTTGTGCGGATCGGCGGGCGTGTGGGCCAGCGCCCAGTCGATGACCTTCGACGCGTCGGCGATGTCCTGCGGCCCGGCGGTCTCGATCTGGCCGCCCGACTGCCAGAAGCCGCGTGAGTTGTATCCGACGACCACATAGCCGGCATCGGCCAGTTTGCTGGCCTGCGCCATGTATTCGACCTGGGGCATGCCCCAGCTCGTGGGCAGCACGATCACCGGGTACCGCCGGGTCCCGTCGGCACCGGCCGGGGTGAAGACATTCGCCTTGAGAGTGATACCGCCGTCGCCCTTGATGTCGACGAACTTCACCGGGGGCGCGGGGGACGCGGCCGCCGAATCCGCCGTCGTGGCCTGGGCGGTGGCCGGGGAACCGGTGAGCGCGGTGGTGGCGAGCACCGCCGCGGAGACGGTGCCGATCGCGGCGCGCAAGGTCGTGCGCGAGGGCGTCTTCTTCACCGGCATCGTCATCGCGGACGCCGTCTTCGCCGACGTCTTGTTCTCCAGCGCCTTCTGCTCCGGCGTCATCTTCTCGGGCGTCATCGTCTCTGCTCCAGGTCTCGATGCGAGCCACGCGCACGCTGTCCGCAGACAGGTGGGGCGTACGGGGCTCGAGTTGACTGGAGAGTAAGGTCGATGACTTACCGCTGGTAACCCGTCGGTAGGTTACGGATGGGTAACGTCGATGTGTCACGTCTGACTGCCTGTTGCCACGTTTGCCCGCCGTGCTCGTCCGCCGCGTCATGTCCACTTGACGTCAGGGCTGCATGACAGGAGCCTGGGGGCATGCTGACTCCCGAAAGCCTCGAGGGGCACTTCACCCTGCTGACCGCCACGGCGCGCTATGACGCGCTCCGGCTGCGGGACTCCCTCGCCCCGGACCCCGATGTCCAACCGCTCTCCCGGGACGAGGTGTTGGAGATGCTGGCCCTCGGCGAGGTGATCGCACGCAAGGCGGCGTACGGACGGCAGCTCTCGGTGCGCTCCGCACGCGCCGCGGGTGCCTCCTGGTCGCAGGTCGGCGCGGCACTGGGGATGAGCAAGCAGGCCGCCTGGGAGGCGCACAGCCGCTGGCTCGAGCAGAACGCCGGACGCGCGGGTGGGAGTGAGGGAGGGGAGTGACGGGAGAGGGGGCCCCGTGGGACGGATGGGGTGAGCGGGGCGGGCGTCGACGGCGCCGCCGTGCACTTCCTGCCCATCCGCTCGCCCGAACCCGGTGCCTGCCACTGCTGATCACTCACCGCCGGCCCTGCAGGCATTCCGGGAGGTGCCCATGCGCTACACCGGTGGGCTTTCCGGGCGCCCCGACGCGGGTACTTCCTCGCCCTCCGGGACCGGCCCCGGGGGTGTCCCGTCCCCGTACGGCCGCCCGCCCAGCTCCTCCCGGTGGTGCGGTGTGAGCCAGCCGGCGAGGTCCGGGCCGAGCGGGACGATCTTGGTGGGATTGATGCCGGTGTGCATCCGGTAGTAGTGCTGTTTGATGTGGTGGAAGTCGACGGTGTCGCCGAAGCCCGGCGTCTGGTAGAGATCCTTGGCGTACGACCACAGCACCGGGTCCTCGGCCAGTTTGAAGCGGTTGCACTTGAAGTGGCTGTGGTAGACGGCGTCGAAGCGGACCAGTGTGGTGAACAGGCGGATATCGGCCTCGGTGAGGGTGTCGCCCACCAGGTAACGACGGCCGGCCAGCCGGTCGGACAGCAGGTCCAGGCGCCGGAAGACGTCGCGGCAGGCCTCGTCGTACTCGGCCTGCCCGGTGGCGAAACCGGCGCGGTACACCCCGTTGTTGACATCGCGGTAGACGCCGGCCATCACCTCGTCGATCTCCGCCCGCAACGGCTCGGGATAGAGGTCCGGCGCGCCGGGGCGGTGCAGCGCCGTCCATTCGGTCGCCAGGTCCAGGGTGATCCGCTGGTAGTCATTGGTGACCAGCCGTCCGCTGGGCACGTCCACGATGGCGGGGACGCTCACCCCGCCGGGGTAGTCCTTCTCGCGGGCGTCGTAGGCCTCGCGGAGATGGCGGATTCCCAGTACGGGATCGCGGCCGCCCGGATCCAGCGTGAAGCGCCAGCCGGCGTCGTCCTGGATGGGGTCGGCGACGGCGAGCGACAGCGCTTCCTCCAGGCCGAGCAGCCGCCGCGAGATCAGCGCCCGGCTCGCCCAGGGGCAGGCACGGCTGGCGACGAGGCGGTAGCGGCCGGGCTCCACGGGCCAGCCGTCCCGGCCGTCCGCGGTGATGCGGTCGGCGAAATGGCTCTTGGAGCGCTTGAAAGGCTTCCTGCCCAATTGGGCATAGGCATCGGCGTTTCGGGGCCGGTCGGACTGCGGCATTGGTGCTCCTCGGTGGCTTGTTGTCCCGTGTGGCTGCCGCCGGCCTTCCCGGCCGGCGCTTTTGTCACGCAGTCCGGCGCAAAGAGGTATGTCCGGGAATAGCGTTATCAGGGATTGCATGTGACGGTGAGCAGTATGCGGTGGGCGCAGGAAAGGGATTTTTTGTGAAGGGCATAATCGCCACTCGCCGGTAACCCGGGACCCGCACCTATCATCGGCCGATGATCAAGAAAGTATTCGGCGTCGCCATAGCCGGCGCCGCTCTCCTCGTGCCCATGGCCGCCGCACACGCCGCGGATGCGGTCGACTGGCAGCGGGTGGGCGAGGGCATCACCTCCGGAATCAGTGGAATCGTGGTCGACGGCCGGGGCGGCTCCGCCCTCGACACTCTTGCCGTCCGTGACAATAAGAACCCCGGAGAGAGCCGTTTGGTTGCAGTGCGTTACCGTCCGGGCGCGGCGCCGCGCGTGCGGCCGGTGCGGTGGAGCGGGGAACTGCCCGTCGACCTGGAGGCGCTCGACGCCGTGCCCGGCCGGAGCCACGAGTACGTGGCCCTGGCCAGCCGTGGCACGGCGTACCGCATTCACGTGGACAAGGGCACCGCGCGCATTGTCAGTACTTTCCCGTTGCCCGGGATTTCCCCGGACGCCAACTACGAGGGATTCGCGCTGTCCGCCACGGAGGACGGAATCATCGCCGTCTGGGCGGACCGCGGACAGGACGACCGGCCCGCACGGCTGACCACCGCGAAATGGGACCCGGCCAGCAACGCCTTCGGTGAGCGCGATTCCGCGGAATTCAGCGCGCCGTATCCGCACAAGGACGTCCGGCACATCTCGGATGTGAAGATCTCGGCCTCCGGTGAACTGACGGTGTCGTCCGCCTCGGACCCCGGGGACGACGGCCCCTACGACTCCGCGCTCTACGGCATCGGCCGTGTCTCCGTCGGCGACGGCCGAGACGCCGAGGTGTCCGTGTCCGACGCGCCGCACCGGCTCGCCACGTTCTCCGGGCACAAGGTGGAGGCGCTCGCCTGTCTGCCGGGATCGCGGGAGGGGATCCTGGGCACGGATGACGAGAACGACGGCGGGTCGATCGCCGCCGCCGGGTTCTGCAGCCCGTAAGGCGCCCGGGCGGGAAGAGCGGCCGAGGGGCAGCCGTCCCTGCCTCGCGGCGGCGAACCGCCATGGTGCGATGCGCCAGGAAAAGTGACGCGACGTCAGCCCAGGCGGGTCAGATCGGGCCGCAGCCGGTGCCAGATCGGGTGCCGCAGCCGTCCCGCCGACGTCCAGCCGGTGAAGGTGATCTCGGCGATGAGCCGGGGCTCGGCCCAGTGGGCGCCCGTCACATCGACAGGGTTGATGAAGGGGGAGTGGCCCAGCGGGATCACCCCCAGATACTGCGCGAGGTCCCGCCGCTCCCGGTCGGACAGGCCCGAGCCCACGGAGCCGACGTACCGCAGCCCGCTCGCCTCCCCGACGCCCGCCAGGACGGCGCCGGGAAGCCCGGTGAGGCTGCCGTGTCCCTCCGTCCAGCCGCCGATGACCACATCGAGCGTCACCAGATGCTTGGTCTTGCGCCACTCGGGTGACCGGACGCCCGGTGTGTACGGCGAGGTCAGCCTCTTCGCCACCACGCCCTCGATGCCGCCCCGCAGCGACGCCTCCCACGCCTGCTGCCCCTGGCCCTCCACATAGCCCGGCACCGACCAGTTGGGGCCGCGCAGCCCCAGCTGCGACAGCATCCCGCGCCGCTCGTAATACGGCGCGCCGAGCACCGAGCGGCCCAGATACATCACGTCGAAGAGAACGAGGTGCACCGGGTACTCCATGGCCAGCCGGGCCGTGCGGCGCGGATTCACCACACCCATCCGGCGCTGCAGCAGCCCGAAGTCGGGCCGTCCCCGCGCATCGAGCACCACGACCTCGCCGTCCAGCACCGCGGGCCGCCCGCGCAACTGATCGCCCAGCGGCGCAAGCTCCGGATAGGTCGTGGTTGCCTCATTGCCCGCCCGGGTGACCAGCCGGACCGTACCGTCGCCCGGCGTGCTGACGATGCAGCGCGCACCGTCCCATTTGGCCTCGAACGCCCAGGCCGCCTGCTCGTGCTCGGCGGGCAGTGGGCCGACGGTGGCCAGCATCGGCCGGATCTCGGGGTACGGGAGGAAGCCGGACTCGGCGGTCGGCACCATATTCCGGGCCATATGTCGATGATCGGGGGATACCGGGGCGGTGGCCAGGCGGGACCTTGGGCGGCGGCTGTGGCGGGAACCCCTAGGGGGCGTTCGAACGGATCCCCTAGGGGGAGCGTGCGCCCCTTGCATCCCACAACGCGGCAGGGCCGGTCAGTGTTCCCGCCGGACGGTGTTCCCGGCAGGCTCGGCGTCCGCCGTGCCCTCCGGGGACAGCCGGGGCAGGAGCCGGTCCAGCCAGTGCGGTGTCCACCAGGCGGACCGGCCGAGCAGGGTCAGCACCGCCGGGACCAGCAGCAGCCGGACGACCGTGGCATCGATCAGCACGCTCACCGCCAGGCCCAGGCCGAGCATCTCGACGACGATGGTGTCGCTGACGATGAAGGCGGCGAACACGCTCACCATGATCAGCGCGGCGCAGGTGATCTCCCGGGCCGTGATCTCCAGGGCGTGTGCCACGCTCGCCTTGGCATCGCCGGTGCGCAGCCAGGCCTCGTGCACCCGGGAGAGCAGAAAGATCTCGTAGTCCATGCTCAGGCCGAAGATGATCGCGAACATCATCATGGGCACATAGCTCTCGATGGGGACGGTGCCGGAGACGCCGAGCGCAGGGCCGCCCCACCCCCACTGGAAGACGGCCACGACCACCCCGTACGAGGCCGCGATCGACAGCACATTGAGCACCGCGGCCTTGACGGCGACCAGCACTCCCCGGAAGACGATCAGGATGACGAGGAAGGCCAGGCCGACGACGACGGCGATGATCAGCGGAAGGCGGGCGGCGACGATGTCGAGGAAGTCCACCTGGGCGGCGGTCGTGCCCGTGACATAGCCGTGCGCGTCCGTTCCCCGTGCGGCCCGGGGCAGGACCTCGTCCCTGAGGCGGGGCCGCGTCCGGCACACCGGTGAGCGCCTTGGCGGCTCCTGCCGCCAGCGCGGAACGGTCCTGCTGCGGAACGTCCGTCTGGTCGATGACCAGCGTCAACGGCCCGTTGGAGCCGGGACCGAACGCCGCGGTCATGAGATCGAAGGCCCGCCGGTCGCCCACGGGCGGCGCTCCACCCGTTGCGCATAGCGGTGCCAGGTGCCCCGGGGCTCGGTGCCGGGCGGGCTGTTGGTCTCGGCGACGGGGGTGCGGACGTGCACAGCCGGCCATGATCCGCCGGACAGCCCTGACCGGCTGCGGCCTGGGGCGGATCCTTCATGTCGCCCTGGAGAAGGGGCGGCACGACGGACCGCATCGGACAATCCGTATTCCATGCCGCTGCCGCCGGTGCCGCATGCCGAGGAGGAGACACGGGTGAATGCGCCGCGGTCAGAGGTCCTTGCGGAAGACCAGCAGATAGCGCCAGAAGAGCAGTCGGCGGATGCTGCATCCGGGAAGCAGTATCGCGGCCTCCCGGCGGATCCGGCGCAGAGGTACGGCCGGTTCCTTGATCGGTGCCTGCACCGCGGGCGGCCGCCGTCCGCCGAGCCGATCCGCAGCGGCGACGGCCAGCCTGGCGGCCGCGTTCACCGGCGAGGCGGCCAGGCCCCAGGCCCAGTCAGCGGGAGTCTGCTCCGGATAGCAGCCCAGAATGACCAGTACGCCACCGGGTGCGAGTGCCGTGCGCAGGGTGGCGACCGTGTCGAACGGCATGTGATGGATGCTCGCCAGGCAGGAGATGAAGTCGTAGTGGCCGACGGGTAGTTGGAGTGCGGTGATATCGGCGTGCTCGTAGCGGGGGAGGAGGACGTCCGCGGTCCCGGCAGTCCCCGCAGTGCCTGCCTCCCCCGTCGTCTGCGCCGAAGCGCTGCGAGCTGCCGCGATGGCCTCCCCGGACGGATCGACGGCGTGCACCTCGATCCCGCGCCGGGCGAGGCGGCGCGCGAACCGGCCGGTCCCGCACCCCACATCGAGCGCCGTACCGCATGCGGCGGGCAAGTGGCGTAACAGCAGCCGGTGGTAGTGGTCGTTGTGGTGGAAGGGCATGGGCAGAGACCCTACGCCGCCGTCCGGAGGCGGGCAGCCGGGCCGGTGAAAGCCCGGTCTAGCGGGGAGAGCCGGGCTCCCCCAGCGTACGGAACGTCACCGACACCCGCCGCTCCCGCGGCACCCGGCCGCCCGCCGGACCCGGGTCGCTCTTGCGCGCGGCGATGGCATGCCGCCAGGTGAACCGGGCCGGTCCCGTCATCACGCACAGACTGCCCGGGGCGAGCGGCACCGCCACCTTCGCGCCGGTCCCGGGATCGCTGAAGTCCATGACACACCGGGACCCCAGCGACACCGCCGCCACCACCGGACCGAAGCACGGCACACAGTCCACATGGGCACTGATGCCCTGCCCCGGCCGGTATTCGTTGACGATGACCTGATCCGCCTGACGGTCCATCACCTCTTCGCCGGCCAGCCGCGCGGCAAGGTCCCGCAGCCATGAGGGAACCGGCGGCGCGGCCGCGGCCCGCGCATCCGCCGCCACGCTGCGCCGCCCGTAGTCGTACCGCCGCCCGTAGTGCTGCACCCGCCGTTTCAGCTCCGTCGACCATGCGCCGGCGTCGATACGGGCGAGCAGCACACCGCACGCCTCCGGGGCGAGCCAGTCGGCGACATAGCGCAGGCCGGGGACGGGAACGGCAACCGTCCCCTCCGCGGCGACGGGGAGGGGGAGTTGGCCGACTCGGCCGAGTGGATCGGGTCCGAATTCCGGTTCCGCAGACATCCGTGCACAGTAGCCAGCCGCGCGGCCGCCCGCCCCTCGCCCGCCCCGGAAGCGGCCCCTGCCACTGCGTACGATTGCGGTGATCAAGCACGGGCGAGCAGGGTGAGGGTGAGCGCGCATGAGCCGGGCGGTGCTGGTGACGGGGGCCTCGCGGGGGATCGGCCGGGCGGTGGCGGAGCGGTTCGCCGCGGCCGGGGACCGGGTGGCGCTGCACTACGCATCGCGCCGGGAGGCGGCGGAGGAGGCCTTTGCGGCGCTGGCGGGGAGCGGGCACGTCCTGGTGCAGGGGGATGCGGCGACGCCGGACGGCGCGGCCGCGATCGTCGAGGCGGCGGTGGACGGGCTCGGCGGGATCGATGTGCTGGTCAACAATGCCGCGGCGAATGTGGCGCACCCGCTGGACCGGACGTCGTTCGAGGAGTGGCAGCGCGCCTGGCGGGAGATCGTGGACGTGAATCTGCTGGGGGCGGCGCACCTCTGCTACTGCGCGGCGCGGAACATGATCGAGCGGGAGGTGGCGGGCCGGATCGTCAACATCGGATCGCGGGGCGCGTTCCGGGGCGAGCCGGACCATCCGGCGTACGGGGCGTCCAAGGCGGCGCTGCATGCCATGGGTCAGTCGCTGGCGGTCCATCTGGCGCCGTACGGGATCGCCGTCGCCTCGGTGGCGCCCGGTTTCGTGGGCACCGAGCGGGTCGCGGACCGGATCACCGACGAGGTCCGGCAGCAGAGCCCGTTCGGCCGGGTCGCCACACCGCAGGACGTGGCCGCCGCCGTCCACTACCTCGCCTCGCCCGAGGCGGTCTGGTCCTCCGGCGCGGTGCTGGATGTCAACGGGGCATCGCACCTGAGGTGAGTGCTGGGGCGCGGCGCGCCCGTGTGCCGGCAGGGAGGGGCGGGAAAAAGGGAGGCCCCGGCCGAACGGGGGAATTCGGCCGGGGCGGCCCCGGCCGAACGGGGGAATCAGGCCGGGGCGGTTTGCGGGGGAGGCGTTCGGAATTCGGTTTCCGTAGAACCTCCGATTGAACGGTAAACCATCAAGCGGCGTTCCGGTTCTCTCACCCCGGGTGACGCTCGTCACCCGGTCCCGGGACCGGCGGACCGGCGGCGGGGGCGTACGCCCGGGAAATCGGGGACGCCCAGAGAATCGGGGACGTATCCCCACGACATCAGGGACTGACCGCCAGCACGATGTACGCCGCCAGCAGGGCGAGATGGACCCCGCCCTGCAAGGGGGTGGCGCGGCCGGGGATCACCGTCAGGGTGCCCACCATGATGGTCAGCGCGAGCAGCACCATGTGGGTGGCGCCCAGGCCCAGATAGAGCGGGCCCGCCAGCCAGACGGAGGCGACCGCGACCGCGGGGATGGTGAGGCCGATGCTGGCCATCGCCGAGCCGAGGCCGAGGTTGAGGCTGGTCTGGACGCGGTCCCGGCGGGCGGCCCGCACGGCGGCGATGGTTTCCGGCAGCAGCACCAGCAGGGCGATGACGATGCCGACGACGGAGGCGGGCAGGCCCGCCGCGGCCACGCCGGACTCGACGGCCGGTGAGACCCCCTTGGCCAGCCCGACCACCGCGATCAGCGCCAGCGCCAGCAGCCCGAGGCTGGTCAGCGCGGCCCGCCGGGACGGGGGACGGGCATGGTCCTCGGTGTCGATCACCTCGCCGGACGAGGTCACGGGGAGGAAGTAGTCCCGGTGCCGCAGGGTCTGGGTGGTCACGAACATGCCGTACAGCACCAGTGCGGCGATCGCGGCGAAGACCAGTTGCGGGGTGGAGAACCGCGGCCCGGGGGTGGTCGTGGTGAAGTTCGGCAGGACCAGGCTGAGGCCGGACAGCGTCGCCACCGTCGCCAGGGCGGCGCCGGTGCCCTCGGAGTTGAAGACGGCCACCCCGCGTTTGAGGGCACCCACCAGCAGACACAGGCCGACGATGCCGTTGCAGGTGATCATCACCGCGGCGAAGACGGTGTCCCGGGCCAGCGAGGCGGCCTTGTCGCCGCCGTCGGCCATCAGGGTGACGATCAGCGCCACCTCGATGATCGTCACCGCGACCGCCAGGACGAGGGACCCGAACGGCTCGCCCACCCGGTGCGCGATCACCTCGGCGTGATGCACCGCGGCCAGCACGGCCGCGGCCAGAAAACACGAGACCAGCACGACCAGGGCGACCGGCAGGGTCGCCCCCCACGTCAGCGCCAGGAGCACGACCGCCAGGACCGGCACCGCACCGGTCCAGTGCAGGAGGGCGGCGCGCAGGCGGGCGATCATGCCCCGAGCCTCGCAGATCCTGTGGGCCGCCGCCCGCCGAGTGCGCCGGGCCGGTGGACGCCTCGGGGCGCCGCCTGCCTCAGGCCGCCGCCCGGTGGCCCTTCGGCTCGGCGGGCGAGGTCGCGGCCTTGGTGACATCCGCGACCAGCTCGACGACGTCGGGCCCGTACGCCTGCGAGTTCACGACCTTCAGCAGCAGCGCGAACTGGCCCCCGGTGCCGTGCTTACGGGCCAGCTTGGCCCGGTTGCGTACGAGGTGCCGTACCGCGGCCCGGTGGGTGACCGGCCGCTGACCGGCCGCCAGGAACACCGGCCGGTCGCCCTCACCGGCCGTCAGCCGCGCCAGCAGGACGTACTCGACCGCACCCGGCTCCATCCGGTACGCCGTGCCGCCGATCGTGAACGTGCCGCGGCCCGCGCCGGACTCGTCGCCCGGGTGCACCGCGACGCCCGGCAGCAGATTGGCCATATGGGCCGCCAGCCGGCGGTGCGCGGTCGGGTCGCCGACGCAGAACTCGGTGCGCGCGCCGAAACCCTGCAGCCCGGTGTCGTGCGGCGCGACCTCCGGGTGCGCACCGCAGTTCTCGATCACCCCGGCCAGCCCGAGCAGCGCCATCGCGTCATGACGCGGGATGCTCCAGTGGGCCGAGGAGTTGTCGCGGTGCGTGACCAGCACGCACTCCGAACCGTCCGGCAGCCCGAAGAAGTCTTGCTCGCGGGTCAGCTTCCGGCGGGCCGCCGCCGATTGCACGGCCCAGCCGGCCGCCAGGCCCACCACGAGGGCCGCGACCGCCACGGTCAGGAGCAGCAGGGTGTCGTCCATGGCGGGCGAGCGTAGCGGCTGCCCGGGTGTGCGTTCGAGGGCGGCCCGGGGGATGGGGCGGCTTGCCCCGCTATGCCCTCTGCCGAGGCGATGCCTCCGCGAGTAGGCTCCGGGCCCCTGTCGCCTCCCGCCGCGCACGCCTTGGAGGTCAATCCGGTATGTCCCACGTCCGACGTCTCACCGTCCTGGGGGCCGCCGCCGCGCTGGCCGGCTCCCTGCTGACGGTCCCGGCCGCCGCCCGCTCCACCCCGCCCCCCGGCCCCCCGCCCCAGGGAAACACCAAGACCCCGGTCGCCGTCGGCCACGGCGGGGCGGTCGCCAGCGTCGACGCGGACGCCTCCGCCGCCGGCATAGCCGTCCTCAGAAATGGCGGCAACGCCGTGGACGCCGCGGTCGCCACCGCCGCCGCCCTCGGCGTCACCGAGCCCTACTCCGCAGGCATCGGTGGCGGCGGCTACTTCGTCTACTACGACGCCAAGACGCGCACCGTACGCACCCTCGACGGCCGGGAGACCGCCCCGCGCTCCGCCGGCAAGAACCTCTTCCTGGAGAACGGGGCACCGATCCCGTTCGAGGAAGCCGTCACCAGCGGCCTGAGCGTCGGCACCCCCGGCACCCCCGCGACCTGGGACACCGCCCT
Organism: Streptomyces chattanoogensis; assembly: GCF_001294335.1. Taxonomy (GTDB): domain Bacteria; phylum Actinomycetota; class Actinomycetes; order Streptomycetales; family Streptomycetaceae; genus Streptomyces; species Streptomyces chattanoogensis. Next base: position 59,992 of record NZ_LGKG01000113.1, read on the forward strand.
GCACAAATGGGGCAGCCGCTCGCTCGGCCAGGTGCTCCGGCCCGCCCGGAAACTCGCCCGGGACGGCTTCACCGTCGACGAGACCTTCCGCCGCCAGACCGCCGCCAACGAGGCCCGCTTCCGGGACTTCCCCGCCACCGCGGACCTCTTCCTCCCCGGCGGCAGGCTCCCGGCCGTCGGCTCGACGCTCAAGAACCCCGATCTGGCGCGCACCTACGGGGAGTTGGCGGCCAAGGGCGTCCGCGCGCTCTACGCCGGCGACCTGGGCCGCGATCTCGTACGGACCGTCCGCACACCGCCCGTACGCCCGGGATCGGACCGCCGCGTACGGCCCGGCGACCTGACCGCCGACGACCTCCGCAGCTACGAGGCCCTCGGCCAGGCGCCCACCCGCACCGCCTACCGCGGCCTCGACGTCTACGGCATCGGCCCGTCCTCCTCCGGCGGCACCAGCGTCGCCGAGGCGCTCAACATCCTTGAGAAGACCGGCCTTTCCCACCTGACCGAAAAGCAGTACCTGCACCGCTATATCGAGGCCAGCCGGATCGCCTTCGCCGACCGCGGCCGCTGGGTCGGCGACCCGGCGTACGAGGACGTCCCGACCCACGGCCTCACCTCGCAGCGCTTCGCCGACTCCCGCGCCTGCCTCATCCACGACGACAAGGCCCTGACCAGCCCGCTCGCCCCCGGCGACCCGCGCGACCCCAAGCCCTGCGGCACCACCGGCAAGGCCGCCCCGACCACGTACGAGGGCGAGAACACCACCCACCTCACCGTCGCCGACAAGTGGGGCAATGTCGTCGCCTACACCCTCACCATCGAGCAGACCGGCGGCAGCGGCATCGTCGTGCCCGGCCGGGGCTTCCTCCTCAACAACGAGCTGACGGACTTCTCCTTCGCGCCCGCCGACCCGGCGGTACACGACCCGAACCTGCCCGGCTCCGGGAAGCGCCCGCGCTCGTCCATCTCCCCGACCATCGTCCTGCGGCACGGCAAGCCGGTCGTCGCCCTCGGTTCACCCGGCGGCGCCACCATCATCACCACTGTCCTGCAGAGCCTGCTGAACTTCCTGGACCGCGGTCAGCCCCTGGTCGACGCCATCGCCGCGCCGCGCGCCAGCCAGCGCAACGCGGCGGCCACCGAGCTCGAACCGGCCCTGTGGAACAGCCCGCTCCGCGGCCAACTCGAGGCCCTCGGCCACACCTTCAAACAGAACCCGGAGATCGGCGCGGCGACCGGCGTCCAGCGGCTGCCGGACGGACGCTGGCTGGCGGCGGCCGAAAAGGTACGGCGCGGCGGCGGCTCGGCGATGGTGGTCCGGCCATGACGCAGAGCGCGCCACCACCGGCCGCTGTGCCGTCCGTGTACCGTCCATGTGGCCTACCGCGCGGCGTCATTGCTGGCCATGGTGGTGACGACTAACCTCCTGGGACCGTTCGTCGAGAACGGTCCCAGGGAGGGCGCGCACCGTGAGCGTTGACGAGAGCCAGGACAGCGGAACCGGGTCCCGCCGTACCGGTTCGCCGGCCGGAGGACCGGAAGGGCTCGCCGAACAGGCGCGGGCGCTGGCCGAGGGGCGGATCACCTCCACCGCACTGGTACGGCGTTCCCTGGAGCGCATCGAGGCCACCCAGAACACCGTCAACGCCTTCCGGCGGGTACGGGCCGAGGCGGCGCTCGCCGAGGCCGCGGAAGCCGACCGCCGGCTGGCCGCCGGCGAACGGCTGCCGCTGCTCGGGGTGCCCGTCGCGGTCAAGGACGACACGGATGTGGCCGGCGAGCCGACCGCGTTCGGCTGTGCGGGGGAGTTCCCGCCCAAGGAACACGACGCCGAGGTCGTACGGCGGCTGCGCGCGGCCGGCGCGATCATCGTCGGCAAGACCAACGCCTGCGAACTGGGCCAGTGGCCGTTCACCGAGGGCCCGGCCTTCGGCGACACCCGCAACCCCTGGAACCTCGACCACACCCCCGGCGGCTCCTCCGGCGGTTCGGCCGCCGCGGTGGCCGCGGGCCTGGTACCGGCCGCGCTCGGCACCGACGGCGCGGGCTCGGTCCGTATCCCCGCCGCCTGGTCCCACCTCATCGGCATCAAACCGCAGCGCGGCCGCATCTCCACCTGGCCGGACGCCGAATCCTTCCAGGGCATCACCGGCATCGGCCCGCTGGCCCGCACCGTCGAGGACGCGGCGCTCCTCCTGGACGTCGCGAGCGGCAACCACGCGGGCGATCTGCACCGGCCCCCCGCCATCGCGGCGCACGCCGCCGCCGGCCGGGACCCCGGGCGGCTGCGCATCGCCCTCTCCTGGAAACCGGCCCTCACCTTCACCCGCAAACCGCTGCACCCGGACGTCCGGGCCGCGGTCACCGGCGTGGCCCGCACCCTCTCCCGGCTGGGCCACTTCGTCGAGGAGGCCGAACCCGACTACGGTCTGGTCGGTCTCTCCTTCGTCCCCCGCGCCACCGCCGGCGTCGGCGAATGGGCCGCCCGCGTCCCCGACCGCACCCTCCTCGACCCCCGCACCCGCGGCTCCGTCCGCATGGGCCGCATCCTCGGCGGCCCGGTCCTGCGCCGCGCCCGCGCCGCCGAACAGCGCCAACAACGCCGCATCGGCGCCCTGTTCGGCCCGTACGACATCCTGCTGACCCCGACCACCGCCACCCCGCCGCCCCGCATCGGCACCCTCGCCAAACTCAACGGCTGGCGCACCGACCAGGCCATGATCGCCGCCTGCCCCTACGCCTGGCCCTGGAACGTCCTGGGCTGGCCCGGCGTCAGCATCCCCGCCGGATTCAGCAAGGACGGCCTGCCCCTGGGCGCCCAGCTCCTGGGCCCGGCGCACGGCGAGCCGCGGCTGATCTCGTTGGCGGCGCAGCTGCAGGACGATCTGCGGTGGCACGAGCGCAGACCGGTGGGACATCCGACGTCCTAGGTCCTCTCCGGCGGCAGGCGGCTCGTACGCTGGGCCCATGCCCACCTCAGCGGACCACCTGCCCCCCTTCGAGCTGGCCTTTCCCGGGCCGCTGCGCGACAAGTTGGTCGCCGCGGTGCTGTCCGGCGCGAAGACGGCGACGACGGGGCTGCTCGCAGGATACGAAGCTGAGAACGAACCGCTGCCGAAGCCGGGGGAGCGGTCTGCGCTGCTCGACTCCCAGGAACGCCGGGTCGCCGTCCTGGAGATCACCGACGTGCAGGTGCTGCCGCTCGGAGAGGTCGGGCTGCGGCATGCCGTCGACGAGGGTGAGGGATACGGGTCCGTCGCCCAATGGCGGGCCGCGCACGAGCGGTTCTGGCACGGCGCCGAGCTGCGCGAGTTCCTTGGGGACCCCGAGTTCACGGTGTGTGACGAGACCTTCGTCGTCACCGAACGCTTCCGGGTCGTGGCGCGACTGCGGTCCGCGGGCGGTGCGGGCTAAGGCCTGGTCCGGCGGATCGCGGCGGCCTTTCCGACCCCGGTCCGCCGGACAGGCCCCGGACCCCGACTCACCCCAGCAGCCCGATGATCTCCTCCGTCGTGCCGGTCTCGCCCAGCCGCGGGAAGATCTTCTCCAGGCTGTTGCGGTGCGCCGCCTCGTCCAGGTCGGTGACCGCGTCGGTGGCGACGGTGACGTGGTAGCCGTGCTCGTGGGCGGCGCGGGCGCTGGATTCGACGCCGATGCTGGTGGCGATGCCGGCCAGCACGACCTGGGTGATCCCGCGGCGGCGGAGTTCCAGGTCGAGGCGGGTGCCGTAAAAGGCGCCCCACTGCTGCTTGGTGACGGTGATGTCGGAGGGCTGCCGGTCGAGTGCGGGGACCAGCTCGGCCCAGTCGGCGGGCGGGGTGAAACCGCCCGGGCCGGATTCGGTGCGGCCCGGTGCGCCGCCGGTGACGTTCACCAGGACGACGGGCAGCTCGCGGGCGCGGAAGGCGGCGGCCAGGCGTGCGCCGCGCTCGATGACCTCGGCGGACGGTTGCGGGGCGGTAGGCAGGGCGGCGATGCCCTTCTGCAGGTCGATCAGGACCAGGGCGGTGCGGGCGTCGAGGGTGGTGGCGGGCACGGGGGCTCCTTGAGTCGTGAGGGAGGTGAACCGGCTTGGATATGCGGTCAGTTGGTGGCCGCAGCGGGGCTTCCGGCGCGCAGGGTGCGGTCGGTCAGGGTGAGGGCGAGGAGGAGCGCGCCGAGGCCGAGCCCGATCGCGGCCATGTGGTGCAGGCCGGGATCGGAGGCGCGCTGTCCGTACAGGACGCCGATGAGGCCGGAGGCCGTGATGGCTCCGAGGTACTGGGCGGTGCGCTGGAGCCCGGCGGCCGCGCCGACGCCGTCGGCCGGGGCCTGGGCGTAGACGGCGGCCTGGTTGGCGGTGGACGCCAGGCCCTGCGGGATGCCGAGCAGGGCGCCGGCGCACAGCAGCGCGAGGAGCGGGCTGGTGCCGTGCACGACGAGGAGGACCGCGCTGCCGGCCGCGAGACAGAGCGCGGCGAGGGTCAGTGGCGCGCGGATCCCTTTCGTACGGGCGCCCGCGATCGAGCAGAAGGCGGCCACGCCGGACATCGGCAGCATGATCAGTCCCGCGTGGAAGGACGAGTAGCCGTGCACCTGCTCCAGCCACTGGCTGAAGCCGTAGAGCGCGCAGTAGATGACGAGGTAGGTGAGGCCGTGGCGCAGGTAGGTGCGTACCAGCCCGCCGTTGGCCGCGAGCATGCGGAGGTCGAGAAACGGGGCCGGGTGACGCAGCTGCCACCAGACGAGGACGGCTGCCAGGACGGCAGCGGGGGCGAGCAGGAACCAGCGGGGATCCGCGAGGTCGTTGAGGAAGAACATCGTGGTGGTGAGCGTGGCCGCGAAGAGGGCGATGCCCAGGGGGTCGAGGGCGCCGGCGCGGGCGGAGTCGCGGCCGGACCTCTCGTCGCGGGCGGCGTTGGCGTCCCGGGTGGACTTCTCGTCGCGCGGCAGCCACACCAGCGCGAAGACCAGAGCCAGCAGCGCCAGCGGCACATTGACGGCGAAGACCGCGCGCCAGCCCGCCGTGGCGGCGAGCAGGCCGCCGAGCGTGGGGCCGACGGCGGCGCTCGCCAGCGCGGCGAGCGAGAGCCGGCCCAGAACGGCGCGGGGCGTGGGCCGGCCGGTCCGCCGCGACTCGGCGCGCAGCATCGCCATCGCGGCGGGGTAGGCGGCCGCCGTGCCGATGCCGAGCACGACCCGGGAGACGATCAGCAGGGTGAAGACGGGGGCCAGCGCCCCGATCAGCCCCGCCGCGCAGACCATCAGCGCACCGGCGACGAACACCCGCCGCGGCCCGACGCGGTCGGCGAGCCGCCCCATCGACGGCTGCCCCACCGCGCTGGCCAGATACATCGCGGAGAGCAGCCAGGCGGTGTCGGCGGGCCCGACCCGGAAGTCCTGCCCGATGGCCACCAGAGCGGTGGCGATCATCGTGGAGTTGATGGGGTTGAGGAGCGAGCCGAGGAGCAGCGGAGTCATCAGGCGCGCGCCGAAGGCCCGGTGGGGGACGCCGGCGGGTGTACCGTCCAGGCCGGCGGGCTTCGTCGAACGGCTCGGCGCGCTCATTCCTGCGTCAGCCGTCGTATCAGCGCGGTAGCCGCGGTCAGGGTGCGCTGTTCCTCCGGGGTCAGCCGTTCCGCGATGGTCACGGCGAGCCAGTTCTGCTTGGCCTGGCGTGCGGCCTTGAGCAGCCGGCGCCCCTCCTCGGTGAGGGAGAAGACGACCTGCCGCCCGTCGGTCGGATGCGGGCTGCGGGCGAGGACGCCCATGTCCTCCAGCGCGCCCACGGTCATCCGCATGGACTGCGGGCGGACCAGCTCGGCGCGGGCCAGCGCCGCGGTGGTGGCCGGCCCGTCGGCGTCGATCCGGGCGATGACCGAGCGCTGGGTGGGGCTCAGCTCACCCTGCGGCGACGCCGCGCGCAGGCGTCGCATCAGCACGCCCACGGCCGCGCCCAGATCCGTGGCGAGGCGTTCCTGGTTTTGGTCCGGCATGGCGCCAGCGTATGTAATCGACAGGGAAACTTGCAAGTTTTCCTGTCTTCTTTTCGTTCCTGTGCGCGGTCTGTAACGCGTGCGTAGCGCGCCGTCGCCGCCGTCGAAACATTTGCGGTGTGCCATGCGGACGAGGGGGCAAGTCCGGCCGAGGGGGAGCTGCTCAGTCCATGTCGGGAACTCAACTCCGGGATCCAGTCCAAGAGTTCGCGTACTTCCTGGTCTGCCTCACCCAGCGGCTCAATCCCTCCGCGGGGTGGTACGGCGTCTTCGCCCGGCGCGATCCCGAGGGGCTGCGGGCGTGCCTGGAGGGGCGGGACGTACCGCCCTGGGACGTGGTGGAGTCCCTGCTGTACGACCTCTCTGAGCTGCCCGGCGAGCATGCGGTGACCACCGCGAGCGCACGGGCCCGCCAGCTGCACGCGCAGGCGGTGGCCGTCCACGACGCGCGGCCGGGCGGCCGCCCCGCGCTCCAGGAGCGGCTGCAGGTGATGCTGCGCGAGGAGCGGCGCACCGCATTCCGTGTCCGTGAGCTGGAGGCGGCCCTGGCCGTGGCGGGCCCCCGGGAGGCGGACCGGCAGGCCGAGGACCTGGCCTGGGCGCGCGACGACCATCTGCGCGCGGGCGCCCGGGTCGGCGAGCTCCGCGCCCGGCTGGAGGCGCTGGGGCGGAACGAGGGCAGGCGCCAGGGGAAGATGCGCTCCAGGCGTCGGGCCAAGCCCCCTGCCCGCCCGCGCGGCGCCCGCTTCGCCGGGCTGGAAGTGCCGGAGGAAGTGCCGGAGGAAGAGACGGAGGAAGAGACGGAGGGTGATACGGAAGCGGAGTGGCAGGTCGAGCCGGCGGCCGAGGAGTACGAGAGCGCCCCGGCTCCCGCACCCGCCGCCCCGCGCGGCGCCCGCTTCGCCGGAGCGTACGGCCAGGACCCGATGGGCGACGTCGAGCCGGCGGACGGCCGCGCCCACCCCGCGCCGGCCCCGGCCGTCGCCGAGGCCCGCCGCGCCGCCGCCACCGCCGTCGCCCGTCTGGCCCACCTCCGCGCCACCACCGACGGCGGCCTCGTGTACGCCGAACTCTGCGCCGCCGCCAGCCGTCCCGCACAGGAACTCCCCTTCCTCATCGAGGAGTTGGAGCGCGCCGGACTCGCCTCCGACGTCCCCACCCTGCTCTGGGAAGCGGCCTGCCTGCCGCCCGCGGGGCTCGCCGCGGCGGCCGATGCGCTGGCCGCCGCGGGCCGTACGGAGGACGGCATCCAGCTGCTGCGGCAGTGCGTGTCCCGCCCCGTCGGCGAGGTGGCGCAGGCCGCGCTGGCGCTGCTCGAGCGGGACCGCACCGCGCAGGCGCTGGAGCTGCTGGCCGCGCTCGTGCGGTCCCGTACGCCGGACGAGGCCGCCGCGGCGGAGGCCGTGGCGCCGGACACCCTCGGCCCACTGCTGCTGGCGGCCGCCGAACGCGTCTCCCCGCACCGGCACAGCGATATCGCCCATGCCCTCCGCGTCGCCCACCGCTGAGCGCTCCGTGGACGCGCCGCGCTGAGAGATGGTCTTGCCACCGTGCGTGACGGGGCTTACGGTCACCTCCACACGCGTAGATCGCGGCGCAGATCCCGCGTGGGCTGCAGGCTGACGCATCGACAAAGGAGCAGCTCATGGCCGATGTTGTGCGTGCCGCACTGGTCCAGGCGACCTGGACCGGCGACACCGAATCGATGATCGCGAAGCATGAGGAGCACGCCAGAGCGGCGGCCGCCCAGGGCGCGAAGATCATCGGCTTCCAAGAGGTCTTCAACGCCCCGTACTTCTGCCAGGTCCAGGAGCCGGAGCACTACCGCTGGGCCGAGTCCGCGCCCGACGGCCCGACCGTACGCCGGATGCAGGCGCTCGCCCGCGAGACCGGCATGGTCATCGTCGTCCCGATCTTCGAGATCGAGCAGTCCGGCTTCTACTACAACACCGCGGTCGTCATCGACGCCGACGGCTCCCTCCTGGGCATCTACCGCAAGCACCACATCCCGCAGGTCAAGGGCTTCTGGGAGAAGTACTACTTCAAGCCGGGGAACATGGGCTGGCCGGTCTTCGACACGGCCGTCGGGAAGGTCGGCGTCTACATCTGCTACGACCGCCACTTCCCCGAAGGCTGGCGGCAGCTCGGTCTCAACGGCGCCCAGCTGGTCTACAACCCCTCCGCCACCTCCCGCGGCCTGTCCGGCTACCTCTGGCAGCTGGAGCAGCCCGCGGCCGCCGTCGCCAACGAGTACTTCATCGCGGCGATCAACCGCGTCGGGGTGGAGGAGTACGGCGACAACGACTTCTACGGGACCAGCTACTTCGTCGACCCGCGCGGTCAGTTCGTCGGCGAGGTCGCCAGCGACAAGGAGGAGGAACTCGTCGTCCGCGACCTCGACTTCGGGCTGATCGACGAGGTCCGGCAGCAGTGGGCGTTCTACCGGGACCGCCGCCCCGACGCGTACGGGGGGCTGGTGCAGCCGTGACTCACGACTCCGCGGGCCTGTACGCCCGCCACCGCGCCGTCCTGCCGTCCTGGCTGAGCCTCTACTACGACCGGCCGCTCGAACTCACCCACGGCGAGGGCCGCTACGTCTGGGACGCCGAGGGCAACCGCTACCTCGACTTCTTCGGCGGCATCCTCACCACCATGACCGCCCACGCACTGCCCGAGGTGACCAAGGCGGTCGGCGAACAGGCCGGCCGCATCATCCACACCTCCACGCTCTACCTCTCCCGCCCCATGGTGGAACTGGCCGAGCGGATCGCGGCACTCTCCGGAATCCCCGACGCCCGGGTCTTCTTCACCACCTCCGGTACCGAAGCCACCGACACGGCCCTGCTGCTGGCCACGTCCTACCGCCGCTCCAACCAGGTCCTGGCGATGCGCAACAGCTACCACGGCCGGTCCTTCTCCGCCGTCGGCATCACCGGCAACCAGAGCTGGTCGCCCACCAGCCTCTCGCCCCTCCAGACGCTGTACGTACACGGCGGGGTGCGCAGCCGCGGCCCGTACGCCCGTCTCTCCGACGCCGACTACATCAAGGCCTGCGTCGCCGACCTCGAGGACGTGCTCCAGCAGACCGCGGGCGGCGTCGCGGCGCTGATCGCCGAACCGGTCCAGGGGGTCGGCGGCTTCACCGCGCCCCCGGACGGCCTCTACGCCGCCTTCCGTGAGGTTCTCGCCCGCGAGGGCATCCTCTGGATCAGCGACGAGGTGCAGACCGGCTGGGGCCGCACGGGAGACCACTTCTGGGGCTGGCAGGCGCACGCCGACAACGGCCCGCCGGACCTGCTCACCTTCGCCAAGGGCATCGGCAACGGCATGTCCGTCGGCGGCGTCGTCGCCCGCGCGGACGTGATGAACTCCCTGTCCGCGAACTCCATTTCCACCTTCGGCGGCAGCCCCGTCACCATGGCCGCCGGCCTCGCCAATCTCACCTACCTCCTCGAACACGACCTCCAGGGCAACGCCCGGCGCGTCGGCGGCCTGCTCATCGAGCGGCTGCGGGCGATCTCGGCCGGACTCGAGGTGGTACGCGAGGTGCGCGGCCGCGGCCTGATGATCGGCGTCGAGCTGGTGCGCCCCGGTACGGACGAGCCCTCCGCCGAGGCCGCGTCCCTGGCCATCGAGGCCGCCCGGGAACGGGGTCTGCTGGTGGGCAAGGGCGGTCACGGCGGCGCCACGCTGCGGATCGCACCCCCGATGACGCTCACCGTCGCGGAGGCGGAGGAGGGGGCGGAGCTGCTCGCCGAGGCGCTGCGGGCGGCGCAGGGGAGGCTGGTGGGTTCGTAGCGGGACCGTGTGGAGGGGTGGGCGACTGCGGTGGCCTGCCCCTTTGTCCCAGCAGATCAACTCCCGCTCGTCCACGGCAGATTGAGGCCGTCCGTGGTGGGCTCCGGGAGTGGGGGGTTCCGGTTCCCGGGGCCCGCAGGTGCGGTGCGCTAACGTCCCGTCACCACCTCCCGTACGGCGTCCGCCACCAGCGTGAAGAAGCGGGTGTGCGCGCGGCGGCTGCACGGGGCCTCAGGGTTCCACGGCAGCAGCCGCGCCACGGCCTCCAGGGCGCGCCAGTGCTCGTCGGCCCGCAGCTGCGCGGGCCGGGCGGCGTTGGCCCGTTCGTCCGACAGCACGATGTCCGGGCGCATGCCGGCGGCCTCCGCCCAGCCCACCGTGGACCAGTTGGCGCCCGATCCGGCGGCCGGCTCCAGCAGGTCGACGCCGTGCTCGGACAGCGCCCGCAGATCCGGCCAGGCATTGGGCCGGGCCAGATGGACCCGCTCACGGCCACCGGGCGACAGCGCCAGCACCCGGGGCCGCACCGGCCCCCCGGTCACCTGCCGCAGTACGTCCTCCGCGGCGTCCAACTCCCGTGCCGCGCCCAGCGGTTCACCCTTCCCCAGCGAACCGGCGAGCGCCGCGAACCGTTCCCGTACCTCGGCGAGCCCGCGCCCGGGACCCACCGCGATGGCCGCCACCGGGACATGCGCCTCCAGTTCCAGCGCGGTCTTCGGCTCGAGCCCGTAAATCTGCTCGCCGTCGTACGTGACGGCGACCACGAGGTCCGGCCCGGCCTCCAGCAGCGCGTCCGGGTGCAGCGTGCCGCCCGACCCCAGAAACGGGATCTCCGCCAGCGGCAGCTCACCGGCCTTGGACGGGTCGGGCGCGGGGCCGTCGTGCTGGGACCCGAAGAGCCCCACGGGGCGGATGCCGTGGTCCCACAGCGTGGCGCCCGCCTGTATGTAGGTGACGATCTTCAATGGTCGGTTCCCGGCCACCGCCAGGCGCCCGCGGTCGTCGGAGAACTCCCACGGCGTGCTCTGCTCCATGACGTGTCGCCTTTCTGATGTCCTGTTTCGTGTCCTGGTCCGTGTCGTATTCCGCGTCCTGATCCGTGTCCTGTTGTGGTGTCCGGTGCCCGTGTCCCGTTCCGGTGTCCGGGTTTCGGTGTCCTGCGTGAGGTCGGCTGCCTGTGGGCGTGTGTCGCCCTAGGTCCGTCGTCCCGGCCGCCCCCCTTCCTGACGGGTCGTGCGCCCCGCCGCCCGCGTCCCGTTCCGGCGTCCTCGTTCTGCCCGCCGCGGCGCCCCCGCATCCCTCCCGGGCCGGTCCCCCACAAGCGGTGTGCCGCGCTCCGATCGCGCCCGGCGTTCAACCGTCCAGCTGATCGTCGGCGCAACACGGCCGTCGCCCATGATCAACGGTCACGGTATTGCCACGGTGGGTGACATGCTTCTACGGTGTCTCCTTCTCGACCGGTATCTACGGGTGTAGACCAGCTATGACGTGGCGTCAGGTAGGGAGCAGCGATGGTGAGCCGTACGGTCATCCGAGGCGGACTGGTGATCACCGCCGCCGACGAGATGCACACCGATGTCCTGGTGGAGGAAGGACGGATCGCGGCCCTCGCCGCACACGGGAGCCCCCATGCGGAGAGCTGGAGCCGGTCGGCCGACCGCACCATCGACGCCACCGGCAAATACGTCATCCCGGGCGGGGTCGATGCGCACACGCACATGGAGTTGCCGTTCGGTGGCACCTTCGCCTCGGACACCTTCGAGACCGGCACCCGCGCCGCCGCCTGGGGCGGCACCACCACCATCATCGACTTCGCCGTCCAGACCCGCGGCCATTCGCTGCGCCAGGGCCTGGATGCCTGGTACGCCAAGTCCGACGCCCAGTGCGCCATCGACTACGCGTTCCACATGATCGTGTCTGACGTCAACGATGCGACGCTCAAGGAAATGGACGGCCTTGTCGCCGAAGGCGTGAGCTCGTTCAAACTGTTCATGGCATATCCGGGGGTCTTCTACTCCGACGACGGCCAGATCCTGCGTGCCATGCAGCGAGCCGGCGAGAACGGCGGCCTGATCATGATGCACGCCGAGAACGGCATCGCGATCGATGTGCTGGTGAAGCAGGCGCTGGAGCGAGGCGAGACCGACCCGCGGTATCACGGCGAGGTCAGGAAGGCGCTCCTGGAGGCGGAGGCGACGCATCGCGCGATCAAGCTGGCCCAGGTCGCCGGGGCGCCGCTGTACGTCGTGCACGTGTCGGCACAGGAAGCCGTCGCCGAGCTGGCGCGCGCCCGCCACGAGGGTCTGCCGGTCTTCGGCGAGACGTGCCCGCAGTACCTGTTCCTGTCGGCGGACAACCTCGCCGAGCCCGACTTCGAGGGCGCAAAGTACGTCTGCAGTACGCCACTTCGCCCGAAGGAGCACCAGGCCGCGCTCTGGCGCGGCCTGCGCACCAACGAGCTCCAGGTGGTGTCGACGGACCACTGCCCGTTCTGCTTCTCGGGGCAGAAGGAGCTGGGCCGCGGCGACTTCTCCAAGATCCCGAACGGGCTGCCCGGCGTCGAGAACCGCATGGACCTGCTCCACCAGGCCGTCGTCGACGGACAGATCTCGCGCCGCCGCTGGATCGAGATCGCCTGCGCGACACCGGCCCGGATGTTCGGCCTGTATCCGAAGAAGGGCACGATCGCGCCGGGCGCCGACGCCGACATCGTGATCTACGACCCGCACGCCGAACAGACCCTTTCGGCGGCCACCCACCACATGAACGTCGACTACTCGGCCTACGAGGGCAAGCGCCTGACCGGACGGGTGGAGACGGTCCTGTCGCGCGGCGAATTCGTCCTCACCGACCGGGAGTTCACGGGCCGGGCCGGGCACGGCGCGTACATCCCGCGCGGCACCTGTCAGTACCTGCACTAGCCGGATCAGTACCTGCACCAGCCGGACCTGCACGTCGCGTGCTGCGGACGCGCCGATTCGTACTCGATCAGTAAGGGGCGTACACCAACCATGGACTTCGGACTCGTCCTGCAGACCGACCCGCCCGCCTCCGCGGTCGTGGAGTTGATGAAGCGTGCGGAGGATGCCGGCTTCACGCACGGGTGGACGTTCGACTCGTGCGTGCTGTGGCAGGAGCCGTTCGTCATCTACAGCCGCATCCTCGCGGAGACGGACCGCCTGACCGTCGGCCCGATAGTGACCAACCCGGGCACACGGACGTGGGAGGTCACGGCCTCCACCTTCGCCACGCTGAACGACATGTACGGCAACCGGACCGTGTGCGGCATCGGCCGCGGGGACTCCGCGATGCGTGTGGCGGGCCGTAAGCCGAACACGCTCGCGCGGATCAGCGGGGCGATCAAGGTGATCCGGGCGCTCGGCCGCGGCGACGAGGCGGATCTCGGCGGCACGGTGGTCAGGTTCCCGTGGGTACGGGAGGGGGCCGAGCTTCCGGTATGGATGGCGGCGTACGGCCCCAAGGCGCTGAAGATGGCCGGTGAGGAGGCCGACGGCTTCATCCTCCAGCTCGCGGACCCGTTCCTGACGGAGTGGATGGTGAAGGCGGTACGGGACGCGGCGGTGGCCGCCGGACGCTCGGTGGACGACGTCAAGATCTGTGTCGCCGCGCCCGCGTACGTCACGCAGGACGACTCCCCCGAGGCCCTCGCCCACGCGCGTGAGCAGTGCCGGTGGTTCGGCGGGATGGTCGGCAACCACGTGGCCGACCTGGTGGAGAAGTACGGCGCCGACTCCGGCGTGGTGCCGCAGCAGCTGACGGATTACATCAAGGCGCGTGAGGGGTACGACTATGCGCACCACGGCCGCTCCGGGAACCCGGACACGAAGTTCGTACCGGACGGGATCGTGGACCGGTTCTGTCTGATCGGCCCGGTGTCGGCGCATGTCGAAAGGCTGCGTGCGCTGCGGGCGCTGGGTGTCGACCAGTTCGCGGTGTATGCGATGCACGACGCGAAGGAGAAGGTCATCGACGAGTACGGCCGGCACGTCATCCCCGCACTGACCTCATGACCGGCGCGTTACCGGCCCCCTCGGCACCACCCTCTTCAACCAGCCTCTCCCGCACGGCAGTTCACGGCACCCGCACGGCCAAGCTCCCGCGTCCCCCGTAGGGCCTGCGCACCGGCCCTTCACCGGTCCCTCATCGAACGGACTGCCCATGACCGACGCCCTCCCCTCCCCGTCCTCGTCTCCGATACCGGCCGAAGGCGCCGGCGTCGAGCTGACCGCCGATGTCTGTCCTTCCGGCAGCCGCTACGCCAATGAGGACCTGCGTCCCGTCCCGCTCGCCGAACGCCGCTGGACCACATACAACTTCGTCGCCCTGTGGATCGGCATGGCCCACTGCATCCCGTCCTGGACCCTGGCCTCCGGGCTGGTCGCGCTCGGCATGGACTGGAAGCAGGCGGTCCTCACGATCGCCCTCGCCAATGTGATCGTGCTGCTGCCGATGCTGCTCACGGGCCATGCCGGACCGAAGTACGGCATACCCTTCCCGGTCCTGGCCCGGGCTTCGTTCGGCATCCGCGGCGCGAACCTGCCCGCCATGGTGCGGGCCGCGGTGGCCTGCTGCTGGTTCGGCATCCAGACGTGGATCGGCGGCCAGGGCATCTTCGTACTGCTGGGGAAGATCTTCGGGGGGTGGGCCGACGCGGGGAAGATCGGCGGCTACCCGTGGACGCTCTGGCTGTGCTTCGTCATCTTCTGGGCGCTCGAACTGGCCGTCATCCACCGGGGGATGGACACCCTGCGCCGCTTCGAGAACTGGGCGGCGCCGTTCGTGCTCGTCGGCGCCGTCGTGCTGCTGGTCTGGATCGCGAACAAGGCGGGCGGCTTCGGCCCGTTGCTGCACGAGCCGTCGAAGGTGGGGTGGGGTGCGGACTTCTGGAAGGTGTTCTTCCCGGGGCTCATGGGCATGATCGGCTTCTGGTCGACCTTGTCGTTGAACATTCCTGACTTCACCCGCTTCGGGAAGGGCCAGCGGGCGCAGGTCTGGGGCCAGACCCTCGGCCTGCCGACCACCATGACCGCCTTCGCCCTCATGTCGGTGCTGGTGACGGCCGGTTCGGAGAAGGTGTACGGGGCGGCGATCTGGGACCCGGTCGAGCTGGCAGGCAAGACGGACAACGTGTTCGGCCTGCTCTTCGCACTCGTCACCGTCTTCGTGGCGACGATCTCCGTGAACATCGCGGCCAACGTCGTCTCCCCTGCCTACGACCTTGCGAATCTCGCGCCGAAGGTCATCACCTTCCGTACCGGCGCGATCATCACGGGCATCGTCGGTGTGCTGGTCATGCCATGGAAGCTGACGTCCACGCCCGAGCTGTACATCTTCACGTGGCTCGGCGTCGTCGGCGGGCTGCTCGGCACGGTGGCCGGGATCCTGATCGCCGACTACTGGATCATCCGGCGGACCGTGCTGCACCTCGCCGACCTGTACGTGGCGGAGGGAAGGTACTGGTACGGCGGTGGGTGGAACTGGCGCGCCGTCGTCGCGTTCGCGGCCGGGGGTGTGCTGGCCGTCGGCGGGTCCTACTCGACGCTCGACGCGAAGGGGAACAAGGCCGGGCCGTTCCCGGCCGACGGACTGATCCCGTCCCTCAAACCGCTCGCGGACTACGGGTGGGCCGTCGGGCTCGGGGTGTCGCTCATCGTCTATGCGGCTCTGATGGCAGCAGAGCGGCAGAGGGGATCCGCCGGGCACGTGACTGCGGCGGATTCTCACGCACCGGACGGCGGGTGACCACGTCGAAGGTTCGGCCGGCCGTGGCCTCGCGCGCTGACCGCTCAGGTCTGCCGCAGTGTCGCGGTGGCGATCTCCAGGAAGTCGCGTAGCAGCTTCTCGTGCCGGTCCGCCGCAACGGCCAGGCAGCTCTCGATCCCTGGGGCGTCTGTGACGGGGAGGTGGGCGAGGTCGGGGCGGGAGTAGGACCGCGCGACGCTCAGCGGGATGAGCGCGATGCCGTGCCCGGAGGCGATGAGCTCGAACTTCTCTTCAAGCGTCGACGTCCGCCGCTTTGGTATGTCGAGCATCCGCTCGCCGTCGAGGTCCGCGGAGGTGAGTTCCTGACGGCATGCCAGCGGGTGTGCCGCGGGCATGCAGGCGACCCTGGGCTCGTGGCCGATGGGAATGATGCGCAAGCCCGCGTCGTCGAACGGCCGCCGCAGGTAACCGACCTGGGCACGGCCGTCCCGGAGCGGCCGGTCCTGCTCCCACCAGCGTGCCGGGACGACGTCGGTCTCGACGTCCGGGTGGCGCGAGGCGAACGCCCGGATCGCATCCGACACATGGAGCCCGGGGGAGAAGGCGACCACGAGCCGTTGGACGCCCTGACCGACGTCGTGCACGCGCCCCACCGCCGCGGTGACCGACGGGAGGATCTGCTGCGCCTCCTCGTAGAGCTGTTTCCCGGCGGCGGTCAGCTCCACGCTGCGGGTGCTCCGCACGAACAGCGTGCACCCCAACTCCTGTTCCAGGGACCTGATCTGACGGCTGAGAACCGGCTGGGTGATGTAGAGCTGCTTCGCCGCGCGGCCGAAATGCCGGTGCTCGGCCACCGTGGCGAAGTAGCGGAGCTTGCGCAGATCGAGATCCATGCCCTGAAGGTATCAATTGCCGGAAAGGGTATTGGACGCCGCGGATGGCCGCCCCAAGACTTGACGCATGATCGTCATTACCGCTCCCACCGGCCAGATCGGCAGCCGGCTCCTGGAGATCCTCCTCGGCGAGAGCCACACACGCGGCGAAGAGCTGCGCGTCATCGTGCGTGACCCCGGGAGACTTCCCGGCGCGGTCCGCGCGCGCGTCGACGTCGTCACCGGCTCGCACGGCGACGCGGAGGTCGTCGACCGGGCCTTCGCCGGTGCGGACGCCGTCTTCTGGCTGGTCCCCCCGAACCCGCAGGCGCCGAGCCTGGACGCCATGTACTCCGGGTTCACCGGCGCCGCCGCGAAGGCGTTCACGACCCACGGAGTCGGACACGTCGTCGGCGTCTCGGCGCTCGGCCGGGGCACCCCCGTCGCCGGCCGCGCCGGGCACGTGACGGCGTCGCTGGCCATGGACGACCTCATCGCGAGCACGGGCGTGGCCTACCGGGCGCTCGCCAACCCGACGTTCATCGACAACCTGCTGTGGCAGGCGGCTTCGATCCGCGACGACGGCGTGTTCACCGGCACCGTCACCGCCGACCGCAAGGCACCGACGGCCGCCACCCGGGACATCGCCGCGGCCGCCGCCGGCCTGCTGCTCGACCGCTCGTGGACGGGGACGGGCGAGGTCCCGGTGCTGGGCCCCGAGGACCTTTCGCCGAACGACCTGGCGCGCATCATGTCCGAGGTGCTCGGCCGCCCGATCCGCTACGAGCGGCAGACGCTCGACGCATTCCGCACCTCACTGGCCGGACACGGCATCGGGGACGCGCTCGTGCAGGGCTACCTCGACATGATGCGGGCCAAGGACGAGGGCCTCGACGACGGGGTGCGGCGCACTCCGGGGACCGCGAGCCCGACGACCTTCCGCGCGTGGTGTGAGCAGGTCCTCAAGCCGGCGGTCCAGGCGTGAGCGCCGGGACCGCCCTCATCGTCGGGGCGTCCCGGTCCCTCGGGCTCGGTCTGGCCACCGCGTACGCGCAGCGGGGTTGGGACGTCATCGGGACGGTCCGGGGCGATCGGCGCACCGGCCTGCACGACCTGGCCGAGGCATCGGACGGCCGCGTCACCGTCGAGTCGCTGGACATGACGGAGCCGGAGGAGATCGCCGCGCTGCGCGAACGCCTGGCGGAGCGCACCCTCGACCTGCTGTTCGTCAACGCCGCCATCACGCGGGGCAACATTCCCGTCGGCGAGGTCCCGACGGAGATGTTCGCCGAGGTCATGGTCACCAATGCGCTCAGCCCGATGCGCGTGGTCGAGTCCTTCCGCTCGCTGGTCGCGCCGACCGGGACCATCGGCGTCATGTCCTCGCGCCAAGGCAGCCTCGGCCTGAACACCAACGGCGGTCACGACGTCTACCGCGCCAGCAAGTCCGCCCTGAACCAGCTGATGCGCAGCTACGCCGCCCGGTACGCCGACGCCACGCACACCCTGCTGCTCATCTGCCCCGGCCACGTCCGCACCGAACTCGGCGGACCGGACGCACCTCTGACCATCGGCCAGTCCGTCCCGGGCGTCGTGGACACGATCGACCGCCACGGCGGCGAACCGGGCCTGAAATTCCTCAACTACCAGGATCAGCCGGTGCCCTGGTAGAGGCCCGGCTCACCGCCCTGCGCTGCTTCACCTGGTGAATCGGGCGAACGTTGCCTGATGCGGCACCAGGGCCTTCCTCCGACGGGTCGGAGGAAGGCCCTCGCTCGTGCTGCACCCCGTCGAGGGAAGGGGGTGTCGGGGAACTGGGCCGCGAACACCTAGTCCCGTCGGCGGAAGCCGCTTTGGGAACCGGTGAGCCGAAGCCGCTGGACCATGCCGGCCAGGGGGTGCGGGGTGGTCCGTGGGTCCAGGAACGCGAACGGCTCGATGCCGATGCCGTCGGCCGAGGCGCCCTCGATGTACCACTGGCGCTGGGCGTCGGTGGTCAGGCTCCACGCGGAGTCTCCGTCGCCGGGCAGGAACGCGTCCACGTAGTCCACCGAGTCGATCCGCTCAGGGACCCGGTCGGCGGCTCCCCTGACGACCATTCCGGCATCGCCGATACCGGACAGGGTCACGCAGTGGGCCGCGTGCCCGTGCCGCCGCAGCTCTTTCGCAAGCGGCTCGAAGTACCAACCGCCGTGGCAGGCACCCGGGATGAGTGTGAAGGTGATCACGCTCCCCATCATCTCGCGGGCGGTACTTGCCTGAGGGGGAAACTGCCGCCCTCATCCCGCCGGCCATGTCTGTGGGGCGAGTGAGGCTTTCGGAACCCGGCTGGCGCATTCCCACGTGGGATACGGCTTGAAGGTGTACAACCTCGCCGCAGAGTGACGGGCGTCACTCGACCCCGTGAAGCGATTCGCCGTTTTTGCTCCATGAGTGTCATCCGCGGGGCTTGTGGGCGGTTGGGGGTGCGCTTACCTTCTTGCGCACAAGTTCTTCATAGAACCTTCACGATTGTGGGCGGGGGGACGATGGTGATGTCCGTCTGGGTGCGTCGAAGCGGCTTATGTCGCGTGATGTCGGCGGGGATGGGCGGGTTCGTGGCCGCAGGCGTAAGCGACCTCCCTGCATGGTGAGTTGGCCGATCTCGCGGCTACTCCTGACCGCAGGCTTCAAGCCCGGCACTCCCTGCGCCCAGTTCGGAGACCGCCGCTGGGGACTGAGCGCGGCGGGCAAGGGTTCGCACGTCGATGTACCCCTGCTCGCCGGCTCCGGCCACCCACGTCATGAGGCCCCCACCTCAACAACTCCCGTGGTTCTTCCGCGAGGTGGAGCCACCGAGACCAGGCATGCCCTGACGAGTCCAAAGGAGAGAACGTGATTTCCGCGCAGTCCACAGTGCCCTGTCCTGCACCAGCCGGAAGCGCCCCGCATCAGCGGCGGCGGATCGCCGTGATCGGTGGCGGCGCTTCGGCTACGGCGTTCCTGGTCGCCCTCGTGAAGCAGATCTCGGCCGAGTCCGTTGTGGAAGCTCCCGACGTCGTGGTGTTCGAACCGGACGGGCCGTGCGGGCCGGGCTTCGCCTACCGGGACGACACCGACAGCGCTCTGCTCAACCGGCCGGTCTCCGCGATGTCGGTGGACTACGGGGACCGCGGTCACTTCCGGCGTTGGCTCGGGCAGCACGGGCCGGCGACCGCCCGCACCGATGCCGGAAGCGCCCTGTTCGCACCGCGATCGAGTTTCGGCAGATATCTGGCAGACGTGTTCGCCACGGCCTGCCGTGACTTAGGCAACCTCGGCGGTTCCGTGGAGGTCGTCCGAGAGCCGGTGCGCGAGGTGCAGCCCACCGCGGAACGGTGCGCGGTCGGTCCCGAGAGGTCCGCCCCGCGCTGGGTGGATGACGTGATCCTTTGCCTGGGATCGCTGCCCGCACGTGACGTGTACCGGCTGTCCGGCGCGCCGGGCTACCTCCACCAGCCCTATCCCGTGCAGCAGAGTGCGCATGCCGTACCGCACGGCGGTGAGGTGCTGGTGCTCGGCTCCGGACTGACGGCGATCGACGTGGCCCTGGAGCTGGGGCGCAGAACGGACGGAGTGCGCGTCACACTTGGCTCGCGCAGCGGTGCGTTGCCGGATGTGCGCTGCGACCTCGGGGCGGGCGACTGCGCCCGGGAACTCGTCGAGGACGTCCGGCGCATGCTCGCCCAGCGGGAGACCATCAGCCTGAAAGACCTTGCCGGGCTTCTCGACGGAGAGCTGTCGCGCCGGGGTACGACCCTGCGGGAAGCGCTTCGCCCCTTCCTGGCCCGGACCGGCGGCGACGAGCTGCTTCGCACCCGGCTCGGCGAACCAGGCCCCGCGGCTGCCGTACAGCGCTGCATCGTCGCGCTGACCCCCTGGTACTCGCGGCTCTGGAGAGCCCTGGACCCGGCGAGCGGCAAGGCGTTCACGCGGCACTACAGCCGGGTCTTCACCTGCCTGCGAAGTCCGATGCCTCCCGTCAACGCCCGGCGGCTGCTGGCACTGGCCGACTCCGGAAGACTCTCGTTCCGCGCCGGCATCCTCGACGTCCGCGCCGAAGACCGCCACTTCCGGGCGCTCTACCGCGGCGGACAGGAACGGCGCTACGACGTGGTGGTCAACGCGACGGGACGGGGCATCGACGTGAGCGCCGCCCGCCCCGGCACCCTGGTCGAGACGCTCACCCGCAGCGGATTCGCCCGCCCGCACCCGCTCGGCGGACTGGACGTCGACCCCGACACCAACGAGGTGCTCGATGCCTGCGGGGTGCCGATCCCCCGGTTGCACATCGTCGGAGACCTCTCGTCCGGCGTGCACTTCCACACCAGCTCGATGGAGTACGCGGCCACCCAGGCGGGCCGGGTCGCGGAGCGGGTCGCCTCCCGTCTTCCCACCCGCGCCGGAGTGCTGCTGTGAACCCCGATGCGGTCCCCGACCGGTCCACCCTGCGCACCTGTCTCATCCTGCTGGTCGTCGTGCCGCAGGCGACGCTGGCGGCGTTCGTACCCGCCGTGCCGCACATCGCCGGGGACCTCGCGACGTCGCCCGCGGCCATCGACCGCAGTCTCGTGCTGTACATGGCCGGGTACGCCCTGGCCATGGCCGCGGCCGGGATGCTGGCCGCGCGAACGGGTCCCCGCACGGTGCAGCTAGCTGCCTTGGTACTGCACATCGTGGCGTCGGTGGCGGTGGCGGCCGCGCCGGATGTCCGCACACTGACCGCCGCCCGGGTACTGCAGGCGTTCGGTGGCGGCGCAGGCACCGTCCTCGCCCGGGTCTACGTGCAAGAAGCCCTTCCGGAACGCCAGAGGCTGGCGGCACTCACGGGGTTGTCCACAGCCATCGCCCTCACCCCCGCGCTCACACCCCCCGTCGTCGGGCTGCTGGTCGACCACCTGTCATGGAGGCCGATCATGCTGGGGCTCGGCCTGCTCAGCGCCGGTACGTTCCTCGTCGCCCGGCGCACCCTGCCCCATTCGGAGGCCCGGACCGCCGACAACGGACCAGGGCTGCGGCAGGTCCTCGCCAGGCCCCAGTACTGGTGGTTCACCGCAGCGATCTGCCTGGCGTGGTGCGTGTACTTCACGTTCACCACCTTCTCCAGCCACACCCTCCAGGTGCGCCTCGGCACCACATCAACGGTCTTCAGTCTCCTCTACGCGCTCGTGGTCGCCGGATACATCGTGGGGAGCAGGACCGCCCGGAGAATGCATCAGCGCCACAGGCTGGAGCGGATACTGCTCGTCTCCGGCCTCGTGTCCCTGGCCGCGACGGCGGCAATGACCCTGGGCGCGTACCTGTTCCCGCGCGAACCTCTCGTTCTCGTCGTGCCCATGGCCGTAGCGATGACAGGCATCGGCGCCGCCTTCCCCGTCTGCCAGGCCGGCATGCTGCGCTCGGTGGGAGCCAACGCCCGCAGTGCCTCCGGCCTGTTCTTCTTCCTGCAGATGACCAGCGGTGCCGCCTATACGGGTGTGCTGTCCTGGGCGGACCCGACCGAAAGCGTCGCGCTGAGCCTCGCGGTACTGGCCCCGGCTGCGGCGCTCGCCGTGTTGGTCACCGCCGTTCGCCCGCCACGGAATATCCCAGGCAGCACGGCGTCCCGCCCGGCCCGCACCGGCGGGTCGGCATGGCCGCGGCGAGACTCCCACCGCTCGCCCGCCCAGAAGTGAGCCTTGAACGAGCCGCAGCACAACCGGCTCAAGCCCTGACCGCCCCGGGACCGGTCCAGTGGAAGACGGCGCCTGACGAGACGTGTGCAGGGTCGGCGAGCGCGCGGTCAGAACCAGTGCAGGCAGTGCGGGGAGCGCTCGGCGCGGAAGAGGGCGTCGGCGAGGGCGGCCGCGCCCGGGCGGTGGGCCCGGATGTGTCCGGCGCGCACGAGCGTGCTCGGGGCGGTGCCGCCGAGGTAGACGGAGCCCAGGTCGCGCACGTCCAGGGACAGGTCGGGCTCCCGGTCCGTCGGTACGCAGTCGGCCTTGCCGTCCCGGACGGTCAGCAGGTAGCGGCCGTGCTCGCCGAGGAACGGGTCCTCGACGTCGAGGACGAGCTCGCCGTCCATGAACCAGCCGCGTGCGGTCAGCGCACGCGGGACGTCCAGCAGCCGCACCCAGAGCCAGTCGGTGTCGCCGCTCACCTCGCCGGCGCGGAAGTCCGCGAACTGCCAGCGCAGCGGGTGCTCGGGCGGGATGTGCTTGAACACGACCTGAGAGACCAGGTCGTGTCCGAGTACGAACCGGGCCAGGGCCGTGAAGACCGCGTCGTCGGCGGCGATGGTCTCGTCGACCGTCAAGGTCTGGGGCTCGCCGATCGAGTAGCTGGCGTACCCGTCCGGGACGCCGTCGGCGTCCCGGTGAACGGCGACGTAGCGCGGCGCCGGCGATATCGGGGGCTGCCCCGCGCGCAAGGCCCACCAGCGGTGCGGCCGGGACAGCGCGCCGGGCCGGGCGCGGCGGTACCGGTCGTAGACCTCTTCCAGGATCTCGCCGCACTCGGCACGACGCAGCACCTCGACCGAGCCGGTGTCCGAGTCGCCGTCCGGGCCGGTCGCCGGGGTGTCGGCCGTTCCGCGCGCCCGGGGGACGGCAAGGGCGGCCTGGTGGCGTGGCACCGTCAGCTGCTGCGTGTAGGTCGCAGGTCCGTAGCCGAACCTGCCGTAGATCGGGGCCTCGGAGGCCAGCAGTACGGAGAGGAACTCCCCGCGGGCCCGCAACTCGGCGAGCTGATGCCGCATCATCGCGCTGAGCACGCCCTGGCGTCGGTGCGAGGGTATGACGCCGACGGCGGTCACCCCGCCGGCCGGGGCGAGGATCTCACCGGGCAGGGTGAGCTCGAAGGAGTACGCACCGGCGGTGCCGACGGGCCGCCCGTCCGCCGTCAGGGCGAGCAGGCAGCGGTCCATTTCGAGCGCCGACCACCAGAGCCCGCCGCCCTCGGTCGGGGATTCCGGGAAGCGCCCGAACGCGGCATGGAGTGTGCCGACGAAGACGTCAAGGTCCTGGTCGGTCGTGGGACGGATCTCCATTGCTGCCGCTGCCTCCTCGAAATGCCGGCACCACGACGCGTGGTGTCTGGCCACAGTGCAGCGTTGACCCATGGCCAGGGCAACCGAATTACGGCCGGGCCCGCGGCCGGTCACCGCACTGTCCGCCGGGCTGGTGGCCGGGCTTGGTGGCGCCCCTTTCCAGCAACTGCCTCTCGGCTTCCCGGACGTCCTCGACCACCTCCGCGCCCTCGCCCACCGCACGCTGCGCGCCATGCACCGACCCCATCACGGCCACCGCCGTTCGCTGAACTGCACGGCGCAGGAACCCCGTTGAAGGGTGTAGGGGCGGGGATGCCGAACGCACGGCGGAGGCCACCGCAGCCAGATCACCCATCACCCGATCCATAACCCTTGACAATCGATCATGTTCCTGACAGCAGTGGCACTGCACGACTCCCACGAACCGCACCACACCCCGAAGGGGGCGATCAGCGCATGACCAAGCCTGAGAGCGCGGGATACGACTACGACGTCGTCATCAGCGGAGCCAGCCTCGCCGGCAGCGCCGCGGCGATCCTGCTCGCCCGGCGCGGTGTCCGCGTCGCACTGCTGGAACGCCGCGCGGACCCCGAAGCGTACAAGGCGCTGTGCACCCACTCCATCACGGCCAACGCGTACCCGGTGCTGGACGAACTCGGCGTCATCCCCGCTCTCGAGAAGGCGGGAGCCGTCCGCAACGAGGCCCGCTGGTACACCCGCTGGGGATGGATCGAGCCGAGGGCCGCGCCGACGGGCCCCGAGCTACCGTACGCGTACAACATTCGGCGCAGCACCCTCGACCCGTTGCTCAGGTCCCATGCGGCCGAGACCCCTGGCGTCGATCTGCTCCTCGGTCACCGTGTGACCGGGCTGGTCCGGGAAGCCGGGCGCACCGTGGGGGTGCGCACGGCGACACCACAGGGCGAGCGCGAGATCCGGGCCCGCCTGGTGGTCGGCGCCGATGGCAAGGACTCGGCCGTGGCGAAGTTCGCCGGGGTACCGGCTCGGCTGTACGAGAACGCGCGGTTCGGCTATCTCGCGCACTTCCGCAATCTTCCGCTGCCCGGCGGGATCGGTCACGTCTGGTTCCTCGAGCCCGACATGGCGTACGCGTTTCCGAACGACGACGGGGTGACGGTCCTCGCGGTGCTCCCGGACAAGAAGCGGCTGCCGGCCTTCCGGGAAGACCTGGAGGGCAGCTTCTCCGCATTCGTCCGCGCCCTGCCCGAGGCACCGCCCATCGACTCCGCCGAGCGCATCACGAAGATCACCGGCGCCGTCAACTACCCGCTTCACAGCCGCAAGCCGACCGCACCGGGCGTCGCGCTGATCGGCGACGCCGCCCTGACCGGCGATCCCCTGTGGGGGGTGGGATGCGGGTGGGCCCTGCAGTCCGCGCAATGGCTGGCAGAGGCGGTCGCCTTGGCCGCGAGCGGTCGGGGTGACCTCGACAGGTCGCTCGTGGTGTACGCCCGCAGACACCGGCGCCGGCTGCGCGGTCACCAGTACCTGGCCGCCGACTTCGCCACGGCACGCCCGTTCAATCCCTTGGAGCGGCTGGTGTATGCGGCGGCAGCGCGCGACGAGTCGGTGGCGCGGCACATGTATCTCTTTGCCTCCCGCCTGATCGGTCCGCTGCGCTTCTTGAATCCCGTGGTGCTGGCCAAGGCTTCGGCCGTCAACATCAAGCATCGCCGGGCGGCCGCAGTACGGCTTGGCGGCCCGCCATCGCCGACGCCCTGACGGCTTGCGCGCGGGCGGATCAGCCTGGGTCGCCCGACCTCAGCGGTCCTCGCAGGCAAGTGTCAGGCACAGCATCAGCGGCTCGTAGGGAGTGCTGTCGCTCTGCGCGGTGGACGTCTTCTCGGAGTCGGCCACGAACCGCCACTGCGACGGCTGGGCGTGCGTGGTCTCTCCCTTCTTCTCCACCTCGACGTGGAGCGTGCGGGCCTGCGGATCGTTCGTCTCGACGAGCACTTCGTCGCTGTCGACCGAGAAGTGGTCGTGTAACAGGACCAGGCCGAACCGGTCCAGGTTTCCGTGCTTCTCCAGCACGGCCTTGATTTCCCGGGCGAACTCCGCGTCCTGCGGGCCGAGCGGTTCTGCGTCTTCGAAGCGAGGAAGGCTGTGCGATGCGCGGCTGGTCTGCGTAGGCATGAGCATCTCCCTTCGACCGCGCTCTGCGGTCTCAAGTAACCATAGGCCAATGGTGAGTTGGGGCAGAAGTGCCCGAAGGGGACGGGGGGGCCTTGTGCGGGCGTATCCCTTCGGGGCGAGTGGGGCACTCGGGGCACATCCCGCGAGGCCGTGCCCTCGTTGCGGTTACCCTGGCGCTGCAGCTGGTTCACCCCGTCAGCCAGACGGGCGTGTCGTAAGAGGGAACCCGGTGGGAATCCGGGACTGCCCCGCAGCGGTGAGCGGGAACGACCGCCGTCATACGCACTGGGCCCACGCTCGAGCCCGGGAAGCGACGGCCAGTAGATGCCTCGCACGTACGACTCGTTCGTACGCGAGGCGTGCCCGCGAGTCCGAAGACCTGCCGCTGCCCGTACGCCACGGGCGTGCGGTGATCCCGGCGGCTCGACGGAGACCGGCCGGCGGCTCCGGGCACGCGGCGTGCCCCTCCGCCGTCGTCTCCTTCGCGCCCCGGGCCTGCCTGCCGCGACTCGCGAAGGAGAGTTGACGTGGCCGACCGAACCGTCGCGCTGAACTCCGCTGCCAAGAAAACCCCGGCCGATTCCCGGGTCACGCTCGCGCACATCATGAGCGAGCACGACACCAACCTCTACGGCACCATCCACGGTGGCGTCGTGATGAAGCTCATCGACGACGCCGCTGCGGCCGCCGCCGGGCGCCACGCCGATGGCCCGGCCGTGACCGTCTCCGTCGACCGGATGACCTTTCTCGCCCCGGTGCGCGCCGGGGACCTGCTCAGCGTGCACGCCACACTCGAACGCGCCGGCCGGACATCGATGACAGTGGCGGCGCGCGTCACCGCCGAACGCTGGAACGCCGCCGGGCCCGTCGCCGAGGTGGCCACCGGCCGGCTCACCTTCGTCGCGATCGATGCCGAAGGCGCGCCGCGCCCGGTTCCTGCTCTCGACGACGGGACGAACGCGAGCGGAGACCCACTCGCCTAGCAGCATGGGCACGTGTGGCTCCGTCCGGGCCAGTTGCACCGTGGTCTCGCTGCCCCGGGGCTCGTCCGCGCTCTCCGTCAGCTCGTCTGTGAAGGGTCAGCGGTTGCGCAGTCCGCCTTGGCGCGTCGCGGTCTTCTCATCCGGCCCTGGACCCCTCATGCAGCTCACTGCCGCTCGTGCCGCGGCCACGAAAGCGGCGATTGCCGGATGAGTGCCGCCGCCCGCGCGGAAGGCGACCTTCGAACGACGGAACAACGGCAACTTGGTCAGCACCACGCCTGAGGGGCCTTGCGCAGTGGCCATTTCCGGTACGAATCCGGCCCCTTGCCCGGTGGCGGCCAGGGCCAGCACGGTACGGAAATCGTTGACCTGGTGGCGAATTCTCGGCTGAAACCCGGCCGCCTGGCAGGCGCGTACGGCCATCGCATGACCGGTCGTGCCGTCCCGCGCGGTGATCCACGGGGCCTCGGCATAGGGGCCGAGCAGCTCTGCCAGCGTGTCGCTCGGGCCGGTGTTCTTGGCCGCGGTACGGGTGACGAGGTACATCGGCTCTTCCAGCAGGGGCACCTCGTCCACTGTGGTGTCCGGCGACGCGGGTACGAAGTCGTAGTCGTGGACAAGGGCCACGTCGAGTTCGCCGGCACGCAGGCCGTCGGACACACGGGCAGAGTCGATTTCTTGCACCATCGGCTCCAGAGCGGGATGCCGTTGGGTCAGCTCGGCCAGCGCGGCGGGCACGATGCTGTGGCCGCCGGAGGGGAAGGTCCCGATCCGCAGCGGCCCCCCGATGCCGTCCCGCGCGCCGGCCAGCTCGGCGACCGCCAGTTCGAGGCGTTGCAGCACGGCGTCGGCGTGTGCGACGAGGGAGCGGCCCGCGGGCGTGAGGACCACACGCCTGCCGCTGCGTTCCAGCAAGGCCACGCCTGCCTCGCGTTCCAGTACGCCCAGCTGCTGGGAGACGGCGGATGCGGTGAAGGTCAGCGCCTCGGCCACGGCCGCGATCGTGCCGCGCCGGTCCAATTCGCGAAGCAGGTAGAGACGACGAACATCGAGCATAAGTTCAGCTTAGGCATGAACGTAGAAATCAGAAATGGATCTACCGGGTCGGTGTGAGCCAGGGTGGGACCATGAAGCCCAATCCCCTCTTCGACGGCCTGTATGTCCCCTTGGTGACTCCGTTCACCCATGACCTGAGCCTGGCCCCCGATGCGCTCGCCCGGCTCGCCGACGAGGCGCTGTCGGCCGACGCCTCCGGACTCGTCGCCCTCGGCACCACCGCGGAATCGGCCACGTTGACCGCGGAGGAGAAGCAGACGGTGGTGCGCATCTGCGCGGCCGCCTGCCGCGCTCACGGCGCCCCGCTGATCGTCGGGGTCGGCACCAATGACACCGCCGCCGCCATCAAGTCGCTGCGCGAACTGGCGGCCACCGGTGACGTAGCTGCGGCGCTGGTTCCCGCGCCGCCCTACATCCGGCCCGGTGAAGCGGGGACACTGGCGCATTTCACCGCGCTGGCCGAACACGGCGGCCTCCCGCTGATCGTGTACGACATCCCCTACCGCACGGGACAGACGCTCGGCGTCGCCACGATCGCAGCACTGAGCCGCCTGCCGGGGATCGTCGGGATCAAGCATGCGACCGGCGCGATCGACGCGACCACGGTGGAGTTGCTCGGCTGCCCCCTGCCCGGCTTCGCCGTGCTCGGCGGCGACGACGTCGTCATCTCACCGCTTGTCGCGGCGGGCGCCCACGGCGGAATCGTCGCATCGGCCAATGTGCGCACCGCCGACTACGCCGAGCTGATCTCGTTGTGGCGTCGCGGCTCCGGTGAACCCGCCCGCAAGCTCGGAGCCGAGCTGGCCCGGTTGTCCGCGGCCCTCTTCGCCGAACCGAACCCCACGGTGATCAAGGGGGTACTGCACGCTCAGGAACGCATTCCCAGCCCCGCCGTCCGGCTGCCGTTGCTGGCCGCCTCCACCGGTACGGTCCGCCGGGCGGCGCTCCTGGCCGGCAGCCGTGCACGGCACGCGTCCCCGGCCTGACCTCAAGCCAGGGGTCGTTTGGGTGGGCCAGTCGCTTGACGGTCGTGGCAGGGGCCGTTGAGCGGCCGGCGCCTGATGAGTTGTGGGAGGTGTTCCGGATGGACCTCCTCCACCCGGGCGTTGTGGAGGGCCGGGTCGAGACGGTCTTCTCGCGCGGTGAACTCCTCGTCGACGAGGGAGAGTTCGCCGGGCGCGCGGGACGGCGGCCACCGGGTCCGTATCCCCTGGATCGGGAACGGCAGGCGCCTCCGGCTCGCCGACTCCTTGCTCGCCGAGTGGACTTGCCGACAACCCCGACGCGGCCTTCGTGCCGGACGCCGTCGTCGGCCGCGGCCGGTCCGTTCGGTGTCGTACGGTCGTCTCGCCGAACCAGGAAACGCGCAGGTCAGAGGCGCCAACGTCAAGCTCTGGTCGCTGCGATGGCGCAGCACCGGAGGTGGTATATCGGGTCCACGTCGTACAATTCGACAACCTTCCACGGGCGGAGCACCATGATGTGTGGGAGGTGCACAGATGATTGCGAACCTCGGGCAACGGCGGCGCGGCCGGTGGGGTGTACGCCGAGCAGACGGGCCCCTCCGCGATCACCGCTCATGAGCTCAGATGAGCTGATGTTCTCCACGCCGCACGTGAATCACTGGCCGTCCGTGCGCATCGCCCTTCTCGGTGGTTTCGACCTCGTGGTCGGCGATGTCCCGGTGGCGGTCCCCGTCGGCTCGAAGCGCCTTCTGGCCTTCATCGCGCTCACCGGCCGCACGGCCGTCCCTCGGTCTCTGATCGCCGGCAGCCTCTGGCCCGAAGCCTGCGAGCAAAGCGCGTACGCGAACCTGCGGTCGGCGTTGTCGCGCCTGCGCGACAACGGCAGGAAAGCCCTGGAGGTCAGCCCCGCCGACGTGCGTCTCGCGCGGGACGTGAGCGTCGATCTGTACCACGCTCGGTCACTGGCCCAGCGCATACTCGATCCCGGAGTCCCGGCCGATGAGCTCCCTCTCACCGCGGCGACCGTCGACCAGCTCTCCGGCGACCTGCTGCCCGGCTGGTACGACGACTGGGCATTGCAGGAGGCGGAACGATGGGAGCAGCTTCGCCTGCACGCCCTTGAGTCGCTGGCGGGTGTGTTCATCGACGCGAAGCAGTTCGCCGGGGCGGTGGCGGCCGCCGGCGCGGCCGTACAGGCGAATCCGCTGCGGGAGAGCGGTCAGGCCTCGCTGATCCGCGCCCATCTGGCCGAGGGCAACCTGTCCGAGGCGCTGGACGACTTCGAACGCTACGAGCACCGCCTCCGCGACGAGCTCGGCCTTCGTCCCACACAGCGGCTGCGTCACCTGGTGGACGGGCTGCAGCGGTCACACCCCGGACGGTGACGAAACCGGGGGGGGGCGGTGTGGCGCCGCCTGCGTCGCGCACGGTCCTCTCGCACGGGACCGCCCCGTCAGCCATTCGGCCCAGTAGAGCGTTTATGTACTAATGGGTTTATTTATTCTGATTTGGTGGCGGTGATCGCCTGAACGACCAGGTGATCCGTCAGTGAATTCGCCGAATGTCCGGGACCCGTGATCGGGGGAGCGCTGTGGAGCCACACGAGGCCTCGGACGCGACCGGCTCGGACGGCGCCGGCGACGGCCAGGCGCCCGGAAAGCCCGCAGCCGTCCGCGCGCTGCCGCCCGCGCCGAACGGGTCCTGGCCGCTGCCGTCGCGGATCGTGATCGTCGCGACCATCGGGGTGCTGACGATCGGCGTCACGCTCCACCTGCTTCTGGTGTTCCTGTTCGTCGCCCCGTTGAACGCCATCAGCAAGGAGTACAACGGGCTGATCAAGGGCTACGTCTATCCGGAGTTCGATCAGAACTGGCAGCTGTTCGCCCCGAATCCGCTCCAGTCCAACATCGACGTGCACGCGCGCGCCGAGGTCGCGTTCCCCGACGGCTCCCGGCGTACGACGGGCTGGCTGTCCCTGACCGAACAGGACCTCCGCGAGATCAGGCACAATCCCGTGCCCAGTCATGCGCACCAGAACCTGCTGCGTCAGGCCTGGGACTTCTACAGCAGGACGCACGACGTCAAGGGGCGGGCGATCGGCGCGCGCGGCGAACTCTCCGAGGACTTCGTGCGCCGGATCGCGGCTCACCGGCTCGGGCCGCGGATCGACGGCGGCCAGGTGGTCAAGGTGCAGATCTACGCGTTGTACACCCCGATCATCCCGCCCAAGTGGAGTAGCGACCGGGGGAGCACCGAGAAGACCTCCCAGGTGCTTCCATGGTGGCCGGTCTCCAAGAAGGAGTTCCCGTGAGCGTCGAGAAGGAGACTGCCCGGACGTCCTCCCCCTTCACGGGCATGGGCACCAAGCTCGACGTGGCGATCGCCAAGGGCCTGAACAAGATCACGAGTGCGGCACTCGCGCCGTACCAGGCCGCGGTCGTCCGCATCGGCTTCTCCCTGACCTTCGGGCTCTACCTCCTCCGCGAATGGCCGTACCGGCTGGACCTGTACGGCACCACCAACCCATGGGGGTTCGACCTGGCCCAGCGCCTCACCGGATCGAACCACGCGTTCACCGTCCTGCTGTGGTCGAACCACAGGCTGTGGTTCGAACTGGTCTACCACGGGGTGATCGTCGCGAGTCTGCTGCTGCTCCTGGGGTGGCACACCCGCACGATGTCGATTCTGTTCATGGTCGGGGTGTTGTCACTGATGAACCGCAGCATCCTCCTGGGAGACGGCGGCGACACCCTCATCCACCTGATGGCGAGCTATTTGCTGCTCACGCGGTGCGGGCAGGTGTGGTCGCTGGACGCCCGACGGCGGGAGCGCACGGCGACGCCGCGTCCGGACGGCTGCGACCGGGTGAGCGTGGCGCTGTGGATCCTCGCCGGCGCGGGCCTCGCCCTCGCACAGGCGACGGGGTTCGCGAAACTCCCCTGGGGCTGGGTAGCGATCCTCTGGGGACTGTGGTCGGTCCAGGCCCTGTGGTTCTGGGCAGGGCGGCGTCGTTCCCCGGAGGTGCGGGCGCTGTTGGATGTCGTTGCCAACCTCGTCCACAACGCGGCGATGCTGGTGATCGCCGCCCAGGTATGCCTCCTCTACGCCACGGCCGGCTGGTACAAGATCCAGGGCGCCCGCTGGCAGGACGGAAGCGCCCTGCATTTCCCGCTTCATCTGCACTACTTCAGCCCGTGGGCCGGTCTGTCCCAGGCGCTCGACAGCCGCTCCATCATGGTCACGCTGATCACCTACGGCACCGTGATCGCGCAGGTCGCCTTTCCCTTCACTCTCCTCAACCGACGGGTGAAGAATGTGCTGCTCGCGATCTTGATCACCGAACACGCGACCATCGCGGTGATCTGCGGCCTGCCGTTCTTTTCGCTGGCGATGATCGCCTCTGACATGGTCTTCCTGCCGACGAACGCCCTGCGATGGGGCGGGTCGAGGATGGCGGCCGCGCGGGACCGCATCACGGCACGACTACGCCGGGGCAAGGGCCCGGGCAGCCGTGACGAGGACCGGCGCGTGACCATCTGACGCGCCGTGCGAGCCGACGGACCGGCCGTGTCAGCCCGGAGGACCGTACGAGCAGGCGGCCACGATGCTCGGCGCGCGGCCCTCCGGAGGAATCGGCCAAAGGGGGCGCGAACCGCCGGAGGGTTTGCGGGAGTTCGGATCGACCGTCCCGCGGACGGTGAACGGCACTCCCGGGCAGGAGGATTGCGTTCGCCCCTCAGCAGGAGCCGAGAGCTCTGCCGAGTGCGTGGCCTGCCTCGGTCGTTGCCGGCCTGGCTGCCTGCGCTGACGCCATTCGCTCACTTGCCGGTAGTGGTGGTTGTGGTGGCGGTGGTGCCTCCGATTCCGCTGCCGGTGGTGGTCTGGGAGACGGTGGTGGACTGGGAGCCGGTCGTCGTGCCGGCGGTGGTGGTCTGGGCTCCGGTCGTCGTGCCGGCGGTGGTGGTCTGGGAGCCGGTGGTGGTCTGGGAACTGGTGGTGGTCTGGGCGCCGGTTGTTGTCTGGGCGCCGGTTGTCGTGCTTGCGCCGGTGGTGGTGCTGGAGCCGGTCGTCGTGGTGCTGCCGCCGGTTACGGTGGTGCTGCCGCCGCCCCCGCCTCCGCCGCCTCCGCCACCCCCGCCGCCCCAGCTGCCTCCGCGGCACAGGGCCCTGACCGAGCCCGGAGCGACATTGATGACCTTGCCGTTGACCTTGCTGATGCAAAGCAGCGCCGGTGCGGCTGCTGCCGAATGCGCCGATTTTGTCGTAGCCTTCGCAGGCGCTGTTTCAGCGCCCGTCGCGCCTATCGCTCCCATCGTTCCGGTGAGTGCCGCAACCAGGAAAGCTGCGCCGACCACGTGGGGAAGACGCTTCCGGATGTTTGTCATCGCTGTGCCTCCTCTTCTCTGGAGAGGCCATGGATGTTTCCAGCGTGGGGGGGCGGCCATGACCGCGGCGTTGAACCGGCGTGACCCTCGCGTGACACCCTTCCGCGTGGCGGGGGAGCCGACGCCATGTGCGGTGACGGTGCGCGTGGACGGGCCGTGCCGATCGGGCTCGTGGCGGCGTTGCCCTGTTCAACCGCCATAGGGCGGGCGGTCTTTCTCCCTCCTGAAGGGTTCCGCCGCTACGGCCACGGGCGCGCCGCGGCCACGGCCGTCAGCCCAGCCCCTCCAGCAGCCTGGGCAGGGCGCTGCCGATGGGCTCGCGGATCACCTCGTCGGCGAGTGCGTCGTACGGCGTCGGCTCGGCGTTCACGATGATCAGACGGGCACCGTGCTCGGCGGCCACGCCGGCGAGTGAGGCGGCGGGCTGTACCTGCAGCGTGGTGCCCACCGCGAGGAAGATCTCGGCGGCCTTGGCCACGCCCAGGGCCGTACCGAGCACCTGGGGATCCAGCCGCTCCCCGAACATCACCGTGGCCGACTTCAGGACGCCGCCGCACACCAGGCACGCCGGGTCCGGATCACCCGCCGCCACCCGCTCCAGCGCCTCCGCCATCGACGACCGGGCGTGGCACCGGGTGCAGGTGACGGCGCGCGCGGTGCCGTGCAACTCCAGGACCTTGCGCTCGGGCAGGCCGGCGAGCTGATGCAGCCCGTCCACGTTCTGGGTGATCACCCGCACCGGCGTCCCGGACCGCTCCAACCGTGCCACCGCCTCGTGCGCGGCATTCGGCCGGGCCCGGAACGCCGGGCTCTCCAGCCGCATCCGCCACGACCGCCGCCGGATCTCCGGATCGGCCATGTAGGTGTCGTAGGTGACCAGCTTCTCGGCCTCCGGGTCGCGCCGCCACAGCCCGTTGGGGCCGCGGTAGTCGGGGATCCCGGAGTCGGTGGAGATCCCGGCGCCGCTCAGGATCGCCACGAGGGGGCGGTGGGACGGCTGGTCGGGGGACGGTTCGTGGTCGGTGCCGGTCATGGCGTGAGCGTACGCAGGCGACGCGTCTGCCGTCCTGTCAGTTTTCGGTGTCGGGGCGCCAGCCGGGGGCGTGGGTGCGGGCCAGGTCCTCCCAGGCGTTTACGCCGCCGGGCAGGGGCCAGGAGCGGGTGAGATCCGGGGTGGCGTCGAGGTCGTGCAGCTGCTGCCCCAGTTTGCGGCCGGCCGCGCCGGCGAGGACCGTTGCCAGCGCATCGCCGTCCGCGCAGGCACGTTCCAGGGGCGCGAGGCGGCGTTCGTAGTCGTCGATGACGGGCCCGGCCATCCACCTCACCCACCGTTCCGATGTCTCCCGGGCGAGGGCGAGGACGGCGGGACGGCCGCCCTCGGCGAGCGCCGCCGCGAGCCGGTCGTGCCCGTCCACCAGCACCAGCGAGTCGAGGCCGCCGACCCACCAGAGCAGGACGGGCGGCAGCACGCCCTCGCGGTACTGGCGGCGGTACGCCTTCACCCGCGGCGCGTCGGGCGCGGACAGCGGACGCAGCGGGAGGAGGTCGCGGCGGTCCTCGTCGGGGTCGCCGTAGCCGAACCAGGTGATGTGACCGATGGCCGGGTCGTGGTGCGGCAGCCGTTCCCAGTTCTCGGCCACGTCCCACCGGGGCGGCATCCCCCGCGTCATCTGCCAATCGCCTTCGTGCAGCGGCCCGTTGGCGCTGTCCCGCAGTCCGTCCGCGAAGTGGTTGGCCCAGCGGGCGAACCAGGCGTCGTCATCGTCCGGGCAGGCCTCCCGGTGCGTGCGGGCGAGGCCGGCGCGCAGGGGCGGCAGCGGCGATGCGTACCGGTCGGTGCGGGCATAGTGCACCCCGCGGTGCGTGACCCGCTGCCGTGCCAGCACCACGACCCGGTCTCCCCGGTCGCCGCCCTGGAGCAGCACCAGTCGGCGTCCGTCGGCGACCTCCCAGCGCAGTGGCGGTCGAGCCGGTCCGTCGACGGTCAGGGCGAGCCCGTCCCAGCGGACCCCCTGGGCGGCTCGGGGGAGGGTGGTGCGCTGCACGGCCATGAGGGGAAGACTAGCCGGGCGTTGATCGTCACCCCGTGGACGAGGAGCCGCCCGTGTTCACCACCCGCCCCACCCTCCAAGGCACCTTCGGGATGGCCTCCACCACCCACTGGCTGGCGTCGCAGTCCGCGATGGCGGTCCTGGAGGACGGCGGGAACGCCTTCGACGCGGCCGTCGCCGCCGGGTTCGTGCTGCATGTGGTGGAGCCGCATCTGAACGGCCCGGCGGGCGAGGTGCCGATCCTCCTGGCGCCGGCCGGGGGGCCGGTGCAGGTGCTGTGCGGTCAGGGGCCGGCGCCGGCCGGTGCGAGCGTGGCGCACTACACCGCGCTCGGGCTCGACCTGGTGCCCGGCACCGGGCCGCTCGCCGCCGCCGTACCGGGCGCCTTCGACGCCTGGATGCTGCTGCTGCGCGATCACGGGACCAAGTCCCTGCCCGAGGTCCTGCGGTACGCCATCGGGTACGCGGAACACGGCCACCCGGCCGTCGAGCGGATCGGCGAGACGGTGGAGACGGTACGCGGGCTGTTCGAGACGGAGTGGACGAGCTCGGCCGAGATCTATCTGCCGGGCGGCCGGTCCCCCGTTCCCGGTGGCCTGCTCAGAAACCGTCCGCTCGCGGCCACCTGGCGGCGGCTGGTCGCGGAGGCGGAGGCCGTCGCGGCCGGCCGGGAGGCCCGGATCGACGCCGCGCGCAGGGTGTGGCGTGAGGGGTTCATCGGCGAGGCGCTCGCGGACTTCGCGGCCCGCCCGGCCATGGACACCTCGGGCGAGCGCCATGCGGGCACCCTCACCGGGGACGATCTGGCCGCCTTCGCCGCCATCTACGAAGCCCCGGTCACCTACGACTGGCACGGCTGGACCATCGCCAAGGCGGGCGGCTGGTCCCAGGGCCCGGTGTTTCTGCAGCAACTCGCCCTGCTGCCAACGGAGTTGCCGGCCTACGGCGGTCCGGATTACGTGCATCTGCTGATCGAGGGCTGCAAACTCGCGATGGCCGACCGCGAGGCCTGGTACGGCGATGCCGGGAACGGGGACGGCGGGGCCGGCAGGGCCGGGGGTGCCGGCGCGGTGCCGCTGGGGACGTTGCTCGGCGCGGACTACAACGCCGCGCGCCGGGCGCTGATCGGCGAGCACGCCTCGTACGCGCTGCGGCCCGGCCGCCCGGATGGCCGTATCCCGCGGCTGAGCAAGCACGCTTCGGCGGTCGCCTCCGGCGACGGCGGTTCCCTCGCCAGGGGGATCCCGGGGGATGGGACGGGCGAGCCGACGGTGGGACGGGCGGGGTCCGTGCCCGGGGTCGACCGGAACGGCGCCACCAGGGGCGACACCTGCCATCTCGACGTCGCCGACCGCTGGGGCAACCTGGTCTCGGCCACCCCCTCCGGCGGCTGGCTGCAGTCCAGCCCGGTCATCCCGGCCCTCGGCTTCCCGCTCGGCACCCGGCTGCAGATGGCCTGGCTGGAGGAGGGCCTGCCCAACACCCTCACCCCCGGGCGGCGCCCCCGTACGACCCTCTCGCCGTCCCTCGCGCTGCGGGACGGGGTCCCGGTGATGGCCTTCGGCACGCCCGGCGGCGACCAGCAGGACCAGTGGCAGCTGCACTTCTTCCTCGCCGTGGCGCTGCGCACGACGGTCCGCGGCGGGCTCGATCTGCAAGGCGCCATCGACGCCCCGAACTGGCACAGCGACTCCTTCCCCGGGTCGTTCTTCCCGCGCGGGATGCGGCCGGGAAGTGCCACGGTGGAGTCCCGGATCGGCACGGCGGTGATCGAGGAGCTGCGACGGCGTGGTCACCGCATCACGGTGGGTGATGCCTGGTCGGAGGGGCGGATCTGCGCGGTGGCGCGGGACCCGGAGACCGGGGTGCTGTCGTCGGCGGCGAATCCGCGGGGGATGCAGGGGTACGCGGTCGGGCGCTGACCCCGTCCCGTGCCCTCCGCGGCACCTGGAGTTCACTTGAGGTCCAGTCGCGGTGTCAGTGCCTCGTGTTTCCATGGACACATGATCGAAGCACTTCGTACCGAAGATTCGGGAGATACCACGAACATCACCGACGCCGTCGCGACGGCCTCCGCCACGCTGACCGCCACGCCCGCCCCCGATGCCCCCGACCTCTCCGCGCTGGACCTGGCCGCCGTGGAGGCCGCCGTCCGGCGGGCCGCGGCCGACGAGATCATGCCGCGCTTCCGGCAGCTCGCCGCCGAGGACATCGTCCAGAAGAACGGCCCGCACGACCTCGTCACGATCGCCGACCGGCTCGCCGAGGAGCACCTCACCCGTGCGCTCACGGCCCTGCTGCCCGGCTCCCGGGTCGTCGGCGAGGAGGCCGTGCACGCCGACCCCTCGGTGCTGGACGCACTGCACGGCGACGCCCCCGTCTGGATAGTCGACCCGGTCGACGGCACCCGCCAGTTCGTCCACGGCGATCCCGGATTCGCCACGCTCGTCGCGCTGGCCCACCGGGGCGAGGTGCTCGCTTCCTGGACGTACGCCCCGGCGCTCGGCCTGATGGCCATCGCCCGCCGAGGCGCCGGCGCCGAGCTGAACGGCGTACCGCTGCGGGCCGGATCCCCGGCCCCCGATGCCGTCCTCGACGTCGCCACCTCCCACTTCGACTTCACCGACGACGACCAGAAGCGGGTCCTCGCCGCCCTGGACACCGGCGGGATCGCCCCGCGCCCCTGTGGTTCGGCCGGTCTGGAGTATCTCCACATAGCCCGCGGCGACCTCGATGCCACGGCCTTCAGCTGGGAAAACGCCTGGGACCACGCCGCCGGGCTGCTGCTGGTCCACGAAGCGGGCGGCGCCAGCGGTACGGTCGCCGGGCAGCCGTTCCGGATCGAGGGCGGCAATGCGCTGCCGTTCACCGCGGCCCGGGACGCCGAAACGGCCCGGCGTATCCTCGGACTGCTGGCAGCCGCCAACTGATCCTCACCGACGAGGGTCGGACTTGAGGGGAGTGGCGCAGGTGCCGAGGATGCTCGATGCCGTCGTGATCGGGGCAGGACCCAACGGCCTGACGGCGGCGGTCGAACTGGCTCGCCGCGGGATGTCCGTCGAGGTCTTCGAGGCCCGGGACACCATCGGCGGCGGAGCCCGTACGGAGGAACTGACCCTTCCGGGCTTCCGCCACGACCCCTGTTCGGCGGTGCATCCGCTCGCCGTGGGCTCGCCCGCGTTCACCGCCATGCCCCTGGAGCGGTACGGCCTCGAGTGGCTGCACCCCGATCTGCCGCTGGCCCACCCGTTCCCCGACGGCACGGCCGGGGTGCTGGCCCGCTCCGTGGGCGAGAGCGCGATGTCCCTCGGGCCGCGCGACGCCGGGACCTACCGCAGGCTGATGGCGCCGTTCGTCGGCAAGTGGGAGTCCATGGCCCATGACTTCCTGCGCACCCAGTGGCTGGGCCTGCCCATGGACCCGGTGACCTACGCCCGCTTCGGCCTGCTCGCCGCGCAGCCCGTCAGCCTCTTCAACCGCCGCTTCCAGGACGAGAAGGCCCGCGCCCTGATGGCCGGCCTCGCCGCGCATGCCATCGCCCCGCTCGGCAGCTTCGGCACCAGCGGCATCGCCCTGATGTTCGCGCTCGCCGCGCATGCGGTCGGCTGGCCGGTCCCGCGCGGCGGTTCCCAGGCCATCCCCGACGCACTCGCCGGACTGCTGCGCGCCCACGGCGGCGCGGTGCACACCGACTTCGAGGTCAAGCGGCTGGACGACCTGCCGCCGGCCCGTGCGTACATCTTCGACACCTCACCGACCGCGCTCGCCCGGATCGCGGGCCTGGGCAACGCCTACCGCGACGTGAAGTACGGGCCCGCCTCCTTCAAGATCGACTATGCGATGGCGGAGCCGGTGCCGTGGACGGCCAAGGAGGCCCGCCGGGCGGGGACCGTCCACATCGGCCCCACCAGCGGCGAGATCGGCGCCGCGCTCGACGCCGCCGCGAACGGCCGGGACCCGTCCGTACCCTTCCTGATCACCGCTCAGCCCAGCCTGATCGACGACAGCCGCGCCCCCGAGGGCAAGCACACCTTCTGGGCGTACGGCCATGTCCCCAACGGCTGGGAGGGCGACGCCACGGACGTCATCGAGCGGCAGATCGAGCGCTTCGCGCCCGGCTTCCGCGATCTCGTCCTGGCCCGCGCGGTCGCCGGGCCGCCCGGGATCGCCGCCCGTAACGCCAACTACGTCGGCGGCGACACCGCCAGCGGCTCCGCGGCCGGGCTGCGCCTGCTCATCCGCCCCAAGCTCGCCCGCGTCCCGTACGAAACCGCGCACCCCGCCGTCTTCCTGTGCTCCCAGTCCGCCCCGCCCGGCCCCGGCGTCCACGGGATGTCCGGCCACTACGCCGCCAAGGCGGTGTGGCGCAGGCTGGTTGGGAGCCGTCGCTGAGGTGCGGCGGCGCGTCCGGTGCGCGCTGCGCCTCAGGCGGCGCCGGGCGATCGTGCGCACCGCCGCCCCGCCCGAAAAGGCCGGCCGCCCCCTGCCCGCCTGCCTACGATCAGACACCATGAGCACCTCCCGCACCTCCCTCACCCTCGTCCAGGGCGATATCACCGAGCAGTCCGTGGATGCCGTCGTCAACGCCGCCAACTCCTCCCTCATGGGCGGCGGGGGAGTGGACGGCGCGATCCACCGCCGCGGCGGCCCCGAGATCCTCGACGAGTGCCGCGATCTGCGCGCTTCCCGGTACGGCCGCGGCCTGCCCACCGGCGCGGCGGTCGCCACCACCGCCGGCCGGCTGCCCGCCCGTTGGGTGATCCACACCGTGGGGCCCCGCTTTTCCCGCGAGGAGGACCGGTCGGAGTTGCTGGCCTCGTGTTACCGGGAGTCGCTGAAGGTGGCGGACGCACTCGGGGCGCGTACGGTGGCGTTTCCGGCCGTCTCGGCCGGCATCTACGGGTGGCCGATGGAGGACGCCGCCCGGATCGCGGTGGAGACGGTGCGGGGCACGGAGACATCGGTCGAGGAGGTCAGGTTCGTCCTC
The DNA here is from genome assembly GCF_001294335.1 of Streptomyces chattanoogensis. Lineage (GTDB taxonomy): Bacteria > Actinomycetota > Actinomycetes > Streptomycetales > Streptomycetaceae > Streptomyces > Streptomyces chattanoogensis. The sequence goes on from NZ_LGKG01000113.1 coordinate 99,990, forward strand.
TTCGACGACCGGGCATACGAGGCGTTCGCCGCGCAGCTGGGGTGATACCGGTGCGGCGCAGCCGCGATGCGGTGCGCTTACGGGTGCGCTGACGGCAGGTCATCGGCGCGCGGCGGCGCCCTCGGTCGTGCTCGGACGCCCTCGAGCCGGAAGCCGCCGGTGAGTTCGTGGATCCGTCAGGGACGCGAGGTGGGTGAGGTGCCTGCGCTGTTCGGCCGCCTCATCCGCCGGCCTGCCCGTCCTGGTCTGCCGGCGGCAGACCGAGCAGCCCCCGGACCGCCCGCTCGGCGAGCTCGGTGTCGTAGGGCGCCTGACCGGCGAGATGGATCCCGACCGCCTCCACCACGCCCAGATAGGCGTGGGCCGTCTCCTGGGGCGGCGGTCCGGCGGGGATCGCGCCGCTGCTGCGTCCGGCGCTGATCAGAGCGGCGCAGTGGGCGATGAACTCCTCGCCGATGTCGCTGATCGCCCGGCCGACCGGATGGCTCTGCCCGGTGAACTCGACGCGCAGGGTCAGCATGACGCGGGCCACCTCGCGGCGGCAGTAGACGGCGTGCCCCCGTGCGAGCGCGATCAGTGCGGCGACCGGGTCGGGTGCGGCGTCCGCGAGGTGGCGCACCTCGGCGTTCCAGGTCTCCTCGACCCACTTCACGACCGCCAGCGCCAGGTCTTCCTTGTTGGCGAACAGGTGGTACAGGGCGCCGCGCGTATAGCCGGCCTCGCTCGCCACCCGCTCCAGCACCAAGTTGGCATACCCGTACTCGGACAGCCCGCGCGCCGCGGCCTCCAGCAGTGCGCTCCTGGTCCGGGCGCGCCGGTCCGCCTGCGTCCGGCGGGGGCTCTCCGGGGTCTCCGCCGTCGTCACGGCAGCTCACATACACGCATGTCTGTATGTTACACGGGTCAGGCCGGTCGAGTGCGGGGCCGGGGCGGCGCGAACCCGTGGCCGCGCCACGGCATGTGGCCCCGGCGCCGCCCCCGCACCCCGTTCCGGGGAAGTTTCCTTCTGGCGGGAACTCGACGGCCCGGCGCACCGACTAAGTGGGCTGTGGGACGGAGCGAGGATCGGCCAGGGGCCCCGGAGGGGCGGCAGGGGAGCGGTTCGGGTGGCCTCGACGTGCGGCTTCGGGGCGTGGTGTGCCGGCACGGCCGTCTGGAGGCCGTGCGGGGGGTCGAGTTGGAGGTGGCCGCCGGGGAGCGGATCGCTCTGACCGGTACGAACGGGTCGGGCAAGACGACGTTGCTGCGGGCGGTGCTCGGGCTGCACCGGCGGTTCGAGGGGGAGATCCTGGTCGGTGGCCGGGGGTGCCGCAGCGCCGCCGAGTGGGCCTGGCGGCGGCGGGCGTGCGGCTGGATACCGCAGCGCCCGGCGGCCGGCCGGTTCCCGTTGCTGGCCGGGGAGTTGCTGGCGAGCAGCGGTGCCCCGGCGGAGGCGGCAGTTGCTGCCGGACGGCTGGGGGTGGGGGGTCTGGCGGACCGGCCGGTGGGCAGTCTCTCGGGCGGCCAGCTGCAGCGTATGCACCTGGCGCGTGCGGTGGGGTGTGTGGCGGCCGGGGCGGGCGTGCTGCTCGCGGACGAGCCGACCGCGGCGCTGGACTTCGCGGGGCAGGAGGAGGCGGCCGAGGTGCTCACCTCGCTGCCGGTGACGCTGCTCGTGGTGACCCACGACCGGGCGATGGCGGCGCGGTGCGACCGGACGCTGGAGATGGCTGCCGGACGGCTGCGGGAGGTGTCGTGAGCGCCGTGCCCGTGGCCGCCGGGCCGCAGTCGAGGACGAGAGTCGCACCTCTGCGCCGCGGGGGCGGAGAAGCGAACAAGGGGGCACGGTGAGCACGCTCGGACAGATCGGTGACCTGCTGCAACTGGTCCCGGTGCAGCGGGCCGGGGTGGGGCTGCTGCTCGGCGCCCTCGGGCTGCCGGTGGTCGGTGTGGTGATCGTCGGCCTCGACATCATGCCGGTGCGTTTCGCGATGATGCATGTGGCCCTGCTCGGCATCGCCATAGGTCAACTCGTGGGCCTGGACCCGGTGTTGTGTGCACTGGTGGCATGCGGGCTGGCCGGGGCGGGGGTTGCGCCGCTGGCTCGTACCGCCGAGGGCCTGTCCGGGGCGATGGGGCTGCTGATGAGCCTGGCGATCGCCGCCGCATTGCTGATGCTGGCGCTCTCCGGGGTGAACGCCAACGGGGCGTTCGCGCTGCTGTGGGGGTCGATTCTGGCGGTGGGGCCGGCCGATCTCGTCGTCCTGGGCGTGCTGGCAGCGGCGGTGCCCGCGCTGTTTCTCTGGAGCCGCCGCGATCTCGCCCTGCTGCTGCACGACCGGGAGCTGGCGATGTGCTCCGGCGTGGCGGTGCAGCGGCTGACCGTGGTGCTGCTGGTCCTGGTGGCGGTCGCGGTGGCCGGTGCCATCCGTCTGACAGGCGCACTGCTGGTGGACGCGCTGACGCTGCTGCCCGCACTCGCCGCCCGCCGCCTCGGCCGTTCGCTGGTGTCGATCACGCTCTGGGCGATCGGCATCGGCGTCGCCGTGAACGTCGCCGGTTTTCTGATCTCGCTCGCCTGGGACCTGCCGCCCGGTCCGGTCCTCGTCCTCGCCGCGGGGGCGGTCGCCCTTGCCGCGCATCTCGTACCCGAACGGAGAACCTCCTCATGGCGCACATCCGTCTCCTCGTCCGCCCCCTCGCCGCAGTCACCGCACTGAGTGCGGGGCTGGCCCTGCTGACCGGCTGCGGCGACGGTTCCGGCACGTCCGGCGCATCGGGCCCGGCCGCGTCCGGCCCCGTCGTGGTCGCCACCTCGACCTGGGAGGCGGCGCTGGCGAAGGCGGCCGGGGCGAAGAACGTCACTTCCATCGTTCCCGCATCGATCCGCCATGCGCCCGACTACGACCTCAAGCCGTCCGACCTGACGGCGGTCGCCGGGGCCGACTACGTCGTCTACGCGTCCTTCGAGCCCTGGGCCGGGCGGATCAAGGAGGCGGCGGGCTCCAAGGCCAAGCTGGTCGAGGTGAACCTGGACAACACACCCGCGGCGGCCAAGGCCGAGGTGACGAAGCTGGGTGCGAAGTTCGGGACGGAGCGCGCCGCGGCCAAGTGGAACGCCAGGTTCACGACGGAGTGGAACGCCCTCGCCCGGCAGGTGAAGGCCACCTGGCCCGGTGGCAAGGCCCCGGCGGTGGCGGCCCAGATGTTCACCACGTGGGCCGCGAAACTGGCGGGGGCCAAGACGGTCGGTATGTACGGACCCGAGGCGGTCACGCCCGCCCAGCTGTCCGCGCTGTCGGCGAAGAAGCCCCAGTACGTGCTGGAGAACGCGAACATGTCGGCCGGGACCGTACTGCCGGGCTCGGGAGCCAAGCAGCTCGACATCGTCAACTATCCCGGGAAGGACCTCGATCTGCTGGCGGTCTATCGCAACGCGGCCGGTCAGATGGAGAAGGCGTTCTCCGGTTCCTGACCGGCCGGGTCGGCCAAGGGCTCGAAGGCCAGGCCGAGGCTCTTCCCCAGCGCCTCCGTCTGTTCGGGCGTGGCGAGGACCACGATGGTGTCGTGGAGGCGCCACCTCGTGCCCTCGAAGTCGACGACGCGGAAGGAGCGGGGATCGTCGTCGGGGGAGACCGCCTCGACGCACTCGAGGGCCGCCCCGATGTCGTAGTAGTCATCCGAAAGGTGTTCGGCCGAGAGGGATATGAGCCGGCCGTTGCGTTCGAACTCCAGACGGTCCCAGCGCGGAAATTCGCCGTCCCAGTCCTCTTCTTCGTGCAGCCGGACGTGGGCGACGGTGACGGCGCCTCCGGTGAGCGCCGCCGCGTCCTGCAGAAGGCTTTCGTCATCCGATTCCAGGAAGTCGAGGTCTTCGGTGTGGAGGGAGACCGCCACACCGAAGACCTCGAGGGCCTCCGCGACTTCATAGGGATTGAGCGTGTCGCTCGTACAGTCGGCGCATTCCCGAAGGACGCTGTGTGCCTTCTCCTGGGACAGCATGCCGATCTCCTGGAGGACCGCCGCTACCTGGACATACGTCATCGGCGGTGCGGTGGGTGCGGTGCGCGGTGTGGTCGACATGGTGGCAGCCTGCCAGCCGAGGGACTCCCTCGTGGCGGGTTCGGCCGTGCCACTACGACTGGCCCTCCCGGCCGTCTCCGGTGGGGAACTCGGCGGCCGCCCTCTCCCGTAGCGCGGCGCGGTCGGGCTTGCCCGCCGGGGTGAGGGGCAGTTCGTCGGTCACCAGCAGCAAGCGCTCCGGATGTTTACGGCGTTCCAGCCCACGCGCGTCCAAGTGGGCGCACAGGCCCTCCAGTTCGGGCTTGCGGCCGGGCCTCGGTACGACGCAGGCCGCGAGCCGTTCGCCCATCAGCGGATCGGGGACGCCGACGCACATCACGTCCCGTATGTCGGGGTGGGAGGAGAGCTCCCCCTCGACCTCGGCGGGGCTGATGTTCGCACCCCCGCGGATGACGATGTCCTTCAGACGGCCGACGACGCGCAGGGTGCCGTCGGCGCCCAGCATGCCGAGATCGCCGGTACGGACCCAGCCGTCCGCCGTGCGGTAGCGCAGGTTCAGCTCGGGTGCGCCGACGTAGCACAGCGGGGTCATCGGGCCGCGCGCGAGGATTTCCCCGGTTTCCCCGGAGGTGCCGGAGGACAGGGGGTCGATACGGATCTCGCAGACGGCCGGATCCGGCCGGCCCACCGCGATCCCCGGGCCGTTGTCGGGGGTGCGGCAGGCGGTATCCGGGCCGGTCAGGCCGCCGTGGCAGTTGACGCCGTCGGCGGAACCGTAGAGGTTGACCACCGCACAGCCGAAGGCCCGGCGGGCCTCCTCGCGGGTGGCCGCGTCGAGCGCCGAGCCGCCGAGCACCAGCGCGGTCGGCCCGGCGGGCACCTCGGGTCCGGGCGCCATCCGGTCGAGCATCATGCGCACCATGGTGGGCACGCCCAGCACATGGGTGGGCCGGTGGGCGCGGATCGCCTCCAGGGCGGCGTCGGGCGTGAAGCGGTCGAGCAGGACGAGGGTTCCGCCGTGCCGGGCGAGGGTGACCGCGGTTCCCGCGCTGCCGAAGGCCGAAGCGAGCGGCCCGAGGAACAGACAGCGCGGCGGGCTGCCCTCGTGCAGCAGAGAGGCCAGCGTGTTGCCGCGCCCGCCGGCGAGCGCATTGTGCGAGTACGCCACCATCTTGGGCTCGGCCTCGGAACCGGAGGAGACCAGGATCCGGGCCGCCGTGTCGGGGTCGGGGCGGGCGGGGGAGAATCCGGTCGCGTCGGTACGCAGAAGACCGGCCAGCGACGGACAGCCGTCGGGGACGGGGCCCGGGCCGGCCGCGATCACCGTGCGCAGGGCGGGCAGTTCGCCGGACGCGGCCAGCCCGGCCAGTTCCCGTGCGTGCGCGACGCCCCGGTGCCCGGTGGCGGCGATGACCGCGCGGGCACCGGAGCGGCCGAGCAGCGAATGGGCCTCCCTGCCGCCCCGCCCGACCGGGAACGGCAGCGCCACGGCGCCGAGCGCGGCCAGGGCGAGGTCGGCCGCCACCGCCTCTCTGGTGTTGGGGAGCTGGACGCCCACCACATCGCCGGGACGGATGCCTGCCTCGGCGAGCCCGGCGGCCAGACATCGTGCCCGGCGGTCCAGTTCGGCGTAGTCGACCTCACCGTGTGCATCGATCACGGCGGTACGGCGGGGACCGGCGATCCGGTGGGCGCGGAACAGCGAGTAGAGGTCCAGATCCGGGCAGTGGCCCGCGGCGGCCCAGGCGCGCCGCAGCGATGCCGGGACCAGATCGCGAAACGGGCCGGACGGCAGGGACCGAGCGGGAGACGTCATGCGAACCTCCAGGGGGAGGGGACGATGAGGGAGCCGTGCGGATCGCGGGTGAAGGCCCCGCGCAGGCGCGGGTCCTCCGGCAGCGCGGTGAGGTCGGTGATGACAGCGGTCGCGGACAGGCCCCGTTCGCGCAGGACGGCGACCGCCTGATGTGACGTCAGTTCCCGGATGCGCGCCGACTCCGCCGCTGCCTCGGCCGAGGAGCCGTCGGCCGGTGCCAGCCATCCGTCGGCCGTCGGCAGCGGCCGGCGGAATCCGGCCGGGCGGCGCGGGTCCCGGCCGGCCGCGGCCCGACGCACCGCGGGCGCGGTGAGCGTCTCCGCGGCACCGAGCAGCGAGGACTCCACCGCCACACCGCGGCCGGTGCGCTCGCGCAGCAGCAGGCCGGCCAGGACGGCCTCGGCGCCGACCAGCCCGCCGAGCACATCGATCAAGGTCATGAGGGACGGGGCGGGCGGCTCGTCGGCGGGCCGTACCGCCTCGCCGACGCCGGTACGGGCCTGCACCATGAAGTCGGTGCCCATGGGAGCGCCGGGCAGCCGGCCCGCCCAGCCGCTGGTGTACGCGTACACCAGGCGCGGGTTGACGGACGCGAGAGAACCCGCGCCCAGCCCCAGCTCCTCCGCCTTGCCCGGGGCCCAGTTGTGCAGGAAGACATCCGCGCCGGCCACCAGCTCGCGCAACCCGGCCCGCCCGGCCGGGGACTTGATGTCGGCCTCCACGGCGCGCTTGCCCCGGTTGAGGGCGAGCCACCGGGCGGAGATCCCCGAGGCACACGGCGGCATACCGCGCAGCGGATCCCCGCCGGGCGGTTCGATCCGTACGACGTCCGCGCCGAGCAGGCCCAGCAGATGGGCGGCGAGCGGGGCCTGGATGCGGCGGCCCGCCTCCAGCACGGTCAGACCGGAGAGGGGGAGAGCGCCGGAGGGAGGCGAGGGGGCGGCCGCTGCGGGCTGCGCTCCGGCGTACGGCGTCAGGGTCCAGGGGGCGCCGGGGGCCGCCTCCGCCACCCGCTCGGCCAGCGTGTGCAGGGCGCACACCTCGGCCCCCGAGGCGGCCGCGGCCTCCCGGATCCGCGTCCAGGAAGCGGCGCGCGCCGTCCGGTGCAGCGCCTCGGGCAGCGGCGCGCAGGCGGTGGCGTAACGGAACTGGAAGGCGGGCCAGCCGGTGCGCAGCGCCTCCTCCGGCGCGCCGAGCGCCCGCCAGAACCGGGCCCAGGGGGCGGGCTCCAGCGCCTCCAGCTCGAAGCGGGTGCCGCAGGCGGCGGTGAACGGCGGGCCACCGGGAGCCGAGGGCACGGCCTCCGCCTCGGGCACGTTCGCCGCCGCCGCGTACTGGGAAACCGTCAGCAGTGCCGCCCGGTCGGCCCCGGTGGCCACCTCCGCGGCGACGCCCCCGCCCCGCGCCCGGCCCAGCAGCGCGGCCAGCAGTCCCTGCACGGTGAGGACGGACGCACACGTGGCGGCGTAGTCGACGGCGAGTCCCCGGGGCCCGCCGTCGCGTCTGCCGTGCACCTGCATCATCCCGGTGGCCGCCTGCACGGTCGCCTCGTCGGCGGCGTCCGCATCCGGCAGGACATCGGCCCAGGCGGTGTGCGCGGTGACCGCACCCGCTCCCGGGCCCGTTGCGGCGAACCGGGCGGCGCCCGGCCGCCCGCCCGGCGACTCCCGTACTGTCGCGCCGAGCGCCCGCAGACGGCCGAGCGCCGGTGCGGTGAGCGCGGCCGGCCCCGACACCCGGAAGTCCACGTCCTCCAACGGCCGTTGAGTACCAACGGCAGCGGGCCGACCCACGGCATGCACGGCATTCACGGCAACCCCCTCCGGCGGCGGCACTGCGCCCCGTGTCTCGCACAGCTGCAGATGTACGGGAACCGGACGACGACCGGGGCCGACCAACTCCACGGCCAGTAAGTCGGACCGTCGGTTCACCGAGTTCCCGGTGAATGCGGAGGAAAGCCGTGAACCCAGTGAATCCCGTGCACCGCACCCCGAGCCCGAACCCGCCGCTGGGCCCCGCCCCGTCCGGGCTGCCCGAGTGTCCGCCCGAAGCGGCCGAACTGCGCGGCCGGGTAGCGGCGTTCGTACGGGAACGGGTGGTACCCGGCGAGCCGGTACTGGACGCGGGAGGCCCGGCCGCACGCACCGCGCTGCGCAGGCTCCAACGGGAGGCGAAGGACGCCGGGCTGTGGGCGCTGCCGCTGCCGGCCGAGTCCGGCGGAAAGGGGCTGCCACTGTCCCGGTACGCACACCTCGCCGAGGCCGAAGGGGCCAGCGACCACGGCCCCGCCGCCCTCGGTTCGGCCTCCCTGCTGGACGTGCTGATGCTCGGCCGGCACGCCACCGAGCCGGTCCGCGAGCGCCATCTGCAGCGCATCGCCGCGGGCGAGCTGCGCACCTGCTACGCCATGACCGAGCCCGGCACACCCGGCACCGACCCCGCGCTGACCGCCACCCGCGCCGAAGCCGGGCCCGGCGGGACATGGACCCTGCACGGCCGTAAATGGTTCATCAGCGGCGCGGGCGACGCCGACCTGGTGACCGTGCTGGCCCGGACCGGCGAGGGCGATGATCTGTCGCTGCTGCTGGTGCCCACGTCCGCGCCCGGGTTCAGCGTGCTGCGCGAACTGCCGGTCCTCGGCACGGGCGGCCAATGGGAGATCGCACTCGACGGCGTCACCGTGCCCGCGGACCACCTCGTCGGCGAACGCGGCCGGGCCCTGCGGATCGCCGGGGAGCGGCTGCGGCTCGGCCGCGTGCTGCGCTGCCTGCGCTGGCTCGGACAGGCCGAGCGGGCCTTCGACCTGATGTGCGCCCGCGCCCGGTCACGGACCCAGACCGCCGGGCCGCTGGCCGACCGCCAGCTCGTCCAGCAGCTGGTCTTCGATTCCCTGCTGGCGATCCGCACCACCAGACCGCTGGTGTACGAGGCGGTGGCCCGCCTGGAGGCGGGTGACGACGCCCGGGTGGAGACCGGGCTCGCCAAGGTCGCGGCGGCCCGGATGCTGCAGCAGGTCGCCGATGCGGCGATCCAGGTGTACGGAGCGGCCGGGCTCGGGCCGGACACCGCACTGCCGGGACTGTTCCGGACGGGCCGCGCGGCGCGGCTGCTGGACGGTCCGGACGAGCTGCACATCGCCTCGGTGGCGCGGCGGGTCCTGCGCACCTACGACGTCACATCGTGAACGGCCCGGCCCGCCCGGTGAGCATCGCCAGACCCCATGCGAAGAAGAAGTCCCCCCAGATCAGTTCATGACGGGTGGCGAGGCCGCGCCCGGCGTCGTAACAGCCGTCCAGCAACGCGCCCGACGGGGACCGGTGCTCCGCGGCCAACCGGTGCAGGATCAGGCGCCCCCGGTCCGCCAGGCGGTCGCCCTCTGGCCCGTCGCCCGCTTTCCGCGCGAGGGCGGAAAGCTTCAGCGCGGCCACGGCCTCGACGGCGGCGGCGGAGGTATCCACCGGGCCGCTCGGGCGGCCGTCCTGGGCGGGCGGCACAATCCGGGAACCGGGAGCGAGGCGCAGTGCGATCAACTCCCTTGCCGACCGCCCGAGTTCACCTGCTGACGGCCCGAGTTCACCGTCCCCGCACCAGTGGATGCCGTCGGCGACCGCCAGCAGCAGCCACGCCACCGTACGGCTCCAGCCGGGTGCCGGTTCGGAGCGGGCCGCCCATGTACCGTCCGGCCGGGGCTGCCACGCGGGACGCGGCGGATCCTCGGCGAGGCACAGGCCGAGATGCCGGGCGAGATGGCCGCGCGCGGCGGCCTTCCCGCCGCCCGGCGCATGGGCCAGCAGCGGTACGAGCCCCGGCACCCCGTCCGCGCGCGCCAGCAACCGCGGACCGCCGAAGGCGCCGCCCCACGGCACCAGCCCCCACTCCGCGTCGTACGCGGCCAGACAGGCCCGCGCCGCATCCGTGCGCAGCCCGCCCGCCGCCTCGTCGCCACCCGGGCCGGCGGCCAGTGCGGTGCCGTACCAGAGGATCAGGCCGCGGGTGGCGGTGTCCTGCTCGACCCAGTACCGCAGCCGCCGGGTGCAGTCGGCGGCCGCCGCCCGGTGCTCCGGGGCGCCCGACGACAGCGCGCGCAGCCACAGCAGCCCGGCCCAGAAGCCCCCGGTCCACGAACCGCGCGAGGCGGACGTCCAGGACCCGCTGTCCGGATCCGCGTACAGGGGAAAGCGCGGGCCGACCTCGTCCGCCGTCACCGACACCCGCTCCCACAGGGCCGCGAGCGCCCGCTCGGCCCAACGCGCGTCACCCGGCGACGAATTCACCGCTGCTCACCGGACCCCGACTTCGGTTCCCGTCCCGATCCCCGTCCCGATCCCCGTCCCGATCCCCGTTCCGACTCCCGTTCCGCTTCCCGCCGACGTCGTGACATCAGCGGAACGGCGACCACCGCCGCCGCCGCGAACTCGGCGGCCACCAGCAGCCATCCCGGCCAGTAGCCGGAGGCCGAGACCAGGCCACCGAACAGCGGCGGGCCCACCGCGAACCCGGCGAAGAAACCCGCCGACACCAGCGCCGAGTCCTGCCCCGCACGGCCCGGCGCCGCTCGTTGCATCACCAGCACCATGGACACCGCATTCGCCGACACCGCGAACGAACCGACGGCGATCGCGGCCACCCACACCAGCGGATGCACCAGGACCGCGACCGCGAGGAGCAGCGCGGCACCCACCGCACCGACCGCCAGCAGCGCGGGCAGCGCCTCGGCCCGTCCCGGCCGCCCCGCCGCCCGCGACCACCCCACCCGCCCGCCGATACCGGCCACGCCCAGCACGGCCACCAGCGCGGCGGCCGTGGTCGGCGCGAGCCCCAGCTGCTGCGAACCGAACAGCGCCAGATAGGTGTTGACCGAGGCGATACCGCAGCCGAGCAGAAGGGAGAAGACGGCCAGCCGCCTGGTGACGCCGTGCGGGGGCGATGCGGGGCGCCGGCCGGGAGCCGGTGCGGCCGCGTCGGGCGGCAGTACGCGGGCGGCCCACACCGCGGCCAGCGCCGCCGCGCCCGCCGCCGTCCACACCGCACCGCGCCAGCCCACCCCCGCGGCCAGCACCGACAGCGGAAGCCCCGCCGCGAAGGCACCGACCTGCACCCCGGACTGCTTGAGCCCGGTGACACCACCGCGGCGTGCGGCAGGAACGGCGGCCAGGATCACCTTGTTGGTGGCCGGGTTGGCCAGGGCCTGCGGCAGCCCGCCGAGCGCCACCGCCGACAGCAGCGACGCCGCCCCCGGAGCCGCCCCGATCAGCGCCAGCGATACGGCGGCGAGCAGCAGCAACGCCACCAGACAGCGCCGCGGACCCACCCGGTCGACCAGCCGCCCGGCCACCGGCGACAGCACCGCCGCCGCACCGAAGCCCGCCGTCGTGGTCAGGCCCAGCACCGTACGGGAGATCCCCCATTCGGCAACCAGGCGCGGGCCGAGGGCCCCGATCAGGAAGAGCTGCAGCATCGAGAACGCCATCGCGGAGGTCAGCAGCGACGTCACCGCCCGCCCGGATTCCCGCGACCGCACCGCGTCGCCGTCGGTCCCGGCGGCCACCGCTTCCGTATCCTGCTTCGCCCGCACGCAGCCCTCCCGGAGACTCCGCCCCTTACGGGGCCCCGGTCCAGTCAGTCGTACGGGCCGGGCGCCCGGTTCCCGTTCGGCGGTAACGTGGCGAACTCCTCGAACTCGTCGGTTTCCCCGGGCCCCAGGCTCCCTTTCGCCATTCCAGAAATACAGGAACAACAATTGACCCCCTATTCCCTCGCGTTCTACATCGACGTCGTCACCTCCGGAACCGTGCTGGGTGCAAAGCCGACCGACGCTCCCGACCGGGTCACCAAGGTGCTGGGGCCGGACTTCGCCGAGAACTCCTCCGGCGATCACGGTATGTGGCGCGATTACGGCATGGCGGAGTTCTTCTGGGACCGCGAGGCGCCCGGCCACCCGTGGACGGGCCACCACTTCACCCTGCAGGTGCACCGGCTTGCGCAGGGGCCGGGAAAGGTCGTCAACGAAACGATCCGGGCCCGGTACGGGAGATTCGACCGACGGCTGCGATTCGAGAAACTGCAGCGACTGCTGGCGAAGCGCGGCACACCTCTGCGGGAGATTCCGGAGCATCCGGTGCAGTCGTCGTACTACTGCACGTACTGGCAGCCGGATTCGCTGACGTCCCTCACCGTCGTCGCGGCACGCGGGGAGTACATGACCCCGGACGGTCTGCGGATCGGCGATGTGCTCAACATCAGCGCCCCGCTGACCCCGGAAGAAGTGGAGTGGCGCAGGTCGCGTCTGTGCTGAGGCCGGAAAACCGGCGCAGGCCAGGACCGCAAGGCCGGACCGGCGTCAGGGCGAACCCTTGCGAGAAGAGCCCCGGGGGACGGCGAAGTCCGTGAGCGCGGTGGTGCCCGCCGCGAGTTCGGCCCAGGGGCTCCGCAGCAGCAGGACCGCGACAGCGGACGTCGGGAACTTCTCGTCCGCCCGCGCCAGGGCATGGTCGTCGCCCCCGTCTCCCGCCAGCGACAACACCAGGTCCTGTACCCCGGGTTGGTGGCCGATCAACAGCACGGTCCGCCGCTCCTCGGGGACTTCGCGCAGTACGTCGAGCAGTGCGGTGGCGGTCGCTGCGTACACGCGCGGGTCGAGGATCACCGTCGGCCTGGTGCCGAGCTCCGGCGCGACCAGGTCCCAGGTCTCCCGCGTACGCGAAGCCGTGGAGCAGATGACCAGGTCGGGTACGCACCCCGCCGCGTGCAGCCAGCGCCCGGCCGCCGGCGCGTCCCGGCGGCCGCGATGCCCGAGCGGCCGGTCGTGATCGGGTACGTCTTCCGGCCAGGCGGACTTGGCGTGCCGCAGGACGGCCAGCCGGGCGGGAGCGGGCATCACCATGGCGTCCTCTGCTTTCCGGTACGTAGGGGCCGAGGGGGCCGGGCCTGTCGGCCTTCACGTCATTTGCTGAGCGTGATGCAGGTGATCCCCACGCTCTCACCAGCCTGGAAGCCCTCCGCGCACAGCCGGGTGCCCTCCGGGAAGTGGCGTTGGGGATAGGCCTTGGCCCGGTAGGTCCGGGACGCGCTGACGGCCTGGGTCTTGGTGCGGGCACTCCAGCCATTGGTGGTCCACACCCGCGCGCTGATCTTGTGCTGCTGGTCCGTGTTGACGACCGACACCTCCACCCTGCCCAGGTATGTGCCCGTGTCGTACGTCCTGATGCAGACGGAGTGGTCGCACCACTTGCCGTCGGCCGCTGCGGGCGGGCCTGCGGCGAAGACGAGGCCGACGGCCGCAGCCGTCGCAGCGGTCGCACCGAAGGCTGAAATGATGGTGTTCGGGCGCATGTGGGAGCTCCCCAAGTGTTGTTCGGGCCTTGTGACGAGGCGTCGAATCCCGGTCAGCACATGTCTACCAAGACGCGGCGCGCACGAAGCCGCTCACCACGCCCAGGTCAGCGCTGTGTGATCCGTTGGGCCGGTGCCTCCGCTGCGAGCCGGGGCTGCGGGTGCCGGGCCTCGTGGAAGAGGCCCGGCACCCGCTCGCGGTCCGCGCGTCGGCGCGTCGGTGCGTCACCGCATCCGAGCACCGGAAGGGCAGGTCAGAGCCGGCCGAGGATCTTCCTGAACTTCCCGACTTCGGCGGTCTGCCCCTTGATGATGGCGCCGGCGAGCTTCTTGGCGTCCGCGTTGCGGCCGTTCTTCTGCTCGTCCTCGGCCATGCTGATGGCGCCGTTGTGGTGCTCGGTCATCATCGCGGCGAACTTCTTGTCGTACGCCGTGCCCTTGGACGCCTTCAGATCGGCCATGTCCTTCTCGGACATGATCCCGGACATGCCCGAACCGCCGGATCCGTGGTGCATGCCGGGCATGCCGTGATCCATCGACTCCGGCTTGCCCCAGGCCTTCAGCCAGCCCTGGAGGGTCTTGATCTCCGGCCCCTGAGCGCGCTCGATGGCCGCCGAGAGCTCCTTGATCTCCTTGTCGGCAGCGCGGCTCCCCGACAGCTCCGCCATCTCCACGGCCTGCTGGTGGTGCGGGATCATCATCTGCGCGAACTTGACGTCCGCGTCGTTGAACGCACCCTTCGTGGACGATTCCGACGAGCCGGGAGAGGCCGTCGCGGAGTGGCTGCCGCCGTGGTCCGTGCCCGGCATGTGGTGGCCCTTGTCGCTCTTGCCGTCGCTGTCGTTGCCGCATGCGGCAAGCACCAGCGCCCCGGCGGCAACCGCGCCGACCACCGCCATCCGGCGACGACCGGTCCGGCCCAGGGATCGCTTGATCGAATTCATGGCTCTGCACCTCTGTGTCAGTACTGCGGAACGGGTTGTGCAAGGCAGGCGTCGGCGACGGACGACACAGCCGTCCGTCGCTCGAGCAGCGGCCTAAATCCGCAGAACCGAGAGCTGGAGAAGGCTGGGCGCGCGCGGGGGCGGCAGTTGGGGACGCAGCCCGGCCACGAACCTCGCGAGCGAGCCGAGTTGCCAGGCGCGGAAACGGCTCAGCAGGGCGCCGCACAGGACTGCCAGCATCCACACGCTCAGTACGGCCAGACACAGGGACGTCATGTCCGTGGCGTGGCCGGGGCGGTGGTGCTTGCCCGGGTCCGGTTTCGAGGCGGCGGGAGCCGGTGCGGCCCCGTGAGTCTTGGCGGTGGCGAGCAGACCGGCGTCCTTCACCGGGTCGCCGTCACGGCCGTTCCCGGGGCCGTGCACCGCGCCCGGGGCCATGCGCGGCCCCTGGCCCATCGCCGCATGCCGCGCCGAGGTGCCGCCTCCGGAAGGCTCCGCCGGATCGGCGGGGTGACCGAGGCCGTGCATGACGAGCACGCCGAGGGCGAGCGCGACGACGATCAGGAGGTGTGCCACACCGCCCGGCCTCGCTCGCCTGCCCACGTAGCTCACTGCTCTTTCTCGTCGACCCTCCGGCCGCCCGCACGGCCGGCCGGCACCGACTGTAGCGAACGTCTCCGCGGGGAGTACCGGCGGTGCGGGGAGTGTCGGCGGTACTGGTGGCGACCGCTGCTCAGGGCGTGTCGCCGGTCGCGGGCGGCCCCTCGGCGGGGAACAGGATCGGGCTGATCAGGTGGCGGGTGCGCCCGGCCGAGGGAGTGTTCCCCATCCGTGCGACGAGCGCCTCGCGCATCTCGCCGATCAGCTCGGCGAGTTCGTCCCGGCTGAGCCAGAGCGCGTGTTGGCGGTAGCCCACCAGGTCGGCGGCCGGGTCGGCGCCGTCCCGGTCGAGATAGGCGTTGAACTCGGCCAGCAGCGTGGCCATGGCCACGGCGAACACCCGCCGGTGGTCCTCCACCGAGACCGACGCCGCGGTGTCGGTGTCGATCACCGCCCGCTCCCCCCGCAGCCGGTACCGCCGCTCCACCGCACCGCGTACCCGCTGCTCGTCCGCCACATCCAGGAGGCCGCCGTCGGCCAGCAGTCCGACGTGCCGGTACACGGTGGCCTTCGATACGTCGGGCAGCAGCGCGCACATCTGCGAGGTGGTGAGCGTCCGTCCGCCGGACATGGCGTGCACGATGCGCAGCCGTACCGGGTGCAGCAGGAGTTCGACGGTATCCATGGGTTTACGTTCTCACGACTGATACTGTTCTCAAAATTAAGAACAGTAAGCATGACTTCGAGTGAAGGAGGAGAGCGGACCATGACGCACTCATCGCCACCGCTGGGACGCCACTACGACATCGGCGGACGGCAGCTGATGCTGCACCGCTCGGGCAGCTCAGGCCCGACCGCGGTGTTCCTGGCGGGAGTCGGGATGATGAGCCTGGACTACCTGAACATCCACCACCGCGTCGCCGAACTGACCGGCACCGTGCTCTACGACCGCGCGGGCAGCGGCTGGAGCGACCCGGCCGACCTGCCCCGTACGGCCGGGGAAGTCACCGACGAACTGCGCGCACTGCTGCGCACCGCCGCCGTCCCCGGCCCGTATCTGCTGGTCGGCCACTCGCTGGGCGGCGCCTACGCACGCCACTACGCGAGGCGCTTCCCCGGTGAGGTCGCCGGACTGCTCCTCCTCGACCCGTTCCACGAGGACATGGTCGTACGCGCACCCCGCCGCGCCCGGGAGAGACTGGACGAGATGCTGGAACAGATGCGGGACCAGGAGCTGAAGGACCTCACGGAAGAACAGATCCAGCAGTCCCGCGACCAGATGGCACCCCACTTCGCGGCCTGGCCGGAGCCCGTCCGCGAGCCGCTGATCGAACGCCACCTCGCCACCTGGAGGGTCTCCGCACAGGAGAACGAGAACCTCTACGACCAGGTCGCAGACGAGTTCCGGCGCGCACCGGACACGCCCGACGTGCCGCTGATCGTGCTCTCCGCCATGGGGCACGACGTCACACAGGCCCACCTCTGGCCCGAAGACCTGCTGCGCGAGATCAACGAGGGCAAGCGCGCCCTGCACGCGGAACTCGCCGCCGAGGCCCCGCGCGGCGAACACCGCATCCTCGACGACGCAGGACACGGCTGGCTCCACGAGGAACGGCCGGATGCCGTGCTCCAGGCGGTCAACGACCTTCTCCGGACGGTGAGTCGGGTGTCGTGACCGGGTACGCACACCCGCCCGCGGCCTCGGCGTGAACCGCCGGACGGGCCGTGCCCCCGCGCCCGTCCGCAAGGCCGGGCGCGGGGGAGACCCGGCACCCCGGGCACCCCGACGCTGATGTCGCATTCTCGCCAGCCACACCCTCTCGGCTGCGGAATCCTTGAGGGCATGCACACCGACACCGAGCGCTGTCTGCGGGCCGTGCAGTCCAAGGACGCCCGCTTCGACGGCTGGTTCTACACCGCCGTGCTCACGACCGGAATCTACTGCCGCCCCAGCTGCCCCGTGGTGCCCCCCAAGCCGGAGAACATGCGCTTCTACCCGAGCGCGGCCGCCGCCCAGCAGGCCGGATTCCGGGCCTGCAAGCGGTGCCGCCCGGACGCCGTCCCGGGGTCGCCGCAGTGGGACGAACGGGCCGATCTGGTCGCGCGGGCGATGCGGCTGATCGCCGACGGCGTCGTGGACCGCGAGGGCGTCCCCGGACTCGCGGGCAGGCTCGGCTACAGCACCCGGCAGATCGAGCGCCAGCTGCTGGCCGAACTCGGCGCGGGACCGCTCGCGCTGGCCCGCGCGCAGCGCGCGCAGACCGCCCGGCTGCTCGTGGAGACCACCGCGGTACCGATGGCCGACGTCGCGTTCGCCGCCGGGTTCACCAGCATCCGTACCTTCAACGAGACGGTACGGGAGGTCTTCGCACTCTCCCCGACGGCGCTCCGCGAGCGCGCCCGGCCCGGCGCCGAGGCCGCCGCGGCGCCCGGCACCCTGACCCTGCGGCTGCCCTTCCGCCGGCCGCTGAACCCCGACAACCTCTTCGGACATCTCGCGGCCACCGCCGTCCCCGGTGTCGAGGAATGGCGCGACGGCGCCTACCGCCGCACCCTGAGCCTCCCGTACGGGCCGGGCATCGTCGCACTGTCCCCCCGGCCCGAGCACATCGAGTGCCGACTGGCGCTGACCGACCTGCGCGATCTCGCGGGCGCCATCGCCCGCTGCCGGCGGATGCTGGACCTGGACGCGGACCCGGAGGCCATCGACGGGCTGCTGCGGGAGGACGCACAGCTGGCCCCGCTCGTCGACAAGGCGCCCGGCCGCCGGGTGCCGCGCACCGCGGACGCCGATGAGTTCGCGGTCCGCGCCGTACTGGGCCAGCAGGTCTCCACCGCGGCGGCCCGCACACATGCCGGACGGCTGGTCGTCGCACACGGCGAGAAGATCGACGACCCCGGGGGCGGCCTGACCCACCTCTTCCCCTCCGCCACCGCGCTCGCCGCACTCGACCCCGAATCCCTGGCGATGCCCCGTACCCGCCGGGCCACCCTCACCGGCCTCATCGACGCCCTCGCCGCCGGCACGCTGCAACTCGGCATCGGCAGCGACCGGGAAGCCGCCCGCGTGCAGCTCGCGGCGCTGCCCGGCATCGGCCCCTGGACCGTCGAAGTCGTCGCCATGCGCGCGCTCGGCGACCCGGACGCCTTCACGCCGACCGACCTCGGGCTGCGCCGCGCCGCCGCCGGACTCGGCCTGCCCGCCACCCCGGCGGCGCTCATCCGGCACTCCGCGGTCTGGCGTCCCTGGCGCGCCTACGCCGTCCAGTACCTCTGGGCGACCGACGACCACCCCATCAACCACCTCCCCTCGAACTGAGCCCGCCACCATGACCGTTCACCCGACCGGCCGGCCCCTGCCCCGGCCCGCCGCCCCGCTCACCCACACCGTCCTGGCCGCCACCCCGGTGGGCCCGCTCACCCTCGTCGCCCTCGGGGACGCCCTCACCGGCCTCTACATGACCGACCAGCGCCACCGCCCGCCCCAGGAGACGTTCGGCGCCCCGGCGGCCCCCGACGACCCGCCCTTCGCCGCGGCCATCGCCCAGCTCCATGCCTATTTCCGCGGCGAGCTGACCACCTTCGACCTGCCGCTGGAGCTCCGTGGCACCCCCTTCCAGCGGCGTGTCTGGGCGGCGCTGTGCACCATTCCGTACGGCACGACGGTCAGCTACGGCGAGCTCGCCGAGCGGCTGGGGGCGCCTACGGCGGCAAGGGCGGTCGGGCTGGCGAACGGGCGCAACCCGGTCGGGATCATCGTTCCCTGCCACCGGGTCGTCGGCGCCGACGGCAGCCTCACCGGCTACGGCGGCGGGCTGGACCGCAAGCGCAGGCTGCTGGCGTTCGAGCGGACGGGGAGCGGGTGCTTTCCGGGGACGGAGCGGGAGCCGTTTCCGGGGGAGGAGAGTGCGCTGTTCACGGTGGCGGACTGCAGCTGACGGGGCGCAGGCCGGCGCGGCCATGGGGTGGGGCCGCGGTTACGGGGCGGCGGAGCCGTCCGTCGGCGGGGCGATGCCTTCGACGAGGGCCCGTACGGTCTCCGTGGCGAACTCCTCGTCGTCGCGCGGGAGCAGGGCGTCCTCGGGTGCCTGCGCGCCGAAGAAGAGGTCGAGGAACGCCCGGTGGAAGCAGGCGCCGATGAGCAGGGTGGCCGCGGCGTGCGGGTCGATGCCGGACGCGATCCGGCCCAGCTTCTGCTCGGCGGCCAGATAGGCGGCCAGGTGCTGGGTGGCGTTCTGGGGGCCCACGGTGCCCAGCTCGTCGAGGCGGCGGCGGTGTGTTTCCAGCAGTTCCGGGCTGGCGAAGAGGGAGGCCGCCATCGGGAAGGCCCGGCGGTAGAAGCGGACGGCGGCCAGCGCCACCTGCCGCAGATGTGCGGCCGGGCCGCGGTCGTCGCCCGCCCTGCCCGGCAGCTGGGCCAGCACCTCGGAGAACTGCGGCGCGCGCTCGTGCAGCACCCGGACGAAGATCTCCTCCTTGTTGCGGAAGTGCTTGTAGAGCGTGGCCTCCGAGCAGCCCGCCTCCCGGGCGATCACCTTCGTCGTCGTACGGGTCAGGCCCACGGTGCTCATCAGCGCGGCGGCGGCGTCGAGGATGCGGGAGCGCGTCAGGGCGCCTCCGGTCAGCGGAGCGGCGGCGTCGTGAGTCATGGGCCTCAGCCTACATTGACAGGTGAGTGAACACTCACCCACACTGGCCCATGAGGGTGGGTGAGTACTCACTCACTTCTTGGCTCGTCCTCGCTCACCCTTCCTTGTCCTTGCTCGCCCCCGCTTGTCTTCGCTCGCCCTGGGAGAGGCCATGAAACTCACCGTTCTCGGCGCATCAGGCGGTGTCGGCCGACACCTCGTCAGCCATGCCCTGGCCGACGGGCACGAGGTGACCGCCGCGCTGCGCAGCCCGCAGAAGCTGACCGTGCGGCACGAACGTCTGACGGTCGTCCGCGCCGATCCGCTCGACGCCACCTCCGTGAAGCCCGTCGTCGACGGCGCCGATGCCGTGCTCTCCGGTATGGGCCAGGTCGGCCGCCATGACCCGCTCCGCCCCGCGTCCACCTCGGCCCGCGCCGCCGTAGAGGCGCTGACCGCCACCGGCGTCCGGCGCCTGCTCGTGGTCAGCGCGGGCCCGCTCAACCGCACCGGTGCGGGGCAGCCGATGCTCACCCACCGGGTGTTCGGGCCCCTGCTGTGGGCGGTCCTGCGGGAGATCTACACCGACCTGGAACGGATGGAGGCCGTACTGCGCGACAGCGACCTCGACTGGACCGCCGTCCGCCCGCCCCGGCTCCTCGACAAGCCCGGCGAGGGCCGTTACCGGCACGCCGTCGAGGCCGGCCCGTCCGGCAGCGTCATCACCCGCTCCGATGTGGCCCGCGCCATGCTCGATTTCGTCAGCGATCCGGCCACTTTCCGGCACGCGATCGGCATCAGCCGCTGACCGGCCGGACCGGCGGGCCGCCCTGCTGCGGTGTGTCCGCCGACGGCGCGGCGGCGCGGCGGGCCGCCCGGCGCGGCCGTCCTGTCCGCCCCGGCCGGGCCGCATCGCGCTAACGGAAGAACGCGGCCAGCTTCCTGAACACCCTGGCGAGCCAGTGCCTGCGGGCGGCGGGCGGGCGCGCGGCGGTGGCCGCCCGCGCGTCCGCCCGGTCGGCCGTGGAACGGTCCGGGGTCTCCGGTGCGGGCTCGTCGATGTGCTCGTGCGCGGCCTTGGTCAGGGGCCTGGGCACGGATTTCTTTCCGGTGCGGGCGGCCTCGGCGCGGACGAGCGCGCCAAGAGCGGCGAAGATGTCGATGGGCATGCCGATCTCCTGCGGTAGGGAAGTCCTGGACCCGATGACGACAGGCCGAGATCGCCCCTCTGCCGAATGCAGGAAGGGGTGGGCGAATGCGTCGGCCGGGCCGGATCAGCAGCGCAGGACGACCGACCGCCCGGGAGGTGCGCCGGCGGTGGTGCGGACGGCTCCGGGGGAGGCGTCCCCCGATGGCGCGACGGCGGTGCCGGGGGAGGCGTCCCCGAAGGTCTTACCGCAGTTTCCGGTGGGTGCCTGGTGGGGGCGCAGCTGGCAGCCCGACGCCTGGCTGTGGTGCCGGCCGCCGCTGGCCGGATGGTGCTTCTTGGCGGCTCCGGCCGATGTCAGCCCAGGGTCCTCGGTGACGCAGTGACCTGCGGACGCGCCGGACGTGGCGGCGACACCGGACACGGTGGCGGTACCGGACGCGGCGGCGGCAGGGGGGCGGGTGAGGCAGTGGTCCGCCTGGGAGGACGTCAGATGGCAGGCACCGGCGAGCAGTGCGGCGTGCAGCAGCGCGAGCAAGGCCACGAGCAGCAGACCGCGCACGCCGTTGGCGTCCGCAGAGCGGCCGCGGCTGACGGTGTCGCGCATGCCCTTCTCCCAACGCTCTCCGCCAGGGGTTCCCCACGAAGACCGTCGAATACGCTAGAGAGGGCAAAAGAGGCGATATTTCCACCTGATCCGGGCATTTGGTCGCACAGGTGTCCCTATCGGGTGACGCCTTCGCGACGCTTGGGGACGGGCCGCGCCGACCGCCCCGCATGGTTCCCTCTCCCCTCCCTCCCCC
>NZ_LGKG01000114.1 GCF_001294335.1 Streptomyces chattanoogensis
CACCGGTGGGACCGGTGGCCTGGGCCGTACGGTCGCCCGGCACCTGGTGACCGAGCACGGGGTGCGCAATCTGTTGCTGGTCAGCCGCCGGGGTCCCGCGGCCGAGGGTGCGCAGGAGCTGGTGGCCGAACTCAGCGGCAGCGGTGCCGAAGCGGTCATCGAGGCATGCGACGTGACCGACGCGGCGGCCGTGGCCGACCTGGTGGCCCGGCATCGGATCAGCGCGGTGGTGCATACCGCCGGTGTCCTGG
>NZ_LGKG01000115.1 GCF_001294335.1 Streptomyces chattanoogensis
ATCCCTGAACAGGGGCTCCAGCGACCAGCCGTCCATCGCGATGTGATGCATGGCCAGGAGGAGTACGTGGTCCTGCGGTCCCAGCTCGAAGAGCCAGGCACGCAGCGGTAGTTCGGAGGCCAGATCGAATCCCCGGCCCGCGGCAGTCGCCAGCTCCTTCGCCAGGCCGGCCTCGGTCACCGGCACCACGTTCAGCGGGACGTCGACCTCTTCCGGCTCCAGAACCCGCTGCCAGGGGATGCCGCCC
>NZ_LGKG01000116.1 GCF_001294335.1 Streptomyces chattanoogensis
GGCGACGGATATCGCCTCGCCCCAGGCAGCGATCCGCTCCCGGACCGCCTCCACACCCAGCGCAACCGACACCATCCCACCGCCACCAGCGAGAGTGCGACCGATCGCCTGCGACCGCAGCACCACCACCCTCGCCGCATCCTCCAGCGACAACGCCCCGGCCACACACGCCGCAGCGATCTCACCCTGGGAATGCCCAACCACCGCGGCCGGCTCCACACCCACCGACCGCCACACCGCCGCCAAC
>NZ_LGKG01000117.1 GCF_001294335.1 Streptomyces chattanoogensis
ATCCCTGAACAGGGGCTCCAGCGACCAGCCGTCCATCGCGATGTGATGCATGGCCAGGAGGAGTACGTGGTCCTGCGGTCCCAGCTCGAAGAGCCAGGCGCGCAGCGGTAGTTCGGAGGCCAGATCGAATCCCCGGCCCGCGGCGGTGGCCAGCTCCTTCGCCAGGCCGGCCTCGGTCACCGGCACCACGTTCAGCGGGACGTCGACCTCTTCCGGCTCCAGAACCCGCTGCCAGGGGATGCCGCCC
>NZ_LGKG01000118.1 GCF_001294335.1 Streptomyces chattanoogensis
CGGAGACGGAAACGGATCTGGTAAGGTTGGAAACGCGAAGAAGCCGAAAGGCCGAAACGCACCGGCGAAAATCGGAGCCGAAAGGATCTGATAGAGTCGGAAACGCAAGACCGAAGGGAAGCGCCCGGAGAGCCTGGTGAGACAGGCACAAAGGAAGCGTCCGTTCCTTGAGAACTCAACAGCGTGCCAAAAGTCAACGCCAGATATGTTGATACCCCGTCTCCATCACGGAGATGAGGTTCCTTTG
>NZ_LGKG01000119.1 GCF_001294335.1 Streptomyces chattanoogensis
GCGATGCGTCCTGTCGGTGCTCCGGCGACCTGGGTGCTGTCCAACCACGACGTCGTACGGCACCGCACCCGCCTGGGCGGCGGCCTCGACCGGGCCCGTGCGGCCGCCCTGCTGATGCTCGCCCTGCCCGGCTCGGCATACCTCTACCAGGGCGAGGAACTGGGCCTTCCCGAAGTCACCGACCTGCCCGACGACGTCCGCCAGGACCCCTCCTTCTTCCGCGCCAACGGCCAGGACGG
>NZ_LGKG01000120.1 GCF_001294335.1 Streptomyces chattanoogensis
ACCGGCACGTTCGCCCGGAACTTCTCCGACTCCGCACCCGGCACCGACAGCGCACCGCGGTCCGGACCCGGCAGCTGCCCCGCATAGAAGTTCAGCCCCACCAGCCGGGTGCCCGCGTCCTTCAGGGCGTCGCGCAACGCGTCCAGCTCCGCCTGTTCCGGGACCGGGGCGTCCACCCACGGCCACCACAGCTCCACCGCGGTGAAGCCCGCCGCCCGTGCGGCCGCCGGCCGCTC
>NZ_LGKG01000121.1 GCF_001294335.1 Streptomyces chattanoogensis
ACCGGCACGTTCGCCCGGAACTTCTCCGACTCCGCACCCGGCACCGACAGCGCACCGCGGTCCGGACCCGGCAGCTGCCCCGCATAGAAGTTCAGCCCCGCCAGCCGGGTGCCCGCGTCCTTCAGGGCGTCGCGCAGCGCGTCCAGCTCCGCCTGTTCCGGGACCGGGGCGTCCACCCACGGCCACCACAGCTCCACCGCGGTGAAGCCCGCCGCCCGTGCGGCCGCCGGCCGCTC
>NZ_LGKG01000122.1 GCF_001294335.1 Streptomyces chattanoogensis
GACACGTCCATCATGGATGCGGCGTACTGGCACCGTAATCTGCGTCAGACGGTCGAGTTCGAGACGGCGACGTCGGCGCTCGCGGACCAGGGCTTCGGCCTGTTTGTCGAGGTCAGCCCGCACCCTGTGCTGACCTTTGCGATCCAGGACGTGGCCGCCGTGGGCACCCTGCGTCGTGACGACGGTGGCTGGGCCCGTTTCCTGACCTCGGCCGGTGAGGCCTTC
>NZ_LGKG01000123.1 GCF_001294335.1 Streptomyces chattanoogensis
CGAGGTCACCGCGCACAATCACGGCTTCGCCGTGGACGCCCCCCTCGACAGGGTTTCCGACACCCCCTTCGGGCGTGCGGAGGTCTCCCATGTCTGTCTGAACGACAACGTCGTCGAAGGTCTGCGGCTGCTCGATCAGCCGGCCTTCAGTGTCCAGTACCACCCCGAGGCCGCCGCGGGTCCGCATGACGCCGCGTACCTCTTCGACCGCTTCGTACAGCTCAT
>NZ_LGKG01000124.1 GCF_001294335.1 Streptomyces chattanoogensis
CCGCCCTCCCCCTCGTCCCCCTTCTCCTCCGGCCCGGACGTCGCCGCCGCGGTCGACGAGGTCAAAAGCCTGCTCGACCAGGGCCGGATCACCCGCGCCGTGGACATCCTCGGCGGCATCCTCCCGGCCGCAGCCGCCCGCCACGGCCAGAACTCCCCCGTCGTCCGCACCCTGCGCAAGCAGTACGCCGCCACCCTCATGGACGACGGCCAGTACCGCCGTGCCCTGCCCGAACTCCGCCTGCTCGCCGAGGAGTTCGGCAAGGAAACGGGCCCGGCGGCCACCCGCCAGGCCCTCCAGTTCCACTACGAGGCCGCCCAGTGTCTGGAACAGCTCGGCGAGGTCACCCAGGCGCTCGACGAGTACCGCGCCCTCCTCCCGTACTTCGAGCGCTACCCCGACGACCCCGCCCGCCCCCTCGAAATCCGCCGCTCCATAGGCCACTTGCTGTTGGCCCAGGGCGACCGCGCCGCCGCCCAGGAATCCCTCTCCCGCCTCCTGTACGACGCCGAGCGCCTGCACGGCCCGCACCACGCCTTCCCGGCGGAGGTCCGGCGGATGCTGCACTGGCTGGGGCAGGTGCAGGGCTGAGCCGCCGGGCGAACGCCCGGAAGGGACCGGTCAGGGGGACAGGTTCCGGCCGAAGAGATCCAGCAGCCGGTCCCAGTGCCGTTCGCTTGCGGACGGGCTGAAGGCCGCGGTGTCGGACATCGTGAAGCCGTGCACCGTGTCCGGGTAGACCTCGTCGGTGTAGCGGATGCCGGCGGCGTCCAGGGACCGGTCCAGCTCGCCGAGGATCTCGGGGCGTGCGGAGTCGTCGTGCGCGGCGTGGCCGACGTGGAGCTCGGCGGTGATCCGGGGAGCGAGCCGGTGCGGGCTGTCGGGTCCGTCGGTGACCAGCGGGCCGGGGTGGAAGGCGGCGGCCGCCGCGACCTGTCCCGGGCGGGCCGCCGCCGTCCGTACGGCCAGCACGCCGCCCATGCAGTAGCCGGTGACCCCGACCGGGCCGGGCCGGACCTCGGGCCGAGCGGTGAGAAAGTCCAGGTAGGCAGCGGCATCGCGGACGGCGCGCTCCGGGGTGTGCGCGTTCACCAGCGGCATGACGCGGCCGACGAATGCCTCCCGGGCCTCGGCCGAGCTCAGATCGGGCACCTCCAGGACGGGCGCCGGGCCGTGGCGGTAGAAGACGTTGGGGACGAGGACGTAGTAGCCGTGTCCGGCCAGCCGCTCGGCCATCTCGTGGAGCACGGGCCGCAGCCCGATGGCATCCATATAGAAGAGGACGCCCGGGTGGCTGCCGCCCCCCTCGGGACAGGCGACGAAGGCGTCGGCCGTGCCGTCGGGCGTGGGTACCTCAACTGTCTTGCCGGTCATGGGGGTCGTACCTTCCTCGGTGCCGTGCCGTGGGGGCTTGCTACGGAGCCTGCTGCGAGCCCTTGCGGCGGGGAGGGGTGCACGGAAAAGCTATAGGTGATCAGGCAGGCACGAAGCCGAATAACGAGGGGACGGGCCTTCTGACCGAGCGCGCAGAAACCGACCCCGGCGTAGATCGTTGCCCGAAGGAGTGGCCTGCGTCACGGCGACTCCTTAGCATCGATCACCGAAGGTCGAGACTCCGTCGCACGATCTGCCGGGAGGCCAAGTGTTCCGCCGTAGGACAGCGCTCTCCGTATCCGCCACCGCGGCCCTGCTCGCCGCGGCCCCGCTACTGGCCGCCTGCGGCAGCGATGCGCACCCCGGCGCCGCGGCCGTGGTCGACGGGAAGCGGATCACCGTCGCGCAGCTGCAGGCCAGGGTGAAGGACGTGCGCGAGGCGCAGGGCAAGTCCCCGCAGGGCGCCCAGCTGATCATGAACACCGGCCGGCTGAGTCTGGCCACCCTCAACGGCATGATCTTCGACGAGGTGCTGGCACGCGCCGCCGAGGACGCCGGGGTGACGGTCACCCGGAACGACATCCAGAAGTGGCGGGAGACGGCCGAGGAGCGGGCGGGCAGCGCCGAGCGGCTGAAGGCGATGTGGCTCCAGCAGGGCATTGCGCCGGACGAGATCGATGCCATGGTCCGTAATCAGCTGTTGCTGGACGGGCTCGCCAAGCACCTGGGCGCCGACCGGGGCCGGCCGCAGGGTCAGCAGCAGCTTGCGCAGGCCCTGGCCAAGACGTCGCGGTCCATGGGCATCGACGTCAATCCGCGCTTCGGGAAGTGGGACGACCAGCAGGTCATCCTGGGGGAGACCAAGGAGCCGTGGATCACCACCGAGCGCGCGGCCGGGCGGCAGCGGGTCTGACCGGGCCCGCAGGGCTTCCGGCGACCGGCGCCGGTCGTTGTCGGTGGCGTGGGTTACGTTCGATGCGTGAACGCTGACGCCTCTGACGCCTCCGCCGCCGACACCGGCGCCGACGCCCGCCCCGAGGGCCCCGGCACCGGCCGCCTGGTCCTGCTCACCACCAGCCACCGGGTCGCCCCCGGCCTGCTGTCCTGGCCCGCGTGGCAGGTCCTGCGCGCGGCGGACCGGGTGCTGTGCGCCGCTCCGGACCACCCGCAGCTGCCGTATCTGAGCGAGGCCGGCATCCGGGTGGAGGTGGCGTCCCCCACCGCCCGCGAGCTGGTCGACTACTGCGTCCCCGAGGCCCGTACCGCCGTCGTCCTCACCTCCGCCGACGGCGAGAGCGCGCTGACCGACGGCCTGGCCCGGCTGGCCGGCTCCGGCCGGGAGACCATGCCGGACTTGGAGCTGCTGCCCGGTTCGTACGACCTCCCCGGCGCCCGGCTGCTCGATCTCGTCCAGGTGATGGACCAGATCCGCGCCGAGTGCCCCTGGAGCAGCATCCGTACGCATGAGGACCTCGCCAAGTACGGCCTGGAGGAGGCGTACGAGCTGGTCGAGGCGATCGAGGCGGGCGACCGGGAGGAGCTCCGGGAGGAACTGGGCGACGTGCTGCTCCAGGTCGTCTTCCACGCCCGGATCGCGCAGGACGCTCCGGAGGACCCGTTCTCGATCGACGATGTGGCGGGGACGATCGTCGAGAAGCTCGTCCATCGCCATCCGCATGTTTTCGGGGAGGAGGACGCCGAGACCCCCGAGGACGTCAAGGCGCACTGGCTGCGGACCAAGGCGGAGGAGAAGCAGCGGGAGTCGGTGACGGAGGGCGTGCCGCTGGGCCAGCCCGGTCTGGCCCTGGCGGCGAAGCTGGCGTCGCGGGTGCGGACGGCGGGGCTGGAGGTGGCGCTGCCGGCGGGGGAGGGCGTCGGTTACGAGCTGCTGGCGATGGCCGTACGGGCGGAGCGGGACGGCGTCGACCCGGAGGCGGCGTTGCGGGCTGCGGCGCGGGCCTATCGGGATGCGGTGATAGCGGCGGAGGGCGGGGCGGCCGGTTAGCTCCTTTTCGGCAGATCGGCTGACCTCAACTGCGCTTGAGGACTCAAGATCACCGGCATGGACAGCCAGACACTGCACACCGAAATCCGGGCCCTGACCGACCGCGCCGAGATCACCGACCTGTTCGACCGCTACCTACGCTCCCTCGACGACCGGAAGTTCGACCGGTCGTGGGCCGCGTCGTTCTTCACCGAGGAAGCGAGCACCGCGACACCTGCGGGGCACGTGCAGGGACGTCACGCCATTCTCGGGAACGTGCGCACCGCGATGCGTCTCTTCGACCGCACCGTGCACTTCGGGTCCAACTACGTCATCGAGGTGGACGGTGACCGCGCGACCCTGCACGGCAACCAGCTCAGCACCCATGTGCTCGCCGGTGAGGGAGACCTGTTCCTCTCCGGCGGCCGCACGGAGAACGAACTGGTGCGGACCGCGGACGGCTGGCGGCTGCACCGCACGGACCTGCGTATCACCTGGACGCAGGGCGATCCGCCGGTGCTGCCGCCCGAGCTCACCGGTGCCTGAGAACGTGGGTGGCGGCCCCGCCCGGCGGAGCAGAGTGGTGCGCCGGGCGGGACCTGTTTCCCTCACCGCGCCGAGGCGGCGCGGCATCCTTGAAGGGAGCGCCTAGGACGCTCCCCGCGGGACGGACCGGGGCGAGAGTGAGCCCGTCGGCTCGGCCGGGACACGTCCTGTCCCTCTCTTGGCCTGTCCGGTCGGGGGAGTTGAGGGGTGGGCGCCCCGGCTCATCCGAACGCCGCCGCCGGAAGCCGGGGCCCACCATCGGCATCGTCGTCGTCGATGTCGGGACGGTCGTGGTCGGGTGCGGGCAGGCGAGCGCCCCGGCTCTCCGCCACCCTGTGCACATCGGTGAGGCATTCCGTCAACTCGACGGCCAGCAGGTGGATTTCGCCGGACGTCCAGCTCCGTCCGTCGAGGATGTGGCGGGCTTCCTTGATAAGAACGGCGGCCAAGTCGAGCTGTGCCGCCTCCACGGTGTCGGCCCTACGGGAGACGTATCCGGTCCCGTCGCCCGCCAGGTAGCACGGCTTCCCGTCCGGACTGCACCAGGGCAGCAGCCGCGCGGTGTCCATGGCGCTCATCGCGTAGCTACCTCCACGCCGTGAATCCAGCGCGGCCCTGCGTCGATTCCGTGCACGGCCAGCCACAGCGTCCGGCGCCGCCCGCACTGTGCGCGGTGTCGCCCCGACGCGGGAAGCAGCCATCGCAACAGCAGTTCGATGAGCCTTTGGATAGGCTCGGTCATGTCGTCAACCTCCAGGGGGTTGGTGGCCACGCCCTCGGGCCGGTGCACGCCGGTCGCGAGGGTCTTGCGTTTCTTCACGCTGTGTGGCTGTTCCCTCACAGAGTGGGGGTTGTTCTGGCTACGCTTCCAGTAGGGCGAGCCTGACAACGCACCCATCAGCACAGGGAGTTAGCCCATGGAGATCGACCGAAGGCCACGCACCCCCAGGGAGAAGTACGGGGAGGAGCTGAAGCTCCGCCGCCTGGCCGCTGAGATGACGCAGGAAGCGTTGAGTGAGCGTGTGGTGTGCTCGCCGACGTTGATCAGCCATTGGGAGGCGGGGCGGCGGTTGCCCAAGCCGGATGATGCGCAGCGGATCGACAGGGCACTGGGTACGGATGGGTTCTTCGCGCGGTGGCTGGAGGATCTGGAGTCGAAGTACAACCACTACTTCGCGGCAGTGGCGGAACTGGAACAACAGGCAACACTGATCCAGCAGTTCGCACTGTCGCTGATTCCAGGGATGCTCCAGACTGCCGACTACGCGAGCGCCCTCTTCCGCGCCTACCGGCCGAACTACACGGCTGAGGAACTTGACGAGTTCGTCGTCTTCCGAACAAAACGCCGCCGCATCCTCGACGGACCGATGTACCCCGTCGTCTGGACGCTGCTCGACGAGGCTGCCATCCGACGCCGCGTCGGCGGCCCGCAGGTCATGGCGGAGCAGTTGCGCAGGGTCGCGGACATGGCTGAGGCGGGGCGGCTGCGCTTGCACGTCATTCCGTACGGCGCGGGGGCACATGCGCTCATGCAGAGCCTGCTCACGCTCATGAGCTTCGAGGACTCCGCCCCAGTTGCCTATGCCGAAGGTTTCCGGACCGGGAACCTGATGGATGATCCGGCTCTGGTGAGTGCCAGCCAGACGGCCTACGCTCTCGCCCTGAGCGGCGCGTTGTCGCAGGAGGAGTCACTGGCCCTGGTCAGGACGGCAGCAGAGGAACACGCACATGGTCAGCAATGAGCACACCGTCTCCGACGCGTCCACCCTCACCGGGTGGTACAAGTCCAGCTACAGCAGCGGCACCCAGGATGAATGCCTTGAAGTCGCCCGTGGCCACATCAGTGTGCCCGTGCGCGACAGCAAGCGCCCGACCGGCCCGGCGCTGGTCTTTCCTTACGAGAGCTGGTCCGCGTTCATCTCGACCGTGAAGCGCGGGGAGTTCGGCGCCTGAGACGCGCGATGCCGGTGGCACAGCTGCTCGGCGACCCATACACCTACGACCATCGCCGCCAGCCCCGCCCCGACTCCGCACACGCCGCCCCACCCCGCCGCGCCCCACACGGCCGAGGTGAGGGCCGAGCCGACCGCGCCGCCCGCGAAGTAGCTGGTCATATAGGCGGAGTTGAGGCGGTTGCGGGCCTCGGGGCGGACCGCGTAGACCACGTTCTGGTTGCTGACGTGGATGGCCTGGGAGGCCAGGTCCAGCACGATCACCCCGGCCAGCAGTGCCGCCAGTGACCACACCCCACCGGCCCCGCCCAGGGCCAGCAGCCCCCACGAACCCAGCAGCAGGAACGCCGCGACGCCGGTGACCCGGTGCACCAGCCCGCGGTCCGCCAGCCGTCCGCCCACCGACGCGGACAGCGCACCGGCCGCGCCCACGAGCCCCAGCAGCCCGATCGCCGATTCCTGCCAGCCGTACGCCGGGCCGGACATCAAGAACGCCACCGAGGTCCACAGCACGCTGAACCCTGCGAAGGCCAGGGCGCCCAGCGCGGCCCGCCACCGCAGCACCGGTTCCGACACGAAGAGCCCAAGGGTCGAGCGCAGCAGCGCGGGGTAGCCCAGCCCCGCCGTCGTACGGAGAACGGGCAGGCGGAACCGGAGCAGGACGGCCATCAGGAGCATCAGCCCGGCGTTGGCCCAGTAGACCGTGCGCCAGCCGCCCAGCTCCGCGAGCAGTCCGGCGGCCGTGCGGGCCAGCAGGATGCCCAGGAGGATGCCGGTCATGACGGTGCCGACCGTGCGGCCGCGTGCGGCGGGGGCGGCCAGGGTCGCGGCGAACGGGGCGATCACCTGGGCGGCGACCGAGGTCAGGCCGGTCAGCGCGGTGCCGAGCAGCAGCAGGGCGCCGTTCGGGGCGCCCGCCGTGAGGGTGAGGAAGACGGCGGTCAGGGCGCACAGGGTGACCGCCAGCCGGCGGCGTTCCACGAGGTCGCCCAGCGGCACGAGCAGGAGCAGGCCGAGTCCGTAGCCGGTCTGGGCGACGGTGACCACCAGGGCGGTGGTGGACGCGGACAGCTGGAGATCGCGGCCGATGAGGTCCAGCAGCGGCTGGGCGAAGTAGTTGCCGGCGACGGACAGGCCGGCGGCGATGGACATGAGGAGGAGGGTGCCGCGGCCCAACTGCCCGGAGGCGGGCTTTTCGGGTGTCATGGCCCCAGCCTGGGTGCGCCCCCATCGATGAGTCCAACGCATAGTTTTCATTGCATCGATCGTGGATTGCGATGAATGGGGCCTACCATCGTTCGGCATGGAGCTTCAGCAGATGCGGTACGTGGTCGCGGTCGCCGAGACCGGCGGCTTCACCCGGGCCGCCGAGCGCTGCCATGTCGTGCAGTCCGCGCTCAGCCATCAGATCGCCCGCCTGGAGAAGGAGCTCGGTGCGCGGCTCTTCGACCGGACGAGCCGGAGCGTGCGGCTGACCGCCGCGGGCGAGGCGTTCGTGCCGGTCGCCCGGCAGGCGCTGCAGGCGGCCGAGCGGGCCCGCGCGGAGGTGGAGGCGGCGACCGGCCAGGTGCGCGGGCGGCTCGCGGTGGGGGCGATCTCGACCGTGGCGGCCGTCGATCTCGCCCATGAGCTGGGCGCCTTCCGCGCGCGCTACCCCCAGGTGCGGATCAGCCTGCAGACGGAGATGAGCGATCAGCTCCTGGAGAAGGTGCGGGAGGGGGCGCTGGATGTGGCCTTCGTGGGGCTGGTGCCCAGTGCCCGTACCGTCGGCGTACGGGAGAAGGAGCTGGCGCGCGGGGAGCTGGTCGCCGTGGTGCCGCCGGGGCATCCGCTGGCGGGGCGGGAGTGGACCACCCTGTCGCGGCTGGCGCGCGAGCCGTTCGTCGACTTCACGGCGGGATCGGCGGCCCGCCGCCAGCGCGACGAGGCGTTCCGGGCGGCGGGGCTGGCCTCGGAGGCGGAGTTCGAGGTGACCACCGTCGAATTTCTGGCGAAGCTGGTGCGGGCGGGGCTGGGGGTCGGCATGGTTCCGGAGGCGTTCGCCTCGGAGCTGGTGGGGCTGGCCATGGTGCGCGTACGGCCGGCGCCGGAGCGTACCGAGCGGGTGGTGTGGAGCGGACTGGGCCCGTCACCGGCGGCCGCGGCATTTCTGGAGGGGCTGGGCGTGGACCTGGGGCGCTTGGGGTGAGTGCAGGGCATCGGGTGGGCCGTGGGGCAGGCGTTACGGTCGGGACGTGCACGACAAGCCAGACGCCACCCCCGACGCCACCGCCCCCGTCACCCCGGCCGCGGGCTGCCCCGCCGGCCGGCCCGAGCTGTTCACCTGGGAGTTCGCCGCCGACCCCTACCCCGCGTACGCCTGGTTGCGCGAGCATGCGCCGGTGCACCGGACCGCGCTCCCCAGCGGTGTGGAGGCCTGGCTGGTGACCCGCTACGGCGACGCGCGCCAGGCGCTCGCCGACGCCCGGCTCTCCAAGAACCCGGTGCACCACAGCGAGTCGGCACACGGCAAGGGCAAGGTCGGCATTCCGGGCGAGCGCAGCGCCAACCTGATGACGCATCTGCTCAATATCGACCCCCCGGACCACACCCGGCTCCGTCGCCTCGTCTCGAAGGCGTTCACGCCGCGCCGGGTCGCGGCCTTCGCCCCGCGCGTACAGGAGCTGACCGACCGCCTCATCGACTCCTTCTCGGCCCGGGGCGAGGCCGATCTCATCCATGAGTTCGCCTTCCCCCTCCCCATCTACGCGATCTGCGACCTGCTGGGCGTACCGCGCGAGGACCAGGACGACTTCCGCGACTGGGCGGGCATGATGATCCGGCACGGCGGCGGGCCGCGGGGCGGAGTCGCCCGTTCCGTGAAGAAGATGCGGGGGTATCTGGCCGAGCTGATCCACCGTAAACGCGAAACCCTGGGGGCCGCGCCCGGCCCGGACGAGGACCTGATCTCCGGGCTGATCCGGGCCTCCGACCACGGCGAGCACCTCACCGAGAACGAGGTCGCGGCGATGGCGTTCATCCTGCTCTTCGCCGGTTTCGAGACCACCGTCAATCTCATCGGCAACGGCATCTACCAGCTGCTCCGGCACCCCGCCCAGCGCGAGCTGCTGCAGAAGTCGATCGCGGCGGGCGACACGGACCTGCTCGCCACCGGCATCGAGGAACTGCTGCGGTACGACGGCCCCGTGGAGCTGGCCACCTGGCGGTTCGCGACCCAGGAGCTGACGCTGGGCGGGCAGCGGATCGCCGAGGGCGACCCCGTCCTGGTGGTGCTGGCCGCCGCCGACCGCGACCCCGCGCGCTTCCCCGACCCGGATGTCCTCGACCTCACCCGGCGTGACAATCAGCATCTCGGTTACGGGCACGGCATCCACTACTGCCTGGGGGCACCGCTCGCCCGGCTGGAGGGGCAGTCCGCCCTCGCGACCCTGCTGACCCGGCTTCCGGACATCCGGCTTGCCGTGGAACCTGGCGATTTGCGCTGGCGAGGCGGGCTCATCATGCGCGGACTGCGGTCGCTGCCGGTGGAGTTCACGCCGGAGCGCCTCTGACCAGCAACGACCCGCATGGTGACGGAGTGTCAGGTACGTGATCTCCGCGTGATCTCCGCTACACCGACTTGTGACTACCCGTGACCCCGGCTACCTTTCGACCCACCGAATCGGCCACAGGTTCGACGACCCGTACGGGTTCGCCGCCACCGCGCCGATCCGGCAGACAACTCCAGCACGTCTCCGCCGCTCGAAAGGCAACCGCATGCGCTCCGGGAACGGCCGACACCGTCGACCCCGTCAGGCCCCGGCCATCTTCGTCACGGTGGGAGTCACCGGCGCCGGTATGGCGCTTCCGCTGTTCGCCGCGAGCGGCGCACAGGCCGCCGACACCGGGACCTGGGACAAGGTCGCGCAGTGCGAGAGCGGCGGGATGTGGAGCGCGGCCACCGGCAACGGCTTCTACGGCGGACTCCAGCTGACCCAGGACATGTGGGAGCAGTACGGCGGCACTGCCTACGCCTCGCGCCCGGACCTCGCCAGCCGCTCCCAGCAGATAGCCGTCGCCGAGTCCATCCTCGACGACCGCGGCCCGGACGCCTGGCCCAGCTGTGCGGTGAACGCCGGGCTGACCCGGGACGGCCGCGCCCCGGAGGTCGACCCGGGCGGCACGAGCACGCCGCGGCCCGATCCGAAGGGGGACCCGGGGCACCGCGACGACTGGGGTGACGAGACGGACTCGGGTGTCTCGACGGACCCGGCCGATCCGTCCGCCGATCCGTCCGCCGACCCCTCCGGGCCGTCGTCGGACCCGTCCGATGACTCCTCCGACGACTCCTCCGGCGACCCGTCCGACCATTCGTCCGGTGACCCGTCGGCCGACCCCTCCGGCGACGCGTCCGGTGACCCGTCGGGCGACCCGTCCGGCGACGCCACGCCCACGCCGTCCCCGTCGGCCCCCGACGCGTCGGACTCCACGGATCCGTCCGACCCGGCGTCCACGCCCGCCCCCGGCACGGGCAAGCACCGCGGCGACGCCGACGAGGACAAGGACGGCAGTCACCGCGAGAGCGGCGAGGACGGCGAGGACGGCGAGGACGGGAAGGGCGACGGCGCCGACGGCCGCCCCTCCGGCCGCCACGCCTCCCGGGGCGGCGACGCACACCGCACGGAGCCCGGTACGGACCCGGGCGGCGACTACACCGTCCGCTCCGGTGACACCCTGTCAGGCATCGCCGAGGCCCACGATCTGCCCGGCGGCTGGACCGCGCTCTACGACCGCAACGAGAAGGTCATCGGGTCCGACGCGGACCTGATCCACCCAGGTCAGCGGCTCGATCTCGGGCACACGGAAGGGTAGTTACCAGCAGTTCGCCCCTTTTGGCGAAAGTGAGACAAGGGTCTCGTTCCGGGTGCGGTGTCCGGCTCGTCCGCCGGATGCCGCATCCCTTTCGCACCGCCGCCGACCTGCGGAAACAAGGGACCTCGATGATCAAAAACGGTCAACTTGGTTCAGATAGTGGGGTTTGAACATTAAGGGGCTTACTGCATACGGTCTGGACCGCTCGCCAAAGCGAGCCCTTCGATCACTCGCCGAGTCCTGCCGGTGGTCGGAGGCACTCGACGCGCAAGCGCCGAAGGCAGGAGCGGGGGACCCAAGGTAAGTGCCGGCCCCACCCGTGAAAGCGGGTCAACCGGCTTGGGGTGAAGCCGGGTGCGCCATGCGCCCCCCGGCCGGGCCACTCACAGCCCGAACCCGACAGCTCACCTCGTAGGCGTCGGTGAGGAAACGAACCATGCTGAACAAGGGCAAGCACCGCCGTCCGTCCAAGGCCGTCCGCATCGCCACCCTCGCCGGTGTCGCAGGTGCCGCCGTCGCCGTCCCGATGATGGGCGCCACCTCCGCCTCCGCCGCCTCCGTCGCCACCTGGGACAAGGTCGCCCAGTGCGAGTCCGGCGGCAACTGGTCGATCAACACCGGCAACGGCTACTACGGCGGCCTGCAGTTCTCGAACTCCAGCTGGGCCGCCGCCGGCGGCACCCAGTACGCGGCCCGCGCCGACCTGGCCACCAAGGCCCAGCAGATCGCCGCCGCCGAGAAGCTCCTCGCCATCCAGGGCCCGGGCGCCTGGTCCTGCGCCGGCGCCGGCAACCTGACCGCCGGTGGCCCGTCCCCCGACCTCGACACCTCCACCAAGGCCGAGGTCAAGAAGGCCCCCGCCCCGAAGAAGACCCAGCCCGCCGCCCCGAAGCAGGAGAAGGCCCAGCCGGCTCCGAAGAAGGCGCACGGCTCGGGCAACTACACCGTCAAGTCCGGTGACACCCTCGCCAAGATCGCCAAGGCGCACGGCACCAACTGGAAGACGGTCTACGCGAACAACAAGTCCGTCATCGGCGGCAACCCGAACCTGATCTTCCCGGGCCAGCAGCTCAGCATCTGAGCCGTCCCCCCACCGGGACTCCCGCGGGCCCCGGCGACGGGCCCGCATCCCCCGGGACAGCCCCGCCCGGCGCGCACTCCCCCCCAGCGCGCCGCGGCGGGGCTTCTCGTATGCGTGGGGAGCGCCAGGCCGTGTGCCACGGCGCCCACCGGTCGCCAACCAGCGGCTTCCCGCGGTTTTCCCGTATGGCGAACAAGCTCCCAAACGTCCCGTGAACTGCGCCTTTGGGAAGCTTTCCGGGTCTTTCCGTCCCACAGAGCGGGCCAAGGGCAAGCGGAGGTGCCTGGGGCCGTTAGGCTCGTGCTGCAGAACTCCAGACACCCATGAAGGAGACAACGTGCCGTCCATCGACGTCGTCGTAGCCCGCGAAATTCTCGACTCGCGAGGTAATCCCACGGTCGAGGTCGAGGTCGGCCTCGACGACGGCAGCACGGGCCGTGCCGCCGTGCCGTCCGGCGCCTCGACCGGCGCCTTCGAGGCCATCGAGCTCCGCGACGGTGACCCCGACCGCTACCTGGGCAAGGGCGTGGAGAAGGCCGTCCTGGCCGTCATCGAGCAGATCGGCCCGGAGCTCGTCGGCTACGACGCGACCGAGCAGCGGCTGATCGACCAGGCGATGTTCGACCTGGACGCCACCGACAACAAGGGCTCGCTCGGCGCCAACGCCATCCTCGGCGTCTCCCTCGCCGTCGCGCACGCCGCCTCCGAGGCCAGCGACCTGCCGCTGTTCCGCTACCTCGGCGGCCCGAACGCGCACGTCCTGCCCGTCCCGATGATGAACATCCTCAACGGTGGGTCGCACGCCGACTCCAACGTGGACATCCAGGAGTTCATGATCGCCCCGATCGGCGCGGAGTCCTTCTCCGAGGCGCTGCGCTGGGGCGCCGAGGTCTACCACACCCTCAAGAAGGTCCTGAAGGCCAAGGGCCTGGCCACCGGCCTCGGCGACGAGGGCGGCTTCGCCCCGAACCTGGGCTCCAACCGCGAGGCCCTCGACCTCATCCTCGAGGCCATCAAGGAGGCCGGTTACGCCCCCGGCCAGGACATCGCGCTGGCGCTGGACGTCGCCGCCTCCGAGTTCTACAAGGACGGCACCTACCAGTTCGAGGGCAAGAGCCGCTCGGCCGCCGAGATGACCGAGTACTACGCGGAGCTGGTCGAGGCCTACCCGCTGGTCTCCATCGAGGACCCGCTGTTCGAGGACGACTGGGCCGGCTGGAACGTCATCACCGAGAAGCTCGGCACCAAGGTGCAGCTCGTCGGCGACGACCTCTTCGTCACCAACCCCGAGCGCCTCGCCCGCGGCATCGAGGAGAACTCCGCCAACGCCCTGCTGGTCAAGGTCAACCAGATCGGCTCGCTGACCGAGACCCTGGACGCCGTCGAGCTCGCCCAGCGCAACGGCTTCAAGTGCATGATGTCGCACCGCTCCGGTGAGACCGAGGACGTCACCATCGCCGACCTCGCCGTCGCCACCAACTGCGGCCAGATCAAGACCGGCGCCCCGGCCCGCTCCGAGCGCGTCGCCAAGTACAACCAGCTGCTGCGCATCGAGGAGATCCTCGACGACGCGGCGGTGTACGCAGGCCGCTCGGCCTTCCCCCGTTTCAAGGGCTGAGCCCGGCCGCTGCCGCATTCCTGCGTCCCCGGCAACGGTCCCGTACCGTTGCCGGGGACGTACGTGGTTTCAGACGCCGGAGCCGGAGGGTTCCGGACGTCAGAACGGAAGGGGAGGCGACGTGCCCGCGGACCGGTTCTCGACCGCGACCCGGCTCAAGGCGCTCGGCACCGCGCTTGTCGAGTCCGGGGCAGCCGCCCGCGTCTACCGCGCCCGCCCGCCCCGACGCAACCGCCTCACCGGCCGCGCCGCGCTGCTGGCCCTGGTGATGTGCTCGCTGGTCGTCGCGCTCGCGTACCCGATAAGGCAGTACATCTCCCAGCGCTCGGACATCGCCGAACAGCGCCGCAAGGCCGACAACGCCGCCAGGACGCTGGACGGCCTGCGCGACCAGAAGGCCCGCTGGCAGGACCCGGCCTACGTCGAGCAGCAGGCCCGCCGCCATCTGCACTTCGTCAAACCGGGCGAGACCGGCTACATCGTCCAGGACGGCTCCGGCACCGCCACGGCAAAGCGGCCGCCCAAGCCGGCCCAGCGCCCCTGGTACGACAACCTGTGGGCCGGCGTCGACGCGGCGGACAAGCCGTAGGCGATACGGTCACCACGCCGTATCCGGTACGGCCCGGGGGCCGCAGCCCGTACTGTCATAAGAGGGGCAGCCGGGCCCCGTGACCCGCGCCGCCCACCCACCGACCCACCCGCCCGCTTCCCCGTCTCCCATCGAAAGCGCACATGGACACCGCCCCGCCCCAGACCGAGCCCACCGAGCCCACCGCCGCGGACATCGCCGCCTTCAAGGAGCAGCTGGGCCGCCCGCCGCGCGGTCTGCGCACCATCGCGCACCGCTGCCCCTGCGGCCAGCCGGACGTCGTCGAGACGGCACCGCGCCTGGAGGACGGCACGCCCTTCCCCACGCTCTACTACCTCACCTGCCCGCGCGCGGCCTCCGCGATCGGCACGCTGGAGGCCAACGGCGTGATGAAGGAGATGTCCGGGCGGCTGAAGACCGACCCGGAGCTGGCCGCCGCCTACCGCGCGGCCCATGAGGACTACATCCGGCGCCGGGACGCCATCGAGGTGCTGCAGGGCTTCCCCAGCGCGGGCGGTATGCCCGACCGGGTCAAGTGCCTGCATGTCCTCGTCGGCCACTCGCTCGCGGCCGGCCCCGGCGTCAACCCGCTGGGCGACGAGGCCATCGCCATGCTCCCGGAGTGGTGGAAGAAGGGCCCGTGCGTGAGCCCCTGCCAGGATCAGGATGCCTGCGAAGCCCCCGACGGACCTGAAGGAGACGCCAAGTGAAGCGGGTCGCCGCCATCGACTGCGGTACGAACTCCATCCGGCTGCTGGTAGCGGACCTGGACCCGGCGACGGGTGAGCTGAAGGACCTGGACCGCCGGATGCAGATCGTCCGGCTCGGCCAGGGCGTGGACCGGACCGGCCGCCTGGCCCCCGAGGCCCTGGAACGCACCTTCGCCGCCTGCCGCGAGTACGCCGCGGTGATCAAGGAGCTGGGCGCCGGCCCCCTCCGTTTCGTGGCCACCTCTGCCTCCCGCGACGCCGAGAACCGCGACGACTTCGTCCGCGGCGTGGTCGACATCCTGGGCGTCGAGCCCGAGGTCATCACCGGTGACCAGGAGGCCGAGTTCTCCTTCAACGGCGCCACGAAGGAACTGGCCGGCCGCGCCGACGTCCAGCCGCCCTATCTGGTCGTGGACATCGGCGGCGGCTCCACCGAGTTCGTCCTGGGCGACGGCTCCGTACGGGCCGCCCGCTCGGTCGACATCGGCTGCGTGCGGATGACCGAACGCCATCTCCTCCACGACGGCGAGATCACCGACCCGCCCACCCCGGCCCAGATCACCGCGATCAAGGCCGATATCGCCGCCGCCCTGGACCACGCCGAGGAGACCGTCCCCCTCACCCAGGCGCACACCCTCGTCGGCCTGGCCGGCTCCGTCACCACCGTTGCCGCCATCGCCCTCGGTCTGGACCACTACGACTGGGAGGCGATCCACCACGCCCGGATCCCCCTCGCCAAGGTCCGCGAGATCACCGACCACCTGCTCACCTCCACCCATGCCGAGCGTGCGGCGATCCCCGTCATGCACCCGGGCCGGGTCGATGTGATCGCCGCGGGCGCGCTCGTCCTGCTGTCGATCATGGAACGGGTGGGCGCCGAGGAGGTCGTGGTCAGCGAGCACGACATCCTGGACGGCATCGCCTGGCACGCGGCACTCGACGACGAGTGACGCTCCAGGCGTGAAGCGCCGGGGCCTTCGGGCTCCGGCGGCGTGGTCGCCGCGCGCGGTCAGCGCGGCCGGGACCCGCAGGGCGGCAGGCCGCTCGACCACGTCACGGTCGGGCCGCCCTCAGCCAGGACCGCCTCCGCCTCCCGGGCAAGCACCACATCGGCAGCCTCTTCCAGCGCGTCGAAAGTCCGCGATCGGCACCACGGCCGCCACCGGCACGCCATTGCGGGTGATCACCGGCGGCCCGGGAGCGCAACCCCCTCTCACTCCGCGGCTTTTGAGCGGGCTGAACGCCGCCTGAGCGTCTTTCAGGGCCTTTGGGCGGGGGTGCCGGGCGGGTCCGAAAAAAAGGTTCGTGAAATCCTTCACATGAAAAAGCCGCCTGATGGCTGAAGATTCTGGCCCCGAAGCCCTCATTCGAAGGTCCTAGGACCCCTCGACCCGGGGGATGCGCGGTTTCGGTCGTGTTGCGGGCGCGCTTCTGCGGGGTGCGGTTCGCCCGGCCCGGGGCCCGCAATCCCTGATCAGCGGGGTGCTCAACGCTTCGCCGTACACGGTGGTTCCCCCTCGGCGCTATGGCGTCGGTCACGAAGCCGGCGGAGTGTAGCAGATGCCCCCCGAGTGCTTGTGAAGGGGCTCACGAGCGACCCCCCATGTGGGGGTGGATACTCGATTGCATGAGCACCACGGAGCGTCCCAGGATCCTCGTAGTAGGCGGTGGGTACGTAGGCCTGTACGCAGCTCGGCGCATCCTCAAGAAGATGCGCTACGGCGAGGCGACCGTCACGGTCGTCGACCCGCGGTCGTACATGACCTATCAGCCCTTCCTGCCCGAAGCCGCCGCCGGCAGCATCTCCCCCCGGCATGTCGTCGTCCCGCTGCGACGCGTGCTCCCGAAGGCGGAGGTCCTCACCGGCCGGGTCACCACCATCGATCAGGACCGCAAGGTCGCCACGATCGCCCCGCTGGTCGGCGAGGCGTACGAGCTGCCCTTCGACTACCTGGTCATCGCGATGGGTGCGGTCTCCCGTACCTTCCCGATTCCCGGTCTGGCCGAGAACGGCATCGGCATGAAGGGCGTGGAAGAGGCCATCGGCCTGCGCAACCACGTCCTGGAGCAGCTGGACAAGGCCGACTCGACGACCGATGAGGAGGTCCGCCGCAAGGCGCTGACCTTCGTCTTCATCGGCGGTGGCTTCGCGGGTGCGGAGTCCATCGGCGAGGTCGAGGACATGGCCCGCGATGCCGCCAAGTACTACAAGAACGTCAAGCGCGAAGACATGCGCTTCCTGCTGGTCGACGTCGCCGACAAGATCCTCCCCGAGGTGGGCCCCAAGCTCGGTGCCTACGGCAAGGAGCACCTCGAGGGCCGCGGTGTCGAGGTCTACCTCAAGACCGGCATGGACTCCTGCGTCGACGGCCACGTCGTGCTGAACAACGGGCTCGAGGTCGACTCCAACACCATCGTGTGGACCGCGGGCGTCAAGCCCAACCCGGCGCTGGCCCGCTTCGGTCTGCCGCTGGGCCCGCGCGGCCACGTCGACACCCAGGCGACCCTCCAGGTGCAGGGCACCGACTACATCTGGGCCGCGGGCGACAACGCCCAGGTTCCGGACATGGTCGGCCGCCGGGCCGGCAACGAGAACGCCTGGTGCCCGCCGAACGCGCAGCACGCGCTGCGGCAGGCCAAGGTCCTCGGCGACAACGTGGTCTCCGGTATGCGGGGCTTCCCGCAGAAGGAGTACAGCCACGCCAACAAGGGTGCGGTCGCCGGTCTGGGCCTGCACAAGGGCGTCGCGATGATCGTCATGGGCAAGATGAAGATCAAGCTCAAGGGCCGTCTCGCCTGGTACATGCACCGCGCGTACCACGGCATGGCGATGCCGACGTTCAACCGCAAGATCCGGGTCTTCGCCGACTGGACGCTGGCGATGTTCCTCAAGCGTGAGGTCGTGTCGCTCGGCGCCATGGAGAACCCCCGCGAGGAGTTCTACGAGGCGGCCAAGCCGGCCCCCGCCCCGGCGGCGGCCGGATCCGGCGACAAGCCGAAGGCCAAGGCCTCCTAGCACCTCGGTCGGTACTCCGACCAGCCCGAAGGGCGTCCGCCATCCGTGGGGCGGGCGCCCTTTGGCGTGTCCGCAGGCGTGTCCGCACTGGCGGAAAGCAGGCGGTTTGCGGTTCTCTTACGTGCGAACGGGACTAACTGGGCGCCCACTTGGCGTTTACGTGGCGGGTGAAACTTCTTCGCCCGGCCGGCCGAACGGCCGACCGCCCGACTCGTCGACACGGAGGTGCGACATGGCCGACGCCGCTGCACGGCTCACCAAGCTCGCCGAGGAGGTGCTGGGGGCCGGTCTCCCGGTCCGTATCCGCGCCTGGGACCGCAGCGAGTCCGGCCCGCCGGGGGCACCCACGCTCGTCATCCGCAACCGCCGTGCGCTGCGCCGTCTGCTGTTCAAACCGGGGGAGCTGGGTCTGGCCCGCGCCTGGGTGGCGGGGGACATCGACATCGACGGCGATCTCTACGAGGCGCTGGACCTGCTGGCCGGCCTGATCTGGGAGCGGCCCGCCGCCCCCGGCAGACCGCAGCCGGCCGCTGTCCTGCGTTCCCTGGCCCGCCCGGAGATCCGGGCCGCGGCCAAGGAGCTGCTGTTCCTGGCCGGCGCTCCCGTCCCGCCCGCGCCGCCCGCCGAGGAGGCCAGGAAGCGGCGCGGTCCGCTGCACACCCTGCTGCGCGACAAGGACGCCATCAGCCACCACTACGACGTGGGCAACGACTTCTACGAGCTGGTGCTGGGCCCCTCGATGGTCTACTCGTGCGCGTACTGGGGGACCGACGAGGGCGGGGCCGCCACCCTGGAGGACGCCCAGCGCGACAAGCTCGACCTGATCTGCCGCAAGCTCGGCCTGGAGGAGGGCCGGCGGCTGCTGGACGTGGGCTGCGGCTGGGGCTCGATGGTGCTGCACGCCGCCCGCGAGTACGGCGTGCGGGCGGTCGGCATCACCCTCTCCGAGGAGCAGGCCGCCTACGCCCGTAAGCGGATCGCCGACGCCGGACTGGCCGACCGGGTCGAGATCCGGGTGCAGGACTACCGCGAGATCAAGGACGAGCCGTTCGACGCGATCTCGTCGATCGGCATGGCGGAGCATGTCGGCCAGGCCCAGTACGCGGAGTACGCGAGCGCCCTGTACGCCCTGCTGCGGCCCGGCGGGCGGCTGCTGAACCACCAGATCGCGCGGCGGCCGCTGCCCGACGAGGAGGCCTACCGCGTCGATGAGTTCATCGACCGGTACGTCTTCCCGGACGGTGAGCTGGCGCCCGTCGGGCGGACCACCGGCGCCCTGGAGGACGCGGGTTTCGAGGTGCGGGACGTGGAGGTGATCCGCGAGCACTATGCGCTGACGCTGCGCCGGTGGGTCGCCAATCTGGAGAAGCACTGGGACCGGGCGGTGCGGCTCACCTCACCGGGGCGGGCGCGGGTCTGGCGGCTGTACATGGCCGCGTCGGCGCTGTCGTTCGAACGGAACCGCATAGGGGTCAACCAGGTGCTGGCCGTACGGACACCGGATTCCGGTGCTTCCGGAATGCCGCTGCGGGCGCGGGCCTGGCAGGGCTGAGGCGCGCCGTACGCATACGGGCCCGGGGACCATGAGCGGTCCCCGGGCCCTGGACGGGTGCGGCCGTGGCGCCGGCTACTCCGACTTGATCGCCGCCAGCATGTTCAGCTTCGCCGCCCGCCGCGCCGGCCACAGCGCGGCCAGGACGCCGACCACCGCGGCCAGGCCGAGGAAGAGGCCCAACCGGCCCCAGGGCAGGACCAGTTCGTACGTCGGCAGGGAGCCGCCGATCAGCTCGCCGGCCGCCCAGCCGAAGAACACGCCCAGGCCGACACCGAGCACCCCGCCGAACAGGGAGATCACCAGCGACTCCAGGCGCACCATGCGCTTGATGCCGCGGCGGTCCAGCCCGATGGCGCGCAGCATGCCGATCTCCTGCTGCCGCTCGAAGACCGACATCGCCAGGGTGTTGATCACGCCGAGCACGGCGACGATCACGGCCATGGCCAGCAGGCCGTAGAGCATGTTCAGCATCAGGCTGAACATCTGGGCTATGCCGTCGGAGACGTCCTTCTTGTCGGAGACCGAGATCGCCGGGTTCTTGCCGAGCGCCTTGACCAGCGAGTCCTTGGCGGCGTCGGTGGCGCCGCCCTTCGTCTTGACCATCACCTGCATATCGGTGATCTGGCGCTGGTGCGGGGCGAGAGTGCCGTTGTCCAGGATGATGCCGTGGATCATCTCGTTGCCCTGGTAGACGCCCGAGACGGTCAGCGTGCCCTTCTTGCCGTCCGCGTACGTCACCGGGACGTGTGCGCCGGCGCTCCAGCCGTGCCGCTTGGCGGTGGCGTCGTCCACCACCGCACGGCCGCCGCGCAGATCGCCGAGCGAGCCCTGGGTGAAGTCGAGCCGGGTGAGCTTGCCGAAGTCCTTGCCGTTGACGCCGGTCAGGTACTCGGGGGTGGCGTCCGGGCCGGTGCCGATCCGGGACGGGGAGTTGCGCAGCGGGCTGACGGCGGTGACCTCGTCCAGGCCGCTCAGCTTCTTCGCCACGTCGGGGGAGAGGGGCGACCGGCTGGCCATGGAGACGACATAGTCGGCCTTGAGCGCGTCGGTGGCCATCTTGTCGATGCCCTTCTGCACGCTGCCCGCGATCACCGTCATGCCCGTGATCAGGGTGAGCCCGACCATCAGGGCGGAGGCGGTGGCGGCCGTACGGCGGGGATTGCGGACGGCGTTCTGCCGGGCGAGCTTGCCGGAGATGCCGAACGCGCGCAGTACGGGCGCGGCCAGTGCGATCAGCGGGC
Organism: Streptomyces chattanoogensis; assembly: GCF_001294335.1. Classification (GTDB taxonomy): domain Bacteria; phylum Actinomycetota; class Actinomycetes; order Streptomycetales; family Streptomycetaceae; genus Streptomyces; species Streptomyces chattanoogensis. The sequence continues at coordinate 20,518 of NZ_LGKG01000124.1, forward strand.
GGGACAGCAGCGGCGTCAGGATGAACACGCCGATCAGCAGCACCGCGGCGCCGCCGGACATCAGGGCCTCGGCGTCGTTCATGCCGGTGGCGACCACCACGGCGGCCGTACCGGCGCCCGCGACCAGCGCACCGATGGTGTTGCGGACCACCAGCGACTTGGTGGTGGCGGTGGCATGCACGCTGTTCATCGCGGCGACCGGCGGGATCTTCGCGGCGCGGCGGCCGGGCAGCCAGGCGGCCAGCACGGTGACGACGATGCCGACGGCCAGTGAGACCGCGATCGTGGACGGGGCGATCACCAGGGGGCCGTCGGGGACGGTCGCGCCGATGGTGCCCATCAGCGCCCGCAGTCCGGCGCCGATGCCGATACCGGCCGCCAGGCCCGTGACCGCGGCGACCGCGCCCACCAGGAACGCCTCGCTCAGCACCGACCGGGTCACCTGACGGCGGCTCGCGCCGACCGCGCGCAGCAGCGCCAGCTCCTTGGTGCGCTGGGCGACCAGCATGGTGAAGGTGTTGGTGATGATGAAGATGCCGACGAAGAGCGCGATCCCGGCGAACGCCAGCAGGCCGGTCTTCATCCCGTCCATGCTCTCGGCGATGGCCTTTGCCTGCTCGTCGGCGAGCTCCTTGCCGGTGGTGGCCGCTGCGCCGTCCTTGGGCAGCACCTTGTCGACGGCGGCCTTCAGGGCGCTCTGGGACGCGCCCGGCGCGGCCTTGACGTCGATCTCGCTGAATGCGCCGGGGGTGGCGAACAGCTTCTGCGCGGTCGCGGTGTCGAACAGCGCGAGGCTGCCGCCGGCCGCGACCGTACCGTCGTCGGTCGTGAAGACGCCGGTCAGCTTCTGCTCGCGCACCGGTCCGTCGACCGATATCCGTACGGTGTCGCCGGCCTTGTAGCCGGCCTTGTCGGCGGTGTGCGCATCCAGCGCGAACTCCTGCGGGCCCTTGGGGGCAACACCGTCGCGCAGCGGATAGCGGGCGTCCTTGCCGTCGCTGCCGGGGAAGTAGTTGGCGCCGCGGGTCGAGAAGCCGTTGCCGATCAGCTTGCCGTTCTTGTCGGCGATGGCGGTGAAGCCGGAGACGGTGCCGGTGGCGGAGGCGGCTCCGGGGACGCGGGCGGCCGCGTCCAGCAGCTTCTGGTCGAGCATGGTGGCCGCGCCCGGCGCGCCGCTGTCCGAGGACTTCGGCTGGATGGCGACGTCGACGTTGTCGAAGCCCTTTTGGGAGCTGCGCTGGAAGGCGTCGGAGATGGTCGAGGTGAAGACCAGGGTGCCGGAGACGAAGGCCACGCCGAGCATCACGGCGAGGACGGTCATCAGCAGCCGGGCCTTGTGCGCGAGCACATTGCGCAAGGCGGTGCGGAACATGGGTGGGTCAGTCCTGGAGGTCGGTGGGGGGGGAGTACGGGCGGCGGCTGCCGGGGCAGGCCGGTCAGCTCGTACGGCCCTTGGCGTCGAAACCGGGGGTCCGGGGGGCACCCCCGGAAAAACGCAGCATCCGTTCCAGCACCATGTCGGCGGTCGGGTCGGGCATGTCGTCGACGATCCGGCCGTCGGCGAGGAATATGACCCGGTCCGCATACGACGCCGCGACCGGATCGTGGGTCACCATCACCACGGTCTGGCCCAGCTCCCGCACGGAGTTGCGCAGAAAGCCCAGGACCTCGGCGCCGGAGCGCGAGTCGAGGTTTCCGGTCGGCTCGTCCGCGAAGATGATCTCGGGCCGGGAGGCCAGCGCACGGGCGACGGCCACCCGCTGCTGCTGGCCGCCGGAGAGCTGGCTGGGCCGGTGCTTGAGCCGGCCGCCCAGGCCGACGGTCTCCACGACGCGGTCCAGCCAGGCGCGGTCCGGCTTGCGGCCCGCGATGTCCATCGGAAGGGTGATGTTCTCCAGGGCGGTCAGCGTGGGCAGCAGGTTGAACGCCTGGAACACGAAGCCGATCTTGTCGCGCCGCAGCTGGGTGAGCTTCTTGTCCTTCAGCCCGGTCAGCTCGATGTCGCCGATCCGGGCCGAGCCGCCGCTGATCGAGTCCAGTCCGGCCATGCAGTGCATCAGCGTCGACTTGCCGGACCCGGAGGGGCCCATGATCGCGGTGAACCGGGCCTGCCGGAAGTCGACGGAGACGGCGTCCAGGGCGACCACCTGGGTCTCGCCCTGTCCGTAGACCTTGGTGAGATCCGTGGCGCGGGCGGCCACCGCGGTGGCGCGGGTGGCGGTGGAGACGCCGGAGTGGGTGGTGGTCACGGGGTGGAGCTCCTGTCGGGACGAGGGACCATCTGCTCCGCGGCGGCCGGGTGGCCGGGTGGCGCGGACCTTTCCATCGTGGGACAGGGAAGGCGGTGCGGACGTCAACCCCTGTGACCGTCCTGGGGGAGTCCGTAGACGTACAGGCCCACCCCTTCGGTCATCCCTGGGGAGGAGACGGCCCCTGATGCCGCCGCCTGACCAGGACCGCATCAAGACCGCGTCAAGGGCGTGCGGCGGCCGGCGGCGCGGGCGCGGCGGGGGCCGCGGGCAGACGTCGAGTTTCCGTCAATTCGGGCGCGAATTCCGTTGCGCCGGTACACCGGCAAAGCTGGGCTTCAGACATGTGCCGGAGGCTCGTACCGGGCACTGATGCACCCTCAGTTGCCAATAAAATAAGACAACCTCGGGGTGAGTGGCCGAACTGCGTGGTGCGCTGCGGGCTACGCTCGTGCTGCCCTCTTTGAGGCGGCATGGGGGACCCCAGGCCCGGGTGGTGGAATGCAGACACGGCGAGCTTAAACCTCGCTGGCCTACGGGCCGTGCCGGTTCAAGTCCGGCTCCGGGCACAAGACATTTTCAATTTTGCCTGAAATTTCAACGTAAGCGCAAATTCCGCCGGGATCCGCTGCCTTCGGACGGGCGATCCACCCCTCGCCCGACGTGCTCACCCGGCAGCCGACCCTCATGCGCGCGCCCCAGCGTACCGTGCAACCTTCAACCAATGGCCAGGACTTCGGCCTGGTCCCGCCCAGGTTGTGGGTGCCGGCCGCCGACGAGCTGATGGAGTGTCCGGTCGCGTCGAGCGGGTGCCCCCCTCCGCATCATCCGCGGGTGCTCCTCGGAGAGGTGACGAGGGGAGCCGGAAATACACATGACGTCCCGAGCGCATCCTGGACGAGATGACGCAAGGGCCGAGGGGAATGCGAATCCGGTGTTCCTGGTTTCGCTTGGCGTAATTCTGCGAGGGTATTCGTCAGGCCGGCGGGCCGCCGGGCGAAACCCGGCGGCCCTCTCCCTGTCCACGCCGCCCGTTCACCGCTCCACGAGCGCGAACAGACTCTCCCAGCGGCCGACGATCTCCTCGGTGGAGAAGCGCTGGATGTTCTCGCGGGCCGCCTCTCCCATCGTGTCCCGGAGCTCCTTGTCGGAGATGAGGGTGTCGAGATGGCGGGCGAATTCGGTGATATTGCCGGGCGGTGCGAGGAGCCCGTCCTCGCCGTCGGTGATGATCTCGTGGACGCCCGGGGCCACATCGAATGCCACGCAGGGGACGGCGGTGGCCATTGCTTCCATGGGGGCCAGTGGGAAGCCCTCGCCGCGTGAGCTCAGTGCGAATACCGCGCTTTCGCGCAGCGCGCCGGGGACGTCGCCGGTCCGGCCCATCCACCTGACGGACGTGGCCACGCCCAATTCCGCGGCCAGTTTGCGGAGTTCTTCCTCCTCCTCGCCGGAGCCGTAAATGCGCAGCGTCCAGTCGGGGTGCTGGGGGGCGACCCGGGCCCAGGCCTCCAGCAGCAGGTCGACGCCCTTTTCCTCGTGCAGCCGGCCGATGCTGACGACGCACTTGGCGGAGCGGTCGGAGGGGACGTCGGGGAAGAAGGGAAGAGGGTTGGGCATGAAGCCGACGTTGTCCATGCGCTGGCGGATCCAGCGGTCGGCGTCCTCACGCGTGAGGGTCAGCATCCGGTCGACGTCCTTGTAGAACCGCTTCACCCGGCCGAAGCGGGACGACTTGCGGCAGGTGTCGAACGATTCATGGCTCATACCGATCATGGTCAGACCGGCGGTGTCGGCCAGTGCCACCCACTCCATCGCCCACACCTGGGTGACGATCACCACGCCGCCCGGCCGCGCCTGCCGGAACAGTGCGCTCATCTTGGCCGCCTGCTCGTGCATCCCGGCCTCCCGGGCGGCCCGGCGGCGCCGTTCGGCGACGTTGAGCTTGTCCTTGAGGCCGCGCACGGGGCGGACGGAAGGCGGGTGCTCGCTGTAAAGAGTGGTGGTGGCGAAGGGGAGATCGGCCGCGAGTTCGTGGACCCTCCCCTCGGGAGGCGGCACGATGCCGATGATGTGCACCCGGTGGCCCTGCTCGCTGAACAGACGCGCCATCTGGTGCGACCAGCTCGTGATGCCGCCCATCTCGTTGACGCTGTTGGAGACGAAGAAGATGTCCCGCGGTCCGGCCGGCCCGGCCGGCTGCGGCCTGTTCGCGTACGGCTTGTTCATCGACGCCTCCATCAACGCCTCCACTGCGCGAAGAACTGATCGACGATGCTCTGCGCCGCGTCACCGCGGTCGTATTCGCCGAACTTGGCGACGAATTCCTTACGGGCCGTCGCGTATTCCAGGGACTGGGTCTCGAACGACTTGAGGGTCTCGTAGAAGTCGTCCTCGGTACGGACCACGGGACCCGGTGCATGCTCCAGCAGATCGAAGTAGGTGCCGCGGCCCTCGTGCACATATTCGTCGTAGTCGTAGGTGAAGAACACCAACGGCCGGTCCAGCAGCGCATAGTCGAACATCACCGAGGAATAGTCGGTGATCAGCCCGTCGGCCAGTTCCAGGATCGGCGTCACGTCATGGCGCGGCGAGACGTCGATGACCCTCCCCTCCACGGTCGGCGGCAGCACCACATGGTTGAGATAGTGCGAGCGCACGAGGAGGACGTAGCGGTCACCGAACTGCTCCGCGAAACGCTCCACGTCGAAGGGCAGGGTGAAGCGGCCGTGCCGGCCCCCCGCCTTGCGGAACGTCGGCGCGTACAGCAGCACGGTCCGGTCATCGGGAATTCCCAACTCGGCGGCCAGTGCACCGCGTTCGCGTCGGCCGAGTTCCGCCTCCCGCTGCCGGGCCTGGACCAGCGCGTCGTTACGGGGGTAACCCACCCGCAGCAGCGTCTTCTCCTTGAGCCGGAACGCCTTGGCCAGGGTGTGCACATCGTGCTCGGAGCGGATCAGAAAACGGTCGAAGCGGTCCAGGGAACGCTGCTGCTCCGCCTGTTGCTGCCGGGTCTGGGCCTTCAGCGACGGCTGGTCGAAGCCCATGTTCTTGAGCGCCGAGCCGTGCCAGGTCTGAAGGTAGGTGGTCTCGGGGCGCTTGGTGAGCTTGAGGGGATAGCTCTGGTTGTCCACCCAGAACTCGGCCTGCGCCAGCGCCTTGAGATAGGGGAGCGACCAGCGCCGTACCAGGGTCACGTCCTGCGGGAATTCCTTCGGGGAACCGGCGTACGACCAGATCGCCTCGAAGTCCAGGCCCTGCCGGCGCATTTCCTCGTAGATGGCGCGCGGGCTGTCGCTGTACTGCTTGCCCAGGTGGCTTTCGAAGACCACCGTGCGCTTCTTGACCGGCAGCCGGCTGAACACCTCGTGGTAGGCGCGGAGCTTGTTGTCGCCGGAAGTGACCTTCTTGCGCAGCGCCTTCGCCTTGCGGTAGCCGGTTTTGGCCAGCGTCCCGGGCTTTCCGTGCACCCCGCGCGCGATGAGTTCCTGCACCCGTTCGCTGTTACGGCTCTCACTGACGAGGCGGAACGCCAGATGCCCACGGGCCGAGACATGCGGCTCGAGATGATCGGCGACCATGCGCGTCAGCCGCGGACGTACCGGGAGCGGATCCCCGGACAGCTCGGTGTCGGCGACGGTGAGCCGGGTCGTGGTGCGCACCCCGTCCACGTCCAGGCTCAGCCGTACGTCCCAGATGGTGTCGACGATGCCCAGCGGGCGCAGCTTCGCGGTGAGGTCGGCGGCGGCCTCCCAGTGGACGGCGTCGCCCTCGTGGCGCAGCACCCGCACCGGGAAGCGGAAGGACTGCAGGCTGCGCCGCCGGGCGCTGAACTCCAGCACACCGCTCAGCCGTGCGCCCGGCGGAATGACGCCGAGCGGATTGGTGATCCGGCCCGCCAGCGCCACTCCCCGGCCGGACTGGTGGAACCGGGTGAGCTGATTGCGCAGAAAGAGCTTGTTGACCGGCTTCTCGTGGTAGCCGGCGTCGGTGACATCCAGTACCTCGCGGCCGAATGCGTCGTCGAAATGCCCGTCGCACCAGTAGATCCGCCCGTCGCGCTCGGCCAGCGGCGAGGAGACCTTGTCGCGGTTGGTGAGGGTGTCGACCGCCGGGATCAGGTTGTCCCAGTCGCCCTGCTGGAGCAGATAGGCGCAGATGGCCTGTATCGGCTGCACCCGCTCATATGCCTCGGGGGCGATACCGGCCAGATATTCCCGGGACAGCTCGGCGAATTCCCGGCGGTAGGCCTCGTCCCGGAAGGGCAGATCCCGCAGATGCAGTACGAGATCGTGCTTGAGGAATTTCACGTCCTTGGCGAGCCGCATCTCGGTCAGCCCGCGCTCGGCCAGCAATGCGTCGATACGCCGGTGGATCTCCAGCCGGTGCTCGTAGTTGGTCATTTCGTGCCGGCGGTTCGTCACGGACTTCACCGCGGCCTGCTCGTGGACGTGCCAGAAGTAGACCTGATTGGGGATCAAAGTGATGCGGCGCGCCGCGAGATAGGCGTCCGCGATGAACATCAGGTCCTCGTAGAACATCCCCTTCGGGAACCGGAGATCATGCTCGATGAGGAAGTCGCGGCGATAGCACTTGTTGGTGGAAAGGGTGTCCCAGACGAAAAGGTCGGGCAGCTCGGTGACCGACTCCAGGGTGCGCGTGGTGGCGTACAGCCAGGCGTACCACTCGTCGCGCTTCTGGTTGCGGGTGTCCTTGTGCAGTCGTACGCACAGCCCGGAAACAATGTCCGAACCGGTTTCCTCGGCAGCCTCCAGCATATTCCGGCAGGCATTCGGCTCGAGTACGTCATCGCTGTCCAGGAACATGACGTACTTGCCGGTGGTGTGCTGGATTCCGGCATTACGCGGTTCGCCGCCCGCACCGCTGTTCTCCGGCAGTTGAAAGGCTCTTACCCGCTCGGGGTGGGTGGCCGCGAGATGTTGTGCCACATCGAAAGAACGGTCGGTGCTGCAATCGTCGACGATCACCACCTCGACGTCCCGGAGCGTTTGATCCAGTACGGACTGGACAGCGGTCGGCAACCGGTCGGCGTCGTTGTAGACAATGACGACTACTGAGACGTCAGGCACAGGCACCTCAACCCTCTTTCGCTACTGTTTTCCGCCAGAATAGACCCAACTGCACCCTTGTTCGCAGACCATCCGCGCCCGGGCCGATACGGACAGTGATCGCTTCGGCGCGCGAAGGATCCACCTGTCGGGGCAGGTTCCGGCTGCCAGGGAAGACGGCCGCGTCTGCGAATCGGTTGCCTCGCAAGGCGTAACGCTCGTCTCATCGAGTCGTCACATGTCGCCGTTCACATGCCGTTCACGGACCGTTCCGATCGCACGTTTATCGGATTCGGGGATTCCGCGATTCCGTGATCCGGTGAATGGGTGACGGGGACGGCCGGACGGAATTTATCCCGGGCATATGTGGCCCGTTGCGGCCCCGTTCGGCATACCCGCGCCGCACAGGTGGTGGCGGGCCCGCCGGATCGGAGCCGTGCGGGCGTCCGATATCTGAACGGTGGTACCGAGTTGGTCACACCCCGGCAGTCGTCCCCCGATCCGGGCACCTCCGTGTGCTCCCGTGCGTCCTTCATGGGGAGGACATCCCCTACGACGTCGGAGAGGATGTGTCGTACCGAGTTCCGGGCAAGATCCTGCTCAAGAACTAGCGACGCGCCTTTGCCAGACCATTACGCTTGCCGTCAAGGCCGCGCAGGGCGGCCGTGGAGGAGTGAGATGGAGAGCAGGAACCCGGTCTTCACGCGACGGGGCTTCAGCCGCGACACCGGCTACGCGGGCTTCAACGCACCGCCGCAGGCCGGGGCCGCCGCCAACCCGTACGCCGGAACCAACCCGTACGCCGGAAACAACCCCTACGCCACGCAGGCGCCACCGCAGTACGTCCCGCAGACCCGCCCGATGACGATGGACGACGTCGTCGTCCGCACCAGCCTGACGCTCGGCACGGTCATCGCCGGCGCCACGGTCGGCTGGCTCTTCCTGACCGCGCACCTCGGCTTCGCCGTCGGCGCCGGTCTGATCGCCATGCTGCTCGGCTTCGGCCAATCGTTCCTGCGCAAGCCGGTGCCCGCGCTGATCCTGGCGTACGCGGCCCTCGAGGGCGTCTTCCTCGGCGCGCTCAGCGGCTTCCTCAACAGCGTGCCGCAGCTGCACGGCGCCCCCATGCAGGCGGTGCTGGGCACGATGGCCGTGTTCGTCACCATGCTGATCGCCTACAAGACGCGGATCGTGCGGGTCACCGCCCGCTTCACCCGCTTCGTGATCATCGCGGCCATCGGCTTCGTCCTGCTGTCGCTGGTCAACACCCTGTTCGCGGTGTTCGCCGGCGGTGACGGCCTCGGCTTCCGCAGCGGCGGCCTGGGCATCGCCTTCGGCGTCGTCGGCGTGGTCCTCGGTGCGCTGTTCCTCGCCCTGGACTTCAAGCAGGTCGAGGACGGCATCGCCTACGGCGCGCCGCGCGAGGAGTCCTGGCTGGCGGCGTTCGGCCTGACCCTGACCCTGGTGTGGATCTACATGGAGATGCTGCGGCTGATCTCCATCCTCCGAGGGGACTGACGCTCCGGGCGCCGCACCCGACCCGGGCGCGGCGCACAGGACATCCGAAGGGCCCGCAGGCAGTCGCCTGCGGGCCCTTCGGCGTCGCCGGTCTCAAGGGGGATGTGCGGTAAGCCCGTCATCACGGCCCGGCATCTACAGCTTCCGCGCGGCGCGCCTGAGGTCGTGTTCATGGACGATCGCTTTGGCGTGCCCGTAGGCGAGATTGTGTTCGCCGCGGAGCCAGCTGACTTTTTCGTCGAAGCGGAAGAGGGACGGGCCCTCGTCAACGGTGCGGAGCCAGTCGGAGACCTCCCGGCCTGTGCAGTGCGGGATACGGGAGAGCAGATTCCGGTGGGTTTCTTCGGAGAAGAGCTGAGACATCGGCGCCTCCGGACGCGGTCGATGCTGGTTCTTCAGCACACCGTGCCTGAGCGTTCCGGCGTTGGCAACCACCCGGGAGTGGCGCATAGGCTCACCGGGTGCTTGACGTGATGCCTTTGCAGACTGCCGTGGACACCTTCGCCGACCGCCTCAGGTCGCTGCCGCAGAGCACCCTCGGCCGCGGCGCCGCGGCCGAAGGGCTGGCGCTGGCCCGGGAGTTGGCGCTGCGTGCGCAGCGGATCGAGGCCCCCGGACGGGAGCCGCACACGATGCCGGACGCCGGGATGTTCGCGGCCGGCGACCAGCTGGCGGTGGCCGGTCACGATCTGGTCGAAGCGCTGCTGGCCGCGGCGGCCGACCCCGCCCCTGACGCGAAACCGGCCCCCGCCGGAGAACTGGCGGAGGCCGTGCGGCTGGTCGAGGAGGCGGCGGCGCGCTGTTAGTGCCTGTCCAAGGCGGCGGCGTCCGCTCGAGCGGTCAGAGCGAGGCGATGACCCGGTCCGCCAGGATGTAGACACTCTCCTGAGGGTGCTCGCCCCAGGAGAAGGTCAGGGCGTATGCGCCGGAGATCCCCGAGCCGCCCATCAGTACCGGGGTGTGGCCCGCGCGCAGCGCACCGGCGATGCGCCCGGAGGTGTCGCGGTCACCCGGGGTCAGGCAGAGGGTGGTGCCGTCGGTGAAGACATAGACGTCCAGGGTCCCCAGCGGGCCGGGGCGGACGTCCGCGAGCGGAACGGCCTGCTGCGCCAGCATCTCCAGGCGCTTGACGGTGCGCTCGTGGTCGCTGATCACCGGGGACGGCGAGAAGTCCGGGTGCGAGGGGTGGCGCCGGCGGGCGGCGGCCAGCTCGGCCGATTCGGCGGCCTCCTCGGCATGCTCCAGCTCGGGCGCGTCCAGCGCCTCCACCGACTCCAGCGCATCGAACGGTTCCAGGACGTCCGGGCCGAGCCACGGCTCCAGCCCGGCGAGGTCGGCCTGACGCGGCAGGAAGGGCAGGGGGTCGAGCCGGTCGGCATCGATCCGGTCCTCGGTCTGCTCGGCGGGCAGCTCCAGCCGCTCGGCACGGGCGTCGGCCGGGCCCTCCTCGCCGAGGCCGGCCAGCCCGCCCAGCAGCGACGGGGCGTCGGCGGCGTCCCGCGCCTCCTGGGCGGCCCAGAACGCGCGGGCCTCGGCCAGCTCCCGCTCCCGCTCCTCGGCCAGCGCGTCCGCGACCGCGGCACGTATGTCCGCGAGCGGCGTCTCGGCGGCCGGGACGGCGCGGGCGGCCGGGATGGCCGCGAGCCCCGCCGCACCGGCCGCCGCGCCGCCCGTACGGGCGGCCACGAGCTCGGCGTGCAGAGTGGTGACCTGGCGGCGCAGCGCGCGGGTGGTGTGCAGGGCGGCGGCGCCCAGCACCACGGCCACGGCCGCGGCCAGCAGCAGGATGAGGGTGATCATGCCGAAACCTCGCTTCGCTCGGCCCCGCATTCGCGAGGCGCGCACCACGTGATGATTCGCTCGCTGCGCCCGCTCATGCGTACTCCCGATAGCAGAATGTCCCCCGACTTCCTACATCAGGGTGCCGGGGGACGGCGACCGTTCCCAGTGCACTACGTCCCGAAACGCACCGGCCCTTGGGCCTTATACATGCGGGTACACCCGTGCTGACCTGGGAGAACCTCGTCGTGGCGGGGCGTTGGTCACAATCCTGGCGGCTATTGGGTCGCGATCTTGTTAACGGGTGACACAGGCCACCCGCGTCGCCATAGGTGCCCGTACGACAGCGAAGGGTGCGCGCGGAACGGGAGTTGACCCGTATCTCCGCGCACACCCTTCACCTGCCGCCTCTCTGCGAGGCGCCGTGGCTCAGCTCAGCCGCTCGTGCTTGTGATCGCGCTGAGCTTCGCCTCCGCTGCGGGCAGGTGCCGGGCACTCGTTCCTCGCACCCGGCCCCTACCCTCCGCTGCGGCTCAGCTCAGCCGCTCGATGACCATCGCCATGCCCTGACCGCCGCCCACGCACATCGTCTCCAGGCCGAACTGCTTGTCGTGCCACTGGAGGGAGTTGATGAGCGTGGTGGTGATCCGGGCGCCCGTCATGCCGAAGGGGTGGCCGACGGCGATCGCGCCGCCGTTGACGTTCAGCCGGTCGAGGTCGATGCCCAGGTCGCGGTACGAGGGGATCACCTGGGCGGCGAACGCCTCGTTGATCTCGACCAGGTCGATGTCGGAGACGGACAGCCCGGCCCGCTGCAGGGCCTGCTTGCTGGCCTCCACCGGGCCGTAGCCCATGATCTCGGGGGAGAGGCCGGAGACACCGGTCGAAACGATCCGGGCCAGCGGCGTCAGCCCCAGCTCGCGCGCCTTGGTGTCGGACATGATGATCAGCGCCGCGGCGCCGTCGTTCAGCGGGCAGCAGTTGCCGGCGGTCACCAGGCCGTCGGGGCGGAAGACCGGCTTGAGGCCGGAGACGCCCTCGACCGTCACGCCGGCGCGCGGGCCGTCGTCCTTGGAGACGACCGTGCCGTCGGGCAGCTCGACGGGGGTGATCTCCCGCTCCCAGAAGCCGTTTTTGATCGCCTGCTCGGCGAGGTTCTGGGACCGTACGCCGAACTCGTCCATCTCCTGGCGGGTGATGCCCTTGAGGCGGGCGAGGTTCTCGGCGGTCTGGCCCATCGCGATGTACGCGTCCGGGACCAGGCCGTCCTCGCGGGGGTCGTGCCAGTCGGCGCCCTCCTGCTCGGCGCGCGCCGCGGTGCGGGCCTCGGCCTCGGCGAAGAGCGGGTTGTGGGTGTCGGGCAGACCGTCGGAGGAGCCCTTCACGCTGCGCGAGACGGTCTCGACGCCCGCCGAGATGAAGACGTCGCCCTCGCCGGCCTTGATGGCGTGCAGCGCCATCCGGGACGTCTGCAGCGAGGAGGAACAGTAACGGGTGACGGTGCAGCCGGGGAGGTGGTCCATCCCCATCTGGACGGCCACGATGCGGCCGAGGTTGTGGCCCTGCTCGCCACCGGGGAGGCCGCAGCCGAGCATCAGGTCGTCGATGTCCTTGGGGTCCAGCTCGGGGACCTTGGCGAGGGCGGCCTCGATGATCTTCGCGGTCAGGTCGTCGGGGCGCAGGTCCTTGAGCGAGCCCTTGAAGGCGCGGCCGATCGGGGAGCGGGCGGCTGAGACGATCACGGCTTCGGGCATCACACGGCTCCAAGCAAGCAGAAATGGGCGGACTGTGTGGGAAGTTACCTGCACGTAGTGCCAAGGTCACGGGGTGCGTGCTGTGATGCGGGCCTCTTTTCTAAGCGGGCGCTTATGAAACGGTGCGGGGCCGCCGGGTATTCCCGTACGGCCCCTCCGGCACGGCACCCGGTTCTCCGGCGCGGCCCGCGGCCGCACGGCTCACCACCCCAGCGGCGGGACCTCCGCCGACTCCGGGGCCGGCAGCTGCCGCCGCCTGCGGTGCTTGAGCAGGGCCCAGGGCGCGCGCCGGCCGCTGACCTCCGTACCGCCCTCGGCCGCCGCCTCGGCCGCCGCCTGCTCGACCGGCAGAATGCCCTCGCCGCGGCCCGGCTCCGGCCGCTCCTCCTCCGGCCACAGCCCCAGCGAGGCGCACAGCGTCGGCAGGACGGCCATGGCGGCGGTGGCGTACCCCTCCGCCGACGGGTGGTAGTTGTCCGGCCCGAACAGCTCCCGCGGATGCGCCTCGAACTCCGGGCCCAGCAGATCGCCGAGCGAGACCGTACGGCCGCCGTTCTCGACCACCCCGATGGTCTGGGCCGCGGCGAGCTGCCGGGAGAGCCGCCGGGCCACCCAGCGCAGCGGCTGGTAGACCGGCTCGATGGTGCCCAGATCGGGGCAGGTGCCGACGACCACCTCGCAGCCCGCCTCGCACAGCCGGCGCACCGCCTCGGACAGATGCCGCACGGATTCGGCCAGTGGCATCCGGTGGGTGACATCGTTGGCGCCGATCATGATGACGCAGACGTCCGGGGGCGCGCCGCCGTCCTCCAGGATCAGCTCCACCTGGCGCTCCAGATCGTTGGACTGGGCGCCGGGCAGGGCCACATTGCGGAAGTCGACGGGGAGTTCGGAGAGCGCGGCGAGCCCGGAGGCGAGCAGCGCGCCCGGGGTCTGGCGGGCGCGGTGCACGCCCTGCCCGGCGGCGGTGGAGTCGCCCAGGAAGGCGAGCCGCAGCGCCGGCCGGGCGTCGTCGGCGTGGTGGAACGGGGCGCCGTAGCGGCCGTCGGCGCACGGCGGGGTGGCGCTGGAACCGCCGACCGTACGGCGGGCCAGCCGGACCTCGGTCAGCAGCACGCCGACGGCGGCGACCCCGAGCAGGCCGATCCCGCCCCCGCCCACCGCCGCGGCGGTCGCGATCCGGCGCGCCACTCGCGCCCTGGACATCGTCATCGGCATAGCCGGGCACCTCCCCGTGCAGTGCGTGCGCGCCGCGGCCCCGGGGACCGGACGCGCTTCTGTAAGCAACAACAAACTCCTGTGCCAGGTTGTTGCCCGTTCCCGCCCGGAACACAACGCACGCACCGCAGCTGCCCTCTAACGGAACGCAGTCGGCCGGGCCTCTGCCGCGCTCGGCTAATAGGCTGACGGCACGGGCGCAGGAGAGCGTGCCCCCGACCGCGGAGACCACCGTGCAGTTTTACGATTCGATGATTGAGCTCGTCGGCAACACCCCGCTGGTACGGCTCAACAGCGTGACCAAAGGAATCCAGGCCACCGTCCTGGCGAAGGTCGAGTACTTCAACCCGGGCGGTTCGGTCAAGGACCGGATCGCGCTGCGGATGATCGAGGCCGCCGAGGAGTCGGGCGAGCTGCAGCCGGGCGGCACCATCGTGGAGCCGACCTCCGGCAACACCGGGGTGGGCCTGGCGATCGTGGCCCAGCAAAAGGGCTACAAGTGCATCTTCGTCTGCCCCGACAAGGTGTCGACCGACAAGATCAATGTGCTGCGGGCCTACGGTGCCGAGGTGGTGGTCTGCCCGACGGCGGTGGACCCCGAGCACCCGGACTCGTACTACAACGTCTCCGACCGGCTGGTCCGGGAGACGCCGGGCGCCTGGAAGCCCGACCAGTACAGCAACCCCAACAACCCGCGGTCGCACTACGAGACGACCGGTCCGGAGCTGTGGGCGCAGACCGACGGCCGGATCACCCACTTCGTGGCGGGCGTCGGCACCGGCGGCACGATCAGCGGCACCGGCCGCTATCTGAAGGACGCCAGCGAGGGCCGGGTCAAGGTCATCGGGGCGGACCCGGAGGGCTCGGTCTACAGCGGCGGCTCCGGGCGCCCGTATCTGATCGAGGGGGTCGGCGAGGACTTCTGGCCGACCGCGTACGACCGTACGGTGGCCGACGGGATCGTGGCGGTCTCCGACAAGGACGCCTTCCAGATGACCCGCCGCCTCGCCAAGGAGGAGGGCCTGCTGGTCGGCGGCTCCTGCGGCATGGCGGTGGTGGCCGCCCTCGAGGTCGCCTCGGACCTGGGGCCGGACGACGTGGTGGTCGTTCTCCTCCCGGACAGCGGCCGCGGCTATCTCTCCAAGATCTTCAACGACGAGTGGATGGCCGACTACGGCTTCCTGGAGGAGAGCGGCACCGCGGCGCGGGTCGGCGAGGTGCTCGAGCACAAGGAGGGCGCGCTGCCCTCGCTGGTGCACATGCACCCGGAGGAGACCGTCGGTGAGGCGATCGAGGTCCTGCGCGAGTACGGCGTCTCGCAGATGCCGATCGTCAAGCCGGGCGCCGGGCACCCGGACGTGATGGCCGCCGAGGTCATCGGTTCGGTGGTGGAGCGGGAGCTGCTGGACGCGCTGTTCACCCAGCGGGCCTCGCTCACCGACCCGCTGGAGAAGCACATGTGCCCGCCGCTGCCGCAGGTCGGCTCGGGTGAGGCGGTCGCCGACCTGATGGCGGTCCTGGAGAACGCGGACGCCGCGATCGTCCTCGTCGAGGGCAAGCCGAAGGGTGTGGTGAGCCGGCAGGACCTGCTGGCCTTCCTGGCGCGCGGGGTCGCCAAGTAAGCCGGCCGCCGTCGTGTTGCCGTACGGGTGTTAAGTGGCCGTCAGGAAACGGGCCTGCACCGCAAGGTGTACGTATGCGTCACGTGTTCGCAGCACGGACTTAACACTCGTCAGGCACATTGATGACTACGGCGATACGGACCTCCGGAGCGGCTCCCGGACCTCCACGATCGCCAGGACGCGACACCCGGCCCTGACCCGGTCCGCGTCCCTTGCGGGGACCGCCGTCGTCCCGCCCCCGGCTCGGCCGGGGTGCGGCGGTCCCCGCAACAGTCTTTTGTGCGGGCGGTGGTGCGGGTTGCCGGGCGGGGGCTCGTTCCGGGCGCCGCAGCGCAGCGGCTCGCTGGGCTCTGCCCCGCGCCCGTCGGTCATCTGCACCTTCAGGGAAGGGTCGGACGGATCCTCCGCGGGATGCGGGTGCCCCTGGCAGGCCGCAACGCGGCGGGTCCGGACGGTATGCCGGTGGTGTGCCGGATGATCGGCGAGATGCCGGCTAGCCCTTCGGTCCGGCTGCGGCCTCTTCCTCGTCGAGCGGCCCCGCGCCCGGGATGCGGGCGGTGTCGCGGTGGCCGACGGCCCAGTACAGGGCGGCAGGCACGGCGAGGCCCACCAGCCAGGAGATGTCGGCGCCGCCGAGGGGCGCGACCAGGGGGCCGGTGTAGAAGTGCGTGGCCAGGAAGGGGAGTTGGGTCAGCACGCCGAGGGTGTACACCGTCAGCGCCCGGGCGTTCCAGGCGCCGTAGCGGCCGCCGGGGTCGCTGAGTGCCGGGATGTCGTAGCGCTCTTTGGAGATCAGGTAGTAGTCGACCAGGTTGATCGCCGACCACGGCGTGAAGAAGGTCAGCAGGAAGAGCAGGAAGTCCTTGAAGGAGGTGAGGAAGGAGTCCTTGCCCAGGAGGGCGACCGCGGTGCCGGCGACCATGATCCCGGCGATATAGGCGGCGCGGCCGCGAGGGGAGAGCGTCCGCTGCCCGCGGAACCCGCTGACACTGGTCACCAGCGACATGAAGCCGCCGTAGGTGTTGAGGATGTTGATCGTGAGCTTGCCGAGGGCGATGACGAAGTAGAGGAACGAGGCGATCAGCCCGGCGCCGCCCAGGCCCACGATGTAGGTGACCTCATGTCCCACGAAGGCGCCGGGGGCCGCGGCCGCCGCCAGCGCCCCGAAGGTCATCGACCACTGGGACCCGAGGACGGAGCCCGACAGCGTCCACCAGAACGTGGCGCGCGCCGAGGTGTGCCGCGGCAGATAGCGCGAGTAGTCCGCGACATACGGCCCGAACGCCAGCTGCCAGGAGGCCGAGAGGGAGACGGCGAGCAGGAAGACGGGCAGCCCGAAGCGGTGGTCGTGCAGGAGCGTGCCGAGGTCGGCGCGCTGGAGGAGCCGTACGCCCAGATAGACGAAGGCCAGCGCGCAGACCAGGCCGGCGATCCGCCCGAGGGTGTGGATCAGCCGGTAGCCGACGGCCGCGGCGACGGCGGTGATCGCGGCGAAGACGACGATCCCGGTCGTGTCGCCGAGGTGTGTCAGCTCGCCGACCGCCTGCCCCGCCAGCACACTTCCGCTCGCGAAGAACCCGATGTACATCACGATCACCAGCGCCAGCGGCACCACCGCCCCGCGCACCCCGAACTGCGCCCGCGACGTGATCATCTGCGGCAGCCCCAGCCGCGGCCCCTGCGCGGAGTGCAGCGCCATCACCGCCCCGCCCAGCAGATTGCCGAGCAGCAGCCCGATCAGCGACCAGAAGGCGTTCGCCCCGAAGACGACGGCCAGGGCACCGGTGATGACGGCGGTGATCTGGAGATTGGCGCCCAGCCAGAGGGTGAACTGGCTGACCGCGCTGCCGTGCCGTTCGTCGTCGGGGACGACGTCGATCGAGCGCTGTTCCACCACGCCTGCCATGCCGCCGCCTGCCATGCATCCGCCTCGGGTCGCGCCTGTATGGGTCCATGCAGAATCGACGTCGATGAATGGCGGGTCAAGGGGCGGGACGGGAACGGTGGTTGATTCGTGTTGACGGGGCGGGTGCGTGGCTCGAGGCCCGCGGGTCGAGGCCCGCGGCTCAAGGCCCACGGATCAAGGCCCGCGGCTCAGGCGGCGGGCGCCTCGCCGATCGGCCGGAGCTCGTCCGCGTACGACACCGAGATCCGCCGCATCAGCCCGTCGGCGGTGATGTCGTACTGGCCGAGGCGCCACAGCGGCGGCGAGTACGCGTGCACCGACACCGCATCGTCCGTCGCCCCCGCGAGACGGTGGATATGGTCCGGGCCGAAGCAGAAGGAGGTGCCCGCGACGACGGCGGCGGTCAGATGCTCCCCGCCGATCCGGGGGTTGGACTCGGTCAGCACGCCCTGCACGACGCGCACCGCCCCCGAGGAGATGTCGTGGTCGTGCCAGCCGGTGTCGTTCCGCCGGGTCCAGCACAGCAGCCAGACGTCGACGAACTCGTCGCGGTACAGGGACGCGTAGTGGCGCTCGCCGTCGGAGAAGGCGACCTGCTCGTGCCACAGGTCCGGGCGGGCGGCGAGCCCGTCGACCAGCTCCCGCAGTTCGCGCTTGTCGAGGTTGCGCTCCGGCAGCGCGGCGAACGGCCCCTCGCCGCCGGGGACTTCACGGGCGGCGTCGGCCTGGGTGGCGGCGGACGTCATGGGCGGTCTCCTTTCGCCGGGCCCAGCAGGCGGGCCGGGTTGACGGTGCGCAGGGCGTGGACGGCGGCCGCAGCGCCGAGGTCCGGGACCACGGGCTCGGCATAGGGGCGGTCGCTGCCGCTGACCAGCGCGTCGATGCCGACCGCCCGTACGAGTGCGTCCACCGCGCGCGTTCCGTACGAGGACGTTTCATAGAAGAGGTTGCGGTCCACCCGGCCGCGGTCGCGGCCGCCGCCGCGGGCGACCAGCCGCTCGCCGTGCAGCGGCGCCAGGCCGGCCAGCGCGGCGAAGCAGACCCGCAGGTCCGGGTGGCGCGGCCGGCCGAAGGCGCGGAAGGCGAACCAGGAGGCGTGCAGCTGCTGGAGGTACGGGACGAGCGCGGGCCACCAGGAGGGCGAGTCCTCGGCGGCAGGGGGCGCCGCGCCGGGGTGGACGAACAGCGGTTTCCCGAGCTCTTGCGTGACGTCCAGGAGCGGCGCGCAGCGGGCCCAGCCGTCGGCGTCGAGCAGGGCGGTGGCGGGGAGCTGCAACCCGACGCAGCCGCGCGCAAGCTCCCGCCGCAGCGCCTCGGGGTCCGGCTCCGGTGCGGACAGGCACACGGAGGCCCAGACGCCGAACGGGGCGGGCAGCTCCAGCGCGCCCTCATGGAAGGCGCCGAGCAGCGGGCCGGCCTCCCCGGGCGGCAGATACTCGATGCCGAGCGGGCTGGAGAGCGACACCAGCGCCCGGTCGAGGCCGTCCGCGCGGGCGAGCCGGACCCGGGCCGCGACGTCGTGGTCGGCCGGGTCGACGGCGTACGGCGGTTCGCCCGGCAGTCGCAGGGTCCAGCCGTCCAGCAGCGGCGGCGCCGTACGCGCCCGCAGCAGCGCGAGGAACTCCCGCGGCCAGATGTGCTGGTGCACGTCGGTGGGCATGCGCTGCCTCCGGTCCCGGCAAGGTGCTCGGCTCGGCCTGTGTGCTGCTGCTCAACCGTTTCACTTAAGCGCTTAACTGATGCGTTTAAGTGAAACGGTTAACTCGTCCGGCTGTCAAGGGTGGAGCGCGCCGCCTCCCAGGGCGTAAAGGGACGCCGCCCAGGGCGTAAAGAGGGGAGCGGGGGGACGGGGGAGCGGCCCGGACGGCGCTGTACGGCAAGGGTCGGTGCCTCCTTGGGTAGGCTTCCGGACATGGCCAGGCCCAATAAGCGCACCACCCTCCGCGAGGTGGCCGAGGCCACCGGACTCTCCACCGCCGCCGTCTCCTACGCGCTGCGCGGCAAGCACGTCTCCAAGGAGACCGAGGAGCGGGTGCGCAAGGCGGCCGCCGACCTGGGCTACGAGGCCGACCCCATCGCCCGCGCCCTCGCCAGCGGCCGCACGAGCACGGTCGGCGTGCTGGCCGGCGACCTCCAGGACCTGTGGCAGCAGCAGCTGATGGCGGCCATAGGACGCGAGCTTCTGGCCGGCGACCGCTACGCCCTGATCCTCGACGCCGGGGGCGACCCGGCCCGCGAGCTGGCCCTCGCCAAACAGCTCCGCGACCAGCGCGTCGACGGCCTTCTCGTCTCGCCCGTCGACCCCTCCGCGGAGGGCTGGGCGAAGATCGCCGAGGCGGTTCCCGTCGTGTCCATCGGCGATGCCCTGAGCCGGGCCCGTGCGGCCGGCGAGGTCCTCTTCGACAACCGTGCCGGCATCGACGCCGTCCTCGACTACCTGCGCGGCCTGGGCCACCGCCGGGTCACGGTCCTCACCCCCACCGGCCGCTCCACCCCCGACCGCCCCGCCGACGTCTACGTCCGCGAGGCCGCCGACCGCCTCGGCATCGAGGCCGAAGTCCTGCCCTGTGCCCAGGAGTTGAACGAGGCCACGGCCGTCGCCCGGCGCGTCCTGACCAACGCCCCGGACGGCCGCCCCCGCACCGCCCCCGCCGGCCTCGCCCCGCCCACCGCCGTCTTCTGCTTCTCCGACTCCATCGCCTACGGCGTCTACGCGGCCGCCGCCGAGGCCTCCCTCACCGTGGGCCGCGACCTGTCCGTCGTCGGCTTCGACGACCACCCCGTCTCCCGCGTCCTCACCCCACCCCTGACCACCGTCGACTGGGGCCTCACCGACATCGCCAAGGAAGCCGCCCGTCTGGCGGTCGCCGCCATCGAGGGCCGCCGGGTCCGCCGTAAACGCATCTTGTGTGCGCCCCGGCTGTCCGAGCGGGGCTCGGCGGTGGCGGTGCGCCGATGAGACGGCTCCCGCGGTCACCGGCCCCATCGGTCTGAAGGCGGCGACCGTGCCTGCGGCAGGCGTGCCGGTCCCGGGCACCTCGCGCTGCGCCCCCCTCGCCCGGGGAGCAGACTGGGGCACGGTGCTCCGGTACCGTCGTCGCACGCGTGCCGGTGGTCGGCCGACGGGTGGATGGCGGTCCTCGATGAGCGAAATCGCGGTGGACGTGGCAGGGGACGGCGGGGCCCGGCAGGGTGGTGCGCCGGGCGAGTTGGCGGACCGGCTGGAGGCGCACCGCGCCGAGCTGACCGGGTACTGCTACCGCATGCTGGGGTCCGCGTTCGAGGCCGAGGACGCCGTGCAGGAGACCATGGTGCGGGCCTGGCGGAGTTATGCGCGGTTCGAGGGGCGGTCCTCCCTGCGGTCCTGGCTCTACCGGATCGCGACGAATGTGTGCCTGGATCTGCTCAAGGGGAGCCGGCGGCGGGCGCGGCCGATGGATCTCGCGTCGCCGTCGAGCGTGGACACCCCGGTGGGGAACGGGCTGCCCGAGGCCACCTGGATCGGGCCGGTGCCGGACGGGCGGGTGCTGGCCGAGGCCGCGGATCCGGCGGAGGCCGCCGTCGCACGGGAATCGATCCGGCTCGCCTTCGTCTCCGCACTGCAGCGGCTGGCGCCCCGGCAGCGGGCGGTACTGATTCTGCGGGAGGTGCTGAGCTGGTCGGCGAGCGAGGTCGCGGAGCTGCTCGGCAGTTCGGTGGCCGCGGTCAACAGCGCGCTGCAGCGGGCGCGGGCGACGCTCGCCGTGGACGAGGCCCCGGCCGCCCCGCCGTTGGACGACGCGCAGCAGGCGCTGCTCAAGCGCTACGTCGACGCGTTCGAGCGCTTCGACATGGAGGCGCTGACGGCCCTGCTGCACGAGGACTCGACGCTGTCGATGCCGCCGTACGCGCTCTGGCTGCGCGGCCGCGAGGACATCGTGCGCTGGATGCGGGGGCCCGGGCGCGGCTGCGAGGGGTCGCATCTGGTGCCGCTGACGGCCAACGGGCGGCCGGCGTTCGGACAGTACCGGGCGGGCGGTGAGCCCTGGGCGATCCAGGTGATCGAGACGGCCGGCGGGCGGATCACCGCGCTGCAGTCGTTCCTGGACACGGAGCGGCTGTTTCCGCTGTTCGGGCTGCCCATGCGGTGGCCGGACCCGTCCGGGGGCGGCTCCGGCGAGCCGGTTCCCGGCAGCTGAGGGCGTGGCTCCGGGGCTGCCGCTTGCCCGACCTGCATAGTGTCATGCAGAGTCTTAGCGTGTGAATAGGGGGGCAAGGGGCGGACGCGCGGACGTACCTCGCCCGTGGCTCCACAGCGCGTCACAAGAGGGAGTTGAGCCCGTTGATTTCCCGCACACCGGACAACGGCCGACGGGCCGTCCGGCGCATCACCCTCGACGGCACCCAGCTGCGCCCCGCCGATATCGCCGCCCTCGCGGAACGCACCGCACGCACCGCGGCCCCCGGCCCCAAGGCCCTCGCGCCGGCCGAGGAATCCTGGGAGACCGCCCGCCGCCTCGCCGCCACCGGCCGGGTCTACGGGCGCAGCACCGGCGTCGGCGCCAACCGCACGCAGGACGTCGGGACCGACGCCGAACACGGGCTGCGCCTGCTGCGCAGCCACGCCGGTGCGATCGGCGACCCGCTGCCCGCCCGCGAGGTCCGCGCCATGCTCGCCGTACGGGCCAACCAGCTGCTGGCGGGCGGCGCCGGCCTCAACCCCGCCGTCATCACCTCCCTGCTCGCCGCGCTGGAATCCGGCGCCCACCCCGTCGTCCACGAACACGGCGCCGTCGGCACCGGCGACCTCGCCGCCCTCGCCCAGACCGGCCTCGCGCTGGCCGGCGAACACCCCTGGCACTGCGCCCCCGGCGCCCGGGCCCCCGCCCCCATCCCCCTCGACAACAGCGACGCCCTCGCCCTGATCAGCAGCAACGCCCTCACCCTCGGCCAGTCCGCGCTCGCCCTCGACGAACTCCGCCGGCTGCTCGCCGCCTCCCTCCCCGTCGCCGCGCTCTCCCTCCTCGCGGTCGGCGGCTCGTACGAACCCTTCGCCGAACCGGTCATGCGCGCCCGCCCGCACCCCGGTTCCGCGGCCGCCGCCGCCCGGATGCGCACCGTCTCCGGTGTTCCGGACCGCCCCGCCGCACCCCTGGGCCGCATCCAGGACCCGTACGGCTTCCGCTGCATCCCCCAGATCCACGGCCCGGCACTCGACGCCGCCGACACCCTGGACGGCATCCTGACGGTCGAGGTGAACGCCGCCTCCGAGAACCCCTTCATCAGCGTCGAGGACCAGGCCGCCTACCACCACGGCAACTTCTACGCCGCCCACGTCGTACTCGCCCTCGACGCCTTCCGGCTCGCCGTGCTCCAGACGGCCCGGCTCTCCACCGCCCGCCTGGCCGCGCTCTCCGAGCCGGACTACACCCGGCTCCGCCCCTTCCTGGGCGATGCCGCACCCGCCAGCTCCGGCGTCATGATCCTCGAATACGCCGCGGGCGCGGCCCTCGGCGAGATGCGCGCCGTCTCCCACCCGGCCTCCCTCGGCCACGCCGTCCTCTCCCGCGGCGTCGAGGAACAGGCCAGCTTCGCCTCCCTCGGCGCCCGCCAGACGCTGCGCGCCTGCACGTACTACCGTCAGGTCCTGACCTGCGAACTGGTCACCGCCGTACGGGCGTTGCGCATGCGCTCCCTGGAACCGGAACCCGGACTGCCGCTCGCCGGCGCCTACACGCTCGCCGCCGAGGCGCTGGACCCCCGGATGGAGGACCGGCCGCTGACCGATGATGTCGCGGTGGCGGCCGGGCTGCTGGATCGGCTGGCGGCGGTGTGAACGGTGAGGCGTACCGCCGCCCGGGACGGGCCAGTGATTACGTACCGTCGGTCGGTCCGTACAGTCGGTCGGCACCGGTTCACACCACACGCGACACCGCACACGGAGCACGGCACAAGGGCCCTCCCGGGCCGGGAACAGGCCCCTGGGGGCGGGAACAGGCCCCTTCGGGCCGGGAAGAAGAGGCAATGAGCGGGGACGGGGTCAACGGCGGCACGGGCGAGGGCACCCGCACGGACACAGGTGCGGGCGTGGGTACGGGCGAGGCCGAGACGGGCACCGCCGCCCGCCTGCAGAAGCTCTTCGAGGGGCACCGGCTGACGCCCACCCAGCGGCGGATCGCGCACTGCATGGTCCGCCGGGCCGCCGACGCCCCGTTCCTCTCCAGCGTCGAGCTGGCCGAACTGGCCGGCGTCAGCCAGCCCTCCGTCACCCGCTTCGCCGTCGCGCTCGGCTTCGACGGCTACCCGGCGCTCCGCCGCCACCTCCGCGAGGTCGCGCCCGCCGGCAAGCCCGGTGACACCGGCTCGTACAACGAGTACCAGCAGGCCGTCCATGCGGAGATCGACAACCTCCGCCACCTGGCCGCCGCTTTTGCCGACCCGTCCCCGGTGATCGAGGCCGGCCGCCTCCTGGCCGCCTCCCGGCCGCTGCCCGTGCTCGGGCTGCGCGCCGCCACCGCCCAGGCCGCCGGCTTCACCTACTTCGCCCGCAAGGTCCATCCCGACGTCCGCCTCCTGGACGAGGGCGGCACCATGCTCACCGACCGCATCGACGCCGCCGTACACGCCGGCGCCACCGCCCTCCTCTGCTTCGCCCTGCCCCGCCACCCCCGCGAGGTCGTCGACGCCCTCGCCTACGCCCGCGAGGCCGGCCTGACCACCGCAACTGTCGCCGACAGCGCCTTCGCCCCCGTCGCCCACCACACCGACCTCCTCCTCCCCGCCCCCGTCGGCACCGGCCTCGCCTTCGACACGGCCTGCGCCCCGATGCTGCTGGGCCGCGTCCTCCTGGAGGCCATGTGCGACGCCCTCCCGGACGCGCAGGCGCGGCTGGAGGAGTTCGATGCGCAGGCGGTGGCGCGGGGGTTGTTCGTGGAGTGAGGTCGGGGTCGGTCACCCGTGCGGATGATGGTGGGGCCGCCCGGCGCTCCGGCCGCGGTCTCAGGGAATCCTCATCCGCGCTGGCTACGATCCGCCGCCGGTACACGTATGACGGGCATGAGGAGGTCTGTCGTGGGGCGTGGGGCGTATGCGCTGGCGCGGGTGGCGGTCATTGTGCGGGCGCCGGCCGGGTGGCTGTGGTGGTCCGGGCTGCTGGCCGCGGGTATCGGTGCGCTGGTGCCGGCGCCGGCCGGGCGGGAGATCGGGCTGCCGGCGGGGGCGGCGATGTTCGTGATCGCGGCGTTCGTGGTGTTCGGGGTGCGGCGACGGCGGTACGCGACCCTGGCCGACGGCGCCTCGCGCGCCGTGAAGGGGGCCATCCTTCAGGACCGCGCGGTCACCCTCCGCATCTGGCGGCGGGCGCACCGCTGGTGGCTGCTGCTCGCCTTCCTCGCCGCCGTCGGCTCGTCCTTCGCACTGCCCGCGGCCGGTGGCCTGCTGATGGCCGGTGCCGCGCTGGGCCTCTGGGGCAAAGCGCAGTGGCTGGGCCGCTGGGAGCGCGAGCAGGACGCGCTGCTGTGGGTGCGTACGGAGTCGGCGGCGCGGGGCGGGGCAGCGGGCAAGGGCGTGCGGGGGTATCTGACGACGGGGGCGGCGGCGGGCGACGCGGCACCGGGTGGGGCGCGCCGCTAAGGGTGCTCCTGGCCGTAAGGGCGTTCCCGGTCGCGAGGCTGCTCCTGGAGAAGTCCGCGGAGGGCGTCGGCGTGGGCCCCGCCGCTTTCCTCCGTGAGTTCGGCCAAGGTCTGCGGGGTGCGTACGGTCGCGAAGCGCACACTGCCGTCGGGGGCGGCCGTGTAGCCGTAAATGCCGGGCCGGGGGAGGGAGTTGTAGGCGAAGTGGTTCGAGAAGTAGTAGGCGCCGGTGTCGAGAAGGGCGGCGTGGTCGCCGGACCGCAGGAGCGGGAGCGGGCGGTTCTCGGCGACCAGGTCGCCCGCGAAGCAGCACGGGCCCGCGATGTCCTGGGCGACCGGCGCGCCGGTCTTGGGGAGGCCGTGCGCGTCGTAGGCGGCGACCCGGATCGGCCAGGCATCGGGCACGAAGACCGTACGGGTGGCGACCTGGGCGCCGGCATGGGTGACAGCGATGGGGCGGCCGCCCGCCGACTTCGCGTACTCGACGCGGGCGACGACCGTGCCGTGTTTGGCCAGCAGCGAGCGCCCGAACTCGGTGACGAGGCCATAGCGTCCGGACATCAGACCCGGGACGGCCGAGCGGAGCAGCGCGGCGTACTCGCGGAAGGTCGGGGCCGTGGCGTCCGAGGCGAAGTTGACCGGCAGACCGCCCCCGATGTCGAGGGTGTCGATCTGTCGCCGTCCGGCCCTCTCGTTGATCTCCTCCGCCAGATGGAACAGGGCCGACACCCCCGCGGCCATCAGCTCCAGCGGCATGCCCTGGGAGCCGACATGGGCATGCAGCCGGGTCAGCCACGGGCGGTCGAGGCAGCACCGTACGACCCACTCCCGGGCACCCTCGTCGCGTAGCCCCACACCGAATTTGGAGGTGTCGGTGGCGGTGCTCATCGCGCCGATGCTGCCGCCGCCGATCTGCGGATTGACCCGGAGGCCGATGGGGGCCTTGCTCGGCGCGGAGGCCATCAGTCCGTCGATACGGGAGAGTTCCTCGGGGTTGTCGGCGTTGACCGCGATGCCGAGCGCCAGGGCCTCGCGCAGTTCGGCGAGGGTCTTGGCCGGGGAGTCCAGGACCGTGTGCGCGGCCGGCACCCGCGCGGCGCGGGCCAGCGCCAGCTCCCCGGGGCTGGCCACCTCGCAGCCGAGCCCCTCCTGCGCGAGCAGCCGCAGCACGGGCACGAGCGAGGCGGCCTTCACCGCGAAGGCATGCAGGACCGGTGTCCCCGGCGCGGTGAACTCCTCGAACGCGGCGCGAAGTTCGGCCGCCGACCGCCGGATCCCGTCGACATCGAGCAACCCGGCGACGGGCTCGGCGGGCCCGACCAGCCCCTGCGCGACGGCCGCCCGTACGGCACGATCCCGGGCGGGGGCTCGCTGGGCATCAGTGGCAGCGGTGGCAGCAGTGGCGGCCATGGCGTGCGGGCCGCCGGTGGCGGGCGCGCTGCCCGCGGCGGGCGCACTGTCCGTGAGGTGAGCGCTGCCGGTGAGGTGCGCAGTGCCGGTGGTGTGAGTGTTGTCCGTGAAGGCTGTGCCGCCGGTGGCGTGGGTGCTGCCGCGGGCGGCCGCACCGGCCGCCACATGTGTGGGGCCGGGGAGGGGGCCTGTCACGGGCTCGTCCTTGGGGCCGGTCATGAGGCAACTCCATCACTGGGCGGGGCGTCGCGCCATCGGATGAGGGCACGACGCCACCGGACCGTTACACCGCCGCCCCGCTCAGCGCCGCCTTGCGGTGGCGCTCGCTCAGCCGGGAGCCGGACTCGCGACGGGCGGCGCGGCGCAGCAGGGGTATCGCGAGCAGGAAGCCGAGGACGGCCCAGGCGGTCAGCACCAGGGCGACCGTCGGCAGCTCCCAGGAGCCGGCCGGTTCCGCGACGCGTGCGGCGTCCGGCAACAGGGCCGCGCGCAGACCCTGCGCCATCCACTTGAGCGGGAAGACGGAGGCGATCTTCTGGACCACCTCGGGCAGGGAGCTCAGCGGGAACATCGCTCCCGAGGTGAGCAGCAGTCCCATCACCGGCAGCATGAGCAAAGCCAGCGCCTCGCGCGGATTGGGCAGTACGGCTCCGATCGCCGCGCCCAGCGGCACCACGGCCAGCAGCCCCAGCGCGGCCACCCACAGCAGCGTCAGCCAGCTGCCGGCGTCTCGCGGCAGCGGCCCGTCCACCAGCAGCGCACCGGCCCCCAGCAGGACGACGAGGGTGCCGAGCGCCATGGTGACCACCAGCAGCGACTTGGCCACCAGATAGGCCGGTATGCCGCCCGGCGTGGCGCGCAGGCGCAGCAGGGCGCCCTCCTCCCGTTCGGTCACCAGGATCTGGGGGAGAGTGACCAGGCCGATCTGGAACAGCAGATACGCGGCGAAACCCGCCAGGGACAGCTGGGCCATCGGGATGCGGGTGCCGGGCACGCTCTTGCTGAGGTTGGCCGCCAGCAGCAGGGCGACGACCACATTCACCAGGTGGCCGGTCATCTCCTTCCGGCTGCGGACCAGGTGCCGCAGCTCGATGCCGCCCCGGAGAAAGCCGGCGCGCCAGTAGCGGCGGGTGAGAGGGCGAGCGGGGACGGGGCGGACGCCGGGGCTGCTGTGCGGCGGCCGGGCGCCGGCCCGAGTCGTGGTCTGCGTGGTGGTCATGCGGCTTGCTTCTTCCCCCTGGTGAGCCCGTCGCCGGACCCGTCGCCGGACCCGTTGTCGGTCCCGTTCCCGTTGTCGTTCTCTGTGCCGGCCGTGGGGTCCGCCCCCTCGCCCCCGCCGTGCACCATGTGCAGATAGGTGTCCTCCAGCGTCGGCCGGCGGACCTCCAGGTCGGCGATCGGCCCGTCGGCGTCCCGGTGAAGGTCCCAGACCAGCCGGGAGGGGTCCTCGGTGCGCCGGCGGTGGGCCGTGCCGTCGTCGGCCGTCCAGCGGACCTCGGCCCGGGCGGCGGCGCTGCGGGCCAGTTCCGCGGGTGTGCCGTAGGCCCGGATACGGCCGCCGACCAGCACGGCTATCCGGTCGGCCAGCCGCTCGGCCTCCGCCAGGTCGTGGGTGGTGAGGAGGACCGTGACGCCCTCCTCGTGGGCCAGCCGTTCGACCAGGACGTGGAAGTCGTGCCGTGCCTCGGGGTCGAAGCCGGTGGTCGGCTCGTCCAGAAAGAGGAGCTCGGGGCGGCCGATGACGGCGAGCGCCACATCCAGGCGGCGGCGCTGGCCGCCGGACAGCTGCTCGATCCCCCGCCCGGCCTGCTCGCCGAGGCCCACCAGGGCCAGCGTCTCGGCCGGGTCGCGCGGATCGGGGTAGTACATGGCGAAGTGGGCCAGGAGCTCGCCGACCCGCCAGCGTTTGTGGTCCCGCCAGGACTGGAGGACCAGGCCGATCCGGGCGCGCCAGGCGTCGCCGCCGCGCTCCGGGTCCGTACCGAGCACCTGGACCTCACCGGCGGAGCGCTGCCGGAAGCCTTCCAGGATCTCGACGGTGGTGGTCTTCCCGGCGCCGTTGGGTCCGAGCAGGGCGAGGATCTCGCCGCGGTGGATGTCCAGGTCGATACCGTGCAGGACGCCGACGCTGCCGTACGCCATCCTCAGGTCGCGTACGCGGATGACGGGCTCGCCGGAGGCGGTGGGCCGGCCGGATGTGGTGGTGGGGTCGGTGCGGTCCGTCGGGCGCGCGGTCGCGCGCTCGGTCATCGTCATCGTTCTGCCTTTGCGTGTTCTTGCTGCCGGTCGCGCGCCGCCGCGGCGGGGCCCGCGCCCTCGACAATCGCCTGTAGTGCCGCCACGTGCCCCTCGAAGGCGGTGCGGCCCCGGGCGGTCAGCCGTACCTTCGTGCGGCGTTTGCGGCCGCCGCCCTCCTTGCGGATCTCCAGATAGCCGGCCTCCTCCAGGGTGTGCAGCTGTTTGGAGAGCGCGGAGTCGCTGAGCGAGAGGCTGTCCCGTATGAACGGGAAGTCGGCCCATTCCGTGGCGGCGAGCAGGGCGACCACCGACAGCCGGGTGGCGGGATGGATCAGTTCGTCGAATCCGGTGGGTGTGCTCATCGGTCCGCCCTTTCGTCGAGGGTTCTCGCACCGCGCCTGCGCAGGGGGCTGACCGCCCAGCGGTTCGCCGGGCCCACGAAGAGAAGGAAGCTCGCCGCCCAGAGGGTCGCCTGGATCACGCTGCCGTACGGCAGTGCCAGCGCATCGACCAGACGGCCGGACAGCACGACCGTCCCGCCGGAGATCACGCCCCCGGCAACGAACGTGGCACCGGAGCGCCAGCTGTAGCGCGAGCGGTGCAGCTGCACCCGGGTCCGGCGGCTGTAGGCCACGACGAGCGCGCCCATCGCGGCGAAGTATCCGACGAGCAGCAGCCACAGGCCCCATTTGGGGATGTCGAGCCCCATGGCGACCAGAAAGACCCACACGGTGGCCGTCATGGCGTATGTCGCCCGGGGATCGCCGGACGCGCGCTTCTCGACCTCGTCGTACACCCGCTCCTGCGGGACCCGGATGCGCTGAAGATCCTGCCAGGCCTGCTCGGCACTCACCGGTGCGCTCATGGTCATCGCCTCCCCAAGGCGGTTCCGGGCGCGGAGCCGTGGGCGGCGGCCGGCGCTCGGAGCGTTCTCGTCCCCGTTTACTTGCCCAGTAGGAAAGTTAGCGCAGACTTTCCTACCGGGCAAGTAAAAGATTCCGGACGCGGTGCGGTGCGCCGTGGCCGGTTCGGCGCGCCTCGCGCGGTGCCCGCTCCACCCCCTGTTGACTAGTGCTATTCAGTAACCCCAATATGTGAATAGCTCAATCCATTCGACGTCAGGGAGGCACGGCCCATGTCGGGACCGCGACCCGTGCGGGCACCGCGCGGTACGGAGCTCAGTGCTCGGGGATGGCAGCAGGAAGCCGCGCTGCGCATGCTGCAGAACAACCTCGATCCGGAGGTGGCCGAGCACCCGGACCAGCTCGTCGTCTACGGCGGCACCGGCAAGGCCGCCCGCGACTGGCGCTCCTTCGACGCCATGGTGCGCACCCTCACCACGCTCAAGCAGGACGAGACGATGCTCGTCCAGTCCGGCAAGCCGGTCGGCGTGATGCAGACCCACGAGTGGGCGCCGCGCGTGCTCATCGCCAACTCCAACCTCGTCGGCGACTGGGCCAACTGGGAGGAGTTCCGCCGCCTGGAGGCCCTCGGCCTGACCATGTACGGCCAGATGACCGCCGGTTCGTGGATCTACATCGGCACCCAGGGCATCCTCCAGGGCACGTACGAGACGTTCGCGGCGGTCGCGGCGAAGAAGTTCAACGGCACGCTCGCCGGGACGATCACCCTCACCGCCGGACTGGGCGGCATGGGCGGCGCCCAGCCGCTCGCCGTCACGATGAACGACGGCGTGGCGATCTGCATCGACTGCGACCCGCGCGCCATCGAGCGCCGCATCGAGCACCGCTATCTGGACGTGCGGGCCGACAGCCTCCAGCACGCCCTGCAGCTCGCCGTCGAGGCCCGTGACCAGCGGAAACCGCTCTCCATCGGGCTGCTCGGCAACGCCGCGGAACTGCTGCCGCAGATGCTCGCCGAGGGCGCCCCGATCGACATCGTGACGGACCAGACCTCCGCCCACGACCCGCTGGCCTACCTGCCCGTCGGCATCGACTTCGCCGATATGGCCGCCTACGCCGCGGAGAAGCCCGCCGACTTCACCCAGCGGGCGCGCGAGTCGATGGCTCGGCACGTCGAAGCCATGGTCGGCTTCATGGACGCCGGTGCCGAGGTCTTCGACTACGGCAACTCGATCCGCGGCGAGGCCCAGCTCGCGGGCTACGAGCGGGCGTTCGCCTTCCCCGGCTTCGTCCCCGCCTACATCCGGCCGCTGTTCGCCGAGGGCAAGGGCCCCTTCCGCTGGGCCGCCCTCTCCGGCGACGCCCGGGACATCGCCGCCACCGACAAGGCCATCCTGGACCTCTTCCCGGAGAACGAGTCGCTGGCCCGCTGGATCAAGATGGCCGGTGAGCGGGTCCACTTCCAGGGGCTGCCCGCCCGGATCTGCTGGCTCGGCTACGGTGAGCGGGACAAGGCCGGCGAGCGGTTCAACGAGATGGTCGCCGACGGGACGCTGCAGGCGCCGCTGGCCATCGGGCGGGACCACCTCGACTGCGGCTCGGTCGCCTCGCCGTACCGCGAGACCGAGGCCATGAAGGACGGCTCGGACGCGATCGCCGACTGGCCGCTGCTCAACGCCATGGTCAACGTCGCCTCCGGCGCTTCCTGGGTCTCGCTGCACCACGGCGGCGGCGTCGGCATGGGCCGTTCGATCCACGCCGGACAGGTCACGGTCGCCGACGGCACCCCGCTGGCCGGCGAGAAGATCCGCCGGGTGCTGACCAACGACCCGGGCATGGGCGTCATCCGGCACGTCGACGCCGGCTACGAGCGCGCCGACGAGGTGGCCGCCGAACGCGGCGTCCGTATCCCGATGCGCGAGGGCGAGGACGCGTGACCGCCTCGTTCCACGAGATGTGGGAGGAGTTGCGGCCGATCGGGCGCAACTCCTCCTCCGGGGGCTACCGCCGCCACGCCTGGACCGGCGCCGACGCCGACTGCCGCGCATGGTTCAAGGCGCAGGCCGAGACCCGCGGGCTCGCCTACGAGCTGGACCGCAACGGCAACCAGTGGGCCTGGCTCGGTGCGGCGACGTACGAGGACGTGGCCCCCGGCGACGCCGTCGTCACCGGATCGCACCTGGACTCCGTACCGGACGGCGGCGCCTTCGACGGGCCGCTGGGTGTGGTCTCCTCCTTCGCGGCGCTCGACGAACTCCGGCGGAGGGGAGCGGAGTTCGGCAAGCCCCTCGCCATCGTCAACTTCGGCGACGAGGAAGGCGCCCGCTTCGGGCTGGCCTGCGTCGGCTCACGGCTGGCCGCCGGCGCCCTGGGCACCGAGGCGGCGCACCAGCTCCGCGACGGGGACGGCCTCACCCTGCCGCAGGCCATGGAGCGCGCCGGATACGACCCCGAGGCGATCGGCCCGGACCCCGAACGGCTCGCCAGGATCGGCGCGTTCGTCGAACTCCACGTCGAGCAGGGCCGCGCGCTGGACCTTTCCGGTGACCCGGTCGGCATCGCCTCCGCGATCTGGCCGCACGGACGCTGGCGGTTCGACTTCCGCGGCGAGGCCAACCACGCCGGTACGACGCGCCTCGAGGACCGCCGCGACCCGATGCTCACCTACGCCGCGACCGTGCTCGCCGCCCGAGAGCAGGCCCGGCTGGCCGGGGCCCTGGCCACGTTCGGGAAGATCAGCGTGCAGCCGAACGGCGTCAACGCCATTCCCTCGCTGGTCAGCGGCTGGCTGGACGCCCGCGCCGCCGGCCAGGACACCCTGGACACCGTGATCGACGGGATCGAGCGTGCGGCCGCCGAGCGCGCCGCCCGCGACGGCGTGGACCTGACCGTCGTCCGGGAATCCTTCACCCCTGTCGTGGAATTCCAGCACGCCCTGCGGGACGAGCTGGGGGCGATCCTCGGCAAGACGGGGGAGCGGCCGGTACCCGTCCTGGGCACCGGCGCGGGACACGACGCCGGTATTTTGTCCGGGACCGTCCCCACGGCCATGCTGTTCGTACGCAATCCCACCGGCGTCTCGCACTCGCCCGCCGAAACGGCCACCGAGGACGACTGCGTCGCCGGAGTCACCGCACTCGCCGACGTACTGGAGGGGCTGGCGTGCCGCTGACCACGCAGGCGACACCGACGCAGACAGCACCGACGACGTACTGGCTCGAACATGCCTGGCTGGGCACCCATGTCGAGCCCGGCGTCGCCGTGGAGGTCGCGGACGGGCGGATCACGGCCGTACGGACCGGGACGGCGGCCCCGCCGCCCGGCGCCGTGGCGCTGCGCGGCCTGACCCTCCCGGGCCTCGCCAACGCCCACTCCCACGCCTTCCACCGCGCCCTGCGCGGCACCGTCCAGGTGGGCTCCGGCACCTTCTGGACCTGGCGCGAGGTCATGTACAGCGTCGCCGACCGGCTCACCCCCGACACCTATTACGCCCTCGCCCGCGCCGTCTACGCCGAAATGGCGATGGCCGGCATCACCTGCGTCGGCGAATTCCACTACCTCCACCACGCACCCGGCGGTACCCGCTACGACGACCCCAACGCCATGGGCGAGGCCCTGATCGCGGCCGCCGCCGACGCCGGTATCCGCATCACCCTCCTCGACACCGCCTATCTGTCGTCCGGATTCGGCGCCGCGCCCGACCGGCACCAGCTGCGCTTCTCCGACGGCACCGCCGACGCCTGGGCCCAGCGCGCCGACGCCCTCGAGGACGGCCGCCCGCACGCCCGGATCGGCGCCGCCATCCACTCCGTACGAGCGGTCCCGGCCGGCCAGCTGGGCACCGTCGCCGACTGGGCCCGCGCGCGGCGGGCCCCGCTGCACATCCACCTCTCCGAGCAGACCGCCGAGAACGACGCCTGCCGCGACGCCCACGGCCGCACCCCCACCCAGCTGCTGTCCGACCACGGCGCGCTGGGCCCGCGCACCACCGCCGTGCATGCCACCCACCTCACGGATGAGGACATCGCGCTGCTCGGCGGCTCCACCACCGGCGTGTGCATGTGTCCCACCACCGAACGCGACCTCGCCGACGGCATCGGCCCGGCCGCCCGGCTCCAGGCCCACGGCAGCCCGCTGTCCCTCGGCAGCGACAGCCACGCCGTCATCGACCTGCTCGAAGAGGCCCGCGCCATGGAACTCGACGAACGGCTGCGCACCCGCACCCGCGGGCACTGGGCGGCCGCCGCCCTGCTGCGCGCCGCGACCGCCGACGGTCACGCCGCCCTGGGCTGGGACGACGCGGGCGCCATCGAGACCGGCGCGCTCGCCGACCTCACCACGATCGCGCTGGATTCCGTACGCACCGCAGGACCGCTGCCCCGGCTGGGCGCCGAGACGGCCGTATTCGCCGCCTCCGCAGCGGATGTGCGGCACACGGTCGTGGGCGGCCGCCAGATCGTCCGGGACGGTGCGCACACCCTGGTGCCCGATGTGCCCGGCGCGCTCGCCGCATCCATCGCCGCCGTACGCGGCTGACGCCCACCGCCCGACGCCTTCCCCCCACGCGCCGTAAGCGGCCGAAGGAGAACACCCCCGCGATGACGACCGACACGACGACCTCCCCCAAGCTCTCGACTTCGCTCGAGCAGGGCGGTACTCGCCTCACGGCCTCCGCGCCCACCACCGCCATCACCCACATCGGCCAGCTCGTCACCAACGACCCCTCCCTCGGCGAAGGCCCCCTCGGTCTGATCCAGGACGCGGCCGTCGTCTTCGACGGCGACCGCATCGCCTGGGTCGGTGCATCAAGCAAAGCACCCGCCACTGACAACGCCGTCGACGCGGGCGGCCGGGCCGGCCTCCCCGGCTTCGTCGACTCCCACTCCCACCTCGTCTTCGCCGGCGACCGCACCGCCGAGTTCAACGCCCGGATGTCCGGCCGCCCTTACTCCGCCGGCGGCATCCGCACCACCGTCGCCGCCACCCGCGCCGCGACCGACGAGGCCCTGCACGCCAACGTCGCCCGCTACCTCGCCGAGGCGCTCCGCCAGGGCACCACCACCCAGGAGACCAAGTCCGGCTACGGCCTCACCGTCGAGGACGAGGCCCGTGCGCTGCGCATCGCCGCCGCCCACACCGACGAGGTCACCTTCCTCGGCGCGCACATCGTCTCCCCCGACTACGCCGACGACCCGGCCGGCTACGTCGACCTCGTCACCGGCCCGATGCTCGACGCCTGCGCCCCGCACGCCCGCTGGGTCGACGTCTTCTGCGAGAAGGGCGCCTTCGACGGCGACCAGGCCCGCGCCATCCTCACCGCCGGCCAGGCCAAGGGACTGGTGCCCCGGGTGCACGCCAACCAGCTCGGCCACGGCCCCGGCGTCCAGCTCGCCGTCGAACTCGGCGCCGCGTCCGCCGACCACTGCACCCACCTCACCTCCGCCGACATCGACGCCCTCGCCCACTCCGACACCGTCGCCACCCTCCTCCCGGGCGCCGAGTTCTCCACCCGCGCCGAGTGGCCCGACGCCCGCCCGCTGATCGACGCCGGCGCCACCGTCGCCCTGTCCACCGACTGCAACCCCGGCTCGTCCTTCACCAGTTCCATGCCGTTCTGCATCGCGCTGGCCGTCCGGGACATGGGCATGACCCCCGACGAGGCCGTATGGTCCGCCACCGAGGGCGGCGCCCGCGCCCTGCGCCGCACCGACGTCGGCCGGATCACCCCCGGCGCCCGCGCCGACCTCGCCCTCCTCGACGCGCCCTCGCACGTCCACCTCGCCTACCGGCCGGGCGTGCCGCTGGTATCGGCGGTGTGGCACAAGGGAGTTCTGGTCTGAGGGCCGCTGTCACCTGTGTGACCTCCGCCGGTCC
Organism: Streptomyces chattanoogensis; assembly: GCF_001294335.1. Lineage (GTDB taxonomy): Bacteria > Actinomycetota > Actinomycetes > Streptomycetales > Streptomycetaceae > Streptomyces > Streptomyces chattanoogensis. The sequence continues at coordinate 55,628 of NZ_LGKG01000124.1, forward strand.
GGCCCGCGCCGGGCATTGTCAGACCCTGCTGTCACCATGAATTCATGAGCACGGGGACTGCTGATCTGCTGGACGATCCGGCGCGGCTGCTGGGCACGGACCGGGCGGTGGTGCGGGCGCACATCGAGGGCCTAAGCGCTGCACCGCACGTCGGCCGTGAGGTCTTCCAGCAGGCCGAGGCGATATTCGGCGGCGCGGAGGTGCCGCGTGCGGAGTTCGCGTCGTGGTTGCAGTTCGCGGCGAAGGTGCTGGGGCACGAGGGGTACGCCGACCGGATCGCGGCAGCCGAGCCGGGGATGCCGTGGCGGACGGTGTGGGCGTGGTGGCGGCCGGTGGGGAAGTATGTGGCGCATCCGAACCTGACAAGCCGGGACACCCTTACCCTCGGGCGTCAGATGCACAATGGCCGCGAGCTCCTCCATGTGCACGCTGCCTGGGAGGACACCTGGCTCGATCTGGAGACCGGCGTGCAGGTACCGGCTCCTCCCGAGGAGGCCCGGGTTCCCCTGCCGCTCTACGGCGCACAGGGCGTGCCACGTCTGGACGAATGCGAACTGTCCGCGCCCGAGAGCTGGGACTCAGCCAGTCCGCTGGGCGGCGCGGACGGTCGGACACGGTATCTGGTGGACGACATCTGCGGCCTTGCGCTGCTGGAGACCGATGCGGCGGTGCTCCGTGACTGGCCGCGTGGCTGGATCGATGCCGAGTCGTCGGAGGAGGGCACACCCGGACGGATGCCGTTCTTCGCCGCTCCCCACGGCCCGCTCACCGCCGGGCGGGTGGATGATGCCTTCGCCCCCGTCAAGGTCGTCCGCATACCTGGCCACGAGCTGCCGGCCGCCCTCGAACACACCGCGAGCCGGGCCCATTTGCGGGATATCGGGCTTCCATCGTGGTGGGCATGTGGCATGACGACCTTCGAGCCGTGCCCGGCTCAGGAGATGACACCGCTCGCCGACGACGCACTGGGCCGCGTCGAGGTGCCGGTCGGCTTCGAAGCCTCCGACCTGCTGCCCCTCGGCTCCGGCAACCGGTGCGGCGTGCGCGACACGGTGTATCTGCACCGCCGTGCGGGCAGCGTCCATGTCAAAGAAAGTCTCGAACTCGTCCAACTCTCCCCGGACCTCGACCACTTCACCCGGGTCCTTGAGGGTGTACGTCGCTATATGAGCGCCTGTTGGTACCCGTATCCGGACGAGGACGCGTCGGGAAACTTCTTCACGGAGATGGATGCCCTCGCGCCGGGCACGGTCGATTCCGACGGACCCAGCGGGCAGGTGTGGCTGCAGTTCGTCGTCGGCATCACCGGCCTGAACGAGGACGGCTACTAGCCCCGCAAAGAGGAACAGGCCCAGCAGAGGAGGGCCCGTCCCGAGAAACCCTCGGGGCAGGCCCTCCTCTGCGCGGGCGGCTGCCGGCCGTGACGACCGGCGGCGTGACCGCGGCGGTCACTCCTCTACCATCAGCCCCTTGCGGAGCCTGCCGAGCGTGCGCGAGAGCAGCCGGGAGACATGCATCTGAGAGATGTTCAGCTCCTCGCCGATCTCGGACTGCGTCATATTGGCGACGAAACGCAGCGAGAGGATCTTGCGGTCGCGCGGCGGGAGTTCGGCGATCAGCGGCTTGAGCGATTCGACGTACTCGATGCCTTCGAGGCCGTTGTCCTCGTAGCCGATGCGGTCCGCCAGCGCGCCTTCGCTGTCGTCCTCCTCGGGCTGGGCGTCCAGCGAGCTCGCGGTGTAGGCGTTGCTCGCGGCCATCCCTTCGACGACCTCGTCCTTGGTGATGCCGAGGCGTTCGGCGAGCTCGCTCACCGTGGGGGCGCGGTCGAGCTTCTGGGCCAGTTCATCGCCTGCCTTGGCGAGATCCAGCCGCAGTTCCTGCAGACGCCTCGGTACCCGTACCGACCAGCTGGTGTCGCGGAAGAAGCGCTTGATCTCGCCGACGATGGTCGGCATCGCGAACGTCGGGAACTCCACGCCGCGGCTCAGCTCGAAGCGGTCTATCGCCTTGATCAGGCCGATCGTGCCGACCTGGACGATGTCCTCCATGGGTTCGCTGCGGGAGCGGAACCGGGAGGCCGCGAACTTCACCAGGGCGAGGTTGAGCTCGACCAGGGTGTTACGGACGTAGGCGAATTCATGCGTGCCTTCCTCGAGCGTTTCCAGCCGCTCGAAGAGGGTCTTGGACAGGGCCCGCGCGTCCACCGGGCCCACCTCGTCGAAGGGCGGGATCTCGGGCAGACCGTCGATCTCGGGCATCTCCGGCATTTCTGCGAGATCCGATGCCGCGGAGTCTGCATGGCCGGAAAGGGACTGGGCAGACGGCGACGGGGAAGGGGTCGCCTGGGAAGGGATGTGACCCGTCGCGTCGGGCAGGGGTGACGGGGGTGTCGACGAGGTGTGCTGCCGGGTGTCGTCGGTGCGCATTTCGTCGAGCCGGGGTGACATGTGTCCTCCATCGTTCTCGGCATATGGCTGCCGAAGCCTCTACGTGAAGCTGCGGTGTGCGGCGCCTCCAAAGCCGGCCGTTGCGGATGTGTCTCCATCTACGCCTACCTGGCTTTGCATGAAGATGGCAAGTACGTGTTGTCCATATCTCGGGCTATATGCCGATTGTTCGGCTACCCTCGCGCGAGGTTACGGCGTAGTGTTCGACAAGCGCAGTCATAAGCAATCAGACGCCGAGACAGCAAGAGGGGTGCGCGCGCATGGACCGCGGGACGGTCGGCAGTGCAAGCCGGGGCCGGCTGCATGTCGCGATCCGGCATCACGGCGCCAGCGCGGTGGTGACCGCGGCCGGTGAGCTCGATCACCACACAGCGGATCTGTTGCGTGAGTCACTGGAGGGGTGCGTGGATGACGGATATGCACGCCTGGTGGTGGACTGCTCACCCCTTGAATTCATGGATTCCACCGGACTCAATGTGCTGCTCGGCGCCCGCCTGAAGGCCGAGGCCGCGGGGGGCGGGGTCCATCTGGCCGGGATGCAGCCGGTGGTGGCCCGGGTCTTCGAGATCACCGGCGCGGAAGCGGTTTTCACCGTGCATGACTCGCTTGACGCGGCGCTGGCCGACTGACGTGACGACGGCGCCCGGATGCAGGCAATCCGGGCACGTAGTACGAGTCACAACTTCCGTACCCAAGAAGTGGGTGTTCTCACGGCCCGGTCGGGCAGGAGACATCTGAATCCGTTGCAATCAGTCAGTTATCTGTTTCCGTGAACAGGCGAATCGGTGAGGTGAAGCGCTGATGAGCACCACCCGGCCGTACCCGCCGGGCGTTGGCCCGGAGTCGGGTGGCCCGGGTGCTTCCGCCCCCCAGGCCGCCGTTCCGGCGGGCCAGGTCCGCCGGCTGCGCCTGGCGGGCACCCGGGGCGCCGTGGCACGCGGCCGTGACTTCGCCCGGCAGGCTCTGCACGACTGGGGCTGGCTGCCGGCCGCCAATGCCGATCAGCGCGCCGCGGCCGAGGATGTGCTGCTGGTCGTCTCCGAGCTGGTCACCAACGCCTGTCTGCACGCCGAGGGGCCGGAGGAGCTGCGGCTGCGGTGCACCGCCAAGGTGCTGCACCTGGAGGTCAGCGACCTGGGCGCCGGGTCGCCCGCGCCGCGCACCCCGCACCGTCCGGGCCGCCCCGGTGGCCACGGCATGTTCATCGTGCAGCGCCTGTGCCTGGACTGGGGAGTGGTACGCAACTCCGACGGTGCGGGCAAGACCGTCTGGGCGGAGCTCGCCGCGCCGTCCTGAAGGCCGGGCGGACGGAAGGTGATCAGCGCGGGCCCGCGGGGCCCGCGCTTTGTCGTCTCCGCCGTCTCCGCACACTCCGGTGGCCCTCTCGGGCGGCCTCTCCGGCGGTCTTTTCGGCCGTCTCTCGTTGTCCACGGCCCCGCGCCCGCTGCGATTCGGGGCTGTGATGTGTCTTCCTTCGGCAAGGCCCCGGGCGTACCTTGACGGCGAATCTGATGTGCCGTCAGTAATACCCGGCGGTGCGCTACCCGGGAGAAGGGGAGATCGAGGTGGCCCGCTTCTGTGAACCACACGGCAGCCGCCCGCGCCGTACGGCCGCGCTGGCCGCGGCCGTGGCAATGACGGCGGGATCCGCGGTGCTGCTCACCGCGCCGGCCGCACACGCCGAGGTCGTCGACGTCAATTACCAGTGCAAGACGCCGATCGGCAACAAGGGCGCGGTATCGCCCATCGACATCAAGTCCACCCCCGGCGGCGGTGCGTACAAGCTCGTCATGTCCTTCCAGAAGGGCGTCTCCTCCAGCCCCGTCGAACTGGGCAAGGGCGCCATGAAACCCAGTGCGCTGATCAAGCTGGGCGGCGCGGACAGCGGTACGGTGCCGGTCGCCGGGCCGCCCAACGACAAGGCGATACCGGCCAATACGCCCATCAAGATCAGTGACCTCAGCGGTACATACACCCCCAAGGCGAGCGGCAAGGTCACCTTCACCGCCTCCACCCTCACCATCAAGGCCCTGGGCACCACGACCACCTGCACTCCCAGCAACAACCCCGGGCCCTCGCTCACTCTGGACGTCAAGGGCTCGGGCGGCTCGGGCGGCTCCGGCGGGTCGGCCGCGGGCGGTTCCTCCGGCGGGCAGCTGCCGCAGACCGGGCCCGCGGACTCCGCGATCGCGCTCGGCACCCTCGGCGGCACGGTCCTGCTGGCCGGGGCGGCCGGCGGGCTCTGGCTGACCCGCCGCAGCCGGCACGCCTGACGCGGGGCGCGCCCGCCGCGTCCGTACGAGCACGACAGACGCTACGAGCGCGGCAACACACGCAACCAGCCCGGCAGCAGAGGCAACCGGCGCGGCAACAGACGCAACGAGCGCGCAACAGGCACGACGAGCGCACAGCAGGCACGACGAGCACGAGTCCGAGCACCAGGAGCCGCCGATGCCGTTCCGTACTCGCGCAGCGGTCAGTGGTGCGGTCCTTGCGGCCGCCGCCGTACTGCTGTGCCCCGCCCCCGCCGGGGCCCGGCCCGCCGCACCGGGCTGGTCCGCCGCGCCCGCGCCCGGCGGCGGCGCCCGCCCCAGCCCGCAGGACCGCCCGTACTTCTATCTGGAGGGCGCGCCCGGAACCGTGCTGCGCGACCGGCTGTTCCTGAGCAACCCCTCCGGCCGGGCCGTCACCCTGCGGCTGCGCGGCTCCGGCACCGGCTCGTGGCTCGCGCTCGCCGCGAAGGAGGTGACGGTCCCGCCGCGCACGCGGGCCGGGGTGCCGTTCACGGTGACCGTGCCGCGGAACGTCACCCCCGGCAACCACCCCGGCGCCCTCATCGCGACCGGCCGGGGCGGGCAGGCCCGGGTGCCGGTGTATCTCCGGGTGACCGGGCCGGCGCTGTCGGCGCTGACCGTCGAGGACGTGTCCGTGGGCGGGGGAGGGGGCGGCGCCGCGGGCGGGGGCGGTCCGGCGGTGATCCGGTATGCCCTGGTCAACAGAGGAAACACCGCGCTGCGGCCGAAGGTTGCACTGCGCGCCGAGGGGATCTTCGGCGAGGTGCTGCGGCGGGCCGCCCGCGCCCTGCCGGGTGAACTGCGGCCCGGTCAGCGCATGGAGCGCACCGAGAAATGGCCGGATCCGCCCGGCCTGGACGCGGTGGAGATACGGGTGACCGCGACGGCGGAGGGCGGGGCCCGCGGTGCCGCCTCGGCGACGTATACGGCGGTCCCGTGGGGCGGGGCCGCGGGCGTGGCGGCCGTCCTGGCGGCGGGGGCGGGCGGCTGGACCGTCGTACGGAGGCGGCGTACGGCACGGGAGACGGGCCCGACGGTTCCGCGTGACGGGAGTGGTACCGCTCAAGTGGCTCCCGGTGGAAGGGAATTGGCGATTACGGGATCGAGGGCGGGCGCGGGGCGGCGGGCGGAAACGGCCACGGGATCGGGATCGGTACCGGGATCAGGAGCGCGATCGTGAACGGCGAGACGGCTACGACGACGGCCCCCACCACAACCACCCTCACCACAGCCACAGCCACTAGACCCACCACACCCACCACACCCACCACACCCACCTCCGCGAGATGGGCCGCCGCCCTCGCGCTCTGTCTCGCCGCCCTCGTACCGGCCCTGCTCCCCGCCGCCTCCGCGTACGCCACCGCCGGCGGCCGCCCCTCCGTACAGGTCTCCGAGAAGGAGGCCGGCAAGGGCGGCACCATCACCGTGACCGGCCGCGGCTGGCGGGCCGGAGCCCTGCTCACGCTGCTGATCTGCGGACAGAACATGATCGGCGGCACCAATGCCTGCGCCAACGGTGACGGACGCGCCGTCACCACCGACGCGCACGGCGCCTTCCGCAAGCGCCTCCCGGTCGCCGAACCGCCCAAGCCCTGCCCCTGTGTGGTGCATGTGGCGACGGTGACTGGTGCGCCGAAAGCCGCCGATGCCGCGTTCAAGGTGGCGGGCCACCCCGTGGCACCGCTGCCCAAGGAGAGCACCGGCGGACGGCTGACCGTCCTCGCGGCGCCCCGGCTGGCGGGCAGCAGCGGACTGCTGACCTGGTTCGGCGCGCCGCCGCAGCGCGAGCTGACCCTCACCGTCGGCAACGTCGGCGCGGCGCCGGCCCGGAACCCGGTCTTCCGGGTGGGCACCTCGCATGGGGTCTTCGCACCCGAGTGGGAGGACCAGCAGTGGCGCGGAACCCTTCCCGCCGGACAGAAAGCCGAGGTCAGGCTGCCGGTGGAGCTGGCCGCCGGGGCACACGGGGACTATCTGGTCTCGCTCGAGTACGGCGGCAAGATCCTGGTCGAGCAGCCGTGGGGGGTGGGCCGCCCGTGGGGCGTGACGCTGTTCTGGGTGCTGCTGTGCCTGGTGGTCCCGACGGCGGTGTTCCGTATCGGGATGGCGATCGTGGACCGGATCCGCCCGCGCCGCCCGGCCCCCGCCCCCGGCCGCCGACACGCCGCCCGGCCCGGCACACGACGTACCGCAGCACCAAGCGTGACCAGGAGCGCCGGCGACAGCGCCGGGCTGCCGTGGTTCACCCCGGACACCGCACCGTCCACCACCACATCAACCGAACGACCCACGTCGAAAGGTTCCGCGTGATGACGCTGATGAGGCTGAGGAGACAACGCAGGAGGGCGGGTGTGGCCTCGGCGGCCGCGCTGGCGCTCGCGGGTGCGGGTGTCCTGGCCGTGGCCGGGTCCGCCCAGGCGGCGGACGTGTCGTACAAGACGGAGTGTCTGCCGCCGCCGATATCCGGGCTGCCGCCGATCGAGGGCACCACGAAGGTGGCGGTCAGCGCGCCCGCGACCGCGAAGGTCGGGGACGAGATCACGGTGGTCTGGAAGACGGTCGAGGCGGCCTCCAAGAACCCCGACGTCCTCGATCTGGGGGAGAACACCGTCCAGCCGACCGGCACGGTCAAGGTGGCCGGGGCACAGACCGGCGAGCTGCCCGTGGAGGGGCCGCGGCAGAATCCGCCGATCCCCAAGGGCGCTCCGATGAAGCTGTCCGACATGACGGGCAAGCTGAAGCTGGAGAAGCCGGGGGAGGTCACGCTGACGCCGGGCTTCTACAACATCAACGTCAACAAGCCGATCTCCACGGACACCAAGTGCTCGCCCAAGGAGACGGTGCAGCCCGCGGTCACCATCAAGGTGACGGACGGCGGGGGCGACTCCGGCGGCACCACGAGCGGCGGTACGACCAGTGGCGGGACAACCGGCGGCGGTACGACGAGTAGCGGTACGACCGGAGGTGATTCCACCAGCGGCGGCACGACCAGCGGCGGCACGACCTCCGGTACGGACACCGGCGGCACCACCGGCGGCGGCTCGACCGGCGGTAGCGGCGGCGACCCCGACGGCACCGCGTACCAGGGCAAGGAGATCAAGGTCCCGTACGCCTGCAAGACCCCCATCGGGGACAAGAAGGCGACCTCGCCGGTGCAGATCGACGCCGTGAAGAAGGGCGGCAGCTACGACCTGACGGTGCAGTTCAAGAAGTCCGTCATGGACAGCCCGGCGGACATCCCCAAGGACTCGGTCAAGCCGTCGATGGACGTCAAGGTGGGCGGCGCGGACAAGGGAACGGTCAAGGTGGAGGGCCCGACCAACGCCGAACCCATCAAGTCGGGTGACCCGATCGAGATCCCCGATCTCAAGGGCACGTACAAGCCGGGCGCCACGGGCAGGACGACGCTGACGCCGGGCGTGCTCACCGTCAACGCGCTGGGGACGACCACGACCTGCACCCCGGAGAAGGACCCCGGCCCCTCGCTCACGCTGGACACCTCGGCGCAGCCGGGCGGCACGTCGGGCGGTACGTCCGGTGGGGCGTCGGGTGGGTCGTCGGCCGGTTCGACGGGCGGCGCATCCGGGGGAACGGCCGGTGGCGCCGCCGGCAGCACCGGTGGCACCGGCGGCCTCGCCGACACCGGCGCCGGTGACCGCGGCGCCCTGACCGCCCTCGGGCTCCTCGCCGGCACCGCCGTCCTGCTCGGCGGGGCGGTCTTCAGCTTCACGCCGCGGCGGCACCTGCGCCGCTGACCTCCGCCACGACGAAGGCCCCGCCGCACCAACCCGGTGCGGCGGGGCCCTGTGCCTCGGCGGAGACGCCTCAGCTGCGCAGATGTGTCAGTGCACATCCCCCATGAGCGCCTCGATCTTCTTGCGGGACGTGTACACCGCGATTCCGGCGAGCAGCGCGATGGCGGCCTCGGCCGCCACCACAGGCGGACCGCTGAGGTCCGCGCCCGCGGTGGAGAGCAGCGAGGTGACACAGTCGCCGGCCGTGACGGCCAGGAACCAGACGCCGAGCATCTGGCTGGCGTACTTCTGCGGTGCCATCTTCGTGGTGAGCGACAGGCCGACCGGGGAGAGGCAGAGCTCACCCATCGTCTGGACCATGTAGATGCCGATCAGCCAGGCCGGGCTGGCCTTGCTGCCGTCCGCGGTCAGGTTCATCGCGTAGGCGAAGACGATGAACGAGAAGCCGATCAGGACCATCGCCATGGCGAACTTGACCGTGGTGCTCGGCTCGCGGTGACGTCGGGCCAGCTTCAGCCACAGCGTGGCGAAGACCGGGGCGAGGGCCATGACCCACAGCGGGTTCACCGACTGGAAGAAGGAGGACGGGAAGCCCATCCCGAAGACATGGTCCGTGGTCTTCTTCTCGGCGAAGGTGGACATCGTCGAACCGGCCTGGTCGAAGATCATCCAGAACACGGCGGCGGCGACGAAGAACCAGATGTAGCCACTGACCTTGGTCTGTTCCGGTTCAGTGAGCTCCTTGTCGCGCTTGATGCGGACCAGCACGGTGATCGGGATGGCCAGGCCCAGCAACGTCAGCGGGAGGACCACCCAGTTCATGGTGAAGCTGCCGGTGCCGAGGACGATGCCGTAGAAGACCACCGCGACGGCCAGCCAGATCAGGCCCTTGCGCAGCAGAGCGCCGCGCTCCTCGGCTGCCAGCGGGGACGGCACCGTGCTGCTGACCGGCGACAGGTTGCGGCTGCCCAGGAGGAAGAACGCCAGGCCGATGCCCATGCCGGCGGCGGCCATCGCGAAGCCGAGGTGCCAGTTGACGTTCTGGCCGACATAGCCGATGGCCAGCGGGGCGGCGAAGGCGCCGATGTTGACGCCCATGTAGAAGATCGTGAAGCCGCCGTCCCGGCGCGGGTCCTGCGGCCCGTCGTAGAGATGGCCCACCATCGTGGAGATGTTGGACTTCAGCAGTCCGGAGCCGATCGCGACCAGGGCGAGACCGGCGAAGAAGGTCGCCTGGCCCGGCATGGCCAGCACCAGGTGGCCGGCCATGATCACGCCACCGGCGATGGCGACGGTCTTGCGCGGGCCCCAGATACGGTCGCCGATCCAACCACCGGGCATGGCGAGCAGGTACACCATCGCCACGTACACGGAGTAGATGGCCACCGCGTTGGCCTCGGGGAAGGCGAGGCCGCCGCCCTGGCTGCCGGGCTTCGCGTCGGGGCCGCCGGCGATCAGGTACAGGACGAGCAGGGCGCGCATGCCGTAATAGCTGAAGCGCTCCCACATCTCGGTCATGAAGAGAGGGGCCAGTCCGCGGGGGTGGCCGAAGAAGGTTTTGCCGCCGTTGGCAGGGTTCCCCTGCTGGGCTGCGCCCTTCGTCAGGCTGGACGCCATGGTGAGTCCTTGGTCTGCTCGGGACGCGTTCGATGAGTCGTTACGCGCCCGGGTGGGGGATGACCGGCACCGGCGTGGACATGCCCGCCCCCACGTCCGGGGGGTCGACACCGCACGAGACGGCGCCGGCAGGCGGTCCAACACCGGGATCCACGCCCCCCGTGCTGCTCGCGCGGCGGACCCGGTCGACAGGTCAGTCACTGTGTACCGGGACTGGTGGTTCCAGCCCCGCACACAACAGGGACCGATGACACCAGTTGAGCGTCAGCGGTCCGCGGGTTGTGCGATGGACGTCCCGACACCATACGTCTGCTTCCACCACCAATGGCCACCATGAGACAACGCTCACACTGTTGCCGGGAACCGTTTACTCCGCCCTGCCGAGCGTGTGCAGTCCGGGCCGTGCCCCGGGCCGGCGCATCCGCTCGTAGCCGGCCCCCGCCGGTCCGCCCCTCTGCCCCGCCGCCTCGGACTACCATCGGCGCATGACCCGTGTACTGCTCGCCGAGGATGACGCGTCCATCTCGGAGCCGCTCGCCCGCGCACTGCGCCGCGAGGGTTACGAAGTCGAGGTGCGCGAGGACGGCCCCACGGCGCTCGACGCCGGTCTCCAGGGCAATATCGACCTGCTCGTGCTCGACCTGGGGCTGCCGGGCATGGACGGCCTGGAGGTCGCCCGCCGGCTGCGCAACGAAGGCCACTCCTTCCCGATCCTGGTGCTCACCGCCCGCGCCGACGAGGTGGACACCGTCGTCGGCCTGGACGCCGGCGCCGACGACTACGTCACCAAGCCCTTCCGGCTCGCCGAACTCCTGGCCCGGGTACGGGCCCTGCTGCGCCGCGGTTCCACCGCCGAGCCCCAGCAGCCGCCCGCCACCCATGGCGTACGGATCGACGTCGAGTCGCACCGGGCATGGATGGGCGATGACGAACTCCAGCTGACCGCAAAGGAGTTCGACCTGCTGCGCGTGCTGGTACGGGACGCCGGCCGGGTCGTCACCCGCGACCAGCTGATGCGCGAGGTCTGGGACACCACCTGGTGGTCGTCCACCAAGACGCTCGACATGCACATCTCCTGGCTGCGCAAGAAGCTCGGTGACGACGCCGCCAACCCCCGCTACATCGCCACCGTCCGCGGTGTCGGCTTCCGCTTCGAAAAAAGCTGAAAAGAGCCAGTAGCCCGTGCGCCGCCGCCTGATCAACTCCACGCTCGCCGTGGTGCTCGTCGTCATCGCCGTCTTCGGCATCTCCCTGGTCATCGTCGAAACCCGCACGATCGAGGCGGGTGCGCAGGAGAGCGTGGCGTCCGAGGCGGTGCGGCTGGTGGGGATCGTGGAGAGCCGGCTGGGCAGCGGCGAGAAGATCACTCCGGAGATCCTCTCCGAGCAGATCACCGCCAAGCGGTACGCCCAGATCCGGGTGCCGGGCAGGCCCGGCACGATCGAGATCGGGCGGCGTCCGGCGGGGGACGTCATGGAAAAGCGGGTCCGCGGAGACCGGGGCGAATCCGTCGTGGTCCAGGAGTCCCGCTCCACGGTCAGCGCGGAGATCGGCCGGACGCTGCTGGTCATCCTGGCCGTCGCACTGCTCGCGATCGTCGCCGCCGTCATCCTTGCGGTACGCCAGGCCCGTCGGCTGACCGCACCGCTCACCGACCTCGCCGAGACCGCCGAACGGCTGGGCTCCGGCGACCCCCGCCCGCGCCACCGCCGCTACGGCGTCCAGGAACTCGACCGGGTCGCGGATGTGCTCGACGCCAGCGCCGAACGGATCGCCCGGATGCTGACCGCCGAGCGCCGGCTCGCCGCCGACGCCTCCCACCAGCTGCGCACCCCGCTGACCGCGCTGTCGATGCGGCTGGAGGAGATCACCGTCACCGACGACCCGGACACCGTCAAGGAAGAGGCCACCATCGCGCTGGCCCAGGTGGAGCGGCTGACCGATGTCGTGCAGCGGTTGCTGACCAACTCGCGCGATCCGCGCACCGGCTCGGCGGTCGCCTTCGATCTGGACGAGGTGGTCAAGCAGCAGGTCGAGGAGTGGCGCCCGGCCTACCGCAGCGCCGGACGGGCCATCGTCCGCTCCGGGAAGAAGGGGCTGCGGGCCGTGGGCACCCCGGGCGCGGTTGCCCAGGTGCTGGCCACGCTGATCGAGAACTCCCTGATGCACGGCGCCGGAACGGTCGCCCTGCGCACCCGCGTCACCGGCAACCAGGCCGTTGTCGAGGTCACGGACGCAGGCCCCGGCGTCCCGCCGGACCTCGGCTCACGGGTCTTCGAACGGACCGTCTCCGGCCGCAACTCCACCGGGCTGGGGCTGGCCGTCGCCCGCGACCTGGCCGAGGCGGACGGCGGCCGTCTGGAGCTGCTGCAGCAGCATCCGCCGGTGTTCGCGCTGTTCCTGGCGCGCGAAGCCGAGTCCGTCGAGGAGTGAGCCCGCTGCCGGCCCGCTACTTCCGGGAGCCGCTGCGGGCCCGCGCCGGGCCCGGCACGCCCTCGGGGCGGTCGGTCAGGAAGGACTCGGCGGTCTCCACGGCCTCCCGGGCGGGCAGCGCCCGGAACACCCAGGTGCGGTACGACCAGAAGCGGAAGAGCGTCGCGATGCCGATGCCGACGAACTTGAAGACATTGCTCTGCAGCCGGCCGTCCCAGCCGAACCCGTACGTCGCGGTGTAGAGCACGCCGTTCTCGATGATCAGGCCGATCACGCTGAACAGCAGGAAGAGCGTGAGCTCCTTGGTGCGGCCCTGCTTGTCCCGGTCGCGGTAGGCGAAGTAGCGGTAGCCGATGTAGTTGGTGCCGGTGGCCACGACCGTCGCCACGATGCTGGCCCGGACGACGGGAATCTCGGTCAGCTGCCGTACGAGGTTGAACACCGCGAAGTTCACGACGACGCCCGCGCCGCCGACCGCGCCGAACTTCACCACTTCCCGGGTGAGCGCCTCCAGCCTCGACCGCAGCGCGCTCCGTTCACTCATGGTGATCGTTCAGCTCCCGTCGTGGGCAGATGTCGCGGGCGAACGCCCTGAGCGGATGTCGTGGGGTGGTCATCGCGGCCGTCAACCGTGGTCCGCTCTCTCATGCTAACCACCGGTATCAGCCGGTGCCCGTCCCCTGTCGAGTTCGGCTCCTCATCCCACGGTGACGCGGAATTCGAGGCTCTGCGTGCCCTCTGCGACGCCCGCACCGTCCGTACACCGCCGGCAGCGCAGCAGCCGCAGGTCCGTACGGCCCGCGCCGACCGCCACGAAGTCCAGGTAGCGGGAGCCGCCCGCACCGGAGGACGGCGGCTCGTCGGGGTCCACATGGCTTCCGGACGCCCTCAGAACGGCCGGATCCGGACGCGGGGCGGCGATGATCCAGCGGAATCCGTCGGCGCGGCCGTCGGCCACCTGTATCTCGAAGTGCTCGCCCGGTCCGACCGCTATCTCGGTGCTGTCCGCGTCGTACACCGCCGGCTCCGACAGCCGGCTGATGACGGTATGCACCGCGATCAGCAGCGCGGCGATCGCCACGGCGATCACCAGAAGCCGGGATTTCCTCGCTATGCCACCGGTCCCCATCCGGTCTCTCCTTCGCTTGCCGCTCGTCACCGGCGATCCTCTGACATCTGCGGACGCCCGTATTCAGAGGATCATCCAAGCAGGGGTCGGGGCAGCGCTGCGGTGCGGATACCCTGGGGAGCGTGACGTTCCCGGTAGTCGGCATGGTCGGCGGCGGTCAGCTCGCCCGTATGACCCACGAGGCGGGTATCCCCCTCGGCATCAAGTTCAAGCTCCTCAGCGACACCCCGCAGGACTCGGCGGCCCAGGTGGTCAGCGAGGTCGTCATCGGCGACTACCGCGACCTGGAGACGCTGCGCGCCTTCGCCCGTGGCTGCGATGTGCTCACCTTCGATCATGAGCACGTCCCCACCGAGCACTTGCGGGCGCTGGAGGCGGACGGCATCCCCATCAGGCCCGGCCCCGAGGCCCTGATGCACGCCCAGGACAAGGGGGTGATGCGCGCGAAGCTGGACGCGATCGGCGTGCCCTGTCCGCGGCACCGCATCGTCTCCGATCCGGCCGATGTGGAGCGGTTCGCGGCCGAGGGGGAAGGTTTCCCCGTCGTCCTCAAGACCGTCCGCGGGGGCTATGACGGCAAGGGAGTCTGGGTCGTGCGATCCTCCGAAGAGGCCGCCGAACCGTTCCGCGCCGGAGTGCCGGTTCTGGCCGAGGAGAAGGTCGAATTCGTCCGAGAACTGGCGGCCAACATCGTCCGCTCCCCGCACGGCCAGGCCGTCGCCTACCCGGTCGTGGAGTCGATACAGGTCGACGGCGTCTGCGACACGGTGATCGCCCCGGCACCCGGCCTCGACCCGCAGCTCGCGGGCCACGCCCAGGAGCTGGCGCTGCGCATCGGCAAGGAGCTGGACGTCGTGGGCCACCTCGCGGTCGAGCTCTTCGAGACGGCCGGACCCGACGGGAAACCCGGCATCCTGGTCAACGAGCTCGCCATGCGCCCGCACAACTCCGGCCACTGGACCCAGGACGGCGCGATCACCTCGCAGTTCGCCAACCACGTCCGTGCCGTGCTCGACCTCCCGCTCGGTGACCCGCGCCCTCGCGCCACCTGGACGGTGATGGCCAATGTCCTCGGCGGCGACTACCCCGACATGTATGCGGCGTATCTGCATTGCATGGCGCGGGACCCGCAGCTGAAGATCCATATGTACGGAAAGGACGTGAAGCCCGGCCGCAAGGTCGGCCACGTCAACACCTACGGCGACGATCTGGCCGACGTGCGCGAGCGCGCCGCGCACGCCGCCGGCTATCTGCGAGGAACAATCACCGAATGACCGCCCACCCGTCGCCCGGCCACCGCCCCTCAACGAGCGCTGACGCGCGCCCCTCCGATGCCTCCGCCCCCCTCGTCGGCGTCGTCATGGGCTCCGACTCCGACTGGCCCGTCATGGAGGCCGCCGCGCAGGTGCTCGCCGAGTTCGAGATCCCCTACGAGGTCGATGTCGTCTCGGCGCACCGGATGCCGCGCGAAATGATCGCCTACGGCGAGGACGCCGCCGGGCGCGGCCTCAAGGCGATCATCGCGGGCGCCGGGGGAGCCGCGCACCTTCCCGGGATGCTCGCCTCGGTCACCCCGCTCCCCGTCATCGGCGTGCCGGTGCCGCTGAAGTACCTGGACGGCATGGACTCCCTCCTGTCCATCGTGCAGATGCCCGCCGGGGTGCCGGTCGCCACCGTCTCGGTGGGCGGCGCCCGTAACGCCGGGCTGCTCGCCGCCCGGATCCTCGCCGCGTACGATCCCGAACTCCTCTCCCGTATGCGGGAGTTCCAGCAGGAGCTGAACGACCAGGCCACCGAGAAGGGCAAGCGGCTGCGCAACAAGGTCGCCGCCCCCAGCGGCTTCGGCTTCGGCGGCGGCAAGTGAGCGAGCGCAGCGAGCGAACAGTCGAGAGGTGCGCGCCGCGCGAATGCAAGGCCGAGCGCAGCGAGGTGTCGGCATGAGTGCCTCTCTGGACGCCGCGAAGGAGCTGCTCGCCCGCTGGCCCGTCGTCGACGGCCACAACGACCTGCCCTGGGCGCTGCGCGAGCAGGTCCGCTACGACCTCGACCGGCGCGATATCGCCGGCGACCAGTCCGCGCATCTGCACACCGACCTCCCCCGGCTGCGGGCCGGCGGCGTCGGCGCGCAGTTCTGGTCCGTCTATGTACGGGCCGAATACGCGGGCGACCACGCGGTCAGCGCCACCCTCGAACAGATCGACGTGGTGCGGCAGTTGGTCGGCCGCTACCCCGGAGATCTGCGCCTGGCGCTCACCTCCGGCGATATGGAGGCCGCCCGCGCGGAGCGCCGTATCGCCTCTCTGATGGGTGCCGAGGGCGGCCACTCCATCAACAACTCCCTCGCCACCCTGCGCGCACTGCACCGGCTCGGCGTCCGCTATATGACGCTGACCCACAACAACTCGCTCGACTGGGCCGACTCGGCGACCGACGAGCCGAAGGCGGGCGGGCTGTCGCGGTTCGGCGAGGAGGTCGTCCGCGAGATGAACCGCCTCGGCATGCTCGTCGATCTCTCGCATGTCGCCGCGGAAACGATGCGCGACGCGCTCCGCGTCACCCGCGCCCCGGTGATCTTCTCCCACTCCTCCGCCCGCGCCGTCTGCGACCATCCGCGCAACATCCCCGACGACGTCCTGGAGCGGCTGCCCGCCAACGGCGGCATCGCGATGGCCACCTTCGTGCCGAAGTTCGTGCTGCCCGCCGCGGTGGAATGGACGCAGCGTGCCGACGAGAACATGCGCGCGCACGGCCTGCACCACCTCGACACCAGCGAGGGCGGGATGACCGTCCAGCGGGCCTTCGAAGCCGCCCACCCGCGCCCGGTGGCCACCGCGGCCACCGTCGCCGACCACCTCGACCATATGCGTGACGTCGCGGGCATCGACCACCTCGGCATCGGCGGCGACTTCGACGGCACCGCCTTCACCCCGTCGGACCTGGCCGATGTGGCGGGCTACCCGCAGCTGATCGCCGAGCTGCTGGACCGCAAGTGGTCCACGGCCGACCTCGCCAAGCTCACCTGGCAGAACGCGGTCCGTACGCTGCGCATCGCCGAGGACGTGGCACGCGAGGAACAGGCCCGGCGCGGCCCGTCCAACGCCACCCTCGAGGAGCTGGACGGCTGAGGCACCGTACGACGGGACGGCGTCAGGGCCGGTCCGGCGGATCATGGCCGGGCCCGCCCCCTGATCCGCCGGACCGGCCCTAACCCGTACGCATCGCTCACCGCGAACCGTACGGATCCGCGTGCGACGGTGGCGTCACCTGTAGTCGACCGGGGAGTGCGCCATGGCCGATCTCGCCCCCGCAGAGCTGACCGACCCCGCCGGTGCCTCGGAGATATCCGGCGCCGCCCCCGGCGACGGATCCGCAGGCCCGCTGCCGCTCGGTCTCCGCGGCCCGCTGGCCCGCGCCCGCGCCCTGCTCGCCACGCACCCCGTCGTCGACGGCTGCAACGGCCTGCCCTGGTCGCTGCGCCGGCGCACCGGCCACGATCCGACCCCCGGCCACCGCTTCGACCTCGACCACGGCGAGACGGGCGTGCGCACCGACATCCCGCGGCTGCGGGCCGGCGGTATCGGCGGCCAGTTCTGGTCCCTCCAGGTGCCGGCCGAGCTGACCGGCGAGGCGGCCGTCACCGCGACGCTCGAGCAGATCGACTTCGTCCATGCGCTGATCCGCACCTACCCCGGGGCGCTGCATCTCGCCCTCTCCGCCGACGACCTGACCGAGGCCCGCGACCACGGCCGGATAGCCTCCCTCCTCGGCTCCGCCGCCGGCCACGCCATCGACAGCTCGCTCGGCGTACTGCGCTCCTTCTACCGGCTGGGAGTGCGTTCCCTCTCCCTCACCGCCGGCCGCAGCACCCCGTGGGCCGACTCCGCCACCGACGAGCCCAGGGCGGGCGGGCTGACGGTGTTCGGCGAGGAGGTGGTCCGCGAGATGAACCGCCTCGGCATGCTCATCGATCTGACCTGGTGCTCCGCCGACACCATGCGGCACACCCTCGAGATCACCAGGTCCCCGGTGCTCTGGTGCCACACGGCGGCCCGGGCGGTCTGTGCCCACCCCCGCAACGTCCCCGACGAGGTGCTCTCGCTGCTGCCCCGCAACGGCGGGGTCTGCATGGTCACCTTCACCCCGGAACACCTCACCCGCGGCAGCGGCCCTGCCTCCGTACAGGACATCGCCGACCACCTCGACCACATCCGCGCGGTGGCAGGCCCCGACCACGTCGGCCTCGGCGCCGGCTTCGACACCGACCCGGCCACCGCGCACCGCAGCCCCGTGCCGGATGTGGCGGGCTATCCGCTGCTGCTCGCCGAACTCATCGACCGCGGCTGGTCATTCCGCGATCTGGCCGGTCTGACCTGGGGCAATGCGCTACGGGCAGTCCGCGGCGCGGAGTGTGCCGCCCGCGCCGCCCGGGGCCGCCGGGCACCGTCCACGGCGACGATCGAGCGGCTGGACGGAGAGCGGGCGTAACCGGCCGACCGCACCCTTCGGGCCCGAGCTTCGGGCCCGGGCTCACTTCATGCACAGGCAGAACGGATGCCCCGCCGGATCCAGATAGACCCGGAAGTCACGCTTGCCGTCATCGGGCTGGACCAGCGTCGCGCCCAGCCTGATGACCTTGGCCTCGGCCTCGTCGATATCGGCGGTGCGTACGTCGAAGTCGAGATGCAGCTGCTGCGGCTGGTCCTGGCCGGGCCAGTCCGGCCGCCGGTAGTCGCCGGCCACCTGCTGGAAGGCGAGCGTCCGGCCGCCCGGCCCCACGACCTCGACCCAGTCGTCGTCGCTCGCGTCGTCCCCGCCCTCAACGTGCCACCCGAGCATCTCGGCATAGAAGCCGGCGAGCGCCCACGGGTCGGGACAGTCCAGCACCGTGACGCCGAGCTCGATCAGTGCCATGGCATTACCTCCGCATCGCAGGAACCGGTCACTTCGCGTCGCATGTGCATGATGGCGGGTACGGGCCGGCCGGCGGCCGAGGCGGATCCGGCGGGTTACGCCTGCGGGCGGCCCAGCGCCCGGTAGCTCCAGCCGGCCTTGCGCCACAGCTCCGGGTCGAGGGCGTTGCGCCCGTCCAGGATCCGCCGCTCGGCGACCACCTCACCCAGCGCCGCCGGATCCAGCTCCCGGAATTCGCTCCACTCCGTCAGATGCAGCACCACGTCCGCGCCCCGCACCGCCTCCGGAGCGCTGTCCGCGTACGCCAGGGTGGGGAACAGCCGTCGTGCGTTCTCCATCCCCTTCGGGTCGTAGACCGTCACCTGCCCGCCCTGGAGGTGAATCTGTCCCGCGACGTTGAGCGCCGGCGAATCGCGTACGTCGTCCGAGTCCGGCTTGAAGGTCGCGCCCAGTACGGCGACCCGCTTGCCCAGGAAGCCGCCGCCCACCGCGTCGCGGGCCAGCTCGACCATGTGGCCGCGGCGCCGCATGTTGATGGAGTCGACCTCGCGCAGGAACGTCAGCGCCTGGTCCGCGCCCAGCTCACCGGCGCGCGCCATGAACGCCCGGATGTCCTTGGGCAGGCAGCCGCCCCCGAAGCCGATCCCGGCCCGCAGGAACTTCTTGCCGATCCGCTCGTCGTGGCCGATGGCCTCGGCCAGCTTCACCACATCGCCGTCGGCGGCCTCGCACACCTCCGCCATGGCGTTGATGAACGAGATCTTCGTCGCCAGGAACGAATTCGCGGAGGTCTTCACCAGCTCGGCGGTCGGGTAGTCCATCACCACGAACGGCGACCCCTCCTTGAGGGGCGTGGCGTACACCTCCCGCAGCATCTCCTCGGCCCGCTCGCTCGCCACACCCGCCACGATCCGGTCGGGGTGCAGGGTGTCCTGTACGGCGAAGCCCTCGCGCAGGAACTCCGGGTTCCAGGCGAGCTCGGCGGCCCTGCCGGCCGGGGCGGTGGCCGCCAGCCGCTCGGCGAGCCGGGCCGCGCTGCCCACCGGCACCGTCGACTTGCCGACGACGAGCGCGGGCCGGTCCAGATGCGGCGCCAGCGCGTCGAAGGCGGTCTCCACGTACGACATGTCGCAGGCGTACTCGCCGTGCTTCTGCGGCGTGTTCACACACACGAAGTGCACATCGCCGAAGGCCGCGACCTCTTCGTACGAGGTGGTGAAGCGCAGCCGCCCGCTGGAGCCCTCGATCCCGGCGACATGGCGGCGCAGCAGCTCCTCCAGCCCCGGCTCGTACATCGGGACCTCGCCGCGCTGCAGCATCTCGATCTTCTCGGGCACCACGTCCAGGCCCAGCACCTCGAAACCCAGCTCGGCCATGGCGGCGGCGTGGGTGGCACCGAGGTAGCCGGTGCCGATCACGGTGATCTTGAGGGCCATGGACGCTGCTCCAGACGCTTCCGGGGAAAATGGTGCTGACCGAGCATAGTCGCGCGCCGTACGGCAGTCCCCGGCCGTGCGCCCGCTCTCCGCCGCCTGTCGGCAACCTCACGTATCCGTAACCGGCCCAGCGGCCTAGAATCCGAAGTCGTAGTTTGGTTACTTAACAGTAGTTAGCAGTAGTAGGCAGCAGTGAGCATCAGCTCATAGGGGAGTGAGAAACCTTGGCGGGAACCGCTGATTTCGATCTGTACCGGCCGTCGGAGGAGCACGACATGCTCCGCGAGTCGGTGCGTGCGCTCGCCGAGGCGAAGATCGCGCCGTTCGCCGCCGCGGTGGACGAGGAGGCGCGTTTCCCGCAGGAGGCGCTGGACGCGCTGGTCGCCAACGACCTGCACGCCGTCCACGTACCGGAGGCCTACGGCGGCGCCGGTGCCGACGCGCTGGCCACCGTCATCGTGATCGAGGAGGTCGCACGGGCCTGTGCCTCCTCCTCCCTCATCCCGGCCGTCAACAAGCTCGGCTCGCTCCCGGTGATCCTCTCCGGTTCCGAGGAGCTGAAGAAGAAGTACCTGGGCCCGCTCGCCAAGGGCGACGCGATGTTCTCGTACTGCCTGTCCGAGCCGGATGCCGGCTCCGACGCCGCCGGCATGAAGACCAAGGCCGTACGCGACGGCGACTACTGGGTGCTCAACGGCGTCAAGCGCTGGATCACCAACGCCGGCGTCTCCGAGTACTACACGGTGATGGCGGTCACCGACCCCGAGAAGCGCTCGAAGGGCATCTCCGCCTTCGTCGTCGAGAAGTCCGACGAGGGCGTCTCGTTCGGCGCCCCGGAGAAGAAGCTCGGCATCAAGGGCTCCCCGACCCGCGAGGTCTACCTCGACAACGTCCGCATCCCCGCCGACCGCATGATCGGCGCCGAGGGCACCGGCTTCGCCACCGCCATGAAGACCCTGGACCACACCCGCATCACCATCGCGGCCCAGGCCCTCGGCATCGCCCAGGGCGCCCTGGACTACGCCAAGGGCTACGTCCAGGAGCGCAAGCAGTTCGGCAAGCCGATCGGCGACTTCCAGGGCGTGCAGTTCATGCTCGCCGACATGGCCATGAAGGTGGAGGCGGCCCGCCAGCTGACCTACGCCGCCGCCGCCCGCTCCGAGCGCATCTCGGCCGGCGGCAAGGGCGAGGACCTCACCTTCTTCGGCGCCGCCGCCAAGTGCTACGCCTCGGACGCCGCCATGGAGATCACCACCGACGCCGTCCAGCTCCTGGGCGGCTACGGCTACACCCGTGACTACCCGGTCGAGCGGATGATGCGCGACGCCAAGATCACGCAGATCTACGAGGGCACGAACCAGGTGCAGCGGATCGTGATGGCGCGGAACCTGCCGCAGTAGGCGCACACGCACCCTCCGCGCAGCTTCACCACGGGCCCCCGGCGCTCCGCCGGGGGCCGTTCTTCGGGAAGTGAGTGAGGCCCCGCCGTTTCCGGCGGGGCCTCACTGGTGACGGTGACGGCGTCGGGTCAGTTCCCGCTGACCGTGACCTTCTCGTCGTTGTTCAGCTGCTGCACCAGCTGCTGCACCTTGGCCTTGTCCCAGACCAGGTTGCCGCCGGTGGAGCCGTTGATCGGCATGTTCATCGACTTGCCGTCGCCGCCCATGACGCCCTTCATCGCGAAGAACATCTGGCCCAGGTCCCACAGGCTCATGTCCTTGTCGACGATGAGGGTGTCCAGGCCGGCGCTCATCGTCGGGTAGAGCTTGAAGGGGTTGAGGACCGTACCCGGGGTGGCGACCTGACCGGCCAGCGTGCCCAGGAACTTCTGCTGGTTCTTCGTACGGTCCAGGTCGCTGCCCGCGAAGGCGTGCCGGGTGCGGACGAAGGCGAGGGCCTGCTGGCCGTTGAGGGTCTGCTTGCCCGCGGGGAAGTCGGCGCCCGACCACTTGTCCTTGAACGCCTTGGGGATGTCCATCTCGACGCCGCCGATGGCGTCCACGATGCCCGCGAAGCCGGCGAAGCCGATCTCGACGTAGTGGTCGATGTGCAGCTTGGTGTTGAACTCGACGGTGCGGACCAGGAGTTCCGGGCCGTCCTCGGCGTAGGCCGCGTTCAGCTTGGTGTGGCGGCCGGTGCCCGGGTACTTCTTGCCGGAGTCCGAGCCGACGAAGGTGGGTATCTCCACGTCCGAGTCACGGGGCAGCGAGATCAGCGTCGGGCCGTTGGAGCCGTCGTGCAGGATCATCATGGAGTCGGTGCGCT
The DNA here is from genome assembly GCF_001294335.1 of Streptomyces chattanoogensis. Classification (GTDB taxonomy): domain Bacteria; phylum Actinomycetota; class Actinomycetes; order Streptomycetales; family Streptomycetaceae; genus Streptomyces; species Streptomyces chattanoogensis. Next base: position 77,918 of record NZ_LGKG01000124.1, read on the forward strand.
TGCCCTCGGCGGAGCCGGTGTGCAGCTTCTTCTTCTGCGCGTCCGTCATGCCCTCGCGGCTGTCCGAGCCCACGATCAGGTAGTTGGTGCCGTCCCCGGCCTCCGGCCGGTCGATGACCTTGCTCAGGTCCACCTTGCGGCGGAGCTTGCCGTCGGCCCAGAAGTACGTGGCGACGGAGGTGACGGCCAGCACCACGACCAGGGTCAGCACGGTCCACTTGATGCGGCGGCCCCAGTTGGGGCGCGGCCGGGCACCGCGCGGACCGTAGTCGTCATAGCCGTCGTCGCCGCCGCGGCCACCGCCGCCGCCGTAGACCTGACCGGTGTTGTAGCCGCTGTCGTAGTCGTCGTAGCCCTGCGACTGCTGCGGCGGTACGGAGCCGCGGCGCGGGGACATCTGCGGGGGCAGCGGGGGCTCGCTGCGGGGGTACCCCGCGTCGCGCCGCACCTGCGGCATGGCGCGCGCACCCTCCGGATCGACGCCGCCGCTGCCGCGTCCATACCGGTAGCCGTTCTGGTCCCCGGACTCCCACTCATTCATGGAAGGCAGTGTGCATGCCGCAAGGGGCCGCCCCATAGGGCAGGTACATGATCGGACCAGGGCTGTTGCAGACCTGATGCAAAGCGACGGAGGCCTTCCCGCCCATACCGCAAGGGGCCGTGACCATTCCGGCGGGGCTTTCGGAAGCAGTCATTCCGGATAGTTTCCGGCGAGGGCGGGGAGACGAGCGTCACGCGGGGAGAGAGTTGTCACGAGACGGGGGTCACAGGGCGGCCGGGGCGGCTCCGGGAACGCCCCGCTTAGGCTGGCCCCATGACCGAACTCGTCACCAACAGCCAGGAGGGCGAGCTCGCGGGCAAGCCGACCTCCGTCTCCCGTACGACGCTGTCGCACATCATGACCGCGGCCGACACCAATCTCCTCGGGACGGTGCACGGTGGCGTGATCATGAAACTGGTCGACGATGCGGCGGGCGCGGTGGCCGGCCGGCACTCCGGCGGCCCGGCGGTGACGGCCTCGATGGACGAGATGGCCTTCCTGGAGCCGGTCCGGGTCGGCGACCTGGTCCATGTGAAGGCCCAGGTGAACTGGACCGGCCGCTCCTCCATGGAGGTCGGCGTACGGGTCCTGGCCGAGCGCTGGAACGAATCCACCCCGGCCCAGCAGGTCGGCTCCGCCTACCTCGTCTTCGCGGCCGTGGACGAACACGGCAAACCGCGCCGGGTGCCGCCGGTCCTCCCCGAGACGGAGCGCGACAAGCGCCGCTACCAGGAGGCGCAGATCCGCCGCACCCACCGTCTCGCCCGACGCCGCGCGATCATGGAACTGCGGGAGCGGCGGGCGGCGGAGGGGCTCGACGAGGTGTAGCAGCACCGGGCGGTGCCCTTGCGTGGCGAAGTCGTCACGGTCAGTGTGGGTCGGACGACGTCTCCCGACGCACCTGGAGTGAGCGTGGCTTCCTTCGTACTGCCCCATGGCCTGCACGGCAGCGGACCGCACAAGGTCATCGCCGTCCACGGCTGGCTCGCCGACCGGTCCGCCTACGCCCCCGTCCTGTCCGACCTCGACCGGGACGCGTTCCAGTACGCCCTGGTCGACCTGCGCGGCTACGGCGAGGCGAAGGGCGCGGACGGCACGTACACCACGGCCGAGGCGGCGGCAGATGTGCTGGCGCTCGCCGACCGGCTGGGCTGGGAGCGGTTCTCGGTGATCGGCCATTCGATGGGCGGCAGCGTCGCCCAGCGGGTGCTGGCCGCGGCGCCGCACCGCCTCCGCAGGATCGTCGGCGTCTCGCCGGTCCCCGCCGACGGGCTGCCCATGCCGCCCGAACAGTGGGAGCTGTTCTCCGCCGCGGACCGCACCCCGGAGAACCGGCGGATCATCATCGACCTCACCACCGGCGGGCAGCGCCCGGCCGCCTGGCTGGACCGGATGGTGCGCCGGTCGCTGGAGTGCAGCGATCCCAAGGCGTTCCGGGCGTGGCTGGACTCCTGGGCGGGGGAGGGGTTCGCCGCCGAGGTCGACGGGGCCGCGGTGCCGGCGCTGGCGGTGGCCGGGGCGCTGGATCCCGCGCTGGGCGCCGAGCTGATGCGCCGGACATGGCTGCAGTGGTACGTCAACGCCGAGCTGGTCGAGCTGCCAGGGGCCGGGCACTACGCGATGGACGAGACGCCGCTGGCGCTGATCCGGGTGGTGGAGGACTTCCTGCGGGCGGACGGCGACGGCGAAGCCGGATGACCGTGCCGGACGTCTTCGACCCCCGCCGCTACACCGACGGCCTCCCGCACGACGCGTACCGGCTGTTGCGCGACCGGTATCCGGTGGCCTGGCAGGAGGAGCCCGAAGTCCTCGGCTGGCCCGCCGGCCCCGGCTTCTGGGCGGTCACCCGGCATGCCGACGTCGTACGGGTCCTGAAGGACGCGCGTACCTTCTCCTCCCATTTGGGCGCCACCCAGATCCGCGACCCCGACCCGGCCGACCTGCCGTTCATCCGGCGCATGATGCTCAATCAGGATCCTTCCCCAAGCTCTCAACTCCGTTCGAGCAGGGGGGACCCCACTGATCACGGACGCCTGCGCCGCCTCGTCAGCCGGGCCTTCACCCCGCGCCGGGTCGACCGTTTCGAGGCCGTCGTGCGGCAACGGGCCCGTGACCTGCTGGCGGCGGCGGTCGGGACGGCGCGCACCGGGGACGGCGCCTGCGACATCGTCACCGCCGTCACGGACGACTACGCGCTGCTCAATCTCGCCGATCTGCTCGGGGTGCCGCCCGGCGAGCGCGGGCTGCTGCTGGACTGGACCCGGCGGGTGATCGGCTACCAGGACCCGGACGAAGCGGGTCCGGCCGCAACCGGGCCGGACGGGCGGCCCGCCGACCCCCGCTCCCCGGCCATGCTCCAGGACATGTTCGCCTTCGCCCGGGAGCTGGCCGCCCACAAACGCAGGCATCCGGCCGACGACGTCATGACCGTGCTCGCCTCGGACCCCGAACTGGCCACGCCCGAGCTGGAGATGTCCTTCTTCCTGCTGACCATCGCGGGCAACGACACCGTCCGCAGCGCGGCCCCCGGCGGCCTGCTGGTACTCGCCGAGCACCCGGAGGCGTACCGCGCGCTGCGCACCGGCGCGGTGGGGACGGCGTCCTGCGCGGAGGAGCTGCTGCGGTGGCACCCGCCGGTGCTCAGCTTCCGCCGGACCGCGGCGTACGACACGGAACTCGCCGGCCGCCCGATCCGCGCCGGTGACAAGGTGGTCGTCTTCCACGGTTCGGCCAACCACGACGAGCGGGTCTTCGCGGACCCGCACCGGCTGGACCCGGCCCGTACCCCCAATCCCCATGTCTCGTTCGGCGACGGCCCGCATGTCTGCCTGGGCGCGCATCTCGCCCGGCTGCAGCTGCGGGTGCTGTACGAGGAGACGCGCGGCCTGCTGCCCGCACTGGCGGTCGCCGCTCCGCCGCGGCGGCTGGTGTCGAACTTCAACCACGGTCTGAAGTCGCTGCGTCTGCGGCTGGTGGATGTCCCGGCGGACGGGCCGGCCGGGTAGCGGCGGTGCCCGGCACGGCCGCCCGGGTCACTGCCAGCCGCGCCAGCAGCGCCAGCCCCGCCCCGGTCACCGTCCCGGCCGCCGCGCACAGGACGTCGTCGATATCGGCGATCCGCCCGGCCCGCATCAGCAGCTGAGCGGTTTCGACGGCCACGCACAGGCCGACGCCCAGGAGGAAGGCCCCGGCGGCCGACCAGCGGGGGGCCGCGCAGCGCAGCAGCACCGGGCCGGGGACGTACAGGGCGGCAAGGGCGGCCATCTGCCGGATCAGCATCGACCGCTCCTGGGGCTGGAGCGGGGCACCAGGAGCGAAGAGGCTCTCGCCCGGCCGCCACCACAAGGTGGCGTCGGCCGAGCCGACCGGCTGGGTGGGGACCAGCGTCACGAGGACGAGCAGCAGGAGCCACCCGGCCAGGAGGGCGGCGGCGGTGGTGCGGGGAACGGGGCTCACGGGCGTGCGGGCGGTCCAGGCGGCGAGGGACAGGGCCAGGGCCACCATGGCGGTGAGGAAGAGCGCCACGGCGGTGGGGGAGAGGGCCGGTACTGCTGCCTGCCACATGGTGTCCTCCTGCGCTCCTGTGCTCCTGAGGAGCTGTGGACCTGGGCGTGGGTATCAGGTGCGGGATCAGGCGCAGCTCCACTTGGTGACGAAGACGGTCATGTCGCGCTCCATGACGCCTCGGATGCATTCGTCCGGCAGCATGTTCACCCGGCTGCCGAGGGTGACGGAGCCGTACCGCAGGCGGCGGGTGCCGAACCAGCCGGGGAACGCGGTGATCCTCGCGTTCTTGCGCTGATAGCCCAGGCGCACGGAGAAATGGGCAGCGGGCCCGGCCTCCCGGCGGCGGTAGGTCGTGGTGTACCGGCCGGCCGCGCCCACCGGGCCGTGCAGGCACAGCCGGCCGTTGGCCAGATCGCCGCAGCCGGTCGGCGCGGCGGGGGCGCGCGGGGCCGCACCGGCGGTGGCGGCGACCAGACACAGGGCGGCGAGGGTGACACCGGCGCGGGGGACACAGTGGTACCCGGCCGGGCGGTCGCCGGTGGGCGGGCGGGGCGGCCCCGTACGGCGCCGGGGGGCGGGAACGGTCACGGGCACACCGCCTCGTCGCCGGTGATCGCCCCGACGCTCCCGGGGGTCTGCGGCGGCTGCTCCGCCCGGACCGGCGTCACCGCCTTGAAGTCCGCGCCGACCGTCACCTGGAGCACCGGCCCGCGCCCGGCCACCGGCCGCAGCTGCGCCCCCGGCAGCGCGGCGGCCAGCGAGCGGGCCGAGCGGTCCCAGCGCGGGTCGTAGTCGATGACCGTACGGGCCGCCGCACCGCGCGCCGTGTTGCCGGGGACGCCGGCGGTCACGAAGCCGGTGGCGTGCAGGGCGTCGGCGACCGTGTCACCGAGGCCGGGCCGGGCGGTGCCGTTGTCGACATGCACTCTGACCTCCGACGGCGGTACGTCCACGACCGTCGCATGCGGCGGCTTCGCGCCCTTGGCGGGGTGTTCGGCGATGGGCCGGTCGTCGCGGACCGCCTGGAAGAGCTGCTGGGAGGCCACCGGGTCCCAGCGCACGGCCTGGCCGCCGCCCGGCAGCCGCAGATTCTCCTTGGTGAGGGGTACGGAGACGAACTCCGACGAGGACGGGGTGAAGCCGCGCATGGCCTGGCCCAGGTCGACCAGGTCGTTGGCGGCGAAGCCGGAGTCGGCGCGGACGGACTCGAGCATGGTCTCTGCAACGTCCTTGAACCGGATGGGGTTCATCAGAACACCGGAGGAGGTGATTTTGTGGATCAGCGAGGCGAGGAAGCGCTGCTGGCGGTGCATCCGGCCGAGGTCGGCGGAGGCGTCGATATGGCGGGAGCGGACGTACTGGAGGGCCTGGCCGCCGCCGAGCAGGGAACGGCCGGGCGGGAGATCGAGTCCGGTGAAGCTGTCCCTGAGCGGGCGCGGGGTGCAGATCTCCACCCCGCCGACCGCATCCACGCTGCGCATGAAGCTGGTGAAGTCGACCTCCAGATAGTGGTCGATATGCACCCCCGTCATGTGCTCGACGGTCCGGACGGTGAGGTTGGGGCCGCCCTCCGCATACGCCGAGTTCAGCTTGACCGGGTGCCTGGGGTGCCGCCGGCCGGTCGCGGCGTCCTGGTGGGCGGGGACCTCGGCGTACGAGTCACGCGGCAGGCTGATGATGCTGGCCCGGTCCCGTTCCGCGGAGAGGTGCACCAGCATCAGGGTGTCGGTGCAGTGACAGGGGGCGCCGCCCAGGTGATACGTCCGCTTCTCCTCCTTGGTGAGCTTGTCGCGGCCGTCCGTGCCGACGACCAGGAAGTTCAGGCCGCTGCCGCCGCCGGGCCGCTCGTCCGTCGGCATGCCCAGGAACGGGTCCACCCGGCCGATCCGGGTCTCCACACCCGTGACCATGGCGTGCCCCACCCCGCCCGCGGCCAGCAGCAGCCCGGCGGCCACTGCGCTGGTCCGCAGCCCCCAGCGGGTGCGCGGCGGGCGCCGCCGGCCCGCCGGCCGGGTGGTCCGGCGCTGCGCGGGGCCAGAGGAGCGGGACGGGGCGGTCACGGGGGACACCTCCGCGGCGGGACGGACGGCGGGCGTGGTCGGCAGCGGTACGGGTGGTGATTCGCCATGGAACGGGAGGAAACCAGCGGGAACACCGTAGGCCCATATGATCGACTGCAAAGCGTCACACGCCGGGCAGCGGCCGCCCGGCCACCCGTCCGACGTCCGACCCTGTCCCCCGTTCGCGGTAACGTGAGTCGCGATACCGCAGTCTCCCGGCGGGCGCTGCCGCCCATGGCGGCTCGCCGCGGGCCGTACCCCCGAGGAATCATGCCGCAGCAGCAGCCCCCGGCCGTCTCCGTGATCATGCCGGTGCTCAATGAGGAACGTCACCTGCGCAATTCCGTCCGGCACATCCTGGAGCAGGAGTACGCCGGCGAGATGGAGGTGGTGATCGCCCTCGGCCCGTCCACGGACCGTACGGACGAGATCGCCGCCGAGCTGGTCAAGGAGGACGCACGGGTACACACCGTGCCGAACCCGACGGGCCGTACCCCCGCCGCGCTCAACGCCGCGATCAAGGCGTCCCGGCACCCGGTCGTCGTCCGGGTCGACGGCCACGGCATGCTCTCGCCCGGCTACATCGCCACCGCCGTCCGCCTCCTGGAGGAGACCGGCGCGCAGAACGTCGGCGGCATCATGCACGCCGAGGGCGAGAACGCCTGGGAGGACGCGGTGGCCGCCGCGATGACCTCCAAGATCGGCGTGGGCAACGCGGCCTTCCACACGGGCGGCGAGGCCGGGCCCGCCGAGACCGTCTTCCTCGGGGTGTTCCGGCGCGAGGCGCTGGAGCAACAGGGCGGCTACAACGAGGAGTTCATCCGCGCACAGGACTGGGAGCTGAACTTCCGCATCCGCGAGGCGGGCGGGCAGATCTGGTTCTCACCGGAGCTGAAGGTCCGCTACCGGCCGCGGCCGAACCTCAAGGCGCTGGCCAAGCAGTACAAGGACTACGGCAAGTGGCGGCACGTCGTCGCGCGCTACCACGCGGGTTCGATCAACCTGCGCTACCTCGCCCCGCCGACCGCGGTGTGCGCCATCGCGGCCGGCCTCGTGGTCGGCGCCGCCGTCACCCCCTGGGGCTTCGTCGTCCCCGCCGGCTACCTGGCGGCCATCACGGCGGGCTCCCTCCCGGCCGGCAAGGGCCTCTCCCTCAAGGCCCGCGCCCAGATCCCCCTCGCGCTCGCCACGATGCACATGTCGTGGGGCTACGGCTTCCTCACGAGCCCGCGGTCGCTGGCGCGCCGGGTGATCGCCAGCCGGATTCCCCCCACGCTGCCGGGTGCCGCGTCGTAGTCGGTTCCGTTGTTCCGGCCCCGCCTTCGGCGGGATCGGGGGAGGCTGTGGGGCCGGTCGCGGGCGTGTGCCGGTGAAGGGAGGGTAAGCGGGCGTCCCGTTTGTACCTCCCCTCCCCCCCGGCCGCAGGCCGACCACGGACGGGAGGGGGCGCTCCGCACGGACGGAGTACCGGAGGAGAGCCCCCGCACCCCACCCCTACGCAAAGCCCGACCACAACGGCCAACCCCCACCCCGCCGGAGGCGAAACGGCGCCGCGGACAACAACGTGCGGAGAGACCTCAGAACGTGTAAGAGGGATTCACCTTCATGCACGCCTTCTTGTCCTCGCCATTGAGTGCATCCGCACTGTCCGGTGCCTTGTCCGCCGGCTTGTCTGCGGACCCCGGCTCCTTCGGGAACTCCGTCCCGGTACGCCAGTCGTTGCCGACCACCAGCCGCATCTCCGTGGCCGTGCTGGACTCCTTCACCGCGCTCTTGGACAGTCCGAGCGCCTTCGCCAGCGCCAGGGCGTCGCCGCGCTGGGCCTTGTCCTTGTACGTGATGGTGGTGTCGGCCTGGGTGGTGAGCGCGGAGTCGGTGCCGGCGGCGGTGTAGCCGAGCTGGGCGAGCCGCTGCTGGATGTCGGAGGCGCGGCCGGAGACCGGGCCCGTCACCGTGCTGTTGGTGCCGTTCTGGACGACAACTTTCAGCCGGCCCTTGGGAGTTGACGGCTTGGGGTCGGGAGCCGGCTTCTTCTTGGCACCCTTGCCGTCCAGCGCGGTGTCATTGCGCATCATCGCGAAGGTCTGCTCCGCATCGCCAGGCTTGGGCAGCACATACGCCTCGCCGGGGCCGTACACCCAGGGCATGGTGACCATCGTGATGCGCTTGGTGGGCACCCGGTTGAGGTCCCCGCCGAGGTCGTAGAGCTTCTTGACGGTGTCGAGCCCGTCGTCGACGGTCAGCGCCTTGGTCGCGGCCTCGGCCAGGTCGGTCAGCTCGCCGGGGTTGGTGAGCTTGGCGCCCTTCTTCAGCTGGCGGACCATCGAATTCATGTACATGTGCTGGGCCTTGGCCCGGCCGATGTCGGTGTTGTCCTCGAAGCCGTAGCGGGTGCGCAGCCACTGCAGCGCCTGGACGCCCTTGACGGGGTGGGTGCCCTTGGTGAGCTTCAGGCCGCTGCCGTGGCCCCTGCTGTCGTGCGAGTAGACGTTGTTGTCGACGCAGACCGGGACACCCCCGATGGCGTCCGCCATGTCCACCACGCCGGAGAAGTCGACCATCATGAAGTGGTCGATGTAGATGCCGGTCAGCTCCTGCCAGGTGGCGAGGGTGCAGCCCGGACCGCCGTGCTGGAGCGACTGGTTGATGGCGGCGGTGGTCTGCGGATAGTTCTCGTGCGTCTTGGGGTCGGTGCATTTGGGGATCGTCACCCGGGTGTCCCGGGGGATGGATATCACCGACATGTTGCTGCGGTCCGCGGAGACGTGCAGCAGCATCTGGACATCGGCCAGCGGTTTGCGGTCCGCGTCCTGGCGGGCGCCGCCCAGCCTGATGTTCTCCTTGCTGTTACGGCCGTCGGAGCCCAGCAGCAGGATGTTCATCGGGGTCTGCCCGAACGCGTTGGGCTCCGGCTTCTTCAGGCCGCCCTCGCCCGCGCTCCTGGGCGCCGTCCGCAGGTTGGCGTTGAGGTGCTCGTAGTACCAGTAACCGGCGCCCGCCCCGGCGACCAGAACGAAGCCGAGGCCGAGCGCGGTCCAGCGGAGCGCCTTGCGGCCCTTGCCGCCCTTGCCGGCCTGTCTGCGGCGGCGCCCGCCCCCTGTGCCGGAGCCGCCGTCGTCGGGTGCGGGCGTCGCCGCGCCGTCACCGTCCGGCGTCCAGCCGGGTGCGTCCGGCGGGAGCGCGACCTCGTCGTCCGCGTAGAGGCTGTCGTCGAATCCCAGCCGCTGTGCTCCGGTCTGCTGCCCGGGTGATCGCTCACCACGCACACTGCTCTGCCGCATTGGGCCCTCTCCCCGTTGTTCAGTTCTGTGGTGGGCCCGGCGCCCTCAGGGGCGCCGGATTCCGTTCACATCACTTCGCGCAGATGTTCTTGTCATCTGCATTGACGTTCTGGACACCGTCCGGGGTTTCGGTCGGTGCGTCGATCGGCGTGCCCGCCGCCTTGAAATCCTTGCCGAGGACCAGCTTCATCGGTACGCGGTCGCCCGCGTCCTGCGACGACTTCTTCAGCGCGCTCTTGGGCAGCCCCATCCAGTCGGCCAGCGTGGCGGCCTGGTCGGCCTGGTTGGGCGCGTACTCGAGCACGGTTCTGGCCACCTTCCGCGGGGCGTTGCCCGCGTTGGTGGACAGCCGGGCGGCCTTGGTGTTCTGCAGCCAGTCCACGGTCTCCTGGGCCGCGCCGAACGGCCCGCCGCCGTTGCTGACATCGACCCGTACGAGCTCCGGCGGGGCCTTCTTGACCGGCGCCTTCCTGCCCTTGGACTTCTTGCCCTTGGCCAGGGCGTGGTCGGCCTGCACCATCCGGAACAGCGGGTCGGCCGCGGTCTTGTTGAGTATCACCGTGGCCGGGTCCTTGGGGTTGTCCAGCACCGGCACCGTCGCGAAGGTGATCTTGTTGAGGTTCACCTGCTTGAGATCGTCACCGAAGGCCATCAGCTTCTTCGCGGTGCCGATACCGGTGTCCACGGTCAGCGCCTTGGTCGCCGCACTGGCGACCGTCAGCAGCTGGGTCGGACTGCTGAACGCGCTGGACTTCAGCTTGCGGATCAGCGAGCCCATGAACTGCTGCTGCATCTTGATCCGGTCCAGGTCGCTGCCGAATCCGATGGCGTGCCGGGTACGGACGAACGCCAGCGCCTGCTCGCCCTTGACGACGTGCCGGCCGGCCTTCAGCTTCAGATGCGACTTGGGGTCGTCGATGTCCTTGGCCGCGCACACCTCGACGCCGTCCACCGCTTCGGACAGCTCCTTGACCGCGTTGAAGTCGGCCATCATGAAGTGGCTGATCTTCAGCCCGGTCAGCTTCTGGACAGTTCGCCAGGTGCAGCCCGGGTCCCGTCCCTCCTGGCCGAGGCTGGTGTTGAAACGCACCTGCTGCTCGCCGCGGATGATCTTCCGCGAGCCGTCCTCCTGCTTCGTCGGGCAGTCGGGGATGTCGGTGATCAGGTCGCGCGGGATGCTCAGCGCGGTCGCGTTCGTCCGGTCCTTGGAGATGTGCATCAGGATCGTGGTGTCCGCGTGCCCGACGCTGCCGACGTCGCCGTAGCCCGCGTTGCCCTTACCCGCGCGCGAGTCCGTGCCGATGATGAGGAGGTTGACCGGACCGTCGGTGACCGCGTCGTTGTCGACGCCGACATCGACCTTCTTGATGTTGCCGTCCAGCTGCTGGTAGATGACGTACGCGGTGGTCGCGGCGGCCACCAGGACGAACCCCAGCACACCGGACGTCCAGTACAGCGCCTTCTTCTTGCCGGACTTCTTCGGCTTGGACCGGCGGCGGCCCGCGGGGCCCGACGCCGTCGCGGTCGTCGTCCCCCGGGCGGCGGCGCGGCGCTCCGCCCGGCCGCCGGCGGGCCGCCCGCCCGCATCGTCCCGCGCGTCGCCGCGCCGGTCGCGCTGCGTCGGCAGCGGCCGGGTGTCGGTGTCGCCGCCGCGCTCCGCCGGATTTCTCCGGGCACGTCTGGGGCCGGAGGTCTTACGGGCGGAGGGCCGGTCACCGGCTTGACCGGGAGGGTCAAGCCGCAGCTCGTAATTGCCGGTGTCCGGGTCGAACACCCACTGATCGGCGGGGTCGACGTTGTCGTCGCCCGCCCGCCCACGGCCTTGCGCGTCCACGGTGCCCTGAATCCTCCGTCGGTGGCGCGGCGCCTCCCCCTCAAGGCGCTCGGTCGGTCGATCGTGCAAATGGTGGTGAAACAGATGAACATGGTCATCGGCCCGCTGCTGAGGCGGACCGGGTCGCTCACACTATCCGCCCGGTTCCGTGCCGGGCGACGCCGGTGACAAATTCCACTTCCCTACACCCGGGCAATCCGCCCAATCCATTCGAGACGCCGGGTGTTCCTTTGCGGCATCTTTATTCGCAGGCCCTGCGTTCCGCCGTGGTCCCGGGAAAGGCCGGGGTCGAACCGGGGCGCGGCTCGGGTGCCTCATCGGGTTTCCCGTCCGAGCCGGCGGCGGACTCCTCGGACTCCTTCGCCGGGGTCACCACCGCCACCGGGCGGTCCTTGCGCAGCTCACCGAAGAGACGGCCGGCACCGGGCTGCACCAGCTCATCGCGATTGGGGTCGTAGCGGTACTCCTGGCGCGGCACCGTCAGGAACTGCACACGGCCGGTCGGAATGCTGCGCATGCTGCGCACCAATTCGTACAGACCGGTGAGCGACGCAAGATCCGCGTCGGTGGTCAGAGAACTCGTCGCGGCATCCAGCACCGGATACAGCCGCGTCGGATTGAGCAGCACACCGTTGCTTTGCACTTTCTTCACGAGCGCGCCAAGAAACTCCTGCTGGCGTTCCATACGCTGCGTGTCACTGCCGTTACCCAGGCTTTTCCTGGCCCGGACAAAACCCAGTGCGGCCTCTCCGTGGAGGGTCTGCCGGCCGGCGGGCAGCACCAGATGCGCCTTCTCGTCGTTGACGGGCCGGCGCAGGCACACCTCCACGCCGTCCACCGCGTCCACCATCTTCTTGAACCCGACGAAATCGATGATCATGTGGTGGGTGATCCGGATCCCGGTCATCTTCTCGACCGTACGGATCGAGCAGGCCGCGCCCGCGAACTGGAACGCCCAGTTGAACTGCGCCGTCTGCTCGGCGATCTCCCTGCCGTCGGAACGCTTGCAGTGCGGCACCTGCACCATCAGGTCCCGCGGGATGCTGACCGCGGTGGCGCTGTGCCGGTCCGCCGCCAGGTGCAGCAGGATCGTGGTGTCCGAGCGCTGGGTGCCGCTGTCGGTGCCGTACTCCTTGTTGCCGCCGCCGCGGGTGTCGGAGCCGATCAGCAGGATGTTCTCGGCGTTCGGCGGCCCCGGATCGGGCCGTTCGGACTCGTACTTCTCCAGCTCGTTCTGGGTGTCGCTGTCGAAGTGGATATTGCCGCTGAGCTTGGAGTACAGGCCCCAGCCGGCGCCGGCCGTGAACAGCACCGCGGCGGCGGTCCCCAGCGCGGCCCGGCGCATCCAGTGCAGCGGCGAGGGCGGGGTACGCGGCGGGCCGGGGCCGTCGCCCGCGGTGCCCGACCGCAGCGGACGCGCGCTCCAGCCGGGGAACCTCACTATGCGCGCCGCCCGCCGACCGGGCCCCCCGCCCGCCCGGCCGGTGCCCTCGGCGGGGCCCCGGCCGCCGGACGGTGTCTCGGGGTGCTCGGTCACGTGTGCGTCCCTCCCTCACGGAGTCGGCGTCGCGCCCGCGCGCGGTGCCCGGCCGGCGGTGCGGCGGACGGGTCCCGCGCCTGATTGTCCGGAGACGAAATCCCGGTGTACGTACGCAAAATCCTGGACCACATCGGACGGACCGGCCCGCCCTGCGCGCGGCCCGTTCCGCCGGACGGGGGAGGGCGGCGTCAGGAGAGGGGGAGCGGCGCCCTGAAGGTGATCTTCTCGGCGGCCTCGCGGGCGGCCGCCCCGTCCGCGTCCATCAGCTCCGGACGGGGGCAGAGCACCACGGAGCCCCCGGTCGCCAGCGGCGCGTAGAGCCCGTACGACAGGCCCTGCCAGGTGTCGTACGGCAGCCCGGACAGCACCCGCGGCGCCTCGGGCATCCCGGCCGCCGCCGCGTCGGCCAGCGCCCGCTCGCCGATCGCCGTGCCGGTCAGCTCCTCGCCGCCGACGGCCAGCGCCACCGCACCCGGGTCCACCGGCACGAACGGCGCGAACCGGTCGCCCTGGCCCGGCACCTCGACGGCATAGTCCGCGAAGCCCGCCGGCGGCTGCGGGAAGCGGCCGCCCATCGGGCGCAGCGCCAGCGCCACCCGCTCCCCGGGACAGGCGCGCGCCGCCTCCAGGGAGTCCGGACCGCTGACGACGAGATCGGCCGCGGCCGGATCTCCGCCCACCTCCGCGACCACGCCGACCGAGGAACAGGCCAGCAGCCAGACGGCGGTCTGCCAGTGGGCGGGCAGCAGCAGCGCGAGCCGGTCGCCGGGCCCGGCGGCCAGATCGCCCTGGAGGTAGTTGGCGGTCTTCGCCACCCAATTGGCGAAGGTGGCGACGGACAGTTCCACGCGCTCGCCGGTGGCGTCGTCGTAGAAGGTCACCAGCGGGCGGGCCGGATCCGCGGCGAGCGCGGAACGCAGCAGGTCGGCGGGGGCGTACTTGGTGGCGTTCATCGCGACAGGGTACGTGCGGGGGCGGCTGACGGCCGGTCGGGCGCGGGCGGTCCGGCCACCGGTTCGGCCGATGCGCCCGCCCGCCGTTCGGCCGATGCCCCGTCAGATCCGCGATGGCGCCGGGCGCCTGGGCATGCCGACGATGGTGTACATGCGCCCTTTTCGCCCTTCTTTCCGCACCGCGTCCCTCGGCGCCCTGACCGCGGCCGTGCTCGCCCTGCCGCTGCCGACTCCGGCGGGCGCCGCCCCCGACCCCGCCGATGACGCATCCGGCAGCACCCAGTCCGTCCCGCTCAACGACCTCGGCACGGCCGCCTCACGCGCCGGCGAGCCCGAATCCGCGCCGGTACCCGGCACCCGGGTCATGCCGGTCCGCGAGGTGCGCCCGTTCTCACTGCTGGGCGTCGTCTGGGACGACCCCGCCGTCCGGCTCCACGGCCAGGTCCAGGTCCGCACCCGCGCCACCGGCTCCGCCGTCTGGTCCGGCTGGCAGAACGTGCAGACCGACAACGACGACCTGCCCGACACGGAGTCGGCCGAACGCCGCCGCAGCGGGGTACGGGGCAGCACCGCGCCCCTGTGGGTCGGCGCCTCCGACGCCGTACAGCTGCGCATCGCCCCGGAGGCCAGCGACCGGGCCCCGGCCCCCTTCCCGGGCGGGCTGCGGCTGGAACTCGTCGACCCGGGAGCGGCGCCGCGGCCCGGACCGTCCGCCGAACTCTCGCCGCTCGGCCGGTCCGAGGCACGGGCCCAGGCCCATGCGGAAATGCAGGCGGCCGGGGCCAGGAGCACCGCCGGCACGCCCTACATCGGCCCCCGCCCGCGGATCGTCACCCGGGCCGGCTGGGGCGCCGACGAGACACTGCGCGAGCCCACCGACCCCACCTTCACCGGCCCCGTCCAGGCCGCCTTCGTCCACCACACCGCGACCGGCAACAACTACACCTGCGCCGAGGCCCCTTCGGCGATCCGCGCCATCTACCGCTACCACGTCAAGAGCAGCGGCTGGCGGGACATCGGCTACAACTTCCTCGTCGACAAATGCGGCGTCATCTACGAAGGACGTGCGGGCGGCGTCACCAAGGCGGTCATGGGCGCCCACACCCTCGGCTTCAACAACGACACCACCGGCATCGCCGTCCTGGGCACCTTCACCGACGACGACCCCGCGAAGGCCTCCCTCGAGGGCATCGCCGCCCTGACGGCCTGGAAGCTCGGCCTGAGCGGCGGCGATCCGCGCGCCACGGTGCGGCTGACCTCCGCCGGCAGCAACCTCTTCAAAAAGGGCGAAGTCGCCCAACTGAACGTCATTTCCGGCCACCGGGACGGCTACAAGTCCGCCTGCCCCGGCGACCGTCTCTACGACCGGCTCGCCGACACCCGCACCGCCGCGGCCAAACTCCAGGGGCGCTGACCGGGGTCCGCCGGTTACCTTCCGGTACCGTCCGGTTGTGCCACCAATGAACCGCCGCCGCGTACACCACGTCCTACCGGCCACAGCCGTGCACACATCCGTACCGCCACACGTACCCCCACACGTCCCACTGAGCACGGCCGCGAAACCTGTCTGCCTACACTGGTCGGCCGTTCGCCGACCCCAGCAGGAAGCAGAGACGACAAGGTGACTGAAGCGATCCTCCTGGTCGGCGGCAAGGGCACCAGACTGCGCCCGCTGACGGCGCACACGCCCAAGCCCATGGTCCCGGCGGCCGGCGTGCCCTTTCTCACCCACCAGCTGGCGCGGGCCCGCGCCGCGGGCGTGACCCACATCGTCATGGCCACCTCCTATCTCGCCGAGGTCTTCGAACCGCACTTCGGCGACGGGTCGGAACTCGGCCTGCACCTGGAGTACGTCACCGAGGACGAGCCCCTGGGCACCGGCGGCGCCATCCGCAACGTCGCCGGACGGCTGCACTCGGCCCCCGGCGACCCGGTGCTGATCTTCAACGGCGACATCCTCACCGGCCTCGACATCAAGGCCCTGGTGGCCACCCACCGCACCTCCGGGGCGGACGTCTCCCTCCACCTCACCCGGGTCGAGGACCCCCGCGCCTTCGGCCTGGTCCCCACCGACGGCACCGGCCGGGTCACCGCCTTCCTGGAGAAGCCGCAGACCCCCGAGGAGATCGTCACCGACCAGATCAACGCGGGCGCCTACGTCTTCAACCGCTCCGTCATCGACACCATCCCCACCGGCCGCCCGGTCTCCGTCGAACGCGAGACCTTCCCCGGACTGCTCGCCGCCGGCGCCCACCTCCAGGGCATGGTCGACTCCACCTACTGGCTCGACCTCGGCACCCCGCAGGCCTTCGTCCGCGGCTCCGCCGACCTGGTCCTGGGCCGCGCCCCGTCCCCGGCCGTGCCCGGCCGCTGCGGCGACCGCCTCGTCCTGGAGAGCGCCGAGGTCGCCCCGGACGCCAAGCTCACCGGCGGCACCGTCGTCGGCCCGCGCGCCGTCGTCGGCGCCGGCACCCGCATCGACGGCAGCGCCGTCCTCGAGGGCGCGGTGATCGAACCGGGCGCCAGGATCCGCGACTCCCTGATCGGCGCCGGGGCGCGCATCGGCGCCCGGACGGTCCTCGACGGCGCGGTCATCGGCGACGGCGCCGTGGTGGGCCCGGACAACGAGCTGCGCGACGGCATCCGCATCTGGTGCGGCGCCGAGATCCCGGCCGGGGCGGTGCGCTTCTCCTCGGACCAGTAGGGGCCGCCGGGGACCAGTAGGACCGCCGGCCGGCAGGGCCCGCCGCTGTCACCCCCATCGCCTAACCTGGCGGCATGCCCGCCCGCAGCTGGGTCCCGCCCGGCCCGTACGACCTGCACCGCACCCTGTGCGTACTGCAACGCGGCCCCGGCGACCCCGCCTTCGCGCTGCGCGGCGACGAGGTGTGGCGGGCCTGCCGTACGCCCGAGGGCCCCGGCACGCTGCGGATCGCCGCCCGCCCGGCCGCCGGCACCGTCGAGGCCGAGGCGTGGGGCCCCGGCGCCGACTGGCTGCTGGACCGGCTGCCCGAGCTGCTGGGGGAGTCCGATGAACCGGACCGCCTCACCGCCCGGCACCGCATCGTCCACGAGGCGCGCCGCCGCCACCCCGGCGTCCGGCTCGCCCGCACCGGTCTGGTCCTGGAGTC
Organism: Streptomyces chattanoogensis; assembly: GCF_001294335.1. Taxonomy (GTDB): domain Bacteria; phylum Actinomycetota; class Actinomycetes; order Streptomycetales; family Streptomycetaceae; genus Streptomyces; species Streptomyces chattanoogensis. Next base: position 94,765 of record NZ_LGKG01000124.1, read on the forward strand.
GCTGATCCCCTCGGTCCTGGAGCAGAAGGTCACCGCCGACGAGGCCTACCGCGCCTGGCGGCTCCTTCTCCAGCGGCACGGCGAGCCGGCCCCCGGCCCCTGGGAGCGGATGCGGGTGATGCCGGACGCCCGCGGCTGGGCCCTGATCCCCTCCTGGGAGTGGCACCGCGCCGGGGTCGACGCCAAGCGGTCGTCGGCCATCCTGCGCGCCGTACGGGCCGCCCGCCGCATGGAGGAGGCCGCGGGGATGGACCTCGCCGCCGCCACCCGCCGTCTGACGGCCGTCCCGGGCATCGGCCCCTGGACCGCCGCCGAGACGCTGCAGCGCACCCTCGGCGCCCCGGACGCCCTCACCGTCGGCGACCTCCATCTGCCGAAGATCATCGGCTATGCCCTGACGGGGCGGCGCGGCACCACCGACGAGCAGATGCTCGAACTCCTCGCCCCCTACGAGGGGCAGCGGCACCGCGCGGCCCGTCTGATCCTGCTGTCCGGCATCACCCCGCCGCGACGGGCACCCAGGTTCCCGGTGGGGGACATCGCGCGTCTGTGACCGGGCTGTTCCCTTCTGCGGGGGGGGCTCAGCGCACTACGACGAAGTCTGCGCCGTCCCGGGCGGGCCGCTCCTTCGGCGCCCCGGCCGGCCGCCCGATGGCCACCGCCCCCATGGGCTCCCAGTCGCCGGGCAGTCCCAGTACCTCCCGTACGACATCCCGGCAGAACATCGTCGACGAGATCCAGGCCGAGCCCAGCCGCTCGCCCGCCAGCGCCACCAGGAAGTTCTGGATCCCGGCGCCGTGCGCGACGACGAACATCTCCCGTTCCGCCGCACTGCGCCGCGCGTCCGGATACGTGTGCGAGCCGGTGGTCACCATGCACGGCACCGCCAGATACGGCGCATTGCGCAGCACATCGCCGCGCCGGACCCGCCTGGCGATGGACTCCTCCGAGGCGCCGTCGCCCCGGAGATCCCCGATCCAGGCGTCCCGCATCGCGTCCAGCAGGCGCGTCCGGGACCGAGCCGACTCCAGCAGCACGAACCGCCACGGTGTGGTGTGGTGCGGGGCGGGCGCGGTCAGCGCCGCGGCCACCGCGCGGCGCACCGCCCCGCCGTCCACCGGGTCGTCCGTGAAGGCGCGGACCGTACGCCGCGCCGTCACCGCCTCCCGCACGGCCTCCGAGGTGCCCAGCCGGAACATGTCGTCCGCGGGGTCACGCACCATCGCCCGCGCCCCGCCGCCGTCCTCGCCCGCCTCCTCGACGACATGGCCGAGCCCGCGCAGCACGGCGACCGGCAGCCCGGCGGCCTTGCCCTTCACCAGGTCCCCGGCGGCGGCCAGTTCGTCGGCGGTGGCCACCACCGTCACATTGAGCGGATTGCCGTGGCTGTCGGTGCCGCCGCGCAGGTCGTCCAGTACGCGCACCCCGGCCGCCCCGATGGCGACGTCGGTGAGGCCGTTGCGCCAGGGCCGCCCGAACGTGTCGCTGATGACGACGCCGACCTCGACGCCGAGCGTCTCGCGGATCCCGGCCCGCAGGGCGCGGGCGGAGGCGTCCGGGTCCTCCGGCAGCAACAGCACCGTCCCCGAGGGGGTGTTGGAGGCATCGACCCCGGCCGCCGCCATCACCAGGCCCTGCCGGTTCTGCACGATCCGCAGCGTCCCGCGGCGCGCCACCACCCGCACGGTCTCCCGGTCGATCGCCGCCTCGCGGTCGGTGGCCTCGACCACCCGGCCCTCCGCCTTGCTGACGATCTTCGAGGTCACCAACAGGACGTCCCCGTCGGCCAGTCGGGGGCCGCCCGAGACCGCCGCCGCGATCAGCTTGACGAGGTCGTCGCCGGGCCGCACCTCCGGGATCCCCGGCAGCGCCCACACCCGGTACGCGGGTGCCTCGGGGGCGGTCACGCCCGTACCTCCTCGGCCAGCGCCAGCGCCTCACGCACCATCGCGGCCGTGGCGTCCACGTCCGTCATCATCAGCGGTACCGCGCGGCAGCGGATCCCGGCCGCCTCGACCTCGGCCACCGCCGAGGCGTCGACGGAATCCACCAGCCAGCCGTCCAGCAGCCCCGAGCCGTAGTGCTGCGCGACCGCCGCGGCCGTCGCCTCGACGCCCACCGCCTCCAGCACCTTGTCGGCCATTCCGCGCACGGGCGCGTCCCCGACGATCGGGGAGAGGCCGACCACCGGCACCCCGGCGTCCGCGATGGCCTCCCGGATGCCCGGCACCGCCAGGATGGTGCCGATGCTCACGACCGGGTTGGACGGCGGGAAGAGGATCACCTCCGCCTGGGCGATGGCGTCCAGCACCCCGGGCGCGGGCTTGGCCTGGTCGGCGCCGACCGGCACCACGGCGTGCGCGGGCACCGAGGCGCGCAGCCGCACCCAGTACTCCTGGAAGTGGACCGCCTTGCGCTCACCGGACCCCGGGGCGGAGTCGCTGTCAGGCTCTGTGATGGCGACATGGGTCTCCACCCGGTCGTCGGACATCGGCAGCAGCCGCACACCGGGCTGCCAGCGGGCGCACAGCGCCTCGGTGACGGCGCTGAGCGGATAGCCGGCGCCCAGCATCTGGGTCCGGACGATATGGGTGGCGAAGTCCCGGTCGCCGAGCCCGAACCACTCGGGCCCGACGCCGTACGCGGCCAACTCCTCCTTGACCCGGAAGGTTTCGCCCGCCCGGCCCCAGCCCTGGTCCTCGTTGATGCCGCCGCCGAGCGTGTACATCACGGTGTCGAGGTCGGGACACACCTTCAGCCCGAACAGATGGATGTCGTCGCCGGTGTTCCCGATGACGGTGATCTCCGCGTCCGGAACCGCTGCCTTCAGTCCCCGCAGAAAGCGGGCGCCGCCGATACCGCCGGCCAGAACCACAATGCGCATGCCGACAGTCTGGCAGGGCCGGGGGCTCAGTGGGCCGCGGTCTCCCGGGGCTCCTGGGCCGAGGGGGCGCAGTTCGCGCCGTGCATCGGCATCTCCGTCAGTCCGGGGAAGTAGACATGCAGGCTGACCGCGGGGGCCAGCGAGTCGTTGACGACCTCGTGGATGTACCCCGGCGCGAAGACCCTCTGGGCGCCCGCGCCCAGGGTGCGCGGGCCGTCGGCGCCGCGCTCGGTCAACTCGCCCTCCAGGACGGTCAGCACGCCCGACGAGCGTCCGTGGTCGTGCCGGCCGCTGCCCTGGCCGGGCACCCAGCTCAGCAGCCACACCTCGTAGCCCAGTGGGGCCTCCCCTGCTCGAGCGGAGCCGAGAGCTTGGGGAACGGTGCGCAGCCGGTGGTACCAGCGGGTGGTGGCGTCGTAGCGGACGAGCGGGGCCCAGCTGTCGCGGTCGGCGGCGATGGCACGGGCCAGGCCCACGAAGCCCGCGACGGTGGCGGGGTGGGCGGGGACGGGCGGCAGCAGGTGGGGGATGGCGAGCGGGTCGCCGGCGATCTGGACGTCGCTGTTCATGGGGTTTCGGGGTTCCTCGGCGGAAGTGCTGGGGGGACACGCGAATGCGGGTGCGGCACGGCGCGGGCTTCCCCTGTGGGGGCAACGGCGCGGGCTCGCGGGGGCTCTGCAGGGTGGTGCGAGCGGGGAGGGCTGGAGCTCAGTGGCTACAACAGCTGGAACAGCGACAGCGCGCCTGCGCAGCGCAGAGCGACCCGTAGGAACGGGTCAGTCGGGGCGCGCGGGTCACTGGCATGCGCCCAAGGAGACCGGGTTCCGGGCGCGATGTCAACCGGACGCCGGGTTTGTCGTGGATGTTTCACCTCATCCGGTTGCGGTGTCCGGCGAAAGGTTTGTGCACTCGTTGGTCCGGAGAGGTCGCCCATCAACCGCGCATCCAAACGCCGTTGCGGTCTTGTGATCCGTCTGTGATCTTCCCCGCTTCGGCGCGCGGGGTGCAACGCGAATGCCGCCGGATCACGTCTCACGTAGCGAGAAGGAAGCACCGGGCGGCCGGCCCGGGGAAGTGTCCTGGTTTTTGGTGATTTGAACACTTTCCGCATACGCTTGGTTCCACAGAGTGAATAAGAGGCCCAATAGCAGATCTCGGCTTGACTGGCCCGGATCAGCACACTTGTAATTTCACTCGTGTCGTTCAGCCAAAAACGATCACGGCTGGATCACGGGGACGTAAAGACAGACGAGGGGCGCACATGACCGAGCTGTTCCAGGAATTGCTGGTCGAGGAGGCGGACGAGGAGCTCGGCTGGCAGGAGCGCGCACTGTGCGCCCAGACCGACCCCGAATCCTTCTTCCCGGAGAAGGGGGGCTCCACCCGCGAGGCCAAGAAGGTCTGCCTCGCGTGTGAGGTCCGCTCCGAGTGCCTTGAATACGCGCTCGCCAACGACGAGCGCTTCGGCATCTGGGGCGGTCTGTCCGAGCGCGAACGGCGCCGGCTGAAGAAGGCCGCCGTCTGACGATGTCACGGCAGCCCGTAACGCCCGCGGCGCGCGGCTTCGCACGGCCCGCCGCCGTACCCCGCCAACTCCCCATATCCCCCGATAGCGAACACTCCGCCTCCGGTGCCCAGACGGCCGGAGGCGGACTGTTTTTCCCAGCTGCGCACGGACCAGGCCGGGCCGACGGTGCGAACCATTAGTGTGGAGCACCGTCCGAGATGCGCCGTCGCCCTGCGGGGTGCGCGCGTCGCCTCGTAGTCCGTCGCAGTGTCTTCCGGGGGCGGGGGCCTTGAGCGACTTCGCCGCGGGCCCCGGACTCCCGGGTCCGGAGGGCCCGTACCTCGATGTCCGTGCACAGCCAGTCGGCGGCCCAGGCCGCCGCACACCCAGCTGACACCCCGCAGTTCCCCCGGCATGTCGTCACCGCCGTGATCGTCTCCCACGACGGTGCCCGCTGGCTGCCCGACGCGCTCGCCGGGCTGCTCGGCCAGGAGCGCCCGGTGCAGAACGTCATCGGCGCCGACACCGGCAGCGCGGACGAGTCCGCCCGGCTGCTCGCCGACGCGATCGGTGACGAACGGGTGCTGCATCTCGCCCGCCGCTCCGGATTCGGCACCGCGGTCGACGAGGCCGTCCGCACGGCCCCCGTGCTCACCCAGGACGACCTGGCCTATCTGAACCGCCCCAGCGGCTGGGATCCGGTCAGCCGCACCTGGCACGACGACGCCTACGACATGCCGGAACTCCCGCACGGCGAGCCGGTCCAGTGGCTGTGGCTGCTGCACGACGACTGCGCCCCCGCGCCCGATGCGCTGGCCGAACTGCTGCGGGTCGCCGACGCCAGCCCCTCCGCCGTCATCGTCGGCCCCAAGCTGCGCAGCTGGTACGACCGCCGCCAGCTGCTCGAAGCGGGCGTCAGCATCGCGCGCAGCGGCCGCCGTTGGACCGGCCTGGACCGCCGCGAACAGGACCAGGGCCAGCACGACCAGATCCGTCCCGTGCTGTCCGTCTCCACCGCCGGCATGCTCATCCGCCGCGATGTCTACGAGCAGCTGGGCGGCTTCGACCGGCGGCTGCCGCTGATGCGCGACGACGTCGATCTGTGCTGGCGCGCCCAGGCGGCCGGCCACCAGGTGCTCATCGCGCCGGACGCGGTCCTGCGGCACGCCGAGGCCGCCGCCCGCGAACGCCGCCCCATCGACTGCGTCGGCCGCTTCGTCGCCAACCCGCACCGCGTCGACAAGTCCGGCGCCGTCTACACCCTGCTCGCCAACACCCGTGGCGCGCTGCTCCCGTACGTCCTGCTGCGGCTGGTCCTCGGCACCTTCCTGCGGGTGCTGGCCTACCTCGTCGGCAAGGTCCCCGGCCAGGCGCTGGACGAACTCGCCGGGCTCTTCGGCACCCTGCTGCGGCCCGGCAAGATCCTCGCCGCGCGGAAACGCAGAGGCCGGCCCCAGGTGGACGCGAGCGAGCTGCGCTCCCTGTTCCCGCCGCCCGGTGCGACCGTGCGCGCCACCGTCGAACAGATCGCGGGCAACCTGGCGGGCCGCGCCGCGCCCGATGTCGCCTCGGCCGGCCGGCACGGCGCCGCGGAGTCCGGGCCCGGCGGCGACGACGCCGACTTCCTGGAGATCGAGCAGTTCGCGCGGCTCAAGCGGATCGCCCGCAAGCCGGGTCCGGTGCTCTTCCTGGTGCTGCTGCTGGTCTCGCTGATCGCCTGCCGCGGACTGCTCGGCACCGGCGCGCTGACCGGCGGCGCGATGCTGCCCGCGCCCGGCAGCGTCGGCGACCTGTGGTCGGCGTATCTCGACAGCTGGCATGCGGTCGGCACCGGCGGCTCCGCCTCCGCGCCGCCCTATCTGGCCGTCCTCGCCCTGGTCTCCACGCTCTTCCTCGGCAGCACCGGCTTCACCGTCACCCTGCTCCTGGTCTGCTCCGTCCCGCTCGCCGGGCTCACCGCCTACTTCGCCTCCCGCCCGCTGGTCACCTCCCGGCTGCTGCGGGCCTGGGGAAGCATCGCGTACGCCTTCCTGCCCGCGGCCACCGGCGCACTCGCGGGCGGCCGGCTGGGCACCGCCGTCCTGGCCATCCTGCTGCCCCTGATGGCCCGTGCCGCGGTCGCCGCGAGCGGACTGCGGCTGCCGCCGGGCACCCGGCCGAGCTGGCGCGCCACCTGGGCCCACACCCTCCTGGTCACTTTCACCACGGCCTTCACCCCGGTCGTCTGGCCGATCGCCGTACTCCTCGGCATCGGGCTGCTCGTACGGCGCGTGGTCGACGGCAGCCGTGAGCTGCTGCTCGGTTATGTGCTGCGCTTCCTGGCCGCGGCCGTCGTCCCGGTCGTGGTGCTCGCCCCCTGGTCGCTGTCGCTGTTCACCGCCCCCGCGCGCTTCTTCCAGGAGGCCGGGCTCGACTACGGCGCCGGATCGGCCTCCGCACTGGACCTGATCGGGCTGAGCCCCGGCGGCCCCAAGGCGGTCGGCGGGCTGCTGCTGATCGGCATCGTCCTGGCCGCGCTGGCGGCGACGCTGCGCGGCGAGCGGCAGACGGCGATCCGTACCGCCTGGGTCGTGGCCGTCGCGGGGCTGCTGTGCGCGGCACTGGGCAACGCCTCCGGCTGGACCGGCCCCGCCATGCTGGTCTACGGGCTGGCGCTGCTGTGCGCCGCGGCGATCGGCGCCGAGGGCATCCGCACCCGGATGGCCGCCCTGGGCTTCGGCTGGCAGCAGCCGGTCGCCGTGCTGATCGCGCTGGCGTCCCTCGTCGCCCCGCTCTGGGCCGCCGTCAGCTGGATGATCACCGGCGCGGCCGGTCCCCTGGAACGGCGCGACCCGGCGCAGGTCCCGGCGTTCGTCGCCGAGGAGTCCGGCAGCGACGACCGGCCCCGCACGCTGGTCCTCGACGGCAGCACCGGCCATGTGGACTACGCGCTCGTCCGCGGCGCCGGCGCGCAACTCGGCGACGCCGACCTGGCCGTCACGGCGGGCGAGGACAAGCGCCTGGGCGGCATCGTCGCCAACCTCGTGGCGGGCTCCGGTGCCGACCAGGCCAGCCAGCTCGGCGGCTACGCCGTCCGCTACGTCCTGGTCCGCGACGGCGCACCGCGGCAGATGGGCCGGGTGCTGGACACCACGCCCGGCCTGACCCGGCTCAGCCAGGACGACGGCAGCGCCCTGTGGCGCGTCGACCGCCGCGTCTCACGAGTCTCCGTCGTGCCGGGAGGGGCCACCGACGGCGCCACCGCGGGCCAGACCGCCGCGCCGGTCCCGGTACCGTCCGGCCCCGTCGAGGCGCACGGCGGCAAGGTGCCGGACGGCCCCGCGGGGCGGGTGCTGCGGATCGCGGACGCCGCCGACCCGGGCTGGCAGGCCACGCTCGACGGCAAGGCGCTCGAGCCCGTGACGGTCGACGGCTGGGCGCAGGGTTTCCGGCTGCCTGCGGGCGGCGGGCGGCTCGACCTCACCCACGAGAACCCCGTCGGCCACACCGTCTGGCTGTGGACGCAGGGTCTGCTCGCCGTCGTCCTGGTGGTGATGGCGCTGCCGGGCCGCCGCCGGGAGATCGACGACGACCTGCCCGAGGAGGCCGCAGCGGCCGCCGCCCAGGCGGCCACCGGGGACGGCCGCCGGGCGCGCAGGCTGCGGGCCGCCGCGGAGGCGGCCGGTCAGCAGACCGCGCCGGAGACCGGCATCCCGGCGGCGCGGAGCGGCGAGGAGGCACCGGCCGACCCCGCGCTGACCATGGACGGCGACCCGTACGCGGTGGTGCCCCAGCAGCAGCCCTACGAGCAGTGGCCGGACGCCCGGCAGCAGGACCACGCCGGTCGGCCCGCCGATCCGCAGTACGCGCCCGCCGACCCGTACCAGGCGGAGCAGGCCGGTCAGCCCGGCCAGTACGCGCAGCAGCCGCCGTACCCCCCGGCCGATCCGTACCAGGCGCCCGACCCGTTCGCGGCGGACCCCTACCAGGCGGGCGCCTACGACCCGTACGGCTACGCCCCGCAGCAACCCCAGCAGCCCCAGCAGCCCTACGACGACGGCGCCCCGCATCCCGGGTACCCCGGCTCCTTCCCCGAGCCGCGCCGTGACGGGAGCGACCAGCAGTGAAGCGCACGATGATGTCCCTGATCGGAGCGGCGGCGGGGCTCGCCGCCGTCACCGGTGTCGCCGTCGTCGCCGCCCCGGACGGCGCGGCGAAGGCGGCGCCCCAGGGCGGCACCCGGCTGCCCGTCCAGAGGTCCGCGCTGCTGTGCCCCGCCCCGTCGTCCTCCGAGGTCAGCGACACCACGTACACCTCGTTCGCCCCCAAGGGCGCGACGGAGGGGGCGGACGTCAAGAAGGGCACCGCGAAGCTGGTGCCGGCCGGGACGGTCAAGGACGGCGCAGGCGGCGACGAGGCGTCCGGCAAGTCCAAGAAGGACGGCAAGGGCAAGGGCAAGGACGGAGCCACGGACGGCGCCGGCGGCTCCGGCACCCTGACCGTCCCGCCCCGGGACACCAAGCCCGTGGCGCCCCTCCAGGAGGCCGGGAAGCCGGTCACCGCGACGACCGACGCCGCCGGTTCACCCGCGCTGGTGGGCGACGCGGACGGCACCTTCGCCCCCGGCTGGACCGTCCAGCAGACCACCTCCGTCGCCGCCGGCAGCGGCCGGGGGCTGTCCGGGCTGAGCTGCACCGCGCCGGACACCACGTTCTGGTTCCCCGGTGTGAGCACCGACCGGGACCGCCAGGACTACGTCCATCTGACCAACCCCGGCCCCACCGACGCCGAGGTCGATCTCGAACTGCGCGGCAAGGACGGGGCGTTGAGCGGCGCCACGGCCGAGGACATCACCGTTCCGGCGCGCACCACGGTCACCCGGCTGCTCTCCACCCTGACCAGCAGCCCGACGACCAATGCCGCGCTGCATGTCGTCGCGCGTCAGGGCCGGGTCGGCGCCGCCGTCCAGGTCTCCGACGCCCGGCTCGGCGGCGACTGGCTGCCGCCCGCCGCCGACCCGGCCGCCTCCGTGGTGCTGCCGGGAATCCCCAAGGACGCCACGTCCGCCCGTCTGGTGGCCGTGGCGCCCGGTGCGGCGGACGCGGACCTCAAGGTGCAGCTGGCCACCCCGACCGGTCCGATCACCCCGGCCGGGCTGGAGACGCTGCACGTCAAGAGCGGGATGACCACGGCGGTCGACCTCAAGTCCCTCACCCAGGGCGAGGCCGGTTCGCTGGTGCTCACGCCCGCCGACGGCGGCTCCGGCGCACCGGTCACGGCGGCGCTGCGGGTGACCCGGGGCAAGGGCGCGCACCAGGAGATGGCGTTCATCCCGGCGACCCGCCCCGTGGACAAGCGCGCCACCGTCGCCGACAACCGGGCCAAGGGCGGCACCCTCTCGCTCGTCGCGCCCGTGAAGGGCAAGGACGCACACGTCAAGGTCACCGCGTCGGCGGGGAGCGAGGGCGGTACGCCGGTGTCCAAGACGTACACGGTCAAGGGCGGCACCACCCTCGCCATCGACCCGCCCCGCCCGCAGGGCCTCAAGGGCTCCTACGCGCTGACGGTGGAGCCCCAGGCGGGCAGCGGACCGGTCCACGCCGCCCGCACGCTGACGGAGCAGATGGGCGGCATCCCCGCCTTCACCGTGCAGACCCTGCCCGACGACCGGGGCTCGGTCGTCGTCCCGACGACAGGCCAGGACCTGTCACTGCTGAACGACTGACGCACACAGGACCCGCGGCGGACCCGCGGTACGGCCTTAGTCCTGCCCGTACCGCGGGTCCACCGACTCCGGAGCCAGCCCCAGCAGCTCGGCGACCTGCTCGACGACCACCTCATGGACCAGCAGCGCGCGCTCATCGCGGCTCTTGGTGCGGATCTCCACCGGCCTGCGGTAGATCACGATCCGGTCGCGATGTCCGTCGCCGGCCGGCACCACCCGGCCCAGCGGCACAGTCTCGGCGTCCGTCTCCGTGTCCGGCCAGGAGTCGGGGCCGAATCCGGGCACCTCCAGGACCATGAAGTCGACCTCCGCGAGCTGCGGCCAGCGCCGCTCCAGGCGGTCCCGGGAGTCGTAGACCAGATCCACGAAGGCGTCGGCGCGGCTCACCGACAGCGGCACCTGCGGAGGCGCGATCGGGCCGCGCATGCCGCGGCCGTGGCGGTCGCGGCGCCGGAGCCGGGGCTCCGGCGGTCGGGGGGGTACGGGCCTGTCCATCAGCATCGAGCGTAACCGTCATGGGCCGGGCGGCACCGTGAAGCGCGACAAGACGCATCATGTCGCCGAGTGACCGGTCCGATCCGGCTTCCGTTCGTTTGCATCCCTCCATGAGATCGCGGATCGCCCGCGGAATGACATGAAATGCGCCGACTGGTGACGGGTTTCCGTGCGGCACGCCGTCCGCCCAGGACTGCCCGGAGCTGCGCGATGTCACAGCAGCGTGCAGCGCTCCCCCTCGGGGGCGGTGGGGGCGACGGGGGCGGGCGCAGGTCAGACGCATCGGACGAAGCGGGACGACACGGTTGGGTGAGCGGGGGGAGAGTCGTCGCGGCCCGCTCAAGAGTGCGGTACCGTCCAACGTCGTGAGCCCTGTACGTCGCTGTTCGCGCACTGCGTGCGGCCGCCCCGCCGTCGCAACGCTGACGTACGTCTATGCGGATTCGACCGCCGTGCTCGGACCGCTCGCCACCTACGCCGAGCCGCACTGCTACGACCTGTGCGCCGAGCACTCCGAGCGGCTGACCGCGCCCCGTGGCTGGGAGGTCGTCCGCCTCGCCATCGATGCCGGCCCCGCCCAGCCCAGCGGCGACGATCTCGAAGCGCTCGCCAACGCCGTACGCGAAGCCGCCCGGCCGCAGGAACGTGCCGCGGGCACCGACGGGGCGCAGGCCGGCGGGCGCGACGGCCGGCCCATGGAGGTCGCCCGGCGCGGCCATCTGCGGGTGCTGCGGTCTCCCGACTCCTGAGCCGGACGGGCCCTGCCGCGGCCGCGGCATGACCTCCGGCTGCGGGGTGCCGGTTTCCGTTCGGAGGGCGTTGCCGGTGGACCCGGACAGCGTGGCGGTCAGGCAGCTTCGTTTCCGGTACCGCGTCTACCCGACGCCCGGTCAGGCGCATCGTCCCCGGCGGGTGTTCGGGTGCGAGCGGGTGCTGGTCACCGCTGGGAAGAAGTCCGCTGAGCGAGCCTTCCTGCGAAGACCCGGCAGCAGTCAGCCGGCGCGCGCAACCCCGTCCCCTCGACGGGAGGAACCAGGAAACACCGTGGTCCCCGGCCCACCGCACGAGCCGAGGACGGATGGAGAATCCCAGGCTTCGGCTCGGGGAGGCGAGGTCAAGCACGGCCGGTTCACGGCCGGTTCACGGCCCCCGCACAGGACGGCCGGGTAGGTTGGGTGCTCCGTAGCGACTCAGCGACTCCAGGAGGGCTGGCAGTGACCGATCTGTCGCAGATCGTCAAGGCGTACGACGTGCGCGGTGTGGTCCCCGACCAGTGGGACGAGACCCTGGCCGAGCTGTTCGGCGCGGCCTTCGTCCAGGTCACCGGCGCGGACGCGATCGTGACCGGGCACGACATGCGGCCCTCCTCGCCCGGCCTGGCCCGCGCCTTCGCCCGCGGCGCGGCGGCCCGCGGCGCGGACGTCACCGAGATCGGGCTCTGCTCGACCGACCAGCTCTACTACGCCAGTGGGGCGCTGAACCTTCCCGGCGCGATGTTCACCGCCTCCCACAACCCGGCGCAGTACAACGGCATCAAGATGTGCCGCGCGGGCGCCGCCCCGGTCGGCCAGGACACCGGCCTCGCCGAGATCCGCACCCTGGTGGAGGACTGGTCCGACAACGGCGCCCCCGAGCCGGTGGCCGCCACCGGAGCCGTCACCCAGCGCGATGTCCTCGACGACTACGCCGCCCATCTGCGCGAGCTGGTGGACCTGACCGGCATCCGCCCCCTGAAGGTCGTCGTGGACGCGGGCAACGGCATGGGCGGCCACACCGTCCCGACGGTCTTCGAGGGCCTGCCCCTCGAACTCGACGCCCTCTACTTCGAGTTGGACGGCTCCTTCCCCAACCACGAGGCCAACCCCCTCGACCCCAAGAACATCACCGACCTCCAGGCCCGGGTCCGCGAGACCGGCGCCGACCTCGGCCTCGCCTTCGACGGCGACGCCGACCGCTGCTTCGTCGTGGACGGGAACGGCGACCCGGTCTCCCCGTCCGCGATCACCGCCCTGGTCGCCGCCCGCGAACTCGCCAAGCACCCCGGCGGAACGATCATCCACAACTGCATCACCTCCTGGTCGGTCCCCGAGGTCGTCAAGGAGAACGGCGGCAAGGCGGTCCGCACCCGCGTCGGCCACTCCTTCATCAAGCAGGAAATGGCACGCACCGGCGCCATCTTCGGCGGCGAGCACTCCGCCCACTACTACTTCCGCGACTTCTGGAACGCCGACACCGGCATGCTCGCCGCCCTGCACGTCCTGGCGGCCCTCGGCGGCCAGCAGGGACCGCTCTCGCAGCTGGTGGCCCAGTACGACCGCTACGCCGCCTCCGGCGAGATCAACAGCACCGTCGACGACCAGGCCGGCCGCCTCGCCGCCATCAGGACCGCGTACGAGAACCGTGAGGGCGTCACCCTCGACGAGCTCGACGGACTGACGGTCACCGCCGCCGACTGGTGGTTCAACGTCCGCCCCTCCAACACCGAACCCCTGATCCGCCTGAACGTCGAGGCCCGGGACGCGGCAACCGTCGCGCGGGTACGGGACGAGGCACTCTCCGTGATCAGGGGCTAGAGCCGGGCGGGCCGGGTGGCGGGCGCCGGCCGTCGGCGTCACAAGGCCCCCGCCCGGCCCCCGGCACCCCCTCCCACCTCCGTAAATCCCCTCCGAGCAGGACCCGTACCCCACTCCGGCGGTACGCTGGCCACGCCGCAATCACCCCGAAGGAGCAGTCTTCATGCCGGTCGAAGCCAGCCTGATCGAGATCCTCGCCTGCCCGGCGTGCCACGCGCCGCTCGAGGACCGCACCGGGGCCGACCCCGCCGAGCTGATCTGCACCTCCGCCGACTGCGGTCTCGCCTACCCCGTCCGGGACGGCATCCCCGTACTCCTCGTCGACGAGGCCCGCCGCCCCGCCTGACCGGGAAGCGCCGGGCCCGCCCCGGCGCCGCCCGGCATTCCCCCGCCCGAACCGGCGAACGGAGGCCGCGCCCACCATGCTCGACGAGTCGCTCCTTGACACTCCCGAGGCGCTGGCCGGCGCCGACCGTTACGGACTGCTGCGCGGCGTGGCCGAATCCGGCGCCCGGGTCCGTACGGCAGCCCGCAGCGCCGCCGAGGCCGGCATTCACGACCTGACGCCCGACGGACGGCCGCGCGCCGTCCTCGTCGCCGGACCGGGCCCGGCCGCCTCCACGGTCGCCGAACTCCTCAGCGCCCTCGGCGGCGGCAGCGCCCCGGTCACCCTCATCCCGCCCACCGGCGTCGCCCCCCGCCCCGGCGCCCTGCGCTGGACGCTGCCCGGCTGGACCGGCCCCCTGGACCTGCTGCTGCTCGCCGGCCCCGACGGCTCCGACTCCGGCCTCGCCGAGCTGGTCGAGCAGGCCTACCGCCGCGGCTGCGCCGTCGTCGCCGTCACCCCGGCCGGCAGCCCGCTCGCCGACGCCGTCACCCAGGCCCGCGGCCTCACCGTCCCGCTGGCCACCACCCCCTACGACACCGAATTCGACGTCGAGGGCGCGCCCCCGGCCGCCCCGGGCACCCTCTGGTCGCTGCTCATCCCGCTGCTGGCGCTCGCCGACCGGATCGGCCTGCTCACCGCGCCGCCCGAAGCGCTCGCCCGCCTCGCCGACCACCTCGACCAGCTCTCCCAGCGCTGCGGCCCGGCCATCGCCACGTACACCAACCCGGCCAAGACCCTGGCCGCCGACCTCGCCGAGGCGCTGCCGCTGATCTGGACCGAAGGCACCGTCGCCGGAGCCATCGGCAGGCACTTCGCGACCGTGCTCGCCGGACTGGCGGGCATCCCCGCGCTCGCCGCCGAGCTGCCCGAGGCGCTCACCACCCACCGCCCGCTGCTGGCCGGCGCGCTGGCCGCCGGCGCCGACCCGGAGGACTTCTTCCGCGACCGCGTCGAACAGCCCGGCGCCCTGCACGCCAGGATCCTGCTGCTGCGCGACCGGCGGGAGGCGGGACCGCTGTCGGCCACCCGCGCCGCCAACGAGCTCGCCGACGAATGCGAGACCGCCCTCAGCGAGCTCCAGCCGGAGAGCGGCAGCGAGCTGGAGAGCGCCACGGAACTGCTCGCCATCACGGATTTCGCCGCCGTTTACCTGGCGCTCGCCGACACCGAGTGATCATTGGGCGAACGCGCCCAGCGGCCGCCGTAGGACATCCGGCCGTACGGCAACCGGCACCCGGGCCGCAACCGGCACCGGGCCGGCCGTACGGACACCGCGCCACGACGCCCCACGGCACGCACGACGCCCAGCGGCAACGAACGACACACCAGGAAGCAGCAGCCCCATGGACCGCCTCGCCAACACCGTGCGCCCCTACGCCTGGGGCTCCACCACCGCCATCCCGGAGCTCCTCGGCGTCGAGCCGACCGGCGCACCACAGGCCGAGATGTGGATGGGCGCCCACCCCGGCGCCCCCTCCCGGATAGACCGCGGCGCGGGGCCCGTCTCCCTGGCCGAGGTGATCGACGCCGCTCCCGAGGCCGAACTGGGCGCCGAGACCGTCCGCGCCTTCGGCCCCCGGCTGCCCTTCCTGCTCAAGCTGCTCGCGGCCGGCTCGCCGCTCTCCCTTCAGGTCCATCCCGACCTGGCCCAGGCGAAGGAAGGTTTCGCCGACGAGGAGCGCCGCGGCATCCCGCTGGACGCCGGGCACCGCAATTACAAGGACGCCAACCACAAACCCGAGCTGATCTGCGCGCTCACCCCCTTCGACGGCCTCTGCGGCTTCCGCCACCCCGACCGGGCCGCCGACCTCCTGGAGGGCCTGGGAGTCGACGACCTCAAGCCGTACGTGGACATCCTGCGCGCCAGCCCCGAGGAGTCCGCGCTGCGCGAGGTGCTGACCGCCGTCCTGGCCGCCGAGCACGGCGCGATCGCCGACACCGTCGAACGCGCCGCCACCGCGGCCGGTCGCCTCGCCGCCGAGGGCGGCCCCCACGCCGCCGACTACGCCGCCTACGCCGCCATCGCCCACCACTACCCGGGCGACCCCGGCGTGCTCGCCGCCATGCTCCTCAACCACGTCCAACTCCAGCCCGGCGAGGCCCTGTTCCTCGGCGCCGGCATCCCGCACGCCTACCTCAGCGGCCTCGGCGTCGAGCTGATGGCCAACTCCGACAACGTCCTGCGCTGCGGCCTCACCCCCAAGCACGTCGACGTCCCCGAACTGCTGCGCATCGTCCGCTTCGAGGCCGGCGACCCGGCCGTCCTGCGCCCCGAGGCGATCAACGGCGAGGAGACCTACGAAACCCCCATCGACGAATTCCGCCTCTCCCGCTTCGTCCTCGCCCCCGGCGCCGCGCCCCGCCCGCTGGAGGCCCGTACGCCACAGGTCCTGCTGTGCACGGCAGGCACCGTCCGCCTGGCGAGCGCCACCTCACCGGACCTGACCCTCGCCCCCGGCGCATCCGCCTTCGTCCCCGCCGGTGAACGGATCACCCTCTCCGGGGACGGCATTCTCTTCCGGGCTACGGTGGTGGCCTAGCCGGGCAGCGTCTTGGCGATCACATGGTGTGCTCCGCCCCTCTGGGGGCTCCCCCACATGGCCGCATGCTGGCCTCATGGCGCCGCCGAGGTGCCGGGCTGCAACAATGACCGCCGCACGGCATTAAAGGGGCGGTAAAGCCCGGTCGACGGAAGGGACACGCGGCACACATGAGCGCATCAGGCGGGACAAAGGCGATCGTCGCGGCGCTGGGCGCCAACCTGGCGAT
Source organism: Streptomyces chattanoogensis (assembly GCF_001294335.1). Classification (GTDB taxonomy): domain Bacteria; phylum Actinomycetota; class Actinomycetes; order Streptomycetales; family Streptomycetaceae; genus Streptomyces; species Streptomyces chattanoogensis. Next base: position 111,085 of record NZ_LGKG01000124.1, read on the forward strand.
CGCCGTAGCGAAGTTCGTGGCCTTCGCCTTCAGCGGCTCATCCTCGATGCTGGCCGAAGGCGTGCACTCCATCGCGGACTCCGGCAACCAGGGCCTGCTGCTGCTCGGCGGCAAGAGAGCAAAGCGGGAGGCCACCGACGAGCACCCCTTCGGCTACGGCCGCGAGCGCTACATCTACGGCTTCCTGGTCTCCATCGTCCTGTTCACCATCGGCGGCGTCTTCGCGCTCTACGAGGGCTACGAGAAGATCCACGACCCGCATCCGCTGGACAACTGGTTCTGGCCGGTCGGCGTCCTGGTCTTCGCCGTCCTCGCCGAGGGCTTCTCCTTCCGTACGGCCATCAAGGAGTCCAACGAGCTGCGCGGCAAGCAGACCTGGAGCCAGTTCATCCGCCGCGCCAAGGCCCCCGAGCTGCCCGTCGTCCTCCTGGAGGACTTCGGCGCGCTGGTCGGTCTGGTCCTCGCCCTCTTCGGAGTCGTCCTCACCCTCGTCACTGGCAACGGCGTCTGGGACGGCATCGGCACCATGTGCATCGGCGCCCTGCTGGTGCTGATCGCCCTGGTCCTGGCCGCCGAGACCAAGTCGCTGCTGCTGGGCGAGGCGGCCGGCCCCGAGCAGGTCGCCAGGATCCGCGAGGCGATCGTCGACGGCGATGTCGTCACCCGCGTCATCCACATGCGCACCCTCCACCTCGGCCCCGAGGAACTGCTGGTCGCTGCCAAGATCGCGGTCGAGCACGACGACACCGCCGCCGAGATCGCCAAGGCCATCGACGCCGCCGAGGTCCGGATCCGCGAGGCGGTGCCGATCGCCCGCGTCATCTACCTGGAGCCGGACATCTACAGCGAGGCCGCAGCCGCCGCGGGCCCCGACCCGGAGGCGACACCGGGCGGCCGCTGAGCCACCCGGTGACCACACGGGCCCCCGCACTCCTGGCGAGCGCGGGGGCCTTCGCCGTACGGGCCCGGGCGGCGCCTCGTCCCGGGCGGCGCCTCGTCTCCGGCTGCACCTTGTGGATCACCCGGCGAGCCGTGCCGACACGCGGTGAGCCGTGCCGTGCCGACGAGCCGTGCCGTGCCGATACGCGGCGAGCAACGGGAACACCGCCCGCGCCCGCCGCGTTGTGGCCTGCAAGGGGTGCTCGCATCCCCTAGGGGATCTGTTCGATCAATCCCTAGGGGATCCAGCGGTTCCAGCGGTTCCAGCGGATCTGACGGATCTGACGGAACTAGCGGATCTCACCCAGCACCCGCAGCACCGCCGCCTCGTCCTCCGCCCCCTGCAGCCGCGCCCGGAAGTCCGTATCCATCAGCTTCCGCGACAGCAGCGCCAGGATCCGCAGATGCTCGTCCCCGGCCGCCGCCTCCGGCACCGCGATCAGAAAGACCAGCCTGGCCAGGGTCCCGTCCAGCGCACCCCACTCGATCCCGTCCGCGGACCGCGCGAAAGCGACGACCGGTGCGGTCACCGCATCCGTCTTGGCATGCGGAATGGCGATCTCCTCACCGAGTCCGGTGGTGCCCTGCGCTTCCCGGGCCAGCGCGACCCGTACGAGTTCCGCGGCGTCCGCCACCTTGCCGGTCCCGGCCGCCAGCCCGGCCAGTTCGCGGATGGCCGCCTCCTTGTCGTCGGCGGTGAGCTGTGTCCTGACAGTCTGCGCGGTGAGGTAGCCGGACAGCACGTCGGGGGCGCCGCCCTTGCCGTCCTCTTCGTCGTCCGCTTCCGTGGCCGTACGAGGACCGGCTCCTGCGGCCGCAGGAGAACCGTCTTCCGTAGCCGTACGAGAACCGGTGGAGGCACCAGAAGCCGCACCACCAGCTGCTACCGCCGCTACGGCCCCGGCCCCCACCGTCGCCGGCTCCGACTCCGGCCGGTCCGCGGCCACGACGCCGGCCGCGCTCACCGCGCCCCGCCGCCCCTTCCGCCGCTCCGACACATCCACCAGCGCCACCGTCGCCAGCGCCGTGGCCACCGTCCCGGCCACCACCGCCACAAAGAACACCGGCACCCCGCCGACCGCGCCCAGCACCGCCACGATCGGCCCGCCGTGCGGCACCGCGTCCGACACCCCGGCCATTCCCGCGACCGCACCGGCCACCGCGCCGCCGAGCATGTTCGCCGGAATCACCTGTGCGGGCCGCGCCGCCGCGAACGGGATGGCGCCCTCGGAGATCCCGAACAGCCCCATGAACAGCGCGGCCATACCGGTCTCCCGCTCCTGCTCCGTATAGAGCCGCTTACGGACCAGCGTGGCCAGCCCCTGCCCCAGCGGCATCACCGGGATCGCGGCGGCGCACATGCCCATCACGGTCTGGTTGCCGGAGGCGATCAGCCCCGCTCCGAACAGGAACGCCGTCTTGTTGACCGGGCCGCCCATGTCGAACGCGATCATCAGGCCGAGGACGGCACCGAGCAGAATCGCACTCGACCCGGTCATCCCGCCGAGCCAGCCGGTGAGGTGCGTGAACACCCAGGAGATCGGCCGACCGATGACGTAGATGAAGAACAGCCCGAGCCCCGTCGTCGCCACGATCGGGATCACGATGATCGGCATGATCGGCTGGACGAACCTGGGGACCTTGACCTTCTTGATCCACCGCACCAGGAAGCCGGCCAGGAAGCCGGTGACGATAGCGCCGATGAAGCCGGCGCCCGCCTTGGAGTCGTACAGCGCACCGGTGTTGGCGATCCAGCCGCCGATCATGCCCGGCACCAGCGCCGGCCGGTCGCCGATCGCGTACGCGATATAGCCGGACAGGATCGGCACCATCAGCGTGAAGCCGATGACACCGATGTCATTGACGTGCTTCCAGAACGACCCGTCCGGAATGACCAGACCGCCGTCGGCCTGCGGATGCCCGCCCAGCGCGAGCGATATCGCGATCAGCAGTCCGCCGACCACCACGAACGGGATCATGTAGCTGACCCCGTTCATCAGCGCCTTGTACGCGACGCTCCGCTCCCTGCCGCCGCCGCTCTCCGCCGCCGCCGGCCCACCGCCCTCGTACACCGGCGCGCTCTGTACCCGCTCGATCAGCCGCTCGGGATGGTGAATCCCCTCCGCGACCCCGACGGCCAGCACCCTCTTGCCGGCGAACCGGCCGCGGTCCACCTCCTTGTCCGCGGCGATGATGACGAAATCCGCGTCCTTGACATCGTTGTCAGACAGGGCGTTCTCGACCCCGATGGAGCCCTGCGTCTCCACCTTGATCGCATGCCCGAGGGACTCCGCGGCCCGGGTCAGCTTCTCCGCGGCCATATACGTGTGGGCGATACCGGTCGGGCAGGCCGTCACCGCGAGCAGCTTCAGCCCCTGCCCGCCCTTCCCCGCGTCCTTGGGGGGATCGGCTGGACTCGTCGTCACGTGGTTCTCCTTACACACCTCGGCGCGGCTGCACCACGGTTCACCCGTGCCGCGCAACGGGCATCCTGCAGCACCCGTAACCGCTGGCCAAGCCCCCGGACGCCGCCCCCTGCCGCGCACGAGACCGCGGACGACCCGCCCTTTCCGGCCACCACCACCGGGAACCGGCCCCGTTCCTGCCCCGGAACGGCCCCTCCGGGCTGGGGCTCACCGGACCGATCGGTGTAGATTCGTGACCAGTGCCAGACGTCGCTGCTGATGGCGGTCGGTCGGCCCGCTCCGCGGACCGGCCGAGGGAGAGAGGGCCTCCGACGGACTGCGCTGCGGCCAGGGGAGAGGTGTGTCCGCCTCCGCGTACGCTCCTTCCGCCAGCTATTGCTGGGGAGATCCCCAGCCCGCGCCGCAGACTGCCCAAGCCCGAAACCACGCGACGCTCGAGGAGCAGCCCGCATGACGACAGCAGCCACCGGCCAGGACTTCAAGGTCGCCGACCTGTCCCTCGCCGCCTTCGGCCGCAAGGAGATCACCCTCGCCGAGCACGAGATGCCCGGCCTGATGGCGATCCGCAAGGAGTACGCCGCCGCCCAGCCGCTGGCCGGCGCCCGGGTCACCGGCTCGCTGCACATGACCGTGCAGACCGCCGTCCTGATCGAAACCCTGGTGGCGCTCGGCGCCGAGGTCCGCTGGGCCTCCTGCAACATCTTCTCCACCCAGGACCACGCCGCCGCGGCCATCGCCGTCGGCCCGGACGGCACCCCCGACAACCCGCAGGGTGTCCCGGTCTTCGCCTGGAAGGGCGAGACCCTGGAGGAGTACTGGTGGTGCACCGAGCAGGCCCTGACCTGGCCGAACTCGCCCACCGGCGGCCCGAACATGATCCTCGACGACGGCGGTGACGCCACCCTCCTCGTCCACAAGGGCGTCGAGTACGAGAAGGCCGGCAAGGTCCCCGCGATCGAGACCGCCGAGAGCGACGAGCACCGCGCCATCCTGCAGCTGCTCACCCGCACCCTCGCCGAGGACCCGCAGAAGTGGACCAAGGCGGCCTCCGAGATCCGCGGCGTGACCGAGGAGACCACTACCGGCGTGCACCGTCTCTACGAGATGCAGCGCGACGGCGACCTCCTCTTCCCGGCGATCAACGTCAACGACGCCGTCACCAAGTCGAAGTTCGACAACAAGTACGGCTGCCGCCACTCCCTCGTCGACGGCATCAACCGCGCCACCGACGTCCTCATCGGCGGCAAGACCGCCGTGATCTGCGGCTACGGCGACGTCGGCAAGGGCTGCGCGGAGTCCCTGCGCGGCCAGGGCGCTCGCGTGATCATCACCGAGATCGACCCGATCTGCGCCCTGCAGGCCGCGATGGACGGCTACCAGGTCACCACCCTCGAGGACGTCGTCGAGACCGCCGACATCTTCATCACCACCACCGGCAACAAGGACATCATCCTGGCGTCGGACATGGCGCGGATGAAGCACCAGGCGATCGTCGGCAACATCGGCCACTTCGACAACGAGATCGACATGGCCGGCCTCGCCAAGATCCCCGGCATCGTCAAGGACGAGGTCAAGCCGCAGGTCCACACCTGGACCCACCCGGACGGCAAGGTCCTGATCGTCCTGTCCGAGGGCCGCCTCCTCAACCTGGGCAACGCCACCGGCCACCCCAGCTTCGTGATGTCCAACTCCTTCGCGGACCAGACCCTGGCCCAGATCGAGCTGTTCACCAAGCCCGAGGAGTACCCGACCGACGTCTACGTGCTCCCCAAGCACCTCGACGAGAAGGTCGCCCGCCTCCACCTCGACGCCCTCGGCGTCAAGCTCACCACGCTGCGCCCGGAGCAGGCCGCCTACATCGGCGTCCAGGTCGAGGGCCCGTACAAGCCGGACCACTACCGCTACTGAGCCGGCCCTCGGCCGTCGGCGCCGCTGAGCACCGCGCCGCCCACGGTCGGCGACTGGCACCCACCAGCAGCCGGTGACCCCGGAAAGCCAGGCCCTCGCCCTTCACGGCGGGGGCCTGGCCCGTAAGATCCCCGACCCCACCGGCGACCCCACCGGCCCGTCGCAGCCCGAAGGACAGCAAGCCCCATGCCCCGCGGCCACTACTCGCTCCACGATCCGCACGATCAGACCCCCCTCGGTGAAGAGCACTTCCACTGCGCCACCGGCCCCTCCGGCTGGCGCTATGTCTCGCAGATCACCACCCCCTCCGGCGATCACGCCGGCTCCGTCGACCTCACCCTCGACGAACTCGGCCGCCCCCTCCGCCTCGAACTCCACGCCGCCGCCTGGCAGGTCCGCGGCGCCGCCCTGGACGGCGTCACCTGGGTACGCACCGACCCCACCGGCGAACACGCCACCGAAGGAAACGTCCGCGCCCACGCCTTCACCGGCGCGTCCCCCGCCTTCCTCATCGCCACCGCCCGCCTGCTGCGCCCCGCCCTCGGCGCCGGCGCCGTCCGCACCCGTCTCGTGGCCTTCACACCCCCCGTGCTCGCCCCCCGCACCCTCGACCAGTCCTGGGCCCTGATCAGAAGCACACCACACGCCACTGACAACGCCCCCCTCGTCGCCGACGAATACCAGGTCAACGACCTCGAGACCGGCGAGCAGCACACCGTCCACATCGCCGGCGACGTCGTCCTGGCCGCACCCGGCATCGAGCTCGAATCCCTCGAATCCCCACCGTCGACGTTCACCTGACGCCCCCGCACGCGCCCGGGGCGCCCCGCCTCACGCAGGCGGAGCAAACCCCGTACGCGGCGCCGCTTCGCCACCTCGGCCCGCCCCGCCGCGCCGCTCCGCCACCGGCTGACCATGCCCCGACGCGTACCCGCTTGCGGCCGTCCCCAGGGCCCCGCCCTCGCCGCCGTGCCCCTCGGCCACCGTCTCCGGCCCCGTACGCCCGCCCCCGCCCCCGGCCACTGACGGCTCCCCGTCCGCATCCGCGGCCCCGCCCGGCGCCGCCCACCGCCCACCGTCCCCCGCACCCACGGCAGACGCCGCGGCCGTCGGGGCCGGAGCGGCCGCGCCGGCATCCGCCGGAAGGCCCGACGCCCCCTCGCCCGGCTCCGCCCACCATCCCCCGGCCGCCCCGAACGCCCGCTGCGCCTCCCGTGCCTGCCGCTCACCCACCACCGCGGCCAGATAGGCCACCGGATGCACCCCCGCGGGCGCCGTCACGCCGGTGAACCCCCGCAGGTCCTCCGCCAGCCGCCCCGCCATCGCCCCACTGACCTGCGGATCCAGCTGCTCGATGCGCCCCAGGTACTGCCGTACGGTCAGCCACCACCGATCCGGTACCCGCGACAGATCCAGCCCCCCGACCTCCGCCACCAGCCAAGGAGCCGCAGCCGGCAGCTCCGCACTCCCCTCCTCCACCGGAATCCGCTCCCGTACGACGAGCGTCCCGGCGAACACATCCCCCAGCCGCCGCCCCCGCGCCGACACCAGCGACGCGATGGACGCGACGACGCCCATGGTCAGCACGATCTCCAACGCACCGATCGCGCCCCGCACCAGCGCATGCCGGAACCGGATCGGCCCCCCGTCCTCCCGCACCACCCGCAGCCCGCAGATCAGCTTCCCCAGCGACCGCCCATGGCTCACCGTCTCGATCACAATCGGTATGCCGACCTGCACCAGTACGAACGCCGCCACCGAAGCCGCCGCCAGCACGGCACCGTCCATGGACGACATCGTGCTCACCAGCACCAACGACACCGCGATATACGCCCCGCAGGCCACGGCCAGATCCACCAGCACCGCCAGCCCCCGACTGGGCAACCGCGCCGGTCGCAGCCCCAGCACCACCGCTTCACCCGTGACGAGCTCATTCACCGCGCCCACTCCCTCTCCGCTCCCGCACCCGGCAACTCCCGCCCACCCCACCCCGATCGCGCCCAGTCTGCCAAGCTGACCCGGAACCACCCCCGGCGCTACGAGGAGCGACCCCGATGGACCTCGATGTCTTCGTCACGGCCCACAGCGCCGAATGGGACCGCCTCGAATCCCTCCTCCGCCGCAAACGCCGCCTCACCGGCACCGAGGCCGACGAACTCGTAGCCCTCTACCAACGCACCACCACCCACCTCTCCCTCCTCCTCTCCAGCGCCCCGGACCCCGCCCTCACCGGCCGCCTCACCTCCCTGGTGGCCCGCGCCCGCAGCGCGGTGACGGGCGCCCGCAAGTCCTCCTGGCGCGACGCCGCCCACTTCTTCACCACGGCCTTCCCCGCAGCGGTCTACCGCCTCCGCCACTGGTGGATCCCCACCGCGGTCCTCTCCACCGCCGTCGCCGCCCTCCTGGGCTGGTGGATCGCCGCCCACCCCGAGGTCCAGGCCACCATCGGCGCCCCGGAGGACCTCCGCGCCATGACCCGCCCCGGCGGCGAGTACGAGACGTACTACTCCAGCCACCCCGCCGCGGCCTTCGCCGCCCAGGTATGGACGAACAACGCCCAGGCCGTGGCCCTCTGCCTGGTCCTGGGCGCCTTCGCCGCCGTCCCCGTCCTGTGGGTTCTCTTCCAGAACATGCTCAACCTGGGCGTGGGCATCGGCCTGATGTCCTCGGCGGGCCGCCTCGACACCTTCCTCGGCCTGATCCTCCCGCACGGTCTCCTGGAACTGACCGCCGTCTTCGTCGCGGCCGGCATCGGCCTGCGCCTCGGCTGGACGCTCATCGACCCGGGTCCCCGCACCCGCCGCACGGCCCTTGCCGAGGAGGGCCGCTCCGCACTCGGCGTCGCCATCGGCCTCGCCGCCGTCCTCTTCGTATCCGGCGCCCTGGAAGGCTTCGTCACCCCCTCCGGCCTGCCCACTTGGGCCCGCATCACCGTCGGCGTAGCCGCAGAGCTGGCGTTCCTGCTGTACGTCTATGTGCTCGGCGGCCGCGCCGTACGCGCAGGCGAGACCGGGGACATCGCCCCGACAGACCGCGAGGCATCCCTGCCGACCGCCGCCTGATGTGCGGAAGACCCCTCTGACCTGCTAATCTCATCTCCTCCCCAGCGACCGTTGACACGGGCGTCATGGGGAGGTAGATTCTAACGGTTGCCACGAACTAGACATGGTTCGACCGCGACGGATAGTCTCTTCTCCGCTTCGGCCGGAATTCACATCGGCGAGGCGCATCCGATCACATACCGGAAGTCCGGTCGATTAATTCAGTCGATCGACTTCTGATAAAGTCGGAAAAAGCCGAGAGGCAAACCCCTCCGACGGGGAAAGCGGAATACCAGTCCGAACCGGAAACGGTGCGGCCCGGATCTGCTAAAGTCGGAAAGACCGAAAAGCGAAAGCCGGACGGTCAACCCCGCTCCAACAGGGGGCCGGAGACGGAAACGGATCTGGTAAGGT
>NZ_LGKG01000125.1 GCF_001294335.1 Streptomyces chattanoogensis
ATGAGCTGTACGAAGCGGTCGAAGAGGTACGCGGCGTCATGCGGACCCGCGGCGGCCTCGGGGTGGTACTGGACACTGAAGGCCGGCTGATCGAGCAGCTGCAGACCTTCGACGACGTTGTCGTTAAGACAGACATGGGAGACCTCCGCACGCCCGAAGGGGGTGTCGGAAACCCTGTCGAGGGGGGCGTCCACGGCGAAGCCGTGATTGTGCGCGGTGACCTCG
>NZ_LGKG01000126.1 GCF_001294335.1 Streptomyces chattanoogensis
GACACGTCCATCATGGATGCGGCGTACTGGCACCGTAATCTGCGTCAGACGGTCGAGTTCGAGACGGCGACGTCGGCGCTCGCGGACCAGGGCTTCGGCTTGTTCGTCGAGGTCAGCCCGCATCCCGTGCTGACCTTTGCGATCCAGGACGTGGCCGCCGTGGGCACCCTGCGTCGTGACGACGGTGGCTGGGCCCGTTTCCTGACCTCGGCCGGTGAGGCCTTC
>NZ_LGKG01000127.1 GCF_001294335.1 Streptomyces chattanoogensis
CGTGGATGTCGTCACGGGTCTCCCATCGAGTACGCAGGCGTCGGAAGCCGTGCAGGAGGGCGATGGCCTGTTCCACCACCCATCGCCTGGCGCCCAGGCTGGAGCCGTGCTCGGTATCGCGTCGGGCGATGACGGGCTTGATGCCCTTCGCCCATACCTGGCGGCGGTAGCAGTCATGGTCGTAGCCGCGGTCGGCGTAGACCTCGGATGGACGGC
>NZ_LGKG01000128.1 GCF_001294335.1 Streptomyces chattanoogensis
GCCGTCCATCCGAGGTCTACGCCGACCGCGGCTACGACCATGACTGCTACCGCCGCCAGGTATGGGCGAAGGGCATCAAGCCCGTCATCGCCCGACGCGGTACCGAGCACGGCTCCGGCCTGGGCGCCAGGCGATGGGTGGTGGAACAGGCCATCGCCCTCCTGCACGGCTTCCGACGCCTGCGTACTCGATGGGAGACCCGTGACGACATCCACG
>NZ_LGKG01000129.1 GCF_001294335.1 Streptomyces chattanoogensis
CATGGCGTATTCGATGGTGGCCGCCTCCGAACTGGCGGCCATGCCTTCCTGGTAGACGGGCACGGCATTGCCGGCCGTGCGCAGTTCGAAGAGCTCACCGGGGCCTGCGCCTGTGATCAGGGACGGTACGACCCGGGAGTCGGAGCAGGTGATGAACAGGGCGAGCGGGGACTGGCCGGCGGCGAACCGGCCGTAGGCCTCCCGGTCCTCG
>NZ_LGKG01000130.1 GCF_001294335.1 Streptomyces chattanoogensis
AGAACACCGGAATGATTTCGGAAATGATGCCGAAGAACGGCAGGGCGATGATGTAGACCTCGGGATGACCGAAGAACCAGAAAAGGTGCTGCCAGAGCAGCGCCCCGCCATTTGCGGCGTCGAATACATGGGCACCGAATTTACGGTCCGCCTCCAGGGCGAACAGCGCGGCGGCCAGGACCGGGAAGGCCAGCAGGACCAGC
>NZ_LGKG01000131.1 GCF_001294335.1 Streptomyces chattanoogensis
AGAACACCGGAATGATTTCGGAAATGATGCCGAAGAACGGCAGGGCGATGATGTAGACCTCGGGATGACCGAAGAACCAGAAAAGGTGCTGCCAGAGCAATGCGCCGCCATTTGCGGCGTCGAATACATGGGCACCGAATTTACGGTCCGCCTCCAGGGCGAACAGCGCGGCGGCCAGGACCGGGAAGGCCAGCAGGACCAGC
>NZ_LGKG01000132.1 GCF_001294335.1 Streptomyces chattanoogensis
CTCCGTCCTGCGGTCCGTCCCCTCCCGACGGTGGGGGTGAGGGGGCTCGGTGGGGGCGAGCGTCCCACTCCCACTGCGCGCACGTACGGGCTTACGTCCCCCCCCGCCGGTCTTTTCCCACCCTCAACGGGGAGGTGCCGGGCTGTAGCGGCGGAGCCGTGTAAGCCCGGTGCCGCTGCCGGACAGCCCCGCGCAGCGGCA